>NZ_CP012543.1:1285839-2571679 GCF_004803795.1 Campylobacter rectus | reverse complement strand
ATTTTTGCCTTTAAGATTAATTCACTGGATTTTATCTTAAATTTAATAAATTATTCGTTAAACTTCGTTTTTGTAACCCATTTTTCACGGTGTGAAAAAAGCGTGAAAAAATGTTGAAAAGGACGAGATGAAAATTTTAGGAATCGACCCGGGATCGCGAAACTGCGGCTATGCGATCGTTGAAAAGACGCCCGTGAAAACCGCTCTCATCGAAGCGGGACTTATCAAAATCAAGCCAAATTCTTTGCAGTATCAAATAACCGAACTTTGCGAGGGGCTTGACCTTATTTTTAAAAATCACAAATTCGACGAAGTGGCGATCGAGGACATATTTTTCGCTTATAATCCAAAAACCGTTCTAAAGCTCGCGCAGTTTCGAGGCGCACTGAGTCTTAAAATTTTGCAGCTTCACGGCGATTTTGTCGAATACACGCCGCTTCAGGTCAAAAAAACCGTCACCGGCAAAGCTAAGGCCGACAAAGAACAGGTGGCGTTTATGGTTAAGAAAATTCTCGGTATCACAAAAGAAATCAAGCCGCTTGATGTCACCGATGCCATCGCTATCGCGCTAACGCACGCGAATAATTTAAGAGTAAAATAAGCTTAAATTTTTACTTAATTTTTGAGTAAATTTGAATTAAATTTTGCAGCTATTTAGCTTTAAATTTCATTGTTTGGTGGTGCAAAATTTGATGGCTTAAATTTTTATTTTCGCTTTCAATCAACTACCGTAATCCCCGCATCCTCGCATGCTTTTCGCGCCTTTTTAGATATGCCGATGCCACTCGTTTCGATTTTTTTAAGATTAACGAAGGGCGCAAGCTCGGCGGCGTCAATGTTTTTAATGTCAAAAAGCTCGTCCTCGCCGTCCCAATCAGGCGCGATTTGCAGGTAAATTTCGTTTCCGCCGTCAAGATATAGCTCGCTCACCTGCTCCGCCAAATTTGCGGGGACCGGATAGTCCTTGAACCACTTTTTGGCTTGCGGCAGCGCGCCGAAGTCCGCGTATGGATCGATGCCGCGCTCCTCGCAATACTCAAACACGTCAAATTTAGGCTGTAGCAGGGCTTTTTCATACATCAGCTCGTTCATCACGGCGATTTTGAAATTGAAATTTTTAAACAGGAGCGTCTCGCCGGCCGCGCACGGAAGCTTAAATTTATCGCTCGGCTTGCACTTTACCTTTTTTGCCTTCTGGTTGATACAGACGCGCCCTATCGGCATTTTTGCAGCTCGCACGATGTCTGCGATCTCGTCGGTGTCACGCTTAGCGAAGCGCTCGGCAAAATCCATCGCGTCTATACGCTCCTGCACGGCCTGCGCGAGAGCTAGCGAGACTTCGAATTTGCCTAGGCTAAGCTCCAAAAATATATATGCGCTGCGCAGCTCCTGCTCGGATACGGCCTCAAGCGGCGGCCTGCCCTCAAGCGTGAACGCGCCGCCGTATAGCTCGCGCGGAACCTCGTGCTGCACGCCCTTTGCGACCTCAAGCATCAAAATCATCTCGGTAAGCTTCGGTTCTGCGAGCTCGTCTGCGCGTACGAAGGCGAAAATCCCCGCCTCATCCCAAAAATAGCGGCTTTTGCCCTCCACGTCATCGATCACGCGCGGCTGTCCCAAGGCTTCGTTAAACTTAGCTAGATCAAATTCGCAGTTTACGCCGCCGATGAAAATGCCGTCCGAGCGCACGTCGACGTCAAATTTTTGCTTTTTAAAAATATCAAACAGTCCCATTTTATCGCTCCTGATTTTGCTTTAAATTTCGTTTTAAAATTTTTCCAAAAACCCATAAAAATCATCCGCAAAGAACCTATCCTCGCCCTCTGCATAGTCGCGCACGAAGACTTTGTATTCGCACGGCGCGTCGCCTGCTCGCTCGCTATCTTTTTCGTCGCTCCGCTTGCCGCCTCGTCTGCCGCTTCGCTTGTTGTTGCGCTCGCCGTTTTACACGTCGTTTCGGCATTCATATCGTGCGCCGCATCCGGCGATCTCTCCGCGCGCGCTTCGTCGCCAGATGCCCTATTTTCCGCACTATCGGCTACCGTCGCGACGACCGTATCGCGTGCTGCCATGCCCACAGCTTCGCCGCTCGTGCTCTCAGCCGTCTTGCCGCGCGCCGTGTTTGGCGAGCCGTCCGCTATGTCGCTTGCGTGCGAAATTTTAAAATAATACTCCTCGTCCTCGAGCTGCAAAAACACGAGCTCATCCGCGGTGAATAGCCCGTTTTTGAGATTTACCTCATACGTGTAGCAGATGCCCTCATCGGCGCTACCCGCGAACTCGGGCGGTGCGATCGTTTTTAGCTCCGTCCCCGCCGCGCTGACGCTAGCGTATCTTAGCAGCATCCGTTTGTAGCTCGCAGGCAGCGCAAAGCCTAGCCGCTGCTGCGCCTGTGCGATCCATGTGGGCTTTATGTCGCTGCGCCCCGCGACTTGTTTTATATGAGCCGCTCTATTATTTCGGCTCGAGTTCCTGATTTACGTGATCTTCAAAGATAAATTTATGCTCCTGCGGCAGCGACTCGTAAAGCTTTAGCGAGAGATTTCTGATCTCCCAAAGCGCCGATTTTGAGCTGCGTAGCGAGAGGAAATTTTGCAAACTGCGCGCGTTTATACTCCACGTGAGCTCGGTTTTGTAGCACTCGGGTAGGCAGTATTTGACGATGTCGAGGCTTTTTGTGGTGTTTGCGAGGATCTCGCGCAGGTTTTCCAATGCTTTGATACTTGCGTTATCGACCGTTTCGTCGCCGGTTAATACTATAAATTTTGCCGCTCGCTCAAAATCGCCAAGTTCAAATTTGAGCTCTTTTTTTAGCTCTTTTAGCGTATAGCGCGTTGATTTGACGCTTAGGCTCGCCACACGGTGACGAGCTAGCTCTTGCAGCAGGGCGCGCGAGATGCCTTGGATGTAGAAGTTGTAGTAGAGGTGCTCAAGCGTGCTGGCGTGTTTAAATTTATTACCGACACGCTCGATGAGCTCGACGTCTTTTTCGCCGCCGTTGTCGCCTTTTTCGAAGCTTTGCCAGCACGTGCGGATCGCGTGCGAGCAGATGTTTAGCGGAGTATAATTTAGAAGTGTTACTTGCATTTTTGACTCTTTTAGTTAAATTTAGCGGTAAATTTAGCTAAAAATCGATAAAAATTTGATTTTAATAACGGCGTTTTTAGTATAATATAAAAACAGGTTAAAGGAGAAAAGATGCGTTCGGTAACTACGTTTTACTTTGAAATTCCAAATAAAAATGTAAATTTGATCAACAAATTTGAGACGATGTTGAAAGAACTAAAAATAAAAAATTTAGCATCACAAATAAAATCCGAAAAGGACGATTTTTTTAATAACTATACCGGCCTCATTAAAGGCGGTGCAGATCTGGACGACGAAAAAGTTAGTCAAATTTTAAGCCGAAAAGACTAATTATGAGGCTATATTTAGACACGAACATTTTGCTTGATTTATTATTTAAGCAAAGGCCTTTTAGCACCAAAACGCAAGAGTTTTTACGAAATATTGATGGTTGTGTTTTTATAGTTGATAGCAATTCTTTAAAAGACGTGTATTATGTTTCAAAAAAATATGGCGACGACGGCGAAGCGAAAGCTTTGATTTTTATTCAAAAAATAGACAACCCAAATAGTAAAATTTTTAAAGTCGTAGATAATAAATATAAAGTTAGAAAAATGGCTTATAAATATTGTAATGAACATAAAAGCACGGATTTGGAGGATGTATTGCAATATTTCAGTGCGCTTGATAATGAGTGTGACGCTGTAGTAACAAACGATAAAAATTTCCCAAATATAAATTTAAGATTAATTAGAACGAATGATTAGCTTGTAAAGTTAAAAATAAGACGCTAAATTTGGCGTCTTATTTATTTAGATTAGGTTATTTTAATTGAAGCAGCGTGTTTAGCATCTCGTCGCTGGTCGTGATAGTTTTTGAGTTGGCTTGAAAGCCGCGTTGCACGACGATGAGCTGAGTTAGCGAGCGAGATAGATCGACGTTACTCATCTCTAGACTTGAAGAAGAGATTTTACCGCGTCCGGCCGTTTGAGCCGCGCCTATGACGGGATCTCCTGAGTTTGCCGTGCGAGAAAATAAATTTCCTCCTTCGCTGGATAAACCTTCGTTATTGGCGAATTTAGCCCTGCACGACGGCGATATCGAGCTTTTTATTCATGCAATCGGTTAGAAAAATATTAATGAGAGTCTGATATGGCACCCCTTTTTTATTTGCCATATTTTTAAAATACTCTATCGTATCGGCATTTATATTCATCGAAATTTGCTTTTTTAGCTGCTTGTCTATATACGGATTTTTTATCGCTTTTGAGAAGTCGTATTCTTTTTTCATTTTCGCTCCTTATATTGTTTTGTTTCGTTTTTCGTAGCTTTTCTCGAGGAGATTATCCTGATCGTATCATTTTCGCGGTAGCAATGCACGACGAGTAAAATTCTCTCCTTTTGGCTCATACCTAAATCAAAAATCTCTCTTCATCGTTTGAATGATCTTCGTCAAAAAGCACTAACGCAAATTCGTCGGCAAATACGCTTTTAGCTTCTTCAAAATCAACTCCATGCTTTGCAATATTTAACCGTTCTTTGACCAAATTCCATTCGTAATTCATAATGTAATTATAATGATAATATAATTATAAAAAGATAAATTCGGCTCTCAAAAAAGAGAGCCGATGAGGTAAAATTATTTTAGTTGAAGCAGCGTGTTTAGCATCTCGTCGCTGGTCGTGATAGTTTTTGAGTTGGCTTGAAAGCCGCGCTGCACGACGATGAGCTGAGTTAGCGAGCGAGATAGATCGACGTTACTCATCTCTAGACTTGAGGAAGAGATTTTACCGCGTCCGGCCGTTTGAGCCGCGCCTATGACGGGATCTCCCGAGTTTGCCGTGCGAGAAAATAAATTTCCTCCTTCGCTGGACAAACCTTCGTTGTTGGAGAATTTAGCCACGCCGACTTGCGCCAGTCCTAGACTTCGGCCGTTCGTAAAGGAACCCACTAGAGTTCCGCTTTGATCTATCCTGATACCGTTTAGTTCGCCGCTGGCGTAGCCGTCCTGGCTGATATCGGCGGTGCTGGAGTCATTATCAGTGCTGGCTAGACCGTCCATCTGAGCCGTAGTTCCTAGCTTTAGCTCGATGTGTTGGCCGCCCGCCGAGCCGTTTTGCGCGCCGAAAGTGATGCTAGCCGGGCTATAGGTCGCTAGAGAGCCGTCCGGGTTAAATCTCACGTAGCCCGTTATCACGTTTGCAGGCTCTCCGTCCGGGTTTATGCGGTTTGGTTCGGCTACCTGGATGACCATCGTCCACTCCGTTCCGCCGTTTGGCGTGTATCCGCGCTTTACGAAGTCTATTTTGATATTGTGCTTCGTGCCCAAGCTATCGAAAAGATCGGTGCTGGAGCTGTGGGCGGCCATATTTAGGCTATCGGTTACTCTAGTGGCGTTTCCGGAGCTTAACGAGCCTGAGAGCGGCGCCATAGACGCGGTAAATTTGACGTTTTCGGTTACGTTGTTTGCCGCGTTGCTAAGACCTGTGACGGTCAAATTCATATTATGGTCGTTGGCATCGGCATTTGTATTGGCTGTGCCCGGAGGGATATTGCCTGTTGTATCGTCGGTGTCGTCGCCGTCATCGGAGTTAAAGGCGTCGCCGGAAGGGTTTTTCACCTGAAACTGACCGTGTTCGTTTACCGTTACTTCTACGCCGTCGTTTTTGTTATTGGCTAGGGCCGCTGCAAAAGCTGCAGGATCGGGAGTTGTGTTTGGCCCAGGGGTATTTCCTACGACCGTTCCGGTATAGTTCGTCCAGAGCCTCGCGTCTCTTTGCATAGCTTCGCGTAGATCTTCCGTCGTCGTTACCTCTCTGGCTACGGCATCGTTGTAGGTATGGGTTGCATTGACTTGAGTTTTGTTATAGATATATTGATATGCCGTAATGATATTAGTCGTTTTGAAGTCGTTTCCTATGTTGTTTCCAGGATTTACGGTCATTTTTATATTTCTTGTAGCAGCGGTTGTGCCCAAATTATTTCTATTGGTTAAAACCAGCTGATTGCCGTTGATGACGCTTGCTTCTACGCCAGTTTTAGTATATCTTTCGTTTATAGCCGAGGCCAGTTCGCTGACGCTAGCTACGCTTGCGACTATCTTTTCACCGTTTAGCGTGATATTGAGTTGTTTGGCCGGGACAAATTTGCCGTCCGGCGTCGCACCGACGTTTAGAGCCTTGGTTTTCGCGTCCGCATAGCTAGCCCAGATGCCTTGGCCCGTTCGCAAGTTATACGCGTCGCCGTTTTTGTTAAACAGCACTCCAAGATCGGCGCCGCGCTCGGTCATCTTTTGCTCGCCGTTTTTATTGACGTAAAATCTATTTTCGCCGACATTGTTTTCCTCGTGCTTTTCGGCGTCTACTTTTATGCCGTCTTTATTCGTATCGGTCCAGTTGTGGTGTTGATCGAGCTGGTAGATAGGGATTTTTTTATTGCCTACGTCGTTACCGCTGTCTAAATTTCCCTTTAGCGCGATATTTGTCGTGGCACGCGCAGGTACGGTTAGGCCTGAAGGGATCTTTATATCTCCGATAGGTCTGGTCGGGTCTATCTCGCCCGTTACCTCGTCTCTCATCCAGCCTTGCACGATATTTCCGCCGTTATCGACGAAATTTCCTACGCTATCTCTTGAAAAGTCGCCGTTTCTGGTGTAGTAGGTGGTCTTGCCGCCGTCCGGACTAACCATAAAAAATCCGTCGCCTTGAAGCGCGATATCGGTTTGTTTATCGGTAGTTTGCAATGAGCCTTGTTTAAAAATTCTAGTCGTAGAATTTGTCTGCACGCCAAGGCCTACTTGCATACTATTTACGCCGCCGTGGCGATTTTGCGGGCCGGTGGCTATACGCGAGGTTTGGTAAATAAGGTCGTCGAAATTCGCGCGGCTGTATTTAAATCCGACGGTGTTGACGTTGGCGATGTTGTTGCCCTCGACGTCCATAGCGATCTGGTGGGCTTGTAATCCCGTAACGCCCGCCCAAAGTGATCTCATCATAGCTTTATCCTTTTTGAAAAGTGAATTTTAAGATTATTAAAGCAAAATATGTTCCAAATTTTAGATTTTTGTTTTGCGAGTGCGTATTTGCTATCTATTGGATTATAACGATACAGGGCTTATAAATTTAACTGAGGTAAATTTGTCTAAATTTTAAAATTTAGCTCACCGAGACCTGCACCTTGATGGCACTAAATTTGGGTTTAGCCAAATTTGACCTAAAAGTCCAGCGACACTGTTTTGCTCGTAGAGCAAAACAGTGTCGCCACCTCTAACGTGCAGTAGGGTTGGAGAGGGTCTGCTTTGCAGTTGCGAGGCAAAGCCGAAGCAAAGGAAGGCGACGCCCTACTTCGCTTCGCTCGTAGCTGCAAGCAGACCGTAAGCAGAACCCCTTCCTCTCCCGAAAAAAAGAAAAGCAAAATTTTAGAGTGTTTAAATTTGGCAGGCGCTCCTCGTGGTTTAAATTTTAAAAAATTTCGGCAAACTTAGCTTCAAATTTTGACTTTCTTGTTAAGGGGGAAGGGGGCTTGAATTACGAGGTCGCTCCCTTCCCCCTTAACAATCCCCTATCCCCTACGACGTTAGAAGTTGCTGCACTGTGTGCAGTTTTATTCGGCGCTACCGCGCCACAAATTTAAATTTGCATTTTTAAGGTTTGGGTCTCGGCAACTCAAATTTATAAATTTGACTTCCAAATTTGAACGTAAAAAGCTAAGGCGCCGTATTTCTCCTTTAGACGAGGCGGAAATGAGCCGAGCGAGGGCGCATACAAGTAGTATGTAACCGAGCCTCGGCGAAATTTCTAACGAAGTATAAAGGAGAAAGACAAGCCGTAAAATTTACAAAATCATCGCGCCAATAACGCCGCCGATCATCAGCGGTATATTAAAGAATATAAACGTCGGCACGCACGTATCGTAAATATGATTGTGCTGGCCGTCGGCGTTTAGACCGCTCGTAGGTCCTAGTGTGCTGTCGCTAGCGGGACTGCCCGCATCTCCTAGGGCCGCCGCCACGCCCACCAGCAAGATGATCGCCGCCGGAGAAAAACCGAGCGAGAGCGAAAACGGCACGTAGATCGCCGCGATGATCGGTATCGTGCCAAAGCTCGTGCCGATGCCCATCGTAACGAGCAGGCCGATAGCTAGCATCAGTATCGCGCCGCCTATTTTACCGCCGGCGACCGCGCTGGCAAAGCTCACTAGCTGTTCGATACCGCCGCTCTCGCGCAAAACCGAGCCAAAGCCCGCGGCGACGAGCATGATAAATGCGATAAAGCCCATCATCGCTAGGCCGCTGTCCATGATTTTGTCGATTTTACGGTACTCAATACCGCCAAAAACCACCATAACTAGCAGTCCTAAAAGCGCTCCAAGCGGCATACTCTGGGTGTAAATTTGTACTCCAAACGCCGCGACCGCGCCGCCTAGCACGGCCCACTCTTTTTTCGTCATTTTTAGACTCGCGGCCATTTGCGCCTCTTGCTCCTCGATCGTTTCAAATTTGGTGTGCGCGTAGTCGCGTTTTTTGCGGTAAAAGACGAAAACCGCTAAAAGCAAGCCTACTAACATCGAGAAGCCGCCTATCCACATCACGCTTGAAATCTCGCTCATCTGCACTTCTACGCCGTTGTTTGCGAGCTCTTTTTTGATGATGCCATGAAAGATAAGGCCAAAGCCCACGCTAAGGCTCACGTAGGGCGCTTTTAGCCCGAACGTCAGCGCGCACGCGACGGCTCGGCGGTCGATGCCTAGGCGGTTCATCAGCGGTAAAAGCGGCGGGATGAGAATCGGGATGAAAGCGATATGAACTGGGATCAAATTTTGCGAGAAGCACGCGATTGCGGCGATTATCAGAGCGAAATAGGTGCTGGTTTTTGCTAGAGCCTTGCTAACGGCGTTTATGAGGATCGCAGTTAGATTCGTGTTGGCTATCGCGGCTGCGAGCGCGCCGAGCAGGATATAACTGAGCGAGGTTTCTAGGTTGCCTTTCATACCCGTTATCAGCGTAGAGGTGGTAGCCGTTAGCGCGTCGAAAAAGGCCCCTACGCCGGCAAATCCGCCGTGATAGATGAGTCCCGCGACTAGAGCGGAGACGAGGATGGAAAGCAGGATGTTAAATCGCAGCAAACAAAGCGCGGTCATCACGAGGATGCTGATCACGACGGGGTTGGTTAGCATTATTTTCCTTTTTGTAAATTAAATTCGTAAATCAAATTTCGCCGCCGGCCAAATTTGACGACTAGCGGCGAACGGGCGTCAAATTTATCTAACGCGGATGCCTATTTGCGGGCGAGGCGAATAGTAATAATCATAGTGTCTGTCGCGGTATCCGTCATCGTATCCGTCGTCATAGCCTCTCTCGTAGCTTCGGTCGCCCGACTTGCTTGAGCCGCCTTTTTTTATGTTATTGTTTTTGATGTATTGATCGATTAGCTTGTCGCGATAGTCCCTGCCTCGGTCGCTTTGTTTGTAGCGGCCGTACGGAGGGTCCATATAGATCACTACGTCGTCGTATCTATCGCGGTGGCGGCGTTTTTTGTATTTATGGTGGCCATCCGGGATCACTATTAAAGATTCGTTTGAATAACTGTCGTAAGCGTTTGAAAAACTTAAACAAAGTGCCGCAAAAAGAGCGATTAAAACAAGTTTTTTCATATCAAATCCTTTCTGGTTATTTCTAAACCATTTTATAATATCAAATTTAAAATAAAGTAAATTTTTAGCGCAAATATATTACAATTTTGTAAATTTCTCCAAGGAGTTATAAATGAAAAAATCGTTTTTTAACGCATCGAAGATCGCGGCTTTGGCTTTGCCTTTTCTTTTGACGGGCTGTATGTCGTCGATGAGTATGGGCTCGCCCGGTGCTAAAACGACCGCTACGGGCGCGGCTGCGGGCTCAAACGCGCAAAACACCAACCCCGGACTAACCAGATGCACCGAAACTATGGGGACGGTTACGATTTACGAGGATAGAAATAGCAACTGGTACTCGGTCGCAACCAGGCAGTACAAACTAACCTCCACGATACCGGTTCTTAGGCTCCTAGCTCAGCAGTCAAACTGCTTCGTCGTCGTCGAGCGTAGCAAGGCATTTAACCAAATGCTGGAAGAGCGCGCGTTGATGGAATCGGGCGAGCTTAGAGAGAACTCGAATTTCAAAAAAGGTCAGATGGTCGCCGCGGACTACACCTTAACTCCTACTATAACCTTTAGCGAGAGCAACACCAGCGGTCTAAGCGGCGTCGTCGGCGCGCTGTTTGGCTCGGTAGCGGGCTCTGTGGCGGGCGGATTTAGCACGAGCGACGTGAGCACGGTGCTAACTCTCATCGAAAACCGCTCGGGCGTACAGCTAGCCGCAGCCGAGGGAAGCGCTAGAAACACGGACTTTGCAGGTCTTGGAAGCCTGTTTGGCGGCAAAGCCGGCGGATCGCTAAGGGCCTATGCCAACACGCCTGAGGGCAAGATCATCATCGCAGCCTTTACCGACTCGATGAATAACCTAATAGAGGCCGTCAGAAACTATAAGATGCAAACCGTAAAAGGCGGTCTGGGCGCGGGCGGCGCGATGAAAGTGGCTGAGTAAATTTGACTCCGCCGAGGCTAGATGCGGCCAAAACGCGCTCTAGCCTTTTATAAGCGCGAGGCAAGCTCTGCTTTGCGCT
This sequence comes from Campylobacter rectus, assembly GCF_004803795.1. NCBI lineage: Bacteria > Pseudomonadati > Campylobacterota > Epsilonproteobacteria > Campylobacterales > Campylobacteraceae > Campylobacter > Campylobacter rectus. The sequence continues at coordinate 2,560,952 of NZ_CP012543.1, read as the reverse complement.
TAAATTTGGGCTTTCGGGCTCAAATTTTCGTCGCTTAAAAACAAAATTTACTGTTTCAAAATTTCTCACTATAAAACATAAAATTTAACTCAAGAATTACATTTTTTATATAAGCATATTTTAATAATACTTTTATCGAGCTCATTGTAGAATTTATTAGAATTTTTACCGAAAGGATAGCCATGAGAAAGCTTATTTTACTACTTTTAGTTTTCGTTGCTTCGCTTATCGCAAAGCCAAACGTCGTCATACTGGCAACCGGCGGCACGATCGCGGGAAGTGCGGCAGGCTCTACGAACGCCCAATACGACGCCGGGCAGCTCGGGGTCGATATCCTCATAAAAGCCGTCCCTGAGATACAAGATATCGCTAACATCAAAGGCGAGCAGGTCGCTAACATCAGCTCAAATAACATGACTAACGAAATTTGGCTAAAACTGGCCAAAAGAGTAAACGAGCTACTCAAAAACGGCGACGTGGACGGTATCGTGATCACTCACGGCACGGATACGCTTGAAGAGACGGCTTATTTTTTAAATTTAGTCGTAAAATCGGATAAGCCCGTAGTCCTCGTAGGAGCGATGAGAAGCGCCACGTCGATGAGCGCGGACGGGCCGCTAAATTTATATAACGCCGTGAGCGTGGCCGCCGATAAAAGTAGCGCGGGCAACGGCGTTTTGGTTGTGCTAAACGACGAGATTCACGCCGCTAGAGAGGTTACTAAGACCAACACCTCCTCCGTCGATACGTTTAAATCGAGAAACACGGGCCAAATCGGCAGGGTGTATTACGGCAAAGTCGTCTATACGGCAAAAAATCTCAAAAAGCACACCAAAAACAGCGTTTTTGACGTTAGTAAGCTAGATACATTGCCGAGGGTCGATATCGTCTATTCTCATGCAAACGACTACGGCGACATCGTAGAGCATCTCGTCAAAGCGGGCTCCAAAGGCACGTTCATGCCGGCACGGGAAACGGCAGCATACATAATGACGTGATGGTTACGCTAAAAGCCGCGCAAGATAGCGGCGTACGCGTGGTAAGAAGCTCCATCGTGGGCGGCGGTTTCATCGATCCGAGCAAGAAAATGGACTACGACGGCAAATTTATCCTAGGCGGCGACCTAAACCCGCAAAAAGCTAGGATTTTATTGATGCTGGGACTAACCAAAACAGACGATGTAAAAGAGCTTCAAAAGTACTTCAGAGAATACTAAAATTTAGCTTGGTTGCTCAAGCGGTAGCCAAGCTAAGCGCGCCCTTTCAAATTTTTATACTTATGTAATTAAATAATTGATAAAATCGCCTAAAATCCACTAAAAGGATCAAATTTGAGAAGCGACATCATCAAAAAAGGCTATACGCGCGCGCCGCACAGAAGCTTGCTAAGAGCGACCGGGCTAAAGGACGAGGACTTTGAAAAGCCCTTCATCGGCGTAGCAAACAGCTTCATCGAGATCATTCCGGGGCATTTTTTTCTCAACAAATACTCCGAAATTTTAAAAGACGAGATTCGCAAAAACGGCTGCGTGCCGTTTGAGTTTAACTGTATCGGCGTGGACGACGGCATCGCGATGGGACACGCTGGGATGCTATATAGCCTGCCTAGCCGCGAGCTGATCGCAAACTCGGTCGAAACGGTGATGAACGCGCACGCTCTAGACGCTCTCGTCTGCATGCCAAACTGCGATAAAATCGTGCCCGGCATGGTGATGGGCGCGCTTCGCGTGAACGTGCCGACGGTTTTTGTTAGCGGCGGCCCGATGAAAAAGGGCTACACAAAAAAAGGCGAGCCTATCGACCTTGCGACTGCGTTTGAGGCGGTGGGTAAATTTGAAACCAAAGAGATCAGCGCCGAGAAGCTAAAAGAGATCGAGTGTGCCGCCTGTCCGAGCGGGGGTAGCTGCTCGGGGATGTTTACGGCAAACTCGATGAATACGCTGTGCGAAGCGATGGGTATCGCGCTAAAAGGCAACGGCACCGTGCCTGCGCTTACGCCTGAGCGCGAGGAGCTTATCCGCGAGGCGGGGCGACGAATTTGCCAAATCGCGCTGGATGAAAAATACAAAATCCGAAATATCGTGAATGAAAAATCGATCCAAAACGCCCTAGTCGTCGATATGGCGATGGGCGGCAGCAGCAATACCGTGCTGCATATCCTAGCTATCGCACGCGAAGCGGGGGTAAATTTACAGATCGCGGGGCTCAACGAAATCAGCCGCAAGATCGCGCACATCGCCAAAATCAGCCCGAGCCTGCCAAACGTGCATATGGAGGACATCGACCGCGCGGGCGGCCTAAGCGCCGTGATAAACGAAATTTCGCGCCGCGACAACGGCCTGCTAGGCCTAGACGCGCTAACGGTCACGGGCGAGAGCCTAGGCGAGCGCGTCGGAGCTAGCGCCATAAAAGACGAATCGGTCATCCGTAAGGTCGAAAACGCCTACTCGCAGGTCGGCGGGCTGGCGGTTTTGTTTGGAAATTTAGCCGAGCAGGGCTGCGTCATCAAGACCGCGGGCATCATCGGCGAGCGCAAATTTAGCGGCAAGGCGGTCTGCTTTAACAGCCAAGACGAGGCGATAGAGGGGATCTCAAGCGGCAAGGTAAACAAAGGCGACGTGGTCGTCATCCGCTACGAAGGGCCGCGCGGAGGCCCTGGCATGCAGGAGATGCTAAGCCCAACGAGCCTCATCATGGGGCGAGGTCTCGGCGCAGACGTGGCTCTCATCACGGACGGCAGGTTTAGCGGCGCGACGAGGGGACTAAGCGTCGGACACGTGAGCCCTGAAGCTGCCGAGGGCGGTATGATCGGACTGCTACGAGACGGCGATATGATCGACATCGACGTGGATACATACGCGATCAACGTGCGTCTAAGCGAAGCCGAGATTACTGAGCGCAAGGCTAAATTTAAGCCGCTTGAAAAACCGCTGCCGTATCGCTGGCTGCGAATGTATCGCAAGCTGGTCACGAACGCTAGCAACGGAGCGATTTTGGAGGTGTAAATGAAATTAATTGCTATATTATTAGATGAAGACTATAAAAATATACCACGAGGTATTTATAAATTTGATGATGAATTTAAGATAATTGAATTTAATTCAAGAAATAAAGTTATTGAACTTAGAAGAAATCAAAACTACTATAAGCAATTTGAAAGCCCAATAGGAAACATTAGTTGTATAGTCGGTAAAAATGGAATGGGTAAAACCACATTGTTTGAAATTTTGATATCACTTAAGTTATGGAGACTAGATAATGAATTAAAAGAAGGTACAATTCATGCTTTATTTTATGATTTAAGTAAAAATATATTTTTTATTCAGTCATATATAGACAATGCTAGCGATTGGAGCATGAAGGATTTTGAACTTAAAAAATTTGACATAACTAATAAAATTAGCCCTGTTAATATAAAAAGAAACATAAGATGCGATGATAAATTTAGTATTATACCTACTCCAATTTCAATTATATTCCATAGTTTGTCGCCATTTGATAGAGTCTATGAGCTTATAAAAAACATATATTTAAAAGATAGTACAAATAAGCATTATGAAAATTTTGGCTATATAGGCGCAAATAAAATCAAAGACAGCGAGCCTAGTCATAATGCATTAACACTAAAAAATCTTTTGTATTTTTCTAATACCTCTAGTCAATTTAGAAACATGCTAGAAAATATTGGGTATAAATATAAAAATGTAGAAATAAATGTTAACAAAAAATACTTTAATAATAGCATAGAAGTTATTGAGTTTGGCGACATAAACCTAAGTAAATTAGATGTAGAAAATTTTAATGAAGAAATTTACAATAATATAAAAAAATTATTTTTATCTCCAAATATTACATACTATGAAAAATATAATGATATGTCAGAAGAAGATTTTTATAAATATTTAATATTTTCCAGCTTAGATATTAGTAAATTTTCTAATTTTAAAAGATTTTTAAAATTAGCCATAACTAAATTTCCTGGCTTGGATATTAATAATGCTGTTGATGCATTATTAAAAAATATTTTAGATGATGATGTCTTGAGTGTAAAGCAAATCTTTAATTCAAATCGTTTTACCACTATAAAGTCGATTGTTACAAATAGAGAAAATAGCAAAAAATATTATGAATTTCTGATAGAAAAAATTGATAATTTTCAAGTTTCTGATATAGATTATTTTTACAAAACACTACAACATATAAGTTTTCTAGAAAGCCAGGGAATAATTGAATTCAAGATAAATCTAATAAAAAATGAAAAAATAATTAATTATTTAAGGCTTAGCTCTGGAGAAAAGACTATGCTTTCTTATTTATTCAACATATACGATAAGATATTAGCTCTCAAAGTAAGGACAGGCGATACCGAATACATTAAAACAGTGATAATTTTAATAGACGAAGTAGAGTTACATCTTCATCCGGAATGGCAACGCCAATTTATTGATAATATAAATAGATTTTTTGGTAAATTTGAAGATATAGAACTACAATTCATAGTGGCAACCCATTCGCCAATTATATTAAGTGATATTCTAAGTCAAAATACAGTATATCTTGGAATAAACAATATAGATGAAGACAATAATAGCTTTGGAGGAAATATACTTGATATTTATAAAGATAAGTTTTTTATAGAATATACTATGGGTGAATTTAGTAAAAAATTTATAGAAAATTTTTCAAATTCCATAAACTTGATATATGCATACGAAATGGCAAAAAGGAATGACAATCAACTACTTAATCTTATTATAGAAAAATATAGAAAGAAAAATTTAAAAATAAGCAATCTAGTAAAATATATTGATAGAATAGCTATAAATGAAAAATCTATTGATTTAAAATGTGTAGCAGAGTGGAAAAAAGATAATGAAGGCTTTTTGGAACAATCTAAGGCTATAATTAATAATATCGGTGAAGAAGCAATAAGAAATCATCTAAAATCATTAATAGATAGACTATCAATTTTAAAAAAGGAAAGCATTGAATAGAGCTGAAATTATTGACAATATCTACAAATGTGTTAAAAATGATACATATAGGCTTAAGAATATAAATATAGATGATAAAATTAAAATGTTTGGCTTTGATGATTATGGCTATATATCAAGAGATATAATTGATTTAAAGCATGATAAAATAGATATTAAGATTCAAACATTGAGAAACACAAAGCTAACTCAACAAGAAGAAAATGAGATAAAAATTGTTTATCATAAAGCTTACGAGAATATAATATCTAAAAAATTTGCAAAAGATATAATTTCATTGAAGGGTTATCAGCTTTGTCCATACTGTAGAGCAGGATATGTATCTTTAATTAAAATAAATGATAAGTATATAAGGCCCGATTTAGATCATTTTTATCCCAAAAGTAAACATTATTATCTAAGCATAACTATTGATAATTTAATCCCAGGTTGCCTTCTTTGCAATCAAAGACTTAAAAAAGATATAGATCCAAGCATAGACTTTAAAAATACTCAAGAGATTTTTAAAAAGATCAAATTTGAGGTAGATATCATAAATAAATATATCTACATAATTAACTTAGATGAGTTTAATAAAAATGAGTACGAATGGATAGAAAATATGTGTATTAGCAAAATTTATTCATATCATACTGAGATATTTGATAATATATACGAAAAGTATAAAAAATACAGAAAATCTAATATCAAAGATATGGCAAAGGCATTAAATCTAGATGAGGAATATATAAAAAATCTCATCTTTTGGGAATTTAAAATAATGAAAGAAAAAAATGAACCTCTTTATAAATTAAAACAAGACATATTCAACCAAATAATGCAAATATGTTTCATTTAGTTAAGATGCTTTACTTATAATTTAATATTACTTAATCATAATTGCCAAATAGTATCAAGTTTAACGATCACGTTTTTGGGATATTCAGATAACCTTATAAATGCAAAGTAAATCTCAAATTTTAGTCTCAAGGCTTGAGAAATTTCAATTTTATAAAAATATTTAAGAATTTAGAACGAAGTATCTAACCAATTTCTGGAATGTCGAGCAGGCGACGGTTTTTTGTCTATCATCGCGACTGCGTATTTCGAATTTTTGATAGCAGCTGAGTGGTTGAGGGCGAAACAATGCCCTGGAGCGGCAAGTTTTTCAGGGCTTTTTAGTACGAAAATCTACTCACTTGCCTTGAGAGACCAATACTGGTTGGTGGTTTGCGTGTGGGGCGCAATTGCGACTTTTGTGGTAAATAGGGTCAAAAAATCGCTTGCTGGTAAGTAAAATCCGCGTATCTCAAACGATCGCAGACGGTTTGCCCTTATGATTTGACACGCATTAGGTACTTGGCTGGAACGTGCTTGATTTTTCAGCAGACTTTGGTATTTCTCGTTTGACGCGTGACTTTTGCTGTGCTTATGGCACTTAACATCTATGTTGCCGTTAGGGTCGGCAAGTTGCCTATCCTTATGCCTAAAGTTGAGCTTAAGGGTGGCGACTCAAAAGCCAAAGATGCAACGTAAGATAAAGGCTGCACCGACCTATGCTTGGAATACTTTTTTGGGCTCGCTTTTTGGATTTATCATTTTAAAGGAGTAAAATTTACTTCACATCGTGCTTCCGTGACCTGGTTTGAATTTTAAAATTCACCAAATTTGAATATAAAATTGAAAGCGCAAAAGCAACGACCGATAATTTGATCAAATATATTTTCTCAAATTTACTTCGTCAGCTCAAAAATCGCTTTGATATTTTCCTTCGTATAGAGCTTATCTTTGCGCCAGTTTGCCGCGTAGTCGTAGGCTAAATTTACGACCTCGTCTAGCGTTTCGCCCTCTATGCCGACGGCTTTTAGGCTAACCGGAGCGCCGATTTTACTTAGCCAAGTTTTAAACGCCTCGATACCCTCGTCCGCTGAGCTTACGCCGAAAATCTCCCGCGCAAAACGCTCGAATGCGCCCAAATTTCGGCTCTTATACCACTTCATCCACGCAGGCATTATGACTGCTAGACCCGCTCCGTGCGCGCAGTTTACGACCGCACTCATGGCGTGTTCTAGCATGTGGTTCGGGTAGGAGTAGCCGTGCGTGCCGACGTAGGTTAGGCCGTTTAGCGCCATCGTCGCCGCCCAGGCAAACTCGGCTCTAGCATCGTAGTTATCGGGGGCAGCTAGTAAAATTTCAGTCGTTTTCATCACGGTTTTGATGTTGGCTTCGATGTAGAGGTTGATGATGCCAGGCTGCACGCTTGCGGTGAAGTACCCCTCGATGCTGTGCGCGATGACGTCGGCGGCAGAGTAGGCCAGATACTCGCGGCTCACGCTGGCTTGTAGCTGCGGATTTACCACTGAGACTAGCGGATACAGGACGTTGCCGTGGATGGAGAATTTTTGCTTCGTAGCTTCGTTTGTCACGACTGCGCCCGAGTTCATCTCGCTGCCGGTTGCCGCAAGGGTGATGACGTCAAAAATTTTTAGCGCGCGGCTCGGATCCTTGCCTGTGAAAAAATCCCACACGTCGCCTTCGTATGGCGCGCCCGCGGCGATGGCTTTGGCGCTATCTAGACAGGAGCCTCCGCCTACGCTTAGCACGCTATCGGCGTTAAATTTCCTAGCTAGCTCGATGCCTTCGTAAACTTTGCTTAGCACGGGGTTGCTAACTACGCCGCCAAGCTCTATAAACTCTATGCCGTTTTCTTTTAGGCTTGCTGCCACTGCGTCAAAGAGTCCGTCTTTTTTGATGCGGTCGCTACCGTAGATCAGTAGGGTTCTTTTAGCGTCAAATTCGCGCATATAAAGCCCGATATTTCGTTCTTTACCTCTGCCGAATCGTATTTTTACGGGGTTGTGAAAAGTGAAGTCAAACATCTCGTTCTCCTTAAAATTTTAGCTTCATTATAGCGACAAAAGCTAAAATTTAAGTAGAACGAGATTTGCGGATCAGAGCTTATTCGCGCAAATTTCCAAAGTATTTGTCGTCGTTTTTCTCGACGTGCTTGATGTTAAAATGGACGAATTTATATCCGCCAAAAAGCGCCAAAACCCAAAGAAAAAGAAAAACTATCGCTTCTATCATTTTTATCCTTAATATGCGTGATGATCGTGCTTGATCTCATCGGCCGTGATCTTTTTGCTATCCATCGCGCGCCAAACTATGAAAATATAGCCTAAAACAAACGGTACTAGCAGGCTCACGTAGGCCATGACGTTTAGCGTGTAGTGGCTGGAGCTTGCGTTTTTGATCGTGAGCGAGCTTTGTAAATTTGAAAACGACGGATAAAACGCAGTGTCTGCAAGTCCGGCTATCAAAAATAGCCCCGTAACCGTTAGCACTACGCCCGCGCCGTAAGGCACCACACCGTAGATGCTGGTCGTAAACGCGCCCTTAAATATACCGAAAAGCACGAGTCCGACGCCTATAACTATCATCGCGGCCACAAGCGGCATCTGGAGTAAATTTAGAGCGTATTTAAAGCCAACTAAGCTCACTACGCCGCTCTCGTCGTAGGCAAAACCGGCTTTGGTAAATATCCAAGCGATGAAAATCAAAAAGAACGGCAAAAAGAAAATCGTATTTTTTAGAGCCGCTTTTCTAGCACTAGCTCTTATCTCGGCATCGTCGATGTTGTTGATGAGGTAGAGCGCTCCGCCCACGCGAGCTAGGAAAAACATCGCGATGCCTAGCGGATAGAGCATGATGTTGCCCAGCGCTTCAAGTCCGCGAAACGGCGTGCGCCACTGTACGAAGTTGTGCTCGTTTAGTAAAAAGTCGCTACCCGAAAAAAACGTGCTAACCGCCATACCGATCAGTATAACGCCTAAAGAGCCATTGATGAAAAGGAAAATTTCATAGGTTTTTTGACCTAGGAAGTTGTCCGGTTTTTTGCGGTATTCGTAGCTCACGGCTTGGAGGATAAAGCAAAACAAAATCGCCAGCCACACCCAGTACGCGCCGCCGAAGCTTGTGGCGTAAAACAGCGGAAACGCCGCAAAGCAAGCGCCGCCGAACATTACGAGCGTGGTAAAAGTAAGCTCCCATTTGCGCCCGATAGAATTTATCACCATATCCTTTTGAAGCTCGTTTTTGCAAAGCCCGAAAAGCAGCGTCTGCCCGCCTTGAACAAACATCATAAACACTAGCAAACCGCCTAGCAAGCTAACTACGCACCACCAGTAAATTTGTAAAAATTCTAAACTAAGCATGGTTTTCAAATCCTATTTTTATTTGTTTTAGCATGATTTTTATCTCGGCTATGAGCAGAGCCGTGAAAAGCACGGCAAATAATATAAACGAAATTTTGACGTTTATGCTCGATAAATTCGTCGCTCCCACGCCTACGGTCATCAAGTCTTGTATCACCCACGGTTGGCGACCGACCTCGGCTACTATCCAGCCTGCCTCTGCCGCGACGTATCCAAGCGGTATCGTAAATACGCAAAGCCAGAGCAGCTTTTTGAAATTTTCGATATTGTTTGCCATGCAAAGATAAAGCACGACGAAAAATAGCGCTAAAAAGTAGCTACCGAGCGCGACCATCACGTGGAAGCTATAAAACGTTAGGCCAACAGGCGGCACTGCGTCGGTCGGTTTTTCGAGGTATCCGTAGCCTAGGAAATTTAAATTTGCCTCAAGCTTGCTTTGAGCCGCGCTCATCGCCGCTTTATCGCTGGCTTTTTGCGCATCTTTATACTCTTTTAGCGCAGCCACGGCGATCTTGCCTTTTTCCATTTTGCTTACTGTGCCCTCTATGCCGTATTTTTCGTTACCGTATACTAAGTCATCGATGCCGGGCGTAAAGTTGTTAAACCCTCTCGTAGCTATAATTCCGAGCATATAAGGAACTTTGATCTCAAGGAAAAACGGATCTTTGTCGTCGCCCGCTTTTTTAGACGGATCTAGTATGCCCATCGCGACTAGTCCGGCGTTTGTTTCGCCTTTATAAAGGCCTTCCATCGCGGCTAGTTTCATCGGCTGAGTGCGTGCGACCTGATATCCGCTCTCGTCGCCGCTAAACATCAAAAATAGCGACGTAACGAGGCCGAAGCTTGCCGCTACGACGATCGATTTTTTGGCCATGATTATGTGGCGTCCTTTTAGGATAAACCACGCCGATATGCCAATAACGAAGATCGCCGAGATCACGTAGCCGCTAGTTACGGTGTGTAAAAATTTGATGATACCTACCGGGCTAAGCGCTACTTCAAAAAAATTTTCCATTTCCATCCTGGCGGTTGCGGGGTTAAATTTCATGCCTATCGGATACTGCATCCAGCCGTTTGCGATGAGGATCCAAAGCGCGCTCAAATTTGAGCCGATAGCCACGAGCCAGGTCGAGATGAGGTGAAATTTCTTACTAACCTTATCCCAGCCAAAAAACATAACCGCAAAGAACGTCGCCTCCATAAAAAACGCGAGTATGCCCTCGATAGCTAGCGGCGCGCCGAATATATCGCCCACGAACCAGCTATAGTTCGCCCAGTTGGTTCCGAACTCAAATTCCATTATGATGCCCGTAGCCACGCCGATAGCGAAATTTATACCGAAGAGCTTTAGCCAAAATTTGGTGATTTTTAGCCACTGCCCGCTACCGGTTTTGACATAGATACTCTCCATAATGGCGATAATAAAACTAAGTCCCAGCGTGAGCGGAACAAACAAAAAGTGGTATATCGCGGTGAGCGCAAACTGCGCCCTGGACCAATCGACCGAAGCGATTTCAGACATTTTATTCCTTTGTCAAATTTGAGATGACGAAGTCGGCTTTGGCCTCGTCGGTCTTAAATTTCGAATTTAAACTTTCATCAAAGATAAATACTTTTAAAATCCCGAACATTATTAGTAACTTCACGGCGATAACGAGCCACAGGCTCTTGCCCAGCTTCATTCGTCTAAAGCCGTCGATGTATAGATTTGAGATATTTTTGAGATATTTTTTAATCATAACTTAATATGTTACAAGAAATAAGCTTAAGAAACGATTTTAAAATTTATATTTCATAAAATTTGATTTTCAATTCTCAAGCATTTATAAATTTTAAATAAGGTATAATCGCGCTAAAAATTTAAAAGGCGCGATATGCAAAAAACGGATAATCAAACTAAGTATATCTTTATAACGGGCGGCGTGCTAAGCTCGCTGGGTAAGGGCATCGCGGCGGCTTCTATCGCTACGCTTCTTAAAAACACGGGCTTAAAAGTAAGCATGCTAAAGGCTGATCCGTATATCAACGTAGATCCCGGCACCATGAGTCCGCTCGAGCACGGCGAGGTTTTCGTCACCGACGACGGCGCGGAGACGGATCTGGATCTGGGTCACTACGAGAGATTTTTAGACGAGAGCCTGAGCCAGGATAACAACTTCACCACGGGCCGAGTTTATAGCTCCGTCATCGAAAAGGAGCGCAGAGGCGATTATCTTGGCAAAACGATCCAAGTCATCCCGCACATCGTGGGCGAGATCGTGGGCCGCATCAAAAAGGCGGGCGAGGGTCGCGACATACTGATCGTCGAGATCGGCGGCACGGTAGGCGACATCGAGGGTTTGCCGTTTTTGGAGGCTATCCGCGCCCTTCGCGTCGAGGTCGGCCGCAAACGCGCGATGAATATCCACCTAACCCTCGTGCCGTTTATAAAGGTCGCGGGCGAGCTAAAAACCAAACCGACTCAACACAGCGTCGGCGAACTGCGCCGTATCGGTATTAGTCCCGATATGATCATCTGCCGCGCCGAGCAGCCGCTAAACCGCGAGCTAAAAGATAAAATAGCCGCCAGCTGCGGCGTAGAGCGCAACTGCGTCATCGAGAGTATAGACTCGGCCAGCATCTATCAGGTGCCGCTTGCGTTTTATAACCAAGACGTTTTAACCCCGATCGCCGAAATTTTAGACCTGGGCGAGCTAAGGCTCGATATGCGCAACTGGGATAGTCTAGTTAAGCGCATCATCGCTCCGACGAAAGAAACCACGATAGCCTTTGTCGGCAAATACGTCGATCTAAAAGAGAGCTACAAGAGCCTGACCGAGAGCATCATTCACGCGGGCGCAAGCCTGGATGCGAGGGTAAATTTAAGATGGATAGATAGCGAGAAAATCGAACCCTCAAACGTAGAGGAGCTGCTAAAAGACGCTGACGGCGTGCTGGTGGCGGGGGGATTTGGCGAGCGCGGCGTGAGCGGCAAGATCGAGGCGATAAAATACGCTCGCGAAAACGGCGTGCCGTATCTTGGCATCTGCCTGGGCATGCAGCTGGCGCTCATCGAGTTTGCTCGCAATGTGCTAAAGCTCGAGGATGCAAATTCGGTCGAATTTGAGCCTGAGTGCGTAAATCCTATCATCTATCTCATCGATAGCTTTATCGACGCGCACGGTCAGACGCAGATCCGCACGCACCAAAGCCCGATCGGCGGCACGATGAGGCTTGGCGCATATACCTGCGACGTGAAGCCGGGCTCGCTGCTAAGCCAAATCTACGGCGGCGCCAAACGCGTAAAAGAACGCCACCGCCACCGCTACGAGGCCAACCCGAAATACAGAGCCGAATTTGAAGCAAACGGCCTGATAGTTAGCGGCGAGAGCGACGGGCTGATCGAGGCCGTCGAGCTTAGCTCGCCTGCGGTCTTTGGCGCGAAAGGCGATGAAAACGGAGCCAAAAACGCGCATCCGTGGTTTGTCGGCGTGCAGTTTCATCCGGAATTTACCAGCCGCCTAACGAGCCCAAATCCCGTAGTTTTGGGCTTCATCAAAGCTAGTTTAGAAAACTGTAAATCTTAAATTTAGAGCCTTTGCGCTCTAAATTTTTCTTTTGCTCGCTTAAATTTTACTTTTTACCATCTTTACCCGCTCGAATTTCGCATCCTGTTGTCTTTAAATTTTGCCGTAAAACTCAAATCAAAAGGCGATTCACACTCAAATTTAATCCGAATTTGGGCGCAAATTTTCGTTAAAGCGGCCTAAATTTTGTAAATTTTATTTTTTGGCTGCGGCGCTGATGCGTATCTTTACGCGCATTTTGGGATCGCACGATTTCTCCGCCTTAATACACGTCCAAAGCGGCGAGCGAGAGGGCATAAAAAGCTCGGGCGTTATGCCGTGCCGCGCTCAAAGCTCGGGCGGGACGCACGCTAAAAACATCGCCTTGCGAAGCCTCGACTACGGTCGGCATTCGCTCCGCGTTTTTAAAATCTCGGCAAGAGAGGGGTTGTCGTTTAAATTTTACAAAGGAATTTTGCTCGCCGCCTCGGTCTTCTTGATTAAAATTTCTATGCGGTCGTCCGCGGTGCCGATTATAGATACCCAAGGCTCCTTGGCTGCCTTTTCATACCTAAAATTTGCGTTAAATTTTACACTCGCGTTTGCGTTTTTAAAACGATAAATTTGTAAAGACTATCAATTTAACAAAGCATTTATTTCTACGCTTAGCCTGCAAAATCGCCGTTTTATTTACAATTATAAGAAATTAAATTTCAAAAAGCTATAATTTGCGCATTAAAAAATAAAAACGAAGGAAAAAGATGAAATTTGAACCAAAATTTAGCTTTTTTTGCGGCGCGAAGGTAAATTTAACTCCCGAGTCGAGCGAAAATTTAGGCAAAAACGGCGGCGAGGCGGCGACTAAAGGCGAGGCTTACGCAAAAGCCCGTCAAAACGATGCTCAATAAGGAGAAAATAAAGGAATTACTGAGCCGAAGATTTGAAAAGGACATCCACAAAAAACTTTCAGAAATTCCTACGCCCGATGCGCTAAAGGACGTATTTAAGGGAGCTGAGCGCATAAAACGTGCGATCGAGCAAAACGAAAAAATCGTCATCGTCGGCGACTATGACGTAGACGGGGTGATCGCCAGCGTCATAATGGCCGAATTTTTCGATGATTTGGGCGTTAGCGAGTATTTCGTGCGTATTCCTAACCGCTTTAGCGACGGCTACGGTCTAAACCCGCAAATCGTCGAGGAGATCGCGGATGCGGGCCTCATCGTGACCGTAGATAACGGTATCTCGGCCAACGACGCGGCTCAAATTTGCAAGCAAAAAGGCATCGATCTCATCATCACCGACCACCATATGCCCCCCGACGTTTTGCCCGAAGCCTATGCGATTATTAACCCCAAGCAAAAGGATTGCCCTTTCCCAAACGTCGAAATTTGCGGCGCTCAAGTCGCGTGGTATCTAGTCGGCGCGCTAAAGGACGTATGCCGCATCAACTACGATATGGGTAAATTTCTAGACCTCCTCGCTATCGCGATAATCGCCGATATGATGGAGCTTCGCGACCTAAACCGCATCCTGGTTAAGCTTGGCGTTAATCGCCTAAATAGTTCGCGCAGAGCGGCTTTTGCGGCGATAAAGCAGTTTTACGCCAAGGATAAATTCGAGTGCGACGACATCAGCTTTCTCATCGCGCCGCTCATCAACTCCTCCGGCCGTATGGACGATGCGAGCGTGTCTTTTGAGTTTTTGCGCGCCAAAAATATCGACCGCGCTTGCGAGTGCCTCGATACCATCGTGAGCTTTAACAACTCGCGCAAGGAGGAGGAGCGCACGCTTTTTGAGTGCTCGCTAAAGGACGTGCGCGAGGACGAGCAGATCATCGTGACTTGGGGCAGGGGCTGGCACGAGGGCGTCATCGGCATCGTCGCCTCGCGCCTGGCAAAGCAGTTTAAAAAGCCCGCCATCGTCTTTAGTATCGATGAAAACCGTGCCAAAGGCAGCGCTAGAAGCGTGGGCAAGCTAGACATCCTCTCGCTCATCGCGAGCCACGAAAATTTGCTCGCGGGCTACGGCGGACACAAAGGAGCTGCCGGCATCGTGATAGATCCGGCAAATTTAGAAGCGTTTAAGACCGCGATAAACGGCTCGTGTATGCTGATGGACCTGCACGAATTTAGCGCATTTGACGAGCCGCTGGGCGAGATAGACGCAGGCGAGGTGGACTTTGAGCTACTTGAAATTTTGGAGTATTTCGAGCCCTACGGACAGAAAAATCCGCGCCCGCTCTTTGAGATCAAATCAGCCGTCGTCAAAAACAAAAAATTAATCGGCAGGGAGCAAAATCACCTAAAACTCATCCTGCAAAAAGACGGCAAATGCCTTGAGGCGCTGTTTTTTAACTTCACTCGCGAGCCGCACGCAGGCGAGAGTATCGATCTTGTTTTTTCGGTATCGAAAAACTCGTTTCGCGGGCTTGTTACGCCGCAGCTTTTGGTGAAGGAAATTTCGTAAATTTTAATCTCGGTTTTGTCAAGCTCAAATTTGATGAAGCCGAGATTGCTTAAATTTATAATTCTAATCCGCTAAAGTTACTTTTCTACACACTTAGCGCAAACGACCGAAATAGCAGGATTTGAGCTAAATTTTATATAAAATAATTAATCTTACATAAAGATTCGTTCTCTATTTAAGTTTATTTTTGCTTAAATTTTAATATAAAATATTAATTTTAAAGGAGCGAAAATGAAAATTTCTTACGTTTTGGCGCTGGCCTTGGCGTCAAATTTGATGCTTAACGCTGAAGAAGCGGTAAATTTGAGCCCCGTTACCGTTTCGTCAAAAATGCAAAAATCAGCCCTCGACGAGCCGACTAACGCCCAAATAGCAGGCAAAGGCGCGATACTGGAAAACAGCGACATCGCCAAATCGCTTTCAAATTTGAACGGCTTTACGATGGAGCGCAAGGGCGGAGGCGGCAGTGAGGTTTATTACCGCTCGCAGACGGCGGCTAGACTGCCGGTGCTGATCGACGGCAGCACGCTAAACGGCGGCTGCGGCATGCGCATGGATACGCCCATCACCTACATCTCGGCGCAAAACTACAGTTCGGTTCGCATCGTAAAAGGTCCGCAAGACGTCAGATACGGCGCGCTCATTAGCGGCGGTATATTTTTTGATAGAGAGATAGAAAGGCTGTCAAAACCGAGCTTCGGAGGAAACGTAAGCGTGCTGGGCGGTAGTTTTAAGCGGTTTGAAACTACTGCAGACGTAGCGGCCGGTAACGAGCTGGGCAGCCTGGAAGTCTCGGGCGGACACTATGAGAGTGGCGACTACAAAAGCGGTGACGGACAGAAAATGCATACGCACTATAAACGCAATAGCGTCTCGCTCGTGGGTACGCTAACGCCCACAGATACTACCGCCTTGCAGCTAAGTGCGGATCTGGGAGAGGGTGAAGCGGCATACGCCGACAGGATGAGGGACGGCGTGCAGTTTGACCGTAAGTCTTTCGGGCTCAAATTTGAACAAGACGTCGGCGAACACAAGATCAGACTAAGTTCGTATTATCATCAAATCGACCATATAATGGACAACTTTACTATGCGTCCGGTGGTGCCGGGTACGGGGCGCGGCAAGGGATACAGCATCAGTCACCCGATACGCGATATGTACGGCTTTAAGCTAGAAGGCGAGTTAGATTTCGATGATCTAACCAGCTTCGTCGGCGCCGGCTACTCGCAAGACTCCTTTAAATGGCGAGGTGCCGGAACGGGCGGAGCCGGCGTATCCAAGGCCAAAATGGACGCCGCCGTATCAAAGCCGCACGTAAAAGAGCGTAAGGTAACGTATAAAACGATATACACTCAAAACGAATACGTCGCTCAAAACGACTACGGGCTTTTTGGCGGACTCAGGCTGGACGCGGGCGAGAGAAAGTTGCTAAAAACACATAAGATCAGGAGAGAAAATTTATTTTCCGGCTTTTTTAGATACGAAAAATATCTGCAAAATTTAACGCTTTATGCGGGGTTAGGGCACGCGCAAAGGATGCCCGATCACTGGGAAACGAACAAGGATGCGAAACTGGCGCTAAATAAAGAAAGAAACACTCAGCTGGATTTTGGCGCAGTACTAAAAGATCAAAACTACGAGCTAAACGCAAATTTCTTCGTCTCAAAGATGGATGATTACATCATGCTAAAATATAATCCTATAGGTATGTCCTCTAGCGCGTTTAACACCGACGCCTTACTATACGGCGGCGAAATCGAGGGCACTACGCTACTGGCCGATATGTTTAGGCTGGGGGCGGGCGTATCCTACGTCTACGGCAAGGTAACTAAAAACGCGGGCGGCTTAAAAGACGGCGACGCGCTACCTAAGATTTCGCCTCTAGCGTTTAAACTAAGCGCCGGCCTAGAAAAGCCCGACTGGTTCGTCAAGGCCGACTTCTATGCTAACGCGTCGCAAAACCGCGCGCAAAAGGGCTACGGCGACGTGGGCGGTATGGACCTGGGCAAGAGCGATAGCTTTTGGACGCTGGGGCTAAGCGCGGGCTATAAATATAAAAATTATCAATTTTTGCTAGTGGCGGAAAATTTAAACGACGCCAAATACGCCTATCATAACTCAAAAGGCGGCTACGGCGGCGGTATCGCAGGCTACGAGACTATCCTGAACGGCACTAGGCTTTATGAGCCGGGTAGAAGCTTTTGGGCGAAATTTAAGGTGCATTTTTAAGGCGTAGCTCGGTTAAATTCGGTGCGGTTTCGGCTTTGTGCTTCGCTCTTAAAAGCCGTGCCGAATTTGAGCTAATATTAAATCGGTCTTGTGTGGCTTTTGCTTGCTCTTATTGACTTGTAGCTTGTAAATTTGAGTGCGATTATAACGCTTGGCATCTCGCGTCAATTTACAAATTTGCCTAGTCCATCTAAGGCTAATTCGGCACGGTTTATAATAGATACTAAATTTGGCCGAATTTGCAAACGCTTAGCGGTCAAATTTGAAGTCAAATTTAAAACGCGACGAGCAGTCTGAATGGCCCTAAAATGCACAAGTAGGCTCTAAATTTAGCGCCTGCAAGCGACAAAGCTCGGGCAAATCTCTTACAAATTTAACTTGCATATATAAAGCTTGACGATGTCACGACTCTCTCGGGCGCTGTTTGTGAAGACGGTATAGTAAAATATCTCTATACGATAAACGACAATACGGATGTTAAATTTAGCGAATTTACTAAAGAACAAGTTGAGATATTTAAAAACATCCAAGATGGCATTTTAAAAGAGAATTATTGTGGTATGAGTTAGTTTATAGACAAAGCCTCGTGGTATACGACTACGCCGGCAGTAAGAATTTTGCTAAGATAGATATGACAAAAAAGGATTGCAAATAACATTTAGCTCTCCCGCTACAATGTTCGGGCAGGAGGGCAAGTATATAAATTAGAAAATCTCGTTAGTAATAATTTCTTTATCATTTGGTAAATTTGCACTATATTTCAAGGCAATACTTTAATGTCTCAATGTAAAGAAATAAATTTGAAAACGAGAGAATAGTAGAAATATTTGAAAAGCGGCTAATTTTGATAGAAATTTCGGGGAAAGCCCCCGAAATTTATGCTTTTTTATTCTCCAAGCGATTTAAAAAAGGCTTTAAAAACTCGTCAAATTCATCTTGCCTTAGCACTTTTTTGCCTAGTTTTTCTTTGCACGCTTTGCCAAGCTCGCAAAGCATCTCGCGATTTGCTTTGCTTTGAGCCTTGCCGTGTCTTGCCAGCACCGTGTTTAGCTCGTGCTCCTGGGAGAAATTAACCAACTCGCGATCTGTCGCCATTTTAGCTCCTTTGCTAAGAAATTATAGAGCCATTATATAACTTTTAGGTTAAAATGCAGCAAAATTTGTGCGGTAAGCGGCTTTTGGCGCAAATCAATGGCAAATCTCTCAAATCAAAAAAATAGCCAAGGATAGGGAAGGGGCAAGGCGGCAGGATTAGATATTAATATATATTAAATAATAGTGTTGTTTTAAATAATAATAGCTATCAATTTTTACCATATAAAATTCAAGAAAAACTAAGCAGATTTATATAAATTTTTAAGCCGTCGTCTGCTATAATTCTCCCTGTAATTCGGATTTAAGGCTACTTAATACATTCAAGCAGCTCATAGCCGCCACCGGCGGGTAAAGAGCAAAAAATCAATAAATAGTAACATTTTACAGGTGTTTAAAAAATATGATATTTATCAATGTTTTTTAAACAAGAGATTTCAGGCTAGGGCGTATTATGCCCTTAAATTTCAAATTACGTAAAAATTGTTTGAGTGAAAGACCCCCCCCCCTTTTTTTTGTCCGAATTACAAATAAACAAAATCAGCAACGCGTTTTTGCGAAAGCAAAAGATTTTTGCTTGCAAGCTCGCAACTGCAAACAGACCTAAGCGGAGCGAGCAAAAGGAGTTGTTAGATGAAAAAAACAATTATAGCATTTTTAGTTGCGCTTTCGGTAATCCTTGCGGGTTGCAGCGCTTTATTTAGCGTTGGTCATAGCAATACCAACACTATAAACCAAACAAATCATAAAAAATAAAAAAGGATAAAAATATGTCAAGATTTCCAGAAATACCAGGACGAGGCAATAGCTCATCCGGCTTTGTAAGACCTTTATCTGTTTACAATAACCTAACCCAAGAAGAAAAGCAGTTTTATGCCGATGTATTAAATTCTATCTTTTTTGGAACCATAGGTAATGTTCAAGCAAGCCAAGTGACGCCAAAAGTCGCTAGAGCAGCAGACTTTTTATAGCACAAATCGTTAATTGTTCAAAAGCTATCGTAGAAGCACTCAAAAAATTGGCTCTTGGGCCAGCTTTTTCAGCTATTTATGATGCCGTTTTGCAAGATAATACAAAATATCAGAATTACTCATTTGTAAAAAGATTTATTATAAAAAGAGTAAGCTCTTGGGCATTTGGTCGGTTCATTGACTATATATTCAAAGATAAGATATTTAGCGGCTGCGTATCCGCGGTTAATGTTAAGTGGAAAAGCTATATGGGGCTTTTGTTGTATGGTATGATTGACGATTTACCATATTAATTAATATTGGATGTAATACCAACCATTACCGGTATTGCATCCAACAAAAAACAATATAAAGCAAACGAATGCACAAATGGCAAAAATATAAGCAGATTTATCATTCGATATTAAATTGGCAGGATCTTTAATTATTATATATACATATGCAGGTATTACATAATATAAACCATCCGAGGTACATATCTTTCTTTCCTGAAAATTAATTCCATATATAATTAATCCAATAATAACAATATGAGAAACAATTGATATAAGCCTATAATACATAATTCTCCTAAAATTTGCCTTTTAATCTAAAAAGTATATCATTTTTGATTAAACTTATACTAGAAATAGTATAAGCATAAAAATTTAGCAGTTCTATAATTAAAAAGATGAGCAGGAAGGACGCCGCTAATCTTTAGTTTAGCTAAGACCCGGGCTTAAATCGGCAAAGCAACGACGACTTAAGTGTGCCGAATTTTATAAAAACGGTAAAATACTAGATGAATGTGAGATCGCACCCTGCAGATGGGATTTATAGTGCCCCGATCCTTACGGCCAAGAGTGAAAAGAAAAATCAGCCCGATCCGGATCAGCGGCCAACTGTTCAAGACAACCCGACCCAAATCAACAAATAGTAACATTTTACAGGTGTTTTTAAAACGTGATATTTATCAATGTTTTTTAAACAAAAGATTTCAGGCTAGGGCGTATTATGCCCTTAAATTTCGAATTACGTAAAAATTGTTTGAGTGAAAGACCCCCCCCCTTTTTTTTGTCCGAATTACAAATAAACAAAATCAGCAACGCGTTTTTGCGAAAGCAAAAGATTTTTGCTTGCAAGCTCGCAACTGCAAACAGACCTAAGCGGAGCGAGCAAAAGGAGTTGTTAGATGAAAAAAACAATTATAGCATTTTTAGTTGCGCTTTCGGTAATCCTTGCGAGTTGCAGCGCTTTATTTAGCGTTGGTCATAGCAATACCAACACCATAAACCAAACAAATAATAAGAAATAAAAAGGATAGAAAATGAGTGATATAAATTTAACGCAAGATCAAAGAGATTCATACATTGAAGTTATTACCCAAATTTTAGGAGTAAATGCCGTAAATGTAACGGCAGATAATCTTGATTTAGAGATTATAACAGAGGTAGATAATTTTATTAAAGAAGCGCAAGATTGCACCAAAAGAATTAGAATTGTTACAAATCTATTTAAAAGTTTGACAGACATAAGGAAGCTGGCTTTTACTGTTGTTAAGGAAATAGTAAAAGGTATAAAAAATAGTTATATATGGGCTCCTTGCTACTTTGTTTTAAAACCAAAATATGTCAGTATAATTGGTGGTTTATTTGCTAAAAAGGGTGGCGGAACAGGCGTAGTTTATTAAAATTTTAGCCTCTTTGCTATCTTGCAAAGAGGCTATTTTCTACTACAAGATAGACCATCTCCTTCAAGCTTGCAGGCTTTACCAAAAAAATATTTTGATTTTTTATTAAATTCGGATCTTATTTTTTTATCCTTGGCGTCATGCGCTAAATTTGAGTATCTAAGCCCTAAAAATAAGCAACCTTGCCAATAGTTAAGCTCGCAACTTTTCTCAAAATATTTAAAATATTCTTCATCAAATTTTATGTTTATATCAAAATTGCTATCTATATCTTCGTTAGCCATAATTATAATTTCCCCCATTCCAAAGCAAGACTGTGCAATGTTATCATCACACTCTTTAGAGTATTTTTTAGCAAAAAAATCCAAAGTTTCATAACACATATCTTTATTTTTTTGACTACTGTTGCCGGAACAAAATTTGAAAATATCGTCTCTCTCAAATTTCTTAATATTATCCTCCAGCTCCCCGGCACTCAAATTTAAAGAGCATAGCCCGGCAACGATCATAGCTAAAACGGTTTTTTTCATTGTTTTCCTTTTGGTAAAAATGACCGTATTATATCAAAAACATACCGATCCATTAAGCTTACACTAAACAAATAGTGTAACAAAGTATAAGCATAAATTTAGCGGCTTTACAATTAAAAGGCTGAGTAGGAAAAACGCCGCTAAGCTTTATCTTAGCCAAAAAACCGGGCTTAAATCGGCAAAGCAACGACGACTCTGTCGCGCAGTAATTTTAGCTCTTTTGCTAAGAATTTATAGAGCTATTATATAACTTTTAGGTTAAAATGCGGCAAAATTTGTGCGGTAAGCGGGTTTTTAGATCGAAGATGGAAAAGCCAAATAGGTCTTTTACTTTATGGTATAATTGACGAATTACCATATTAATTTAGTGTGCTGCGACTTATTTGATCGCGGCGCAAGAAAATGTGTTTTATATATGAAGAAAATATTATCTTTTTTACTGCTTATAATGTTTTTTAGTGCCTTAATACTATATTTAAATCCGATTAGAAAAGATGGCATTATTAATATGATAGATATACGTGGTTTTATTGTTTTAATATTTTTCTGTGCATGTTTAATGCTAGATATAGATTTTGTCGAAAATATTTTAGAGACTCTTTATAAGAAACCAATTGTTTTTATAATGCTTTTGTTTATTACTATTTATTTGTTTATTAATATCAACTATTAAATGACAAACTACCTACAAATTTAGCTGCATTCTCGCCCAGGTAATTAAATATAGCAAGACGTCAACGATCCATTAAGCCTACACTAAACAAATAGTGTAACAAGGTATAAGCATAAATTTAGTGGCTTTACAATTAAAAAGCTAAATTAGGAAAAACGCCGCTAATCTTTATCTTAGTCAAAGATCCGGGCTTAAATCGGCAAAGCAATGGCGACTATAAAATAGCCAAGTAAGAGGCAAAGTAACAGGATTAGATATTAATATATATTAAATAATAGTGTTGTTTTAAATAATAATAGCTATCAATTTTTACCATATAAAATTCAAGAAAAACTAAGTGAATTTATATAAATTTTTAAGCCGCTATCTGTTATAATTCTCCCTGTAATTCGGATTTAAGGCTACTTAATACATTCAAGCAGCTCATAGCCGCCACCGGCGGACAAAGAGCAAAAAATCAATAAAATAGTAACATTTTGCAGGCGTTTTTAAAACGTGATATTTATCAATGTTTTTTAAACAAGAGATTTCAGGCTGGGGCGTATTATGCCCTTAAATTTCGAATTACGTAAAAATTGTTTAAGTGAAAGAACCCCCTTTGTCCGAATTACAAATAAACAAAATCAGCAACGCGTTTTTTGCGAAAGCAAAAGATTTTTGCTTGCGAGCTCGCAACTGCAAGCAGACCTAAGCGGAGCGAGCAAAAGGAGTTATTAGATGAAAAAAACAATTATAGCATTTTTAGTTGCGCTTTCGGTAATCCTCGCGGGTTGCAACGCTTTATTTAGCGTTGGTCATAGCAATACCAACACTATAAACCAAACAAATCATAAAAAATAAAAGGATAAAAAATGAATAATGATAAACAAGAATTATATTCAACTATGATAAGAGACTTATTGGGAATTAGCATACCTCCTGAAAAAATAAACGAGAAAGTTGAAAAAGAACTTCATGACTTTATTGATAAAGTCTCAAGATGTTCAGAAATAACAAGTAGATCTTTTGAATATTTAGCAAGCATACTTCCCATATTATTTGCAAGTGCTAGTCTCATATTAGACGCTCATGATATTTTAGAAGCAGTAGCTGAATTTGAAGGAGAACTACAAGGGGCTAAAAAAGGATTTATAGGATGCTATTTTGTCCTTAAAAATCAATACATACAAAGAATACAAGGTGCAGTTGCTGGCATAGAAGTATTTAAATAAACAAAGTTTAGTGTGCTATTTTAGCACACTAAAAAAGATTTTTTTTCATTTCGTCACAGTCTTTTTTTGTTATTTTACAAAGTTTATTTAGGTATTGTATAGTAGTATCTTTATATTTATTTTTTAGCTCTATAACAATTTCTGATCTATATTTTAACAAGTATACTGTTGCAACTGCTCCGCATGCCTCTACGGCACTTTCAAGATTTTCAGGATTAATCTCGGAATCGCAGGCTTTTTTTGCATATTTTAAAAAATCTAGTTTATTTTCATTAGAAATATTAACGAGATAAAGATTGTAGCAGCTTTTGGCTTCGCCGGCATTACATTTTTTTTCTATCTCGCTGAAAGTATTATCGAAACATTCGCATGCTACTTGATCTTTTTTGTTTTTACATTCTTCGTGAAAGTAAAACATTCTATTTTGTATAATATCCTGTTTGTCTACATATAATTCTGGAAAATGCTTTTTGCAATTATCTGCGAATAAACTTAATGGCAATAACAAACATAAAACCATAAGCGATTTAATTGTATTTTTCAAAACTGACTCCTTGTTTTGTGATAATTTTTAACATTCGAAAATCGAGCATTTTTTATTGCTTAAACTATTTATTATATTTTAAGTATTTAATCTATCTTGTAATTTTAACAATTTATACCTTAATAATCAAAATTATAAGCAACAAGCGCTAATATCTGCCTTCCATCTGGATCGTGGTCAGTAGATTTTAATTCGAAAATAATAGAACTCATAATTACGATCCAAGAAAAAAGTGATTAATTGGCATATCATAGTCTTTTTCAAATCAGTCATTTTAATTCACTTAAATTTTTATCTATCATTATAGCACAGATCTCCATTATTTACACGCAATCCCGCAATGATCATAGCTAAAACTATTTTTTCATTGTTTTTCTTTAAGTAAAAATGACCGTATTATATCAAAACATACCGATCTATTAAGCTTACACTAAACAAATAGTGTAACAAGGTATAAGCATAAATTTAGCGGCTTTACAATTAAAAGGCTGAGTAGGAAAAACGCTGCTAAGCTTTATCTTAGTCAAAGATCCGGGCTTAAAATCAGCGAAGCAACGACGATTCGGTTGTGTGCGGTAATTTTAGCTCCTTTGCTAAGAAATTATAGAGCTATTATATAGCTTTTAGGTTAAAATGCGGCAAAATTTGTGCGATAAGCGGGTTTTTAGATCGAAGATGGAAAAGCCAAATAGGTCTTTTACTTTATGGTATAATTGACGACTTACCATACTAAGCTAAATATGTATTCTTGCAGAATTTTCTGCAAGAATACAATATGAAAAAATAATAATAACACCGCAAACCCAAGCCCTATACAATCTCTAGCCGAATGTTTCAAAATAGATTCCCTGTCGAAAATAAAAGCATATAAATACCAAAATAAAGCGACTACCAAGAGATAATCAAAATACTGAGGATTGCTCTTAAGCTTATATATAATCATAAATATAATTAATAAATTTAGTATAAAACCAATCTTATTAAAAATTGAGCTCATTAAAAAATCCATAAATATACATTTTTCATAAAAATTTAGTTTTATATTTTTTTAGAGCATTATATCATTTTTAATTAAGCTTATACTAATAACAATGTAATACTATGTGTTATTAACATACAATATTACATTAATTTAATAACTTATAAGTATGAATTTAGCGGCTTTACAATTAAAAAAAGGCGGAGCAGAAAAGACACCGCTGAGCTTTAGTTTTTAAATCGGCAAAGCAACGACGACTCTGTCGTGCAGTAATTTTAGCTCTTTTGCTAAGAATTTGCAGAGTGGTTATGTAACCGATAAAAATGAAAAGTATAAAAGATGACGCAAGCAGAAAGAATAGAGGATTAAAAGAGATTTTGATTATATGGAAAAGTCAAATGGAGCCATTGCTATACGGCATTATAGATGAGCTTGCTTATTGATTTTTTCTAAAAATCTTAAAGTGCTAGAATATCCCGTATCTAAAATAATGGAATATTCTTATATTGTGCTATTTTTGGAAATATATTTATCTTCCATTGATATCGTCAAGAAAAGATGACATGCTATATGATATAATTCCGGAAAGCATCATTACAAGCACAAACCAAGCCATTCCTACGCTTTTTGCATAAAATAAAAATATTATTATAGCGGCTATACATACAACTTTGATTTTTCCCATAAAGATACCTAAAAATTTATACTTGAGTATTATATCAAATTTTATTTTTCTCATTCAAAAATTTTTATTCATACACAAGCCTATTTTATAAACTCAAATCTATAATTCATCGGTTTTATAGAAATAAAATACAGTGCGATACCGCTTGTATCTTGGCTAAAGGCTCTGCAAATTTGTCAAATTTGTTTATGTCGGCA
This sequence comes from Campylobacter rectus, assembly GCF_004803795.1. NCBI lineage: Bacteria > Pseudomonadati > Campylobacterota > Epsilonproteobacteria > Campylobacterales > Campylobacteraceae > Campylobacter > Campylobacter rectus. The sequence continues at coordinate 2,534,972 of NZ_CP012543.1, read as the reverse complement.
AGCCGCAGGTAGTTAGTAGGGGTCGTCATTCGCGCTGTTTGCGAGGTTTTTGAGATCGGCAAAGCTATCTGCGCGCGGTTAAAGCAGGCGTGAGCGCTAAGTTAAATTTTTACTTTAGCTAAATGGTAATATATTTTGCAGTAAATGTGCTTACGAGAAGCGCAAATTTGCCGATCTATAAAAGCTATGCCCTTAAAAACAACTCAAATTTTAAGCTATTTTAAAAAAGCGAAATGAGGCAAAACTCACTCTATCCCGTCCAAAAGCGGTACAAATAGGCACTCTTCAAGCGTTTTTTGCGTTATCTTGCCGCAAGCGTCTTTTTTAAATTTGACGATAAATTGTTTGCCGTCTTTTTTGATAGGAGCTACTAAAATGCCGCCGTTTTTCAGCTGATTGAAAAGCGTCTGAGGCACTTGCCGCGCTGCCGCCGAGAGCAAAATCCTGTCGTAGGGCGCGTAGCTTTTCCAGCCGACGTTTCCATCGTCAAATCTCACGTGGATGTTGTGGATTTCGAGTGCTTTAAAGCGCTTTTTAGCTTCTGTTGCGAGCTTTTCGATGCGCTCGACGGTAAAAACCCTGTGCGCTAAATGCGACAAAATCGCCGCTTGGTAGCCGCTACCGCAGCCGATTTCTAGGGCGTTGTCGATATCTTCGGCATCAAGCGCCAGCGTCATTTTGATGACCGTCAGCGGCGAGCTGATCCATTGATTGCCGCCGATGGGCTGTGCATCCAGGCTGTATGCGTGCCGCGTGACGGGCGCAAAGATCTCGCGCGGAGTGTCGCAAAGAGCCTTGTAAAGCGTCGGCGTAAGCGCGACTATATTGCCGATTTCATCGGCCATATTTATGCATTTTGATTTTTCAAGAGCGGTCATAAAAGCCCCAAATTTCGTTTGGTTTCAAGGATCAAATTCGGGTCGAATTTGACCTCTTTCGCAAATTCGCCGCTCGGCAAAAACACGCCCGAAAACTCCAAATCAAGCGAGCTCGCGGCTACGACGTAGCAGCTATTAGCAAGCGCTAGAGCCTTGCAAAGCGTAAGGTATGCGTCCTCGCGCGCTTTGCCCCACATCGCGGGCACCAAAATGATATCGCAGCCTTTTAGCCGCTCCCAAAGATGGGCAAATCTAAGTTCAAAGCAAATTAAAACGCCGATTTTTAGCCCTTTAAAATCAAAAGGCCTTATCGCCGCATCGTCTCCCGCGGCAAAAATTTCGTGCTCTAAATTCGGGCGAAAAAGCTTTGATTTATTTTGCGTATAAAAGACGTTTTGGCTATTTAACAGGATAAATTCGTTATAAATTTCGTTCTTTTGCGCCTGCGTGTTCGAATTTTGCGCGAGCCCTTTGGCGCGGTTTAGGCTCGTTAGATGCGTGAGTCCGAGAAATTTATCTGTACTTAGCGCTTCTTGCACGGCTTTAAAAAGTATAGCATCGAAGCTACCGATCGAGTCGCCCGGCATCGCCCCGTTTGCTCCGCTAAAAAATCCGCCCGTATCATACCCGCTCACGCACAGCTCGCCGGCTAGGATGACCGAGTTTCTAGGTGCGGCGGCGATTTTTCCCAGCAGTTCGTCTTGTCTTTGTCGGCAAGTCGGCGCAGTTAGGACGATAGGGCATAAATTCGGACTAAAAGTCGTCAAAACTGATGCTTCCTTTGCTATAGTTTGTCACTTTTGCTTCAAAGAAATTTGACTTCTGGTCGTTAAATTTAGCAAAATCATCGACCCATTTTATCGGGTGGCGGGCGTCGTAGCGGCGTTTTAGTCCGATGGCGACCAGACGCTGGTCGATGAGGTAGCGGATGTATTGCTCGATGATATCGTCGGTAAAGCCCATGATCTGGTTTTGCGTGATGTATTTGCCCCATTTGATCTCAAGCTCGCCTGCGCGCTTGAACATATCGTAAATTTTAGCTTCCATTTCACTCGTGAAAAGATCCGGACGCTCGGTGCGGACGCTATTGATCATATTTTGAAAAAGCAGCAGATGCGTGATCTCGTCGCGCTGGATAAAGCGAATCATCTGCGCGCTGCCTAGCATCTTGCCCGCACGCGCCAGCGCATAAATCGCCGTAAAACCGCTGTAAAAATAAATGCCCTCTAAAATTTGATTTGCCACCATAGCTAGCAGTAGCTTTTCGTCCGTCACTTCGCCCGCTAGCTCCTCATAAACGCTTGAAATGTAGTCGTTCTTCTCGCGTAGCACCTCGTCGTGCTTTTCCATCTCATAAATCAGGTCGGTGTTGTCGCAGATGGCCTCGACCATGACGGCGTAGGACTTGGAGTGGTTGGCCTCCTCGTAGGCCTGGCGCGCCAAGCAGGCGTTGATCTCGGGTGCGGTGATGTATGGGTTGATGTTGTCGGCTAGGTTGTTGGTCTGGAAGCTATCCATCGAGATGAGCTGACTCCAGACTAGGTCATACATACGCTTTTCGGCCTGGGTGAGGCTGTAGGCGTAGTCGCGCACATCGCCTGACGTATCGACTTCTTTTGGAAACCACGTGTTGGCCTCCATCAGATCCCAGAGCTTGAGCGCCCATTGGTATTTTGCTTTGGTGAAATTTAAAATGCCGTGCGGATTGCCGTTAAATACGCGGCGATCGGTCAAATTTTCATTTGAGCCCGGGTTGTAGATTCTTTTTCGGTTCATAAGTTGCCTCGGTTAAATTTGGGGCTGATTTTAGCTAAAAATTTATAAAAAAATCGTTAGATATCGCGGAGCTAGCCATTAAATTTAAGTCCGTTTAAATTCAACGGCTTTTAAATTTGTTCATTAAATTTGAGTCTCAGCAGCGGCACCGCAGCGATAAAGTCCCGCCTGGGCTCGGAGCGTAAAATAGGCTAAATTTGAAGTTAAAATTTGAGTGTAAAATTTCTGCGCATCCTCCAGCTTGCCCGTGCTTTCTAGTTCGCAAGCTTTTTTAAGATCGCTAAAAAAACGCTCAAATGTATTTTTGATTTCATCCGATAAATCATCATCAAGGTCCGCTATGCCAAGCTTTCGTTTGGCTTGCATGCCGTAAAATGCCGCAGTCGCAAGCTCTTTTTTTATTTCTTCGCACAGTTTTGTTTGTTCTTTTTGCTCTTCTATCAGCTCTAGGATACGGATCGACTCTCGTAAATAGCTTAAAGAGCGGTTTATGTAAAAGCTAGCTTGCCCCAAAGATTCTTGTGGCGTTTGCTTGCCGTTTTTACAGCGGTAAAGTCCCGCTTGGGCTTCGAGTTTGAAGTATCCCAAGCCCGCTTTTGCTAGCAGTTCTTCGTATATTTTGGTCGCGATTTCAAATTTTTCTTCGCTTTCGGCTCTCATACCTTCTTTTATCAGCCAAGCCAGTTCCTCAAACCTCACACGTTTTTCTTCGCTGCCGTCCAGCTCCGCACCCATACTATCGTCCAGTTCCGGATAGGTTTTGTATATCTTCTTTAATCCGTTTCCAACATAAAACGATGAAAGTATCGTATATTCAGTATTTTTAAAATTTTTAGTTTCATTTAATATCTTGTTTGAAGCGCGGTTATTTTGCTTTCCGACTTCGTCTAAATATAGTTTTATTCGTTCAAATTCCGTCATTTTCATCCTTTGAGATAAAATTTAGCTTTAAATAAGGGCTAAACACTAAATTTAACACTCTTCTTTGGCTGATTTAGACATACATATTATCTATGCATCCACCTATGTTTGCAGGATCGTCCGCCATAACTTCATGGCAATGCTGCTCGCAAGCATGATAAATGCAATCCCAATCCTTTAATGGTATGGGTTTAACAACCATTTGTTTTGCAATTAAGGCGGTACCGCCGACAAGCGATGCGAATGCAACTGCGCCAAACAACTTTTTCATGATATTCTCAATATAATAAGAATTGATATCATAATTCTATTTTAATAAAACTTAGAGATGTATAAAATATAACATAATATAAAAACTTAAATTTGTAACAGAGCTAGATTTAGCTCTTATTAACGCTTTAGCTCGATTGCTCGCTGGAGCATTTCGTTGCTGGTCGTTATGCTTTTGGCATTGGCGTCGTAGGCTTTTTGCGTGACGATGATCTCGGTTAGAGCCTGCGCTAGATCGACGTTTGACTGCTCTAGCGTATTGCTGGCGATTTTCGCGCCGTAGATACTTTTGCCGCCTGCGTCTTTGTAGAAAAAGGCAGCGCCCGAGTTTGCGCTTTGCGAATAGATATTATCGCCCATTTTGGCAAGCCCTTGCTCGTTTTGGAAGTGATAGAGCGCGACTTTGGCCACAGAGCGGACTTGTCCGTTGGTAAATTGCGCCAAAATATTGCCCGAGTCGTTGGTGTAATAATCCTTTAAAATACCCTCACGCACGCCGTCTTGGGCGATCGAGATACTTTTTGCTTGCGCCGTGCTGGTAACGCCTGAGTAAATTTGCCCCGCAGCCGCAGGAGCGCCGAAGTCCAGCTTGATTTGCGAACCGTTATTATCTATCGCGCTCAAAGTGGAGCCGGCGAGCCTACCGTCTAGGCCGAAATTTAACTCCCCTTTAGAGTTTGAGATCACGGCTCCGCTTGCGTCTTTTACGGTTGCCGCCGCGTCCCAAACCGCGCCGTTAGCGCCCTGCGGCACGCGTTTTGTTAGCGTTAGCTCAAGGGTGTTTTTCGTGCCGTCCGCGTTTAAAAGCTCGGTTACGAATTTTTCTTGATTTGCCGCTTCTTTCGTCGTTTTTATCTTAGCTTGCAAATTCGGTGCCGCGGCTAGGTCGAAATCGTTTTCAAATTTTTGACTTATACTCCAGTTGCCGTTTTCGTCGATCGGGGCGCTAAATTCGGCTGTTTTGCCGTTCGCGTCGGTTGCCGTTACGGTGATTAGATCGCCTTTTCTCGGGCGGGTTATCGTAGCATCCGCCGTGACTCGTCCTCGTAAATTTATAGTTCTAGAGGCGTTATCTATGTTGCTGGTATAGGTCGCAGCACCCAGCGGCAGGGTAGCCGGCTCGGTTTTAAGGGATGAGTCGAGATTTCCTTTAAAAGTCACTTTCGAGGTCGGCTTGGTCGGCAGATACAAAAACTCCGGTAGCTTGATTTTACCCTGAGAGCCGATGTCGCCGATGTCAAGATCGGTCGTATCGGCGCTTGGCGTGTAGGCCTGCGTGACCGCGGCTTTTGAATTTATCCTGCCGAAAGCCTCTATCGCGCCCTGGCTCGGAGTAACCTGCGTTAGCGTGTTTTGCGTGCCTAGGACGTAGTTGCCTTGATTTGTCACGAGGTATCTGTCTTTATTCACGCCAAAGCTTCCTGCGCGCGTATAGTAGGTGTCCATGCCGTTTGTCACGCCGAAAAATCCCTTGCCCCCGATCGCCATATCCAGGACGTTGTCCGTCTTCATAAGCGGTCCTTGCTTGTAAAAGCTAAGCGCCGTCGTCATACCCGTAGCCCCCAGACCCACTTGATCTTGGGTCGGATTGTTTCCCGCCTTGAAGGATGTTTGGTAAAAGATGCTCTTAAATTCGGGTATCGAAGCGGTGTAGCCGACGTTGTTTATGTTGGCGATGTTGTGCGCCCAAACGTCCATACTAAAACTTTGCGTCTTAACGCCGCTAACGCCGTTATATAGGCTTCTTACCATAGATTTATCCTTTTTTCGGCTCGGTAAATTCTTTGACTTTGTCGATGCTGACGTATTGTCCGCCGACCTTTACCTGCGCGACGCCGTCTACGAATTTGACGCCTTCTACTAAATAGTTGCCCACGCCGCCGTTTTTTACTTTGCCTGCGGTATCGACGTAGCTGATCTCTACGGAGTAGGTGCCTGCTTTTGCTTCGTTGCCCGAGCTATCTTTGCCGTCCCACTCGAAAGTATTTGCACCGGCTTTCGCTTCGCCGAATTCCAGCGTTCTTACGAGTCTGCCGTTATTGTCTCTGATGTTTATTTTGCCGCCTTTTGCCGCGCTTTCTAAAAAGCCTACAAAATTGACGCCCTTGCCTTCTTCTTTTATGATGCCGCTGTCGCCGATTTTAGCCATTTTGCCTAGCACGCTGACGGCATACATATTGGTGCTGTTTTTTAACTGGTCGGCTAGCTTTTGCATCATTTTATTCGTATTTTCTTGCATTTCAAGCGCGGCTAGCTGGCTGGTTTGAGTTAGCATTTTTTCCGTATCCATCGGGCTTGTCGGGTCTTGATACTGAAGCTCGGTCAAAAGAAGTTTCATAAAAGCGTCCTTGTCTAGCTGGGCGTTTGGGTTGGTGCCTGCGGCCTTTTGCAGGGCGTCCGCCGATTTTTTGGCGGCTTGGTTGTTTACCGTGAAGTTATTTGTTTCTAGTCCGTTTGCCATCTTTTATCCTTTAAATTTTGTATATTTTAAGCAAATTTGATTCCAAATTTACACGTAGCGCGGAACGACCAGCTCTAAACGAGGTGCGATTAGCTCGCCTTGTTCGGCGTCTTCGGCGCTAAATTTGGAGCCTTTGTAGTTTTTTTGCCCTTGCTCTTTTTTTTGCTGATTTTGGTCGCTAAAGTTCATCTCAAGCTCGGTAAAGCCCATATTTACGAGGCTGTTTTTAAACTCGGCCTGATTTTGTAAAAAGAGGTTCATCGTCTGCGTATTTGAGTTGAAATTTATATGCAGATTGTTGCCGCGATTTACCATCATAATCTCGACTTCGCCTAAATTTAGCGGATTTAGCGTGATGTTAAAGCGCATAAACGGCGATTTATAGGCTGCGACTTGCTCTTTTAAATTTGAGCTAAAGTTATCAAACGTCTCGCGCACGGCCCCTAAATTTTTACTTTGAGCCTTGGCGTTTGAGATGATGTCTTTTACCATCGCGTTTAGCTCGCTATTTTCGCTATCGCCGCTTTGCGGTTCGGTTAAAATTTGCTCCCGGGCGCCCTCGCGTTCCGAAAATAATAAATTTTGTAAATTTATCTTTTTTGCGTCTAAATTTAGCCCCGATTTTTCGTTTTTTGCGGAGGTTAAATTTAATTCGCTTTCCGCTTTTGGACTTGGTTTTTGTTTTTTGTCTTTCGAAATCGACTCTTTTTCGCCCGCATTTTCATCTGTATTTTTTGCCGCCTCGCTTAAAATTTTGGCGTTTTGGGCCAAATTTTGCGTATTGTTTTCTACTTTTGCAGCCGCGGTTTCGGGTTTATTTTGCGGCTTTGCCTGCTCTTCTTGCACGGCGGCGAGCAGTTTATTTAGCGTATCTTTGGGACTCTGTTCTTTGGCGTTTATAGTCTCTTCGACTTTGTTTTTTAGCTCGCCTAAGGCCAAATTTTTCTTAGGCGTTACCGGCTCAAAGAAATCTTTTTTTGCCAAATTCGGGAATTTTTCACTTAGCTCGTCGGCCTGAACTTGCGTCACTTCGATATTTTCCAGACCTAAATTTAGCTTATTTGCGATCTCGATGAGCTCGTTTAGATTTTTGGCCCCTCGTAGCTCGTTTAGTATGGTTTCGTTTGAGAGCGCTTTGGCTAGGCGGTTTTCAAAATTTGGAAATTTGCTGATTTTCTCGCCGCCGCTAAGCATCTCTAAAATTTGCAAAAGCTGCATAAAAGTCGCGTTTTCAAACAAATTTTCAGCCGCTTCCTCGCCTAAAATTTCTTTTACGTCCGTGCTTTGGATTGGCGCTTTTGTTTGCTGATTTTGAGTCGTTTGAGCGGATAAATTTACGGCCTTTGCCATCTCTTTTAGATCTTTTTCGCTTAAATTTTCGCCTTTTTTAGCGGCTGCATCTAGCACCATAGAAAGAAACTCGCCATCCTCTTTGCCGCTTTTTTGCGAGCTTTTACCCTGCTTTTTTACGCCGCCTTTGATGCTCGCGTCAAAGGATAAGATATCGTTTTGCGTCATTTGCATAAAAACCCTTTAAATTTAACTTCCGTAAGCTATGCAAGAAGCGTTCCAAAAGAGCTTTATTATTTTTATAAGGAAAATTTGGCTAAAATCAGACCTATTTTAGAAAACGGAGAAAAATTTGGAAAAGATACGAAATATCGCCGTCATAGCCCACGTCGATCACGGCAAGACTACGATGGTGGACGAACTTTTGAAACAATCGGGCACTTTTAGCGAGCACCAAGCCGTCGGCGAACGCGTGATGGATAGCGGCGACATCGAGCGCGAGCGCGGTATCACAATCCTCTCGAAAAACACCGCTATCCGCTATAAAGATACGAAAATCAACATCATCGACACTCCGGGCCACGCCGATTTTGGCGGCGAGGTGGAGCGCGTGCTAAAGATGGTCGACGGCGTTTTGCTGCTCGTAGACGCACAAGAAGGCGTAATGCCACAGACTAAATTCGTCGTGAAAAAGGCGCTTTCGCTCGGCCTTCGTCCGATCGTCGTCGTAAATAAAATCGACAAACCCGCAGCCGATCCCGATCGCGTGATAAACGAGATTTTCGACCTTTTCGTAGCGCTTGAGGCAAACGACGAGCAGCTGGAGTTTCCCGTCGTTTATGCGGCGGCTAGAAACGGCTACGCGAAGCTAAATTTGGCCGACGAAAACGTAAATATGCAGCCGCTTTTCGAGACGATTTTGTCTCACGTTCCGGCTCCTAGCGGCGATATAAACAACCCTTTGCAGCTTCAGGTTTTTACGCTTGACTACGATAACTACGTCGGTAAAATCGGCATCGCACGTATCTTCAACGGTAAAATCTCTAAAAATCAAAATGTGATGCTCGCTAAAGCCGACGGCACGAAAACGACGGGTAGGATTTCAAAACTTATCGGCTTTTTGGGTCTTGAGCGTCGCGACATCGACGAGGCGCAAGTGGGCGATATCGTGGCGATAGCGGGCTTTGAGGCGCTGGACGTCGGCGATAGCGTCGTGGATCCAAACTCTCCGATGCCGCTTGATCCGCTAAAAATCGAGGAGCCTACGCTTAGCGTCGTATTTAGTGTAAACGACAGTCCGCTAGCGGGCACCGAGGGCAAGCATGTAACCTCAAACAAGCTCGACGAGCGGCTATCGGGCGAGATGAAAACAAATATCGCGATGCGCTACGAAAACATCGGCGAGGGTAAATTTAAGGTTAGCGGCCGCGGCGAGCTGCAAATCACGATCCTGGCCGAAAATATGCGCCGCGAGGGCTTTGAGTTTTGTCTCGGACGTCCGGAGGTTATCGTTAAAGAGATCGAGGGCGTGCGCTGCGAGCCGTTTGAGCTGCTAGTGTGCGACGTGCCGGACGAGTTTAGCGGTACCGTGATCGAAAAACTCGGACGCAGAAAGGCCGAGATGGTCTCTATGCACCCGACCGGCGACGGGCAGACGAGGATTGAGTTTGAGATCCCTGCGCGCGGCCTCATCGGCTTTAGAAGCCAGTTCTTGACTGATACGAAAGGCGAGGGCATCATGAACCACAGCTTCCTTGAGTTTCGCCCGCTCATCGGTAGCGTCGAGCACCGCAGCAACGGCGCTTTGGTATCTATGGAAAGCGGCGTGACGCTAGCGTATAGCCTTTGGAACTTGCAAGATCGCGGCATACTTTTCGTCGATCCGCAGACCAAGACCTACGTGGGTATGATCATCGGCGAGCACAGCCGTCCAAACGACCTCGACGTAAATCCGATCAAGGGCAAAAATCTCACCAACGTACGCGCTAGCGGCTCTGACGACGCTATTAAGCTCGTGCCGCCTAGAAAGCTCAGCCTAGAGCGCGCTTTGGAGTGGATCGAGGAGGACGAGCTAGTCGAGGTTACGCCTGCAAACGTGCGCGTGCGCAAACGCTATCTTGACCCGACCATGCGCCGCAGAATGGCAAAAACCAAAGAATAAATTTTACAAATTTAGCCTGCAAATTTGCATTTTTGCGCGGTTTGCGGGCTAAAATTACCGCTTAAATCAAAAAATTTATCTCCGATCGGCCAAGATCATATCGCAGGCTTAAATCCGCTCTTTAAAATTTCTTTGCCGAGCGACGGACAAAATAAACAAAAACGCAGACAAATTTAGCTCTTAATCGCTATCTTTTACTTTGCCTCGTTTGCGTTTTCGTGCCGCCGCTTGTTTTCTTTTGCATTTATGCATCGCGTATTTTCGCTCATCGCTTTAGCAGGCAAAATTTGATCGCTAAAGAAAAATGCCGATAAGCTAAGGCTTGAGAGTGAGCTACAAGACAAATGCGGATAAATTTTAGCCTCCGTTTTTATCCGTCAAACCTTACTTTTCGTCCTCGAAATTTAAAATTTTAGCCCCATTTGGCTATAATCAGCCCCAAAAAATCAAAGGAGCAAAAATGTACATCGTCCTAGGCATCATCGCCGTTCTCGCACTCATCGTTATCTCGGTCTACAACTCGCTGGTAGGCAAGCGCAACCAAGTCTCAAACATCAGATCGGGCGTCGATACGCAGCTAAAAAGGCGCTTTGACCTCATCCCAAACCTCGTCGCCACCGTCAAGCAGTACATCACGCACGAGCGCGAGCTGCTAGAAAACATTTCCGCGCTTAGAAGCGGCATCCAAAAGGCTGCGGGCGACGAACAGAGATTTGCGCTAAACGGCGAGCTGTCAAACCTCATCTCAAAGCTCAACGTCGTCGTCGAGAACTACCCCGAGCTCAAAGCCAACGAAAACGTTATGCACCTGCAAAAGACGCTAAACGAGATCGAGGAGCAGATCTCCGCCGCGCGCCGCGCCTACAACGCCGCCGTGACCGACTACAACAACGCCGTGGAGATGTTTCCCTCAAACATCGTCGCTAGCTGGGCGAGGTTTCATAAGGCGGCATTTTTCGAGGTGCCAAAGGGTCAAGACGATCCGCACGACGTGCATGAGCTCTTTAACCGCTAAATTTGCAGGTATTTCGGCGTGAATTCGAGTTGAAATTTTATAATTTCGATAAAATTTGATGCTAAATTTGCTCAAATTTTAGCCGTTAGCAGCTTTAGAACTAAACATCGTGCAAGTTTGGGTTAAATTTGACGCGGTTTTCGGACTAAATTTAGGCGGGCGAGACCCTGCTCGTTAAAACTCAAACGGCTTTACGACGCTAAATTTACTGCCAAGATAAAGAAAAAGCGCGTGAATTTGAGCTTAAACCCGGAGCGAATTTTAAAACTAAAAGCGGTAAACAGCGAAATTTAACGTAAATTTAAGCACCGCCCCAAACCCTAAAGCTAAATTAAGCGCAAAAGCAAGGCTTAGCAAATCGTTAAATTTGAGCTCGTAAATCGCTTTTTAACGATATGCTTGAATTTAAGGTGAATTCGGACGGATAAAAACGGCACTAAACTGCGAATTTAAGCGTTTGAAGAGAATAAAATGCAAATAAAGCGGCTTAAAGGCAAAAAGCTTAAAAAAGTAAAACGCCGCTCAAGAGGTCGTCGCCACAAGCGAAAATTTTACGGCAAAAGGCTCAAAAAATATGCGCGCTAATAGCCGAGAGGCGAAAAATAAAGTAACCAAAAGAGCGTGCAAACCCTTTAAAAGCAGCTTTTTAAGAAAAATTTAAAAATTAGGAGCGAAAATGGATGATTTGGTCTTGCTAGAGCTTGAGCGGCAAAAGGTTTTACGCTCGCTTTTTAGGCTAAAGCTCACCTGCTTTTTTGTCGCTACGGCGGTGGCTTGGCTGCTTTATCTAGCCGCGCAAAACGCCGCTCTTAGCGCGGGCGCGTTTGTGGCTTGCGGGGCTGCGATGTATTATTTTTTCGAGAGCATTTTTACCGATAGCTTTACCTTTAAATTTAAGCGAAAAGTCGTAAGGAGCATCGTGGAGGATTGCGGTCTCACGTATTATCCGGGCGACTACGTAGAGAGCGATTATCTTTATATGATTTATGATTTTGACATCGATAAATACTCGGGCAACGACCTGATTTTCGGGCAGATAGAGGGCGTGCGGGTCAAATTTAGCGACGTAGAGGCGCTAAGCATCAAAGAGGATATTCGCGGAAACGAGACGCACAGGATACTTTTTGCGGGGCTTTTGTTTGTCGCGGATTTTCCTAAGCGGCTAAAGGGCGTCACACAAATTTGCAGCGGGACGGATGATTTTAAGGACTACGGCGGCAAACGCGCGAGGATGGACGACGCGGAGTTTGAGCGGCTATTTCGCGTCTATACGACCGATCAGATCGAGGCTAGATACGCGCTCACGCCTAGCATGATGGAAAATCTAAAGCTGCTAAAAACGAGATTTCACCGCCCTATAAACATCGTGCTAACCGGGGACAAAATCTGTATAGCGATCCGCACCGGGCGCGATAACTTTGAGCCCGATCTACGCCGTCCGCTTGTGGGCAAGGGGGCGAATAGATTTTACAAAGACGAGATCGGCGGCTTTTTGCGTATCGTCGAGGAGCTGCGGCTAAACCGTAAAATTTGGCTGGATTAGAGCTTGGCGGACGCGAAAATTTAGCGGAAGCGCCTTGCCGCAATTTCGGACTTTGCCGCGTGTTTTGTGCGATTTTGCGCGAGAGGTTTTTGATTTTGCTCGCGCTTTGATTTTAGAGGCGCCGGCGGCTTGAGCTTTGTTTGAGCGTTTTATGGATAAAAGAGCGCGGAATTTGCATAGATTGGGTTATAAATTTGAATATCCGCACGCGCCTGCGGACTTAGCGTAACGACAGGGTTTTAAGCGTCAAATTTGCGTTTGTATCGGACAAATTTTAGGCGGCATAACCCGTATCTTGAAAATGCAAGCAAACGGTCGCGAATTTTATGAGCAAGCGCTAGTCGCTACGCGAATTTAGGAAATTTAACGGCGGCTTGGGGCTTAATTTAGCGTATGAATATGAATCGCATAAATTTGATAAAAATCCGAGCTCGTTAGCAAAATTTATGCTTAAAAACGGCAACTAAGTCGGATCGGTCGGCGACGAAACCGGTGAGCGTTGAGGTATGGCGACTTCAAGCTCGGTAAAAGAAAGGCGCTTTTGACGGCGTCTTGCGCGGGCAAAAGCGTTACGATCGAGCAAAAGGCCGTCCGTGCGAATATTTCCACTACGGGTTTAAGCCAGAGAGATTATGAGCTTAAATCGGCGCAAATCAATTTATCTGTGCGGTAATGCGAATAAATTTGGTGCAGGGACGGGAGCGGAATTTGCGACGAAAGTCTTATTTGTCGCGCAGTATCGTCAAAAAGCGATAAACATAAAGCGGCGATGACATAGCCCGCTCGCTCGTCAAAAACATACGGCAGGAGCGATACGCGGTAAGATATTGCAAAAATCCAAACCGTAAAATTTATGCAAAAACGGCGGAGATAAAACCGCAAGCGGCGCGGATCGCAATGCAAATTTGCCAAAGTCGGTAGCGCAACCTTAAATTTGACGCATTAAAAAATCTCGCTCCGATAAAGCGGGCAAATTTGACGAAAGTCTAAAACCAAGCTAAAATTCGATTTTTGAAAATTTGTATTCGGCGAAATCTTAAGTGCGGGCTAAATTTACGCGAGTAATGCAAATAAACCGAGTGCAAACAACGATAAAAACGCGAAAGGAGACAGGATGAAGGGCGTAGCGATAAGCGAAACTATGATAGTCGGCGACGACGGGAAATACTATAAATTTAGCTTCGAGGAGGTGCGCTCACAGCGCCCGAGCGGCGGCGAACGGGTAGCGTTTAAACCCGACGGAGAATTTGCGCTGGAGGTGTTTATAGTCGTGGATGAGGGCGAAAAACGCGCGACGAAAGACGTCAGAAGCAAGGAGACCAAGCAAGCGCTAAAGGAGAGCGAGGTATTTGAGCGAGCAAGAGTGCTTGGCATAGTCTCCGGTGTCGCGCCGTCGGCGATTAAATTTTATGCGTATTTCATCGCAGGTTACGCGGGACTGGCGCTGCAAATCGCGGATAACCTCGCCGTGATAGCGGGCGCTATGCTGACCTATCTCGCACTCGGCGGCATCGCGAAACTCTCTCGTAGCGACAGCTTGCACGTAAATTTCGGCAAAGCGATGATCGTGATGTTTGTCGGACAAGTTACGGCGACGCTGGCGTCCTATATGGCGAGCATAGAACATCCGCTCGCTAAGCTCGTTGTTGTCGTAACTCTGCTGCTTTTGATCTACGTTGCCGTCGTCTGGTCGAAGGTCTTTTTCGAACTCGCGCGACTAACCAGAAACGGGCTTTTTCGGATCTATGTTTTTACTTTTTTCGCGGGCGAACTACTATGGGCGAGCGGGATTTTAGCGATATTTGGCTTCTTTCTCCTGATTGCTTCGTTTTTCATCTATATCGCGGCTTGGGTGAAGACGGACAAGGTCGGCGAGGCGAAGGACGAGGGACTTTTTATGTATTAAATTCGGGCGCGACGAGTTTGATTTCGCCTCGGCTTAGTTTATTTTGGCTTTGTCCGCTTGTTTGGGAGCGTTATTTTAAGCTCGACTTGGATAAATTTAGCGTGTTACGGCCGATTGCTTTGCGTTCGGCGGTTTATCTTGCGTAGTCGAATTCGGCGCCGTTTTCGCACGGTAAATTTAAATGCGTCCAGGACGGTTTGTACGGGTTAAATTTGAGCCGGGCTTGGGCTTTTAGATTTTGTCTAAAATTTGAAGTATCTTGGATTTGCGGGCTCAAATTTGACTTGCTGCGTAGAAATTTGCTCAAATTTGAGTAGTTTATAAACGGCGATTTTCGGCTTTTGGTGGGTAAAATTTATTCAAGAGGCGATGGTTTTGACGGCGCGGTATCGGCTAGGCTAAATTTAAGACGGCAGCCTTTGTCTCCGTCACCATTGACGATTTGTATCGCCGAGAAATAGGCTAAATTTAAGCGCTTTGCGTAAGGTTTCGCGAAATAAGCGTAAATTTTGGCATAAGTAAATTTATTTTGGGCGAGCCGTGACCAAAAAGTAGTGCTGTTTAGCTAAGATCGCTCGGCGCAGGGCTCATTCATCTTTGCTTTTTTCATAAAGACGCAAATCGGTAAGCTCGCCGAAATAAGCGGAACCGGCTTTGATTGGCCAAGCAGCAAAGCTCGTATCGCAAATCGCGCCGTTACGAGTTTTGGGTTATTGGGCGCCGTATCCGCCGGTATCGGTTGGCTCGTCAAGCTAAAACTTCCCGGCGATCTAAGGCTAAATAAAATAAAACCAAATCCGTCAAATTTGAGCTATCCGGCAGGCGGGAGTCCGACAAAAACAATCCCCGTTGCGGATAAAATCTCTCTAGCCCAAATCCGCTTATAAGCGAAAATTTAAGCTATTTGAGGCCGAGCCTTGCCTATGGATAAAAATGCGACGCAAACCGACCCGTAAGACCTCAAACCGCGCTAGAAGCTAAATTCTAAGTTGAGCGAGAAAATCAAAATGCCGATACGAGATCGGTCTTGCTCATATATAAAACTAAGCAGCGCAAGCAAAAGCCAAACCGAGTCGGAACGCCCGGCGGATAAACCTCGGATCCGAATTCGCCCGAGCCTTAAAATCCGTATCTTGCAGTTTGGGCGCGGGGATGCGCTATTAAAATCGGCTCGCGGCGGGCCGAAGTCATCGCGTGCGGCGCCGCAGAGTCGGTATCGCCGCATCGTAGCCGACGGGTCAAACCGTGGGCGGATAAACCTCGCCGATATCGGCCGGTTTGTTAAAAAGCTTAAAATTTCAAGTCGGGCAGCTCGAACCCGGTTGCGGATGAAAATTTAAGCCAAGCTAACCCGGATGCATTCTAAAAATAAAATTTAATTATACTAAAGGAAATTTTAAGCCGGTCAAGCCAAATCCTGCGCACGGATCGCGAATGAATTCCAAGCCGTGCCGACTCGGCTTTAGCTCATAGATTGAGGATAGGTTTAAGCGGCGGCAAGATAAAATTTAAACCATGCTAGCTCGAACTTGCTTACGGATAAATTCCAAATCTAGCGCATCTTCGCCAAAATACCCGTCCATCATCGGTTTAAACCCGCTTACGGATAAATTTCAAACTCCGTCCGAGCTCGACTCCCGCTCGTGGATAAATTTCAAGCGGGCGACGAGCAAACCAAGGCCAAACGCGCTCAAGCAGCCGCCCGCCTACGAGCGGTTTTTGCACCGCCCGCTTACTGCAACCTCTCTAGCGCCCTTTTGGCGTATTCGTTACCGCCTGCCGCTCCGCGCTTGTAGAGCTCTATGGCTTTGTTCATATCCCTTGCGACGCCGTAGCTGTTCTCGTAGCATATAGCTAGATCGGTTAGAGCGTGCGGGTCGTTGTCGGCAACGGCTTTTTGGATATAGACGAGCGCTTTTTTATAGTCTCTTTTAAAATATATTCCGTTTAGATACATATTTCCTAGTGACGCATCCGCGCTCGTGTCGCCTAGCTGGCTTGCCTTTTCATAAGTCTTTGCGGCTAGCTTATAGTCCGTCATACGGTAGTAGATCCGCGCCATATTGGAGTGGGCGAGGCTGTCGTTTAGCTCCATGCCCTTTTTATACCACCTCACGCCTTCGCCGATATTATTGAATCTCACCTCATTGAGATAGCCTACGAGCGCAGCAGCCCTGCCGTCGCCCGCCTCGGCTTGCGGCTTGATCAATGCCAAGGCCTCTTTATATCTTCCGCTATCGTCCAGCGCTATAAATTTATCATAATCTGCGTTAGATATCCCAAACGCTGCAGTGATCGCAAATGCGCATAGTGTTATTACCGTCTTTTTCATCTTAGTTCTCCAGTATCAGTAGGTCTTTAAATATATGCTTGACGATCTTTATGTCGTCGCCGTCCTCGGAATAGTTGGTGACATAGCCGTCCTTGTCGGTGGTGAAGTAGATATAGCCGTAGGTGCTGAAGTTATTGCCCGTCACCCAGCAGCCGTAGAAGTTGCACGATTTATTTTGCGATAGTAGTACCTGAGGGTCGTATTGCAGATAGTATTTGTTCGACAGCATGCCTATCTCGATCTTTGCCCATCTGTCGATGTATTTTTGCATATCGAGGATATGACGGCCTTTGAGCGCGGTTAGCTCCTTGTTTTCCAGGATGAAATTTGTGGTTAAGCCACCGTGCTTAGCGCATCCGCCTAGCATGATGGCACATAAAAGGGGTAGGAAAAATTTTCGCATTTTTGATCTCCTTCGTGATTTGTTGTGCCTGATTTTATCTAAAGGGGCGGCGCAAGTCAATATTTTGGGATCGGGGTTAAATTTGAGGCCGAATTTGATCTATGTTGCGTCAAATTTAGCTCCGTTTTGGGGTAAAGCGGCGGGCAAATTTCGGCCGTAAATTTAACTCTGCCGCTTAAATTTAACGCAGGGAGGAGCAAATCGCGCCGCTAGCTAAACGGCTTAGTCCGCTAGCCCCTCTTCGCCGCATTTTGCGATTAGCTCGTCAAATTCTGCTTTACTAAACGCGCTTACGACGATATTTTTCGCGTCGATAAATTCGTATTTAACTTTTGGCAAATTTTGGATGAAATTTTCATATTTCAGCGTCGCTAGGATCTCGTATTTTTCCTCATCATCGCCCTCTCCGCCAAATATCGCGACCGACCAGCGCGCGACTTTTTCGTCGCCTAGCATTTGCAAATTTTTATATTCTACGCTAGGCTCATACGGCAGCGCGGTAACGACGCCTTGCGACAGGACGTACTGTCCGATGATCTCGCCGTTATCGTTTCTGCGATAAAACATCTGATTTGCAAAATACGCGTCTATGTTTTGGATATCGGTTACGAATTTGCTAAATTCGCCTGCGGGATCCTTCGCGCCAAGGATGCGAGTCATGATCTTTTTATCAAACGACACTTCGTTTCTTATGCCGTAAATAGTGCTGATTTGCGCCTCTTTTTGCAAATTTTGCTCTATCGCCTCCAGCCCCGCGCGTATATCGTGCTCATAGTTAAAGCTTTCGATATTTTGCGCGCTAAATTTCTCTCCGTCCTCGCTCACGATTTCGCCGTCCATTTTTATGGCTAGGTTTTTTAGATACTCTAGAGCGATTTTCCAGTCCGTGCGGGTGCTTGGCGTGCCGATGCGGACGTTATATGCGCCGTCCTCGTAGCCGATCTCAAAGCCGCGTCCGCTAAGTCCGTCCGTGCCGGCAACGAGGCAGTCAAGCTCGCTTAGCTTCGCGCCGTAAAAGCCATCGGCGTCAAACTCTTCGTCATCCTCGTCCGCGTTAAACTGCGATAAATTCGGCACCAGGCGCAGCGCCTCCTCTACGCTCATCACGGGCGCAAGGCCGACTAGAAACTTCTTTTTATTTTTGACGAAAAAGGTGATGCTCATTTTTGATCCTTTGGAGTTAAATTTGACTTTTGCGGCGTTTTAGCGGAGTCAAATTTGAGCGTAAATTTACCGCGTCAAATTTGCCGCCGTTTGTAGCGGGTAAGAAAACCCGGGCGCAAATTTAACCAAATGCGCCAAAGCTGGGCTCACTCGTCCTTTTTCTCGTCCTCTTTTTTGCTGATCTTTTCTTTGGCGTTTTTTATGAGATTTTCGGCGGCTTTGTAGAGCTTTTCGCCTAGCTCTTTTGATTTTGCTTTGAGATTTTCGCCGATCTCGCTCGCATTTATCGCGCTTAGCTTCTCTTCGGTTCTTTTTTCAAAGTCGCTGATGTCTTTTTTGAGCGCTTCGAGGCGTTCTTTAGCGTTAAAATTTTCTTTAAATTTATCGCCGGCTTGGCCGACTTCGCGCTTTAACTCCTCAAATTTCGCCCCTGCAAGGCTAGCGAATTTATCGATATTTTCGTTAAATTTTAGCTCCTCTAGCTGAAGCTCGATCTGGCGCGAAACGTCGTTTTGCAGGCGTTTAAATTTAGCCAAGTAGCTATCGACGGACTCGTCTAGGATGTCGTTTATCACGGCAGCAGACGGCTCATCCGAGCGCGCCATATCATGTAGCATCGCCACAAATCTCTCCTCTAGCCTCACGAATTCCTTTGCTTTTCCCAGCAAGGTTTGGCCGTCGGGAGCAAATTTTATCTCCTCGATAAACTTCTCGGTCTTTTTGCTAAGCGCCTCTTTTACGCCGCCGATCGCGCCGCCGATTAGCTCTTTGGCAAATGCCTGATCGACGTCGGCTATCTCGCTCGCCGCCTCGCAGACCGTCCTTGCGATCTCCAGGATGCGCTCTTTGCTCGCTTCGCCCTCGTTTATCGCGCTAAGCACGACGTTTTTGGCTATTTGCTCCACCGTGTCCTTTACATCGTCGCCCTTTTCGATCGCGGTTAGAAACGCCGCTTCGGTAGTTTCTTTGAGGATGCCCAGCATTTGCAGCTCGCAGAGCATTTTTTCGTCTATGGCGGTTAAAATTTCCTCTTTATCCGCCAGGTCGCTATTTCTGATGAAATTTTCCATATTTTCAAGTAGCGCGCGAACGTCGTTTTTGATCTCGTCTTTTTGCGCATAAATTTGTCGCTCGATCTGTTCTTTTTCGTAGATTAGGCGGTGGATGTACTGCTCTTTTGCTTCGCTGAGCGCGTCGCCCGCGCTTTGGATGAGGTTGGCGACGTTTTGGCGGTTTAGCAGATCCTCGCTCTTTAGCGCCTCGCAAATTTGCTCGAATTCCTTAGCTAGAGCCGCGTTTGCGTCGTCGCCTTTTGCGCCTTTGACGCTTTTTCTAAACTCGCTTAGCGCAAATTCCCTGATCAAAACGGAAATTTGCGGGTCGTTTTTGTTCTCTTTTATGGTTTGGATGAAGACTAAATTTTGCATGAAAGTCCTTATAGTACGTATTTGCAAACGCGTCTTAGCGCGGAAAAAATTTCTAATCGCTCCTGGTTAGAATTAACCAAAACGCTTAGATTGTAGCTTTTGTATTTGCCCTCTTTGCTAGATTTTGACGGTGTTATCTTGTGCTGCCTTTCGCCTACGATGCCGCGCGCGATAGCTTCGGCATTTTTGCTTTGGAGCAGGATGATTTTGTATTCCCAGAAATTTGGATATGAGATTTCGGGTTCTTTATTTAGATCGCACGTAGTCGCCACTTTTGCCTCCGCTCTTGCTTTCTAGCGCGATGTCTGTTATCTGCATGGTTTTATCTATCGCTTTTATCATATCGTAGATAGTTAGAAGACCGACGCTAACGCCTGTTAGCGCCTCCATCTCGACGCCTGTTTTGCCGTCTATTTTGACGCTAACGGTTAGCTTGTAGGCGCAGATTTCGGTTAGCTCCTCGATGTCGCAGTTTATGCCGCTGATTAGCAGCGGGTGGCACATCGGGATGAGTTCGCTCGTCTTTTTTGCGCCCATTATCGCGCCTACGACGGCGGTTTGCAGGACCGGACCTTTTTTGCCGGTGTTGTTTTTGATCGCGTCAAAGGCTTCGCGCGACATTTTTATGACGCCGCTTGCCACGGCTATGCGCGTAGTTACGCCCTTGTCGCTTACGTCGACCATTTTGGGGCGGTTGTTTTCGTCTATGTGAGTTAGCATTTTCGTCCTTTCGCCTGAAGCGCTAAATTTGCTTAAATTTGAGCTAGGCGGAGTAAATTTATGAGAAGGATTATAACTAAAAAAGCTTAATGAATAAGACAAAAAACGCCTCGGCAGGGGGAGCCGAAGCGTCGTTACAAAAAGGAGGTTTTCTTGTCGGACGCGGAAATCATACCAAAAAGGTCTAAATTTTATCCCAATTTTTCGTAAATATATTATTGCCTGCTTTTCGCGTAGGCTAGGGCGCCTGATTTTAGGCGTTTTAGCCCCTCTAGCACGCGCGATCTTTGCGTGGCGATGTTTAGACGTAGGAAGCATTTTTCCGCACCTCTGTATGCGTTGCCGTCGTTTAGCCAAAGCCCCGCTTTTTGGCGTAAAAATTTATGAAAATCGCTCGCGTCGTCGCAAATTTCGCGGCAGTCAAGCCAGAGTAGATACGTGGCGTCCTGCTCCACAAGCCTGATCTGCGGCAGTTCGTTTTGCAAAAACTCGCTCACGATTTTGCGGTTTTGCCAGACGTATTCGCGCATCTGCTCGAGCCACGCTTCGCCTCGCTCGAACGCCGCGATCGTCGCGATACAAGAAAACGCATTGCCTTCGCCGACCTCATCGTCGTTGATGGCTTTTGCCATTTTGGCGCGCAGTTTGGGATTTGGCACTACGGCGGCGGAGCTTTGCAGGCCGGCGATGTTAAAGGCTTTGGTCGGCGAAACGCAGGTGATCGAGATGTTTTTGCAAGTCTCGCTCGCGCCGATAAACGGCATGTAGCTTTTGCCGGGGCTCGTGATGTCGCAATGAATCTCGTCAGAGATCACCAAAATGCCGTGCTTGGCGCATAGTTCGCCGATTTTGGCTAGCTTCTGGGCGCTCCAAATTTTGCCGACGGGATTGTGCGGGTTGCAAAGGATAAACATCGTAGCTAGCGGGTCGGCGAGCTTTTCTTCGAGGTCGGCAAAGTCTATATCATAGCCGCGCCCGTCGTAGGCTAGCTCGTTTGTAAGCGCGATCCTGCCGTTGTTTTCGATACTGCGGTAAAAGACGTGATAGACGGGGCTTTGGATCACGATTTTATCGCCCATGCTCGTAAATTTGCGCACCGCGGAGCTGATGATCGGGATCACGCCCGTACAAAAAATCAGCCAATTTGGGTCAAATTTGACGTCGTGGCGCCTGCTCCACCACGAGCAGACGGCCTCGCTCCACTCCTGCGGCACGTACGAATAGCCAAAAACTCCGTTATCCAGGCGCTTTTGCAGCGCTTCTAAAATTTCGGGCGCGACCTTAAAATCCATATCCGCCACCCACATCGGCAGCTCGTCTCCGCTCGTTTTCCATTTTGACGAATACGTCCCGTCTCGCTCCACCGGCGCGTCAAAATCGTATTTCATTTGCTCTCCTTGCGTGATTTTTGCGGATATTTTAGCGAATTTGATGGGCAAAATTTGAAATTTCGCCGTATTTTTGCGCAAAACCGATTTTTAATGCAAGATTTTTTATAATTACGTCTAAATTTTACTAAATTTAAGGACGAAAATGCTCACGATAATCTCACGTTTGCCAAGTGCAAATTTAAAAATTTCAAAAGCGCTGCCCCAGCTCATCCAGGGCTACATCTACCGCTATCTGCCAAGTGTCGAGCACGAGGGATATAGGCATGAGCCCAGCGGCAAAATTTTTAAACGAACGAATTTTGATTTTCGTTTAAAGGGCGCAAATTTGCGGATTAGATTTACCTCTTATGAGCCGGAATTTGAAAAAATAATCGCGCTTGCCGTGCTAAAAGACGGGTTAAATTTAGGCGAGCTTTGCTTGTGCGATACGACTGTGGCGGTTAGCGAACACAGAACTACGCAAAGCGAAGCGGTGCTGCAAGGCTGCGTAGCGTGCGCGATAGGCGGGCTTTTGGGGCATAAAATTTATCTGCAGCCGCAAGATTCCAGGCATCTTGAGATGATGAAAACGAACGCTTTGCAAAGATTTGAAACGCTTACCGGGCGCAGATACGAGGGCGAATTTGAGCTAAATTTACTCTGGCAAAATTTGCAAAATCCATTTAATTTTTATTACGGTAACAACCGCTCGCCGGTTCAGGCTTGGCAAGCAAAATGGAAAATTTGCGCGCAGCCCGAGCTAATAAATTTGATCCTTGATGCCGGCGTCGGAAGCGGATGTATGAACTGCGGAGTGGGGTTTGTGGAGGTGGTGGAAGAAAAAGAATAAGGTTGCAATCTTTAAAATAATAATTTCAAATCCCGACGGGAAACCTTATTCTTTTTACGTATTATAGTATATTTTCATCAAGATTAAAAGTTGTGGTAATCTTTAAAATAATATAACTTGACAATATTTTTGTTTTGTACTATAATACGATTAAAAATAAGGAGCTGCTCTTTTGAAAAATAAAAATATTTCCAGTTGTGTTAAAAAGTACATTTTATGTATTTTATTTGTATTCTTTGGTCCTGTTCTAGATATAGAAAAGTTTGATATAAATTGTGGCAGAATAGAGCTTAATGTTTATTGCAGTTAATGACTAAGTCTTTAAAAAAAGATTTTATGGTACTTTTTGATTTTCCTTAGATTTGATATATTTTTAGAAGTATTTAAGTCAAATAGGCGTAGAATTATTTAAAGAATTTTAAGGTAAAACAAGATATGGGATTAGCTCATAAGCTATATAAAATTGGCAGCCTGCTAAGTGACGACGATGTTAAGGCTATGATTAAAAGTTCTAATTTTAAGGATAGTGACCATATAACTTTGGCTATTGATTTTAAAATTGAGAACGGGAGGCTTCTTGGTGCTCCAAAGCTATCGCGAACTTCATTAGACACCATAAAAACATTTTTTACAAAAAAGATAGGTGGAACTAGTAATTCATATTATTTATACCCAAACTACGAGTATCAAAACGAAAAAGATTTATATAAAAAATTCCAAGCCATCTCACATACCTTACAAAATTCAATTGTAGTGTATGCAAATAGTAACAACAAAATTTTGGCAAATTTAGTATTTGAATATCTTGAAAACTATAAAAACGATGAGCTTGGGTTAAAGGACTTTAAGCAAGGCGATTATTTTCTGATTTTACTTATAAATGGCAAAAGTTTTTATGAGCTTATGCCGGAAGTTTTGCAAAATTATCTTAATGAATTTGTAAAGCCTCATATAGAGGACAAAAAAGGAAACGCTTTTTTAAAGGAGCAGATAGATATTGTTACCCAAGAAAAAGAACCTTGCGGGTATGATCCGAATGTCAAGTTTTTTACTATGGATAATTATGATGACAAATTTAAAGAGCAATCCATAAACCGTCTTCCTATGTCAAAAAATACGGCAAAATCGGTCAAAAAAGGCTGGATGTATGCGATAAACAATCTTAAATTTTATTACAAAGGATTAGAATATATAATAATTCCGTCTATGGTAAATTTTGACGAAGATATTTTTAAGGAAATGATAAATTTTCTTGAGAAATCAAATACTTTAAGTGATGAAGCAACTAGGGAAGAAAGCTTTATTAGAAAATTAAATAAGCAAATAGAAAATTTTGAATATATTAATAGCTTTACGCTCGATATATTCTTTACGGAGGTGAATGTTACCAATTTATCTGTTAAAATATTTGCTACTCTTGAAGATGTTTTGCCGAGCAGGATAAGAAAGGTAGCGAATTTGATGCAAGAAGATCATATTACGGATGCTATGAAACGAGTTCAAAGCGAGGATGAGGATATCAGATTTGTATATTTAAAGGATTATTTTAGGGTTACGGAACAGTTTGCTATATCTACAAATAGTATTGCAAATTTGAAAAATAAAATTTTACAAGAAAAAATATATTTAGCAAGATTACTTTTGGGGTATTTAAAAATAAGTTACCTGGAGGTTTTAAAACGTTTTGAACACTTTAGAGAGTTTGACGGTGAAAATAAAAGCAGATTAAAAGACAGTATAAAAGAGTGGATAATGTATCCGAATACTTTTATAGAAAATGAAAACAAGATTTTAAAATTTTTAAAAGATATAAACGCAATAAGGATGTAGAATGGAACTTTTTTCTGAATATTTTGAAAAATTATTGCTTGAGCAATCCGATTATTTTGAGAACGGCTTAATAAAAGGAGCTTATTTGATAGGCGCTTATTCGAAAGGTATTATCGATAGTTCGTATAATCCAAACGGGAAAGTCGTAAAAAAGAACGAGACGTTTAAAAAATGGTTATCGACCAAAAGAATAACGGAATCAAATTTAAAAGCTATTTTTAATAAAGCAAGCTATTTTGAGAGGCTGTTTAGTCTAAATACTCCTAAAAACAATGATTTATCGCAATTAGTTACTACTTATTTTGTATATCCAAAAAATATAAGAGTAGCTCAACAGGAGATTTCTTTCGCTTTTATTAGAGGGTTTAATGATTATGCAAAATTTAAAAAAGAAAATCAAAAACAAGGAGAAGATGATGAGTGATTTAGCAAAACATAGTGAAATTCTGTTTTTATGGGATGCAAAAATGACTAATCCTAACGGCGACATGTTAAACGATAATGCGCCAAGATACGATGAAAGCGATAGAAAAGCCGTTGTTAGCGATGTTAGAGTAAAAAGAACGATCAGGGATGATCTGCAATATAGAAAAGGTAAAACCGTATTTGTAAATAACGCAGAGCAGGTACAATCGGCAGAAACCAGATTTACCGAGTTGAGGAATGCTTTAAATGAAAAAGATGATAAAAAAGTTTTTTTAAGCTGCATTGACAATAGACTTTTTGGCGGAGTGGCACCAAAAAGTAATCTTCAAATTATAGGTACGGTGCAATTTTCTTGGGCTAAATCACTAAACGAAACAGAGACTATTTTATCACAAGGAACCGGTGCTTTCGGTAAAGACAATAGCTTAAATAAGACATTTAGAACCGATAATTATATACCTTATGGGTTGTTTGCTATGTACGGTACTATAAATTCTCTAAATGCTGCTAAATCGAATGCAAGCGAAGAAGATGTTGCCGATATGCTTGATTCTATGTGGCAAGGCACAAAGCTACTAAATACCAGGAGTAAAGTCGGACAAAAACCAAGAATGCTTATAAGAGTTATCTATAAAGATACTTATATGATAGGTCTGCTTGACGAGCTTGTAAAGATAGACAATGAAAACTCTCAACAACTTCGTGCTTTTAGCGAATGTGAATTAAATTTCTCGGCTCTTGCAAGGTCGTTAAAAAATATGAGTCAAAAAATAGAAAAAGTAGTAGTTTTTTATGATGATTCGGCTAAAAAATATCTGGATAATTTTAAAGATCTAAATATAAATTTAGAAGCAAAAGAACTATAATGTTTGCATTTAAAATTTGGGGTAAATTTGCTTGTTTTAGAGATCCTTTGGGGATTAGTCAAAATATCACTTTACCTATCCCGCCAAAGACTACTATTTGCGGTATGTTGGCGGCTTTACTCGGCATAGATAATTATTTAAACGATGATAGATTTGACGACTTTAAATATAGTGTAATCCTAGATGCTCCTATTTTAAAGAAGAGTTTTTCGCAAAATTATATAAACGACTATACGAAATTTACAAAGTCTCATCTAAATAGTTTGCTCAAATTTGATATGCAAAAAATCTCGCTTGGTTTGCGTGACAATAAGGCTCCTCAAAAACCAATAAATAGAGAACTCTTGATTTATCCGAAGTATATAATTTTTATTGATAAATTTAAGCTCGAAGAGGAAGCGATTTATAATCTAAAAAAACGAATTTGCAAATTTTCATTTTATCTTGGCAATAGCGAATTTGCAGGTAATTTCGAATTTATGGAAATAACGAATTATGAAGAGAAAAAATTTGACGAAATAAATATAGATTCATTCGTGCTTCAAGATGATGTAAAAAATATAGATTTTGAAGAAAGTGTTTTATATTCTCCGATTAGTTTTGCGAGCACTTTAACGCCAGAAAGATCTCCTGATTTGGGCGTAAATTTAATATTATCCAACAAGCAAATAAAGGCTAGGGATATTAAGGTTTGGAAGATAGTTTGCGGCGATAAAATTTATCATTGTAGATTTGTATAATGCAAATTTCAAGCTCTTTTAACTCGCACCCTAAAAAATCTTATAATTTTCATGTAAAAAATATAAGCGATAGCTTTGGTGAAAGCGACCATAAAGAGACAGCATCCTTTCACGATATTGCTAAGATTGCACAGAGATTTCAAGATTATATAAATTTAGAAATAGAGAATTTTACCTCAAAAGATGATTTTGAAAAAGCTCGACAAAAGCTAAAAACAACGCATACTCTAGAGAGTGCTTTTATATATTTTTTTACTAGAGTCGATAAAGATATAAATTTTTTAGCTAATTTTTTTACTATTCTAAAACATCATTCCGATTTGCCCGATCTTAAATCTTTCTTTAGCGAACTAGGCAATATAAAAGCAAAGATAAAAGATAAATTTAAAAAGATAAATGAAGTGATTTGTAGATTAAATTTAGAGATAAGGCCTGATGTTAATGAATTTGTCGACTATTTTTTTGATTTAGAGGCCGAGCTGGAAAAATACCAAATTTTAGATAACTACTTTATTTTTAAGAAGCGCTATTCGAGGCTTGTTTTGACTGATAAATTTGAAGCTATTTTTTCTAAGCCTTATAAAAATGTAGAAATTTTAAGTGATGAAAAAATAGATCTTTACCTTAATAAGATGGAATATATTATAGCCTCAAAGCAAAATGGCAGTAAAAACAAATACAGAACAAAAGCAAAAGAACTTATTTTTCAAAATTTTAATCATAATACGCAAAAAGATAAGTTTTTGATTAAAGCGCCCACCGGTATAGGAAAAACGTTTTTGGCTCTAAATTTGGCATTGCAAATAGCTAAAATAAAAGGCGATAAAAGACGTGTTATAACAGCTATACCATTTACCTCTATCATAGATCAAACACATAACGAATATCAAAAGATAATATCCGACCAAAACGTACTAAAATATCACCACCTAACAAGCTATAAAAGTAGTAAAATAGACAAAGAGAAAGATAATGAAGATGAGCAAGAGCAGTTTATGCAAAAAGTATTTTTGGCCGATATTTGGCATGAGAATTTTATCGTTACGACTTTTAATCAATTATTTTACGTATTTTTTTCAAATCACAATAGAGATAATTTAAAACTAGAAACCTTGCGAGATAGCGTTATCATAATAGACGAGATACAAAATATCCCAAGAGTTTTATTGAAGCCGATTTCTGCCGCTTTTAATGAATTTACAAAAAGATACAATATCCACTTTATACTTATGTCTGCGACTATGCCTCATATTGCAGCAGAGCTTGAAAATTTTACCGAGCTTTCAAGCCCCGTTTTATACGAGCGAGATAGGGATAGATATGAGCTCGTTTATAAGCCAAATTTAAACGATTTTGATATCCTAAAAGATGAAATTTTAGCCCATAAAGATCAAAGCGTACTCTGTGTCGTAAATACCATCTCAAAAGCTAAAAAGCTATATGAAGTCATAAAAAACAAAAGCGAGAATAAAGATAGCATCTATCTTTTGACTACGCACCAAATTCCGCTTCACAGAGTTGAGATTATTGACGAAATAAAGGCTAAATTAGGTAATGATAAAAAGATTATTTTGATTGCAACGCAGCTAATCGAAGCCGGAGTCGATCTTAGCTTTGGTATAGGTTTTCGAGAGTTCGCTCCCTTTGGCTCTATTATCCAAGCTGCGGGCAGAGTAAATCGTGAAGGCCTGTCAGACAAGCCTGCAAAAGTTATAGTTTTTGATTATTTAGAAGGCAAATCGTTTCCATATCACGATACGGATCTGCAAGAGGATAAAATAAAAGAAATTTTATCGCAAAATATAAAAGAGAGCGAAATTTATAATGTCTTAGAGAGCTATTTTGAAAGTACAAAAAATGAAACGACTAGCGTAAATTTATTGCAATATGCTAAAAACCTGGAATTTCAAACATTATTTAAAAAGTTTAATGAAAATTTTATGCCTAAGCAGGACTGGAAGGTCTCGCTTTTTGTAGAGCAATATAGTGGGCATTTCAGCGAGTTTTTAGATAATCGGGATAAATTGTTGCAATCAAATGATGATAAATTTAAAATTCTTGCCGAAATTAAAGATTTGGAAAAAGATTTAGGATTATACACGATATCCGTCGGTGAAAATTTACTAGAAGAACTTAAAAAAGATTATAAAACCACTTTAAAAGATTATTTTGGCATACGTATCTTACCGCCAGGCAATTTCTATAATAAATTTGACGGCTTCCTGCCTAAGCTTACGATTGCTGAAGAGGTATTTGACTAATGTTTCACAAAGACCAAATCACCGGCACGCTTGTGAATTATTACGTCACCTGCAAGCGCGAGGCGTGGCTTTACGCGCACCATATCCACGCAGATCAGGAGGATGAAAACGTGCTGATGGGCAAGGCGCTGGCGGACATCAAAGAGAGCGATTTGCAGGACTTTGCATTTTCAAATTTGAAATTCGACAAACTTTCCAAGCAGCGCGGACACTATCTCATCACCGAATACAAAAAGAGCCTAAAAAACGAGCTTGCGGGCAAGATGCAGCTACTTTTTTACGTCTATCTTTTAAAAACGGGTTTAAATTTAAAAGAGGTAAAAGGCAAACTAATCAGCGGTAAAAAGGTGATTTTGGTGGAGGATAGCAGCGAAAATTTCGCTCTGATCGAGCAAATTTTAAGCGAGATAACGTCGCTTGCGAACCTAGAGCGACCGCCAAAATTTACGCAGGGCAAATTTTGCGCAAACTGCGCTTATAGCGGATATTGCGTGAGTTAGATTTGATGTACGCCATTTTATTTTACGACATCGCCGGCGCCGAGCAAAAAGAGAAAAACAACGCAAACCGCATCAGAAAGGCGGTCGAGAAGTTTTTGCCGCGCGTGCAGTTTTCCGTTTTTGAAGGCGAGATTCGCGAGAGCGATTTTAAAAAACTAACCGCAGTTTTGCAAAAAGAGTGCATTGCGCAGCTTGATTCTATCGTGATTTATACTTTTAATTCGCTGAAATACTCCAAGCGTATCGTAATCGGACAGGATAAAAGCGGCGCGCTGTTTAGTTAAATTTGCTCGCGTAAATTTGCCGAGTTTGGCGGCGCTTGAAATCCCAGCTAAATTTTAAGGAAAAAAGATGCAAAAAAGCGACAGGACGCATTTTATTTTAAGCGCAGGCAGGCTTCGTAGGCAAGATAACAATATCTATTTTGATAAATTTGACGATGCAGGCGCGGTCGCCGCTAGTAAAATTTTGCCGATAAATGCGATCGATGAAATTTACGTGCTGGCAAAAGTGCAGATCGATACCTACACTATGGCGTTTCTGGCGGACAACAACGTCCTTTTGCACGTTTTTAGTCCTTATCAGAGCTTTCGCGGTAATTTTTATCCAAATACCTCAAACTCGGTCAATAAAAGCGGCTTCGTGCTGCTAAATCAGGTCCGCGCTTTTGACGATCCGCTTAAGCGCGTCTACATCGCCCGCGAGATCACTCGCGCGCATATCCTAAACGACGCGGCAAACTGTAAAAGACACGGCGTGAAATTTGACGTATCGTCCCACATAGAGGCGCTAAATGCCGCCGCGGACGTACCTGCGATAATGGTGGCGGAAGGGGCGTTTCAAAAGCTCTACTACGAAAAGTGGAACGAGATAATCGCGGATCAAAAAAGCTTTAAATTTACCGTCCGCTCCAAGCGCCCGCCCGCCGATAAAATCAACAGTTTCATAAGCTACGTAAATACGCGTATTTATAACGTCTGCCTCAGCGAAATTTACAAAACCGAGCTTGATCCGCGCATCGGCTTTTTGCACGAGCCAAACTACCGCGCTCTGAGCCTACACCTCGATCTTGCCGAGATTTTTAAGCCGATTTTGGGTGATACGCTGATTTTTAATATGCTAAATAAAAAGGAGATCACGGCAAAGGACTTCCAAACCGACACCGGTCGGATAAAATTTAGCAACGACGCAGTGCAAAAGATAGAGCTAAAAATGATCGCGAGGCTTGGTGAAACGGTTTCGCTGGGCGGGCGCGATCTCACGTGGCGGCAGGTGATCCGCCGCGAGGCTAATCAGATCAAAAAATGTATCTGCGAAGATGCGCCTTATGAGGGATTTAAGTGGGGGTAAATTTGATATTTTGTCTGTAAGAGGCAGCAAGTATCTTGGTTGCATTTTGATGATTTGATTTTAGAGCCTTGACTTCATCAAAATGTGGCATAAAAACCGCTATGCATTTACGGTCAAATTTGACCTATGCGTCTTTGGCTGTTTTGGTGTTTTACTCCCAGCGTTGAGAAAATTCGCATCAAATTTGACTTATGTGTCTTTACCGCGGTATTGGTTTTTGCGCTAAAATGGCGTTTGTGATTTTACTTTGGACGTTTGTGATAAAATATAAAATACACCCTACTTATAAAATTTGCTTTGATCGCTATAGCGGGTTGAATGTTGTTAATTTGCTCTTACCGCAACGGGACATTTGATTTCTAAGTGCCCTTTTTAAATCTAAACTATGTCGATAAAGCTTTTTCTAAGATTTTAGAAATGATGAAATTTAGGGTATTTCGTATCGATACTATTTTGTTTTTTATGCAAATTTAAGGCGTAAAAATATAGACTTTGAGTTTTAATAGCCCTAAAAATGCATATTTTGGTGCTGTTAAAATTTACTCCGTTGGAGTTTGAAACGGATGATTTCTTGCTACTATACCCTGAGTATATGTAGTTAAAATTTACTCCGTTGGAGTTTGAAACACGGAGGTTTCGTCGGCGGCGCTATAAACATAGCAAGTTAAAATTTACTCCGTTGGAGTTTGAAACTTGTATTTTTACTCTACTACCAAAGATAATTATGTTAAAATTTACTCCGTTGGAGTTTGAAACATCATAAATTTCAATGTCTCGTTTAAATTCGCTCAAAGTTAAAATTTACTCCGTTGGAGTTTGAAACAGCGCAAGACGCATAGCAAAAATCACAAATATCGAAAGTTAAAATTTACTCCGTTGGAGTTTGAAACGCTTCTGTTATAAGTCTGTCTAATTTAGATTGTAGGTTAAAATTTACTCCGTTGGAGTTTGAAACAAGCCGAGTAGCGCAATGGTAATGAGGCTAGAGCGAGTTAAAATTTACTCCGTTGGAGTTTGAAACTTTGGCATATATGAATGATAAGGGCGGCAAACCTAGTTAAAATTTACTCCGTTGGAGTTTGAAACGCTTGTCCTCGTCCATCGTCTTTTTTACGTTATGGAGTTAAAATTTACTCCGTTGGAGTTTGAAACCTTTTAGCTTTGGCTGCAGCTGGGTTATTTGCACTCGTTAAAATTTACTCCGTTGGAGTTTGAAACATATGAGGCGCTGGAGACACTACTTTAAGATTATTGTTAAAATTTACTCCGTTGGAGTTTGAAACGAGATAGAAACACAATTAGAGTTGGGTATAAGTCAGTGTTAAAATTTACTCCGTTGGAGTTTGAAACCTTTATCAGACGTACTGCCTAAATTAGATGATTTGTTAAAATTTACTCCGTTGGAGTTTGAAACGGTCAAATTTTGCCTTGAGATACGCCCCGTCTATCAGTTAAAATTTACTCCGTTGGAGTTTGAAACGGTCAAATTTTGCCTTGAGATACGCCCCGTCTATCAGGTTAAAATTTACTCCGTTGGAGTTTGAAACTTCCGTATTCCTCGGCAATAAATAGCTTATAATCAGTTAAAATTTACTCCGTTGGAGTTTGAAACAAAAACGGCGTAACGCCCAAGCCTAAATTTATGTTAAAATTTACTCCGTTGGAGTTTGAAACCGTATTCTTCGCATACTTGATTTTCGGGCATTATGTTAAAATTTACTCCGTTGGAGTTTGAAACCTATGTTTATCTAGAACATTTCTGCCACTCTCTTCATTAGTTAAAATTTACTCCGTTGGAGTTTGAAACCTTAGAGAAATAATAGCCTATCGTATAGGAATAGGGTTAAAATTTACTCCGTTGGAGTTTGAAACTTTACAAACTGATTTATACCGTCGCGGATACCGTGTTAAAATTTACTCCGTTGGAGTTTGAAACAATAAACTTAATGGTGAAACTATAGATGTGCTTACAGTTAAAATTTACTCCGTTGGAGTTTGAAACTTTTACGAATAATTTGCCTTATGCCTTTCGCATAGAGTTAAAATTTACTCCGTTGGAGTTTGAAACCAGACGCTGCCCGAAGAAACGAGAAAAACATACGGTTAAAATTTACTCCGTTGGAGTTTGAAACCACCAAGCCCAATTCACATAGATAAGAAAGTCGGGTTAAAATTTACTCCGTTGGAGTTTGAAACTACGATCGAGGAGATGGGCAAAATTTTAAGAGCGGGTTAAAATTTACTCCGTTGGAGTTTGAAACAACTAATAGCCTTAAAATTTAAAGACGGACAAGAATGGTTAAAATTTACTCCGTTGGAGTTTGAAACTTGTCAAGATCGAGTATGGTTAGCTCGACGCCGGGTTAAAATTTACTCCGTTGGAGTTTGAAACATTTTAAAAGATTTTTCATTTGGGCGCTATAAGGACGTTAAAATTTACTCCGTTGGAGTTTGAAACGGCTTGCCGTCTTTGCCGATTTCGGGTTTGATGAGAGTTAAAATTTACTCCGTTGGAGTTTGAAACTGGGCTTTTGCTTTTTCCACCTTCTCTGCGTCTTGTTAAAATTTACTCCGTTGGAGTTTGAAACGCTATTTCGCTCTCTTCTGTCTCTATTTGACTCAGTTAAAATTTACTCCGTTGGAGTTTGAAACTTGTTCCGCTATAGGTTCTACTTGGAATCCTGGCGGTTAAAATTTACTCCGTTGGAGTTTGAAACAGTCTATCTAAATTCGTTTAAAATTTCCACCTCTAGTTAAAATTTACTCCGTTGGAGTTTGAAACAATAGAAATTCGAATATAAATGTACTAAAGTACAGTTAAAATTTACTCCGTTGGAGTTTGAAACGCATTTTTGCTCCTTAAAATTTGATTTTCTCGGTGTTAAAATTTACTCCGTTGGAGTTTGAAACTCTTTTTTGAATAGTCAATGGTCGAAATTTCAGGCTCCCGTTAAAATTTACTCCGTTGGAGTTTGAAACAACACCATAAGCAACGAAGCGAAAAAAGCCGAGAAGTGTTAAAATTTACTCCGTTGGAGTTTGAAACGATTTACCCTCTTTGATATAGATTTCTTGCTGTGCTTGTTAAAATTTACTCCGTTGGAGTTTGAAACAATCTGATGAGGGGGATTTTCATCTGAATTCTTCTGTTAAAATTTACTCCGTTGGAGTTTGAAACAAACGGCAAGCAAGTCTAAAAAGTCTAAGATTTAGTTAAAATTTACTCCGTTGGAGTTTGAAACTTGGCTTTTAAATTTGGTATGGATTTGACAAACTCGGTTAAAATTTACTCCGTTGGAGTTTGAAACTTTCATTTGATTTCTTAAGATTTTCATTAAGAGCATGTTAAAATTCACTCCGTTGGAGTTTGAAACTATTACAGTTTGCTTTATCAAGCTTCGAATAATAATGTTAAAATTCACTCCGTTGGAGTTTGAAACTTGTATTTCGTCGAGTCCCGCGGCTTTAAGCTCAACGTTAAAATTTACTCCGTTGGAGTTTGAAACCATTTAGGATCATTGGGATTTTTCTTGCAAAATTCATGTTAAAATTTACTCCGTTGGAGTTTGAAACTCCGCCCAAAACTCGCGCAGTTTAGCTTTGATATTGTTAAAATTTACTCCGTTGGAGTTTGAAACCTCCAAACACTCTCTCATCAAAACCAAACGGTTCAAAGTTAAAATTTACTCCGTTGGAGTTTGAAACGCCGCAGCATATCAAGACAATATTTTTCGCCTTTAGGTTAAAATTTACTCCGTTGGAGTTTGAAACAAAATCAAGCCTGAACCAACCTAATATCAAGCGCAGTTAAAATTTACTCCGTTGGAGTTTGAAACAAGAAAAAAGAGCGAGATAAGTGCGTAGTGGTGGGGTTAAAATTTACTCCGTTGGAGTTTGAAACACGCGACGTATTCTACTACCTCAAACTCCGTGTTCTGTGTAAATTTACTCCGTTGGAGCTTTAAGCCCGGTGTCGGTATCCCCGCCAAGCTCATAAAATTCTCGGCAAATTTGCGCAAAACCGCCCATAAAACAAGCTTAAGCTAAATTTTACAAAGCCGCGTATAAAACTTACTCAATCCAAAAAGCCAAACCGCCGTTTAAATTCGTAAAATAGCGTAGAAAAATCACCCAAACCAAAAACACATCGTTCAAATTCAAAATCCGTTACAAAAAACCGCTTGTCTCGCCAAATTTAACCCCGGTAGCTCAAAATTTACACATATTTTTAAGTTCGGTTAAAAAAATTTTATTATTTATTTTAGTTTTATATTTTTTTAAATATACTTGAAAAATTTTAAAAATTTAAAGGCAAATCTATGCTCACCGACCTCGTAAGCTCTATAAATTCGTTCCTTTGGGGGCCGTATTTCCTCATCGCGCTACTTTGCGGCACCGGACTTTACTTCACGATCAGGCTGCGTTTCGTGCAGATCTTTAAGTTTAAAATGGGGCTTCATAGGCTTTTTGGCAACTTCTCTTTGCACGGCAAAGCGGCGGGAAAATCGGGTATGAGCTCGTTTCAGGCCGTCGCTACCGCCGTTGCCGCACAGGTGGGCACGGGCAACCTCGTCGGCGCCACAACGGCGCTTATCATGGGCGGGCCAGGCGCGATATTTTGGATGTGGTGCGCAGCGTTTTTGGGTATGGCGACGAATTTCGCCGAGATCTGCCTCGCGCAAATTTACCGCACCAAGGACGACAGCGGCCATATGATCGGCGGGCCGGCGTTTTATATCAGTCGCGGGCTAAAGAGTCGCTACGCCAAGGTTTTGGCGGCATTTTTTGCGCTGGCGATCATCTTGGCGCTTGGATTTATGGGAAATATGGTGCAAGCCAACTCCATCTCGGACGGCTTTAGGGGCGCGTTTGGCATACCGCAGTGGGCGAGCGGACTGTTTTTAGCCGCGACGTGTGCGCTTATTTTTATCGGCGGCGTCAAAGCCATCGCCAGAGTCGCCGAAAAGATCGTGCCCGTGATGGCGATCCTCTACGTCGTCATCGGCATCGTGATCATCTGCTTTAATCTCGACAAGGTTCCCGGCGTCGTAGCTCTCATTTTCGAAGCGGCGTTTAACCCTTCGGCGGCTTGGGGCGGCGCGACCGGAGCCACGATCGCTACGGCGATGAGATACGGCATCGCACGCGGACTGTTTTCAAACGAAGCCGGTATGGGCTCAACCCCTCACGCACACGCTGCGGCCACCGTAAAGCACCCCGTAGATCAGGCGGTGCTGGGCATTATGAGCGTATTTGTCGATACCTTTATCGTGCTAAATATCACCGTTTTTGTGGTGCTTAGCGCCGACGTGATACATTT
Organism: Campylobacter rectus; assembly: GCF_004803795.1. Taxonomy (NCBI): domain Bacteria; kingdom Pseudomonadati; phylum Campylobacterota; class Epsilonproteobacteria; order Campylobacterales; family Campylobacteraceae; genus Campylobacter; species Campylobacter rectus. The sequence goes on along the minus strand of NZ_CP012543.1, from coordinate 2,499,192 downwards.
TGAAAACGGCAAAGCCGTGCTAACCGGTATCTCACTCGTGCAAGAGGCCTTTTCGACGCATGTTTTGGGGCATGCGGGCGGCTACGGATTCGTAGCGATCTGCTTGTTTTTCTTTGCTTTTACGACGATTTTGGGTTGGTATTACTTCGCCGAGATCAATGTGCGTTACCTTTTTGGCGCCAAATTCGTGCGAATTTTGCAGATATTGGTCGTGGGATTCGTCTTTGCCGGCAGCTTGTTAAAGATAAATTTCGTCTGGGAGCTGGCCGATATGTTTAACGGCCTTATGGTGCTGCCGAACCTGATCGCCATCATCGCGCTTAGCCCCGTCGTGGTTAAGCTCCTAAAGGATCACGAAGAGGGGAAGGAATACGATCCGAGCGAGTATATAAGGAAAGTTTAAGGGGCGGATTGGATTTGCGGCATACGGAGTGCCGATTTGCACCGCAAAATTTATTTTTTAATCGAAGGTGCGATAAAAATTTTCTCAAATTTAAGTCGAATTCGATTCTTGCAAAATCTAAAATTTAACCTCGGCAACGCAAATAATGTTGGCTCAATTAAACTTAAGCGGGTTTTTAGCTGCGACTTGTGTTGCTACTGCGAGCAGATGGGGATACGCTAAACATAGACTAGCTAAATTTAAAGGGATCTTTTTAAGCGTAGCAACGGTAGCGACCGCAGGAAAGCTAAGCAAAGAGAATTTCTTACTTCATCTTAAAGAATGTGTTCTGCTCTACTTCACTGCGTTCGTAGTTTTTAAAGACGTAGCTACGAGCATAGCAAAGTAGAGTTTAGATATAATAACGGTAAAGATAAAAAACAAGCGAAGCGATCACGAAGTGATGTTTCTATAAAAGAGCTCTATCATATTTTTAAAGATGATAAGAGGTCTTGTAAGTAGCAAGACGTAGTCGCAGCTAAAAATCCGCTTAAGTTATCTTGAGCCAAATTCTGATATTTTTAGTTATTTTATTGATTGTTTTTTCTAAAATTTTAGTAATTTTCGCTGTTTTTACAGCTTTGATATCAGATGAAAAAATACCATAGAATTTCTCTAATTTTTTAACTTCACTGCGCCTATTGCTTATAAGAACATAGTCTTCATCGCAACTTAATGCTCCTTATTTTTACTATAGATTTTAAGAATTATTTTCATTTAAATTTGTTACAATCTTCAAACATTTTAATCAAAATTTAATGGAGAATGTTATGAATATAACTCAAACGCATATTTCGGCGCTTTATGTTGCACTTTTCGGTAGAGCTAGCGAAGGCTCAGGCAATAAGTACTGGCAAGATACAGCAAAGACGAATAATCTAAGTGTATCTAATGTTGCAAATTTAATGCTTGCTAGCGACGCATCGAAAGATTTTTTCATTGGCAGCATTGATTCGAATGCGAATTTTATATCCCATATATAAAACCACTTTAAATAAAAGTGCCGATGCCGAAGGTAAGGCATATTGGACGCAGTTGCTTGATAGCGGTGCGAGTAGAGACGTGATAGTCTCAGAGCTGATTAAAGCCGCGTTAAATCCCGTTTATTCAAAAAGCGAGGACAAAGATACCAAGGCCGCATTTAATACCCTGCTTAATAAAATAATAGTTTCGAACGTGGTCTCAGATAGCGTCGAAAACATACCCGGTGGAGATATAAAGTCTGCTCTCAAGGTATTTGAGGAGATAAATAACGCCATAACCGACCTCACTACGAGCGAAGATATAAGGAAGTTAATAGAGTCCAAGCGAGATATTTTAAATATAGACACCTCTAAACTTATCGCATCGCTTCAAGCAAATTCCAGAATAAAAATAGTATCGGAGATAACAGGCAGGAGCGAAGATGAAATCTCGAAAGAACTTGCCCCACAGCCTACTCCCGATCCTAATCCTCAGCCCGATCCCAAACCAGAACCCCAGCCACAACCAAATCCCAAGCCTGCGCCAGATCCTAAACCTCAACCTCAACCAAAGCCCGAACCCCAGCCGGAGCCGCAACCAAACAGCGGTGCAGAGGGGTCGTTAAAACAAATGGTAGATGGCTTTGGATCCACAAACGTCATAGGCTATTCGGCAAAGATAGAAGAAGGCGGCAAGAAGTATTTCGTGAGCATTCTGGCGGCCGATAACAATGGCGTAAATTTAAGCGCGGATCAAAAGATAAATCTATCGGCCAAAGATGGCGTTGTCAAAACCGCAGATGGTAAAATTTTAAAAGCAAATGTCTTTGTCGTGAAAAATTTTCCGCAAAGCGATAGCTTGGAAGTGGATAAGAGCACGGCAATCTTAGGTGCATTTACTAAAGACGGGCACAAATTTAGCGCCAAAGACCAAGAAAGCGGAGTACCTTATAGTCACAGCTTTCAGCCAAAATCCGGCGTCAAATTTAATGATGAGGGCTTTTTCGAGAACTCGCTTGGCTTGGTAGAGGGTACTACCGACGGCGTTAGTGCGGAAAAATCCGGCTTGGGCGCGGGCGGTATGGTCTATAAGCTAGTAAAAGGCAATCAAACCACCTACTACGTGACAAACAAAGAAGCCGTCCCCGAATCAGGCTATCACACCGGTACGGTTGTCATCGAGGGCGCAAAGCCGGGAGATAAGATAAAATTTGCAGACAAAGACGGATCGCTCGAAAAAGCCGAGAATGAAAGCTCGCTAAAACCCAATGTAAAGCAGTTTATCAAAGACGGTGACGATACGATCGTTTATGTAAATGGAAATAGAGCTGGTTTTAGTAACGGCGATGATCTAAAGATAGTGTTTAAAGGTGTTAATATTGATCCTGAGGCAAAAGATGGCGCATTTAACTTGACGCAAAACGTGCTTAGCGAGGGCATAGCGCGGGTTTCGGACGCAGATGGTTTTGTTAAATTATTTAACGATGCGCCTGCGGTAAAGATAGACGGAGTAACTTCTATATACAAAAAAGATGGTAAATTTTATCAAGACGCGCAGGCGAGCAAGCCTTTAGACGTAAGCGCGCTTAACGTCAAAGCGGTCAAATTTGATAGCGGCAATGTTTATACGTTTAAAGCTGCAAAAAAATCGCAAAACAAGGATGCGATAAAGGCTTATAACGAGCAAAATTTGACCGAGAAATCCAAAGAAGGCGACACGCTAAAAACAGCCGATGCGCTTTACGTTTTTCATAATAGCGGCAACATCAAAAGCATAATAAGTGATGATTTTACCTTTGAAAACGGCTCGTTTTTTATAGGCAAGCTAAGCTTGGAACAAGCAAAAAATATCAACAAAGAGGCGTTTTTATCGGGCAAGATAGGTAGAGGGGTATTTCCTAACGACTACTCTACCATAGAAACGCAGGGCGTTAAATTTAACCTCAAAGCAAACGGAGAGGTGAGATCTTTTACGGCAAATTTTGAAAAAGCGAAGGAAATTTTAGCCGGCGGCCTAAAAGATAAGATTTTAGATGGAGCCGTAACGCTAGCAAAAGATAGCGTGCTAACAAACGCCGAGCTTAAAACGTTAGCCGGGAACCGGACTAAATTTGCCGATGGAGCCGTGCATTCGGCGAAACTAAGCGTAGCCGAACTAACGTCGTTAGAGACCGATATCGCTAAAAAAATTGCAAATTCGGCCGTTAGACTAACAGATACGAACCCTCTTAGCAAGGAACAGTTGGTATCGCTAGTGGCTTTTAGCGATAAGCTAAGCAAGGATGCGGTAACTAAAGCGCAAAAGCTAAGCGTAGATGATTTTTACGAGATTTTTGGTAAAAACCTACTCGCTAGCGGCAAGCTCTCAAGCGATAAAATCGCGGACGGTATCCTGGAAATCGCAGACAAGGCTCAAAATTTACAAGAAGCAATCAATGGCAGGCTTTATTATTTTACAGATAAGCTAAAGTCGTTAAAAGTAACCGACGGCAAAATGCTAAAAATCACGGCTTCTAATTTCAAAAAAATCACAGGCGACAAATTTGACGCGGATGACAACATAAGATTAACCGGCGTTAATTCAAGCGATAAGGACGCCGTGCTAAGCGATAAAGTTGATAGCTTTGAAGCCGCGTCGGGTTTAAAGATTGGCGCGGAAGAATACGCTAAATTTGCCGCCAAAATAGCCGGAGATGGCAAACTAAATGTAGAAGATAGCGCCGAAAATATCTTAAAATTTATAGACGGCTCTGAGCTAACAAAACTTGGTAGCCTTTCGTTTAAAGATAAAAATTTCGTGCTGGATGCAAGCGCTGTTAGTAAGCTGGCGGCCTTAAATCTGCCGCTAAAAGTAGGATACGGCTCGCAAATTTCATTAAAAGAGACTGTGGCAAATTTGACGGCCGATAACTACAAACTCTTAAAAAACTTCTCCGCGCTAGCCTTTAAAGGTTCGTCCGTGAAAAAACTAATAGATATAAAAGGCGATGAGACGCTCGAGATCGACAAAAATCTTTACAGTTCATTTAAATTTACTTCAGATGATAATATAAAAGTAACCAACGTTAGCGGAAACATTACCGCCAGCGACGCAAATGAAACCTTTGTCTTACAAAAAGACGCACAGGATAGTCTTCGCCTCAGCTCCTTTTCTCAAAACGACAAGCTTGACTTCTCGTCTGTAGCACCCGGCGTAAAGGCTATCGGCAGTCTAAACGTAGCTTCTAACGCGCAAATGCAGCTGCAAAACGGAAAAATTTACTACATTAGCGATATAGGCACGGGCTTTGCGTCCGGTTTTGCCAAGATATTCGGTGCAGGCAAGGCGTTTTCTACCAAAGCCGCAGGCGGCGAAAAGTCTGTCATTTTGGCCAAAACTGACAGAGGTTTTGATATATATAGTGTCGAAAACAACGGCGACGATGAGATAACTCAAGACGAGGTAAAATATCTAGGTGGAGTGAATGCCCAAAGCGGATTTCATCTAGGAGATGGCAATCTGGTTTTAGCATAAAATTTAAAAAGCGTTACCGTTGCGGGATTTGCTAGGCAAACCGCAGCGGGCCAAATTTGTTCGATATAGTTAAGTCGGACCCAAAGATAAAACCGCATACGGATAAGCTCAGACTGTGAAAAAACGAGACGGTGCGGCTGGCGGATAAATTTAACAGAGCATAACGATAAACAGCGATGACAAAGCCGATAAATTTGACCGGGCGGCAGCTTGGTTTTATTGTCCGGTCGCTTGCAAAAAGGGCACAAGATATTGCATCAAGCGGTTTTATGCTCTTTTGCTTTACCGGATTCGCATTACGAGGCTGCAAATCTAAAAAATAAATGGCTAAAAATCCGCTTAAGTTCCGTTGGGTCAAATAAATTTTGCTTACGTAGCGTTTTTAGTGGCAATGAAATTTACCCGAATTTTAGCACATCTGCAAGATAAATCTCGAATATGCAAATTCGCTTAAACTTTACGAGTTTGCGGTGCGAAGTTTTTATTTGGAGGTAAATCAATAGTATATAAATTTGGGCTCAAGATAAGTTAAAAACTTTCAAAGGAGTTTTCTCAAAGAGAGTGCGTCTTATCAGTAGCAAACGAAGTGAAGCTAAGCACAAGAGTGAATTAGATGAGAGTGTTATTTATTCTGATTGTTGGAAAACTTATGACGGATTGGTTGATTATACAGCTTTAGCTCATTATAGAGTAAAGCATTCAAAGAATGAATTTGTTAACGGTAAAAACCACATAAACAGCATTGAGAATTTCTGGGGATATGCTAAACATAGATTATCTAAATTTAAAGAAATCTTCTCAAGCGTAGCGACGGTAGCGACCGCAGGGAAGCTAAGCAAAGAGAATTTCCTACTTCATCTTAAAGAATGTGTTCTGCTTGCAGTTACGAGCGTAGCGAAGTAGAGTTTAGATATAATAACAGTAAAGATACAAAAACTTTCTATCATATTTTATTAAAGATGATAAGGGGTCTTGTAAGTAGCAAGACGTAGTCGCAGCTAAAAATCCGCTTAACTTATCTTGAGCTTAAATTTGTCCAATATTCGCCTTGCAACTTAGTAAAATTTGTGGTGCTTCCAATGCTTATGCCGTGAATCAAATTTAATTCCTATCGTCGCGTCCACAGTCGGCAAATTTTCATCAAGATATGCTTCCCGTCATTGTCAAATTTAATATCTCACGTCAAATTTGCCGCCTTGCCAAACGCTTGTTTATAGCTCTAATTCGGCGATCAAGGAGTGCGAGCCGTTAGCTAGTATGCGCCGCAAACAAAATTTACGACGCACTCAATACTTGCGCCGTAAATCAAGCGGTATAAATGAATTTAGCCCGATAATCGCAGTCTTATGAAGTGCCGATCAAATTTGAGCCGAATTTAAACCCTTTCCGCCGCTTCTAAAACCACACTTTTTAGCAAATTTACGCCGTTAGCGATATCGCTCCAGCTGGAAAATTCCGCCGGATTATGACTGATGCCGTCTTTAGACGGGATGAAGATCATCGCCGTAGGACAAAGTGCGCTCATATGCATCGCGTCGTGCCCCGCACCGCTTGGCATGATTTCAAAGCTAAGCCCGAGCGTCGCGGCTTTTTGGGCGATGAGCTTGATGAGGCGGCCGTCCAGCGCGCACGGCTCGTCGAAGGCTAGCTGCTTGATCTCGCATTTGACGCCGCGCCCCTCTTCGATGCGCGAGATTTCGGCCAGGATCTGCTCGTAGGCCGCTTCACGGGTGTGCAGGTCGATACCGCGCAGGTCGATTAGCAGCGTCGTCTCGCCTGGCACGACGTTCATAACGCCCGGTTTTACCGTGCAGTTGCCTGCGGTCGCTACCACGCCGTTTGACGCGTTTTCGCGCGCGACGCTCTCGACGGCCAGTACTATCTGCGCCGCTGCGCAAAGCGCGTCGTGACGGTACTTCATCGCGGTCGTGCCGGAGTGCTGAGCCTGTCCCTGCACGCGCACGCTAAATCTGTGCGGCGCGGCGATAGCGCTCACCACGCCGATTTGGATGTTTTCGTTGTCCAGCAGCGGCCCTTGCTCGATGTGCAGCTCGAAAAAGCTCTCGTAGTTCGGCGTCAAATTTTTAGCCTTTTCGATATTTGCCGGATCGATGCCAAACTCCGCAAAAATCTCGCCGATAGCGCGCCCTTGAAAGTCGCGCACGTCTTTTAGCTTTTCATAACCCAGCTTGCCGCACATAACCTTACTGCCAAGCGTGGCGATGTTAAATCTGCTTGATTCCTCGCACTCAAAGACGACTAGCTCGAGCGGTCTGCGCGTTTGCACGCCCTCATCGTTTAGCGATCTGATGAGCTCCAGTCCGCCTAAAACGCCTAGGATACCGTCAAATTCGCCGCCGTTTATCACGGTGTCCAGATGCGAGCCAAACGCTACCGCCGGCAGTCGGGGCTCGGTGCCTTCGCGCCTGGCGAAGATATTTCCGATCGCGTCTATGCGCACTTTTAGCCCCGCTTCCTTACAGCGCGCGATAAATAGCTCTCTGGCGGCCTTGTCTTCTCGCGTGTAGGCTAGGCGGCTCATCCCGGCGCCAAAACTCGCGTCGTTTATGGCGTTTATCTCGCTAAAAAGCGCCTTAAGTCTATCTAAATTTATACTCATCGCCTCTCCTTTAGGTTTAAAATTTACCAAATTTTAGCCAAGAAGTATTAAATTTGTGCTTTAATATTTTTATTTAATGTAATATTTAATTTTTAAAGTTTGTTTTTTGATTTTATTGTTATGCAGACACTACTTGCGGAGTAAAACGGGTATGATTTTGTATTTGTCTTGGCGTATCGCTTTTGATTAAATTTATGCCAGACGATCCAGGATTGCAAACTAACGCTTGAGTTTTACATACTAACAAACGCTAACGTTAGTGCTATCCAAATTTAGCGGAAAATTCGGGCTTGAAGATATATTTTGCAAACGAGCCGAATCAGAATTTAACGGTGTAAAATATTAAATTTCACTAACGAATCCGCTTAATCGGAGCTTTAAATTTACGGCAAGCGGAGCAAGCAAATTTAAGTTGCAAACCGAGTTTAAAATTTGGCGAGAATTTTTGAAAACTATACGGCATACAGCACAAATTTGCCGCCTTAAATAAATCTTTAGCTCATAACGTATTTGCGGCGAGCCAAAGTTAAATTACCGGTTTAAACCAGCTGCGCTCCCTCGCCTTTTACAACCTCGCCGATAACGTAGCCGTCGGTATTTGCCAGCACGAAGTCCGCGTTTTCTTTCGGCGCTACGACGATCATACCAACGCCCATATTAAACGTCCTCATCATCTCTGCCGGCTTCACTTTTTGCGCGATGATTTTAAAGATCTCAGGCGTGCGGATCGCGGCATGCTCGATCTTTGCACCCAGCCCCTCGGGGAATACGCGCGGCAGGTTTTCCACTATGCCTCCGCCCGTGATGTGCGCGAGCGCGTGGATCTTGTCTTTTAAATTTAAAAAGTCTCCGACGTAAATCCTGGTCGGCTCCAAAAGCACGTCGATGAGTGCGCGACCGTCCACTTTGTCGTCAAATTTTAGCCCCAGCTCGGCGATCACTTTGCGCGCGAGCGAGAAGCCGTTTGAGTGCAGGCCGCTGCTAGTAAGCGCGATAAGTACGTCGCCCTCGCGGACAAATTTAGAGCGGTCGATCTCGTCCTCTTCGGCGATACCCACGGCAAAGCCCGCTAGGTCGAAGTCGCCCTTTTCATACATCGAGGGCATCTCCGCCGTCTCGCCGCCGATAAGCGCGCAGCGCGCGAGTTTGCAGCCTTCGGCGATGCTTTTTACTACCTCTTTGGCATCCGCAATCTCGAGCTTCGCCGTCGCGTAGTAGTCGAGGAAAAATAGCGGCTCGGCGAAGTTGCAGATGAGATCATTCACGCACATCGCGACGAGATCCTGGCCGACGCCCTCAAATTTGCGCGCGTCGATCGCGAGTCGCAGCTTTGTGCCTACGCCGTCGGTAGCGCCTAGGATCGCGGGCTTTTTGTAGCCTGCAGGTAGCCTTACTGCGCCGCTAAACGAGCCGATACCGCCCAAAACGTGCGGAGTTTGCGTCGCTTTGACGAACGGTTTTATCGCGTTTACGAAGTCATTTCCCGCGTCTATATCGACGCCCGCGTCTTTGTAGCTTATCATTTTTGCCCTTTGTTGAAATTTGGTTAATTTTAGCCAAAACTTGCTAAAATCGGAGTAAAAAATCGGAGGCGAAATGCCGAAATTTAAACACGCTATCGTCATCACGGGTAGCATCGGTAGCGGCAAGAGTGCGGTTTGCGAGCTACTTGCCGAGCGCGGATTTGAGATCATCGATGCTGACCGGATCTCGCATTGCATCCTTGATCGCTGCGCCGCGCAGGTGGCTGAAATTTTCGGTGCGCAATACGTCGTGCAAAAAGACGCACAGACTGAAAATTCGAGCTTGCATGCAGGATTTAGCGATGAGAGGTGTGTAGATTTAGCCTCCGGCTATAAATTTAAAGACGAGACCGTTTTGATCGGCGATAGCGGTGCGAAAGATGGCAAAAATTCTATCGATACGACGCATGCGGATTTAAAATTTGATGCGCGTCACGGCGAAGAAATTTTAGAAGAAATTTTACCGGGTTCTCGCGCATCTGTAGATCGCAAAAAGCTAGGCGAGCTGGTGTTTAAGAATCCTGCGGAGCTTGCAAAGCTAGAAGCGCTGTTGCATCCAAAGATAACGGCTGAAATTTTATCGCAGGCGCGGGCTTTAGAGGCGAAAGAAAAGATTTTTTTTGTCGATATTCCACTGTTTTTCGAGGGCAAGAGATATGAGTTTTTCGATAAAGTGGCGGTCGTTTATGCGCCTAAAGATACGCTAATCGCGCGCGTGATGAAGCGAAACGGGCTTAGCTGCGACGCTGCAAAACGTCGCGTAGAGCTGCAAGCGGATATCGAGCAAAAGCGCGCTATGGCGGACTTTGTGATAGACAATAGCGGGGATTTGGAATATTTAAAAGAGCAAACGCGGGAGTTTTTGGAGAAAATTTCGGCAAATAGTTTCAAAGACGCTAAACTTTAGTAATCTATTTAAATTTCGACGGATCAAATTTTGATAAATTTTTCAAATTTTATTTACGAGGAACGGTCGCTTACAAATTTTGGTCTTACTAAAATTTGACTTTTGGAGTGCGGAAGTCGATTTATTTCGGTGGTTGCCTATTAAGCTCGGCCGTCTCGTCGCGTATGATCGAACCGCGCGCCGTTTTGCTATCGCTTATCGATTTTATACGCTTGCGGTATGGCGCATTTTAAACGAGTGCTAAATTTGCACCAAAATGCGCTGCGCTTAAGCGGCAAAATTTGTATCTAAAAAGCAAAAATCCCAAGTTAATACGCTCGCTCAAAATGCTCAAATTTAAAATACGGCAAAATTTAAGTCGCCTTGTTTAAAATCTACGAGCATTATTTTATAAATCGCGCGTTGCAAGCCCTTTTGGTTTAATTAGCAAAATTTGACTTTACCGAGTGGCGGTAAAGCGATTTTGGCGATAAATTTATGCAAATTTACCGAGCTCTTTGCCGGCTCGAAACCGCAGTAGCCATCAAATTCGACTATCGCATCGTATTTTTGCATCGCTTTTTAGGCCGCCTTTTTTACGCCGCCGTTAAATTTAGCGCCCTTAAATTTTAGTTCGCCGCAAAATTTCTTGCCGAATTTTGCTTCCACGATTAGCACCAGCACAAAAAATATCTTTTCGTCGTTTATAAAGGCGATTTGGCGCAGGGTTTGGCTTGCGTCCTTAAATTTAACGCCGTTTTCTCGCAGCGTTTGGCAAAACTCGGCCTCGTCAAAGCCCAGTTTTTGCGAGATTTCGGTGATCGTGTAGGGCTCGAGCGAGGCGATGATGCGGTCCATATTGCAACTGCTCGGGTTTTTGCGGCGAGTAACGACATCGATAAACTCATTTGCGAGCTTGACCAGCTTTTTCTTGCGATTTATGACGTGCAAAAGAGCTGCGAGCGCGACGATAAAGCCGGCAAATTTATGCGCCCCCATCCAAAGCTCGCCGTATTTGCCCAGGGCAAAATTCGCTCCTGAAAACGCGAGCAAACTAAGCCCCAAAATAAGTGCGCAGATGAGGCAAAATTTATAAACGATCTCAAATTTAAACATAAAATCCCCTAAATGCATTTTTGCAATTATACAGCTTTAAAGATAAACCGCATTTTAAGGATAAATTTACTCTTTTTATCTACATACAATATTTTTGGGTGAATTTATTTTGGATAGATCTTGTTTGAATTTTTCAAAAGGAGCGAAAATGCGCGAATACAAGAAGTATCGGGGGCTCGTTGCGTTCTTTGCTATCGCTTTTGGGATGCTGGGCTATTGCGAGATTTGTCGCAAAGCGCCGTTTATTACGAGTTTTGCCGATAAAACGACAAAATCACAGTTAAGCAAGATCAAATTTACGCGAGACGGTTAAGTGGTAAAATTTGCTTATTTCGGTAAAATTCGCCTGCGCCGACGGACTTTAAATTTGACGCGATTACGGTCAAAATGCATGGAATTTGTTAAATTTAACGACGTCAAAAGGAGATTTATGAGCGAGCTTTATATTTTTGTTTATGAGCTTTGCGCCCTGATAAACGAAAATCTAAAAAAGAATTTTTATTTTCAAGCGGGTTTATTTTTAGTCGTCGTTTTTCTGGGCTTTTTAGCGTTTTGGCTTCAGGACTAGTCAAATTCGGTGAAAAATTACTATTAAATTATCCAAAAATAAAACAAATTTTTGAGCTACTAAACTTCGGCAAATTTAATTTTTGATAATATTGTATGCTTTATTTTGAAAATAACTAAATTTGCGTCGCTAACGATTGGCGATTATTTTTGGAGAAAAATTGAATTATATTTCTATCGTTTTATTTATCGTTTCTATTTTTTTAATTAAATTTTTACGTCTCAGAGTCGTTATAGGCATAGCAAGCGTGCTTAGTTTTGTGTATATCGTATTTTTGATTTGCGAATTTTCGTTGCAAATTTTTACCGGCAACACTTTTACGCCATTTACTATAAATTTGTTAAAAATAAGTATCGAGGGCGCTTCTATTGAGCCTTTTGCTAAAGACATCGCGATTGGTATTTGCACGGTTGCGTGTTCTGCGCTATTTTGTGTGATAATTTATAAAAGATCATCTACCGCGGCAAAAAATTTGCCTCGCAATAAAAACAGAGTCAGAATCGGAGCCGTGTTTTTTGCCGTTTGTTTTACGGCGGCATTTGTTCTAAATCCGCTAACGCGTTCGGCTTGGGAGGTAAAAAACGCTTTTTATCCAAGCGTAAAAAGGTTAAAACAAGATATCTATCCGCTCATCGCCTTGCCTAAATTTAATGCGCCCAAAAAGAGAAAAAATATAGTTTATATTTATTTAGAAAGCCTTAATAGCGGCTATATGGACGAAAAGCTTTTTCCTGATCTGATGCCTAATATCAACGCATTATCTTCGCGCTTGGAATTTGACAACATTCACCAAAATCCCGGCGCAGCTATAACGATAGAGGGATTTTTTGCAAGCAATTGCGCGATGCCTTATATTTATAATTTCGACGATCAAAACAAAAATATTTTTTATAAAAATATAACGTGCGCTAGCGATATTTTGCATGAGCTTGGCTACCATACGTATTTTATGAAAGGGGCTTCTTTAAAATTTCAAAAGACCGACGAATATTTTAAAGCGCACCATTTTGACGAGATGAAGGGACTTGCGGATATCGATATAAAAGCAAATAAAACCGTATGGGACGGCGGATGGGGAGTAAATGACGACGATATGTTTGATATCGCGTGGGAAGATTTTACCAGGTTGAGTAAAAGCGGTCAGCCGTTTTTGCAATCTATGATCACGCTCTCCACCCACGCACCCGACGGCATAATACCAAAAGCTTGCGAAAATATGGAGTATAATTTTCAAGGTAACAGCGTTCGGATGCTGCGTGCGGTTAAGTGCACCGATATGCTAGTCGGTAATTTTATTAAAAAAATACGCTCCAGCGAATTTGCAAAAGATACGCTTATCGTGATTCAAAACGATCACGTGGTGCCTTATATACAAAGCTCGAAAGAAACTTATGATGCGCTTATACATAGCTCTAAGGGCGGCGGAATGCTATTTATGATGATAGATGATGATTTTGAGGGGGTAAAAATCATAAATTCTATGGGTTTCAGCCTGGATACCTTTGTTGCCGTTTTAGGCTATCTTGGCATAACAAACGAGCTAAATTTGGGACGTAGCGTGATCGGTTCAAAATCTCTTTACGGTAGCGATATGAGAATTTATTCAAAAGCCGCAGCTTTATTAAGACACCTAAAATATGACGAGATAAAACAAAGGCGCTCGCAGCAAAATTTATAAATTTACAGCGCCAATGAGCTTAAATTCGATACCGATTTCACGAGTAAATCGCACAAGTTTTGTTAAATTTAACGGCGCGAATTTAATCGATAAAATCATCAAAAATATAATACCCGCAATATCCGATAATCGCAAAACATATCATAATAGTCGCAAACCACACCATCTCTACGCTTTTCGCATAAAATAAAAAAGCTAGCGCAAGTATCAAAATCCAATGCATATGCGCTTTATCCTCTATGTGTAAATTTACTCCTCGATATTGCTCGGCGAGGTCGGTTTGCCCAGCAAAAATCCTTGAGCGTATTTGATGCCGAATTTCTTTATTTCGGCGAGGATTTCTTCTGAGCTCACAAACTCCGCCACGACGTTGTAGCCTTGTCTTCCGGCAAAGTCGATGATGGTTTGCAACAGATAGCGGGCGTTTTTGTCAAACGGCAATTTTTTGATGATCGAGCCGTCGATCTTGATCGTGTCGATATCAAGCTCCAAGATGCGGTAGTAGTTCGAGTAGCCGCTGCCGAAATCATCGATCGAAATTTTACAGTCGTAGGCGCGGATTTTGTTGATGAAATCATTTACTATCTTATAGTCATCCACGCCCTCGCTCTCTAATATCTCAAAATACACGTGCTCGGGGTTCGAGCAGACGCGTAGTTTTTTCTCGATGAGATCTCTGATGCTCTCGTTTGCGATATCGCTACTGGAAAGATTCATCGAAAAGCTCGTATTCGTAAATTTTTCCACGAGCCTAAATACGTGCTCGACGACTTTTTTCGTGATGTCGTTATAAAGCGAAATTTTCTTTGCTATGTCTAAAAACTCGCCCGGGTAGCGGATCTTGCCGTTTTCGTCGATGAGGCGCACGAGTACTTCGTAGTATTTGATGCGCGTCCCTTCGCCCGATACGTCGTAAATAGGCTGACACTCGACGATCACGGTGTCGTTATATAGGGCGTTTTCGATGGTTCGCGACATAATTTGGTTGTGATAGTACTGCTGCTCGATGTGGCTGTTTTCGGTATAAAACTGTGCTACCTCTTCTTTTTGCTTAGCCTCGTGGTGAGCTAGCATGGCCTGGGTTAGACGGTTTGTTTGAGGTGTGTCTTGAGGCATGCTGACGCCGATCGTGATTTTTATATTCGGGATAAATTCTTTTACGCCGTCAACCGTGATATAAAGGTCGTTTGCCTTGAAATAATCCATAAATCTATGTACGTCGCGATCTACTTCCTCGCCGCCGTACCAGATACAAAACTCGTCAAACTGCACCCTGTAAATGTCGGCATCCATCTTATAAGTATCTATGCAAAGCTTAAGCGTGGCGGCAAAAGAGGCGATGATGGCATCCACGGTTTTGGTTTTATAAAAGAAGCGAAAATCCATAAAATTATTTATATTTATATAGATGATCATACCGCTTACGCCTTGCTCCATCCTTTGCGTCAGAGCAAAATAACTGCCAAGCCCCGTTAGCTTGTCCGTCAGCGCTTCGTTTTGCAGCTCTTTGTTTTTATTTTCGAGCTCTTTGGTCATCGCGATCTCTTTGGTTCTATCAAATTTGATCGACATATAGCCGTCTTTGTCGCCGTTTTCGTTAAAAAGCGGCGAAAAAATGACCTGCTCGCGGATGAGCTCGCCGCTTTTTGTCTTGCTGATTAGATCGTCGGCTCGCCAAATTTGATTGTTCTCTATCGTTTCTATCATATCTTGATAAAATTCTTTCGGGTGCATATTGGATTTGATGAGATTTATATTTTTGTCTTTTAGTTCTTTAAACTCATATCCGAAATTTCGCTCGAAGATTTTATTTACGTATTTTATTTTCTTGTCCAGATCGGTAAAGGTTATAGCGTTAAAGCTGTGATTTACGGCTTGCTCGAAGCGGTTTAACAGCCTGATGTTGCTCTTGGCTCTAGCGTAAGAAAGATAGATAAATACCAATGCTAGCGCAAATAGCACAAACACCAGCGCCATCGTTCCTCGTAAATTCGACGAGGCTTTTTTGATATATTGCTCGTTTTTTTCTTTTATGTTATAGAGTTTTTTGTAAATTTCAAGAGCCTCTATGCGGTGGAAAATCTCTTGCGCTTGCTCGTAGCAACCAAGCAGCTTTTGCGCGCTAGCTAAAAATCCCGCATCGCTTTTGCTTAGCTTGGGTTCTTTTAAATGCTCGTTTAAAAGCCTTCCGGGTGCAGCCAGATCGGTGTTTAGATCGTATCTAAACATCAAAATTTGCGGCATCAGCTCGTTAAAATGAAGCCCTTCTAAAGCCTCGAATTTTAAAATTATCTCGTTATAAACGAGCTTCGCCATTATCGTCACAGAGTTAAATTTATCCGTTAGTTCGGCCTTTTCTTTAAGCGCCTCTTCCAATTCGCCGAAAGTTTTTTTGTTTAGCGCGAGTTTTTCAAACGATATGAGATTGTTTGCATTAAGCTTATTAAGACCTTTTTTAAACTCCGCCGTATAGTGCATAACCGCGTCGTAGTCGGCCTCTAAAAGGCTTTTTTCGAGCAAGAAATTTACCTCGTCGTTAGCGTCTATCATCTTTTCGATCGTGCCTTTCCACCCGTAGGCGGTGGCTAGGTCTTTAGTGGCTTTGTAGATCATCGCAGTGCCGAAAAATGCGATACAAACGATAACAAGAAATAAAATTTTATGAAAAATTATCTTGTGTTTCATTTTAAAATTTCCGGTTTTTCGCCGCTTAAAGTCAGCAAAAATTTATAAAGCGCTTGCGTTTGCTCGTCGCTTAGATTGTAGTTTATGCGCTTTTTGGCGACGAATTTGATCGCTTCTTTAAGGTCCGCAATCTCACCGCTATAAAGATAAGGCGCGGTTTTTTCGATATTTCGCAAACTAGGCACTTTGTAGCGTCCCGCTTGACTGCCCTCGCCGCTATCGAATTTGAGCTCGTAGTAGAGGTTTGCGCCCAGATTTACGCCGCTATGGCAGTTTATGCAGCCGATTTTTTTAAAGAGTTCAAACCCGTGTTTTTCGTCCTCGTTTAGCGCGTTTGCGTCGCCTTCGATAAATTTGTCGAATTTGGCGTTTGGCGTGACAAGAGCTTTTTCAAAATTTACCAGAGCGTCGGTGATGTTTTCAAAGGTCGCGTCCTCGCCGTAAATCTCAAGGAATTTTTGCTTATAGACGGGGTTTTGATTTACCTTTCGGGTTAAAAATTTAGGCTCGCTACCGAGCTGATTTTCGCCCGTTAGACTCCGTTTTACCTGCTCCTCTAAGTCTTTAATCTCGCCGTTTTTAAAAAAAATAAAATTTAATGCCGAATTTAGCGCCGTGGGCGGGCTGACCTGAGAGCCGACGGAGATTTTTACGTTTTTTTTACTCGTGCCGCTTAGGTTCCAGTAAAGGTTGTGGCACTTTTCGCACGATAGCGTTCCGCTCGGGCTTAGCTCCGTGTCGAAAAACAGCTCTTTACCAAGAAGCGCTTTTTGTTCGTCAAATTTGGGCGGGGTAATGGGCGCTAAAACGTGAGAGGCGGCGAAAGAGTGAACGCAAAAAAATAACAAAATGCACGAAACTACCTGCAAAAACGCTCGCGGCAACTAAAATCCTTTTTAAATTTTAAATAAATCAAGCGATTATAGCCTAAAAAACCAAAAGCTTCATTGAAGAGACGATTTTTTCCGTTACGAAGCCCTCGCGCGCGATGCTTTCCAGTCGCTTTCTGACTGCGCTTTCTTCCTGTGCGAAATTTGAAATTTGCAAATGCCAAAGCGCGTTTTGCGTCATCTCCTCGATCGTGCGTTTTTGCTCTTTGGATTCTTCTAGCACGCAGGAGTTAAATGCGATATTTTTACGGCGCAAGTAATCCTCGAAAAGTCCCGCTTTTGCCTTAAAATCTCGCTTTTCAAATTCATCGTAAAGCATATCTAAGACGTTTGAATTTCGCGGCTTATTCCACCAAAGATAGACCCTTTGTTTTCCTAAATTTATAAATTTTTCAAAGTCTTCCTCGTCCGAAATCGCAGGGCTCATCGTGCTAAAAGCTATGTCGTAAACGCGGTTTGGATTAAAGTTTTTAAAATCGCTTTGCACGGCGGTTAAATTTGAGACGCCAAATTTGGCCGCGTCTTTGAGCATGATTTTTAGCATCTCGTCTGAAATATCCATACCTGTTACCTCGCGGCAAATGCCGGCTAGTAGCAGCGTATGCACGCCCGTGCCGCAGCCGATGTCGGCTAGGCTCTTGGCGTCAAATTTAACGCCAAACTCCGCGATCTTGGCGTAGAGCCGTGTTTGAAATTCGCTCGGCGCACCCGTAAATCGCGGGTAACTCGCCGCTTTTTTATCCCACATTTCTTTCATTTTGTCTGCCTTTAAATTTTTGCTACAATTTTAGCGTTTTTAGGAGAAAAAATGAAATTTTTTTACTACGAATTTACTGTAGACGAGGACGCCATCGACGTAAATCGTCACGCAAACAACGCTCACTACGTCATTTGGATGCAAGAAGCCGCTAGCGCGCACTCTAGCGCAGCAGGCGATCTTATCGAAGCAAATCTCGCGCAAAACCGCACGTGGATAGTGCGCAGGCACGAGATAGATTATCTGGGGCAGCTATTTTTGGGCGATAAGGTGCGTATAAAAACCTGGACGCAGCCCGAAAAAAAGAGCTGCTCGAAGCGCTTTTACGAGTTTAGTAAGGACGGCGTCCTGGTCGCGAGTGCGGTGACGACTTACGTATTTTTTGACCTCGCGCGCGGCCGTCCGATCGCGATACCGCCGGAGATTGCGAAGCTTTATGAGGATTAAATTTTAGTATTTTTGATTTTGGCTTTTTACTTTTTTCCGTGTCAAATTTGCCGCTACCTTTACTTGTATCAAATTTATGCGCGCTTGCGTCTACGCTCACCGCTAAGCTCGCCGCGGTTTTACTTTTACTCGCGTCGAATTTTGACCGCATCGCTCATCGTAAGCTTGCTGTGTTTTGCCTTTACCTGCGTCAAATTTATGCCGCATATGGAAACTAGACTTTAAATTTTCGCGAGGGATTTGGCGAGTAAAATTTGCGGTTAAATTTGAGCAAATTTATTTTGCAAACGCGAGAAAGGCGAATTTGACGCTGTAATGCAGGCGAGATTTGCGAAAAAGTGCGCGCATTTAAAGAAAAAATTTAACTCCAAATCGGCTTAAATTTGTCCATTGGCCCTTAAATTTTCAAATAAAACCGAATTTGCCGATCCGAATTTTACTATCGAATTTGCAAGTAAATTACGCGCCGAGTTCTCAAAAGCAGTCGTCGCAAACGCCCTTAACTACGACGCTTTTTACGTGATTTTGTTTTAGGCGCGGCATATCGATATTAGTCATCTTGTGGCAGACGTCGCAGACGAAATACGCCTTTGCCCCGCTTTCAAGCTCGTAGAAATTTTTGCGGTTATTTTCGCTTTTTAGCACGATGCCCTTAGCCTCAAAAAGGTCCATACAGCGGTAAAATGTGGTTTTGTTCGCGTCGATTTGGGCTAAAATTTCATCATAACTAAGCGGTGCGGCGGCGGCGTGTAAAATGTGTAAAATCTCGAGTCTAAGCGGAGTGATTTTGATATCATTTTTCGTTAAAAGCTCCTCAAAACCGGCTTTTTCTTCCAAATTTTCGCTCATATTTTTCCTCCGCGTTAAGAATTTTAGGGTATTATACCCTGAGTAAAATTAATTTGCAACTAAGTTGCTTTTGATATAATTTCGCCCAAATTTTAACACGGAAAGGATAAAAATGAGAAAAATTTTCGCGTTTTTATGTTTGGGCTTAGTCGCGCTATACGCCAAAGGGCAAGTTAGCGTCAGTATTTTACCGCAGGAGTATTTCGTCAAGCAAATCGCGGGCGACGCGGTCGAGGTAAACGTGATGGTGGGCAAAGGAGCCGATCCGCACACGTACGAACCAAAGCCGAAACAAATGACCGCGCTTGAAAAAAGCGACCTTTATTTTGCTATCGGGATCGAGTTTGAGGAGGCTTGGCTGCCGAAATTTCAAAAATCTTATCCAAATCTCAAAATCGTAAAAACCGACGCGGGCGTAGAAAAGATCAAATTTGAAGGCCACCACGAACACGCAGATCACGATCATCATGACGCCAAACACGAACACGCAGATCACGACGCTCACCACGAGCATAAACACGAGCACGCCAGTCGCGATCACCACGATCACGAGCATCACCACGGCGAATTTGACCCGCACATCTGGCTGGATCCTGTTTCCGTAAAGGTTCAAGCTAAAAATATCGCCGCCGCGCTAAGCGAAAAATATCCCGAGAACAAGGCGCTTTTCGAGACAAATTTGGCTAAATTTGAAGCTAAGCTTGATGAGCTTGACGGATTTATCAAAAATACTCTAGCAAACGTCAAAAACCGCGAATTTATCGTATATCACCCGTCTTGGGGCTACTTTGCCAAGCGCTACGATCTAGAGCAAATCGCGATCGAAGTAGAGGGCAAGGAGCCAAAACCGGCCCAGCTAAAAGAGCTCATCGAGGAAGCCAAAGAGCACGGCGTGAAGGTCATTTTCGTCGCTCCGCAGTTTTCTAAAAAAGCCGCGCAAACCATCGCCAAAGAAAGCGGCGCTAGCGTCGTAGAGATCGATCAACTGCCGCTTGATTGGGACGCCGAGCTACGCAAAACGGCGCAAATTCTTTCAAAGAGTCTGTAAATGAAATTTGGACGCATATTCGCCGTTTTCGCGCTTTTTGCGTCCTTTTTCAGTTTCGCGCACGCCTGTGCGCTCTGCTCTCTTTACACCCCGACCGCGCATGCGACGGTCAAATTTGACGTTCAAGGCGAGATGATCAAAGCAGCCGTCATAACCTGGACGTTTTCTGAAAATTTCACCGAGCTGACGCTACAAAGCTACGACGAAAACGCCGACAAAGCGCTTAGCAAAAACGAGGCGTGGAAGGTGCAAAAATCCATCCTCGACTACGTCGTGCCGCGCGGTTATCTCACAAACGTGAGCTTTTACGACGGTATGGACGAGACTAAAATCCTTCACGCTAAAACGCTTTCTCAACGGGTGTATTTGGATGAGGGCAGGCTAAATTTCGAGTACATTTTAGAGCTAAATTTAGAGGCTAAGGATGACCGCGTCATCGTTTTTGAGATATTTGACCATGAGGGTTTTTTTAAATTTAAAATAAGTTCGGATGAGCACTTTGCCTTAGATAACGGCATTTACGTTATGCCAAACGTAAATTTATACACGGTATTTTTCCAGATGAGCGCTAGAGCTCCGAAACCCGTCCCGCAAAAGCCCGAGCTTAGCTCGTTTATTAAGGCGCAAAATAAGCAAAATTTAGAGCAAATCGACGCGGCGGATAAGGCTAAATTTGACTCGGTTTCAGGAATGAGCCTACAGTTTTTGGAGCGCCTAAAAGAGCTCATTAAGATAAACAGCGCCGAGCTAAACGCGCTAAATTTCGCCTTGCTGGCCGCGGTTAGCTTCTTTTACGGCTTTTTGCACGCAGCAGGTCCCGGGCATGCTAAGATGCTGACGGCCAGCTACTTCGTCGCAAACGGCGGCAGCTACTCGCGCGCGCTGGTTTTTGCGATGAAAGTCGGGTTCGCGCACGTGGCGGGAGCATTTTTGCTCGTGCTTTTTAGCTACGTTTTTTTAAACGCGTTTTTGACGAACAAGGTTAGCGATATCGCGGGCGCGATGACGAAAATATCAGCCGTAACGATCGTTTGCGTGAGTCTTTATATGATCTATGCTAAGCTCAAAAAAATGGCTCTAAAGCCTAAATTTAGCTTTGCTGCCGTGTCCGTTTCAGGCAAAAATGGCGCAAATGGGGCGAGTAAAGTTTTTGGTTCAAATTTAGCCTCAGCGTCAAATTTGAGCGCGAATTTCGTCAAATTTGGTCCCGTCGCTCACGAGAACGAGTGCGGCTGCGCAGCCTGTAAGGCCTCTAACGAAGCTCCAAAAACCGCCAGCGAGTGGCTCGTGGTGCTAGCAGGATCGCTAGTGCCGTGTCCGGGTACGTTGCTGGTTTTCGTGCTGGCTTTTAGCCTAAACAGCTATGCGGCCGGGCTTGCTAGCGGCGTGTTTATGGGACTTGGCATGGGTGCAGTGATATTTCTAGCAGCCGTTTGCGGCTTTAAACTAAAGGGCGCGGTGAGATTTCGTGCGCTGCGGACTTGCTGCGAGTTTGCTGCGCTCTTGGTTATGCTCGGGCTTGGTGTTTTTATGTTTTATATTTCGGGTAAGGTGAGCGTTTTATGAGCGACATTTCGGTGCGAAATTTAAGCTTTGGCTACGATGAAAACCTCGTGTTTGAAAGCATAAATTTAGAATACGACTGTAAGGATTTTCTAGCGATCATAGGCCCCAACGGCGGCGGCAAAAGCACGCTTTTAAAGCTGATGTTAGGCCTAAACAAGCCAAGCGGCGGGACGATCGAGGTGTTTGGCCAGGAGCCCGCTAGCGTGAGCAAGGCCGTGGGCTACGTCCCGCAAAATATCCCGATAAATCAGAGCTTCCCGATGCGCGTGCTCGAGGTCGTTTTGATGGGGCGGATAGATAAAAAGCTGTTTGGATTTTACGGCAAGGACGACAAGATAGAGGCCGAGGCGGCGCTCGAGCGCGTCGGGATGGGTGAATTTACGCGGCGCAAGATCGGCGAGCTAAGCGGCGGACAGCGCCAACGCGTCTATATCGCGCGCGCGCTTTGCGCAAAGGCTAAAATTTTGATGCTAGACGAACCGACCGCCAGTATCGACACGAAAGGCCAGGCGGGCGTTTATAAACTGCTAAAGCAGATCAACGCTGAAGGCACGGGCGTCGTGCTCATCAGCCACGACGTAAATTTGACGCTAAATTTCGCCACCAAGGTCGCCTACGTCAATCACGATCTTTTCATGCACGAGATCTCGCACGGCTCGAAGCAGGATTTTATCGAGCATTTGGCGAGAGATCATAGGCATTTTTGCGATGTGGAGGTGGCGTTGAAAGAATGTGGCTGCGGACATCGTTAGGCGATTTGCGGCTTGTCTTTTTCCTTTATACTTCGTTAGAAATTTCGCCGAAGCTCGGTTACATACTATATGTATGCGCCCTCGCTCGGCTCATTTCCGCCTCGTCTAAAGAAAAAATACTGCGCCTTAACTTTTTATGTTTAAATTTGCAAATTTGACTTGCCGAGACCCGCATCATGAAAACGTAAAATTTTAAAACATGTGGCGCAACAGCACCAAATTTAACCTGCACGAAGTGCAGCAACATCTCACGTGCAGTGGGGTAGGTGGGGGTTTGGGGGCGGAAGGGGCGACGCTTCGTAAGTAGAAACCCCTTCCGCCTCCCAAGAAAAAGAAAAACTAAAAATTTTTAGAGAATCTTAAATTTAACCCAACCAAATTTAGCACCTTAAAGGCGCAGGTCTCGGCAAGCAACACCAAAAACGCCGAAAAAAGTAAAAAAGGAAACAAATGCTAGAAGCTCTTAGCTTAAATTTTATGCAAAACGCCCTGCTGGCGGGCATCCTCGTTAGCATAGCTTGCGGCGTGATCGGCACGCTCACGGTCATAAACCGCATGGTTTTCATCGCGGGTGGCATCGCTCACGGCGCATACGGCGGGCTTGGCATCGCGTTTTATTTTTCGCTCGAACCGCTGCTTGGCGCGAGTCTGTTTTCGCTGTTTTTGGCGCTACTCATCGCCACCATCACGCTCAAAGATAAAAGCAAGATGGACTCGGTTATCGGCGCGCTGTGGGCGTTTGGTATGGCGTTTGGCATCATCCTAACCGACCTAGCGCCCGGCTACAACGTCGATCTCATGAGCTATCTTTTTGGCTCGATTTTAGCCGTGCCGCAGGGCGATCTTGTTTTTATGGCGGTCGCAAATTGCGTCATACTCGCATCCGTCGCGCTATTTTACAGGCAGTTTGAGGCGCTTAGCTTTGACGCGGAGTTTGCGAGGCTGCGCGGGGTGAAGACGACGCTACTATACTACGCGCTAACATGCATGATGGCGCTAAGCGTCGTGATGACGATACGCGCGGTCGGGCTCATACTGGTTATCGCGCTGCTCACGATCCCGCCCTATATCGCGGGTGCGATATCAAGCCGTCTGGGCACGATGATGCTAAATGCCGCGCTCATCTCGGCCGCATTTTGCGTGAGCGGGCTGTGGCTGAGCTTTGAGGCGAATTTAACCAGCGGCGCAAGCATCATCCTCATCGCTTCGGTTTGTTTTTTTATATTTACGGCTGTAAAAAGGCGGTAGATTCGGCGTTTTGGGTCAAATTTGATTCGCTACCTTGCGGCGTAAATTTGTTTAAATTTGAGCGCTTGGATTTTGTTTAATTTGCGAGTGGACCGAATTTAGTGTCGAATTTAAGCCGAGTTTGTCACGGAAGTCAAATCTGCGCCCCAAAATCAAGCGCCGAATCGTCGTAGCCTTATTCTGCGCAAAGATTATCAAATCCTAACCGGCTGCGAGATTTCGTTTTTGCCGCGTTTGCCGAGTAAAAACTCGAGCGTTACCGATACGATCCCCCTCTTTTTTTAAATTTGAGCTTGTAGTTGCCGCAAAAGAGAGTAAAAAAAGGGGGGGGGATTAACCGCTAATATCCTGCGGCGATGCATTAGTCGGTTCTAGCTCGCCGTCTATGACGCCCTGGACCGCGCCGATAAAATCTCGCTCTAAGGCGCCTTCATAAACAGTGAGCAGGCGTCCGATACGTCCGCAAAATCACCGCTAATGCGCACCTCGTATTCGCTGTCCGCGCTAGAATTTAAAAACGGCGCATTGCCTGCGCTTACCTCGGCAATAATGATAAGAGTCCTTGTAAGCGGCAATGTAAGTCGCAGCTAAAAAATCCGATTAAGTTTAATTGAACTATATATTTTATTAATTATTAATTAGTAGTCTTGACTTATTATTGATATTGATATATAATTTCATTATATATAGGGGTAATAGATAGTGAGAATATTTATATTATTTTTTATAATTATTGTACCAACAACGCTTTTGTCAAATGCACTTCAAAAGATTGAGCGAATTCATCAAAAAGAGCAGCGGTTAGAGCAAGAGCGCTTAAAGTCTATCGAGAAAAAACGCAAAGATTCTAGTTTAAATTTGCAATCTTACGAATCCGAGCATATCGCCGATAAGATAATAGAAAATGAATCTCCCTGCGTAATAATTAATGATATTACGCTAGAGCCTAAGATAGATGAATTTGAAGCATATTTGCTTGATACTTTAAGTCTTGCAGATTTTTCAAAAGGCAAATGTATTGGCGAAAAAAGTATAAGTATTATTTTAAATTTGCTCAACAATAAAATTATTAAGCAAGGCTACATCACAACTAATGTCAAATTTTCAAACATTGATCCTGAAAATAATACTATGAAACTAAATCTAAATTTAGGCAAAATCAATAAAATATCAATAAATAATACAAATAATCTAAAAAATAAACTTTCTCTTTTTGGTGCTTTTGGAAAAAATAAAAATCAAGAAATATTAAATTTAAGAGACATAGAACAGGCGCTAGAAAATATCAATGGCGTTTCTTTATACACCCCGAAAATATACCTTAAGCCTGCAACAAAGGAGAATTTTACAGACATTTATATCGATAAAAAAGAACTGCCGTCTGTAACTTTTCAAATTTCAATTGATAATTCAGGTAGCAATGAAACCGGAAAATATCAAGGTGATGCCTCTATCGGATTTTCCAATATTTTTGGTTTTAATGAATCTCTTTTTATCTCGCAAGCCAAAAATATATCACAAGCAGATAAAACAAGCTCTTTATATGATCAAGATTTTAAAAGAGGAAAAACATACAATGGCTATTATAGCTTGACTATACCTTTTGGATATTTTTTATTAGAATACACAGAAAATAGATACACCTATAATCAGCCGTTGGCAGGAAGTATTAGAACTTATATGTATAGCGGGAAAAATACCAGCAGAAATTTTGCTTTGAATTATACTTATTTTAGAAATCAAATATCTAAAAATAGCCTATATTTTAAGTTATGGCAAAGAAATAGTAAAAATTTTATAGAAAAATACGAACTAGATAATCAAAGAAGGAGAATGGCGGGCTATATTTTTGGCTTAAAATCTTACTTTATTTTAAACAATGCAGCTTTTAAATTTGATTTGTCTTATAAGAGAGGAACCGGGATGCTAGGTTCATTAAAAGCACCTGAAGAAGATTTTAATCAAGGCACTAGCAGAATGAAAATCTTTTCTTTAAATGCCGGAATGGAAACAAAAATAAGCAAACTCCCCATAACTTACGATGTCAACTTGTATGCAAGATGGAATAAGACCCCTTTGATAATAAGAGATTATCTTTTAATCGGTGGAAAATATAGTGTAAGAGGATTTGACGGCAAGTCAAATTTGGGCGGAGAAAAGGGATATTATTTAAGAAATAATCTAACTTATCAATATTTTTTAGATCATAATGTTTATTTAGCGCTAGATATAGGAAAAGTATCGGGAGGTGACGCAAAATATATCACGAATAAAACTATCGCAGGATATGGCATAGGGCTCAGGGGAGGTTTTAAACCGCATTGTGATTTATCGTATGATGTTTTTACGGGATTTCCATTATATAAACCCGATAATTTTCATACTGATAAAGTTTCTTTTAATTTTAATCTAAACTACAAATTTTAAAAGGATAATAAATGAGGCATTATTCGTTCAGCAAAATTTTTTGTTTGCTTTTAGTATTTTTTATATCAGGTTCTTTTGGATACGATGAAGTTATTCCGGATAGAAATGCGCCTATAAATCATCGGCCGAAAATCACTCATTCTCATAAAGGCAATACGATAGTTAATATTTCTGCTCCAAATGAGAATGGAATATCCTTTAACGAATATCTTAGGTTTGATATTCCTAAAGATGGCGTAGTTCTAAATAATTCAAGTAAAAAATCTAGAACATCAAACGGAGAACTGATTAGAGGAAATAGAAATCTTATTAATGGGTCTGCCGATTTAATTGTTAATAAAATTAATTCTAATAGACCTAGTTTTTTAAATGGAAATCTTGAGATAGCCGGCAAAAGGGCGGATCTGATAATGGCTAATCCAAGCGGTATAACAATCGATGGATTAAATATTATAAATGCCAGATCTACCACAATAACAACGGCCAACCCTATATTTGACGGCAAGAATATTAATGCTCTTGAACTAACCAAGCAGAGCAAGAGCGTAAATATAGTCGGCGCAGGCTTTAACGATATGCAAAGCGACTATACCAAAATAATTGCAAATGTAATTAAGATTAACGCCGATGTTTGGGCTAAGCATATAAAGCTAAATGCCGGAGTAGCGGACAAAAAGGGACATATACGAGAAAAAAACGAGCCTCTGGTAACCATCGATAGCTCATATATAGGAGGAATGTTTAAAGGGGCTATAGTTTTAATCGGTAATGAAGATGGAGTTGGATCCAACAATAAACGATTTATTCACGCCGATAAATTTTCCATTCAAGCAAAAAAAAGAATTATTACTGCCGATACTTCGAATTTAAATAATCATTCGGATAATATTTTAGGTTATAAACAACCTGATTTTGAAGTATTTTCCAATGAAAATAGAAGCGAATGCAAATGTTGTCACACAGGTGTCCTCGGTGGCGGTGGCGGCGGTGGCGGCAAAGGCGGTGGAAGTAAAGGCGGCGGTTCGGGCGGTTGGACCGGAAATCGACCGGGAGTCGTTGAAAGCGGCGGTTCAAGCCGACCTGGTATGGGCAATAATATCGGTGTTGGATTTAAAGAATTTGGTGGAGATAGAGATATTAGTATGGATTTTCTAAGAAAAGCAAGTCTGCCAAAACATTTTAAGGATCATAACAAGAATTTTGGCTTTGCTACCCAAGAAGAATATTTAGAGGCTGCTAGATATTTTTTCAGCAAACCTCCCACTCCGACGATGCAATCTTTTACAACGCAAGAAGGAACATATTTTCAGTTTGATACTGCTACTAATGAATTTGGTATAATAAATCAGTATGGAGGTATCTCTACATATTATATACCGGATGACAAGCTGGATTATTGGTTGGGTGAAATAAAAAAATATGCACCACAATGAAAGGGGTATAAGATGATCAGATGTCCTTGCTGCGGATACTTAACTATGGAAATAAATGCGAATGACGGATTTTGCATAGATATATGTCCTGTTTGTTTTTGGCAATTTGATAATATTTCAAATAGTGATCCCGATAGATCGAGGGGGCCAAATTCGGTATCCTTAAATCAAGCTAAAGAAAACTATAAAAAGATGGGAGCGATAGAAGAAAGACTCTTGGATTGCGTTCGTCCTCCTACTAAAGAGGAATTTGCGGATAAACGGATAAAATGTCCTTGCTGCGGATATCTAACCATAGTAGATAAAGAGGATAAGAATTTAATACAAGATGTTTGTCCCGTTTGTTTTTGGCAATACAATACTGAGGCTATAAACAACCCTGATAAAATAATAGAGCCCAATGTGGTATCTTTAAATGAGGCTAAGAAAAACTATAAAGAGTATAAAGCTTCAAGTAAGTTAGGCTCTATAAATGCCAGAGAGCCTATGGATGATGAGATAGGATGACGGCTGTTGCACCAAAGTGAAAGGAGTATAATATGATCAGATGTCCTTGCTGCGGATACTTAACTATGGAAATAAATGCGAATGACGGATTTTGCATAGATATTTGCAAAGTTTGTTTTTGGCAATTTGACAGCACCTCAAATTCTCGCCCAAATATATCAATAGGACCGAATTCGGTATCCTTAAATCAAGCTAAAGAAAACTATAAAAAGATGGGAGCGATGGAAGAAAGATTTTTGCATTTTGTTCGTCCTCCTACTAAAGAGGAATTTGCGGATAAAAGGATAAAATGTCCTTGCTGCGGATATCTAACCATAGTAGATAAAGAGGATAAGAATTTAATACAAGATGTTTGTCCCGTTTGTTTTTGGCAATACAATACTGAGGCTATAAACAACCCTGATAAAATAATAGAGCCCAATGTAGTATCTTTAAATGAGGCTAAGAAAAATTATAAAGAGTATAAAGCTTCAAGTAAGTTAGGCTCTATAAATGCCAGAGAACCTATGGATGATGAGTTGTTTTAAAAATTTGTCCTATTATAATTATGCCGTGAGGATGTGGAGTTCATATCCTCACTTCTTGGGAGCGATAGTGATAGTATTATAGTAAGCGGATTTAAGCTCAAGCATCGGTAAGTTACGATGAAACCTATGTTCTTGTAGGGCAACGGGAGGTCTAAGGCTTTTAGTCGACGGTAGCCAGCGAAGTTAAAAAGCAAATACATAGCCGGTTTAAGAATTTTAGAGGTTAGATTGACCGCGAAAACGGCCGTTAGTTCCGCTCGTTTCGAGATTTTTTATTTTTATAGTAGCTGCCCACCTCGCTAACGACGATGCCAAAGAGTATGAGCCCGGCTCCTGCTATCTGCACACCGCTTAGTATCTCGCCGCCGACGAAATACCCCACGATTCCCGCACTCACGGGCTCAAAGGTAAAGATGAGCGAGGTTTTAACGGGCGTCGTGTAGCGCTGTGCCGCGGTTTGCACGAAAAACGCCAAAACCGTCGCAAACACCGACGTTACCGCGACCGCGATGAAAAACGCCTCATCCAAAACGGGCACGACGCCTCGAGGCTCGAAAATCTGCGCGGCAACGAAACAAAGCGCCGCCACGGCCGCAAACTGCGCGCTCACCATCCAGTACAGCTCGCACCTGCGCACCAAAACGCCCGTGAAAATTATATGTAGCGCAAAGCCTAGCGCGCAAACGACGCTAAGCCCCTCGCCGACGCCAAAACCCAGCTCGCTGCCCGTTAGCAAATAAAGCCCCGCCGCCGACAAAAACGCGCCGATAAAGGCGTAAACGACGACCTTTTGTCCGAAAAACGCAAGCGCGATAAAGGGCGTAAAGACGGCATTTAGTCCCGTGATAAAGGCGACGGTGGAGCTTAGGGCGTATTTTAGAGCAAAGGTCTGAAGCGTAAAGGCCGCAAACAAAAGCGCGCCTAAAAATGCGCCGAATCTTAACGAATTGCGGTCGATTTTTCGCGTAAATTTGAGGCTTATGAGAGCCATCAAAACGGCCGAGATCAAAAACCTCCAAAACAAAAGCGTAAAAACGCTGTTGGTCTTTAGCGTCTGCGCCATCGGCAAAAACGTCACGCCCCAGACCACCGCGATCACGAACAGCGCGAAGTCGGCCTTAAATTCGGTTGATTTTTTCATCTGATTTCTTTAGCTAAATTTAAGGGGCAAATTTAACGCAATTTGACTAAATTCGGGCTTTATCGCGTCAAATTTAAAAGTCGCCGCCGTCTTAGCGGCGGGCGAAAACGACGATAAATTTAAAGCTAAATTTAAGAGGCGATTTTAAAAGATTTGCGTCAAAATCGCCGCGAGAGTAAATTTAGAGGCGAATTTATAAATTTGATTTTGCGGCGAGGTTTTGTCGCGGACGAAACGGCAAGCAAAACCCGCCAAATTTTAAGCTAAATTTTCCTTTTTGGCGCGCAGGTAGCTGCCTATCTCGCTAATCAAAACTCCAACTAAGATAAGCGCCGCGCCGCAAAGCCTATATGCGCTGATGTCCTCGGCGCCGATGAAATACCCCATCGCTCCTGCGGTTACGGGCTCTAGCGTGAAAAATATCGCCGTTTTAACCGGCGTGGTAAATTTTTGCATCAACGCCTGCGCGAAAAACGCAAACGCCGTGCCCAGCACGCCCACGACTAGCATCGCTATGATAAATGCCTTGTCCACGACGGGCGCGATTTTAGCGTCCTCAAAAACCAAAATGGCCGCAAAACAAAGCGCGATCAGGGTTAAAATTTCAAAATAGACCATATTTACGAGGTCGCATTTTTGCACTAGGCGGTTTGTTAGCACGATGTGAAAGGAGTATGCGCAGGCGCAAACCAGAGCCAAAATTTCGCCCAGCCCAAAGCCCACCTTCGTATCGCCTATCATATAAAGTCCCGCCACCGCAAACGCCACGCCCACATACGCGTAGGAGTAAATTTTATGCCTAAAAAGCCCCCCCGCGATAAAAGGCACCAAAGCCACGTTTAGCCCGATGATAAAGGCTACGGACGAGGTGTCGGCGTACTTAAACGCAAAAGTCTGGCTCACGAATCCCGCGAACAAAAACAGACCCAAGATCACGCCCGATTTTATATCAGGCGCGCTTACGTCTTTTAGCTTTTTATAAAATATCGCCCCGGCTATGATCGCCGCTAGCAAAAATCTCCAAAACAAAACGCCGAAAACTCCGTTAGTCGCGAGCGCGAGCGAGGTAGGCAGATAGCCCAGACCAAAGACTATCGCAACAAATATCATGCCTACGTCGGCGCGAAATTCCAAACTATTTTTCACTATTCTCCCTTATGATTTTACTTAAAAATTCCCTGCAGGATCTTCGTGCCCTGCTCGACCGCGCCGCCTCTTAGCGAGCTTTCTTTCTCACTCATCACGTTAAAGAGCCCGTCTAGCGTCTTGCGCGTGATGTAGTCGTTTAGATCCTCGTTTTCTTGCGGGATGTATTCGCCCGCGCCCATGCTAGTAGCGATGCCTTTTAGCTGTTTTGCGGCGTCGGATTTTGCCAGCGCGCTACCCGCGACGAACGAATTTAGCCCGTTATAGGCGGTTGCGAAGGTATTGTCGCTCATCATCTTGGTAATGATCGGCTTAAACACGGCTTGCAGCTTCTGGCTCGAGTTTTGTTGCAAAAACTTCGTAAAGCTATCCTTGCCGCCTTCTAGCACCTTTTTCACGTCCGCGTCGCTCATGTTTTTTATCACGCCCGAAAATACGTCCGCAGCTCCCGGCACGGCTGCGCTCGCGGCGTTATTTATCGAGGTTACGAGCTCGTTCGCCCACTTTTCGCCGCCTACTTTTTTAGCCAAATTTGCAGCCGTTTCCAGGCTCTTTGGCAGCGGGATTTTAGCCGTGGCGTTGTTTAGAAATCCCCCGTTTGACAGCTCCTTAACGGCCGCGTTTAGAGCCGTGCTAACCGCGCTTTTGTAGTCGCCCGAGTTTGCCGCGCCCAGTATCTGCGCGCCTTGATTTAGAGCCTCTTGCCAGCCTGCCGCCTGCGCCCAAGCTGTGAGCAAAACCGCGCATAAGATCAAACTTTTCTTCATCGATTTTTCCTTAAAGTAAAATTCGGCGGTTATGATATTAAAACTCGGCTTTTAAACGGGTAAATTTTGTCCTTTTTAGGGCGAATTTACCCGCATCTTTACGGCGCGGTAGGCTAAATTTGTCGCCGATTTTATCCGCCGGCGATAATTTTGCGGCTTTTGAGCGACGATTTATTAGATTTATTAAATTCGGTTCCGCAAAACCTGATTTTCGCACCTTAAATTTTACCCGAGAGAGCCGTTAAATTTAACGCCCCTACCTGTCCGAGCAGGCAGGGCGTCTAAGGTGCAAAACCAACTCATAGCGCGTAGCTTCACGCGCTATTTATTTGAGCGGCAAATTCGGCTAGCATTTTAAATTTTACGCGCTTGGGCTTGAGCGATTTTAGCGTAAATTTAGCGGACTTCATCGCGCGCGCAAAAAGTCGAGCAAAATCGGTAAGTTATTTTGCGCGTAAATTTAAGCGACTGCGCCTATCAAAACGCGGGCGATTTGGGGCGTCAAATTTAGCTGCAAATTTGAGCAAGATTGGCCGCAAGAAGTAAATTTTAAGCTAAAATTAGCCTTTTTGAAAGGACGAAATGGAGCTCTTACTTCTCTCTGTCGCGCTTGCTATGGACGCGGCCGCGCTTAGTATCGCAAACGGCGCAAAATACCGTAATCTCGTGCTATCAAAGATTTTATTTATCGCGTCAGTTTTTGGGTTTTTTCAGGCGGCGATGCCGCTTGCGGGCTACTTTTGGGGTGCTGCGTTTGCGAGATTTATCGCGCAGATCGATCATTTCATCGCATTTGCGATTTTGGGTTTTTTGGGCGTAAAAATGATCCGCGAAGCCTGTAGAAACGAGCCCGCGCAGGCCGTGAGCCTTGATACGAAGACGCTGCTTTGGGGCGGGTTTGCCGCCAGCATCGACACGCTAGCCGTCGGCGTGACGCTGAGTTTTACAGCCGCTGACATCCGGTTTAGCGCCGCCGTGATCGGGATAGTTTGCTTCGCGCTTAGCGTCGCGGCGTTTTACGTCGGTAAATTCGCGGGAGAGTTTTTGGAGCAAAAGGCGCTGATTTTAGGCGGCGCGATCCTCATTGCACTTGGATTTAAAATTTTAATCACGCACCTTTTAGATCACGGGTTTTTGAGTTAAAGGCTAAATTTGGGGTTTAGCGGACTAGTTTAGCTTTTGCCGTAAGCGTAAATTTGCTAAAATTTTCTTGATCGATTTGTTAAAATTGGGCGCTAAGCCGGCGTAAATTTAAGCGCAGTCGGCGGATGAAAGATAAGTTCAAGGAGTTTTTATGAACGAAAAATTTAAAATCATAGACACCGGTTCGCCTTACGGCGTACGCTATCCGTATACTCCTATGCCCTCAAACGGCAAAGACGCTAGAGTCGAGATCTATCCGCCTAGTAGGCTTGCTAAGGGCATAGCCTTCGCCAAAAACACGACATCCGCGCCGTTTCGATTGTAGGCAACGGGGGCACGCCTTTTTCGCTTGATTTTAGCGCGTTTGAAAGCTTTCCCGAAATGGAGGTTTTAGAGATCTGGGAAAATTTTAAAATCGGCGAAGTAAAGGGCGCGGAGGCGCTTTACGACACTGCGATGCGGGCTTTGCGCCTTTTTGAAAACGCCGAGTTCGAGCTTGATTTCTCGCGTTTTAAAAATTTAGAAGCGCTTGAAGCGGCACAAAACAAAAGGATGAAATTTAACCGCCTGCCGCCCGCCTTGCGCTGCGCTAAAATTTCAAAACTCTCGCACGAAAATCTAGGTATTTTTCGCGATACGCCAAAGCTTGAGCGGTTGGAGCTTAATTTCTCGAAGGTTACGAGCCTAGAAGGCATAAAGGGCTGCGGCGAACTGGAGCATCTGAGCGTATTTTCCGCGCCTAGGCTTACTAATATAAGCGAGCTAAACGGCCTAAAAAAGCTGAAACAGCTGAGCTTTGAGCGCTGCAGGCTGCTTAATAGCGCGGCGATGCAGGGCGTGCGGCTGGGGTTGCTAGAGCGTTTGGACGCGCGCTTTAACGTGGAAAATTTGAAATTTTTAGCCAATTTTCCGAATTTGCGCGAATTTTATTTTAAATACGTAGCAGACGGCGATCTAACGCCCATACTGGAGAGCAAAATCAGCGGCTGCGGCTTTGAAAGCAGGGGGCATTATTCGCATACCTGGAGCGAGCTTAGCGCGCTGCTAAGGGCTAAATTTAAGGATACATAGCGCAGGCGCGACCGAATTTACGCAGATTCGGATGTGAACGCAGCGAATTTATAAGGTTGCGAGCCAGCCGTCGCCTAGATTTAATTAAGCCGTTGGTTAAATTTAACCCCTGCCGCCGTAAAGCAAGGCGCAAGCGCCAAGCAGGCAAATTGCGCCGCCGATTAAGTCCCATTTGTAAAGGCTTGCTTTTCTACAAAATGCAGCCAAAGTAGCGACGAGACGATGTAGATACCGCCGTAGACGGCGTAGGCGCGTCCGACGAAGTCTAAATTTACCCGCGTCAAAATATAAGCAAACGCCGCGAGCGACGCACCGCCGAGCCCCAAAAACAGCGCGCTTTTGCCCAGCCTAAAATACGCCCAAAAGCTAAAGCGGCCCAAAATCTCAAAAAACGCCGACGCGAAATAAAGCGAGATTTCTTTTAGCAAAGCCTGTCCAAATCGATCTCGATGCCGACGGGGCAGTGATCAGAGCCCGTGATATCGCTCAGGATAAACGCGTCTTTTAAGCGGTCTTTGAGGCTTGCCGAAATGAAAAAATAATCGATCCTCCAGCCGACGTTTTTGGCGCGAGCGTTAAAGCGGTAACTCCACCACGAATACGCGTCCACCGCGTCGCCGCGCACGTGCCGAAAGGTGTCGATAAAACCGTGCGAGACGACCTCGTCCAGCCACGCGCGCTCGATGGGCAAAAAGCCCGAGGTTTTGGCGTTTGCTTTTGGGTTTTTGAGGTCGATTTCGCGGTGCGCGGTGTTTACGTCGCCGCAAAATATCACGTCTTTGCCCTGCTTTACGAGCTCCTGGGCGTAGGCTAAAAATTTAGCGTAAAAGTCCATCTTGTAGGCTAGACGCGCCTCGTCTTTTTGGCCGTTTGGAAAGTAGATGTTAAAAAGCGCGACGTTGCCGAATCGATGCTCCAAAACTCGCCCCTCGTCGTCGTCGAAAAACGCCGCCTTTTGCGTCACGGAGGCAAATTTTGCCAGGCTCATCACGCCAGAATACCCAGCGCGAGTGGCTGAATTTACGCTGATTTCGTTAAATCCGAGTTTATAAATCTCCGAAGGCACGTCGCTCTCGCGCACCTTGATCTCCTGAAGGCCCAAAAAATCGGGCTTTTGCTCCTCTAGCCAAGCAAAGCCGTCTTTAGCGGCGACCGCGCGCAGTCCGTTTACGTTCCAGCTGATTAGTTTCAAATTTGATCCTTTGTTAAATTTGGCGTATTGTATCGCAAGAGCCGTAAAATAAGCTAAAATTTAGTAAAATTAGGATCATTTTAAGGAGTAAAAAATGAAAAAAATCATCGTTTTATCGCTTGCGCTTGCAGTGTTTTTGGGCGCCAAAGAGATAAAAAGCGCGAATATTTTCCTCTCGGACGTAAAGTCGATTACGGAGCTGGGAGCGTTTTTAAAGGCAAACAAGGACGAGATCGTGAAGCTAAATTTGGGCTACTGCGCAAATAAAAACAGTTTAGAAGCGCTCGCGAAAGAAGCGCCGAATCGCGAAGACGGGCAATACGGAAACTACATATCCGAAACCTACGAACTAGCAGGCGGCGCTCGCATCGAATACAGCGGCCAAAACTACGACTCTAACGACTTTGACGGCGGTACGAACGCAGGCGTAAAATCGGGCGACCTAACGATGGTCTACAAGGCAAAGGACGGCCGCGAGAATTTTTTGCTTTTGCAAGCGCTTAACTCGCAAGAGGGCGAAAAATACAAATGGGAATACCTCTGGGACGAAACGGCTAAATGCGCCGGCGGCGAAGTGCGGCTGGAGGGGGCGTTTTATATAGACGAGGGTAAATTCCCCCAGAGCGCGGATATAGAAAAGTCCGGGGATTACGCTATTTTCTCGCTCGATCCCGTCGCGAAAAAATACTTTAAACTGATAGAATACAAGTAAATTTAGCGCGATGACGGAGTTAGAGAGGGAGATTTTCGGTCAAATTTTGGGCGAGAAAAAGATGGAGATCATTTTATTTTTAGCCCAAAATGCGGACGAAAACGGCTTCATAAGCGTTAAGATTTCGGATATTTGCGAGCGGACGGACGCCAGCAAGCCCACCGCGATAGAAACGATAAAACTGCTTGAGAGCCGCAAAATTTTCGAGCGGGTGAAAAACGGGATTTATAGATTTAAAAATTTAAAAGAACTAGAGAAAAAATGAGGAAATTTTGGATACTCGCCGCAGCGGCCGCGCTCGCAAACGCCGCGATAGACGAGGCTGAGTATCAATAAAGGCGACGCCGCGAGCTACAAAACGCTCGCCGCACCAAAAAGCTACTCGGGCGGCGCGCGCCGGCATGCTACTTTGCCGCGGAGTTTTACGCCAAAGGGCTAACGGGCTACAAGGACGGCGCGAAGACTTTTACGATCTACAAAGACGCCTGTGCCGCGGGGAGCGCGGAGTCGGCGTTTTTCTAAAAGGCTACGTCGCCTCGCAAGCTTCGAGCTCTCGGGCGAGCGCCTTAAGGGCCTGCAAACCGAGCTTTAAATGCGCGTGCAATATGCTTAAACTAGCGAAGCAAGGCCGTTAAAGGAGAAAAAGGAGGAGCCTGGCTTTGCTAAATTCGACCGAAAAAGCGGGGCGGTAGAGATGGCGAAATTTGCCGAATTTATGCAAATGTTCGCCATAGTGAAATTTAAAGCACGCTATCTTTGATATCGGCGATGTCTTCGGGTAGCTCTTTGGCTCTTTTGCCGCGATACTGTATGTTGATCTCAAATTCGCTAAGACGCTTATAAATCGAGCGAAGCTCGGTGATAACCGTCCAGTTGCTCATAAAGATATTTAAGCTGCCGCGCACTTGGCGAAATGCGTTATTTGCCTGCATCATCACGCCAAAAGTTATAGCTCCGCTTAGCACGCTCGGCCCCATTGCGATAAGCGGCACGAGCATCATAC
The DNA here is from genome assembly GCF_004803795.1 of Campylobacter rectus. Classification (NCBI taxonomy): domain Bacteria; kingdom Pseudomonadati; phylum Campylobacterota; class Epsilonproteobacteria; order Campylobacterales; family Campylobacteraceae; genus Campylobacter; species Campylobacter rectus. The sequence continues at coordinate 2,462,572 of NZ_CP012543.1, read as the reverse complement.
TTTGGCCAAATGAGTATCTCCAAAGGTCGAAATATCCGTAGTGTAAAAATAAGCGGTTGTAGTTGTATTTGAGGTCTTTAAAAAGGCCGCCGAGAGTCTCCGGCTTTCCGTAGTTTTGCTTGTCGTCTTCCGCATAAACCAGCTCTTTACGAAAGGCGGCTTCGACTTTTTGATTGTTGTATTCAAGCCCCGGAAGCATTATACCAACGAGCCACGATATGGCTAATCCGCCCACGCTAACTACGATGGCTATCCAGATGAGCGAGCCTTCGACATTTTCCATATATGGCACTTTTACCTGTTTGCTTAGTCCCCAAAGTATCGGTATAAAGGCGATTAGCGTCATTATGGAATCTACTATCTGTGCGCCGAGGCTTTCAAGAACGCGGGCGAAGCGATAAACATCCTCTTGCATACGTTGCGAGCTGCCTTCTACGTCGGTTTTTACGTTTTGCCAGTATTTTATGTATTCAAAAGTCATCGCCTCGCGCCATTTAAAAACCCAAATTCTAGTAAAGTAGTTGGTTAGTGTAGCGATAAAAATATACGGGAAAGCATAGCTTGCGAACTGGAAAATTTTACCCCAAAAATCATCTATCGTATGATCTTTGATATTTTGAAAAATATCATAAAAGCCTTTTGTCCACTGATTTATCTTTACGATAAATTCGACTTGGATATATGTCGAGGATATCAAAAAGACAAGTCCCAAATAAGCCCACAATACCCACTTTCTGTTTAAAAAAAACGATGAAAACAATGTAAATCCTTATCAAAAAATTAAGTAGGATGATATCTAATGCGCAATTAAATTTAGATAAAATTATACTTAATATTATTAGAAAACGCCGAGCTTTAAAAAATCATAATTTTATTAAAATTTTATTTTAAAATTCTAATCTTTTGATGATCATCGGCGATGCTAATTTATTTATACATACGCAGCAAAACCGCCGAAACGCCGAGGTTATGGCGTCGGTACGACCGGCTTGATGAGTGTGATAATTTAGTCCATAGGCGGCATACGACAACTACGAAAATTTAGAGCTGGGCAAGCGCTTTAACCAAGATACGATAATGGATCATCGGTATAAATCGTCAAAATATGGCTGCGTTTATAAGTCTTGGCATCGATAATATGCTAGGCAAAGAATAGGCCGCTACCCAAAGCTTGATCTTAACAACGCTTTTTATGGAGCGAGTCGCCGGTTTTGCCTAGAAGGCCGGCCTAAAGCGGTAAAATTTATCGAAATTTAATGTTTTAGACTAAAATTTTGCGGATATTCATACTTTAAAGCCGTAAAATGCTACAATAAGCTCTTTTTGCGGTTTTATAAATCGATCCCGCAAAAATAAGAGGGAAAATGATGCACATCAAAAATAAAATCGGCAACGCGGTATCGCTATCTTTTGGTATCTCGTTTGCTCTGCATTCGGGCGCGACATATCCGGCGTATGTTTTAGCCGATACGAAATCTCGCTTGCCGAAAAAGACGAAGCTCTTAAAATGCGAACGATTAGCTTAAATCAAATTTTGCCGAGCATAAATAACCAAAACCCTACGCAAACTACTCGGGAGCTAGCCCTGCAGTCGGTAGCGAGGCGCGCTCCCGCTACTTCGCATCCGAGTCAAAGCGTATCAAACAACCAAGCCGTATCGCCTTGCGGTGCGTTGCGATCCGGCAAGGGCAAAAGCGAAGAGCGGGCTCGGGTTAGAGTATCGGGCGAGACGCACGCCGCTAAATGCGAATCCTATGCGCTCGTCGTCGCAAAAAGCGAGTTTGGGCTGGTAAGCTATGACGACTATAAATTTATCCCTTTGCCAAGCGTTGGCTACGATCCGTTTGAGACCGCTTTAGATTTGCGTATGATTTTGCTTTCGAGTCTTTGCTGTTTAAAAGGCTGCGTTTTACCGTTTGAAACGAAAATAGCTCATAAGAGCCGTTATCGCAGCCTTAAATTTAGCGAATTTAGCGCAAAGAGCGTATTTTCGCCGGCGCTTGCGTTTTTTGTTTGCCGGCTTAAATTTCATAAACGAAAATCGGTTGCCAAAGCCGCTTGTATCGCGATTTTTGGTATTTACGGCTTTATCGCCGCACTATTTTACGACAAAGGAAAAAGATGAGAAAATTTTTACTTTTCGCGCTGAGCTGTATCAGCCTTTTTGCGTTAAAACAAGACCCGAGCATCGTCTCCGGCGAGCTTGAAAACGGGCTAAAATACTATATCAAAGAGAACCGGCTGCCTAAAGACTCGGCTCATTTTGAGCTGATAATAGATAGCGGCTCGACCGATGAAGCGCAAGACGAGAGCGGACTTGCGCACTTTGTGGAGCATATGGCGTTTAACGGCAGCCGCGACTTTAGCAAAAATGAGCTGATTAAACAACTTGAAAAGCTGGGCGTATCTTTTGGAGCGGATCTAAACGCGTATACGAGTTACGATCTGACGGCTTATCAACTAAATATAACTATAAACGATGAAAATTTAAAGAACGCCTTTAAAGTGTTTAACAACTGGATGGACGGGATAGAATTTGATCCGAATGAGCTTGAAAAGGAGCGCGGCGTCATCATCGAGGAGGAGCGCTCGCGAAATACGCCTAGCTACCGATTGTATCAGCAGCAGTCTAAGGATCTTTTTGCCGGCAGCATCTATCTGGACCGTGCGCCTATCGGCGATATGAACGTCGTTCGCAGCGTTGATGCGGCGAAGATAAAGGCCTTTTATCATAAGCTCTATCAGCCTAGATTTATGAAATTCGTAGCCGTAGGCGACTTTAACGCCACGCAAATACAAACGCTTATAAAGCAAAATTTAAGCGAGGCCAAAAACACGAACGACTACGTTCATCCGGATAAAACCATCCGTTTTAAAAATGGCTTAAACATCTTTAACTACGATGCGAGCGAGGTTGGCATAAATCTCATTAGACTGAGTTTTTTTGATGACTATTCGGCACGAATCGACGAAGCCGGCGCGCGCCGAATTTTAGTAAATTCATACATCTCAAGCATGCTCTCGATGCTCTATCAGCAAAAGCGAACCGAGCAAAACTCGGTACTAAACGTCGGTTTTTCAAGGCCTGGCTTGCAAAATAAACAAACTATGTATAGCTTTGAGATAAAGGCGATAAACGGCGATTTTGACGGTGCGCTAAAAGATATGTTAGGCGTGATAAAGGGCGTGGAAAAATACGGCTTTAGCGCGAGCGACTTTGAGGATGCGAAGAAAAATTTTATAAAATCCATCGAGATAAAATTTAAACGCTCAAAAACCAAAAAGACCTCCGACTACGCCGACGAGATAGTAGATTCGCTAAATTCGGGCGCGATAATCTTAAGCGACAAAGATAGTAGAGATCTTGGCGTAAAGCTTCTAAACGAGATAACGCTTGATGAAGTAAATGCCGAATTTAAGCGCATTTTAGCCATCCCCGACAAACGCGTGAGCGTCTTTAGCGCAAAAGACTATAAGCTAGATAAGGACAAATTCGAGCAGATAGAAAAAGACGCCGTGGCCTACGACGGACATATGAAAAGCGAAAATTTAACCCAAACTTTGATAGACGAGAGCTTGCAGCCAAAACCGGCTGTGAGTAAAGAATTTGACGAGAGATTGGGCATTTATACCGTCAAATTCGAAAACGGCGCGGCACTTGTTTTAAAGCAGGTCAAAACGCGCGAGAATTTCATCTCTTTCGCCGCCGTCGCAAAGGGCGGAACGTCGAATTTAAAAGAGCCTAGATGGGGGACTTTTGGCGTGCAGCTGGCCAACGAAAGCGGAGTGGATAAATATACCAACTACCAAATCTCAAAGATACTAAGCGGCAAGCATATAAGCTACGAGAGGCGAATAGACGCGCTTTCGCAAGGGTTTTACGGCTCGACGGGCAAGGAAGACCTAAAGGCGCTGTTTGGCATTATAAATTTAGAATTTAACTCGCCGAGGTTTGACGAAAAAGTGCTAGAGCGCATAAAAACCAGCCAAATCGACGCTCTAGCTAAACGGCAAAATTTACCGAGCTATAAATTTAATACCGAATTTACTAAATTTTATTATAACGACAACCCTCGAACCAAACCGATACGAAAAGAGGACATAGAGGCGTTAAATTTGCAAAATTTGCGCGATATCGTGCGGGACAAATTTAACGGCGGCGCATTTACCTTTATCTTGGTCGGCGATCTGGATGTCGAGGAGACGCAAAGGCTGGCTCAAATTTACGTCGCCAATCTGCCTGCAAGCAAGGGCGAAAACTTCGTAGATGACGGCGTGCGACCGTTAAGCGGCAAGCAGGAGTTTAGGCGCGACTACCAAACCACGCAACGAAGCGATGTTTTACTAAATATGACGAGCCGAAAGGTTGAGTATTCGCGCGAAAATTCGCTCAAAGCTCAAGCGTTATCAAACGTGCTGGCAACGGCGCTAAGAGAGAAGATACGCGAGGATAAGGGCGAAACCTACGGCTTTTTGGTCGGTATTTCGCTAAATCGCTACCCTTACGCTAACTCGGTCGCAAATATCTCATTTACTTGCGCTCCGCAAAACACGCAAAGCATCGTGACGGACATAAAAAAGATCATCGCAGACATCAAGCAAAAGGGCGCGCTAGAGGCCGTGCATCTGGCCAACTACAAAAAAGCGGCGCGAATCGGCATCAAAAAGAACTATGATCAGCCTGAATTTTGGGCGCGAAATATCCTGTCTAATGTGCTTTACGATCAGCCGATCTGGACGATAGATCAGTATGAAAAAGCGATCGAAGCGGTAACTAACGATGATGTAAAAGAGGCGGCAAGGCTCTATCTGGACGGCACAAACGAGCTTTTAAGGATAAACGATCCGGCTAAAACCACGAAATCGACCGCGAAAAGCGGCTCTAAAACCGACACGAAAAAATAAATTTAAGGCGGTAAAATCCGCCTTAGATCGCCTTAACTTTTTCTTTGAAATCGATAATAGCCGTATAGTTATGACAAATGCGTAATTTATTCAAATTTGCTTACATAATTTATGCGCACGCGAAAAATGCGGCATTTTCATCGACTGGCTGCGCTTAAAATTTTTAGTATTCCTGAGCGGCGGCAGGAACGAATCCCGATCAAAAAACGATGTCGCTACGATAGAAATTTATAAAATAACGAGCTAAAATTTTAGTAAGCGAATGAGTTTGCGTTTTTGCATTTAGCAAGACGGCTACGTATACTAAAAATAGTAGCGTCGTCGCATCGTAAATCAATATATCCGCACCGAATTCGGACTTTGAGATAATCTGGTTTTAGCAGAAATTCTGTAAAATTTAGCAAATTTTGCTCATCTAAATTAGGGTCTGTGGGAAATAAAATTGTATATCGTTTTGTCGAGACGATAAGTTTATTTAAGGAGAGAGGCTATTTGTCCTTGCCGAATTTTTTCGTTTTTGAAATTTTCAAGCGGTAGTTTAAGCAAATTTAAGTCGGTGAATCGGGTGGATTGCGGTTTTCGGATCAAAGGTTGCGCAATCAAAACGAGCTTTTTTGGTGTCGGGGGTATAGGGTAATCTGCATAAATTCGGGTTAAATTTCAGTTTCCGAAATCGCTTCGGCTTGATAATGCGCGATGAGAGGCTCGATGATCTCGTCGAAAAGTCCCGCCGCCATTATCGCGTCGAGGCGGTAAAGCGTCAAATTTATGCGGTGGTCGCTGATGCGGTTTTGCGGGAAGTTGTAGGTGCGGATACGCCCCGAGCGGTCGCCCGTGCCGACTTGGCTTTTGCGCTCGCTGGTTTCTTTGGCTACGCGCTCTTCTTCTTGTATCTCGTAAAGGCGCGCTTTTAGCACCTTCATCGCGGCTTCTTTGTTTTTGTGCTGGCTTTTGCCGTCTTGGTTCGTGACGACGATGCCTGTGGGGATATGGGTGATGCGCACCGCCGAGTCGGTCGTATTTACCGACTGTCCGCCGTGGCCTGAGCTACGCATAACGTCAATGCGAAGGTCGTTTGGATTTATCTCGATCTCGCTATCTTCGACCTCGGGCATGATAGCGACCGTGACTGCAGAGGTGTGCACGCGGCCTTGGCTCTCGGTCTCGGGCACGCGCTGAACGCGGTGAGTGCCGCCCTCAAATTTGAGCCTCGAGTACGCTCCTTTGCCCTTTATCAGTAAAATAATCTCTTTAAAGCCGCCCGTATTGCCCTCGCTTTGGCTTACGATCTCAAATTTATACCCGCGAAGTTCGGCGTATCTCGCGTAGGCGTTAAACAAATCGCCCGCAAAAAGAGCCGCTTCGTCTCCGCCCGTACCCGCGCGGATCTCTAAAAATACGTTTTTATCGTCGTTGGGATCTTTTGGAAGGAGTAAAATTTTAATCTCTTCTTCGAGATTTTCTTTTTGGGATTCGAGATTTTTGAGTTCGTCTTTTGCTAGTTCGCCAAGCTCGGCGTCATCTAGTAGAGCTTTGTTCTCCTCTATGTCTGCGAGAGTTTGCAGATAGGACTTTGCAGCCGAGGCGATATCTTCTAAATTTGATTGCTCTTTGGAGAGCTTGGTCATATTTGCGATATCGCTTGTGATAGACGGATCGCTAAGCAGACGAGAGAGCTCGTCGTAGCGATCCAAAAAAGGCTGCAGTTTGTCGGCTAACATTAAAATTTAGATTAAGCGGATAGTTTGTTTATGAGTTTTGCGAGGCGTCCTACGCGGCGAGAAGCTGTTTGTTTTTTTAAAAAGCCCTTGCTAACGAAGCTGTGGAAGTCTTTGTTTGCTACTTTAAACGCGTTTAGCGCGGCTTCTTTATCGCCCGCCTCGACGGCTACGCGCACGGCTTTAGTGATATTTTTAAGCCTAGTGCGGTAAAATCTGTTTCTTTCAGTCCTTTTGATAGTCTGTCTGGCTCTTTTTTCAGAAGATTTATGGTTTGCCATAATGTCCCTTTTGTCATAATTTTAGTCCGTGATTATATAAAAATCAGTTTTAAAATCCGCTTAATTTAAGTAAAATTTAAAGCGAGGAAATTTACAACTTAAATTTGGATATTTTTTGATAGAATAGGTCGGAAATTTAATAAATCGGCAAAATTTATACTTAAAACAAGGCGGTAGTATCGCGAGATGAATTTAAATGTTTTTGAGAATTTTTTGAGCAAGGCCGGACATGTAGTCCGCCGTAGCGAGAAAAATCGAAAATCATTTAAAGGCGCTTGCGAGACAACGCCGCAAAACCGCTAATAAAAGGAAAGATGATGAAGCTATTCGGTACCGACGGCGTCCGCGGCAAAGCGGGCGAAAAACTCTCCGCTGCCACGTCCATGCGCCTTGCTATGGCTGCGGGAATATATTTTAGGCAGTTTGCGTCGCACACGAACACCATTTTGCTAGGCAAAGACACGCGCAGAAGCGGCTATATGATCGAGACCGCCATCGTCGCGGGCCTCACGGCCGTGGGCTACAACGTCCGTCAGATCGGCCCGATGCCTACTCCTGCGATCGCGTTTCTCACCGAGGATATGCGCTGCGACGCGGGCATCATGATCAGCGCCTCGCACAACCCGTACTACGATAACGGCATCAAATTTTTTGGCAGCGACGGCAATAAACTGGGCGAAGAGGCCGAGGCGCAGATAGAAAAGATTTATTTTGACGACGCGCTCATCGAGAGATCGCAAAAACAGATGCTCGAAATCGGCGCCGCAAAGCGCATCGACGACGTCATCGGCCGCTATATCGTGCAGATCAAAAACTCATTTCCTAAAAACCTAAGCCTACACGGACTGCGCGTAGTTTTAGACGTCGCAAACGGCGCTGCGTACAGGGTCGCTCCGACTATCTTTAGCGAGCTGGGAGCTGAAACCATCGTCATAAACGACGAGCCAAACGGTAGCAACATAAACCTAAACTGCGGCGCGCTCTATCCGCAAAATTTGGCCTCCGAGGTCGTGCGATTACGGGCCGATTTAGGCTTTGCGCTTGACGGCGACGCCGACAGGCTCGTAGTCGTCGATGAGTGCGGCGAGGTAGCAAACGGCGATAGTTTGCTAGGCGTTATGGCCGCATTTTTACAAGAAAACAAAGCTCTAAAAGGCGGCGCGGTCGTGGCCACGGTGATGAGCAACGCGGCGCTCGAAGACTACCTAAAATCCCACAAAATCAAGCTCCTGCGCGCAAACGTCGGCGACAAATACGTGCTTGAAAAGATGAAAGAAAACGGCACGAATTTCGGCGGCGAGCAGAGCGGACACATCATCTTTAGCGACTACGCAAAGACGGGCGACGGGCTCGTGGCGGCGCTACAGTTTGCAGCACTGGTGCTAAAAAAAGGCAAAAAAGCGAGCGAAATTTTAAGCGAGATAAAGCCGTATCCGCAAATTTTGCTAAATTTAAAGATAACCGAGAAAAAGCCACTTGAAAGCATCGCAGGGCTAAAAGAGCTTGAAGCAAGCCTCGCAAAGGAGAGCATCCGCTCGCTATTTCGCTACTCGGGCACCGAAAACTTCATCAGGCTTTTGCTTGAGGGCAAGTGTGCCGACGCGCTAAAAACCCGCATGGACGAGGTCGAAAAATTTTTCGTAAAAGCGCTAAATGGCTAAAATTTTAGGCGTTTTTTTCGCGGCGTTTTTCGTCGTTTTCGCGCTCGATCAGGCGGTCAAGCAGATATTTTTGGGCGGTTTTTCGTGGCAGGGCGAATATTTTTCGCTCGTGCTTGCATACAACCGAGGCGTGGCGTTTTCGATGTTTGCGTTTCTTGGGCAGTGGCTCAAATTTATCCAACTAGCGCTGATTGCGGGCGTTTGCGGCTATCTGCTTTGGCGGCTTAAGCGCAAATTTGACGCGCGGGCCGCGGCGAAAACGAAGCCGAATTCGAGCTCAAATTCGGACTCAAATTTGAGCTCAAGCAACGGTAAAAATATCGAAAAAAAGGAAATTTTAGAGGAGCACGCGCTAGGAGCGGGTATAATCCTGGGCGCGGGTAGTTCAAATTTACTCGATCGCTTCGTTCACGGCGGCGTCGTGGATTACGTCTACTGGCACAAGTGGTTTGAGTTTGCGATCTTTAACCTCGCAGACGTTATGATCGACGTCGGAGTCGTACTCATACTCTGGCAGAGCTTCGCCGCTGGACGAAAAGGGCCTAAAAATGGGCGATAACGTTTATATAGCCTACGTGCTTTGGCTGCTTACGGGCCGGTTTGGCGGGCACGGGTTTTATCCGAGCAAATTCGCAAGCGGTTTTGCGATGATGGCGCTGTTTTTCATCGGATACGGCCTGGCTTGGTGCTTTTCTCGCACTTTTTTGCTTCAAACTTTTTGCAACTTACAAGCAAGAGCGGGCGCGGCGGCTATACAATCTGCGCTCTACGGCTATGGGTCTATAAAATCTACAATAGGAGGAAATGAGAAATAAGCTCGCAAAAGACCTTAAATAGCGGCTAAACGCCGTTGGGCTCTATGGGAGCGACACGATAAACAAGGCGGAATTTGAAGCGAGGAAGGAGAATTTGCCGGGGTGGGAGCAGGGTTGAATTTGTTGAGGTTTTTAAAACTGCTTCAAATTTAACTTTTTTGGGGTTTTGATAAAAATTTAAATCTACTCGCCTAAAATAGAACCCTGAGTCGAAATTTTTAAAACCCAAACGCTCAAAGCAGTTGCCTACCAAATTTCGGCTTCGCTATCGCTTAGCACGAAATTTGGAGGCGGTCTGCTGGCAGTTGCAAGCGTAGCGAAGCAAAAAGCTTTTCGCTTGTTGCGTTTTAAAAATTTTGAATCTAAATTTTAGCATTTTCAAGATGCAGGTCTCGGTGAGTCAAATTTGAACATAAAACGATAAGGCGAAGTTTTTTTCTTTAGACGAGGCGGAAATGAGCCGAGCGAGGGCGCGTATAAATAATACGTAACCGAGCTTCGGCGATATTTCTAACGATGTATAAAGAAAAAAGACAAGCCGTAAAAAACAAAAATTTTAAAAGGAGAAAAAATGGCAGAGTATTACAACCTCATCAAGTATTTCCACTACTTGTGTTTCATCTCGTGGATGGCGTTTTTGTTCTATCAACCGCGCCTCTACGTCTATCACGCGGAGAATATGGACAAACCCGACTTCGTGCGCGTCGTCGAGGTGCAGGAGTATAAGATGTACCACTACATCGGCTGGGTCGCGCTGATCGGCACGTTTTTGACGGGCATTTTGATCATCGTAGCGATGCCTGAGCTTTTGCGCAGCGGCTACGTGCACGTCAAGCTCACCGTCGTCGTCATCCTCGCGGCGTTTCATCTGGATCTTGGCCGCTATATGGTGCAGCTGCGTGAGAAACGCTGTAACAAGAGCGGTATGTTCTTTCGTGCTTACAACGAAGTGCCGACCATCGCGATGGTCATCATCATTTGGATGATGGTGTATAAGCCGTTTTAAATGCGATAAATATGCGTTTCGAGGCGGAGCGAACTCTCTTCGCCTCGGTATCGCAAAGCAAATTTATCTCGTCAATCAAATTAAGCTCGCCGTTTTTTGAGCTGCAAATATCGTAAATTTGACGCAAAAGCAGCGCCGAATTTTGATTTTCGCTCGGCTAAATTTAGACCCCCGACCGCTCAAAAATTTAGCTACGGGCTAAATTCTAAAATTAAAATAAACTCCGAATTCGCAAACCATAAACCAAGGCCGGGAACGCCCAAGCGGACAAATTTAAGCTTTTTTATTTAACCTCAAATTTAAAAATTTCACCCACCTCGATGCCTAAAATTTTTGAAATTTTATAAATATGCTCGAGATTGAAGTGCTTGTCGTAGCGGCAGCTCTCGCAGTTTGAGTAAAATGCGACCGACTTTATATCCATACTTAGCGCCATATCCAGCTGGCTCATGCCTTTACTTTCGCGTAGTTTGCGGACGTTGGCGGAGATTTGCAGATAAAAATTTCGTATCTCGTCACCGTCAAAAAAAGCTAAATTTTCACTCATTTTTTTATCCTGTAGGTAAAGTAAAAATTAAACTTTATTTGGATAAAATCCGCAAATCTATATCCTATAGGATAAATAATTTTAAAGGAGGCCGAAATGGCAGTAAATTTATCAAAAGGCGGCAGAGTTAGTTTGAGCAAAGAAGCTCCGGGATTAAGCAAAATTTTAGTAGGGCTTGGCTGGGACACGAACTCCAGCGACACGGGAGCGGAGTTTGACTTGGATGCGAGTGCGTTTTTGTTGGGCGCTTCGGGCAAAGTAGAAAACGAGAAAAATTTCGTCTTTTACAACAACCTAACTAGCGCGGACGGCTCGGTAGTTCACACCGGCGATAACCGCACGGGCGAAGGCGAGGGCGACGATGAGGCCATCAAGATAGATTTGAGCAAAATTTCACCGAACGTAAAAGAGATCGACATAGTCGTCACGATCCACGAAGCAAACGCTAGAAGGCAAAATTTCGGCATGGTAAAAAACTCGTTTATGCGCATAGTCGATGAAAGAAGCGGCAAAGAGATCGCCAGATACGATTTGGAGGAGGATTTTTCGACTGAAACCGCCGTATCGTTCGGTAAAATTTATTTTAAAGATAACGAGTGGCGCTTTGCGGCTAACGGAAGCGGCTTTAAAGAAGGACTAGCGGGATTTTGCAAGCAGTTTGGGCTAAGCGTATAAGGGCAAGTCATGGCGATAAATTTGATCAAAGGGCAAAAAATCTCGCTTGCTAAAGATGACGGCGAGCGACTGCAAAGCTTTTGCGTCGGCGCGAACTGGGGCGCTATAACCGAAAAAGGCTTTTTTAGAGACAAGATAAAGCCCGTGGATTTAGACTTGAGCGCCGCGATATTTGATTTTAATAAACAGCTTTGCGACATCGTCTATTTCGGTAAAAAATCGGCTCCCGGCATATTTCACAGCGGCGACGATCTCGTGGGCGATATCGGGGGCGACGACGGGCTGGATAATGAAATAATCAGCGTAGATCTCGCTCGCTTAAATGCGAACGTAGAGCAGATATTTTTCATGCTAAATTCCTACAATCAAATAGATTTTGATAAAATTCCTTTTGCTAGCATTAGGCTCTACGAAGGCACGCCCACGCGAGTAAATAAAGTCTTCGCATCGTATAATATCGTGCGAGATAGCGCGTTTGCCTACAAAGTCGCGATGATTTTGGGCAAGCTATATAAGCGAAACGGCGAGTGGAAATTTTCGGCTATCGGCGAGCCTACGAGCGATAGAAAGCTTGATGAGCTGATTTTAAATTCCGTAGTGAAGTACTTATGAAAATTTTATTTTTCGCAGTGGCTATGATCGCGATTTTAGGCGCATTTGAGATGAAGGGCGGTTATGAGATCCCGCCCTCGGCGAAAATTTACGGCAATGCACCCGTAATAAGCGATGAAATGATGCGAGAATGTGTTAAAATTTACGACGAAGCGTTTGCGATAGAAAGGGAGTTAAATTCTACTTTCGCGAATCGATATTCAAGCGACGAGGTAAATTTATACAACAAACGTCCGTATGCATTCGCAGCTAATAGGCCGGTTTAACGCAAATTGCGCCGGCAAGCAATCGTATTAGGCGTCAGGCGGCGCAAGATAACCGCCAAAAGAGACTTCTCCGGCAAAGCCGCCGGCGATAAAAACGGAGCCGAAATTTACCTCGGCGGCGAGTATGCAAGTCGTAAGCGATAATAAAAAGAAAGAGGAAAAATGGAAATTTTAGATTTTAAAACCGCGGTCGTTTTCGTCTCGCTCGCCGTAGCGGCATTTGTGATAGATTTTTTTGCGCACAAGAAGGACGAGAAAATCTCGCTAAAGCAAGCCGCGCTCTGGTCTATATTTTGGATCGGCGTAGCGGCGGCATTTGGCGGATATTTGTATTTTACCGCGGGTAGCGAGGCCGCTAGTTTGTTTTTCGCGGGCTATATTTTAGAAAAGTCGCTCTCAATCGATAATTTATTCGTTATGGCGGCGATTTTTTCGTGGTTTAGGATCCCTGAAATTTATCGTCACAGAGTGCTGTATTTTGGCATTATAGGCGCGGTTATATTTAGGCTCGTTTTCGTGACCGTCGGAGCCGGCTTACTTATGATTTCGCCATGGATGGAGTTTATTTTTGCCGTTGCGGTGGCTTATAGCGCGGTAATGATGATGAAAAAAGGCGAAGAAGGCGAGGAGATGCAGGACTACTCAAATCACCTGGCTTACAGGGCGGTTTATAGATTTTTCCCGGTATTCCCACGCCTTTTAGGCCACAGTTTTTTCGTGAGAAATAGCGAAATTTCGGCTCAAATTTCAGCAGACGAAAAGGCGAAACTGCAAAATCAAATCTCCAAATTAAACGCCAAATGGATAGCTACGCCGCTATTTTTGTGCCTTTGCGTTATAGAGCTTAGCGACGTTATGTTTGCTTTTGATAGCGTTCCGGCCGTCATCGCCGTGAGCAAAGACCCGCTCATCATCTACTCGGCGATGATTTTTGCGATTTTGGGGCTTAGGACGCTTTATTTCGTGCTAGAAGCGCTAAAAAGCTATTTAGCGCATTTAGAAAAAGCCGTGATCGCGCTTTTGTTTTTTATCGCCGCCAAGCTCGCTCTAAACGCTTCTGCGCATATCTTTCATCACGGATTTGAGATCTCGGCGCAGGCTAGCTTGTGGGTCATTTTGGGGATTTTAAGCATCGGGGTTTTATCTAGCCTATTTAAGGCAAAATAATATGCGTATGATCGCTTTATCGCGGTAGCCGGGTTTGGAGCAAACGGGCATCTTGATAGATGCGCCTCGCTCGTAGCGCTGCGATAATTTAAAATGTAAAATTTGAGCGAAAATATCGCGAAACGGATTTAAATATCGTGTAAAATTTAGCTCGAGGTTGGTTGTTTGCTTGCGGCTGCAAATGCAGCGAAGCAAAGCGCTATGCCGCAGACTTAAAATTTTCGTCTGCTCTGCTTTGCGCTTTGCGTTGGCAGCTTTACGAGAAGCGGTTGCGGGCGCAGGCGAAACAAAAAATTATTCAAAGACGCGAGATAAGCCGCTATGTAAAGTCAAGTATCTTTCTATTTTGATGCGCTTATAACTTTTTAAGACGATTTAAATTTACGATAGGCATGCGGCGCACGGCAAGCGAAAGATGCATAAATTTGAGCGAAAGACGAGGCGAAATTCTTGGGTTTAGACAAGGCGGATTTAAAATTCAAGCTCGAAAAATACGCATTTTATCTAAGCTTGATTTTAAACCCTGCGCCGTATAAAGCTAAAGGCGAGCTTTTATCCGCGCGCCTTTTTGACGCATGCGGCGACCGCATCCATCGCAGCCGCGCGAAATCCGCCGTTTTCCAGCGCTTTGACCGCTTCTATCGTCGTGCCGCCGGGCGAGCAAATTTCGTCTTTTAGTGCTGCTGGGTGTTTGCCGCTTTTTAGCATGAGTCGCGCCGAGCCTGCGACGCTAGCCGCGACGGCTTCGTACGCCAGCGCTCTAGGCAGCCCCTCCAGCACTCCCGCGTCCGCAGCTGCCTCGATAAACATAAAAACATAGGCCGGCAGGCTACCCGCGATGCCCGTAAATGCGGCAAATTTAGCCTCCTCCAGCTCATAAACGGCGCCGAAATTTTCAAAAATCTCTCGCACCGCCGCCCGCTCGTCCGCGCTTAAATTTTCGTTAAAGCACAGCGCGCTTACGCCCTCTGCGATTGCCGCGGGAGTGTTTGGCATCGCGCGGGCGATCTTAGCCTGCGTGCCTAAAATTTGCGCGCTTTGCTCCAGGCTAAAGCTCGGCGCAAGCGTGACTACAACCTTGCCTCGCGCTGCGTCTTTTATCAAATTTAATATACCCTCATACGACGCGGGCTTGGTCGCTAGCACCGTGATATCGGCCGCCGACGCGACCGCAGCCTCGCTCTCGCAGACGTTTACGCCGCACTTTCCGCGCAGAGCCGCCGTTTTGCTCCTCGCATAGACGAACAACTGCTCGCCGCCCAGCCTTTGCGCCAAATTTTCGATCATCGCGCCGCCCATATTTCCGCCGCCGATAAAGCCGATTTTAGGATTTTTCATTTTGCCGCCTTTCTTAGAGCTCCGATTTTGACCGCCTTGCCCAAAAGCGCCTCATGCACAGCCGTGCTATCCGTCCAGAGCGCTCCCGTGACCTGCCCCGACTCCAAAGTATAAACGCCGCCCGTCTGTGCCTCGTCGCTGGGTTTAAAGTCGTTACCCGAGATCATCTCGTACGTATCCTTCGTGTCGTTTTCAAATTTTATCGCCGCTTTTATCTTCGGCGCTTCGCCCTGTTTCGCCGTGCCCGCGTACTGCTCGAGTACGTTTTTGCTAAGTCTCGCATAGATGCCTCCGTGCTCGTCTAAACAGATCCGCAGAGCGCGCTCGTTCGAGTTTTTGCCGCCCTTTTCGCCCTTGCCGGCGCTCACGCTCATCTCGTAGGCGCTTTGCCCCGCCCGGAAGTCCTTAAATTTCGCGTCGGGAACGAAAATCCGCACGTTGTCCGTTACTACTTTTTCGTCGTGCGTCTGCGGCGTTACGTCCGTTAGCACCAGAGTGGATTTCACATCCGCGCCTTTGTCCGAAACAAGTGCAGAGATCGGCACGCGTGCAAGCAGCGTCGTCTCGTAGCAACCGCCAAAAATAAACGCCGCGGCAAAAGCAAAGATAAATTTGAGTTTTTTCATTGGTTTCCTTTAAAGTTGCGCCGATTTTAGCATAAATTTCGCCTTTCTACGCCAGAGCGGCGACTCGCAACGGGTCAAATTTCATCGCCGAAAAAATCGCCGCCCACGTCGCAAATCTAGGTATCTTGCCGCACCGAAAAAATACTAATTCAGCTTTAAATTTGACCCCAAATTTAAACGTAAAACGATAAGGCGAAGTATATGACAAAAAGACAAGCCGCTAACGCGTTTGCGGCGTATTTTTGGGCTTCTTTGCTAAATTTGGACGTCGTGATAAATACGCCCTTTTGGTCTGCTTGCGGGGATCGCGCCGACGAATTTTTGAATTTCAGGACGCGAAACCGCGCCTTGCCAGCTTTTAGCCTGGACGTAAATTTGCGATAATCCAAGCTCATCCTCGTCTATAATACCGTCTATACCGCCGTCCGCGCCGCTTTTGGTTAGTCTGCCTACTCCGTAGCCCATACCGCCATCCGCGCCGCTTTTGGCTGGTTCGCCCGCTTCATAGCTCGTTTTTTCGAGCAAGCGCGCCGCCAAATACTCAAAAAAGCTCGGCTTTTTTGCGAAATTTCGTCTAAAATTTGAGATTTTAGATTTTGTGCGAGCTTGTCTGCCGTCTCGGCGATGACGTCGATGGGTGTCTTTTCTTGCGTCACGGTTTGCGAGATTTCAGCGCTCGGCGCGCTTTTGTTTTTATAAATTTCATCATACCAGGCTTCAAATTTAGCCTGCGCATCCTTGCTTTTTAGTATTTGTTTGCCAAGATCCGTTATCTCGTACACGCCTCTGCCGGTTTTTTGACTGGCTTTTTGGTGCCAGGCAAATTGATGACTTCTTTATTTCCTGCAAAATACGACAACGCCCAGCCTGCTCGGTTAACGTATAAAAGCATACCGCTGGGTATCCTTTGCGAGAGTTCGTCGTCGTTAAATTTATAGTACTCCGCGACAAATTTACAAACCTCTTTTCTATCCACGCCGCCGCGCTCGTCGATAAATCTTAAAATCGGAAACATCATCTCTTTGTGGCTCGGTATCATTGTTTTCCTTTATCTATTAAATTTTATAAATTTGACTCCAAATTTGAACGTAAAACGATAAGGCGAAGTATTTTTGTCATAGACGAGGCGCTTTTAAATTTGGTGACGGGAGTTACCGTGTTGGTAATGACCGAGCCAAATTTAAAAGCAACGAAGCATATGACAAAAAGACAAGCCGCTAACGAATTTGACCGTTGCCGCGGACGACGTATTTATAGGTCGTAAGCTCCCTCACCCCCATCGGCCCTCTGGCATGCAGCTTTTGCGTGCTGATGCCGATCTCGCCGCCAAAGCCGAACTCCCCGCCGTCGCTAAAACGCGTCGAAGCGTTAGCGTAAATGACGGCGCTGCCGATTTCGTTTAAAAATCTCTCGACGTTGCCGTAGTCTGCGCTTAAAATCGCATCCGAGTGTCCGCTGGAATGCGCATTTATGTAGCTTATCGCCTCGTCCGTATCCCGCACGCTTTTGACCGCCAAAACGAGCGACAAAAACTCGGCGCCGAAGTCCTCCTCGCCGGCCGGCTCCACGTTGTCAAAGCCGCCGAAATTTTCATACAGCTCCGCTTCCAATCGCAGCTGCACCTCGCTTAGCTCGGCGATTAGCTCAGGCAATATTTTCTCGGCGATCTTTTCGTGTAGGAGCACGCATTCTACGGCGTTGCAGGTGCTCGGGCGCTGAGTTTTGGCATTTTTGATTATCCTTACGGCCTCGTCCAAATTTGCGCTCTCATCGACGAAGATATGACACACTCCGGCACCCGTCATTATGATCGGTATAGTTGCGTTTTGCACGATAAAATCCTTTAAATTTTTGCCTCCGCGCGGTATCAAAACGTCGATATATTCGTTCATTTTGATCATCTGGGCTACCGCTTCGCGCTCGGGGCTTTTTACTAGCTGCACCGTGCCTTTGGCAAGGCCCTTTTTCGCCCCCGCTTCGTTAAATAAATTTACTAAAAAAGTGTTCGAATTTAGCGCGCTGGAGCTACCGCGCAAGATTACCGCGTTACCGCTTTTTAGCGACAGAGCCGCCGCGTCGATGCTGACGTTTGGGCGACTCTCGTAGATGATGCCAAGCACGCCCAGAGGCACGCGAATTCGGCTGATTTGCATACCGTTTGGGTGGGTCCAGCCGCCTAGATTTTCGCCTACGACCTCGGCAAAGCCGGCCACCTCGCGCACGCCCTGTGCCATAGCTTCGATGCGAGCGTCCGTTAGCCTTAGGCGATCTAGCAGTGCCGAGCTCAAGCCCGATTTCTCGCCGTTTGCAAGGTCTTTTTTGTTTGCCGCTTTTATCGCGTCTTTTTGCGCGAGTAACTCGTTCGCTACGGCGCTTAATATCTCAAATTTAGCCTTGCCGTCAAGTCTCAAAAGCTCGTTGCAAGCGGCCTTTGCCTCTTTGCAAATTTCTAAAATTTCGCTCATATTTGTCTCCTATTTATAAACTCGGCCGATTTCGAGCGGTTCGCTCAAAAATCGCCGGCTAACTTTTAAAACCTCATTCTCATCCCGCGCATAGTCTTGTATGGCGACTATGCCGCGCTCTAGCAGGCCAGCGGGCGTGAAACCAAACCTGCGGTTGGCGCTTGGTGCGATGCTCGGACATCTTTGTGGATCGCCAGGATCGTTGCTCGCTTATATTTTTCCAAGCTCGGTGTATCGAAATTTATACTTTATCTCGTTTGCGATCCCCGATTTTTTATACGCTTAAAACCAAGCTTGATTCGTAAATCTCGTCTAAATTTTATTATCAAGCGGCTCGGTTTGGCTTTAGCTATGCGGCCTCATCCGCTTTTTGCCGTAAATGCGGCGTCTAATTCGTCCGAGAGCTCGAGAGTCGCCCATTTGTTTTTGCGCTTTTTACGGGCCGCAAAAACGCCAAAAGATTATTTTTTGGTCAATTTGCACCGCTTTTCCTCGTTTTGCGAGTTTTATCGTAAAATTGGCCGAAAGCTAAGCTTTTTCATCCGTTTTCCCTTAAATTTATAAATCAAATCGCACGCTACGTGCGCAAAGCTCGCAAATACAAAGCCGATACCCAGCCCGGCGGCTAGGTTATAAAGCGCGCTGTCGTTTGCGAGGGAGTAGTTGTCAAATCGCACGTAAACGCCCCATCTGCCGCCCATCCCCTCGGGCGCAAAGAGCAGCCCGCTAAGCGCGAGAAAGCAAAATCCGCCTAGCACGACGAATTTCGCGGTCACGACGATCAAATTTACCCCTCCAACGTCCGCACGGCCGTAGTTTAGACAAAAGATGGCGGCGAAAAACAGACCCAAAGCGGCGCGGCGCAGGCGTAAAAAGCAAGCACGTTTAAGCTTGCGCCGTTGTTTGCGAAGTCGTCCAAAAACGGTGCAAAAACCCGCACGCCGCAGATAAAAGGCAGCCAAAATTTAAGCTCCAAAATCTCGTCCGGGCTCAAATTTAACGCCCAGATCCCAAGCGCGGCAAAAAATAAGACCCCGAGCGAAAACGGCGCCCAGCCTGCCAAAATCGCTCTCTCAAACAAGCTTTTACGCGCCGCAGAGTCATGCCCGAATTTCGCTTTCACCGCTTCTTTTTCGTTCATTGTTTTCCTTAAATTTATTCGTATTTTAAAGCGCGCTCAAAAATCAACCGTCAAATTTAACGGCGACCGCGCGGCTAGTTCAGGTAGTCAAATTTGATCAAATTTAGCCGCAGGCAAACCGTCAAATTTAACCTAAATCAGCGCGATGTTGTCGATATGCAGCGCCTCGTTCTCGTATTTGTAGCCAAGAACCGCCTCGATCTCCTCGCTCTTGCGCCCTTTTATGAGGGCTAGCTCGGCCGAGGAGTAGTTCGTGATGCCGCGAGCCAGCGCTCGGCCGCCTGCGTCTTTGATGGCGAGCGTTTCGCCGCGCTCAAACTCGCCCGTCACCTCGGCAATGCCGACTGCTAGCAGGCTTTTGCCATCTTTTAGCGCCTTTGCCGCTCCCGCGTCGATAGCGACCGAGCCTTTGTGTTCGGCGGAGTAGGCGAGCCAGTATTTACGCGAATTTATCCTATTTTTGCCCGCCAAAAAGAGCGTCCCGACCTCGCAGCCGTGTGCTGCTCGCACGATATTTCGCGGATCCGCGCCGTTTGCGATGATGAGGTGCGTGCCGTTTTTGGTCGCCATTTCGGCCGCGGTTATTTTGGTGCGCATGCCGCCGGTGCCTAGTTTACTGCCCTCCGCGCCCGCAGCCGCCCTGATGCTATCATCTAAATTTTCGACCAAATTTATAAATTTAGCGTCGGCAAAAATGCTTGGATTTTTATCGTATAGTCCGTCGATATCGGTCAAAATCACGAGCAAATCAGCCTCGATTAGTCCCGCTACGAGCGCGCTTAGCGTGTCGTTGTCGCCGACTTTTACGCCCCTTATTCCCTCGCCCACGACGGGGTCGTTTTCGTTGATGACGGGTATGATTTTTTTAGCGAGTAGGGAGCGTAGGACGCTGCGCATATTTAGGTAGCGGCGGCGGTCGCTAAAGTCGTCTTTGGTTAGCAGTAGCTGCGCGATCGTTTTGCCGTGCGCCCAAAATAAAATTTGATAAAGATGGATGAGCGAAACCTGCCCGATAGCCGCCAGAGCTTGCTTTTCGACGATGGATTTTGGCTTGTGCGTGAGCTTCATCTGTCCCATGCCCGCACCCACGGCGCCCGAGGTTACGAAGACCACTTCGGCGTTTTCGTTTAGCTCGCTTAAATTTGCCACGATTTGCTTGATTTTATCCTCGTTTAGCGAGCCGTCCGCGTTTGCTAGCGTCGAGGTGCCGATTTTTACGACTATGCGTTTTACGCCGCCCAGAAGCTCTTTTCTGTCCATTTTATCGCTCCGAAATTTTTGAAAATTATACCCAAAACGGCTTATTTTAAATTTTTATACTTTAAGACAAGCGGCGGCGCGGCGGCTCGGGTTTTTGAGTCGCCGTATTAATGGCGTTTGGATGCGACAATCAGGCTTTAATAAGCGCGCTTTTCGGACATTTTGGATTTACGGAATTTTTCGAGATTTTGCAGGGGCGTATCGCTCGGGCACAAATAATGAGCGCGATAAAAAGGTGCTTGAGCCCTAGATATGCGAGCGCAAAAAAGAGTGCAGCTACCGGGCGACGAAATTTATTTTAAAATTTTAAGTGCGCAGGCGCTTTTGATGCTGAAATTTAGATATAAATTTGCTAGGTTTTCTTACGCTATTGACTCGGCGGTAATATTAATTTAAATTTCATCATACTAGGCTATAATGACTAAGCTAAATTTACCTTCGCAAAAAGGAGCTTTTATGAAATTTTTACTCGGCTTTTTGCTAGCACTTAGCTTGGCGTTTGGCGGCGAGTTTAGCGTCAAAGATATGCGCGGCGCGGAGGTCAAGATCGCCTCTCCGCTCGATAGAGTCGCTACGATCGACGACGGGTTTGTAGAGAGCGTCATGACGCATCTTGGCGTGATCGACAAAGTAAAGCTCATCGGCTCGTGGTCTATGAAGCGAGACTACAAATACGACTTCGCCACCAAAGCCGGCGAAGCTTACACCCTTCGCGGATGGAACGTCATGAAGTATCTGCATCCGTGGCTAAATGATCTGCCGTGCGTAAATTCTCCGCAAGGAAACGTCGTAAATTTCGAAGCCTTAGCAAACGAAAACCCGCAGCTAGTGATCCTTCGTATCGGAGACTGCACGCTGCGCGGCTCAAATAAAGACGCGGTAGAAAAAACTATCGCTACTATCGAGGCTCTAGGCATCCCGCTTGCCGTGATCTACGCTCCAAGAGGCGCTGAAATCGCAACGATGCAAGAGGAGATGCGGGTGCTAGGAGAGATATTTGGGCAGAAAGACAAGGCTCTAAAGCTCTTTGAATACCTCGATAAAACCCAAAAACTCGTGCAGGAGCGCACGGCAAATTTAAAAGACGATGAGAAGGTCAGCATGCTCTACATGGGGCTTAATCCAAACATCCGCAAAAACGGCGGCGTGGCGAGCGCTTACGGCGTAAATACTCCAGAATCCTTCATCATCGAAAATATCGCGGGCGCTAAAAACGCATTTAGAGGCGACGGCTCAAACGTGATCCTAGGCACCGAGCAGCTCTACGCGATAGATCCCGACGTCATCGTGCTACCGACCTCAAACGGCTACCATCCCGCAAGCGAGCTTTTAAATTCGGCAGATTTTGAAAAACTAGAGGAGCTAAAAGCAATCAAAAACAAGCGCGTTTACGCCATGCCGTGGTCGCCGATGAACTGCGCGCGCCGCGTGGAGTATCCGATAGATATCCTCATAATCGCAAAAGCGGCCTATCCGCAGCTCTTTTCGGACATCAAGGTTCATAAATTCGTCATCGATTTTTACAAAGACGTTTACGGCGTGAGCGAGGAGCAGGCAAAGGCGCTTAGAAGCGAGCAAATTTTAGACTGGACGGTAGAGAATGACTTTTAAGCCCGGCGCTTTTAAGTCAAATTTACTATTTTTATTCGTTCTTTTGGGCGCGCTTTTGCTCTGTATGATCGCGGCGCTCATGCTCGGGGATTATAAAATTTCTATCGCTAAAATTTTAGACGTTTTAAATTTGAAAATTTTTGACATCCCCGCCGCAGGCATCTCTAAGATGGATCAAACCGTCATCTTTGAAATCAGAATGCCTAGAATTTTAACCGCCGTGATAGTGGGTTTCGCGCTTTCAAACGCGGGCGCGATATATCAGGCCTGCTTTAAAAACCCGCTTGTTGAGCCATTTATACTGGGAGCGAGCTCCGGAGCAGCCCTGGGTGCGGCTTTGGCGATACTGTTTTCGGGCATATTTTTTAATATCGCTTTAAGCGCGTTTGCTTTTTCGTTTTTTGCTGTGTTTTTATCCTACACGCTCGCAAAAAACGGCGGTATAGTGCCCGTAGTGGGGCTTATCCTGTCGGGCGTCATCGTAAGCTCGATATTTTCGGCGTGCGTATCGATCGTAAAATACGTCAGCGAGGACGCGCAGCTCAGAGAGATCACATTTTGGATGATGGGCGGGCTGTACTATTCCAAATGGCAAAGCCTAGGCGAGATCGCCTCGGTCACGGGAGTTTGCTTTTTGGCGCTTTGCACGCTTGCGTGGAAGTTAAATTTACTAAGCCTAGGCGACGATCAGGCAAGAAGCCTCGGCATAAATCCCGAAAAATACAAGCTTATATTTATAACGATCGCTACATTGATGACCGCCGTGTGCGTGGCAAACGTGGGCATCATAGCCTGGATCGGGCTCATCATGCCTCACGTCGCGCGCCTAATTAGCGGGCCCGACAATAGATGGGTGCTGCCTCTATCGGGGCTCATAGGCGCGCTGTATCTGCTCGTATGCGATACGCTCGCGCGCACGGTAGCGATGGCCGAGATTCCCGTGGGCATCATAACCTCTTTGGTGGGCGCGCCCTTTCTCATCGCGCTTTTAAGAAGCAAGGCAAAGGAGCTGCTAAAATGATACTGCAAACGAAAAATTTATCCTTTAGCTACGGCGGATTTGGCCTCGAAGACGTGAGTATCGAGATCAAAAGAGGCAGCATATGCGGTCTTTTAGGCACTAACGGCAGCGGCAAGAGTACGTTTTTTAACTGCTGTATGAAATTTCTAAGTATCAAAGGCGGCGAAATTTACGTTGATTCGCAAAATACGAAGCACAAAAGCCCTGCGTGGATGGCTAAAAACATCGCCTACGTCGCGCAGCATACCGAGTTGCATTTTCCGTTTTTCGTGCGAGACATCGTCCTAATGGGGCGCTCCACGCACGTAAAGAGCCTGTTTGGCTTTAGCAAAGACGATAAAAGGGCGGTGAGCGAGGCGATGGAGTTTATAGGTATCTCGCATCTAGCCGATAAAAAGATGAACGAGCTTAGCGGCGGGCAGCGGCAGCTAGTTTTTATCGCTAGGGCGCTTGCGCAGGATACGCCGCTCATACTGCTTGACGAGCCCACGTCCGCGCTTGATTTTAAAAACCAAATCACGCTTTGGAAAATTTTAAAAAAGATCGCTGTGGGCGGCAAGACGATCGTCATCTGCACGCACGAGCCAAACCACATCCTTTGGTTTTGCGACGAAGTGATAGTATTTCGCGACGGACGGATCGTCTCAAAAGGCAGCGTCGCGCAGGTTTTAAACGACGAACTGCTGGCTAAAATTTACGGCGACGTCTGCACCTTTGAGAGGCTCGCGCAAAAAGAGGTGATCCTGCCTAAGCTGTAGCTACTCCTCCAAACTATACCCGATACTACGCACGGTTTTGATTAGCTCAAAGGGTAGTTTCGCGCGTAGCTGACGCACGAGCGAGCGCAGGCGATCGGACGAGACGTTTTCGTCCTTATAGATACTCCACTCAAGCTCTTGGATCGTTACTACGTGCGGGGCGTTTTTAGCCAAAATTTCTAAAAACAATCCCTCTTTTTTGCCTAGCATTATGTTCGTGCCGTTTATGTGCAGAGTGAGGCTGTTTTTGTCGTAGATAGCGCCGTTTTTTAGCTCAAATTTGCTTCCGAGCAAAATTCGGCAGTTTCTAAATACCCGAAACAAAAACTCCTCCGGCAAAAACGGCTTAACCATAAAGTCGTCGTATTTGGCGTAGTAAATTTTCTTATAAAGCGCAGGGATGGCTTTGTCTACAAGGATCATAACGGGAGTTAGGCTCCCGTTGTCTCGCAGAAATTTGACCGAGTCGAAATTTGCCAAATCCTTCGTCTTTACGTCGATGACGTAAAAGATGTAGCGGTTGCCGTTGTAGTAATCCTCTTTTAGCTCGCTTAAATTTTCAAAGCGAACTATGCGGATGTTAAAGCGGTAAAGCGCGGCGTTGAGGTTTATTTGCATCTGGGCGTCGTCGCTAACGAGCAAAATTTTCTTCATTTTAGCCTACTTTTTGGTGGCATTGCCTTCTTTATTTCCCACTTTCGGCGCTACATAATCCTCCCCAAAATATGCCTTCTTTATCTCTTCTTTTTTGATCGTGGCTTTCCTTTCGTAGATTTTGTATTCAGGCTTCCAGTAGTTTAGCATATTGTTTAGCCCGCTGTGGCCTACCTCGGCGTGACAGCTAGCGCAGGTTAGTTGCTTATCCGTATTTAGCAAGCTTTGATAGTGAGCGTGCATCTTCCTGGCTTGAGCTGAGGTTAGCTTATTATCCACTAAATTCGTATGGCAGCTAACGCAACCGTTATCAAATACGAAGTGCTCTCTTTTCTCTCTATTTTTATGCCAGTCTATAGCCTCCGGATCTTTAAAGAAATGAATATATCCCTCCATCACTCCGTTTTTAGCTTTAACTAGGACGTATTTGGCTAGGTTGTCGTGAGGTATAT
This sequence comes from Campylobacter rectus, assembly GCF_004803795.1. NCBI lineage: Bacteria > Pseudomonadati > Campylobacterota > Epsilonproteobacteria > Campylobacterales > Campylobacteraceae > Campylobacter > Campylobacter rectus. The sequence goes on along the minus strand of NZ_CP012543.1, from coordinate 2,437,593 downwards.
GACAGTCTACGCATTTAGCCCTTACTCCGCTTTTGCCTTTGCCGCTGTGAACGTCGCTACTATAAGCTATAACCATAGGATCCATCTCGTGGCATACTACGCAAAACTTCTCTCCGCTAGTCTCCTCTAGGGCGTAATGCACGGGTAGTACGACTAAAAACCCTATAACGCCGCTTACTAATATAATAAGCGCTAGTACTTTCTTTGAAATTTTCATGGCGTTACCCCCATCCATTGCAAAACTTCGTGTTCGTGGCACTCCGTGCACATATTGGTTGATTTTTTATGCTCGTTGTGGCACTCGTCGCAGTATAGCGTAGGGCCGTCGTGAACCGAATTGTGAGGATTTGCTTTTAGCAGATCCATGTATTCTAGTCTTTTAGCTATCTTTTTCTTGTCGCCGTGACAGGACAAACAGCCTTTATCGCCGATAGATTTAAATTTACTAGCGTCGTTTCCTTGTCCTTCGTGACAATCAAGACAGGTGAAGCTTAGCTTTTCGTGATGAGGCTTTAAAGGGTGTTTGGCTCGTAGCTCGTCGGTGACGTTAAGATCAACTAAAGACGTTATCTTTGCGCCCACCGCTTCCGCGCTAAATGCAAAAGAGCATAGCAGCACAGACGCGCACAAGGCGAGAAACGCTTTATGTTTCATACGAATTCCTTTCTGTAAGGACTTAAAGAGACATATTCTCTTTGTCGTTAAATTTGAGAGGCGAATTTGGTTTTTAAATTTAACTCTTTAAGTAAAAAACAACCGTCTAAGGTTGTTTTTTACTTTATTGTAAAGGGGGTGGGGGCTTAAATTGCGAAGTCGCTCCCCACCCCCTTTAATCCCCCTCCCCCTACGACGCTCTTAAGGTGGCGACACTGCTTTGCCTTGCAGGCAAAGCGTCGCAGTTTTGGGAGTAAATTTTACAAATTTACCATCAAATTTAACGAAGTATCGCAAGTCGAATTCTCGAATTTAATCTTAAATTTGACCTGCGATACTAAATAAGATTTGCAAGTATTTTGAGATGGATTTGAATGTTGTGCAGAAATTTTAAGTCAAGGCTAGACAAGTAGTCTGCCGCAGACTTAAAATTTCAAACTCATTCAAAGACGCTCAAAAGACGCCGAAAATTTAGGCTAGATTTTCTCCGGCTATCATTCCAAACACTATGCAGTCCGTGATCGCGACGGTGCCCAGCCTGCTTGCGCCGTGAGTACCGCCGGTGATCTCGCCCGCAGCGTAGAGGCCTGGATCGGCTTATTCGTCTTGCTTGAGATGACCTCGGCTTTGGCGTTAATCTTTAAACCGCCCATCGTGTGGTGAGGCTTCGGCGATAGGCGGATGACGTAGAAAGGCCCCGCTTCGTTGATCTCGCTAAGCGCGCTTTCTTGCTTGCCGAACTCGTCTTTTTTCGCCTTAACGCCTTCGTTGTATTTTTTGACGCTCTCTTTTAAGGCATCTGCAGGCACGCCGTATTTACTGGCGATCTCATCTAGGCTCGCGCATTCGCCCACTACCTTACCGCCTGCCATGCCTTTAGAAATAATCTCTTCGCTTAGGTCTTTAAACGCCATTTTGGTATCGGCGAAGGTTATCGGATAGGCTTTCGGATCCTCGCGTAAAATTTTAAACTCCGCGTCCGCGCGGGTCTTGCGGTCTGCAAGCTCGTTCATAAAGCGCTTGCCCGTGCGCACGTCCACGGCGATACCGTATTTAAAGGTGCCTTGCTGAGTTAGGATCGGAGCGGCGCCGAAACCCTTCTCATCGGGGCTCGCCCACGGACCGAACTGGATCCAATCTACCTGCACCGGATACGCGCCGATCTCAAAGGCTTTTAACAGCACGCCCGCGGTAGCTCCGGCGTGATTTGTGCTATCGACGTCGTCAGGAATGCGCGGATCTTGAAGCTTGCGATAAAATTTATCGCGGCAAAATCCGCCCGCTGCGAGCACTACGCCTTTTTTGGCTTTGAGCGTCTTTTTAGTGCCGCTCGTGTTTTCAAGATCGTCGCTGTAGAGATTTGTATCAAATTTATACTCCTCGCGGATCACGACGCCCGCTACTCGCTCGCCGTCCATTACGAAATCGTCAAATTTCGCGCGACGGCGAAGCTCGCAGCCCTTATCTTTAAAGCCTTCGAATTTTTCAAGCATCGGCTGGATGTAGCCAGAGCCGCTATCGTTTGTAGTTAGCATCGAGCGCGCGACGCTGTGTCCGCCGAAGTGTGCGCAGTGTTCTTTGAACTGAACGCCGTTTTCGACAAGGAAGTTATAAGCGTCCATACCGCGATCGACTAAAGTCTCCAAAAGCTCGGTGTGGTTGATACCAAGACCGGCTTTTAAGCAATCGGCGATAAATAGCTCTTTGCTGTCTTTGATGTTGGTTTTTGCTTGCACCGGGTTGTTTGCGACCGCCATACCGCCGCCGTTGATGACGGAGTTGCCGCCGATACGACCCATTTTTTCGAGGATCAAGACTTTGTTTCCTTTTTGCGCCGCTTTTAAGCCCGCCGCAAGTCCCGCAAAGCCGCTGCCGATGATGATGACGTCCCACTCCTCATCAAATTTGACGTCCTTTGCGTCCACCGCGCTTGCTTGCGCATTTACCGCGCCGAGTGCGATCGCACCCGCACCCGCCATACTTAGCTTTAACAAATCGCGTCTTGATATTTGCTTTTGCATACATTCTCCTTTGGATGAAATATCATAATAGCATTATAATTATATTATCGTGAGTTTGCTGTGAGTTTTATTAAAGATTTATTCTATTTAAAAATCCCTAAATTTAGGGATTTTATATAAATTTATATCCGAAGTGGCGAATTGTCGGGATTTTATTTTTAAATTTTAGCAAAGAATTTTTATTAAAATAGAATTTTTATGTATATTATTTTGAGACGCTTTAAAGAGTGAAATTTGAAGAATGCGTTTGTGCTTGAATTTCGCAAGGGTTTCAAAAAAACTAAAAATTTAAGCTAATTTCAATATTATTTTAGGTAAATTTTCATTTTTTATTAGGTCCCGTAGCTCAGTTGGTAGAGCACTACCTTGACATGGTAGTGGTCGATGGTTCGAGTCCATTCGGGGCCACCATTTCGCTTCTTTTAAAGTCCGGATTTTTCAAACTCTCATCAAAATTTCATTCAAAAATTCGCATTGCAAACCAAAATGCAAAATTCGCGTCAAAGTTTATTCATCGGAGCCAAAAATATACTTAATGTTTTAAAATTTGCAAAATTTAAAGCTAAAGCATCAAATCCAGGCGTGTTTTGCGGGATAAAATTTAAAAATTAAGCGCAAAGGCAACCACTCCTTTGCGCAATTTGGGAGAAAAATGAATCAAAACAATGCAAAGACGAGATAAATGCACGATTCATTTCGGTAAAATAGTAGCGGTATTTTTCTTAAAATATAATAAATTATATCAAAAATATAGCCTAATTTATCGGATTTTATACCCAATTAATATATTTTAGTATATTCAAAGCGCTAAAGCCGAATTCGGTAGCCGTTTAAATCCAAATCAAATAAAACGTTAAGTAACGCTTAAAAACAATTTAGCTAAAATCCCAACCAATTCTTTCAGCGTAAGAAAGATGTTTCGATAAAAAGGACTTAAAATGAGCGATATCATCGCATACAAACTGGATGGAAACATAGTCGATACTCAGAGTATCAACGGGCGAGAAAACGCCGCAGAACCGATTTATTACGGTAACTCCCCCGACGCGCTAAACGTCATCAGGCACTCCTGTGCGCACCTAATGGCGCAGGCGATCAAAGAGCTTTATCCGCAGGCTAAGTTTTTCGTCGGACCAAACGTCGAGGACGGATTTTATTATGATTTTAAGGTCGATGAAGCTAACAGCAAGCTTAGCGACGAAGACCTAGAGGCGATAGAAGCCAAGATGAAAGAGCTCGCCGAAGCCAAACAAGACATCCTCAAAGCAAGCTCCACAAAAGCCTTTATGAGCGATAAATTTAAAGACGACGAGCTAAAACAAGAGGTGCTAAAACGTATCCCCGAAGGCGAAGTCAGCAGCTACAAGCAAGGAAATTTCGAGGATTTGTGCCGCGGACCGCACCTACCTAATACCAAATTTTTAAGATTTTTTAAACTAACCCGCGTAGCCGGAGCGTATCTGGGCGGCGACGAAACGCGCGAGATGATAAACCGTATCTACGGCACGGCATTTGCCGATAAAGAGAGCCTAAAAGAGCATATCCGCATCATCGAAGAGGCTAAAAAACGCGACCACAGAAAGCTTGGCGTCGAGATGAAGCTGTTTGCCTTCGACGAAGAGGTCGGCGGCGGTCTACCGATCTGGCTACCAAACGGCGGACGTTTGCGCTCCAAACTCGAGCAAATTTTATACAAAGCGCACCGCGACCGCGGCTACGAGCCGGTTAGAGGCCCCGAGCTACTAAAAGCCGACGTGTGGAAAAAGAGCGGCCACTACGCAAACTACAAAGAAAATATGTACTTTACGACGATCGACGAGGCAGAATACGGTATAAAGCCGATGAACTGCGTCGGCCACATCAAGGTCTATCAAAGCGACATCCGCTCATACCGCGATTTGCCGCTTAAATTTTTCGAATACGGCGTCGTGCATCGCCACGAAAAAAGCGGCGTTTTGCACGGACTTTTCAGGGTGCGCGAATTTGCCCAGGACGACTCGCACATCTTTTGTATGCCAAGCCAAATCAAAGAAAATATCCTAGAAATTTTAAAATTTGCCGGCAAAATAATGGAAAATTTCGGCTTTCATTACGAGATGGAAATTTCAACCAAGCCTGCAAAAGCGATCGGCGGGGACGAAATTTGGGAAACGGCGACCAAAGCGCTAAAAGAAGCCCTTGACGAAAACGGCTTTAAATACGGTATCGACGAGGGCGGCGGCGCATTCTACGGTCCAAAAATCGACATCAAAATCACCGACGCGCTAAAACGAAAATGGCAGTGCGGCACGATCCAGGTCGATTTTAACCTACCTGAGCGCTTCGATCTAGGCTACATCGACGCAAATAACGAACGCCGGCAACCAGTCATGCTGCACCGCGCGCTACTGGGAAGCTTTGAGCGATTTATCGGCATTTTGATCGAGCACACGGGCGGCGAGCTGCCGTTTTTCGTCGCTCCGACGCAAGTAGTCATCGTGCCGATCAGCGATGCGCACCTAGACTACGCTAAAACAGTCGCCAAAGAGCTTCGCAAAATCGGCGTAGATAGCGAAATCGCGAGCAAAAACGAGAGCCTAAACAAACGCATTCGCACCGCTGAAAAACAACGCGTGCCGATGATCGCGGTGCTGGGCGACAACGAAGTGGCAAATAGCGCCATCGCCTTGCGCGACCGCACGACCAGAGAGCAAAAAGATATGAAGCTGGATGAATTCGTAGGGCTGTTAAAATCAAAACTCGCCGAGGTAACTTTTTGAAATACGGAATAAAATCCGCTAAATTTGAGCTAGGCGCGGCTTTATGCTAAGCCCGGCTTTTACCAAAATCCGCAAAAATTGTCACGGCGCAATAAATTTCTACGAAAAATACAATAAAAACACAATATTTTTGGATATAATCAACAAATTTCAACTTAAAGGAAAAAACTAATTGGCTAAAGAAAACGAAGTGTTGCTCAACGAAGATATCAGAGCGAGCGAAGTAAGATGCGTGGGAGACGACGGCACCGCATACGGCGTCATTCCAAGAGTAGAGGCCTTGAAAATCGCCGAGAAAATGGGGCTTGATCTGGTGCTAATCGCGCCTGATGCCAAACCTCCCGTTTGCAAGATAATGGACTACGGCAAATTCCGCTACCAGCAGGAAAAAAAGCAAAAAGAGGCCAAGAAAAAGCAAAAAACGATCGAAGTAAAAGAGATCAAACTCTCCGTCAAAATCGCTCAAAACGACATCAACTACAAAGTCAAACACGCGCTTGAGTTTCTAGAAGAGGGCAAACACGTCAAATTTCGCGTATTTCTAAAAGGCCGCGAGATGAGCAATCCCGAAGCTGGCGTCGCGATGCTACAAAAAGTTTGGGAGATGGTAAAAGACGTCTCCGACCGCGATAAAGAGCCGCTGCTAGAAGGCCGCTATGTCAATATGTTGGTAACGCCGAAGAGGTAAATTTAATAAATTTGGGCGAGAAATCGCTCAAATTTTAAGTCTTAAAATTTGGCAAAATTTGACGATAAATATCTGTTTTTAGATCTTAGTTTTTAAATTTTAAGAAATTTTATAAGTATCAAAAAGCAAATTCGCGCGAGTCAAATCGCTACACAAACGATCAAATCAAAGAAATTTTAATACGTATAAAGCTAGCAAAAGGGCTTATCTCCTGCGAAATAGCGAAGCGAGAAACACTAAAATCGTCCCGACCTACACCGTTTATAATCTAAACAGCGACGCTAAGCGAATGCAAAAAACTCTTGTCGGTATAGGCGAATACGGCTTTGGCTATCCTGCAAACTGGGCGCAAGCGCTGCTTGAAATAACGAGCGGCGAAGAACGATGGCAAATTTTTAAAGCCCTAAAAGAGCAACAGCGACTGTATCTAGAAAAAGACGGTAAAAATAACAAAAAGCTAGAAAAAATATTTCAATCTGCTGAGCAAAATTTAACCGAATAAAAGCCGAAAAGCTCGGTAAATTTAAGCCCGCAAATATAAAATTTGCAAGTTGGCATAGGCGTGCAAAACGGCGTCAAAGAAGCAAAATTTGAGCCAAAATCGCTAAAACAATAAATTTCGTATGCGAGCCGCCTAAAGCTAAATTTTCACCCCAAAAAAGCGGCCGCACACTTAAAACTGAGACTTTAGATGAGCCCGCGCGATTTATTTGCCCACTTTTTTGCAGCAGTCTTTTCTGAGGCCTTTGCTCTTCTCACAGCATCTTTCATAGGCCTGCCTTGATAGGCTCGCATCTTTTTTCACTGCCTGAGCAGTAGCGCCGCCTCTGCCGTACTCGTATATCTCGCCCAGATCCTTGCACGATGCGGTGTCGTTCTCGTTATAGCAGCCTTTCGTAAAAATCTGCACCGCCGTAGCCCACTGCCCCTTAGACACGGCCTGCGCTCCGTCGCTATGGCTCTTTCCGGCCTGGGCCGAAGACAACGCCAAACAGGACAAAAAGATCGCTAAAATCAATCTTTTCATAATGGTTCCTTTGTGTGGATTTATAAGGCGATTATACTACAAAAACGCTTTGATGTTTAGAAATTATTTACGCTATATCGTGATTAAATTTGGGTAAAAATTAATCATTGCATTCAAATTTAAGCCGCGACCCGCAAAGCCATCCAAATTTCAGACTTGCCAAATTTTACGGTTTAAATTTAACTCTTTTACTATCTGAGTAAAGCTTGCTATCTCGCTCTCGCAAAGCGCTATGGTTTCATTGTTCATTAGCGATTTGCCAAGCTGCGGCTCAAATTCGTCGCATTCGGTCTACGGCGATAAAGATTCGGCTATCTTTAAAACGGCGTTTGCGGACGCGCCTAGTCTTAAGCAAAGCCGGGTAAATTTTTCCATCAGTGCCGGACTAAGCGCGTATCTAGCGCCGATCTGATCGGTCGTATAGACTCAATATCTCCTCGAACCTCGCGTCGTCCATATTCGCCTTTTTGCCGTAGATTGCTAAATTTTGCGAATTCACGTGTGCGATTTGCGTTATATAGCTTAATTTTTATTGAAATCGGCCTTAAAAAGCGCGCTTTGAAATTGCACGACCGTTTCGGTACTGTTTTTCTTTTTCACCTTTTTGGCTGCGTAAAAGTCGCTAAATTTGACGCTAATGCCATCTATATCGCCCCCTCCCACCAGATCCTCGCTGCTCTACTGGTGCACCGTACAATCATAAATCGTAAAAAAATTATCAAACCCCGAGCCCGCGGTCTTTATCATAGCTAAGACCGTGCTTTTTTACGATATTTTCTATGATCTGACGCTTAAAATTCGCCCCAAACTCACGCCTTTTTGCTGCAGTAATGAGCATTGTCGTAAAAGTATAAACAAGCGCGCCTATCACCGTGCCGAAAATCGCATCTAAAAGATACGTTATAGCCGCGCCCACGCAAACGCCGACGTCAATGCCGATCAAATTTGCTTTTTTGATAGCGGCGACTAAATTTACGCGCTCGTTTTCCAGCTCGCCTAACTAGGCGGCAAGCTCGCCAGAGACGAAATTTTGGGCATTTTTGCTTGAAATTTCCGCCGGTTTTGCATAAAATTTGCTACAAATCCGCAAACCGAAGGAACGATAAAAAGGTAGCTAAAGGCTCGTAAAGCCCGCCCGTTTAGGACTGCGCTTGCTAGCGCGAAAATGGCGGGCGCGGCGAATCAGGACGGCAGCTACGAGAGCGAGCGTTTCGAGCGCATCGGTTTTTTGCCTTGGCGTAGAGCTCGTCCGTATCCGCCATCCTCTCCTAAATTTGCCTAGTCTTTTTTGCCTTTGTTTAGCGATTTTAGCTTAGCATCGGTGTCATCAGTTAGCATCGTGAAGATTTCATTGGTCAGATTACGAGTTAAAGCTTTGGCTTCCTTCATCATATTTATCGAGAATTCGTTTAGCAGCTTGTTTGCTTTGGCTTTGTCTTTTTTGTAGAGTTTGACGTATTCGTCTTCAAATTTAGCCTGCTTGACCGCGAGCGCGTCCTCAAACTCCTTGTAGGCCTTTTTCACGACCGGCGAATACTTATCGTAATCCATCATCACGAGAGTTTGCAGCTTTCTATACGTCCAGTAGATCGACTCGTCGTCGGCCTTATACGAGCCCTTGTCGTAGCCGTCTATAAATTTATCCAGCCCGTAGTAATACGGCAAATAAACGCCAAGATCGGACATACCCAGCGCCACGTAGGTCACTCTGCCGATCTCTTGCGGTAGCCACGGGCGCACCTGCATCACGTGCGACTCGTAGGTTCTAAAGACGCTCACGGCGCGGTAGATATTTTTTTGATTTTCATCCTTGCTAGAGTAGTTATCGTAGGCGGTGCCGTCGTAGTGGGCTCTAAGCGCGTTTTTTAGATCCTGCACGCTTAGCTTTTTGGCCGGTTTTAAAAACACCGGATAGTCGCCGCCGCTCAGAGTCTGCTTATTTTTTAGCTCGGGATTAAACATCTGCTGCACCCAGCAAACGCGCGGATAGTTGTAGGTTACGTCTCTCTCATCGTCTCTGGTGTAGGCTTTGGTAAATTCAAATTCGCCGTCTTTTGCCGGATCGTAGGCGCCGTTATCTTGGGCAAATTTGATCAAATTTTTCGACCCCATAAAATTCGGATCGTTTTCTTTGTAGTTTTGTAGCCTGCCCTGGTTTGCGGAGACGAAGTATTCGTCTTTTGGTAGCTTTGCCGCCATCCAGTGATGACCCGTACCCGTCTCAAAGTACCAAAGCTCGTTTTTATCCACGAACACTACGCCAAAACCCTCTCCCGCGCCCGTAGTTTCCACTATCTCGCCGAGCAGCTTCACGCCCTCGGCTGCGCTTTTCATCCTAGGTAGCAAGACGTCCGGGATATCGTCCTCCGTGATGCCGGTCGCTTCGTTATACGGATCGATTTTTAGCAGTTCGTCTTTGGCGTAGATGGTCTCGGTGCCGCTGATGCCAACGCCCGCGTCATTGTAGCCGACCGCGCCGTGAAGCCTGGTGTGGGAGTTTGCTATCGTCGTGTATCTCATACCCTCTTTTGGCAGCGGATAGGTAAAATCATTCGCTCCGTTATGCGCCTTTGAGCTGTGGACGCCTTTTTGATTGGTTTTTTTCGGATGTATCAAAAACACCTGCGCCTTTATCGCCTTACTATCGGCACTCCTAGCTATCAGCATAGAGCCGTCTTTAGAGGCGCCCTCTCCAACCAAAATAGTCGTGCAAGCTAACGCATTTGCGCAAAACATCGCGCTTATTACCGCCGCAGAGGCGAGAAACTTTATCTTCATCGTTACTCCTTGATTTGAGATAAAAAATTTGATGAAATTATATGACTAAAAATATTAATTAAATATAAAATTTAAGCTACTTTCAAGATTGTATTGTAAATTTGTTTTGTATTTTGCCGCGCGACGTATCAAATTTAAATTTCTTAAAGGAATTTTGGGTATAATCCCACTCTTACGCATAAGGCGTAAAAGAAATTTTAAAAGGATTAGTATGCCTAAGATGAAGACAGTTCGCGGCGCTGCTAAACGTTTTAAAGTGGGCAAAAACAAGATCAAAAGAGGCTCTGCTTTTAGAAGCCACATTTTGACTAAAAAATCTCGCAACCGCAAGAGAGATTTGCGCTCGCCTCAATACGTAGACAGCACAAACGTCGCAAGCGTCAAAGCGATGCTCGGAATTTAAGTTTTTGACGAAAGGTCATTTTAAACTCCCCCGAATTTGGGGCAAGACTCACTCGGTGAGCGCCGATTTGTAAAGGATAAATATGGCAAGAGTAAAAACAGGCGTAGTTAGAAGAAGACGCCATAAAAAAGTTTTAAAACTAGCTAGAGGTTTTTTCAGCGCTAGACACAAACACTTTAGAAAAGCTAAAGAGCAATTAGAAAGAAGTTTGGTCTATGCTTACCGCGACAGACGCCGCAAGAAACGCGACTTCCGCCGCTTGTGGATAGTGCGCATCAACGCTGCGTGCCGCCTAAACGACATTAGCTATTCGCGCTTTATCGCGGGACTTAAAAAAGCAAATATCGAGCTTGATAGAAAAATCTTAGCCGATCTAGCTATGAATGACGCAAAAGCTTTCAGCGAGCTAGCTTCAAAAGCAAAGGCTGCTTTATAATATACTGGGGCGGCTTTCCGCTCCTTTTTTAATAAACATTGGCTTTGCCGATACTTCAAAATTTATCTTTTAATCTATAAATCGAATTTTTACCGTTTTTTGGAATTTTGTTTTGCATTATTGCGCTAAATTTGACGAATTTGCCGTTAAATTTTTATATGAACAAAAACGAAATAGATTAAAGGGCGTAAATTGAGTTAAATTTGAGTAGAAGCGGAAGGCTAAAAGAAGATTTCGCAAATGAGCTAGTCGTAAAAATTTGGGATCGAATTTTAGTAAAAAATAATCATAATTTAGTATCTGTAAAACAAAACGCACAAGTGCATTTTAGATAAAGCGGGATTTGCGTAGCTTCCAGGAACCCGGCTTAAATTTACTTAAGCGAAGCGTAAATTTATTAAAGCCGTTGCTAAAATTTATCCAAGCAAAGCTTAAATTTGCATACCAAATCTAAAGCAAAATTTTGCCAAGCAAGCTTTTTGCCGCACTCGGCAGTATTTTGCTTAATTTAACAAGCAAAGCGAGCAAACCTGTCAAAGCAAACGGCCAAATTTGATGCGTCGGTTAAATACCGGCTTTAAATCCAATAGACTTGCGATATGATATAAATCAAATCAGCAGGCAAGGTTAAATCTCAAGCCGGCTTTAAATTTATGGGCAAGCCCGAAAATCGGATCAAATTTAATGAATAAGCCTTCTAATTTAGCCGTTTGATTTATCTAAATCGGCAAACCGACAAGAGATTAATCGGGGTTATCCATCCAAATTCGAGCGAGCAAGCCAAATTTAGCCTGCTTTGTTCAGCCGAGTAAATTGCCCAAAACGGCTCTTGCTCGGCAAAATTTAGTAAGCAAATCGTTCAAATTTAACGAACGCTCTGCTTTAAATTTAACAAACAAATAAGCAAAAATAGACAAAGCCCGCCGGCTAAAAAAGCAAGCAGGCTTACTTATCAAATCACGCCCCGACGATGATTTGAGTAGCTTTGATGATAGCCGTTACTTCATCTCCGGCTTTTAGAGATAGGTTTTTAGCAGATTCGTTGGTAACGATAGCGCTTAGCTTATCTCCGCCGGCTATCTCTATATCTACTTCGGCATTTACCGCACCTTCTACTACTTTTGCTACCTTACCTTTTAGTTGGTTGGTAGCGCTTAGTTTTAGTTTGTCTTCGCCCTTAGCTACTATGATAGAAGAAGCTTTAAATAGATAAACTACCTTTTTGCCCGCTACTAAACCCAGATCTTTTTGGCTATCTACGGTTACGGTCGCTTTTACCGTCTCTCCGCCTTGTAGCTTTGCTACGATGAGCGAGTTTACCGCTCCTTCTCTTACCTCTACGATCTTGGCCTCCAGTTGATTTCTTGCGCTAAACATTGCGTCTCCTTGTAAATAAATTTGATTTCGTATTAAAATCTTGACGAAATAGTAACGACTTAAACTTCGGCGAAACTTAAAATGAATATATGCAAAAATTTAACTTTATCACTGAAATTACCTACATTAACGATTTTTTAAATTTTAGGCATCCTAGTATGCCAAATAGAAAAATTAAATGATATAAATTGAAATTCGGGACAAATGTTTTTTGGGGTAAATTTAAAAAGGAGCGGGATGAAAAACTTAAATTTGATCAAATTTAAAATAAAAAAGAGGATTATCGGACGAAATTTACTCTTTCGCCCGATAAGGTTTGAGAGACTAGAATTTAACCTCAAACGAAGCCGTGAAGTTTCTGCTATAGGTCGGTCGTGCCCCTTTATCTTTGTAAAAAAGTTTATAATCTGCTATAATTCCCGCGTATTTTATAAATTTAAACAAGGAGACGATATGTCAATTACCAGCATCGACATCAGTGCTTTATATATCACTATGTTTAACAGAGTTCCCGAAGGCGCGGGACATAAATTTTGGTTTAATCTTGCAAAGAAACAAGGCCTAAACACGAGCCAAGTAGCCCAGCAGATGTTAAATTCCACCCCTGCCCAGGAGTATTTTGCGGGTAAAAACTCAAACGAAGACTTCGTAAATCATATCTACTCGAATTTATTCGGTAAAACCATAGCCCAGGATCCTAAGGGTTCCAAATTTTGGATAGATAAGCTAAAAGAAGGCAACTCAAAAGCTTTCGTAGTATCTGAGATGTTGAAAGCTGCTATGAGCAATACCTATACCAAACCGGAAGAACTTAAAGCTCAAAAACTATTCTTAAATAAATTAAAAGCTGCCGAGATAGCTCATAAAGCTATAGAAAACGTTCCAAGCAGCGGAAGCATAACAGAAAAGATAGCAAGCTTTGCCAATATACTGAAAAATATCAAAGACACCAGCACCCCTACCCAGATAGCCCAGGTCATAAAACAAGAAGCCCTAAAAGGAAATTTGACTGTATTAAACAGTCATCAACTGGCCCAAATCACAAAATCCATATTCCCGTCCGTAGATGCGGATGCACTACAAAAAGCTTTGGATAACACTACTGCTACTACTGATATATATGAAGAAGGAGGAAGCACTCCTACCCCTCCTACTCCTCCTACCCCTCCTGCTCCTACCCCAAATCCTGGAGGTGGAAGCTCAGGCGGAAGCAATAACCCAAAACCTCTAACTCCGGAAGAACAAAAACAAAAAGCAAAAGAAGAGGCCGTAAAACAAGCAGAAGAAAACCTACAAAAAGCAAAAGAAGCGGCCGAGCAAGCCAAAAAAGATGCCGATATAGCAAAAGAGATCAAAGAAGCCGTCGAACATGCGATAAATAACCACAACGGCATAAAACAATACGCCCTAAACCATATCCAAAACAAGATAGATGATCCATCTACTACCGATAAACAAAGAGAAGCTCTGGAAAAAGCAAAAGATATAGTAAGCAAGCTTGGCAGAACATTGGATCAAAAAAATCTCGATGAAGCAAAAGACAATGTAACTATAGCGGATAAAACAAAAGACGTAGCGGATAAACAAGAAAAAGTAGCCGAGAAGCAAGTGGACCACTCAAAAGCCGTAGCCAAAGAAGCCCCTCTACTGGATGCGGTTAAAAAGGCATATGAGGATAAGGTCAAAGCCCAGAGCGAACAAGCTATAGCCAAAGTTTTGAAAGAAAAGATCGACGAAAATTCCAAAATATATGTGATTAAAGAGGAGATAGAAATATCCAACGAATTAACATACCAACAAAAATTAGCAGCCAAAGCCAAGCTGGATGCATGGGCTAAAGAGCTGAATTTAAATTCCGGAGATAATCCAAATGATGCCCTAAAGGCTAAAGCCGATGCAAACAAAACCGCCGCCGATACCAAAGCCGCCGCCGCCGACAAAGCATATCAAGACGGCGACAAAGGAGCGCTAATCGATCATAATAATAATAAATCAGCGATCACAAACTCTTCAGCAAAAGTCGCCCAGGCTAAAGCCGATGCCGCTACTGCCATAGTCGCACTAAAAAAAGCCAAAGAAGATATCGCTAAAGCGAATCTAAATAAAGATCCTGATAACGAAGAGCTCAAAGCCGCTTTGCAAAAAGCGCAAGCCGAGCTGGAGAAAGCCAAAGCCGAGGAAAAAACCGCAAAAGCAACCGCTAAAGCCGAGGAGAAAGGAACCGTCCTAAAAAAAGTAGGCGACACAAACGTCTATAAGAGCGAAGACGGAAAATACACCGTGGATCTTGGCAACGATAAGGTAGCCGAAGGAAAAGCGCTTGTAGTAGGCAAAGACAATAAACTATACGAGGTAGATGAAAATGCCGCCGATGGCCCTAAATATACAGATAAGCCGCTGCTAAAATCAAACGACAAAGGCGGCACTATTTATAAAGGTGGAGTAGAGCAGTTTAGCTTCCTCTCAAAAGACGGTAATGCCGTAGCCGCACTCAAAGGCACCGACCCAAACAACCCAAACAAAGCCGAAGGCTTTATACTAAAACCGGGCGTCAAGGCTGACTACGACACGATGTCAAAGGCGGAGTTTGATTACGCTAACGGTAAATTTAAGGCAAACGGCGCCGAGCAACAAACCTATAAAATCGAAACCGAAAAAGCTCCTTCGCTCCATAATCCGGATAATCCTCAGTATAAGATAACTAAGGTCAATGACTATGTGTTTAAAGATAAACCTATCCTGGACGGTGATTTTAAGATCACGGGCACTAAAGACTTGAAAGACGACCTGAAGATCCCTCTCATAAACGGCAAGATATATGACGGTTCTATAAACGGATACACTATCAATACCGACACCGATAATAATCTGGTAAAAAGTATAGAAAAAGAGGGTAAGACTTATAATCTCGATGCCGACGGAAAAGTCGAAAGCATCAAAAAAGGTGATTTCACCTATAACCTAAAGGAGCATAAGACTTTAAACGACGCTATTGCTTTAGCTACCGGAGCTCAAGACGCTCTAAACAAAGCGAGCTCTACCGTCGTGAATAACTACACGAATGACGTTTTTAGATTAGATAATGATGGCAAGGCGACATCCGTGCAGCTTTCTAATAAAAACGAGCTGACGGTGAGAGATCTTACCCCTTTTAATCCTGACACGATAGACAATTTGAAGATATCAGAAATCAAATTTGCAAGCGGAGAGAAATTTACGCTCACCGGTGATCATGAGTATGATGATGTTCGAAATTACGAAAAGGTTGCCGGTAAATTTTTATTAAAACGTGTAGATAAATATAAAAATAGCGTATATGAAAAAGACGGGCATAAAGTCGAAGTCACGAATGCAGGAGAAAACAAATACACCCTTACCGAAACCAAAGACGGCAAGAAAGTATCCGTAGAGATCCAAGACTGGGGGCATACAGGAAGTATTGTACTAAAGACCGTCAAATACGATGCCGACGGAACTACCGTAAAGAGCGTGGATATGGTTGATCAAGAGGGCAAAGACAACGATGCTGTAACCGTGACTAGAGGCGAGACAGGAGTCGCGAATGGAAGGCAAATAGGTATCAAAGACGTCAACGCCGGAAAAGTCAGCTTTAAAGGTATAGAAAAGATTTATGTCGACTCAAGCGAAGCCCTTGACGGAAAAGGCTTAGACTATCTAAACAAGAGCGGAGCTAAGGAGATCAAGCTTTCTTCGAACCTTACTTTAAAAAATGAAGGCGACGGCACGCTTGATCTTGGCAAGATAAAATACAACGACAAAAAGCTTACGATCAAAGCGGGTAACACAAAATCAGATACCGTCAAATTAGGCGCCGAAGCAGCCGGAAATAAGCTAAGTATAGAAGGCTTTGAGCAGCAAGACAAAATAGACTTTAGCGCGCTGGGAGCTACCGATAAAAAAGTAAATAAAGTCGCGTCAAATGCAGAGAAAGGGCTGGAAAACGGTAAAATTTATACTACCGATGTAGCCGGCAATATCGACGAGAATGACTATGCAAACGGTGATTTCGGCCAGTTGTTCGGCAACGGCAAGACGTTTAAAACAATTACCGCAAACGGAAAATCCATAGTAGCCGTCAAAGGAAACGACAAAACCAAGGTATATCAGGTAAATGATGCAGACGGTAGCGGCACGATAGAGAAAAATGAAGTGAATTTGGTAGGCACCTTTGAGAGCAATGTCGAGCTTGGCGACGCCAATATCGCTTAAGCATTTCAGTCCGTCGTCCCTGGCGACTTAAATATAGCTTAGCGGTGTTGAGCTTAGCTTTAGCAGCGCTGAGCTTAGCGACTTAGCTTGGAGGGCCTAGCTTGGTGGCTCCGACGTCGCTTAAGCCTTTCAGTCCGTCGTCCCTTGGCGGCGGACTTTTTAAATATCCTTAAAATTTACGAAACGCAAACCGCATCGCGACAAATTTAACCGCCGCGCAGGGAAACTCGCTCAAATTTATAAATTTGCATAAATCAAGATGCAGGCCGTCACGTATGACGGAGCCCGCTAAAACTTAAAATTTAGCGCAAATTTTAAGCGGATCTCGCGTCGCTACCTCGCCGCGACGTTTGTCGCTTCTCCGCCCGATATTAACCGCCCTTTTAACGTATCCATCTATACAAAGCCCTTAAAATTTGCCCCTCGTTAGAACGATGAATTTAACCAAATCCCGAAAATAAAATTTGCCGTCAAATTTATCCCGCCGATCGCCAGATTTGCGAGTGCGTAGTCGCTACTCTTGGATTGTGATGCCGACACGGCTTGGCAGCAGCCTGGAAGCGCCTAGCTTGGCGACGGACTTTTTAAATATCCTTAAATTTAACCTCAAAATCTAAAAATATAAAAAATATTCACGATAAATTTTGCTATAAATTTACCTACGATAGGTTCGTTTAATCGGTCAAATTTAGTCTGCTTGCAAAATTTAACCCGTCAAACGAAAACGCATGAATTAACGGCAAATTCATCTCCTTTAGCTTTGCTTTAAATTTTATGGCTCAAGACGAGTAAATTTAGCCGCCGCTTTTATTTTTCGCAGTTTATCCCGGTCGCGTTAAATTTGCAAACTAAACAATGGCAAAAAATATAAAAGAGGAGAGAGCGGCTAAATTTAACCGCTCGGATTTAGATGCGAATTTGAGCGCCGTTCCTCGCCAAGCAATTTACGCCGATTAAAATAAAGCCTAAAATTTAGACGCCGCGTCCGTCAAATTTCACGGCCGTGCATACGAAAATCTCAAATTTAGATAGGCAAAACGCGGATATTTGGACTGAGGTTTTCTTGCAACACGTTTTCGATCGCGTAAAGCGTGCCCGTCGCGCCGCTCGCACAGCCGCTGCAAGCGCCCATATAGCGGATGTAGACGTCAAATTTACCCTCGGCGTCTTTTTGCAGATCGAGGATCTCCATATTGCCGCCGTCCATCATCAGCATCGGGCGGATCTGCTCGTCGATGACGCTCTCGATGGCTTTTAGTTGGCCCACGACGGTCATATTTTCAAAGCTCACGTCGTCAAATTTACCCGATATCTGCGCATCCAGCACGGCTTGCTTTTCCTCTAGCTCCATCTCGGCTCTGGTCTCGGCGAGGATATCCTCGAGATAATACTCGCGCTTCTCGTGTCCGCCCGGGCGCACGCAGGATTTGCAAAAGGCGCCCGCTTTGGTGTATTGCGTGATTTCCTCGACCGTGCGCAGGTCGTTTAGGCGGATGACCTCCTTGATCGTGCCTAGGCTCACACGCGCGCACTCGCATACGATGATCTCGTCCTCGAAATGCTCAGGATCCACGCCCTTATACTGCGCCGCGGCGGCCTTGATAACGTCGTAGGCCATAACCGAGCAGTGCATCTTTTGCGGCGGGACGGCAGGGATATCGGGAGTGTCGCGCATAGCTTTTTCCACGTCGATGTTAGTGATTTTTACGGCCTCATCCACGGTCTTGCCGATGCAAAGCTCGGCCATCGTATCGGAGCTCGCTACCGCCGTGCCGCAGCCGAAGCTTTTAAATTTAGCGTCTATGATGCGGTCGGTTTTCTCGTCCACGAGCCAATACAGCCTCACCGCGTCGCCGCAGCTTTCGGCGCCAAAATCCGCCACGATGAGCTTGCCGCCTCTTGCTTTGGCTTCGTCCTGCGTTATCTCGCCCATAAATTTGGGGTTGTTCATACGGTCTTGGACGTTTTGGGAGTATTCGTCCCAGATGGAGCCGCCGATTAGGTCGTTTTTTGCCATTTTATTTCCTTTTTTTGCGCTTCGTCTTTTGAGCGCTTTTCGCGGAGCTTGCTAAAATTTAGCTCGGCGGACTATCTGTCCAGCCTACGCTAAATTTTACCTGCGCAACCTCAAAAATCATCTCAAAATACTTCAGCTTGCACTTTTTATTTAACTCAAATTTGGATTCTTAAAAACCCAAATTTGAACCAAATTTATGAAATTTAAGTTGTTAAGGCGAAGTATTTTTTCTTTTTACTTCGCACAAACGCTCGTAACGCTCTGCTTGCAGTAGCGAACGCAGTGAAGCTAAACTTCGCTACGAGGAGACGAGGCGGAAATAAGCCGAGCGAGGGCGCGTATACGAAATACGTAACCGAGCTTCGGCGAAATTTCTAACGACGTATAAAGGAAAAAGACAAGCCGCTACTTTTCGCTAGGAGCATAGGCGTACGTGCTTGAAATACCCCTTAACCTCACCACCGCCTTTTTGATATGTTCTATCGCATAGTCGATCTCTTCTTCGGTGTTAAACCTCGATAGCGACAGCCTCAGCGCAGTATGCGCCAGATCGCTGCTAGCTCCGATGGCTTCCATTATCGGGTTGCTCTCTAGCGTCTCGGACGCGCACGCCGAGCCCGTAGACGCCGCGATACCGGCCTGATTTAGATCCCATAGCATCGCCTCGCCCTCGACACCTTTGATAGCGGCTAGGATGGTGTTTGGCAGCCTGTGAGCGCGCTCTCCCACGACCGAGACGTCGGGTAGCTCTAGCAGCGCGTCCTCGAGCTTGTCGCGCAGGCGTCTAACGTGCAGATTTTCAAACTCGATTAGCTTGTTGCTGTTTTCCAGCGCTTGCGCCATGCCGACGATGCCCGCGACATCGAGCGTTCCGCTGCGTCTGCCGCCCATATGCTCGCCGCCGTGGAGCAGACTCGTTAGCTTTTGCGAATCCTTGATATATAGGCCGCCTACGCCTTTTGGTCCGTGAAATTTATGCGCCGAAAAGCTCATAAAATCCACACCCATCTCGCGCACGTTTATCTTGATCTTGCCGACGGTTTGCGTCGCGTCGGTGTGAAATAGCGCGCCGTGCTCGTGAGCGATTGCCGCACACTCTTTGATCGGGAAAATGGTGCCCGTTTCGTTATTTGCCCACATGATGCTAACGAGCGCTGTTTTGTCGTCGATGAGCTTTCTTAGGTCGTTTGGATCGAGCAGGCCGTTTTCATTGACGGGCACGCGGCTCACGCGCACGCCGTATTTTTTGAGAAACTCGAAGGTCGCCGAGATAGCCGGGTGCTCGACGGCGCTAATGATGACGTGATCTTTGTCTTTATTTAATATATGATCGAAAAATACGCCCTTAGCTACCCAGTTGTTGCTCTCGGTGGCGCAGCCCGTGACCACGATGTCGTCGTTATCGCTCGCGTTTATGCCCGCATAGAGCTGATCCATCGCGCGGCGAAGCGCCGGGTGCGTCTCGGAGCCGAATCTATGAAGCGAGTTTGGATTGCCGTATTTTTCGCAGAAAAACGGCTTCATAAGCTCGAAGGCTTCGGGATCGACCATCGTCGTGGCATTGTTGTCTAGATATACTCTCACGCTTGACCTTTATCAATTAGGATATATTTTATCCCTTTTATTTTCGCGACGATAATATAACAAATTTTATAAATTTTTGATTAAAATTTTAGCTTAATTTTTTCAAATTTAGCCGTTTTTTGATAGAGTTAGTATATTGAATTTCTTTATCAAATAATTAAAACATCGCTGTTTGGGTTAAATTTGAGATAAAAAGATAAAAAATATCCTAAACTTAGTTTGATTTCTTAAGGTTTTAGAAAATTTAAAAATTAAAATTTTCGCATTTTGGGTGAAATTTAGCGAAATAAATCCGAATTTACACCCTTTTTTTAGATAAATTCGTATCTTTGCCCGGTAAAATTCGACGCGAGGTAAAGACGAAAGAAAGCGTTAAATTTAAAGCTGATTGAGGTTTCCGGGGTCGTAAAATTTAACCGTCCATGGCGCGCTCGCGACGTCTGTGCCCAGCTTTGACGCAAAATACTCCCGCACCGCGGTGTAGTCTGATTTTGAGATGAAATAAATATTTATAACGCTTGTTTGGCTAAATACGGCAAGGTTGCAAAAGTAGCTTAAATTTACATCCTTATCAAAGGCTCTGAGCACGCATTTTGCGATAAAAATCAGCACATAAAAAACAAACGCGGCCAAGACGAACATAAATGGAATTACGATCGCGGAAAGCGGATTTTTCGGTATCGCTCCTAAAATTTGATAGGGCGATTTTCGCATTTGGGTGATATCTGCCAAATTTATCGTTACTCCCTTTTTGGTTTGGAAAATTTTATCCTCGTAAAGGTAAACGAGCGAGGGATTTTTGAGTTTTTTGATTAGGTCGGCGGCGGCTAAAATATTCATAAAAATACCGGCTATAAACATCGAAACAAATCTGCCGTCTCGCATCGCTTCGGCTCTGAAAACCTCCCAAAGGGGGCCGCTTTGCCAGTCTACTATGCCGCTAAAAAATATTAGAAATATCATAGAAAGGTTAATGCCGAGCAAGAACGCGCAGCCAACCGCGATGCGGTAAAAATCATCCTGTAAAACCAGCGAATTTTCGTCGTAGTTTCTGCTCAAATTTGATCCTTTTGTATCGCTTATGCAAATTTTATCTTAAATTTAACGCTTTTTAATCTGCCGGATTAGATCCGGTTCGTTAAATTTGATGAAAACGGATACGCTTAAATTCATTTTAATGGGGCAAATTTTACGGCAAAAGCACAAATTTGAGCTTCAAATTTAGCCGCAGACCGCAGCGCTTGGATAAAATTTGGAGCAAATTTATAAAAATCTCGGCAAATAGGTCAAATTTGAGCTACTCGTAAATTCGGCTAATTTATCCCGCCTAGCAGCTCCTGCGTCTGCTCAAAGCTAAATCCCTCTTCGGCGTCTTGTTTTAGGAAGGCGTTGATAAATTCTTTTTTTGAGATCGCAAGGTCAAGCTCTTTGTCGCTACCTTTTTGATACGCGCCGATGCGCAGCAGCACTTCGTTTTCTTTGAGCAAGGAGTATAGGCGCTTTAGCTTGGCGGCGTTTGCTCTGTGCTCTTTGCTCGCGATGTCGCTCATCACGCGCGAGGCCGAGTTTAGGATGTTTATAGGTGGATAGATGCCAAAGTCCGTCATCTCGCGGCTAAGCACGATGTGGCCGTCTAGGATCGAGCGGCTCTGGTCGGCTATCGGATCGCTCATATCGTCGCCGTCTACTAGCACCGTGAAAAAGGCCGTTATGCTGCCCTTGCCCTCCTCTTTGCCCGCTCGCTCCATCAGCTGAGGCAGTAGGGTGAGCACGGAGGGCGGGTAGCCCTTGGACGTCGGCGGCTCGCCAAGAGCAAGACCTATCTCTCGCTGCGCCATAGCAAACCTCGTCACGCTATCCATGATAAAAAGCACGTCTTTGCCTTGGTTTTTAAAGTATTCGGCCACGCTCATCGCGCAAAAAGCGCCGTATTTTCGCATCAGCGGGCTATCGTCGCTGGTGGCTACGATGACTACGGTGCCGCTTAGGTCGCCGCGTAAATTTTTCTCGATAAACTCCGGCACCTCGCGGCCGCGCTCGCCGATAAGTGCGACTACTTTGATCGGGGCTTGCGAGTTTTTCACTATCATACCCATTAGCGTGCTTTTACCTACGCCCGAACCCGCAAAAATGCCTAGCTTCTGGCCCTTGCCGCAGGTTAGCAGCCCGTCGATGCTTTTAACTCCGACGCTAAAAATTTCATCTATCAGCCCGCGCTTCATCGCATCGATCGGAGCGCGCATTATCGGGGCGTATTCGGTCGCGACGATCGCGCCTTTGCCGTCTTTAGGATTCATAAAAGGATCCACCACGCGTCCCAAAAGAGCGTCGCCCACGGGGATTTTCATACCTTGGTCGCTTTGATAGACGAAGTCGCCGATTTTGTAGCCCTCTACAAAGCCAAAGGGCGAGATGAGCGCGGTATTTTGCCGCACCTCAGTCACCATCGCCAGCCCACTTTTGCTCTTGTCTTTAGCGCAAATTTGCACGATGTCGCCGATGCTGGGGCGCAGACCCGAGATCTCTATCGTCGTAGCAGAAATTCGCTCTATCACGCCAAAGACGCTAGAGAGAGATAAATTTGCGCCCAGTTTTGATTTTAAGCTATCTAAATTCACTAAAATCTCAATTCTTTGTGCGAATTTATGAGGGAGAAAAACTCGCGCCTAGTCTCGCTACTCTTTAAAAAGCAGCCTCGCAGCGCCGATGTGGTCGTGGTCGAGTTGATCTTGCCCACGCCTCGCATCTCCACACACATGTGCCGCGCCTCGATGACGACGCCCACGCCTTTTGGCTTGATGACGTCTTGCACGGCTTCGGCGATCTGCTCGGTGAGCTGCTCTTGGATCTGCAGGCGGCGGGCGAAGATATTTACCATGCGCGGGATTTTGCTAAGGCCAACGACCTTGTGATTTGGGATGTAGGCTACGTGCACGCGCCCGAAAAACGGCAACAAATGATGCTCGCAAAGGCTGTAAAATTCGATATCGCGCACGAGTACCATTTCGTTGTTGGAGCTGTCAAATAGCGCGTCGTTTAGCACGACTTTGGGGTCTTGCCAGTAGCCGCTCGTTAGAAACTCGAATGCCTTAAAAACGCGCTCGGGAGTTTTGGCTAGCCCCTCTCTGCGCGGATCTTCGCCGACTAGACTCAGCATCTGCTCGACGCAGCTTTCAAATTTTTCTTTTTTTAAATCCTCATTTTTTAAATTTTTTTGCATTCGCATTCCTGATTTAAATTTCGCCTGTTTAAATTTGATAAATGATTTTACTTAAATTCGCCTTTTGCGCGCTTAAATTTATACTATGAATAAGGAAAATTTTGCTACACTCTAGGAAATTTTTATTTTTTAAAGGAAATCGATGCAAATCACAACCAAGGTTATAGATACCGCAAACGCTTCTATAAGCGCGAAAATACCGAGCGCGGAGGTAAAATCCAAGCTTGAAAATTTGGCGAAAAAAGCTGCTAAAAATATGAAAATAGACGGATTTAGAGCGGGCAAAGTGCCTGTGAACGTGGTACTAAAAAGATATGAGAAAGAGCTGACCGCCGATGCCGAGCAAGAGGCGGTAAAAGACGCGATCGACGCGGGACTAAAAGAGCTAAATAGAAAATTTGAAGAGGTTATCGGCGAGCCGGTGTTTGATAAATTTGAAAGAGGCGAGAACGAGATAGACGCCCGGATCGAGATTTCGTTTAAACCGGTCATAAACATCGACGGCTACGAGGAGCTGATAGAGAGCGTCAGCACTCCGCGCGTGACTAAAAAAGAGATCGACGAGAGAAAAAACGAAATTTTAAAAATGATGGCTCCGCTGGAAAAAATAGAAAAGGCGGCGCTAGAAAAGGGCGATTTTGCCAAATTTGACTTCGAGGGCTTCGTAGACGGCGCGGCGTTTGAGGGCGGCAAAGCCGAAAACTACCTGCTAGAAATCGGCTCAGGTCAGTTTATACCGGGCTTTGAGGACGGTATGATCGGACTAAAAGTAGGGCAGGAGCGCGACGTGAAGGTTAAATTTCCCGCAGAATACGGCGCGGCGCACCTTGCGGGCAAAGATGCGACCTTTAAGGTAAAGCTTCACGAAATCCAAGGCAAAAAAGTGCCTGAGGAGATCGATGAAGAGACGTTAAAACAAGTGATGCCGGGCGAGGAAAAGGTGAGCGTCGAGCTTTTTGAAGAGAGGCTAAAAGAGCAGATCAAAGCCGACAAGCACGCCAAAAACGTAAATGAGGAGCTAAAGCCGAAATTTGCCGAAGCTATCGTGGCTAAATTTAACTTCGACGTGCCGAAAAATATCGTAGAACAAGAGATGGATATGCAGTTTCGCGGCGCCTGGAGCGGCTTTACGCCGGAGCAAATGGCTAAATTTAGAGAGGATAAGGATGCCCTGGCTAAACAGCGCGAGACCTACCGAGACGACGCAGTTAAAAGCGTGAAGCTGACGTTTATAATAGACGAGTTGGCGCGCCGCAGAAATATTAAGGTAAGCGATCAAGAACTAATTCAGGCTGTTTATTTCGAGGCGTATCGCTCGGGCGTAGATCCTAAACAGCACCTTGAAAACTACAAAAATCAAGGAATTTTACCCGCGATCAAAATGTCGATGATCGAGGAGAAACTGTTTAACGAGATGTTTGCTCTAAAAAGCGATAAAAAAGAGAAAAAGGCGGAGTGATGAGCTACTACATACCCTACGTCATAGAGCGCACGAGCAAAGGCGAGAGAAGCTACGACATCTACTCGCGCCTGCTAAAAGACCGCATAATAATGCTTAGCGGCGAGATCGAAGACGGCATCGCCTCGGCGATCGTGGCTCAGATGTTGTTTTTAGAGGCCGAGGATCCGGACAAGGACATCTACCTATATATAAATAGCCCCGGCGGCGTGATAACGAGCGGATTTAGCATTTACGACACGATGAACTATATCAAGCCCGACGTCTGCACGATCTGCATAGGTCAGGCCGCATCCATGGGCGCGTTTTTGCTTAGCTGCGGCGCGCAGGGCAAGAGATATGCACTGCCAAATTCCCGCATAATGATCCATCAACCTCTAGGCGGCGCGCGCGGACAGGCGACCGATATCGAGATACAGGCGAAAGAAATTTTGCGTATGAAAGAGATTTTAAACGCGATCTTAGCTAAAAACACCGGTCAAAAACTAGCCAAAATCCAAAAAGATACCGACAGGGACTTTTTTATGAGTTCTGCGGAGGCCAAAGAATACGGGCTTATAGATAAGGTTTTGGAAAAAAGCTTTAAGTAAAGAGTAGAATTTGATAAAGTTAGACAACAAAAAAAACGAGACCGTAGCGGCAGAAAAGGACGATGAAAAAGTCCAGGAAGTCCAGGAGAGCGAATTTAACATTTACGGCTTTTCCGAAGCCATCATAAAAGAGCTAACCGAGGAAAATGTCCCCTCGATCCCGAAAAACTACACCGTTTTTTTTGAGAAGATGCTTGAAAAGCAGCCTGATGATTTTAAAAGGAAAGTCGGCGAGATCATAAAGATCGAAGACGAGATGGGCAGGCTCGAAGACGATAGGCAAATAAGTATCGAGCGCGAGGTGAAAAATAGCTTTATGCAAATAAAATGCATGCTCCAGGCCGTCGCGCTAATTTACAAAAATTTAGCTATCTTAAAAACAATAATAAAAAAACGCTCGAGCATCCTTGATCCAAACACAAATTTGCTAACCATCCAAAATATGTTTAACGAATTTAACGAGGATCTAAATAAGCTAAATTTGCTGATGAACAAGCACATCGAAGTGATAAAAACAAGCTACGAAGAGGTCAGTAAGGTTTTTAAAATCGTAGAGGAGCAGTCGATCTACGACCAAAAATTCGACATCTACAATAGAAAATTTTTCTTAAAAACGCTTGAAGTGGAGGTCGGCTACATCAAAAAATACGGTTACAAATCCTCCGTAATGCTCATAAAACCTAAAGAATCCACGATAAGAGAAATCGGCTCGAAGGGGAAATTAGCGTTGTTAAAAAATATCTCGCGTATGCTACTTCGCACGTCAAGGCGTAGCGACGTATTGGCGTATTACGGAGGAGGGTGCTTTGCGATGCTGATGAAACACACCGACATAGAGAGCGCTAAAAAAGCCTGCGAGCGTATCACGGATATGTTTTACGAGACCTCGTTTATGTTAAAGGGCGAAAAATTCGAATTTGATATGGAAGTCGTCGCAAGCGATTTAAATACCGACAAAACCGTCACCGAGCTGCTATCTGCGATACTTGATATGCTCGCAAGAACAGGCAGAGACGCAGAGCACTATATGGTGCTAGAGGACGGCGGTGAAAAGTGATATTGGAAATTTTAACCTATCCGAACAAAAAGCTTTTCGTTAAATCGCTTGAAGTTAAAGTTTTTGACGAAGAGCTGCATAAATTTTTAGACGATATGTATGAAACTATGATCGCTAAAAACGGCATCGGACTGGCCGCTATCCAGACGGGCGAAGCTAAGCGAATTTTGATCGTAAATTTATTTGACGAAGAGAGCAAAGAGCAGCGTAAAGAGGATCTGCTTGAGATCATAAATCCCAAAATTTTACGCAAAGAAGGCGAGATTATTTATCAAGAAGGCTGCCTTAGCGTGCCGGGATACTACGAGGACGTGAAAAGAGCGGAGTTTATCACGCTGGAGTATCAAGACCGTTTCGGACAGCGCCGAGAGCTCGAGGCCGAGGGGCTTTTATCGGTCGCGATCCAGCACGAGATGGATCACCTCGACGGGCACCTTTTTATCGAGCGCATCGGCTACAACAAACGCAAAAAATTCGACAAAGAGTATAAAAAGCAAAAAACTGCATGAAAGCCCTAAAATGCGCCACTTATAACGACGAATTGCGGCTGGTGGACGTCGAGTCCAGTTTTAACCGCGGCTTGCCGGCGCTAAATATCGTAGGTCTCGCGGGAGCCTCTATAAAAGAGAGCGCCGAGCGCGTAAAATCAGCGCTTCTGTCGTTAAATTTCTCCTTCCCCGCGCAAAAAATCATCATAAATTTATCCCCGTCCGATATGCCAAAATCCGGTAGCCACTTCGACCTACCCATCGCGCTTTTAATCGCTTTGCAAAAAGAGCGCGACTTTGAGCCTATTTTCGTATTCGGCGAGCTGGGGCTTGATGGCGGCGTCAAAAGCACTGCGAGCCTTTTTTCTATCTTGCTTTTTTTGAGCGCGAAAGCGCCGGGTTCTCGCGTGCTGATCCCGCAAGAGATAGCGCAAAAAGCGGGCGCGATACCGAATTTGGAAATTTACGCCGTTTCAAATTTGGCCGAAGCGATCAAATTTTTCCTAGAGCCCGAATTTACCGCCTCGTGCAGAGTGGGCAGCGTTCATCCGCTTTTTTCGAATTTGATCAAAATAGGCGAAAAAAGCTTCGTAAAAAATCAAAATTTCGAGCTAAATTTTAGCGACGTAAAAGGCCAAAGTAGGGCAAAAAGAGCCTGCTTGGTGGCCGCTTGCGGTATGCACAATATTATCTTTGAGGGCAGCCCCGGATGCGGTAAAAGTATGAGCGCCAAGCGCCTGCGCTACATTTTGCCGCCGCAAAGCTTGGAGGAGATTTTGCTCAGCTGCGCTTATAGCTCGCTAAATCAGCAGGAGAGCGAATTTTCCGCTTTGCGTGCCTTTCGTAGTCCGCACCACACATCGACGAAAGGCTCGATATTTGGCGGGGGATCGAGCACGGCCAGGATCGGCGAGGTCGGGCTAGCTAACGGCGGGATACTCTTTTTCGACGAGCTTCCGCACTTTGCGCCGCAGATTTTAGAGAGTCTGCGTGAGCCGCTGGAGGACTACAAAATCAACATCTCGCGCGTAAATTCAAAGGTCACGTATGAGACCAAATTTATGTTCGTAGCCGCGATGAACCCTTGCCCCTGCGGCAATCTGCTCTCAAAAAATCTGGAGTGCAAATGCTCCGAGCTTGAGATCAAGCGCTACAAAAGTAAAATTTCAGCTCCCGTGCTAGACCGCATCGACTTATACTTACAGATGGACGAGGTGAGTGCCGATGATAAAAGCGACGTCGTGAGCGAGGCGATGTGGCAGACCGTGCTGCGCGTATTTGAGACGCAAATCTCGCGCGCTCAAAGCGAGCTAAACGGCAAACTCGGCGACGAAGAGATAGCTAAATTTTGCGTCTGCGACGACGAGGCGAGCGGGGCGCTAGATCACGCAACGCAGAGATTTTCTCTTAGCCGCCGCGCCATAAACAAAACCCTAAAAGTCGCCCGCACGATCGCCGACATCGAGGGCTCGCGTATCATCAAAAAGCCGCACATTTTAGAGGCTTTGAGCTACCGAGTGAAGCAGGAGGGCGCATGAAAAAGCTATTTTGGGATACGGCGGTGCTTGACGCTAGGGCCGTGAGCGAGTTTGGGCTTAGCACCGAAGTGCTGATGCAAAACGCCGCAAATGCGTTAGCTCGCGCCGTGCGGACTAGGTTTAAAAAATCATCGCTAAAACGCCGTAAAATTTTAGGCGTCGTCGGCAGCGGAAACAACGGCGCAGACGTGCTCGCCGCGCTTCGGCTTTTGGGCGGCAAATTTGATTGTTTCGCGTTTTTAGCGAGCGACAAACAAAACGAAACCTCAAAAACCGAGCTAACCAGAGCGCTAAAATGCGGCGTAAATTTGATCTCAAATTTGACGGAAAGCGGTGAATTTGACTGTATCATCGACGGGATTTTCGGAACAGGACTTAGCCGCGAGCTAGACGAGCGGACGATAAATTTGATAAATCTACTAAATGCAAAACCCGCCTACAAGCTCGCCTGCGATATCCCGAGCGGACTTGATAAAAACGGCGTGCCGCAAGGCGCGGTCTTTAAGGCTGATACGACCGTGACGATGGGCGCGCTAAAGTCGGCGCTTTATAGCGACTTCGCAAAGGATTGCGTCGGGCGCGTAAAGGTCGCAAATTTGGGCCTTTCGCGCGAGCTTTACGAGACGCAGACGAGCTTTTACAAGCTTGGTAAGAGCGATTTAAATTTGCCGTTTCGCACCAAACAAAACGCTAACAAGGGCGACTTTGGGCACGTGTTTGTCGTGAGCGGCGAAAAGGGCGGAGCGGCGCGTATAGCTGGACTTGCCGCGCTAACGATCGGTGCTGGGCTTGTTAGCGTCGTGGGCGAAAATTTAAACATTGAGCCCGTTTTGATGCAAAGCGCGCGCATAATGCCGAAAATGCGAGTCGGAGCCGTCGGCATGGGGCTTGGCGAGCTTGATGAAGCGCAAAAAGGCGAGCTTTTTAGCGAGCTAAAAACAAAAGACGCGCTCGTTATCGACGCCGATCTTTGCTACGAGCCGCACACGCTTGAGCTTTTAAATAATAAAAACATCGTGATAACGCCGCATCCAAAGGAGTTTGCGAGCCTGCTAGAGCTTGCGAATTTGGGCGAATTTGACACTCGCGAAGTGCAGAAAAATCGCTTCAAACTCGCTCAAATTTTTAGCCGAAATTTTAAATGTGTGCTTGTTTTAAAAGGCGCAAATACGCTAATCGCGCAAGGCGGCGAGGTCTACGTCATGACGCAGGGTAGCGCCGCGCTAGCAAAAGGCGGCAGCGGAGACGCGCTAAGCGGTATCGTCGCAGGACTGCTTGCGCAGGGTTACGACCCGCTAAAAGCCGCGATCTCGGGCACGTTAGCTCACGCGTTAGCCGCGCGCGAAATCAAAATCAACGACTATGCGCTCACGGCCGCGGACGTCATCAAAGGACTCAAATGCTTACGAAAAAAATAGCGGTTTTATTTAGCGGCGGCGGCTCGAATTTGGAGGCGATTTTGCAGAGTCTGCACGGCAAAGTTTTTGGCGAAACCAAGATCGAGGTCGCGCTAACCCTAACAAATAAAGCTAACGCCGGCGGCATAACAAAGGCCGCAAAATACGGCCTGCAAAGCGTCGTAATCGAGCACGTTAATTTTGCCTCGAGAGAGGAATTTGACGCCGCGGTCGTAGCGCAGATAAAGCGCGCTAACGTCGATCTAACGGTGCTTGCGGGCTTTATGCGCATTCTCACGCCCGTTTTTACGCGAGAGATTCGCGCGATAAATTTGCACCCGTCGCTGCTGCCGCTTTTTAAGGGTGCGCACGCGATAAAAGAGAGCTTTGATAGCGATATGAAGGTGGGCGGCGTGAGCGTGCACTGGGTCAGCGAGGAGCTAGATGGCGGTGCGATCATCGCTCAGCGCGCGTTTGAAAAGAGCGCGGGAATGAGTTTTGAAGCTTACGAGGCCAAAATCCACGCGATAGAGCATGAAATTTTGCCCGAAACCATCGTGCAAATTTTAACCGGCAAAGAGTAAAATTTGGCGTCTAAATTTGAGTCAAATTTATGATTTTTGTGAAGTAGGGCATAAATTTAGCCAAATTTCGACTTGCAAATTTCAAATTTTCGCACCCGTTTTTTACGCTACGTCAAATTTAAAAACATAAATTTGTAAAATCGTCATAATCGCAAACTTCGCTCGACTGTTAAAATATCAAAAACGTTAAATTTGGCCTATTTTGCTCTAATAAGGTGCTTTCGCGTCGCTTGCTAAAATTAAAATGAAATTTGGCGGCGGGTATTGCGCTAAATTTAAGCTCGAAATACGTCTGTAAATTTGATCGTAAATCGCCTTCCTGCTCGCAAATTTTGCCAAAAACCGTAAATTTGAAGCGGTAAATTTACAAAACGTGCGCTCCGGATAAGACGATGTAAATTCGACCGACTTTGCGTATCGCTCAAAGCTAAAACAAATTTACGTCTTTGAATGCAAATTTATCTCAAAAGTCGCAACTAAAATTTATCCAAAGTATCAGGCGCCTAAAAATAGGTTTATAGGAGTCGTGCGAATAACAAAAGCAAGCGCTAAATTTTGAAATTTGAAGGCATAAAGCTAAGATAAATCGCGGCAATAAAACAGGCTAAAAATTTAAAATTTATAGGCGAGGTCACGTCAAATTTAAAGCCGAAAAGCTCCGCCAAAAAATAAATTTACTCGGCTTTAAAACCGCCGCCGAAAGCCTTATAGACGTCCACGACGGAGCTAATGAGATTTAAATTCGCCTCGATGTCTTGGAGCCTAACGGAGAGTAGGTTGCGCTGCGCATCGAGTAGCTCCAGATGCCCGGTGTAGCCCTCCTCGAACTGATCTTTGGCTAACTTATAGATTTTTTCTTGCGAGAGCAGGAGCTCTTTGACTTGATTTAGCGTTAGTTTGGCGTTTTTGCGGTTGTTTAGCGCGTCTGCTACCTCGCCAAGAGCCTTTTTGATCGCCGCTTCGTAGGCTACGGCCGCGATTTGCTCGTTGGTTTCGGCGATACGGACGTTGTTTTTGGTTCTGCCGTAGTCGAAAATTTTCTGCACCAAAGAGCCGCCTATGCTCCACGTGTTGGCGTTGCTGATAAAGATATTTTCAAAATCTATGCTAGAAAATCCGAAAAGTCCCGTTAGCGAGATGGACGGCAGATAGTCGGCCTTTGCGACGCCGATTAGCGCGTTAGTGGCGTTTAGATCGGCGTAGGCTTTAGCTACGTCGCTCCTTCGCAGCAGTATGTCCGCGCTCACGCCTGCACTCACTTCGGGCTCTTTGGGTAGCATTTTAGCGCTCTGCACGGCTCCGTTTAGGATCTCGTCGTTTGATTTGCCTGTTAGCACCGCTAGCGACGTTAGAGCCTGAGACATCGAGGTTTGCACCTCTAGTAGGCTTACTTTGGCGCTTTGTGCGGCGGCTTTGCTTTGCAGATAGGTTGTTTCGTTTATGCCGCCCAGATCAAGCTGCGTTTTGCGAAGCGCCAACGTCTCCTCGTAGGTTTTTAGCGTGTCTTTTAGCACGGCTTCGCGCATATTTAGAGCCACGAGCGCGAAGTAGCTTTTAGCTACGCTAGAGCTTATGCTAAGGCGTGCGGTAGCGTAGTCGAGCTTGGTCGCGTTTAGGCTAGCTTTGGCCGACTCGACGCTGTTTCTCACTCTGCCCCACAGGTCTATCTCGTAGCTTAGGCCTAAATTTACCTGCGAGGTTCGGTAGCGCGTCTGAGGCTGCTTGGTGTAGGTTTCGCCGCTGCTTTTTGCTTTGGTATAGCCGACGTTTAAATTTACGCTAGGAAAAAGATCGGCTTCCGAGATGCCTAGGCTTGCGGCCGCTTTTTGCAAATTTAAATAAGCCGTGCGAAGGTCGGTATTTTTCTCTAGCGCGCTAGCTACGAGGGCGTTTAGGTTTTCGTCGCCAAACTCCTTCCACCACTCGTCTCTGATGTCGCTAGTTTCAAATTTATACGTAGTTTCAAATGTCGTATCGACCTCGGGGATATCGGGTCGAAACGAGCAGCCCGCTAAAAATAGCGCCGCGGCTAAAGTTAAAATTTTATACATTTTTGACCTCCTGTGCTCCGCTTGGTTTTTTGTCCCAGACTTTGTTATTTAGCTTTTCTAGCAGATAGTAAAACATCGGTATGAAAAATATCGCTATCGTAGTGGCCGCTATCATGCCGCCGATCACGCCCGTGCCTAGCGAGTGGCGAGACGCCGCGCCTGCGCCCGTGCTGATAACCATCGGGAAAACGCCCAAAGTAAACGCTAGCGAGGTCATGACGATCGGGCGAAAGCGAAGCCTTGCCGCGTTAACGGCTGCGTCAAATACGCTCTTGCCCGCTAACCTTTCTTGCATCGCAAATTCGACGATAAGGATCGCGTTTTTAGCCGATAGACCGATGAGAAGCAGTAGTCCGATCTGAAAGTAAATGTCGTTTGTTAGCCCTCTAGCCCAAACCGCGGCCAGCGAACCGAAAACCGCGAACGGAACGGCCGTGATAACGGCTAGCGGGATGAGCCAGCGCTCGTACTGCGCGGCTAGTATCAAAAATACGAAAATCATACCGAAGATAAACGCCGTCGTGCCCGTGCCTTGCGAGCTGACCTCCTGATACGCCGTGCCCGCCCAGCTGATGGCGTACTCTTCCGTATTTAGCGTCTGCTCGACTACCTCTTGTATCGCTTTTATCGCGTCGCCCGAGGTGTAGCCCGGTTTTGGGTCGCCTTGGATCTTAGCTGCGGGGAAAAGGTTAAATCTATCAACGATATCGGGGCCCAAAATCCTAGTTAGAGTAGCGACGGAGTTTAGCGGTATCATCTCGCCGCCGCTTGAGCGAACGTAAATTTTACGCAAATCTTCGGGATTGTTTCTAAAACCCTCTTCGCCTCTGGCATAGACGCGGTAAGATTTACCGAAAAGGTTAAAGTCGTTGATATAGTAAGAGCCGAAAGTCGAGCTTATCGCGCTAAAAATTTCGCTCTCGCTAATGCCGAACATTTGGGCTTTTTGCTTATCGACGTCGATTTTAAACTGACGGTAATTAGTCTCTAGCGTCGAGCGCACGCCGGTTAGATCCGGGCGCGCATTCGCCGCGGCGACTACTTTTTTCACGTCCGCTTCGATCTGGGCGTAGCTCTTGCCGCTTTTGTTTTGCAGATACATCTCAAAGCCGCCCGTCATCGAAAGACCCATAATGGGCGGAACATTTACTACAAAGCTCATCGACTCCTTCGAGCCCCAAAGCATACCGTTAAAAGGCCCGGTTAGCGCGCCCGCTTGGCTGTCCGGCGTTTTTCTCTCGCTCCAATCTTTTAGTTTGATAAAGCTAATGGCGGAGTTTTCTCTAAGCGCGCCCGCGATCATATCGTATCCCGCAAAACTCATCATAAACTCGATATTCGGGTTACTAAGGATAGCTTGATTGATATTTTTAACTTCTTCTTTGGTTTTTAGCATATTGCTTGACGGCGGTAGCGAAGTGATAACTATCAAAGAACCCTTGTCTTCGGACGGTACGAGGGCGCTCGGGACTTTTTTAAACAGCTCGAACGTCGCATAACCCATAACGCCTATCAAAATAAGGCTGATGATGACGTGGCGAAGCACCTTTGCTACGCCGGCGGTAAAAATTTTAGTGCTCCAGTCGAAAAAGTCGTTAAATTTACGCACTATCCAAAAAGGCTCGCTCTCTTGTCTTTTTAGCATAACGCCGCAAAGCGCCGGAGTAAGCGTAAGCGCGACGAAACCTGAGATACAAACGGAGGTAACCAGCGTGAGCGCGAACTGGCGCTGGATGACACCTACAAAACCCTCCATAAAAGCGACCGGAACGAAAACCGCAGAGAGCACTAGCACGATCGAGATGACGGGGGTTTGCACTTCTTCCATCGCTTTATAGGTTGCTTCTTTGACGGTTACGGTTTTATCCTCGTGTAAAATTCTCTCCACGTTTTCGATGACTATGATAGCATCGTCCACGACGATACCGATAGCTAGGATGAGCGCGAAAAGAGTGATCAAATTTATACTAAATCCCATCGCGTATAGTCCGCCAAACGTCCCGATGATCGAGACCGGAACGGCTAGCATCGGGATGATAGTGGCGCGGATACTCTTTAAAAACATATACATAACGATGATAACCAGGATCATCGCCTCGATAAAGGTCTTTACGACTTCGTCGATAGAGACGTCGATAAATTCGGTCGGATTGTAAGCGATCGTGTGCTTAAAACCGGCGGGGAAATTTTTACTTAGCTCGTCAAGCTTTGCGTTTACCGCCTTCGCCGTGGCTAGGGCGTTAGCATCGTTTTGCATAAAGATTAAAAGCGGGATAGCGTCTTTGCCGTTTAGCATAGCGTCTGCGGCATAGCTAGCGGCTCCGAGCTCTACCTCGGCGACGTCTTTTAGTTTTAGGACCGCTCCGTCGGCGCTTTTTATGATTATATCGCCAAATTGCGCTGCGTTTTTGAGACGTCCGTCCGTGCGAACGGAATAAACGTAAGGGTTGGCGCCGTCTGAGGGCTGCTCGCCTATTTTGCCCGCGGCGTATTGGCTGTTTTGGATTTTTACTTGAGCTATTACGTCGCCGGGAGTTAGCTTGTAGTGAGCTAAAATATCGGGCTTTAGCCAAATTCTCATCGAGTATTCTTTGCTACCGATAGTGACCGTATCGCCTACGCCGCTAACCCTTTTTACTTCGTCGGCGATGTTTAAATTTACGTAGTTATACATCTCGACCAGGTTCATGTTCGGACTCGTAAAGCCGATGACTTCTAGGATCGAGCCGCTGCGTTCGCGCACGGTCACGCCCATGTTTTGCACTTCTTGAGGCAGCCTTGATAGCGCGGCTTGGACGCGGTTATTTACGTCGATCGTGGCTTGTTTGGCCGAGGTACCGATTTTAAAATAAACGTTTATATTCAGCGAACCGCTCGAGCTTGAGGTGCTTTGTATATAGAGCATATTTTCCACGCCGTTTATCTGATCCTCTATCGCGCTGGCTACGGAGTCGGCGATAGTCTGAGCGTCGGCGCCCGT
The DNA here is from genome assembly GCF_004803795.1 of Campylobacter rectus. Taxonomy (NCBI): domain Bacteria; kingdom Pseudomonadati; phylum Campylobacterota; class Epsilonproteobacteria; order Campylobacterales; family Campylobacteraceae; genus Campylobacter; species Campylobacter rectus. The sequence continues at coordinate 2,402,255 of NZ_CP012543.1, read as the reverse complement.
ATAGACGGCGCTAACGGAAATTTGAGGCGGGGTTAGCTTCGGATACTCCTCGATGGGAAGCCCTTTTATCGCCATCATTCCCGCTATCACGATGATGATGGAAACGACGGTAGCGAATATCGGGCGATTTATAAAAAATTTAGAAAACATCAATTCGCCTTTTTGGCTTGCTCGGTTCGAGGCGTTAAATCCGGACTCTTGCCGAAGCTTTCCGTTAGATCTTTATCTATCTCGACGGGTGCACCAACGCCGATTTTTAAGAAGTTATTCATTATGATCTTATCTCCCTCGTTTAGCCCTTCGCTAACGACTGCGGCGTCTTTTGTTTGGTAGGTGATTTTTACGTCCTTAGAGGCTACTTTGCCCTCGGATACGACTAGCACGTAGGTCTTGACGTCGGTTTGCTGGAGCGCTACTTGAGGGATTTTAAAGCCGTCTTTTTGATAAAATCCGTCCATTTTTATGTGGCCGAACATACCCGGCAGTAGTTTGCCCTCGTCGTTGTTAAATTCGGCCTTAGCCAGCACGCTGCCCATATTCGTATTTACGACGTTATCGATGAAATTTACCTTGCCGTTAAATTCTTCGGAGCCGACTTTTAGCACGGCGCCAGAGTTCGTCTGCACCCAGAGGCTGCTTTCTTGCATTTTGACGCGGTTTAGGTTATCGACGTCCGAGATATAAAAGTGCGCCTCGATCGGGTTGATTTTGGTTAGGCGCACTAGCTGGGTCGAGTTTGCGACGACTAGCGAGCCCACATCCGCGAGATTATCGCCCAAAACGCCGTCAAAAGGCGCGGTTATGCTCGTGTAGCTAAGGTCTATTTTGGCGTTTTTAGCGTTTGCTCTGGCGCTTAGTAAATTCGCGTTTGCGATCTCGAGCGCAGAAACGGCTGCATCGTAGTCTTTTTGCGAAACGGCGTTTTTCTTGTATAAATTCGAGATTCTGTTAAATTCGGTTTGAGCGTTTTTTAAATTTGCGTTTGCTACGCCGATGGCGGCCTCAAGCGCGTCGTAGCCGGCTTGGTATTTTTCGGGGTCTATCAAAAACAGTTTGTCGCCCGCTTTTACGCTGTCGCCCGGCTTAAAAAATTGTTTGATTATCGTGCCGCTTACTTTAGGATAGATGATCACGTCTTGTTGGCTCGTTAGAGTCGCGGTGTAGTCAAAGCTGATCGGCACGTTTGATTTTTTAGCTACGAATACATCGACTTTTGACGGCGGCATTTGCCGTTGTTGTCCCGCTGCTGCGCTTTTTTTGTCTTTTTCGTCAAAGCAAGCCGTAAAAAGAAGCGATGTCAATAATAAAACCGAGAGAGTTTTAAAATTTCTCATAAAATTTGCCTTTATTTTTTGGGATATTATACATAAAATTTGGGATGTAATATTATTACAAACAAAGTCGGCTACTTTACTCTTATTTATACGAAAAGTCAAATTTTTGAGGGTCGAGATTAGCGTCTTTTCACGCCGTGTAAAAACATATCTATGCGCGTTTTTATATGCTCTTCGCGTTCTTTTTCGTTTAGCGCTATGTCCTCGTTTAGCAAAACCGCATTATAATGATAAGGCTCTCTCACGACTGCGGCGAAAGCGACTGCGGCGACGTAAGGCGAGACGTTTGGGTTTAGCTGGGCTTTTATATCTTCTCGCTCGAAAAAATCTACTAAAATTTTATCGATTTTGCTTAAAATTTGATCCAAAAATTCTTTACCCAAAAGCCCGTTATTTTTCGCGCCTTCGCTCATCATTACTCTTGAGATTAGCGTAGTTTTCTTTTCGCAGATGATGTCGAAAAATATTCCCGCAAATTTAACCAAAAAATCATCCAGCTTGTGGGGTAAATTTAGATCGATTTTCTCGTCTATCTGCGCCCTAAAGTCATCAAATCCTCGTTCGACGATGGCGCGAAAAAGTCCTTCTTTGTTCTCAAAAAATTTGTAGATGCTTGCCAGCGATCCGCCGCTTTTTTTGATAATATCCGTTAAACTCGTGTTTTCGTAGCCTTTTTCGAGGAAAATTTCAAGTCCCGCTTGGATAAATTTCTCTTTTCTTTCGGCGCTTCGTTTCGTCGGTTTCGTGTTCATTTATTCACCCCTCAAATTTTTTAAAAAATCTTAAAGTATGATTATACTATAAAAAAATAATTTTTTACTTGCTCGGGTGGGCAAAGATAGTCTGTCTTTTAATATTTATTTTTTCTTTGTCGTCTGCGGCGTATGCATGGATCTTGATTTTTGTCGTTTGCTCATTCGTGCCGGCAAATGCCGCCTTGGGCGCGCTTAGCACGACTACGACCTTCTTTTTTTCGCCCGCTTTTAGCGAAATTTGAGCCTTGGGGCGCTCGATTTTTATCTGCGCTTTAGCTTCCTCTGCGCTAACGTCAAAGTAAAATTCGTGTGCATTAGCATCCGTGTTTTCAAACAAAAACACGTAGGCATTTTCGACTTCGCCGCTTTTATTTACCTTATATAGCTCGCTCGTGCGGTTGATGTTTAGCAGCATGTTCTCTTTTTTAGCGCTCATTAGCGTTAGCGCGGTCGCGGCGATAGCGATGATGGCGCAGTAGCCGACGGTTTTAAAGCGCAAATACCGCACTTTTTGTTTGGTTTTTAGCGAATTTGAGCTAGTCCAGCTAATTAGACTAGGTAAATTTAGCCCCGACATCGTTTTCGTGCATGCATCGACGCACTCCAGGCAGTTTATGCACTCTAGCTGCATGCCCTTTCTGATGTCGATGTGCGTCGGGCAAATTTTCACGCAGGCCTCGCAGCCGGTGCATTCGTTTTGCGGCTCCGGCGGTTTTTTCCAGAGTTTGGTTTGACCGTCAAAAATTTTACCGCCGCGCGCCTCGTCGTATATGACCTGCACGCTATCACCATCGATCATCACCGACTGCACTCTAGCGTAGGGGCAGACGTAAACGCAAAAATTTTCGCCTAAAAACGCGACGTCAAAAATCAAAAACGCCGCGATAACAAGCCATGCTCCAAGCAAAATTTTATGTTCGGCCGGATCTGAAATTTGAGCAAAAAAGTCCTGCGGCGGAACGAAAAGCCATAGAAAATTCGCCGCCGCGATAAAAGATAAAACGCTCCAGATCGCAATCGCTAGCACATTTTTGACGCCGCTCTCGGCCTGTGTTTGTTTGTTTGAAACGCTTTTGCGGATTTTTAAAATTTTAGTTTGTATAAGGTCGCGATAGATAGTGCGAAATATCGTCTGAGGACAGCTCCAGCCGCACCAGACGCGACCGCCCAAATTCGTCATAAAAAATATGAAAATAAAAAAAATGATGAGCACGAAAGGCATCAAAAACAGCTCTTGGACGTTAAATTTAGCAAAAAGCAGATGCAGTTCGCCGCGCTCAAAGCTTAGTAGGAAAAATTGATTTCCCCCGATGCGAACAAAGGGCAGAAATAGCGCGGTACAGGTGATCAGGATGTAGGCGATATAGCGCTTTGATGCGAATTTGAAATAATTTTTATACTCTTGTTTTGTCATAATTCATCCTAATTACAAAATAGTGATATTTTTTGCTAAATTATAGTTTTAATGTGATTAAAAGCGAATTAAATATCGCTTTTATAATGTTTTATACTATAATTATCTGAATAATCATTAAAGGATGTGCTATGAAAAAAATTTCAAGAAGAAATTTTATCAAAACCGGCCTCGCGGCAGCCGCTGTGGGCGCGCTAAATTTGCAAGCGGCGCAGGATGATGAGATAAAATGGGACGCGGAATACGATGTCTTGGTAGTGGGTAGCGGCCTTAGCGCAAACGTCGCAGGCATCGTAGCTGCCGAGGGCGGGCTCGGCGTGGCGCTACTGGAAAAGATGTCGCGAACGGGCGGCAACTCCGTCATTTCTCAGCTTGATTTTGCCTGCGTGGGCTCCGAACAACAGGAAAAAGCCGGTATCAAAGACTCCATCGAGCTTTTCGTAAAAGATTTAAACAAGGCGGGCAAGGGCTTTAACTACATAGAGCAGTCTTATAGAATCGCTCAAAATTCAAAAAGAGCGTATGAATTCGTCAAAGCAAGAGGCGTGCAATATGCCGAAAAGCTAAAGCATTTAGGCGGACATAGCGTGGCAAGAAGCCTAGAGACCGTAGGCGGTGGCGGAGCGTGCGTGCAGGCGCTAAATTCTCATTTTGAGAGCAAGGGCGGTAAGACGCTAAAGCGCGTAAAAGTCGATGAAATCGTGCTGGATAAAAACGGCGCGGCGATAGGGCTAAAAGTGAGAGAGGAATATAAATTTGATAAAAACCTAGCCGACGACGACGCGCAAAACGTTTCAGGAGACGTTAAATTTTATAAAGCTAAAAAGGCCGTGATTTTTGCAAGCGGCGGATTTTCGGCGGATAAAGCCTTTAAAGCGGCGCAAAATCCAAGGCTCGCTCTAGCCTCCACTCCGTCAAATCCGGGCGCAACGGCCGGCGCGCTAAAAACGATGATAAAAGCGGGTGCGATGCCTGTACAGCTTAGCCTGGGACGCTATTCGTTCGGTATTCCGACGGAGGATTTGATATTTGCCATCTCGGTCGACGGTAAAAACTCAAAGAGATTTATGAACGAAGACGGCGACAGGCAGACTTTGTCCGATAATATTTTAGAAAATATGCAAAAAAACGAAAGCGATCTGTTTCCGACTATAATCTTTGACGAGACGGGATTTACCTCCAGTCATGACCCAAAAAGGCTGCAAAAATTTATAGAAACCGGCAAGATGAAAAAATTTGAGAGCTTAGACGAGCTGGCGGCAGAATTTAAGCTAAACGTGCAAATTTTAAAAGAGGAGATAAAGCGGTATAACGAAAACGTCGCGGCAAAAACCGATGCCGATTTTAAAAAAGATTTAAGCAAATTCGCTCCGATAGAAAAGGCGCCGTTTTACGCGATACTCGGGACTCCCGGCATCAGCTATACTCCGGGCGGCGTGAGAGTAAATTTAAACTTTGAAGTCCTTAATATAAACGATAGCAAGCCTATTAAAAATTTATACGCCGTAGGCGAGGCGACGGGCGGAGTGCACGGATTTACGAGGCTTACTAGCTGCTCGACGCCCGATTGTATCAGCTCGGCGATGATAGCGGCGGAGCATATACTGAAAGGCTAAATTTAAAACCCGGGCGGCGGGCAAAGCTTAAATTTATTAAATTTAAACTATAATCGCCGTCTATTTTAATTGAAAGGTGGTGAGGACGTTGCCTGGTATTAAGGTACATCCTAACGAGTCTTTTGACGAAGCTTACAGAAAGTTCAAAAAGCAAACCGACAGGAACCTTGTCGTGACTGAAGTTCGCGCAAGACGCTTTTTCGAGCCTATGACCGAGATCCGCAAAAAACAAAAAATCGCGGCTCGCAAGAAAATGCTTAAACGTCTATATATGCTTAGACGCTACGAGTCAAAGCTCTAACCAAAAGGGTCGCTTCGGCGGCCTTTTCTTTTTTAAACTCCCGTTTAACTCGCATCAAAGCCAAAATTTGCCATAATCTACGCCAAATTTAACAATCAAAGGAAAAATATGTCCAAAGTGCCCGTGAGCGAGGCCGCGGAAATCTTAGGCGTAACCAAAGAAGCCGTCTACAACCGCATTCGTCGCGGCACGCTAAAGACCTTTGAAAAAGACGGCATAAAATACGTAGTTTTGGACGGCTACGAGCCCCAAACCGCACCCAAATCGGCGCCCAAAACTTCAAAATCCGCCAAAAGCTCGGAGTCAAAAAAAGTGGCGAAAGTCGGCGAATTTGACGTGAATGAATTTCTACTCTCGCAAATTAGCGAACTAAAAGAACAAAATCAAAATTTGCAAGCCGATAAAGAGAGGCTTTTTCGCGAAAAAGAGCAAATTTTGCTAAATAATAAATCCGAAATCGCTCAAATTTACCGCGAAAGAGACGAGAAACTAAGGGGATTTTTAAGCATGCTCGAGCGACCGCTGCTAGCCCGTCAAAACGGCGAATACGTGGCCCCAATCGACGTTGAATTCGTCGAGAGCAAGCCTGAAAACGAAGGCAAATGGATGAGTTTGGCCGAGTTTTTAAAATCGCAAAATTTAAGCGGCAAAAGCCTTAAAAAAACGCAAAATAAAATCATAAAAAACATCGGAAAATCAAAATTTATCAAATTTAAAAAAGGTGTGATAATGGTAAAAAGTAAGAAAATTTCAAAGGAGCTAGATAAAAAATGAGAGTTTTTAAAGGCATAAAAAAAGTAGCAAGCTACGCTGCGGTCGGCGGATTTGGCGCGGTCGTGATAGCTGGGCTGGCCGGCTGCGGCAGCAACGATAACGGAGGAGAAAGTAGCGCGCTAAACGAAGCGGCGCAAAAAACGGGAGCATTCGTCATCATCGAGGAAACGGCGCCTGGCAAATATAAAGTCCTAGAGGAGTATCCGAGCAGCGAAACTCGCGTCGTGCTAAAGGACATCAACGGCACCGAGCGCGTGCTGAGCAAAGAGGAGATGGATAAGCTAATCGCCGAAGAAAACGCCAAAATCGATGCCGGAACGTCAAATTTGACAAATCCGAACGCTCAAAATGCGCAACTTTCAAGCGGCGGTATGAGTATGGGCGAAGCGCTCTTGGCATCGGCTGCGGGCGCGATCATCGGCAGCTGGATCGGCAACAAGCTCTTTAACAACCCGGGCTATCAGGCGCAGCGCCAAAGCGCGTATAAAAACCCGAGCGCCTACTCAAGGAGCGTAGATAGCTTTAACAAAGCCAAAGCCACGAGCTCGGCGGGCAAGCCTAGCGGCGGAAAGAGCGGATTTTTCGGCGGATCAAGCTCGAAGTCCGGCTCAAACTCGAATTTTGGAGGCTGAAAATGATAAATTTAAAAAAAATCAGCCCGCTAAATAACGAATTTTTACGAGAGATCGGCTTTACGTGGCACACCGATCCAGACGGCAGCGACTACGTAGCAGACGAGCTAGTCGAGGTTAGCGAGTCGCAGGCCGAGGCCTACTACAACGCCGCAAACGAGCTATACGATATGTTCGTCGCAGCCGCCCAGCACGTCATCGACAACAACCTCTACCACGAAGTCGGCATCCCGTTTAACCTCGTAGATCTAGTGCGCGAAAGCTGGGAAAACGACGTGCATTGGCATCTCTACGGTAGATTTGACCTAGCCGGCGGACTAGACGGCAAGCCGATAAAACTCATCGAATTTAACGCCGACACCCCGACGGCCGTGTTTGAGACGGCGATCATCCAGTGGGCGGCGCTTAAGTTTAACCGCATGGACGAGAGCGCGCAGTTTAACGACCTTTATGACGCCTTAAAGCAAAATTTTAGGCGCCTCGTGACGCTAGATGAAGAGACCGAGAGCTTTAACGAGCACTACGAGGGCTGGAAAATTTTATTTAGCTCGGTTGCGGGCAGCAGCGAGGATGAGCAGACGGTGAAGCTACTGCAGTATATCGCCGAGGAGGCGGGCTTTCACACGGCGTTTGCTTACGTCGATGAGGTCGTATTTAACGACGAGGAGGGAGTGTTTTTTGACGGCGAAAACTACGAGTACTGGTTTAAGCTCGTGCCGTGGGAGGACATCGCCGTAGAGGAAGGCGAGCTAGCCATAATCCTAAAAAACATCGTCCAAAATCAAAAAGCCATCATCCTAAATCCAGCATACACGCTGCTTTTCCAGAGCAAAGGCATCTTAAAAATTCTTTGGGATCTCTATCCGAATCACCCGCTTTTACTGCAAGCTAGCGACAGGCCGATCGCGGGCAAAAAATGCGTGAAAAAGCCGGTTTTCGGGCGAGAGGGCGCAAATGTGAGCGTGATAGAGGCCGATGGTAGCATTAGCTCGCAAAACGGCGGCGACTACGGTCAAAACCGCGCGATCTATCAGGAATTTTACGAATTTAACAAAGACGCCGCCAATAACAGCTACCAAGCCGGCGTATTTTTCGCCTACGAGGCGTGCGCGCTGGGTTATCGCAGGGGCGGCGAAATTTTAGATAACTACTCCAAATTCGTGGGGCACTTTATCAAATAAGGACGCAAAATGAAAATAGTCTGCCTCGATGCCGCTACGCTTGGAAGCGACGTAAATTTGGACGTTTTTAGGCAGTTTGGCGAATTTGTTAGCTTTGAGACTACCGCCGCAGCCGAGCGCGTAGAGCGACTAAAAGGCGCGGACGTCGTCATCACGAACAAGGTCGTCATCGACAAAGAGACGATGGATGCGTCAAATTTAAAGCTAATCTGCATCAGCGCGACGGGTATGAACAACGTCGATCTCGCCTACGCCGCGTCAAAAGGCATCGCGGTGAAAAACGTCGCGGGTTACTCGACGGTCAGCGTCGTGCAGCATACGTTCGCTTGCCTTTTTGCGCTAACCAATCGCATCAAATTTTACGATAATTACGCGCAAAGCGGCGAGTGGGCGAAGAGCGAAATTTTTACGAATTTAGACCGCAGTATCGGCGAGATAGCGGGCAAAAGCTTCGGCGTTATCGGCCTTGGCGAGATCGGTAGAGGCGTGGCGCGCATCGCGGCGGCATTTGGCGCGAATGTGAGCTACTACTCTACTAGCGGCGCAAACGCAAACGTGGAGTTTAAAAGACAAAATTTGGGCGAGCTTCTGGGTGGCTGCGATATCGTGAGTATCCATGCTCCGCTAAACGAAAAAACGCGAAATTTGATCGGTGAGCGGGAGCTAAATTTGATGAAAGAGGGTGCCTTGCTGATGAACTTCGGACGCGGCGGTATCGTGGACGAAAACGCCGTAGCTCGCGCGATAGACGGGCGAAATTTGCGTTTTGCCGCCGACGTGCTGGAGACCGAGCCCATGCGCGCGGATCATCCGCTACTAAATATCAAAAACAAGGAAAATTTGATACTCACTCCGCACGTAGCGTGGGCGAGTTTTGAAGCTAGAGAGCGGCTCGTAGCGATGATCGCGGAAAATATAAAAGAATTTTTAAACGGGTCTTGCAAAAAATGAAATTTAGAAATTTGTTAGGCTACGTCGTCGGAAGCGCTATATTTTTAGTGTTTTTTCCGTATTTGATCCGGCTTATTTCGCAGAAATTTGCTTTTATTATTTTTGAAAATCAAATTTTACCTATTGTTTTCGGCGCGCCTTTTCTTGCGCTCGGAGCTATTTATATCATTCTTTCAAACATCCAAATGAAACGCATAGGCAAAGGAAATCCCGCCGATGGCTTTAACGTGGCTATCGGCGAACGGACGAAAAATTTGATGACCGAGGGCATTTATAAACACACGAGAAATCCGATGCTTTTTGGCGTTTTCACGCTTTATATCGGCATTTCATTACTTACAAATTCATACGCCGCACTGGTTTTTCCCGCGATTTTTATCGCTTATATGAGCTGGTATGTGAAAAAATTTGAGGAGCCTAGGTTGCTTTTGGATTTTGGCGACGAATACGAGCGGTATCTGCGTAAAACGCCGATGATCGTTCCTTTTTTAATTTAAATTAAGGAGTAAAAATGGCTAGCGAACACAGTTTTGACATCAGCGCGGCGGTCGATATGATGGAGGTCAAAAACGCGCTAGAAACGGCGAAAAAAGAGATCGCGGCGAGATATGATTTTAAGGGGCTTGCGGCCGAGGTGGAGTTAAACGAAAAGGAAAAAATCATCACGCTTCTTAGCTCTAGCGACAACAAAATCGACGCGCTAAAAGACATCGTGATCTCAAAGCTCATCAAGCGAAACATCCCGCCGGTAGCCGTTACCGAGAGTAAACGCGAGAGCGCGAGCGGCGCAAATTTAAAGGCGACGCTAAAGCTAAACGACACCCTAGATAGCGAAAACGCGAAGAAAATCACCAAAGCGATCAAGGACGCAAAGCTAAAAGTAACTGCGGCGATCCGCGGCGAAGAGGTGCGAGTAAGCGGCAAAAGCATCGACGATCTGCAGGAGTGTATAAGGCTTGTGAAGGGGTTAAATTTGGAGCTACCGATTAGTTTTAAAAACTTAAAATAGCGGCTCGGCTTTTTCTACTTACTCTGCGTTGAAATTTAATTTTAAGCTCGGCAACCTACTTGGTTAGCCTGCGCTAAAAATTAAATTTCGCCTTGATTAAGCGAAAAATCTTTCGCCTTATCATTCTGTATTCAAATTTGATTCATCTAAATTTAAAAAGTAAGGATAAAAAATGGGCTTTTTTAAGAAAATTTTCGGCAAACAAGTCGATCTGGGCGAGCAAATGCCGATTTATTTCGCAAGTAACGAAGAAGACTATATGCAGCGCGCATTCGAGCAGGCGCGCGAGAGCTTTAGGTATTTTTGGCGCGAGCTTTACTGGGAGCGCCACAGGGTCGTGCCCGGGCTTGATTTTGCGATGGTTAAAATTTGTTTTTTAGACGTCGTGGACGGCGAGGAAGTCGGCGAGCATATGTGGATAAACGACATTGATTTTGACGGCGAGACTATCTCGGGCACGCTCGTAAACGAGCCTGACGCCGTGCAAAACGTAAAAAACGGCGACCGCGTGAATGCAAAAATAGACGAGATGAGCGACTGGATGTTTGCAGTGGGCGGACGCGCGTACGGCGGATTTAGCGTGCAGGCGATGCGCTCGCGCATGCAAAAGGGCGAGCTAAAAGAGCACGATAAAGCGTGGGGGCTTGATTTTGGTGATTTTAACGATATTTTGGTGGTTTATGAGCAAAAAGAGCATCCGGAAAATTTAACCGAGCATCCGATGAGCGAAAATATGCGTGAGCAGTTCGAGCAATACGTCAAAGAGCACCCAAGTATCGTCTCTGACGCCGATGAGCTCGGATTTACGCAGCTGCACCACGAGGCGCTCGCGGGCAATCTAGCGCTCATAAACGTACTGCTGGCAAACGGCGCGGACAAAAATATACGCACGAAAAGCGGTAAAAGAGCGATTGATTTTGCCGAGAATTTGGGCTGGAAAGATATCGTTAAAGCGCTTGCTTAATCGACCTTTAGGCCAAATTTAACGCTTAGCTAAATTTGGCTTAAATTTAAGAATTCTTGAGATTTATCTTTACGGCGTTGTTTTGCATGCTAGTCGCGAGGTGCGTAGTGCTAAAATAGTCAAAAAATATCGAAGAATTACAGGCAAGGAAAAATAAACGAATGCTTAAAGCTTTATAGCTATCTAAAATCGCTAGCGGGGTTGAGGAGCGCTACCGCTGATCCTGGCGCGGCGAATGATTGCATATAAAAGCTCGGTGAACAGGGCGAGGAGTGGTTTGTTTTAATAAAAATTTGCGCAAATCAAGAAAGCAAAAACAAACGACGTCCGTCAAACTCTTTTGGATACAAATAAGGCGATTAAATTTAGCTTACCGAAAAATATCAAAAATCACGATAATCGAACTTAAAATAATGCAAATCGGCCCGATCCATACCAGAGAATTTATAAATAAAAAGCTGCCGCAAACAGCGTAAAATATAATCTGTTTAAAAAATTGATAAGCCCGTGTTTTTCTGCGGGTTCTTTAATATCGGGCTTGCTCGCAAATACTTCTTTAAACGCTCCAAAAGCAAATATCCGGCCTGCGACATCTTTACGACATACCTGAAGGCTTCTAAAATTTAAAATCAAGCCGAAAATAAAAATCTCTACGCCGAAAGTTATTAAATCTTGTGCTATCTCCGACATCTGCAATTACCTTTAATAAGCCGTATTGTATCTCTAACGCCCTTAAACCGTAACCTAGCTCAAAAACGCCGTCCGCTTTTAGGTCAAATTTGACGATGTTTATATATAAAAATATATAAGCGCGACCGTAATATCGCCGCTAAAATTTACGCAAAATTTATTTAAATAAGTTAAACTAGCGCTTTAAAATTTTATTTTCAGCAAAATATAAGTAAAATACGCGATAAATTTAAAAAAGGAATTAATTATGGGGTTTAAGAATATTGTAGAAAAATTTGCGGTTAATTACGCCCATAATACTATGCAAAAATCACTCTATAGCGGCCTTAATATCAATATTTTAGATCAAAAATACGCCAAAAAGCCAAAGCAGGGTACCGAATACATGCTCTACGCGCACGTGCCCTTTTGTCATACGTTTTGCCCGTATTGCTCGTTTCACAAGTATCATTATGAACAAGAGATAGCTAAAATTTACTTTGAAAATTTAAGGCAAGAGATGCGACAGGTCAAAGACGCGGGATTTAACTTCACATCCCTTTACGTCGGCGGCGGCACGACGCTCATAAACGAACCCGAGCTCGAAAAGACGCTGATTTTGGCCAAAGAGCTTTTTGATATCAAAGACGTTTCCTGCGAGAGCGACCCAAATCACATCGAGCCTGAAAATTTAAAGCGTTTTCAGGGTCTCATCGACCGCTTAAGCGTCGGCGTGCAAAGTTTTAGCGACGAGATCTTAAAAAAGGTCGCCAGACACGAGAAATTCGGCTCTAGCGAGGTTTTACAAGAAAAGCTTAAAAAAGCCATGGGTATCTTGCCGACTTTGAGTTTAGATCTTATCTTTAACCTCCCGAACCAAACCAAAGAGCAGCTGCTAAACGACGTAAAAATCGCAAAATCCATCGCTCCCGAGCAGATCACTTTCTATCCGCTGATGAAATCTCCGCTCACGCGCGACGCGATCGCAAAGTCGCTAGGCGTCGCGGATAGCGACAACGAGCGCGAATTTTATGAGCTGATCTGCGAAAATTTTAGCGATTATCATCAGAGCAACGCCTGGGCGTTTGGCCGCGATAACGCAAATTTACGCGACGAATACGTCGGCAGCCACCACGAGTATCTTGGCGTGGGCAGCGGCGCATTTAGCTTTTTAAACGGCGAGCTCGTCATCAACGCCTTTAATCTCCTCGACTACGGCCGCCGCGTCAAAAACGGCGAGAGCCCGGTCATCGCAAAATGCGGCTTTACGAAAAAAGAGCGACTCAAATACATCTTCCTCACCGAGCTCTTTGACGGCGGCGTAAATATCGCACAATACAACGAATTTAACCGCGCGGATATCAAAAAAGAGCTCTTTGTCGAGCTAAATTTGCTAAAGCTCGTAAGCGCGATCTACGAGGATGGCGGCCGCATAATACCGACCGGCTTTGGCAGATACCTCTGTCTCGTGCTCATGCGCGACTTTTACGCGGGTATGGACAAGGTGCGCGCGATATTTAAGGACGATGCGAAGATCAAACGCAGCAAAATTTTACGCATAATGAACGAAAATACGGAGCCAAGTTTCGACGACGCCCTCATCTCTCCGCGCGCTGCGGTGTAAACCCGGTCAAATTTGACGCGGTTTTGCCGCTAAATTTGACTCCTCTGCGAACCGCTTTAAATTTATCGCGAAAATAACCCGCCGCCCAAGCTTATTTGAATTTAATTTATGCTAAATTTCGCCCCAAAGCGACCTTGCGGACGCAAATTTTATCAAAGGCGAAGCGGTGGATACGGATAAATTTTTAAGCGAAATTTGGGGCGCTCTTAAGCTATTTTTAGACCCCAAAACGCAAATTCTCGCAGACGAACGAAATCTAGCCGTTTTGCTCGCCGCGGATACGGAAAATTTCGATAGATTTATGGCGCTAAAGGAGTTTAGAGATATCCTTCACGCGCTTGGTCTAAAGGCCGACATATACAGTCTCCAGTGCGCCCAACTAGGTGCGATAAACGCTCTAAAATTCGCAAAAATCTCAAAATCAAAACTACTCGCCGCGCTAGAAATCCTGCAAAATGAAAACATAATCTCCGCTGAGCATTTTAAGCGGCTTTCGGCGTTTTTGTGCTCTCTTGGCACAGATTTGCCGACCCAAAATGAACACGATGGCTCAAATTTTAAAAAATCCGACGTCTTTCACCAAAAAATAGACGCGTTAAACGATATCTGCGAGCGAATTTTATCGCTAAACCCGAGCGCGGACGTCGCAAACACGGCGGCAAAAGCGCGGCAAAAAGCGCGTGAGCTAGAGTTTAACGTCGCGGTTACGGGCGTCATAAACGCGGGTAAATCAACCTTGCTAAACGCGCTGCTGAGCAAGAAAATCCTAGGCGCCTCAAACGTCCCCGAGACGGTAAATTTGACCGTGCTAAAGTATGCGCCCGAGCCTTTTGCAAAAGTAAATTTTTGGAGCGAAGCGGAGCTAAGGGAGCTTGGAATAGCGCAAGATCAAGATGATGATATAGCCGAAATTTACGGCGATTTGAGCGTCAAATTTGAAGGCGATCCAAGCAAGGCGGCGCAAAATTTAAGCGACAAATTCGGCGCGGACGGCGATACGTCGCAAGCCAAATTTGACGGCTCTAGCGCAAAGCCAAATTTAACCGCCTTAAGCAACGGCGAAAAAAATCAAGACGCCAAATTTGAAAGCCTCGTCGTAAGCTTGCAAGACGGTAAAACAAACGACCTGAATCAAACGCAGATAAGCCGAGATATAACGCAAACGCAACACGGCAAATTCGCGGCCGTAAGCCAGCCGCAAAACCAAACTAAAGACGGCGAGCCGCAAAAACAAACGCAAAAAAACAGTGTTCAAACATCAAAAAACCAAGCCGTGCAGCCAAACGCCGCGCAAAATTTAATCCAAGAAAGCCAGCTGCAAGCGAGCCAAATTTGCGCCGATCTGCCTGCAAGCAAAACGGTCAAAACGGACGAGATCAAGCGCTACACCTCGGCGGACTCAAAATACGCAAAATTTGTAAAAAGCGTCGAGCTTTACGAAAATTTGGAGCTTTTAAAGGATAACGTGCGCATCATCGACACGCCCGGCATCGACGACGCGGTGGCTCTGCGCGAGGAGCTGGTGAGGCGATTTATGCGGGAGTGCGACCTGATGGTACACCTGATGAACGTCTCGCAAAGCGCCACGCAAAAGGATCTGGACTTCATAGTCTCAAGCCTGCAAAACTCCCACACTGTGAGGCTCGCCGTGCTACTCACGCACGCGGACGTGCTAAAGGATGGCGAGCTAAACGAGGTCGCCGCCTACGCCAAAAAGAGCGTCGAGGAGCGCACGCGGGAGCTGGGTGTCGGGGCGGAGTTTTTCGCCGTGAGCGCCAAAAGCTACTTTGAGGGCGGGCAAAACAGCGGCGTCGAGGAGTTTAAGGAGTATCTTTACGAGACGCTTTTTGGTCAAAATAGCCAAAAATCTCGCCTTGGTATCGAGGCGTATAAAAAGGAGCTCGGCCGCGTCTGCGCGCAGTTTGCGGCGGATACGCAAAGCGAGATTTTAAAGCTAACGGGCTCAAATTTGAGCTTATCGCAAAAGCTTTTTGAACTAAACGAGCAAAAAGCCGCGCTAGCTAGCCGTCTAGAGGACGTGAGGGGCGCGGTAAAAGAGGAGCTGGAACGCCTAGATACGGCTAAAACCGCGGCTAGCTACGAGCTGGGCCTAAGGTCGCTAGCGCAAACGCTAAAGCAGCGCGTTGCGGATGACGTAAGCTACGCGGCCTCTAAAAAACAAAAGATTGACCCGCAGCGTCTCTCGCGCATCGCGCAAACTACGATCAAAGACGGCGTTGCCGCCTTGATGCGTCAAAATCGCAACGAAATCGTGCGGCAAATCACCGCGTGCACGCAAAATATCGCGCTAAAATTCGGCGAATTTGAGGGCAAAACGGCGGTGGCCGAGGTCTTTAGCATAAACGACTATCTGAACTCAAAAGGGATAAATTTAGAGTGCGCCCAGGTCGCAGACGCGGTGACTAGCGCGGCAAACTCGGGCGCGCAAGGCGTAGCCGAAGCCGCCAAAGTAGCCGCGGAGGAGTTTTTGGGCACCCGGCGGATAAAAAATTTCGTTTTCGAGCTTAGCGAATTTGAAAAAAGAGAGTTTAAAAAGCAAATCGAAGCCGCGCTAAAAGAGCAAGAAAAGGCGCTTGCGATCAGCGAAGAGGCGCTAAAAATCGAGCTTGCCGAGCTATCGAAAACTAGCGGGCGGGACTCGCGCGAGCTAGAGCGACTAAACTCGCAAAGCGAGGCGATAAATGCTATAAATTTGGAGCTGCAAAGTGTTTGAGGAGTTTATAAACGCGTATAAAACGCGGTATTTTAAGATATTTTCGGACGATTTTCACGGGCGATTTAGGCGGCTGCAAAACGAGCTAACCGAGCCCAAATTTCACCCGAGCGCCGAACTAAAACAGGAGCTAAATAAACTCGATCTGTTTTTATCCAGCCCGCTTACGGTCGCTACCCTCGGGCAGTTTTCTAGCGGCAAATCGACGTTTTTAAATGCGCTTTTGGGTAGCGAGATTTTACCATCAGGTCTAACTCCCGTGACTTCAAAGCCGACTTTTATCAGATACGGCGCCGCACCCGCTCTTAGCGTGCTTTACGAAAACGGCAGAGAGTTGTATCTGGGCGTCGAGGAGATAGGGCGATTCGCCGATCAGCGCGTGTTTGGCGATGAGGTGAGCAGGCTTTGCGTTTATGCGCCCTCTGAAATTTTAAAGCTGGTAAATTTCGTCGATACGCCCGGGCTAAATTCGCTCTCAAAGGCCGACACTGCCGTCACGCACGAAGTGCTAAAAGACGTCGCGGGCGTCATCTGGCTAAGCCTAGCCGACAACGCCGCGCGCGCTAGCGAAGCCACTCAGATCGAGGAGTTTTTAGCGGACGGTGGCAAAACGGCGATCTGTTTGCTAAATCAAAAAGATAAGCTAAGCAACGATGAGCTTGAGCGCCTCAAAACTCACGCGCAAACGACGTACGGGCGATTTTTTGAGCGCATTATCGCAGTTTCTGCTAAGCAAGCCGTAAAAGCGCAAGCCGCGGGCGACGCGACGCTTTTAGCAGAGTCAAATTTTGGCGCGGCGATAAGCGCCATCCGCGAGCTTTTTGGCGGCGAAGAGATAAAAGAAAAATTCGTGCGCGAAAAGTGCGCTAGGCTGGTCGCCGTAAACGCTGCTCAGCACGAGCGAATCGCTAAAATTTACGAAAAAGCGGGCGAGATAATCGCTAAATTCGACGCCGAGCTGGAGTCAAATTTAAAAGCCGTACAAGAAAAATTTAAGCCGAAAATCGAGCTAGCCTTTAACGAGCTAAAACACGTCGCAAAGCTCGTCGCAGACGAGATCCTAGCTAGCCTAAAAAGCGAGAAAAAGTATAAATACTCGCCGCGAAAAACTCTGCTAAAGGGCGAGTATTTTGAAGCTAGCGCGTATGAGGCGGTGGATTTTGACAGCGACGAGGTGTTTTCAAAACTCATCTACAACGACGTGAAATTCGCCAAATTTTTTAGAACGTATAAGCGGGGTTTAAGCGCGCTGCAGGAGGAGATCGGCGTGGCTCTGGATGAAATTTACGCTCGGCTGGAGCGCGAGTTTATGATTTATAAATCCGAATTCGAAAACGCGCAAAAAGAGGACGAAACGCACTCGGACACTGTGTTTGCCGACGTTAGGACATATGCGGGGCAGGTGTATAGGACGTTTTTGCGAGACTATGAGACGGCGAAATTTAAAGGGCTGCAAAAGACGGCGCTGTTTTTTGAAAAGCTAAACCTCAAAGTCGCCGCAAACTACGAAAATGCCGTTAAAATCGCCGTGTATTTTCTAAAAGAAAAGATAGCTGGCTCGATGCGCGCGCACGAGCAAAACGGCTTTGCGCTGTTTATCCCGAGCTTTGACGAGGTACAAGACCGCGTTTTGCTATCGCTAAATTTATACGAATTTGAAAATGAGATGCTGGGAAACGCGTCATTTTTAAATAAAATTTTATCGGCGTTAAAGAGCGAATTTGCGCAGATAAAGGACGAAAAACTAGCTAAGATCGCGGCCCTATCGGCCGGACACGAGAGGCTAAGGGATGAAATTTTAAAAGCGGGCGAATGGTTTGGCGGGTAGTTTTGGTTTTAGTGTAAATTTAGCATTAGATTTAAGCTGTATTTTATACTTTATTTAATACTATTTTAGACATCAAATAAAGGATAAAAATGCAAACCATACAAGCAAATTTTACCGCTAGCATAAGCGAGCTAAAAAAATCTCCGGCTCAAATTTTAAAGCAAGCAAAGGGCAATGTCGTAGCGATACTAAACCATAACGTGCCTAGCGCCTATCTGGTACCAAGCGCCGTGTATGAAAAGATGATCGAAATAATAGACGACTATCATCTAAATAAAGCCGTAGATACTGCGCTGGCAAGTGGCGAAAAGCCCGTAAAAGTAAGCTTAGATGAGCTATGAGTTAGAGTTTTTACCTAGCGCTTTAAAAGAGTGGCAAAAACTGGATAATAGCGTAAAGGCGCAGTTTAAAAAGAAGCTCGCCGAGCGCCTAGAAAATCCCAAAGTAGCTAAGGATAAACTACGCGGCTATGAAAATATCTACAAAATCAAGTTAAAGGATGCGGGCTACCGACTAGCCTATCAAGTAAAAGACGCCCAGATAACAATCATAGTTTTAGTCGTCGGCAGAAGAGAAAACGATGAAGCGTATGAGTTGCTAAAAGATAGAATTTAGCGTCGGCTAAATTTAAGCGACATTTGATAGCCAAGTTAAAATTTGCTCCCAAACAGGCTTTTTGTCGTCGTTTTTAAAGCCTAAAAGCAGTTTGATAAATTTAAAAATAAAAATAGCGAGTAAAACGACGTAAAGGACGAAAACGCCGACTAAAAATTCGTCAAAATACTCTTTTGAGACGAGATAAACGCCCGCGTACAAAAGTACGCAAACGGCGGTGAAGCCTAAAAACAGCTTTGCTTGGCGGAGTAAAAAATCGCTCATTTTAAATCCTTTTAAATTTAGCCGAGACAAGCCCGAATTTAGTTCGTCAAATTGATAAACAAAATGACCCAAACTTAGCGACCTTGCTAAATTTGTGCTAAAAACAAAGTGTGTTAAAAACCCAAATGGTTAAATTTATTTCAATTCATAAAATTTTATAACATACTCCATATCTCTCGTTTGAGAATCTAATATTTCTACCAATATTTAATATATCGCACAATACTATTCTATCTGGATGGTTGTGGTTATTTTCGCTGGCAGAATTTACAAAAATAGAATTTGGAAAATCTTCTAGTATTTGCTTATTCCAAGTATTTTTTGAGCCATGATGAGGTATCTGAAAGACGCCCGTCTTTTCTAGATATTTTTCAAAACATTGTATAAAAGAATCGTAGTATGGCTTTTCTTTATCAGAGGCGCTATCGACTAGCGATATATCTCCAGTCAAAATAGTACCGTTTGACATTAATCCACAAACCCTTGATTTACGAACGTAAAACCGGTAAAAATCATGGATATAACGGCTTAATTTTAGTCCACAGATACAACAGCAGCGCATTAATAGTCTTAGGTCGTCACGCGGGCCGTGGTATAGGCATAGGCTGGATTGATTTTGTTCGCTATTGTTGTGGTGAGTTTTTATATATTTTTTGTAAATATCTTGTAATTCTTGTTTTGAGCTAGGTTTTTTAATAAATTCTTCTAAAGAAGAGTCATCGAGTTTCTTTTTTATCTCACTTTCAATGCCATAATAGTCTTTGGATTTTAATTCTACGTTGTAAAATTTAAACTCCCAGATTTTCTCAAGATCAAATTCTTCTTTATTGTTTATAAATACATTTTTATTAGGTATTTTCATTTTACCTGGAATATCATTTGCGCGTGGTAATTCAATATGGTCATCTCCTAAAATTCCAATACCTCCATTCATATTGTTTGTCGACGGAACAAGTATGATATTTCCTATGTTTGCAGCTATACCGTAACCGTATATAAAACATACAAAAAGCAAGTAATCATCTAGATGGTAATATGGGATAAAAATATTTTTAACTTTAGTATCTCTTAGAAGTTCACTTACACCATTCATATGGTCTTTGTCAAAGTGCGAAATCACAAGCATATCTAACTCTTTATCACACCCTAGTATTTCCTTGAAGTTTTCAACTCTTTCGTTGATTCTATTTTGGCTTGTGCTTCCGCAGTCGTATACGAAACTAAATTGGCGACCATTAACATTAAGGATACCCCAATAAAATAGACCCTGCCCTACCATATCAAATTTAAATTTTCCATGCACCATAGTGACTCCTTTATAATATTTATATTAAAACCCGACCTTCTTATCCTCGCCGAAATTTGAGCTCATCTCGCGTTTGATCTCGCTTTCAAAGTCGCTCATCGTAAATATCCCGTCCTCGCGTACGGCTACTTTTAGCGCGGTATTTTTGAGCGCGAGCATGATTTGCGCGCCGCTTAGCTCAAATTTAGCCAGCTGTTTGACGTCGAAATTTTCCTCAAAGCTCGCATTTTCGGGTAGCACTTTGCGCCAGATCGCAAGGCGAGCGGCGAGGTCGGGCTTTTTAAACTCGATCTTATAATCAAACCTGCGAGAAAACGCGATATCCAGGCTTTGCAAGAAGTTCGTCGTGGCGATGAGCACGCCCTCAAATCGCTCGATTTGCTCCAAAAATATATTTTGCATTTGATTGTGCATCTTGTCCGCGCCGCTGCCGCCCTCGACGCGCGTGCTTAGAAACTGATCGGCCTCGTTTAGCAGCAGCACGGGCTCGCTTTTGCTCTTAGCGCAGATTTCTTTGTAGGTGTCGAAAATTTTACGCACGTTTTGTTCGCTTTCGCCGACGTATTTGCTCAAAATTTTAGAGCAGTCAAAGCTAAGAACCTGCTTTTTTAGGCTCTTTGCGAGGCTTAGCGCGCTCATGGTTTTGCCCGTACCAGGCGGCCCGTAAAAGATGATTTTGGCGTCCACGTTTTTGCGCGACTTGATGCCCCAACTAGATAGGCGCGCTAGTACGCGGCGATCTACTTGTTTTAGGATCGCGTCCAGTAGCTCTTTTACCTTGACGTCCAGCACGACGTCGTTTATGTCGGTAGAGGGCTCGATGAGCTCAAAGATTTCCTGCTCTTTTACGAGAGTTTCTAGCGCTAGTTTTTTGCTTTTGCTCTCGGTTTTTGGGTGCATTACGCTTTGTAAAATTTCGTCGGTTATGTAAAACGTCCTGCTAAAGCCGCCGTAGGTATTTAGCGATTCGTCGTAGTCGATGAGGCCGTTTTCGATTAGCTTTGAGCCCTCGTCGAGTAGGGCGCGATTTTTGATGCGCTCAAATTCGTCCGCACTTAAAATCCCCACAAGCGCGTTTAGATCGCGGTTTGCGTCCGTTTCGCCGACGTATTCTTCCTTTAAAAGCGCGAGGAAAATAAGCTGTTCTTTGTCGTTTAGCGCGTTATCTTTGAAAATTTGCTCGACGGAAACCAAAATTTTGCTTAAATTTAGCCGTTTTTCGATGATGGCTTCTAGCTCTTTCACGTCTTTTTCGAGGCGGCTTTTGGCGTCGCTTGATACGTTTTTGCTAAAAAACGAGAGCTTGCCGTAAAGCTCCACACGCAAGAACTGGTCTTTTAGGTAGTCGAGGTGATCGGCGTAGGGCGCGACTGCAGGCAGCGTGAGCTCAAACTCGCCTTTTTCTAAAATTTTTAGAAAAAGCGGCGATAGCGAGATCTCGCTGTGAAGCAAGCCGAGTAAATTTGAGCCTGCGCCCTCTGCGCCCTGGTTTTTAAAGATAGAAAAGCCCTGCACGATCCAGCCGCTCTCTAACAGGTTTTTTACGTCTGTAAGTCCTGCTAGAAATTTGTACTCCTCGCTGCCAAAAACTGCGCAAAGCACGTCGTAAGCGCTACTTTGCGGAGTGCCTTCGACGTAGCCTTTGCTTAGATGGCGTAAAATTTTCGCCTCGTTTTCGCTGCATTTTATGAGCGAGGAAATTTTAGAATTTTGCTCTTTGCCGATAAACTCTATCAAAAACCGCACTAAATTTCACCCCTTATCTGCTCTTTTAAAACGCGCTTTAGCACCTTGCCCGTCGCGTTTTTAGGCAGTTCGTCTTTAAAATAAATGGTCTTTGGAATTTTAAAATTCGCCAAGTGTTTTTTGAGATGCGCGCGGATCTCTTTTTCATCCAGGCTCATATCTTCTTTAAACTGGATAAACGCCGTGACCTCCTCGTCCGCGTGCTCGTCTCTGACGCCGATAACGGCGGCTGCCTCGACTTCGGGTAGCTTAAAGAGCACCTCCTCGATCTCGCGCGGATAGATGTTGATGCCCTTTGAGATGATGAGGTCTTTTTTGCGGTCGACGATAAAGATATAGCCCTCCTCGTCGATCTTAACGAGATCGCCCGTGCGCAGCCAGCCGTTTATGATCGTATCGTCGGTCGCATCGGGCATGTTTAGGTAGCCTTGCATCACGCAGTCGCCTTTTACGATGAGCTCGCCCACTTCGCCTGCGGGCAGCTCCATCATCTCGTCGTTTATGCATTTTACTTCGTAGCCAGGCAGCGGCAAGCCGACGCTTGAGATTTTTTGCTTTTGCAGCGTGTTTGCCGAGACGATAGGCGAGCATTCGCTAAGGCCATACCCCTCTATCAGCACCGCGCGCGGAAATTTAGCGCGAAAATCGGTGATAGTTTGCTCGGCCAAAGGCGCTCCGCCGCTGATGAAAATTCTAACGCAGTTAAACCAGCGAAAATACCACGGGATTTTGGCCTTGCCGATAGCCGTGTAGATCGCCGGCACGCCTAAAAATACGGTCGCGCGTTTGAGCAGGACTTGTTTTAGGACGTTTGAAAACGGAAAAATCGATCTAACCAAAATGAGCGAACACGCCGCAAATATCGGCAGCAGCACCATCGCCGTGAGAGTGAAACTATGAAACATCGGCAAAAACACCGCAAACCTATCCCGCGTGCGCACGTGAAAGACTTCGTGCGCGCATCCTACGTTTGAGATGAGGTTGCGGTAGCTGATCATCGCGCCCTTTGGCTTGCCCGTGGTGCCCGAGGTGTAGATGATGTGGGCTAGGTCGTCAAGCTTCGGTCGATCGGTCAAATTTAGCTCGATTTTACAGCCTAACGCGTGCGCGTAGCTGATGTTTGTTTCGTCAAATTCGTCTCTATCGCCGA
This sequence comes from Campylobacter rectus, assembly GCF_004803795.1. Taxonomy (NCBI): domain Bacteria; kingdom Pseudomonadati; phylum Campylobacterota; class Epsilonproteobacteria; order Campylobacterales; family Campylobacteraceae; genus Campylobacter; species Campylobacter rectus. The sequence goes on along the minus strand of NZ_CP012543.1, from coordinate 2,379,388 downwards.
TCCAGATGATTTTTTTTATCGCCGTTTTGCTCTCCAGCCCTCTTATCTCTTTTGCAAGTTGAGCGGAAGCAAATAGAAATTTCGCTCCGCAGTCGTTTATGATGTATTCGAATTCTTCGTATTTTAAAAATGTGTTTATCGGCACGGCAATCGCGCCAAGCAGCGTGATAGCAAAGTAGCCGACGATAAATTCGGGCGAGTTGCTTACGATCATCGCGACGCGCTCGCCCTTTTTCACACCCATACCTTGCAAAAACGCCGCCAGCGTAAATGCGTCCTCTCGTAACTGTTTGTAGCTAACTTTACCCGTTTCGGTATAGACCGCGATGCCGCTGCCGTTTTTAGCTATCGCGGCATTTAGCATGTCCTCGAAATTTTCATAAGGGTAGTTCATTACCGCGCCTTAAAATTTATATTTTACGTTCAAATTTATCGCCTGAGCGTTGCCGCGCTCGAATTTGCCGTTTGGATAGAGCCCCTGCGCGTTTGAGTAGTAGCTCACGTCGCGCGCTTTTCTGTCTTGGTAGAAGTAGCTGGCTCCAAGCTCCAAGGCGTCCGTAAATTTATAGTTAAAGCCCGCCGCATAAATAACGGCCTTGGTGTCGGGCAGATCAAAGCCCGTGGTGTCGGCTCTGGATGCGGCCTCGTCGAAAGTGATCGCGCCCATCAGGCGAAGCTTATCCGTCGCGTCGTGCGCTACGCCGATGCGATAGGCGTTCGTATCTTTCCAGTCGCGCTTTTTCGGCGCGTCAAATGCCGCGAAAAACGGGTTTCGCAAGTGCATCGCCGAGGCGCCCGGGTAGTTGAAGTCAAGCTCCCTCCACGCAGACCAGTAGGTTCTCTCAAAGTCAAAAAGCAGCGTGGTGTTTGCGATTTTGTAGGAGAGGGCTAAATTTAAGCTTGCAGGTAGCGGTACGGATAGCTTTGCGCTGCCGCTATATGAACCGCTTGGAAATGCTCCCCTCGGATGCGCCGGCGCTTTGATTTCGGTGTCGCCTTTTAGTTTCATATTTACTTTTGAGCGGTAGGTGGCCGCTAGGCTCAGATTTGAAGTTGGTTTATACGTGATTGCGGCGTTATAGCCGAAATTTATGCGGTCGCCCTTGATGTCTTGGGATGCGGGTAGGGCGCCTGAGATCTCTTGCACGGCCTCTCCCTTGGCGTAAACGGCGCGAAATCCGAAGGCGACGGCTAGATCGTCCGTGAGCGCATAAGCGACGCTAGGATTTGCCTCGATCACTTTTAGGTCGAATTTTTTGGAGGTGGCTTTTGGTAGTTTTTCGTCCCACCTCATCGACATTCCGGCCGGCACGACGACTGATAGACCAAAGCGCCAGTTGCTAAAATGCGGCGTCATAAAGTGAAAGGTCGGCACGAGCGCAGTCACTCTTTTTGACGTAAATTTGGCGCCGTTTTTATGCGTGTACCTCGTTTTTGCCATATGTAGGTATGCAAGCGAGCTCTCCAAATAGTGCCCACCGTCTAAAAATACCATATTCGCCGGGTTGTTATAAGCCGCATCCGGGCCGAAGCTCGTCGCGACGTTTGAGTTTAAAAGCGCGACGCTATCGCCGCTTTGCTCCGGGATTTTAAAGCCCGCCGCATTTAGGTAGCAACAAGCCGCAAGGCAAACGCCGATATATTTTTTCATTTATTCTCCTTTAAAATTTCTTAAAATTTTTATCTCATCCGCCCAGACGCTCTCGTCGATCGTTTCTAGGATCAACGGGATGTCGTCCGTGCGGGGGTCGTTTATGATGTTTTCAAATGTCTTCAAGCCCAAAAAACCCTTGCCTAGGCTCTCGTGGCGGTCCTTTTTGCTGGCTAAGTCGAATTTCGTATCGTTTAAATGCATGCCCCGTAGCATCTCGCGCCCGACTATCTCGTCAAATTCGCCCATCACGCGCTCGTAGTCGTCTTTGATGTCGTATCCCGCGGCAAAGGTATGACAGGTGTCCAGGCACACGCCGATCCTGCTTTTATCGATGCAGTTTTTGATGATAAAAGCCAGGTGTTCAAATTTAAAGCCCAAATTTGAGCCTTGGCCCGCGGTATTTTCGATGACTAGCTTTACGTTTTGGCTATTTTCGAGTAGGAAATTTACCGAATTTGCGATATTTTGAAGGCAAATTTCGGGTGAAATTTCGTTTAGATATGAGCCAGGATGAAAATTTATCATACGAAGTCCGAGCGCTTCTACGCGGTAAATTTCGTCCAAAAAGGCGTTAATCGACTTTTGACGCTGCTCGGGGCTTGGGTGGCCTAAATTTATAAGGTAGCCGTTGTGGGGCAAAACGTGTCCGGGCTCGATATGGGTGGCTTTTAAATTTTGCTTAAATTTGGAAATATTTTGGGGCGTTAGCGGTTTGGCTTCCCATTGGCGCTGATTTTTGACAAACATAGCAAAGGCGTTCGCGCCGATATTTGCCGCATTTAGCGGAGCGTTTTCTACGCCGCCCGCGATGCTCACATGCGCGCCGATAAATTTCATTTAAGCTCTTTTATGATGATTTTTATGCGGTTTTTAGTGTCGAAAAAACCGATATTTTTACCGCAAACTTCGTATTTTATTGAATATTTACTTATATCTTGTATAAAACCGCACGAATTTGTCATTACATTTGCGCCGTCATACAGCGGCTTGCGCTCTAAAATTTCGGCGAAAAAGTCGTCGTATCTCTCTTCAAGAAAGAATTTCTTGTTAAATTCTTTTTTCTCAAAGCATGCGCCGTTCATACAAATTTTGTCGTTTATTTTGAGATTTACCGTATTTACGCCCGAGCTGTAAATTTGCAAATTTAGCTGATTTGCGCTTTTATGCAGGAAGCCCACGTCGTTGATTTTTAGCGGCGGAGTGAGGATGGTGACGATAAATTTATCGGATGTTTTTTGGCTTTGCAGCGCGGTGCAGCCGCCAAATGCTAGACACGCAAGCGCAGCCAAAGCGAATTTAGCAAATTTTTTCATGATTTTTTATCCTTAGTTTAAGCTATTTTTTATTATCTTTAATGTAAAATCCCATTTCCGTCGATTCGTGGCCCCTTCGTCTAGCGGTTAGGACATCGCCCTTTCACGGCGGTAACACGAGTTCGAGTCTCGTAGGGGTCACCACTTCATTTTAAATTTCACAAAAGATTTTAATTTTATCCGCTTATCGCTTAAACGCCCTTTATCTAAATAATTTTTCTTAAAATCCAAATTTAACTGCGGAGCCGTTTGCGGCGTATTTTGCAAAATCAAATTTCATCTCGGCAAATTTTAATCGCTGCCAAATAAGCCAAAATTCGTCAAATTTAATCGCCTCAAAATGCGATGCTTCGCGCGTCAAAAGCGCAAAATTTGATCCCCAAACGCCCATATTTGCCCGCTCAATCAAATTTAAACCCGTTTTGGCTATAATCGCGCCCTAATTTATAAAAAAGGAAAAAAATGTTCGATTGGATTTTTTTGCCCGAGGCGTGGCTGTCGCTCGTGACGCTAACCGGGCTTGAGATCGTGCTTGGTATCGACAACATCATATTTATCGCGATCCTAGTCGGCAAGCTCCCGCCCGAGCAGCGCGACAAAGGCCGCATACTTGGACTTTCGCTTGCGATGCTAACGAGGATTGCGCTTTTGCTTTCGCTATTTTGGATTATGAAGCTCACCAAGCCGCTGTTTAGCGTGTTTGATTTCACGATCACGGGGCGCGATTTGGTGCTGATTTTGGGCGGACTTTTTCTCATCGGCAAGTCCACACTCGAGATCCACTCAAGCGTCAGCGGCGAGCACGAAGAGCACTCGGCGAGCAAGGGGCATGCGAGTTTCTGGATCGTTATCGCCGAGATTGCGGTGCTTGACATCGTCTTTTCGCTCGATAGCGTCATCACCGCAGTAGGTATGGCAAACCACATCGAGATCATGATCCTAGCCGTGATGCTTGCGGTGGGCGTGATGATGTTCGCGTCTAAGGGCATCTCAAATTTCGTCGATAACAACCCGACGATCAAAATTCTCGCGCTTGCGTTCTTGATCCTGATCGGCTTTACGCTCGTGGGCGAGGGGCTCGGACTGCACGTGCCTAAGGGCTATATTTACTTTGCGATGGCTTTTTCTCTGGGCGTGGAGCTCATCAACATCTACGCTCGCAAAAAGTCGGCAAAGCGCGCCAAAGAGGCTCAAAAGTAAATTTGAGCCTTTAAATTTGCTCTCGGCGCGCAGGACGGCAAATTTGACGCTTCGGCTTTTGTTATTGAGGCGTCAAATTTAAACGGGGCGAATTTGAGCGGTAAATTTAAAAAGCAAAGGAGCTAGCGTGGACGTAAAAGGCGAATTTTTAGAGATTTTAGAGGGGCTTAGGAGTAAAAAGCTAGCGGCATTTTCACAAAAACTCATCAAAAGCCCCGAAATTTTAGGCGTCAAGACGCCAGAGCTAAGACGCCTGGCAAAGCAAAATTTCGCTCGGTTAAATTTGGAGCAGATCGCAGGTTACGAGCCGTTTTTTCACGAGGAGTTCATGCTAAAGGGCTTTTTGATAATGCTCATAAAAGACGACAAAGCCAAATTTAAGCTATCGAGCGAGTTTATCAAAACGATGCCAAACTGGGCGGTGACGGACGGCTTTGAGCCTAAATTTGCGGGTGCATGCTACGTGAATGCGCTGCTAAAGCAAGCTCTAAGCTCAAATTTAGAATACGAAAAGCGGTTTTTCTACGTTTATTTTATGCGCAATTTTGGGGCGCTTTCGCTTGAGCGGTTTTTTGAAATTTGCGCCGAGGAAAAGGACGAGCGATACTACGTGCAAATGGCGGCTGCTTGGTGTTTAGCCGAGGTTTTTATCAAATTTGACGGCGCGGGGCAGCAGCTGCTAGAGAGTGAGCGACTGAGTAAATTTACCCACAACAAAACGATCTCAAAGATCCGCGACAGCTACCGCGTGCCAAAAGACGTAAAAGACGCGCTTTTGGAGCTCAAAATCAAGTGAATCTCACAAAAGAGCCCGTAAACAAGCTCGTGCTGCGTCTGGCCGCGCCCGCGGGCGTCGCGATGAGTTTTAACACGCTTTACAACGTGACGGGCGTATTTTTTGCCGCGCGCATCTCGACGCAGGCGTTGGCGGGCTTTTCGATGAGTTTTTTGCTCTACATTAGCGTCGTGGGCGTGGGGCTCGGTTTTGGCTCGGCGCTAACGGCGCTTGTGGGCAACGCTCTTGGCGGCGGCAAGGATCGTCTGGCTAAAATTTACGCCGCAAAGGGCGTATTTTTCGTGCTTCTTTGCGCAGTTTTCATGGGGCTTTTCGGCTTTATTTTCACGCCGCATCTGCTTAAGATTTTAGGCGCGAACGAGGAGTTTTTACGCGAAGCTATGGCGTATAATCGCGTGATATTTCTTGCTTCGCCCTTTTTCTTGCTCATAAAATCTCTAAACGGCGTGCTGGTAGCCGCGGGCGACACGAAGAGCCTGCGAAACTGGCTTTTTGCGGGACTTTTTATAAATTTAGGCTTTTGCTTTTTTTACGTGGATTTTTGCGGGCTTGGTATCGGCGGGATCGCGCTGGCGACGGCTTCGGTGCAGCTTTTGGGTTCGCTATTTTTAGGCGTCAAAGTCGCAAAAACGGGTATGATAAATTTTTTAAATTTACGCTCATTTGCTCCCGAGCTCGCCATCTACCGCAAAATTTTAGCCCAAGCCCTGCCCGCATGCCTAAACTACCTCTCGATGTCGCTTGGCGGACTCGTGCTCATGCACTTCATCGGCCGTTACGGCACGCACGCGGTCGCAGGTTATGGCCTCGCGCTGCGCATAGAGCAGATCGTTATGCTGCCCACGACTGGCATCGCATCGGCGGTGCTGGGTATCGTGTCGCAAAACTTCGGTGCTCGCGAATACGCCAGAGTGCGCGGATGCTACGCTTATTCGGTCAAATTTTTAGCGATTTACTGCATTTTCGCGGCGGCTTTTTGCCTTGGTTTTGGCGGGATTTTGGTCGGTTTTTTTGACGAGACGCCCGAGGTCGTGAGCGCGGCGAGGAGCTATTTTGCGGTAAATTCGCTAGCGTTTATGGGCTACGCGCTCATAAATCTCTCCGGCTCGACGCTTCAAGGCGTAAAAAGACCGGCGGCGGTTTTTGTTTTAAATTTTATCCGCCAGATAGTGCTGCAAATAGCGCTTTACTCGCTCGTAGCCGATGTTTTTGGTGGCGAGTTGCAAGACATTTTTAAGGCAATGTTTTTTAACGTTTGGTTGATCGGGCTGACGTTTTTCTTTTATACCAAATTCGTTCTTAGACGAGTTTGCGCGACCTGAAACAAAAATTTGCGGCGATTTTCAAATTTAAGCTTATTTTTCTTGACATAGCGTATTTTTTTGGCTACAATGCCCCTTTTCAATAAGTAGGCTAAACTCGCAATGCCTCGGGGTGTAGCGCAGGCTGGTTAGCGCATCTGGTTTGGGACCAGAGGGCCGAAGGTTCGAATCCTTTCACCCCGACCATTTTGTTAGATGGTGAGTGTAGCTCAGTCGGTTAGAGCATCAGATTGTGGTCCTGAGGGTCGTGGGTTCGATTCCCATCACTCACCCCACTTGGGCGCTCGTAGCTCAATTGGATAGAGCGACAGACTTCGGATCTGTAGGTTATGGGTTCGACTCCTATCGGGCGCGCCACTTTGTTTTTATGCGCTCATAGCTCAGCTGGATAGAGCAACGGCCTTCTAAGCCGTAGGCCTCAGGTTCGAATCCTGATGGGCGTACCACTTTATTATTGTTGTGCGGATGTGGTGAAATTGGCAGACACGCCAGACTTAGGATCTGGTGCCTCACGGCGTGAAGGTTCAAGTCCTTTCATCCGCACCATCCAAAACTCCCTAAAATACGATATTTCAAGACTTAAGATTTCAAAAGGTAATCCGACGGGTAACCCAAACTTCTTATTTTTTATGGCTCTCTTTAACTTAAGCTCATACAAAGGGGCAGTAAGTTACGATGAGAACTATGTTCTTGAAAAGTAACGAGCGTAGCGAAGTTAAAAAACAAATATATAGTCCGTTCCCGAATTTCAGAGAAGAAATTTAGAGAAATTCTCAAGTACTTTACAGAAGACATAGAAGCATCAAAGATATCAAATTTAACTAAAATTTCAGAAGTAACGCTATGTAAAATATTTAGAGAAATAAGAATTCTAATGTCTAAAGAGTGTGAAAAGATAAGTAAATTTAGCGGTGAGATTTCCAGCTCGCAAGCTCGCCTAGAAGCTTCGCTTTGAGATTGATGAAAGTTACTTCGGATCTAAAAGAGTAAGAGGAAAAAGAGGTAGAGGTGCAGCAAATAAAACTCCGGTATTCGGTATGCTTAAAAGAGACGGTAAGGTCTATACCCAGATAGTTAAAAACTGCTCTGCTAATGAACTGATACCGATATTATCGGAGTTTAGCGAGCTTGATAGTTCTACTATCTATTCTGATTGTTGGAAAGCTTATGATGGATTAGTAGATTACGGAGCTAAAGCACACTACAGAGTAAAACACTCCAAAAATGAATTCGCTAATGGTAAAAATCACATAAACGGCATAGAAAACTTTTTAGCTGCGACTTCGTCTTGCTACTGCAAGCAGACGGGGATATGCTAAACATAGATTATCTAAATTTAAAGGCATTAAGAAAGGGAATTTCTTACTTCATCTTAAAGAGTGTGAATTTAGATATAATACTAAAACTACACAGGAAAACTTATATCAGAAACTGTTAAAATTGATAAGAGAGAATCCGCTTAAGTTTAATTGAGCCTTTTTTATTTTTCAAATTTCTTTCTCTCGGATTTATTTAATATTCTAGAGCATCCTATATTGGCCCATTTTATCATTAGAGGTTTTGCTTTGACAGGTCGCCTGAATACTATTTTTGTAATTATGTCTATGGTACTCAGGCGTTGCAAAGTATAACGCTTAATTCTAGCAATATTTAAGAGCGCCAAAAACAAACTATAGTATAATCACGGTAAACAAAAAATACATCGAGGGGCTAAAATGGTAAAAGTGGGATTTAATAACTTTAAGGCATTTGGAGAAAATTTGCTGAAATTTTCAGATAAGCCGATAACTTTAGTATATGGTCCCAACAGCTCTGGAAAATCAAGCTTTTTGCATGCCATGCTATATAGAGAATATCTTTAGGCGGCGGAGATATAAATCTTAAAAAGTCAAATTTTGCCGGGGATGAGTTAGACTTAGGTGGACTTGACAACTTTATCCATAAACACGATACAGATAGAGTAATAACCTATACTTATGATTTTGCGGATCAAGAGTCCATAAGATATCTTTTATACTCCAAGTGTCTTGAGCGCTTTCAGGTGCGGTACGAGAAAGGCTCAAAAAACCTAGATCCAAAATATTTATTTCGGCTTATATGCGAAAAAGGCGGGTTGGAGCGATTTATGCGAGAACATAAAGACATAAGCATAGACGCTAACCTAGATATAGACGAACTAAGAGGCATAGTTAAGAATAACTATGGTATAAAAAAAATAGAAATAAAAGTCAGATCAGGGCTACATCAAGACTTCTTTAAACAAGATATATTTATATTGATTAATTCTAAAGAATATGCAAGAATACGACCTTTTTATAATCGAAATACACCATTAGATGATTTTGCGATTTTTAAGAATATGAATATGGCATTTTCTATTGATTTTTTTATGATGGAGTTTGATAAAGAGCATCCCTTTATAAAAACAGTAAAAGATATCACAGATTATAATGAAAACGATGAAGATGTTAGCGAAACAATTATGGACGATAAAGGCTGTATATGCGGTAAAAATGGAGAAGGTATGTATGCATGGTATGGAGAACAAATAAAACACAAAAACATACACGATATCTTAACCGAATTTGATAAAAGTAAAGGTATCGGCGCTTTGCTTGGAAATGTAGCTCTTTGTATATTCCAAGGACTTAACAACTATAGATACAAGGAAGCTATACAATATTTCTCTCCGCTTAGATTTTATCCCGAGAGAAAAGACCTTGTCTTTGATAAATTTAGCGACACGGTAAGCTACGACAAGGTGCATTCCAGTAAAGAGATATGGCAAAAGATTCTACTTGATAAAGACTCAAGAGAAAAACTTAACGTATGGCTATCGGACGACAAAAAGCTAAAATCAACCTACAAGATAGAAGTAGAAAAATTTTATAAAGTCGACGATCCTAAAAATGTAAAGGAATTAGTAGAGCCGGATATTCAAGAGCTAAAATTTTTGGATTTAAGAACAGGGGTGTTTGTGAGCCCTAGGGATATGGGGCTTGGGATATCCCAGTCTTTGCCGATACTGGCTAGTTGTATGGCCCTTGATAACAGCAGTATCTTTATAGAACAACCCGAACTACATCTACACCCTGCTGTTCAGTGTGAGATGGCGGATGAGTTTATACGGTCTAAAAACAATAACAAAAATAATTTTTTTATAGAAACGCACAGTGAGCATATACTGCTTCGTATTATGAGAAGGTTAAGGTACTCTAGCGAAGGTAAAATAAATAAAAACGATGAACTGTACATAACTCCTGACGATATATGTTTGCTTTATGTCGACAACAACGGCAAGAAGACATACATCAAAGAGCTTGGGCTCGACGAGGATGGAGTCTTACTTGATGCTTGGCCTAATGGCTTTTTTGAAGAGGGATACAAAGAGAGGTTCGAGTAAAAATGCTAAAAGAGATATTCTTAACTCCGGAGGTATTTTTAGGAAGTAATATGTCCGTAAGTAATTTTTACAATCTTAAATCACTCTTGGAAAATATAAGCAGAAGCGGCTTTGTCCTGTCTTTGGAAAATAGGGACTGGATTAAATGCGTTTTATCAAATATATCTTCTTGCGCCAAGCATAAGGATCAGCTACTAAAACTGATAGAATATCTTAAGGACAGAGAAAGGATAGAATTTCAGCCCAAAAGCGGAGCAGAGCCGCAAACCGAAGATGATTGGCTTAAAATCGCCGATAGCATAAACAGCATTAGAAGTATAAATTCTATCTTTTCTTGCAAAAAAACCGACCGCACCTTTGTATTAGACGATCTAGAAAATGTAGATATAGGCGACAAGTACGGCTATGGCGGATCTATAGCTAGACTAAAATCGGAAAAAGAGCTAGAAAACGTAGTATCATATGCTAAAAAGCTCACGATAATAGACCCCTACTTTTATCCGGATGTCTATAGATATAAAAGAACTTTGGAAATAATCGCTAAAAACTTCGGCGAGCGTAGAAATAATAAAACTAAAGGAAGTATAATAATACATTGCAAATTTCAGATAGACAATTATAATCCTTGGGAAAAGAGGTTAGATAAATGGCGAAGTATTTGCCGCCATATACGCTCTAACTACGGACACACTTTAACCATATATGTATGGAAGGAAAAGCAAGGGGGCATAAAGATGCATGAGAGGTATCTGGTGACAAATCAGATTGGGCTAGTCGTAGGAGCAGGACTGGACGTAAACGATAGAAGTACGAGTGAATTTGGACTAAAACAATACAATGAGCTAAACGATATAACGTCTCCGTTTGATAAAAATAATCCCTCGTTTGACTTAGTCTATGAGATAACAATGTAAAATACTAAAAAAGGATAATATATGCTTGATTTTTTAAAATCGCTATTTGGAGTACAAGAAGAAAAAAGGCCCGCAAAAGTAATCGTTGTAAAAGCCGCCAGAAGTCCAATCGCTAGTAAAACAAATAATTCTACGATTAAAAAAACGGATACCGTTAAGGCGGACAATGTAAATAAGCCGAATGAGAAGTTATTTGTAAATGAGATAGATGACAAATACGGATACGTAAACGCCAAAGGCGAGCAGGTTATAGAGTGCAAATTTGATGAAGCCTATAGCTTTACTGAAGACTTAGCTGTAGTAAAAAAAGACGGTAAATACGGATACATAAACACCAAAGGCGAGCAGATTATAGAGTGTAAATTTGATTTGGTTCGTAGTTTTAGCGAAGGCTTAGCCAGAGTTAAAAAAGATAGTAAATACGGATACATAAACATCAAAGGAAATTTTGTAGTTAATGACGAGAATGGAAATCGGATAGAAATATCGGGCAAATTTGATGAAGCCTATAGCTTTACTGAAGACTTAGCTGTAGTAAAAAAAGACGGTAAATACGGATACATAAACACCAAAGGCGAGCAGGTCATAGAGTGTAAATTTGATTCGGTTGGGGGGTTTTAGTGGAGGCTTGGCTACAGTTAAAAAAGACGGCAAATACGGATACATAAACACCAAAGGAAATTTTGTAGTTAATGACGAGAATGGAAATCGGATAGAAATATCGGGCAAATTTGATGAAGCCTATAGCTTTACTGAAGACTTAGCTGTAGTAAAAAAAGACGGTAAATACGGATACATAAACACCAAAGGCGAGCAGGTCATAGAGTTTAAATTTGATAATGCCTATAGCTTTACTGAAGACTTAGCTGTAGTAAAAAAAGACGGTAAATACGGATACATAAACACCAAAGGCGAGCAGGTCATAGAGTGTAAATTTGACTATGCCTACAGCTTCAAAGAAGGCTTAGCCACAGTTAAAAATAACTATAGTTATAGTTATTTTACAATCAACACCAAAGGAAATTTTGTAGTTAATGACGAGAATGGAAATCGGATAGAAATATCGGGCAAATTTGATGAAGCCTATAGCTTTACTGAAGACTTAGCTGTAGTAAAAAAAGACGGTAAATACGGATACATAAACACCAAAGGCGAGCAGGTCATAGAGTTTAAATTTGATGAAGCCTATAGCTTTACTGAAGACTTAGCTATAGTAAAAAAAGACGGTAAATACGGATACATAAACACCAAAGGCGAGCAGATTATAGAGTGTGAATTTGATGAGGTTGGGTATTTTATCGAAGGCTTGGCTGCAGTTAAAAAAGACGGCAAATGGGGATACATAAACATCAAAGGCGAGTGGGTTATAGAGTGCAAGTTTGGTTATGCTCATGACTTCAAAAAGGGCTTGACTGAAGTCATGAAAGACGGTCAATGGGTTGTCATCAACACTAAAGGAAATTTTATAGTGTTTGACGAAGACAATAATCAAATAGAAGTCATAAAAGAAGTTTCAGATAAATCAGGCAATGTCTTCTTGCTGTCAAAAAGCGATGATAAATTTGGGCTTTTGGACGCAAACTATAACGTTCTCATAAAAAATAAACTCTACGGCGAATTTGAAGTAGTGCAAAGAATGAATGAAAATACGTTTTTAATAAAGATGGCGGAGAAGGAGTTTTTTATAGATAGCAACGGCGACTTTAAGTAAATTTTTTAAATGGAGTAGCTATAAGTATTTATTAAATATTATAATATTATTTATTATCTTTATAAGCTTCATTTGTGTGATTTTAGTGTCATTTCTAAGCCGCCAGATCAATTTATTGATTATGATATTTGATAAGTTCTATCAAGTTTATATCTTTGAGTAGCTGGTTTATATGTTCCTTTTTTGTAAAAATTCCTTGTATTCTTATGTTAGCTTGTTCTCGTTTTTGCTAATAGGGCGAGTATACTCTACGTGGCCACAAAACGTTACCGTTTTGGTCTCACGAGAGGCTCGCAAGGAGAGTTTGCCACTCCCTTGACCCACGCTTTATCCGAGTATATTTATTAAAAACAGCCTATTTAATTCGGCTGTTTTTAATAAATATTTAAACTTACGGACATATCTCCGTAAGAGCTCGGAGCAGTTAGTCGGTTATCAGTATGGAAAAAGGGATTAACGACGAAAGTGTCTTGGATAAGCTATATGATGCTTATATGGCAAATGACACCATCAATCTGCTTCATGAAGATTTCGATTACATGATTGAGGATTTAAGGGAACAGGGACAGATAAAAGACCTGCCCTATTTTAAAGAGGAAAAAGATAACCTTGTCAATATTGTCGGGAATATTGTAGGCAAGGTCGATGTCATTGAAAGAGAAAACAAGAACGGAGAAGCCTTTAAGGTGGTGAATTTTTCCGTTGTATCCAAAGATGATGAGGAAAATAAGGTATATCATAATTGCTCCGCCTACGGCGAAAAGAGTGATATTCTAAAGGATTTTAAACAGGGAGATTTCGTAAAGTTATTCGGACAGCTTAGAACCTCTATTGATGATAACGGCAGAGAACATAGCAATTAAGGATACTTTCTTCAAAGCTGCTAAAGTCAAAAGAACAGATGAAAGGACAGGAAGAAAAGAAAGAATCCGTCCTTGGAGCTATCAAGAAATATCAAGTGGAAGATAAGCAAAAGCCGAAAGAGAGTAAAGAAAAACCAAAAAGAAATGGAGAGATAAATGTATGTCGGTGTGGTCTTTGGACTGCACCAGCTCTTTTTTAGCAATTTATGAAGAATTGTTAAAATGTTATTTGTTATAGAAGCTAAGAATTAAAATATTTGTCCCATAAGTATAGAAATATGTCCCGATTTATGATATAATGACAAAGAAAATAGGAGGTATGGCAATATGAAAAAACAAAATGTTTTGAATTTAATAAAATACCATGTGGAAAGGAACGAAAATTCCTTTAGAAATGAGGCCATAGCAATAGCAAGGTATTTTGATAGCATTGGTGATTATCAATTATCTGAATATATTATGGGGTTAATATCTGAATCAAATTTATATTCGCCACAGAGTAGCGACTTTGAAAGCGAATTTTTAAAACAAGTGGAAACAAGAAACTTAGAGGCGTTAAATTTACCACTTGAAATAACAGAAGACATAAAAGGTATTATTAATGCCGTAAACCATAATGTTGGGATTAATAAATTTTTATTTGAGGGTTTACCGGGAAGTGGAAAAACAGAAGCAGCGAAAAATGTCGCAAGACTGTTAGATAGATCTCTTTTTAGAGTGGATTTTGAAAATTTGATAGATAGCAAGTTGGGGCAGACTAATAAAAACATCATAAAAGTCTTTAAAGAAATAAATATGATTCCAAATGCGAATAAGATAGTAGTTTTATTTGATGAGATTGATGTTATCGCTCTGGATAGAATTAATTCTAATGATATTAGAGAAATGGGAAGAGTAACATCTACAATTTTAAGAGAATTAGATAGATTAACAGATCTTAATAAAGAAATAGTGCTTATTGCAACAACTAATCTATATTCAAATTTTGATAAAGCATTAATTAGGAGATTTGATGCGGTTATTAATTTCAATAGGTATAGTGATGAAGATTTAATAGAAGTTGCTGAGTATTATTTTTCTTCGTTTATCAAGAATTTTAAAGGAACATCAAAGGATACCAGATTATTTAAAAAAATATTAAAGACAGCTCCGAAATTACCTTATCCTGGAGAGTTAAAAAATATTATAAAAACATCACTTGCGTTTAGTGATGTTGGTTCAGAGTATGATTATTTGAAAAGATTATATAATAGCTTGATAGGGAACTTAGATCAAAAGGGTATCAATCAGCTTCACGAAGAAGGATTTACTGTGAGAGAAATAGAAAAACTAAAAGGGGAATCTAAGAGTGCTGTATCAAGAAAGTTAAAGAAGGAGGAAGTAGATAGTGAATAGGGTATTAGAATTGAAAGGGAAACGCTTTGTGCAAGCCAGTAAAAATGGTATGCGTGGCGGTATAGCTATGAACGGGAAAATAGAAGTTACCACAGAACATTTATTAAGATTAAAATCTCAGTTAAGCCAGATTAAAGAATTTTGGGATAAAGAAACAAAGCCATTTGAAGGGATTTTAGTTAGTGTTCATTATAATAAAATTGTTGCGAAAAGTAATCGAATTGCAGGACTTTTTAAAGGGACGGCTTCTAATGAAGCAATTGTTGGAGCAAAATTTAATATAGATAAGAGTAAACACATCATCACATATTTTCTTGATGAGTATGATTTGACTAAAAGCATAGAGTTGATTACAGATACTTCAAATATATTGTCTCAAAAATTTGTAGGTAAGATCAGCAAGAATATATTTGAAGATAAAAATATTGTTAATCCAACAGTTTTTAAAGATTTTTCTGTAAGTATGTCTATATTTAAACAGGTGATTGCAGATGTATCATATATTGATTCTTTTGAGGTAGAGTTGCCTACGATAGATGTAAAACAGAGCATTATAACTTTGTATGATGTAAGAAAAGATACAAAATTATTATTTGAAAGATTAGGGATAGATATTTTAAGTAGCAGAATTTTAGATAATCAAACTGTTTACTTAGACGAAAAGCAGGTAGAACTACTTTTCGAAAAAGCACCTTATCTTGTTTCAATGGCAACCGTTGATTTGTCAAGTTTATCACCTGATGATTTTATCAATGAGTATCAAACAAAAATGGTAACTATACCATCTCCAACTATTGAACCGACAATTGGTGTGATAGATACTTTATTCGATGAAAGTGTTTATTTTAGCGATTGGGTTGAATACCATGATATGGTCTCAGAAGATATACCAAAAAATCCAAAAGATTATAATCATGGGACAGCAGTGTCTTCCATTATTGTTGATGGAGCAAGATTAAATCCTTGGTTAGATGATGGTTGTGGAAGGTTCAAAGTTAGGCATTTTGGAGTAGCGGTAGGTGCTGAATTTTCTTCATTTTCAATAATAAAGAAAATAAAGAGTATTGTAATAAATAATTCAGATATAAAAGTTTGGAATATTTCACTTGGTAGTAATCTGGAAATTAATGATAACTTTATTTCTGCTGAAGCTGCAACATTAGATAAAATTCAGTTTGAAAATAATGTGATATTTGTTGTGGCAGGAACAAATAAACCAAGTGCAGATATAGTAAAAATAGGCTCTCCGGCAGATTCTGTTAATAGCATAGTTGTAAATTCAGTTAGTAAGAATGGTCTGTCTACTAAATATGCTCGTAAAGGATTAGTATTATCTTTCTTTGCAAAGCCTGATGTGAGCTATTATGGTGGCAGTGAAGAAAAGTACATTAGGGTTTGTGAACCTTTAGGGGCTGCGAGTGTTGCTGGTACTTCTTATGCTGCACCTTGGATTGCAAGAAAATTATCCTATTTAATTGATGTCTTAGGGCTCAATAGAGAAGTTGCAAAAGCTATGATTATTGATGCGGCAAGAGGCTGGGATGAAAAGCCGACCCCTGAGGAAGTTGCATTATATGGGCATGGAGTTGTACCTATTCATATAAATGATATTATCCAAACGAAAGATGATGAAATAAAATTTGTAGTCTCAGATATAAGTGAAAAGTGGAATACTTATAATTATCATTTTCCCGTTCCTTTAAAGGATAATAAATATCCGTATATTGCAAAAGCTACTATGTGTTATTTTCCTTTATGTGATAGATCACAAGGGGTCGACTATACAAATACGGAGCTTAATTTGCATTTTGGTAGAATGGGAGATGATAATAAGATCAAGGATATTAAGGGTGATAAGCAGAATGTTGAAGATATATCAGAGGTGGAAAGAAATTATCTTTTAGAGGATGAAGCCAGAAAACAGTTTAGAAAATGGGATAATGTGAAGTATATTGCAGAAAGTGCCACAAAAAGAATGATACCAAAAGATTCTTATAAAAATAAAAATTGGGGGATGGAAGTAAAGACAAATAACCGATTAGATCCTCAAGATGGCGTAGGAGTTAGGTTTGGTGTTGTTGTAACACTCAAAGAAATGAATGGAGTTAATAGAATTGATGAATTTATCAGAAGTTGTACATTAAATGGTTGGTTAGTAAATGTAATCGATGTTGTTAATAGAGTAGATATTCATCAAAAAGTGAATGAAGAGATTGAATTTGAATAGGACTAATAGTGAAAGTGCAGGGAAACGAATGATAGAAAATATAGGAATTAATTTGATTAGTAGTGGAATTTGTTTTTTGATTGGTGTATTTGTAGCTAATTATAGAAGAATAGGGTTGTTTGTAAAATCACTGATACATTGGAATAAAGATATTAGGTTTAGCATTGCATATCTATATAAAATAAAAATAGACAATAAATATCTTTTAATCAAAGGAAATAAAATAGAACAATTGCAGCCTGTAGGGGGGGGAGTGTATAAAGTTTATAGCTCTTTTAATGTAATTGAAAGAAAACTGAATATTAACTTTGAAAATGAAAGAGGTTTTTATGAGGATGGCGATTTAAGATTTTGTACTAAAGGTAAAAATATTAATAAAGTATTAAAGTGGTTTAAAAGTAGAGAAAATAGAGAGGTAGCTGTATATAGAGAATTTTATGAAGAAATTATAAAGAATAATATATTACCTATCAAAGTACTAAGTGATATGAGTATAGAATTTTTAAAGCAAATAAGGCCTAAAATGACTTATTCTAAGCACTTTAAAAAGAATGAGATATTATTATTTGATATTTATGAGATTCATTTAACGGATAAATACAGAGAGATATTATGTGAATATATAGAAAAAGAAAATGATTTAATTAAACTTGTGGATAGAGAAGATATTGAAAAGGAATGTGTTGATATAAGTGGAAAATCATTTAAAATAGGAGCGCATTCCCAATATATTATTTAAGAAAGATAGGAGATAGAATGAAAGCATTTTATATGTCTAAAGAGATAAAAGAGCTTATTGATGAAATTGATGTTTCTGAGTCAAATTACGAAAAAGCATCAAGCAGATATAAAGCAATTGCAACTTATATAAAAGAATCTGATTTAACAAAAGGCTCAAGATAAGTTGAGCGGATTCTCTCTTATCAATTTTAACAGTTTCTGATATAAGTTTTCCTGTGTAGTTTTAGTATTATATCTAAATTCACACTCTTTAAGATGAAGTAAGAAATTCCCTTTCTTAATGCCTTTAAATTTAGCTAGTCTATGTTTAGCGTATCCCTAGAAATTCTCAATGCCATTTATATGGTTTTTCCCATTAGCGAATTCATTTTTGGAGTGTTTTACTCTGTAGTGTGCTTTGACTCCGTAATCAACTAAACCATCGTAAGCTTTCCAGCAATCAGAATATATAGTAGAGCTATCAAGCTCGCTATATTGCGATAATATAGGTATTAACTCACTAGCAGAGCAGTTTTTAACTATTTGAGTATAAACTTTGCCGTCTCTTTTAAGCATACCGAATACCGGTGTTTTATTTGCTGCCCCTCTACCTCTTTTTCCTCTTACTCTTTTAGATCCGAAGTAACTTTCATCAATCTCAAAGCGAAGCTTCTAGGCGAGCTTGCGAGCTGGAAATCTCACCGCTAAATTTACTTATCTTTTCACACTCTTTAGACATTAGAATTCTTATTTCTCTAAATATTTTACATAGCGTTACTTCTGAAATTTTAGTTAAATTCGATATCTTTGATGCTTCTATGTCTTCTGTAAAGTACTTTAGAATTTCTCTAAATTTCTTCTCTGAAATTCGGGAACGGACTATATACTTATTTTTCATTGACAAAATCATAGTTAAAAACTCCTTTGAAAGTTTTTAACTTATCTTGAGCCTAACAAAATATAGTCCGGATATTTACCTACAAGGATCTATTAAGCTGGGAACAGCAATTAAACCTCTTACTGAAGACGGGGCGTATGATATAGATATTGTTTGCAACATGACTAAAAAAAGAAGACATCATCAGACTCAAAGAGAATTAAAAGACGAACTTGGAAAAGCAGTTAAAAATTACTCGTTAAAGCATGGTATGGAAAATTTTCCAAAAGAAAGCAATAGGTGTTGGACATTAAATTATGTAGATGAATCAAATTTTCATATAGATATCTTACCTGCAGTTCCTTGGAATGATATAGATGATGGAAATATTGCAATTTCAGATAAAAGAAGTGATAACTATGATGATATAACATTTGACTGGGAAGTTAGTAACCCTAAAGGATATTCTGAGTGGTTTAAAAAACAAAGTGATTTTAAAACAATAAAAGAATCATATGCAAAACAATTTTATGCAAAGATAGAAGAAATTCCAGATTATAAAATAAAAACTCCATTACAAAGAATTATACAATTGTTAAAGAGACATGCAGAAGTTATGTTTGCAGATGATATGGAATATAAACCATCTTCTATTATAATTACAACCTTGGCTGCAAAAAATTTATCCTGAATGTACAACTGTTAGTAATGATTTTGAAACATTACTATTGAATGTAATTAGAAAACTTTTAAATGGAATTGAATATAAAAATGAAAATCCCTGTATCTATAATCCGGTTAATAGAAAAGAAAAATTATCTTTGAAATAGGATAGAAATAGACAATATTTTGAAAATTTTTTAAAATGGTATGATCAACTTAAGGTTGATTTTAGCGTGGATAATGAAGCATTGCCTTTAAATGAGAGTTTGTTTTATATACAAAGAAGTTTGCACAAAAATAGTAACGAAATTGGAATTTCATTAAATTCTTTAAGTCATCATCAAAAACCTAAATGGGAAATATCAAGTATTGCTAAGACTGACGTAGGGATAAAAGCAGATTATAGTTGGCATGGTTTCAGATTTAAGCAAATAAAAAGTGGTGAAGCTTTGAATAAAAAAGGAAAACTTAGATTTGAAGTCAATGCACTTACACTTAATATAAAAGACTATGATATATACTGGCAAATAACCAATACTGGTTACGAAGCAATCAATGCAAATTGCTTAAGAGGAGACTTTTATAATTCTAAGCTTGAACAAGGAAAAAGAATAAGAACAGAAGAAACTTGCTATGCAGGTAGACATTATGTTGAGGCGTATTTAGTAAAAAATGGTATTTGTTATGGGAAAAGTAAACCTTTTGAAGTTAATATAATTGATGGTCTTACTTTTGAGTGGTTTAATACCAAAAAACTAGGAGGGTAGTGTATGCCTGATACAATTATAAATTGGTTATTTGGATTAGTTAAAACAATACCTGAAGATATTATTAAAACGCTGATATTAGGTTTTTAATTTTAGTTCTAAGAATACTTGTTGAAAAAGTTAAATTTTTAAAAATATCATATTAAAATTGTTTGATGCAAAGATAGAGATATTTCCTAAAACTGTTTTTATTGAATCTCCAGATTATCATTATACTGCAAAAAAAGAGATAAATTTAGGGGCTCAATTAAACTTAAGCGGATTTTAGCTGCGACTTGCGTCGCTACTTACAAGACCTCTTATCAATTTTAGCACAATATGATAGAGCTCTTTTATAGAAACATCACTTCGTGAGCGTTTCGCTTGTTTTGTATCTTTACTGCTATTGTATCTAAATTCGCATTCCTTAAGATGAAGCAAGAAATTCTCTGTCGCTACACTCGAGAAGATTCCTTTAAATTTAGATAATCTATGTTTAGCATATCCCCGTCTGCTCACAGTAGCAAGCAAAGCGCGGCTAAGCACATACCCTCTTAGATCCGAAGTAACTTTCATCTATTTCAAAGCGAAGCTTCTGGGCGAGTGTGCGAGCTGGAAATCTCACCTGAAAACTTAGATATTTTTAACTTCGCTACGCTCGTTACTTTTCAAGAACATAGTTCTCATCGTAACTTGCTGCTCTTTTGTGTGAGCTTAAGTTAAAGAGAGCCTAAATTTATATAATCTTTTTTACTCATCTTTAAAAACAACTACAACAAACAACTTTTCGGTTAAATTTTTATTGCATTATGCCGCCGGTTTCTTTTCAAATCCCCTATTTACAGCATTTTGCTTTTACTTTACAAAAAATTAGAAAGTCACTATAATACGACTTCAATTTCAAAATTTTACCATAAGGAGAACCTTATATGTCAATCACAAGCAATACTGTCAGCGCGTTATATGCCACACTCTTTAATAGAGCTCCCGAAGGTGCGGGACACGCATTTTGGCTCAATGCGGCCAATAAGCAAAATTTGAGTGTTGAACAACTCGCTCACCAGATGCTACAAACCAAGGCGTCCAAAGACTACTTTGCAGGCAAAGAGTCGAATTTTGAGTTTATCAATCACATCTATAAGAATTTATTCAACAAAACAAGCGCCGACGATCCTCAAGGCGTGCGTTTTTGGACCGATAAACTCGATAAAGGAATTTCAAAAGCGACCATAGTATCGGAGTTGATAAAAGCCGCAACGCAGGGCGTGTTTAGCAAACCTGAAGACATCAAAGCCCAAAAGCTTTTTTTAAATAAGGTAAAAGCGGCCGAGCTTACGTCCAAAGTTATCGAAAACATCTCGGATAAGGGCAGTCTTGCCGATAAGATAGCCGGATTTCAAGCTATCCTTAAAAATATCAAAGACAGTAGCACGCCGACGCAAATCGCTCAAGTCATCAAACAAGAAGCCCTAAAGAACAATTTAAAGATAGCAGACGATAAAAAGATCGCCGAAATTGTAAAATCTCTATTTCCTTCTTGGGATAAGGCTGCGGTAGAACAAGCCCTAAATAACACGACGGCTTCTACGGATATTTATGCTCCAAATCCGGGCGGAAACGGTCAAGGCGGCGGTTCCGGCGGAGGCGGCGCTCAACCTCCTCATACGCCTCAACAACAAAAAGAACAAGCGGTTAAAAAGGCCCAAGACGCTCTTAACGCAGCCCTTAAAGCCGCACAAGATGCAAAAACCGATAAATTGGCGGCAAACTATACTAAAGAAGCTCTTGAAAAAGCGGCGGAAAACAGCAATATCAAATCATACGGCTTGCAGTATCTGGATAAAAAGCTCTCCGAATCGTCCGTAACCGACGAACAAAGAGCGGCTTTAAACAAAGCCAAAGATAACCTCAACAAAATCAGCGGTAAAATCATCGATAAGAAAAATCTAGTAGACGCTCAAGGCAAAGCAAACGTTGCCGATAAGGCCGGCAATCTTGCAGATAAACAGGTTTTATTGGCTAAAGCGGAGCTATCGTTTGCTCAAGCGGATGCCAAAAAAGAATCCGTAGATCAAATTTACAATAAAGCCGCCGCCGATAACAATGCCGCCGTCAGCGCAAAAGAAGTGGCGGAGGAATTAAAAAATCTCATAAACGATACCGCTAAAAATACTATTCAAGAGATTGCCAACGGCATAGACGGCACATCCTTGAAGCCTGCTCAAAAAGAAATGGCGAAAGCCCAGTTGAAACAGTGGGCTAAAGAGTTGGGATTGGGTGATGCGGATAATAAAAACGACGCCTTAAAAAATAAAGCCGATGCATACGAGAAAGATACCAAAAATAAAGCCGGCGCCGCGGAAAAAGCTTTTAACGATGCGGATGAAGCGAAAAAAGCAAACGATAAGGTTTTGAGCGGTGCGGATGTAGCGGCGGCTAAGTCTGATGTCGCCAAAGCTTTACTGGAACTAAAACAAGCCCAAGTGACTGCAGCGCAAAACAATCTTAAAGAGGACGCCAACAATCCCGATCTTAAAGCCGCTTTAGCCAAAGCCGAAGCTGAGCTGCAAAAAGCTAAGGCCGATGCATTGGCCGATTTGGCTAAAAAACTGGGAGCGGTCGAGCTAAAACAAGTAGGAGACACAACTCTTTATAGAAGTGCGGATGGAAAGTATAGCGTCGATATCGGCAAAAAGATAGAAAAAGACAAAACTCTCGTAGTGGATAAAACGACTAATAAACTCCACGAGATAGGCACCGACTCTACTTCCCTTGGAGAGGCTAAATTTACCGATAAAGCGCTTTTACGATCCGATGCGGGGAATAAAATTACCTTATTTAAAAATGGAGAAAAACAAATCATTTACATTGAAAAAGACGGTAAGGTCATATCCGCTGTTAATAAAGAAGGAACAAAAGCCTATTTCCTAAAAAACGCCGATGTCGCAGCTGATTACGATACGCTTTCAAAAGGCGCATTTGAAGGCGATAAACTTAAAATAGGCGGTAGCGAGAAAGAGGGATATGAAGCACAGATATCACAAGATGGCAATAAGTTTAAAGTCGATAAAGTAAAAGTGGACGGAACCGATTATACGTTTGATAACGCCAATCGTCCCGCTATCGATGAGACAACGGACTACAAGGTAAAAGATCTAAGCGGCCTTAAAATCCCTCTGATAAACGGCAAGGTCTATAACGGAACAAGAGACGGATCAAAGATAAAGTCCGATAGCCAGTCCGGTATCGGCAATCTTGACAGTGTTGAAAAGGACAATAAGGTTTATAAATTTAATGCCGATTATAAAGTGACATCTATCAAGGATGGCAACTATACTTATGTCTTAAAATCTCCCACCTATTTCGGTAATGCCAGAAACGATCTGAATACGCAGGAAAAACAAGCTAAAGCATCGTCTAAAATTTTAGATCAAGACGGCAATGAATTTATTTTAAACAATGAAGGCAAGATAGAAAAAATAAATTTAAAAAACGGTGCGGAGCTAACGCTAGAAAATCCTGCCGCGTTTAATAGCGCGACTTTAAACGATCTTAAGATAAGCAATATTAAGTTTAAGGATACGAATTTCAAACTTATGGGCGAGCATAAATACGGCGAAGCTAAAACGTATGAAAAAGTCGACGGCAAGAACTTACTCAAAGCCGGAAACAAATATATCAACACCGAAGCTGAAAAAGACGGGCTTAAACATACCGTCACAAATGCCGAAGAAAATAAATACACGCTCACGGTTACCAAAGGCGCCGCAAAAGTATCCGAAGAAAAGCTCGAAAACGGCATAACCAAACTGACGACTTATGGAGATAACGGCACTGACGTAAAAGACGTCACGATCTCGGGCACATCTGCGAATCCAAACGATACCGTCGATGTTGTGAACTCAAATGAAGATAACACGGGTAAAGTCCTGGCAAGCAATCTGGAAAAAACCCAATTTAAAAGCATAGAGAAATTTAATATTAACGCTGCGGTCAGCAATCTGTCGTTTAAACAGTTTGAGAAAATGAACGGAGCCGATACGAAAGAGATTAGCCTCGGTGCCGCTTCTACGACTATTAGCGATGCAAAAGGCAACATCGATCTTAGCAAAGTGAAATATAATAATAAAAAGCTTTCTATGGATATCTCGGATAACAATACGAAAGATACCATAAAATTGAGCGGCGATAAAGGCGAACTAAGTCTCAATGGCTTTAATGCGGCGGATGATAAGATAGATTTTAGCAATCTCGGCGCTACGGATAAAACCGTAACGTCAGCTAATTCGCCTGAAACGACTATCGAAAACGGTAAAATTTACAAGACGACCGTTAGCGGAAATATAAATGATAATGTCTTTGATCAGTTGTTTGCCGCAAGCGGAAAGACTTTTAAAACTACCGTAACTAAAAACGCGAAATCGGTAATAGCCGTTAAAGGATCCGATAAAACTAAACTTTACTCGGTAGAGGATAAAGACGGAAACGGCACGATAGACCAGAGCGAAGTAAGCTTAGTAGGTACTTTAGATAGTAGCGTCGAGCTTAACAACTCAAATATCGCATAAATTTATTTTGATTCTGTCGCCGCTATGGCGGCAGAATTTTCTATTCACTCCAAAATATTTCTCTGTAAGATTACAAAACAATTCGGAAACTTTATCGACGGTTTTTATGCGTAAATTTACGTATGAAATGAGAATTTAAGAGCAAAACGAGCGTATATTTTATCTTGCAAGAAGAGGCTTCGGGCGCAATCAAAGCGGCGAATGCTGGCAAGATCGTATCGCCAACGATCGCTAGATGCTTTGATCCGACAAAGAGCGGCGTCGGTGCCTTGATCGTGGGGCCTACAGTCTTGACTCATAGTATTTTTATCTAAATTCGCCTCATCGGTCCGAGTTTTAGCGGATTTTAATACCGCTTGAGACGCTTTGACGCAGGAACGTGAGCTCGCGCGGGCATCCGCTATCACGCGCAAACGAGCTTTGGGATGTTATCGCGCATACAGCCCGGGGCATATTTTGGCAGATGCTCGGTATGGCTGCCGCTGCGGCTCTACCGGCCGGGCCGACTTTTGGCAGATCGGCAAAAATTCGCGACGAACCGCAAAAACTCGGCTTTTAAAATTTGGATTTAGCGATAGAAATTTGGAAAAATAAAATATATCGCGTGAAGTGAAATTCGATAAATTTAGCGTTTTAGGTTATTAAATTTGTAGCTTGCGGACCTGTTTTGCTCAGCGTAAAATCAGCGGTTTGTCTTTAAATTTGAGTTTATAGCAGGTAGAATTCGGCCTTAAATTTAAATGTATTTGTCGCGCTTTAAAGTTTAAATTTTAAGCAAATTTATGAGTTTGGTTAAATGCGGGATCGATCTGTCAAGCGTTAAATTTAAACCGCCGATATAAATTTAACAAGCGTCGCAACCAAAAAGACTCGGCAAAACGCCTGATCAAATCGCCGCTTTTAGCTAAATTTTAATAAAATAAAATTACTAGCATACGTGCCGTTATCAAATTTAGCTAAATTTTACCATCCGCATAGTGCGCAAATATAAATTTAAAATTTGCAAGTAAAACGGTCGGTTTAGTAGATTTTATAAGAGAAATTCCCTCGAATTTACGAGGGAATTTAAATGAGCTTTTAGCGTCAAGGCGTAGAAATACCGACCAGATCTACGTGCACTGGGTTTTCTATATCGACTTTGATAGTATGCGTGCCGCTTGTATCAGTGTAGGTGCTCTCGTATCTAGTGTAGCCGTTTTCTACGCCGGGATCGTTAGAGACTTTAGTAAAGCCCTTAAGACCTACCGAATCTTTTTTATCGCCTTTGATTTTTAAGATGGTATCTTTGTTGTCCGTCATCGCAAAGATATCGGCCGCGGTCATATTATTGAGCTTAACCGTATCATCGCCGGTATATCCTAAGTGTAACTGTTCAAAATTTGAAATCTTTTGATTTAACGTATCTCGTATCGCATCAAAATCAACGTCTTCGTTAAAATACAAGCTATCGTATCCCTCGCCGCCGTCAAGCAGCGTATCGTTTAGCTCGCCGTAAATTTTGTCGTCTCCTTCTCCTCCTTCTATATGGTCATCGCCATAACTGCCTTTTATCGTATCGTTTCCGCTTCCGCCCTCTATGGTGTCGTTGCCGTTATCGCCGTATAAAAAGTCGTTTCCATCGCCGCCGTCTATGGTGTCGTCGTCTCCGCCGCCATAGATGTTGTCGTCTCCTTCGTTACCATAGATGGTATTATTTCCGGCTCCGCCTTCTATTTCGTCGTTTCCTTCTCCTCCATAAATTTCATCGTCACCGTCTCCTCCGTAAAGCGTATCGTTGCCCTCGTTGCCGTAAATCGTATCATCGCCCTCATCGCCGTAAATGACATCGTTATCCGCACCGCCATACAGCTTATCCTCTCCTTTGCCGCCGTAAAGCGCATCATTGCCGTCGTTGCCGTAAATCGTATCGTCTCCATCGTTGCCGTATACGATATCATCGCCGCCTTTTGCGCGAATGATATCTGCTCCTTGGGTTCCTTGGATATAGTCTGCGTTATCCGTCGGTTGATCGGATAAGAATGCGGTTTTTATCGATTTTTTGATATCTACTTTGACGAGTTCGCCCTTATCGTTTAATCCCTCGTAACGATTGTAATTCGCATCCAAGCCGTTCGTATCGGCCGAAGCGGTAAAGCCGCTTAAAACCGCGATATCTTTATCGTCGCCGTTTATTTTTAGGATCGTATCTTTGTTTGAGGTAAGCTTTGAGATATTTTGAGGACTTAAGTTTCTAAGCGTTGCGGCGTTGCTGTTGCCGCTTCCTAGATCCAGTATCTCGAAATTTTTGATCGCGTCTGCTTGCAGCGTATTAAAATCGATCTCTTTATCTTCAAGGATGAGCGTATCCACTCCTTCGCCGCCGTCAAGCAGCGTATCGCTTAACTCGCCGTAAATTTTATCGTCTCCCTCGCCGCCTTTTAGCGTATCTTTGCCTTTGTGTCCGTAAATTTCATCGTTTCCTTCTCCGCCGTCTATCGTATCGTCTCCGTCGTTACCGTATAGCGTGTCGTTTCCGGCTTCGCCGTCTATCGTATCTTTTCCTTCTCCGCCGTAAATTTTATCGTCGTCGCCGCCGCCTTTGAGGATGTCGTCTCCTTCATTGCCGAATATATTATCCTTTCCGCCTTCTCCATAGATGGTATCGTTTCCGCCTTCGCCCTTTAAGATATCGTCTCCTTCGCCGCCCTTTATGGTATCATCTCCGTCGTTGCCGTAAATTTTGTCCTTACCCTCATTGCCTTCTATTGTGTCGTTACCTTCGCCGCCGTAAATGGCATCGTCTCCGGCTCCGCCAAACAGCTTATCGGCTCCTTCGTTGCCGTGGATGATGTCATTGCCTTCGTCGCCGTAAATTTCATCGTCTCCGCCGTTTCCGTATATCACGTCGTCCCCGCCTTTTGCGCGAATGATATCCGCTTCTTGGGTTCCTTGGATATAGTCCGCATCATCCGTCGGTTCTGTAGCTGCAAATACGGTTTTTATGGATTTTTCGATATCGACTTTGATGAGTTCGCCCTTATCGTTTAACCCCTCGTAACGATTGTAATTCGCATCCAAACCGCTCGTATCGGCCGAAGCGGTGAATTTTTTATCTAAGATTACGGTGTCTTTATTGCCGCCGCTTATTTTTAAGATCGTATCTTTGTTTGAGGTGATATTAAGGACGTTTTGCGGAGTAAGATTTTTTAGAACCATACCGATATAAGAGCCTTTGTTTAAATCCAATATCTCGAAATTTTTGATCTTATTTTTTTGCACGGCGCCTAGATCTATCTGAGAGCCCGTGAGCAAAAGCGCATCTATTCCTTCGCCGCCGTCAAGCAGCTTATCGTTTAGTTCGCCGTAAATTTTATCATTTCCCTTTCCACCGTAAATGGTATCGTTGCCACCATTGCCAAATATGATATCGTTTCCGTCTCCGCCATAAAGAGTATCGTCTCCCGCATCGCCCATTATTTCGTCATCACCGCCATCGCCGTAAATAGTATCGTTTCCGTCGCCGCCGGTGATCCTATCTTTCCCTTCGCCTCCATATATCTCATCATCGCCCCCAAGACCGTCTACGAAGTCATTGCCTCCTTTGGCATCTATGAAATCCTTTTTATCGGTTCCTCGTATATGATCCGTTCCATCAGTACCCACTATCTTGTTTGGTTCCTCAGGATTCGGTACCGGCGGTTGAGGAGGATTCGGGTTCGGTTCAGGCTGCGGATTTGGCGCAGGAGGAGTAGGAGGAGTAGGGTTATCGGGTGGAGTAGGGGTATCCGGAGTACTTGGATTATCTTCTTTAGGCAGTATCTGTTTTATCTCATCTTCACTCTTACCCGTTACTTGAGATAAAATCTTAACCTTATTGTTTTGTTTTGCGGATTCATCCAGTTTGGATTCGTCTACGGTTAAATTTCCTTTATTGTCTTGTATAACCTTTTTTATATCATTTGCTTTTAAAGTAGAGGATATATTGCTATTAATATCCGTAAAAGATTTTAAAGCGTTTTGTATGCTTGAGTTAGGAACGTTTTGTATGCTATCTGCTACCATATTTGAAGCAAGTACTTTATTTACTAAAAGATTGTGAGCCGCTTTAGTAGCTTCATCGGTACTGTTTGAGTATTTAGGATCAAGAGCTTCTTTAAGAAGCTGGCTTGCTATAAAACCTTTATTAGCTCCTTCTTTTAATTTATTTATCCAAAAGGCTTTACCCTCTTTATCTATACCCGCACCTTTACCCAGTACGTTTTCATAGATATGGTTTATAAACTTTTCGTCGGTATTTAAATTACCTCCGAAATACTCTTTTGCCGCACCGGTATTAAGCATAGCGTTTGCGATATCTGCCATACTTAGGTTTTGAGTATTTGCGGCATTTAGCCAGAATTTATTTCCGGCACCTTCACTGGCTCTACCAAACAGTGCTATGTATAAAGCAGAGATATGGGACTGGGTTAGGGACATTGGGACTCCTTTGTAAAATATTATAAAAAGCGCCTGAAGCGCTTTTTATAAATAAATTGACTACGAGAAATCCATATTATTTTCTGTTAAGTCAACACCTTGATATTTGTCGTTCGTGATTGTTGCGACAAGCTTAATTTCATCCTTTTCGATGATGCCGTCTCCGTCGTCGCTGATGCTGTAAATTTGGGTTTGATCTTTGCCTTTTGCCGCAAACACCGCCTTGCCGTTTGCCTCGATGGCGTTAAGGTATTGCGCTAGTTCGGCGAAATCGCTACCTGAAAAGTTTTTATTTTCGATATCGCTTGCTATGTCGGCTTTATAAATTTTACCGTTTTGCGCGCTTTGAGCGGAGCTTATCTTGACCAAATTCGAGTCTGTCGCGCCAAGATTTTTTAGGTTGATTTTATCGTTTGTTCCAAAGTCGGAAATTTGGAAATTTTTAACGGTTTTATCGAAGATAAAGGTTTCGTTCGCATCGGTTGCCTGCGTAGAACCGTTTGAAGGCAGATCTTTGATCTTGATATCTTGTCCGCTTGCATACATAGACTTGTTTTCTTCGTATTCGGAGTATGGTATGGCATCGTCATATGCGCTTGAGGCAGGCGGTATGACTTTGTCGTATGCGCTAAATTTACCTTTGATGGAGTCATACTGCTCTTTTGTGAGGTTGGAAAGGTCGATAGGCACGTTGTTTTCGGTACTGTCTATGCCTTGTCCTTTATCGCCCAATCTATCTTTGTTGGCTATGAGATCCATGATGCCGTTTTGGATGTTTGCGGAAGTATCTTTGATCGTGAAAGTCGCGCTGGAGCTTTTATGCTCTTGCAGTATCTTTTTAAATTCCTGCACGGTAACTTCCAGCAATGATTGCATACCGAAAAAGTCGGCCATAGTAAATACATCGACTTTATCGCTTAAAGCTATGGCTTTATCTTTAGGCTGTAAATCGGTAGCTCTTATGGTATCGTCCGTAGCAAACGCATCTTCGCCCAGTTTATTAAACATCTCTCTGCTCACCGAAATTCTATCGTCGTTTGTCGTCGAGTCTATGGACTTGATCTTGTTGGCGAGATACCGGGTATTGTTGTCCGTATCAAGATAATCAAGCAGCTTTTGTATCTCTTTTGAATTTGAGCCTTTTATGTTGATGGACTTATTTGCAAATTTAGTGTGGGCGCCGGGGGTTGAAAGCAGAGCTTTTGCGGCTTCTGCGGTCATATCGATGTCTTTTATGCTGCCCGCTTTAAGCTTATCAAAGCCTCCGTTTGCTTTAACGGCCTCAAGCGTATTGGTATCTAAAACTCCGCCTTTAAGCGTTATGCCGGCGTCCGAAATTTTAGATACGAGCGTCGATGAAAGTTTTGCAAGCTCGTCTATGCTAAGCTCGACTTTATTTATCGCATCGGCCTTAAATTTGCTTGCGATGCTTTCCAGGTTTTTAAGCGTTTCAAAATTTACATTTTCGTCGATTTTGAGTTTGGTTATGCTGTTGTCGGCCACTTTATCCATAAAGGCTTGTTTTAATTCTTTGAGCGTTTTAGCGGAAACGCCGATATCTTCTATGGTATCAAAACCGTCTTTTTTGCCGTAACCTTCTATCTTTGTTATCTTTTGATCGGCGCCAAAGGTGTATTTGACGTTTTTATATGTAACGGTATCGTTTTCAAGCATATAATTAGCGTTAAAGTCTCCATCGAAGAATTTTTCTACGGTTACGGCTTTATCTTTTACCAACTGCGTCGTCATAGCATTAGGATTCATACTTTTGTAGATAAAGTTGTTGTGAGGATTTGTTTTATCGTTGCCGATTTTGATCTCTTTTATCTGATCGGCTCTTAGGAAAGTATACGTAGTATCGCCGAGTTTTAAGGTATCTCCGTCGTGAAGGTTGCTAGCGACCGATTCAAAGCTTAATTTTTTTATTTGATCCATATTTAAAAGACTCATAAGTCCCGCATAACCTTTGACTCCTATGGCGAAAACCCCTTTTTCTCCAAAGTCGATCCATCTTACGGCCATACTGTCCGTATCGAGAGGTTGAGTGCCGGCCGCATCTATGAAATATTTTCCGTCCGCGTCTTTGTAGATATTGTCTATCCCCGGTATTTTAACTCCCGGAGCCTCATCTCCAAAAAATTTAACGAAACCTTTTTCATCGCTTACTTTTACAAGGCCTTCTTTTTTAGTATTACCGTAGAGTTTAAATCTACCGTCGGTCGTTCCTTGTGCGGATTCTCCGATTTTTACTTTACCTAAATTTACATTCTTAAATACAAGCAACGTATCTATGCCCGCATCATACACGTCCCCTTTTATTTTGTTTGCATCGTTTCTCGAGATATAGACGTAAAGATCGTCGCCTCTCATAAAATATTTTATGGAATTTGCCGGCAACCCGCCGTCTTTGTGTTCGAGTTTATTTGCAAGTCTTTCTATGGATGTTATATCTTTTGCAAAATCGATAACATCGCCCGGTTTGGTATGGATGACATGCGTACCGCCTTCAAGATCGTCGGCCTTGCCGATATTATAGGTTGTCGAACCGTCGGTATTTTTTATCTGAGTGATTCCTTTATATTCGTATACCGCGTTTTCCGTCTCCCCGTAAACTGGTTTTGGGCTCTCGCTAGGATCAGGAGTCGGCATTTCATCAGGAGTCGGTCCCTTAACATCGTAAACGTTATTATCCTTATCATCCTGCGACACTATATCTTTTATAGCTTCGTATTTTGATTTTTCGATGTTTATTTTTTTATTATCCGAGCTATCTAGGGTTTTGATTTTAGTTAGATATTTTTGTATGACGTCAAGATTCTTTGATATATTTTCGGACGTATCTTGGATATTTACTTTGCCTTTCTTTGACATTTTGTCTTTTATAAGGTTAAAATCGGCGATGCTTACGGTAAGATCATAGCCCTCTTTTATGAAAAATTTCTCGACCGTATCGTGTTTGATTAGCTCCATATCGTTTTTGCTGTTAGTAACGCCGTTTAGCCAAATTTTACCTGCTACTATCTTATCCAAAAATGCTTTTGTAAGGGTGTATGTAGGATCGTCCGCATCTAAAGCTAGGGCGCCGACGTTAAATTTGATGCTGTGTATTTTAGAAAGCGTATCAACCTTGCTTATGCTCGCTACCGCGTTTAAAAAGCCGTATCTATCATGTATATCGATAGAATTATCCGGAGCTTTATCTTTTAACTTTGCAAAATCGTCCGCCTCTATCTTTAAAAAATTGCCCGCCTTCATCGTAAAGCTATCGACTTTATCGTTTAGTGCAAGCGCTTTATCTCCAGCTTCAAGATCTTTAACTTCTATTTTGTTGTCTTTGCTGAATTTATCCGCCGTTATCGCTTCAAATTGAGATTTCGTAACGCTTATAGGTTTATCGTTTTGAGTTGAGACGAGGGATTTTACCTTGTCTTTATACGCCGCCAGTTCTGCGATCTTTTCATTTATGGCTGCCGACGTATCCTTTATGTCGAATTTCTTATCCGCATTCTCAGGTTTTGCGGCTTCTTTTAAGAAATCCGCCACGTTAAGATCGCTCTTTTTTACTTCATACACTCCGTTATCTTTATCGTCCTGGGATATTACGTCTTTTAAAGCTTCGTATTTTTCTTTTTCTATATTTATTTTTTTATTATCCGAACTATCTAGAGTTTTGATTTTAGTTAGATATTTTTGTATGACGTCAAGATTCTTTGATATATTTTCAGACGTATCTTGGATATTTACTTTATCGGCTTTTGATATTTTATCTTTTATAGCGTTAAAGTCGGCGACATTTACGGTAAATTCTTTGCCTTCTTTTATAAAAAATCTCTCGACTACGTTATGTTTGACTAGTTCTATATCTTTTTTGCTGTCAGTAACATCATTTAGCCAAATTTTACCTGCTATTATTTTGTCAAAAAACTCTTTGGTGATTACGTAGTTTGGGTTATTAAGGCTAACACTTGAGCTAATTTTAAATTTTATACTATGGATTTTAGAGAGCGTAGCGGCCGCACTTAGACTAGGTATCCCGTTCATAAATCCCCAGTCGTCGTCAACGGCGATAGAGTCGTCCGGAGCTTTATCTTTTAACTTTGCAAAATCGTCCGCCTCTATCTTTAAAAAATTGCCCGCCTTCATCGTAAAGCTATCGACTTTATCGTTTAGTGCAAGCGCTTTATCTCCAGCTTCAAGATCTTTAACTTCTATTTTGTTGTCTTTGCTGAATTTATCCGCCGTTATCGCTTCAAATTGAGATTTCGTAACGCTTATAGGTTTATCGTTTTGAGTTGAGACGAGGGATTTTACCTTGTCTTTATACGCCGCCAGTTCTGCGATCTTTTCATTTATGGCTGCCGACGTATCCTTTATGTCGAATTTCTTATCCGCATTCTCGGGTTTTACGGCTTGTTGTAAAAACGTAGCTACATCGACCTCTTTATTCGGTTCAGGATTCGGTACCGGCGGTTGAGGAGGATTCGGGTTCGGTTCAGGCTGCGGATTTGGCGCAGGAGGAGTAGGAGGAGTAGGGTTATCGGGTGGAGTAGGGGTATCCGGAGTACTTGGATTATCTTCTTTAGGCAGTATCTGTTTTATCTCATCTTCACTCTTACCCGTTACTTGAGATAAAATCTTAACCTTATTGTTTTGTTTTGCGGATTCATCCAGTTTGGATTCGTCTACGGTTAAATTTCCTTTATTGTCTTGTATAACCTTTTTTATATCATTTGCTTTTAAAGTAGAGGATATATTGCTATTAATATCCGTAAAAGATTTTAAAGCGTTTTGTATGCTTGAGTTAGGAACGTTTTGTATGCTATCTGCTACCATATTTGAAGCAAGTACTTTATTTACTAAAAGATTGTGAGCCGCTTTAGTAGCTTCATCGGTACTGTTTGAGTATTTAGGATCAAGAGCTTCTTTAAGAAGCTGGCTTGCTATAAAACCTTTATTAGCTCCTTCTTTTAATTTATTTATCCAAAAGGCTTTACCCTCTTTATCTATACCCGCACCTTTACCCAGTACGTTTTCATAGATATGGTTTATAAACTTTTCGTCGGTATTTAAATTACCTCCGAAATACTCTTTTGCCGCACCGGTATTAAGCATAGCGTTTGCGATATCTGCCATACTTAGGTTTTGAGTATTTGCGGCATTTAGCCAGAATTTATTTCCGGCGCCTTCACTGGCTCTACCAAACAATGCTATGTATAAAGCAGAGATATGGGACTGGGTTAGGGACATTGGGACTCCTTGAGTTTAAAATTTATATGCGAAATCAGCTCTGCCGCCGGTTTCGTTTTTTTTACCGAAAACATGTGTTACGCTAAAATTTAGCTGAGTAGCTTGCGAAGGCGTATATCTCAAGCCAAGCTCGCCGCCGGCGGAGTAGCCTTTTGGATTAAAACTAAGTCCGTCTTCGTCTTGCAAAGCTCTAATTTGCGTATTTGAGTTGAATTTATACTCAAATTTGACCTTCGCGTAAGGCGAAATTTTTTAGCCGTTGTAAATTAATTTTGAGTAAATTTTGGTGATATTGGTTTTTGTATCGTCAAATTTAATAATCCTGCCGCCGATATCGGTTTCGTCGCTTCCGGTGTAGAAAAACGCGTAAGATACGCAGTTATCCATACTAAAATCTCCGAGATTCAGCTTTTTGCCTACGCCTAAATTTGCGCCGTAATACGTCGCCTGCGTATCATACCCGCTAAATTCGCTTTTGGTTTTACCGACTCGTAGCAAGGTATCTACGTAAAAATCGTTTTGTAGATTAAATCTGGCAAAGACGCCGCCGCCGTAGTTTTTTACTTTGCCGTCGAAATTGTGGTTGTCGAATTTTGCATATCCGTGCTCGGCAAATAGGCCAAATACTTTTTCGTCTATCTTCGTGGCTAAACCGGCGGCTACGGCGAAACCTTTTAGGTCGGTATCGCTTTTGTCGTAGTTTGCTTTAAAGCCGTTTATGCCGGCAAAGCTCATTATGAGCCTTTCGCGCTCGCCTATACCCAAATCCGGCGCTCCGGCGTCGCTTCTAAAGTCCAGTTTATCGGCGTAGGCCAGTCTGGCGTAGCTATCTTTCATAGCAAATAAATTCGCGTTTTCAAGGCGGTTTAGATCAACCTCGACGCTGCCGATAGCGTCGCTAGCCACGTCGTTCATCTTGCCGTTTAGGTTCGTCGGAGCGGCTGCGCTTTTCAGCAGTCTTTTGCCTTTAGAGCCGGGCGATTTTTCTTTGAGAGTCGCGCTCAAGGTCGTATCGCCGGTCTTTTTTATTTCAAATTTATAATCGTTTAAAGTGCCGGAAGCGGTTTCGTATTTTATCTCGTCGTCGGCTAAAATTTTACCCGATGCGCCCGTTTTTTTGATCAAATTTACCGTTTCGTTGATATTGAGCTTTGGAGCCCGTCCGTCTATCGTGACCTTAAATTTCGCGCCTTTTAAGTCGGTGTCTTCGTTTGAGCTTAACGAAATGATATCGCTTCCGGCTTTCGTATCTTGAGGTAGGTAGAAGTTGTAGGTCTCGAAATTTTTGACGTTTCCCGCTGTTATGTCGTTAGAATAAACATTGAGGGTATTGCCGCTTATGTGCATTTGGCTTTCGGCTTTGCCGCCTACTATGTCGCCACCGACTCTTACGCTATTTTTTAAATTTATTATGTTATTTATCGCGCTTCCCGTAAAACCTTCGTTGTATCCGCCATAAACACTACCGCCGATATTTGCGTCGCTTAACGTTATTTTATTCGCGTCGGCGTTACCCGTTCCGTAACCCGTATGGCCGCCGTAAACGTCCTTTCTAACCGCCGAGTTAAAGATGCCTACCTCGTTTTTGTCGGCGCTATTTGTTAGCGATTTGCCTCCGTAGACGATGCCTGCTTGCGATTTATTTGCGCCGTCCGACCTTAGCGCGACTTTGTTTAAATTTGCATTACCGCCTCCGGTTTCGCCGCCGTAAATTTCTGCCGCCTCAGAGCCTATAAGCGTTACTTCGTTTTGATTAACTTCGCTTGGAGCAGCGCCAAAAGAGCTTCTGCCTACGCTTCGCCCTCCGTAAATATTTGCTTGCACGATAGAGCGATTTTTACCGTCGGACATAACGGCGACTTTGTTTAAATTTGCGTTGCCGTAGCTGGCCCTTCCGCCATAAACGCCGCTATCTTCTTCAAAGCTCGGTTCTACATCCGAGCCTATTATGGTTACTTCGTTTTGATTTACGTTGCCTTTCGTGCCGTTTACGCTCTTGCCGCCGAATACGCCTCTTGAGAGCGATTTGATTTTACCGTCGGACATTACGGCGACTTTGTTTGAGGTTATGTCTCCGCCTTGCGACTCGCCGCCGTAGACCCAAAAAGCGTTTGAGCCGATGACGGTTACTTCGTTGTTATGCGCTCCGTTTTTGCTAAACCAGGTCCTGCCGCCGTGCGCGACTCTAACCTCCGAAGCGGTTTGCCCGTTTGATTTGATAACGACTTTGTTTGAATTCGCCTTTGCGATCCTTGAGCTTCCGCCGAGGACGGCATCGATTTTTGAGGCTGTTATATTTACTTTATTATTTTGGGCCGCGCCTTTATACGAGTGTCCGCCGCGAGCTTCTACATTCGTTCCATTTACGGAATCCGACAAATTTAACGTATTTTGCGAGACGTTTGAGCTATACGCGCCCGCGGCCAAAATTCGCGGTTTTATTTTAACGCTTAAAAAATCCAAATTTTTTACATTTAGCGCATAACCGCTCAAATCTTTATCTTTATTTAAATTTTCGTCGCTCAGAGCCGCTATCACACTTCCTGAAAAGTCATTTTGCTTGACTGTATTTTTGGTCAAATTTATCTTTTTTTGAGTGCCGGTAAAATAATAATATTTTTGAGCGGTGGTGCCGTTTTCTATGTTTGAGTTTATCGTAGCGAAATCGGCCGCAAAATTTGAAACGGCGAGTAAAATAGCCGTTGCCGCAACCGAACTTAGCTTCGTAAATCCGTTTGTTTGCGTCTTATACTCGTGTCTATATGCGGATTTTAAATTTTGTGTATTTCTCATAATATATCCTTGAGAAAGAGGTTAAAATATAAAAACATAATAATAAATTAATGTTTAATGTAAGCTTAAGGGATTAGTAAAATTTAATATGAAATATAAATTCTTATATTGTGTCAGACATCTAAATTTTAAGAAATTATCGATAGATAATATATATTTTTATACTTTAAGCTTGAAAATAGTTTTGCAGATTTTTAAAGCGATTTAGACCGAATAAATCGCTTGATTCGGTCTAAATTTACGCATTATCGCGGTATCAATAAAACGAACTGACCTTGCCCGTCAAATTTACCATGATATTTTTCATCTGAGTGTAGTGCTCAAGGATGATTTTGTGCGTTTCGCGGCCGATACCCGAGCTCTTGTAGCCGCCAAAAGGGCTGCCCGCCGGGATCTGGTTGTAGCAGTTTATCCACACGCGGCCCGTCTCCATCGCGCGAGCGGTGCGGATAGCGCGAGTGATGTCCTGCGTGAAAACGCCGCCGCCTAGGCCGTATTCGCTGTCGTTTACCATCTTGATGAGCTCGTCCTCGTTTTTAAATTTGATCACGACGCCTACCGGGCCGAAAATTTCCTCTCTGGCTACGCGCATATCGTTGCTCACGTCCACTAGCAGCGTCGGCTCGACGAAGCTACCTCCTGCGGCCGCGAGTTTGCCTCCGACGGCGATTTTGGCGCCTTCTTTGACGCCGATATTGATGTACTCGATGATCTTGGCGGCCTGTTTGGCGTTGATCTGAGAGCCCATCTGCGTCTTTGGATCCAGAGGATCGCCGACTTTTAGATTTTTAAATTTCTCCACCGCCGCGGCGATAAATTTGTCGTAAATTTTCTCCTCGACAAATATCCTACTGCCCGCGCAGCAAACTTGTCCTTGGTTAAACAAAATGCCCATCTGAACGCCGTCTAGAGCCAAGTCAAAGTCTGCGTCGGCGTAGATGATGTTGGCCGATTTGCCGCCTAGCTCGAGCGTTGCGGGGATGATTTTTTCAGCCGCCGAAATAGCGATCTCGCGTCCGATCTCGGTCGAGCCGGTAAATGCGATCTTATCGATGCCGCCGTGTTTTTGTAAAAACTCGCCCGCGCCGCTGCCTTTGCCTGTTATCACGTTTACGACGCCTTTTGGCAGCACGTCTTTGATGAGGCGCATTAGCTCGAGCACGCTCAGACTCGTTTCAGACGACGGCTTTAGCACGCTCGTGTCGCCGGCTGCGATGACCGGAGCTAGCTTCCACGCCGCCATCAAAAACGGGAAATTCCACGGCACGATCTGCGCTACGACGCCGATAGGCTCGCGCAGGATGAGCGAGAGGTGCTTTTCTTCGAGCACGTTCGCGCTGCCTTCTTCGCCCTGGATCACGCCCGCAAAATACCTAAAATGCTCCGCCGCATACGGCACATCCACGTTTAGCGTCTCGCGGATAGGCTTGCCGTTGTCCATCGTCTCGACCGCGGCCAAAAAGTCTTTGTTTGCATCGATTATGTCGGCGATCTTGAGCAAAATTCTGCTTCGCTCGCTCACCGTGCTACGGCGAAACGTCTTAAACGCTTCGCGAGCGGCCTTGACCGCGGCGTCCACGTCCTCTTTGCTCGCGTCCGCGATCGCGGCTAGCTTTTTGCCGGTGGCGGGATCAAAGGTATCTAGCGTCTTGCCGCCGCTTGCGAGGACGAATTCGCCGTTTATAAAAAGGCCGTATTTTTCTTGCAACTTAACCATTTTTTCTCCTTGAAAGATTATTTTATAACTGAAAATATTACATCCGCAGTGTAAATATTTTGATAATTAGAAAATAATCGTTATCAAAAATTTGAGCTGGAATTTGACGGGATTTTAGGTTAAATTTTATGGGAAAATTTTAAATTTTACCTGCCGAGACGCGCATTCCAAAAGCGCAAATTTGCTTCTCAAACTTGCGACGCTTTGCGTCAGCAAAGCTATGTCGCCACCCTTAAACTTCGCTTCGCTCGTTACTAGACGGCAACAAGTTGCCCCTACGAAGAAAAGCGTCGTAGGGGGTGGGGAGCGACTTCGCCATTCAAGCCCCCACCCCCTTTACAATAAAGCAAAAACAACCCTTGAGCGGTTGTTTTTGCGCAAAGAAACTCAAAAACTTAACTAAGCTAAATTTAGCTTTTTGCGGTGCGGGTCTCGGTGCGTAAAATTTGAAACCGAAATTTGCAAATTTGACTTCAAATTTGAGCGCAAAACGATAAGACGCCGTATTTTTTCTTTTTACTTCGTGCAAGCGCTCGTAACGCTCTGCTTGCAGTAGCGAACGCAGTGAAGCTAAAGTAGAGCGCCCTTTTCCTTTGCTTCGGCTTTGCCTCGCAACTGCAAAGCAGACCCGCCCCCGTCTGCTTACAGTTGCAAGCTTTGCGAGGCAGAAACCCCACCTACCCCACTGCACGTGAGAGGTGGCGACATAGCTTTGCTGACGCAAAGCGTCGCGAGTTTTTAGTTAAATTTGAGTGTAACAAATTTACATTTTCAAGATGCGGGTCTCGGTGCGTAAAATTTGAAACCGAAATTTGCAAATTTGACCCTTAAATTTGAACGTAAAAAATCAAGGCGAAGTATCGTGAGATGGATTTAAGGGTTGCGAAGAAATTTTCGATCGAGGATAGAACATATAGTTCATCGAGAGAGAAAATTTCTAGCTCCGTTAAAGACGCTCGCGAGACAAACCGCAATCACTTCACAAGATCGGCCAACACCTTTGCCGCATGCTCTTTTGCCTTCACGCTTTTGTACACCTTTGCGATCTTGCCGTCTTTGCCGATCACAAAGGTCGAGCGTGCGAT
The DNA here is from genome assembly GCF_004803795.1 of Campylobacter rectus. Taxonomy (NCBI): domain Bacteria; kingdom Pseudomonadati; phylum Campylobacterota; class Epsilonproteobacteria; order Campylobacterales; family Campylobacteraceae; genus Campylobacter; species Campylobacter rectus. Next base: position 2,339,719 of record NZ_CP012543.1, on the reverse strand, counting down.
GCCCAGATACTCTTTGCCGTAGTTTTTCTTCACCTGCCAGACGCCGTAGAGTTTGGCGACTTCGTGCGCGGGATCGCTTAGTAGGATGTGCTTTAGGTTCTGTTTTTGCGCAAAGCCGGCGTGCGACTTGACGCTATCGGGACTAATGCCCAAGATCACGGTATCTTTGGCTATAAAATCGTCGTAAAGCGCGCTAAATTCGCACGCTTCGGTCGTGCAGCCCGGGGTGTTGTCCTTTGGGTAAAAGTACAGCACGACGTTTTTTCCGACGAAGTCTTTTAGGCTGACGCTTACGCCGTCGCTGTTTTCCAGGCTAAACTCGGGCGCCGTATCGCCCGCTGCCAGAGTGATTTTTCGCTCCAAATCTTCTTTAGAAAATTCGCTCATTTTTGCTCCTTTCTAAGCTCCTCAAGCGTCTTGCCGCCCGATCCTATCGAGCTTGCGTCGTATGTCTCGATATAAATTTGCACTCGCTCTCGACTTTTGCCCAGCACGCGCACCATAGTATCGGTCATCTCCTCGACCAGCTTTTGCTTTTGCTCTTTCGTCGGCTCCGGGCCTGCCATTTTTACGTTTATGAAAGGCATTTTTTCTCCTTAAATTTGATAAATTCGGGCTAATTATATCAAAATTTAGCCCGTGCTTCGCCGCTCGCACTAGCTCATTAAAATTTTAGCGGAGGCTTTAAATTTAATATTTAAGCAAAAATTTATACTCGTATGATTATTATGTGATTCGGTAGTAGTAAAATTAGTTAAATTTACCCAAAAGGAGCGAATATGCATAAGAATTTTTTCGGTTCTATCGTTTTGGCTGCGGCCTTAGCAGGCGGCGCGTTTATAGCGGTGCCGCAGACGGCGAGCGCTGCGGTGCTAGCGCATCACGTGAAGGTGCAGGGCGAGCTTGGCTCGGTGTTTATCAACCCATACGACGTGGCGCCTCTGACCGCCGTCATCGATCGCGCGGGCAAGGACATCAAGGATGTCCACGTGCGGGTGCTGGGTAAACCAAATGGCGGCATCGACATCGCCTATAACGTCTCCGAGCATGCGCTGCTAAACCACGACGGCGTGCCGATCTGGGGGCTGTATCCGGACTATCTAAACGAGGTCGAGGTAAGCTACGTTTTTAACGGCGAAAAGAAGGTCGAAAAGTATAAAATTTACGCTCAGCCGATCGTGACGTATAGCCGAGATTATAGATTTAGCCACATGCAAAAGATGAAGGTTAAAAAGGTCGATCCTGCGTTTAAAAACAGGCTCTATCTCATCAACAACACCATCACGAGCGTCCATAAACCGCTTGATTGGAAAAACGGGGGTGCCGCTAGCTGGAACGACTTCACCGAAAATTTCGTCGTCGATACGCAAGGCGAGGTCAGATGGTATCTAGATTATCAGAAATTTTACGACCGCAGCGAGCGTAGAGTGATGGACGGCGGCATGATGATGGGTTTTCATCAGCTGCCAAACGGCGATCTGAGCTGGGGTATGGCGCAGCGATATATGCGCTACGATATGATGGGCAAGGAGGTGTATAATCGCGAGCTGCCGCGCGGCTACATCGACCTTAGCCACGAGGTGATGCCGCTTAAAGGCGATCATTTGCTACTTCGCGTGGGTAAATACAACTATCACCACGCAGACGGCAGGCTCTCGCACACGATCAGGGATCACATCATCGAAGTGGACGGCAGCGGCAAGGTCGTGGACGAGTGGGACCTGAATGAAATTTTCGGCAAAAACGTTTACCGCAGCAGCCTCATCAAGGCTCTTGACGCCCGCGCCGTATGCCTAAATATCGATATGGACGCCAAAGAGATCAAAATCAGCGACGATCTGCCTTTCGGCGACGTGACCTCGACCGGCACGGGACGCAACTGGGCGCACGTAAACTCGATCTCGCACGATCCTAGCGACGACGGCATCATCCTCTCGCTCCGCCACCAAGGCATAGTTAAGATCGGCCGCGACAAAAAGGTGAAATGGATCCTCGCATCGCCTGAGGGCTGGAGCGCGGACTTTAAAGAAAAAGTACTAGTGCCCGTGGATAAAAACGGCAACAAAATCAAATGCGAAAACTCAAAATGCGAGGGCGACTTCGACTGGTCGTGGACGCAGCACACCGCGTGGCTCACTCCGCGCTACGATAACAAGGGCCCCGTAAAGCACATCAGCGTATTTGACAACGGCGACGGCCGCGGCATGGAGCAGCCTGCGCTAAAAGAGGAAAAATACTCTCGCGCGGTCGAGTATAAGATCGACGAGAAAAAGGGCACCGTCGAGCAGACGTGGGAGTTTGGCAAGGAGCGCGGATTTGACTTTTACAGCGCGGTTACGAGCGTCGTGGAGTGGCAAAAGGATAAAAGCACGTATTTCATGTCAAGCTCGAACGTCTATCTGCTAAAGCCAGATAAAACGATCAAAATGGTGCTCGTGGAGATCGATCCGAAAACAAACGACATTAAATTTGAAATGGACGTGGAGTCGGCGTCTAGAGACGACGTAGCTTACCGCGCGCTGGTGATCGATCCGAATATCTTTAACTATTAAATTTGACCTTTTCCGGTTTGGTTTTTCTAGCCGCCGTCAAAATCGGGCGCGCGGCTGGATTTAGAATTTCGCGGCGGATTAAATTTGCCTACTTGTCGCGGATCGGATTTATGTTTTGCCGTCACAGGCCGAATTTTGCCTACTGCATTTTACCTACCGCCGTCAAGTCCGGCGTGCGGCCTTATTAAATTTATCGGCTCGCAGCGGGTAGCTTGATGCGCTTTGCCGTCGTTTGATGCGGAACGAACCAAGCCTGCGCTTCGCCGCCTTGCGGTTTTGATGCTTTACGATACGGCGAGCTTAAATTTACCGCGATCGCCGCGGTTAAATTTAGAATTTACGCGGCAGGTTGGATTCGGTTTTGAAATTTAGCCCGACGCTTTGCTTGATTTAACTCGCCTAGTGAAATTTTACCTGTGTGCGGCGGATTTAGTTTGCGCTATTTACCGCTGTGAGCTATTTTTGTCACCTGAAATCTCGGGTTTGGCGGCTCATTTTTGAAAAAACTATGGAAACCAAATATGTTTATCGCGATGCCGTCTTGCCGAAAGCCGCATTGCAGGGCAAAACGTTTAATCTAATTGCGGCGCTTTGCGTGCGTTACCCGCAGGGCAAGCAGGTGCGGCTTGATTTTGAGGTTTGCTCGCCGAGTTCGGCATTTGCCGCCGGTTATAAGAGTATGAAGCTATTTACGCCAAAAACGGCGATGACGACGGAGTGCGTATAGACGGCCTAGATTATCATCCATAGCGACAAAGGCGACTCGTTTATCGTGCGTTTGTATTGCGACAAGTCGGTCGCGCTGCATTTTAAGTGTTCCGCTCGGCGCGAAATGGGATATTAAGAGGTGCGGCAGGCTAAATTTTGCTTGTTTTCCGTGCGGTTGGACCTACGGCGGTCGCGCGACGGTAAATTTTACTTTTATCCGTTTCGCTAAATTTGTGCTTTGACGGCTCACGCAAGGCGGATCGAATTTTGTTTTTGATTTTAACGGTAAGTCGGGATTTTGTTTATTAACTTGTCGTTCAAGCCGGATTTGTCCGCTTAAATTTGACGCTTTGGATCGCCGAAATTTAAGCCCGCCATTTTTGTTTAAATTTTATTTGCTTATCTGCTAAAATTTTATCTATCGATTTTAAAAATCACACTCGAATTCTTTTTAAATTATAATTTTATATAAATCTTTATCGGCTATATTAGGTGATTGGAATAAAATTTAATTAATCTAAATATAATGTAGTATATTTTATAATACAGATTAACCAAATTTTAATAAGGAGTAAGCAATGAGACATTTAAAGTTTAACGCAAAGCTTGCGTTAGCCTGTTTTATGTTTATGCTCGGCGCCGCCTTTGCCTCCGCGGACTTCCCCGCGCCGAAAAAGGCCTGTCTCGCCTGTCACGAGGGCATTGAGCCCTTTACCGCGCACGATACCCAGATGGCGCAGCAAATTTACGCACTGGGCGCTAGCGTGGGCGATCCTAACGGCTGCGTCGTATGTCACGGCGGCAACCCCAAAGAGCTAAAAAACGCGGCCAAAGCCCATAGCGGCGCGCCGAAGGGAAATTTGCTCGATTTTTTCACTCCGGCTGCGGGCGGTCTTAGCGTGATAGATAAGACCTGCGGCGCCTGTCACGCCGAGCAGACTTCTAGTATCGCAAAGTCTATGATGAGCACGGATGCGGGCAAGATCAAGGTCATAACCTACGGCTGGGGGCTTGATAACGAGGACTTCAAGCATCGCTACGCCAACCACCACACCATAGACAAGGACGGATTTGAGCCTATCTACGGCAGCGAAATTTATAAATCCTACATAAAAGAGCTCGCCGCGCAGCACAAGGATCAATTTCCAAGCGAGCTAAAAAGCATTCCTAAGACGAATTTCGCCGCGCTAAACAACAAGCCCGAGGAGGCGGTGTATGACTATCTGCGAAACTGCAACGCCTGTCACTTGATGTCCAAGGGCAAGCAGCAGCGCGGTCACTACAGAGGGCTCGGCTGCTCGGCGTGCCACGTGCCTTACGGCGTAGAGGGCTTCTACGAGGGCGGCGATAAAGCGATCGATAAAACCAAACCCGGACATATGCTAGTTCACTCTATGCAGGGCACGAGAAATTCCAAAGTAAAGGTCAATGACGGCGAATACAGCGGTATTCAAATTTCTACCTGCAACGCCTGCCACTCTTCAGGCAGACGCGTGAGCTTGCAGTATCAGGGCTTATTTCCCGTCGATCGCGGCGGAGCGTATATACCGTTTGACGATCACGGCAAGCTTCAGCAGCCTAACGCGACTTATCTTTATAAGCACATCAAAGAGGACGTGCACTATAAGGCGGGTATGCTCTGTCAAGATTGCCACACGAGCCCCGATATGCACGGTAACGGCAACATCGGCACGGTGGCTCTGGGCGACGTGGAGGTGGAGTGTCAGGACTGCCACGGCACGCCTAACAAGTATCCGTGGGAGCTAAAACTAGGCGTGGGCGACGAACTTTTAAATGCGGCCGATACGAAGGATGCAAATTTAAAAGAAATGCTGCTAAAAGATACGCCTAGAGGACTCGCGCAAGAGCCAATGGGCGTCACGCAAAATTACGCGACTAATTACGATAAAAAGGACGGCTACTTGGTGAGCGCGCGCGGAAATGCATTCGGCAACGTCGTAAAAGACGGCGATAAAGTGATCCTGCACTCCGCAAGCGGCAAAGATCTTGAGGTGCCTATCTTAAAAGATATCGAGAAAAAGGGCGCTTGGAAAAATCAGCAAGGCCGCCTCGCGATGGTCGGAGCCGCAAAGCACCTAGAAACGATGGAGTGCTACGCGTGCCACGCTACGTGGGCGTCTTCATACTACGGATATGATTACAGCATCGATTTTAGCAACGGCCAAAAGATGATCGACTGGGTAGCTTCCGCCGGAAAGATCGGTAAAAACGGCACGCCGGCGGATTTTGACGGCAAGAGCTTCATAATGCAAAAGGGCGGCTCGGCGGGCGATTATTCGCATGCGCGGTTTGAGGAGCCGATTTTGGGCATTAACGGCGAAGGGCGCGTAACTCCGCTTGTCGGCGTCATCCAAACGGTAGGCACCGTCATTGACGAAAAGGGCAAGGTGCTGCTGCTTAACAACGTCGCCAAACGAAAGGACGGCATGCTCACGATCGATATGCAGCCGCTCAATCCTCACACGAGCACGAGGGAGGTCAGAGAGTGCAACGAATGCCACCAAAACACCAAAACGATGGGATTTGGCATAAGGATGGGCGAATTTGACGCTACGCCGGGAGAGCCTAAATTTATGGGCATAAAAGACGCCAACGGCACTATGCTAAGCAAGCACTACAACGTGCAGATTAACGCCATCAAAAACCTTCACACGGGCGATTTTATGCAAATTTTAGACAAAGACGGCAAGCAAAAGATGAGAGTGGATTCGCATTTTGAAAAATCAAGTCCGCTCAGCAAAGAGCAGATCGAATCGCTCAAAAAGGATAACTACCTCGAGCAAGCGCAGCAAAATCTCAAAAAGTTAGACGCTAAATAATGCAAAAGCGGTTCGTTCGCGAACCGCTTTAATCTCAAATTTACCCTTTATTTTATACAATCTTTAAAATTTACCGAAAAGGAATTTGATGAAAGCAGTCGTTAAATTTATACGAATTTTAGCCGCCGTCTGCCTGCTCGGCCTCGGCGCGAACGCGTTAGAGGAAGGCACGGACTATCAGACGCTGCAAAAGCCGCTGAACGTGCCGAAAAACAGCGTCGCGAAGGTCTTTAGCTACGAGTGCGTCCACTGCTACAAATTTGACCGAACCGTCACACCAAAGCTCTTTAGCGAGCTGGACGGGGTCAAATTTATCCCTTATCACCTAAAAACCAAGGGCACGCTGGGCGAAACGGCGAGCAAAATTTTTGCCGCGATGATCGTTTTAGACGAGGCTAGCGACGTTAGTTTGCTAAGCGACAAGTCGAAATTTAAAAAGGCCAAATTTGCGATCTACAAGGCCACTCACGACAAGGGCGACGATTTTAACGGCGGCAAAGATAAGGCTAAGTTTATCAAAGAGGCTCTTGGCGCGGCCGGCGTGAGTGATGCGGACTACGACAAGGCTCTAGCCTCTACGCGTGCGCAAGAGATCCTAAAAACATGGGACGAGAGCTACGACGTAGCCAAGATCCAAGGCGTGCCGGCGTTTGTCGTCGGCGGTAAGTATCTGCTAAACGTGCAGGCACTTGGCTCAGTGGGTGCTATGACCGAAGCGATCAAAGAATTGTTGGTGAAATAATGGACTACAATATCGAAAATAAGGGCTTTGTCTGCTTTGTGTATAATTTGCAGCGAAGGCGGGCGTTTTGGGCGGCGTTGCTCGCGGTTTTGGCGGTTAAATTTATCTTGTGCGAGCTGTTTTCGGGCGGCGCAGTAGCTGACGCGCTCGTAGTGAAGCTGCGCTTTGCGACGCTGTTTGCGGCGTTTGGCGTGTGCGTAGCGATGTGCGCGCCTAAGGTGTTCGGCGTCAAGCTCGCGGGATTTTTTCTGATTTTTTTGGGCGTGATATTCGGGCTTGATTACTCTACGAGCGATTTTAGCGGCGTTAGCGAGATTAGCTTTCCTTTTGCGCTACCGCTAAATGAAATTTACCCGAGCCTTTTTGCGCCTGATTTTAGCGCGACAAACGAGGCTGGATTTATCAAAATTTACGCATGGGCGAATTTTGCGTTTTTTGCGGTGTTTGGGGCGTTTTGTCTGGTTATGATTTTAAGCTGGTTTGTGTATAACGCCCGCAGCAGCGAAATCAATAAAATTTAGATTTTGGATTCCCCGCGCTTGACGGATTTCAAAAGTAGTTTTTGGCTAGGATACTCGGGTCACGGACGACTAGTCCGCTCCCGTCGTATCCGCCAAAAACTATTTAAACTACATACAATCCGTCTGGAATATTTATCTCATAGCTTACTAAATTTACAAATTTAACTACATCAAATTTAAAAACTCGCGACGCTTTGCGCTAGCAAAACAGTGTCGCCGCCAAAGAAGCGTCGTAGGCGATAGGGATTGTTTAAAAGGACTCTTTTTGACTTCGTTCGATACCGATGCTTCGCTCTGCCAAAGAAGCTTGCAAGCAAGAAGGGGCAGTTACGCTCGCCTTGTACTTAGCTGCACTGCATTTGTTGCTATTAGACGCACTCTTTTTAAGAGCTGCTAGCAGAGCGTAATTCAATCTTTTTCCCTTAACAAAGAAGCAAACCAACTCCAAGCGATGTGTCAAATTTGAAAACTCAAATTTAGTGTCGTCAAGATGCGGGTCTCGGCGAGTAAAATTTGAAGCCGAAATTTACAAATTTGACTTCAAATTTGAATGCAAAACGATAAGGCGCAGTATTTTTACGTCAGATGAGGCAGCGGCGAATGAGGCGAGGGAGCGGACCGGTCGTCCGTAACCGATTTGACATTTTCAAGGTGCGGGTCTCGGCGAGTCAAATTTGCAAATTTAATGCCAAATTTGAACGTAAAAAGTCAAGGCGCAGTATTTTTACGTCAGACGAGGCAGCGGCAAACGAGGCGAGGAGGGTGGACTCGCTCGCCCGTAACCGAAGCCGAGCGAGCCGCTAACGAAGTATGACGGAAAAAGACAAGCCGCTAAATTTAGATTACTCGCCGCTTAGCAGGATATATCCACTCTCGCTAATATTTTTAAACCTCACCCCCAGCTCCCGCTTCAGCCTCAGTACGACGTTTTGTATCGCGCCCTTGCTAGAAAGCTCGTTTTCATATACGAACTCCTCGATCATCTCGTAGCTCACGAGTTTGTTTAGATTATACGCGAAGAGCCAGAAGAGCTTGTTTTGCAAAAACGAAAGATAAATTTCTTCGCCGTTTTTGTAGATCTTTTCTTTGGCGAGATTTATGCTCGTTTGCGGGCTTAAGCGCACGAGCTTCTCGTCCTTTTCGTAGGTCAGAGCCACTAGTAGGCGGCGCAGCGCCGTGATATCGACCGGCTTTTTTAAAAAAGACGCCGCACCGTGCTCGATGCTTTTGATGAGATTGTCGTCGGTGTCGTAGGAGGTAAAGACGATAAATTTTTGCACGGGCTTGATACGTATCATCTCCTTCATCATCTCAAAGCCATTCATTGCGGGCATGTGGATGTCGGTGATGACGACCGTAGGGGCTAGCTTTTTAAAGCGCTCCAGCCCCTCTAGTCCGTCGCCCGCGCCCCAGACGCTTAGGCAGTAGGGTTTTAGCCCGCCTATTAGCAGCTCCCTTGCGATCTCGTCGTCCTCGACGATGAGGACGCTCAGGTCTTTAAGTAGCCTCAAAGTTTCTTGCATCTCACTCCTTTAAATTTATCTCAAAGCCGAGCTCAAACGTCGTCGGATCGCCAGCACTCAGCAGCCTGATATCGCCTGAAAGCTTCTCGTTTGCGAGCTTTTTACCGAAATACAGCCCGATGCCGCTTCCTTGCTTTTTGGTGGTTTTTGGCTGGGTTAAAATTTTATCCCGAGCCGCCTTGCTCACGCCGCTGCCGTAGTCCGTGACGGCTATTTTACACATGCCGTTTTCAAATTTGACCTCGATAAAAATTTGCCGCTTGGCGATTTCGTCTTTGTATCGCTCCACGACCGCGTCCTTGGCGTTGTGTATGAGGATGAGTAAAATTTGCTGCACGATGCCCATTCGCTGCGTGGCCTCTTCGTCTTGAAACTCGCGCAAACTTACCGCGACGTTTGCCTTGCTAAGCTCGGTGTGCATGAGCTTTAACAGGTCTTTGACGCAGCGCTGCACGCTAAATTTTTGCGGGCTGTCGCTCGTTTTATAAAAATTTCTAAAAATCTCGATCGTATCGCTCAAAAGCACGGTCGCCGCCTGCCCCTTTTGCAGCATATTTTCTAGCGTCGCGGCGTCTAGCTTGCCGTCTTTTTGCAGCATAAGCAAGCTTGAGATCATCAAATTTAGCGAATTTACCGGCTGAATAAACTGATGATTTATGCCGCTGATTAGCTCGCCCGCCTCGCTCATACGGGCTTTATGCTTGAGCAGAGCTTCGTAGTCGTCTTGCAGGTTTTTGATTTTTGAATACATAAAGTTGTGGAGGAAATTTGCCACCAGCGCCAGCGCCGCGAACGCAAAAAGCAGGATGAGGGCGTTTTTTAGCGCGGAGTTAAGCAGCGCGGCGAGCTCCTTTTCGTTATCGGTGCCTGCGCCGATGAACCAGTTTAGCGTGGGGATCTCTGCGACGGAGATAAAATTTGATCCGATTTTTATGCTCGTGATGTCTTCGCCCCGCAGGAAAAGCTCTTTAAATTTATCCTCGATCTGCTTTTTTAGCGCCGCGTCCTTCATCGGCGTTAAAATTTCGCCGCCGTGCGTGACGATGAAGGCGTAAGAATCTGGCGCTAGTTTAAATTTTTCCATATTTTTTAGTATGTTTTGCAGCTTCACTACGCCGCAAAACACACCCGCAAACGAGCTGCCGTCCAGCACGGGCACGCATAAATTTAGCGTCGGCTCGTCTAAGGTTTTATGGCGCTGCATAAAATTTACCGTGGGCGCGAGCGTGCTTTTGGTCTCTTCAAACCACACAAGCCCCGTGCGAAGGCTCTTTGGCATCGCTTCATCGTCGCCCAGCTCCTTGCCGTCTACGAAAATTTCTCCATCCTCGCGCAAAAACTGCAATGCGTCGAATTCCGCGGAGTTTTCTTTAAAAAGGCGTATGAAGCCGCCGAGCTTTTCGTCGTCTCGTATTGCGTCTGCGTTTTGCATAAATTTAGCCGCGCGCACCAGAGAGTGCAGGCGCTCGTCCAGCCAAAATGAGAAATTCCCGACCATATTTTCGCTCGCGGCGATCTTGTTTTTATCCGCGAGCGTCGTGATCTGCGCCTTGGCGTCCTCGTAGTTTTTCACGCCCAAAAGCACCACGGAAAGGCTTGCGAAAATGATGATGAAGTAAATTTTAAAATTATGTTCGCGTAAGGCTTTCATGCGCCCAGTATAGCAAAATCGGTCTAAATTTAGACCGATTTAAGCTTTTTTGATAGTTAAAATTTTGCAAATAAACATCGCGGCAAGCACGACGAAGCAGACGCCAAAGCCGATGAGAGTGCAGTCCGCCATCGACATAAATTTGCTTGATGGGATCAGGTACCAGCCGTCCCCATAAAGATCGACTAAATACTTCTGAAAGCCGTCTAGCGTGACGCCCTCGGGCACCAGCGGACTGTCGTAGCCGCAGTCGCCCGTAGGCAAGAACCAATCGGGCGCCCACCGCTCAAGCGGCAGGCCGAACGGATAGTGCGGCTCGGTCGAGCAGCCCTGTACGCCGAACGGTTCGTCTCCGTGCACGGCGTCGTGGATCTTGGCGAGTTTTACGCTATACATTATGCCCTGAATCGCGCCCCAAAAGGCTAGCAGGTAGCCAAGCGCGGCGAGGAGCAAATTTTTAGGATTTATGATCGCGACTAGCCCTCCTAGCGCCATGCACAAAAATGCAAAGCGGATATAGACGCACTGCTCGCAAGGCGGCATATAGACGTAGTTTTGAAACAGCGAGTGCGCGAGGATAACAAGCCCCGCGCTCACCGCTACGAGGATCACCCACGGCAGGCGGCTATCTGCGAATTTTGCTATTTTTTCCGCAAATTTCATGCCCGCGCCCTATTTTTTGAGCAGCTCTTCTACTAGCTGCGCCATGCCGTCGATGGAGCTGATGGACTTCGTCATGATGAGGTATTTGCCGTTTACGACAAAGGCCGGCACGCCCTGGATCTTGGCTACGTCGTAGCTCTCGTCCCATTTTTTAAGCAGTTCGGCGACTTTCGGGTCTTCTAGCTTTTTTTGATAGTCTGCCTCGCTGATGCCTGCCGCATCAAGCCCCGTCTTTAAAAACGCAGCCTCGTCCTTGCCGTCGCTCCAGCGTTGCTTTTGATCGTGATAGGCCTTGTAGTAGGCAAATTTAGCCTTTTTAAACAGCGAGTTTTCATCTAGCAGGCTCACGCCCTTTTCCTCGTCCATCACGGCTAAAACGGCAAAAATTTTACTTCCGAGCTCGCCGTATTCGCCCTTGGTTTTTAGATGAAACGGCGCGTATTTTAGCCCCGCGACCTTTTCTACGACCTTCGGCGTGACGGTTTTGTCGTATTTGTAGCAAAACGGGCATGCGTAGCTAAAGACCTTAACTAGCGTGTTTTGCTCCACGGATAGCGGTTTTTCGAGTTTTACGTAGTCCTCGCCCTCGGTAAACGCAGCCGCGCTCATCGCGCCAAATATCGCGACGGTTAGAAAGCCTTTGCTAAATTTAGAAAGTAGGTTCATGGAATGCTCCTTAAAATGATTTCATTTGCGCTAATTTTATATCCTCCCGCCGCCGCAAAGCTCACGAGAAGATAAATTTTAGATTAAATTTATGAAATTTCGGCTAAATTTTAGCGCAGAAGATAAAATTTGAAATTATTTTTTATAATTAAGTGTTTTTTAATAAATACGTGATTTTTATGTTAGCGAGCTTGATTAAAATTACGATATCAAACCAATTTCAAAGGAGAATAAGATGAAGCGAACTCTTTCTTCATTTGCGCTAGCTGTGGCGCTTTTAGGCGGTCTAAGCACGGCTGCGCTGGCTATCGGCGGACCTAGCGGCGCGCACATAGACTACGGCATCCCGGGCAAGATCGGCGAAGTGGTCGTAAATCCGTACGACATCGCGCCACTAACGGCGGTCATCAAAAACGGCGGCTACACGCTAGCAAACGCGAAAGTCACCATCGTGCCGAAGCCTGACGGTCAGACGATCAGCTACAAAGTCGCCGACAAACACCTTCGCACTCACGGCGGAATTCCCGTTTTCGGACTATATCCCGACTATCAAAACACCGTCGAGGTCGAGTACGATAAAATTTACAAGGGTCAAACCGAACGCGTAAAAGAAACCTATAAAATTTACGCTCCTGCGATTTATTTGGAGAGCTCCGGCATGCCGTCTCAAAAGGGCGCGCTGTTTGATAAAATCGAAGTCGTAAAGGCTCCGAGCGCGAAATTTGCCAATCGCCTCTACTACGTAAATAACTTCGTAAATAAAACGGGCAAGAGCACCAAAGTCGTGTGGAACAACCCCGCAGGCGGCGCGATCGAGTGGAACTATAGCCCAAATAACTTCGTGCTAGACACCAAAGGCGAAGTGCGCTGGTATCTGGAGCCGAGTAAAATTTACGACCTCAAGCAACCGTTTAGCGCGGGCGTCATGATGGGCTTTAAGCAAAACGACGACGGCGCGATGACGTGGGGCTATGGCCAAAGATACGCCAAATACGACATAATGGGCCGCGAAATCTTTAACCGCGAGCTACCTGCGGGCTACAACGACTTCTCGCACTCTATGGACGTTGCGCAAAACGGGCACTACTTCCTCCGCGCGGCAAACGCCAACTATAAACGCGCCGACGGTAAAAACGTCCGCACCGTGCGCGACGTCATCGTCGAGGTCGATCGCGACGGCAACGTCGTGGATGATTTTAGGCTGTATGAAATCTTAGATCCGTATCGCGACATCGTGCTAAAAACGCTCGATCAGGGCGCGGTGTGCCTAAATATCGACGCTAGCAAGGCGGGCCACACCGCGAGCGCGGACGAGCTAGCCGAGATGGATACGAACGAAAAATGGGGCGACATCGTGGGCTCGGGCCCCGGACGCAACTGGGCGCACGTAAATAGCGTGGACTACGACCCGTCTGATGATAGTATCATCATCTCTAGCCGCCACCAAGACGCCGTCATCAAGATCGGCCGCGACAAAAAAGTCAAGTGGATAATGGGCGCGCACAAAGGCTGGAAGGATCAGTTTAAGGGCTACTTGCTCCAGCCTGTAGATAAAGACGGCAAAAAAATAGTCTGCGAGGACGAATACTCAAAATGCCCGGGATATGAGAGCGAGAAAGGTGGATTTGACTGGCAGTGGACGCAACACACGGCATTCCGCATCGACAGCAAGTCCAAAAAGGGCATAGTGTATCTAACCGTCTTTGATAACGGCGACACCCGCGGAATGGAGCAGCCTGCGATGGCTGGCATGAAATACTCCCGCGCGGTCGTCTATAAAATCGACGAAAAAGCTAAAACCGTCGAGCAGGTCTGGGAATACGGCAAACAGCGCGGCAGCGAGTGGTACAGCTCTGTTACATCGCTTGCGCAGTATCAAGACGACCTAGATAGCGTGATGGTTTACTCGGCGGTCGCGGGCATGCAGTTTGACATCGCCAAGGGCCGTCCGGTCGGCGTACCTAGCCCTCACATCAACGAGTTTGAGTGGGGCGCAAAAGAGCCGTCAATCGAAATCAAAATGACCAACGCGATGGGCTATCAGGCGTTTCCGTTTAGTCTAGAAAAGGCGTTTGAGAAGTAAAATTTAAAATTTTAAAATTTAGCGGCTCCCGGCCTGGTGCGCTTCGGGGCCGCTTTTTGGTAAATTTGGATTTTGCGTTTGCGACTCGTTTAAATTTGCCGGTTCAAATTTGACGGGTCGCAGGCTTTGAAATTTGGTCTTAAAGTTTGATATCGCCGTAAAATTTAGCTTTAAATTTAAGCCCGGATTTGACGACCTTAACCCGCACCGCGAAAACTTCAGCGTCAAATCTAACGGAAATTTACGTCGAGCAAGGCTGCCGCATAAGGTCGCTAAAACCGTGCGAGATTTGGCGATTGATTTAAATAATTTTGCTTGCGTCGCACTGCCGAATTTGACCGCACAAAAGGTAAAATTTAGGCTCGCGTTTCCATCCTTTGCGCTAGTCTAAATCTTACCTTTTTCTACCGAGCGCTTGGGAGAAAATCGGACTCCAAACAATCGCAATGCCCGAGCGCTTGGGTTTTTAAACGGCTACATAGGCAAGGGGCTTACGCTCCCGCACCCTTAATGCCGCTTAAATTCTACCGTTATCTTAAGCTCAAAAAACTTAAAATTTAGATATATTCTCAGCAACAGGTGCCTACTATGTGTCCTCATAGTTTGCCTTGTAGCGTATTTGCCCCTTTCGCGCAAGATTGGGGCAGACTTTCATTTCATCCGATTTTTACTTAAATTTATCCCCCCTTTCTTGCAAATTTTACTCCCAAATTTCAGTAATTTTGCAGGATTGGGCAAGTTTTTTGCAGGATCGTTCTAACGCTTTTTTGCAAAAACGGATATAATCTGCGCAACAAAACGGCGGAGGCGAAATATGCAAAAATTTGTCGAGCAAAAATTTATCGGCGAGCGCGCGATGTTTGGCGTAAAGGACGCGGAGTTTGAGCGGTGTGGGTTCGTGGCGGGAGAGTCGCCGCTAAAGCACGGGCAAAATTTGCGCCTGAAAAACTGCATTTTCGAGTGGAAATATCCGCTGTGGTACGCCAAAAACATCGCCGTAGAGGATGGATTTTTGACGCAGACGGCGCGCGCTGGCATCTGGTACTCGCAGGACGTGAGCTTTAAAGATACGCTAATCCAGGCGCCAAAATCCTTCCGCAGGTGCCAAAACGTGAGGCTGGAAAACGTAAATTTGACCCGGGCCGAGGAGACGCTGTGGAGCTGCGCGGACGCGGAGATAAAAAACGTCTGCGCGCACGGGGATTATTTTGCTATGAACTGCGAAAACGTGCGCGTTTACGGGCTAAATTTGGACGGGAACTACGGCTTTGACGGCTGTAAGAACCTGCTCGTCGAGGATAGCAAACTGCTTAGCAAAGACGCCTTTTGGAACTGCGAGAACGTGACCGTGCGAAACAGCTTCATCAGCGGCGAATACCTCGCGTGGAACAGCAAAACGTAACCTTTGAAAACTGCACGATAGAGAGCTTGCAGGGGCTTTGCTACGTGCAAAATCTCATGCTGCGCGGCTGCCAGACGCTAGATACCACGCTAGCCTTTGAGTATTCAAGCGTGGACGTAGAAATTTTAGGGGGCATAGCTAGCGTGAAAAACCCGCTCTCAGGTGTGATAAGGGCGAGGGAGATAGGCGAAGTGATCATAGAGAAGGAATGCGTAGATCCGGCCGCGACTAAAATAATCTATTTAAAATAGCGGCTCGTCTTTTTGTCTTATACTTCGCCCGGTTTTGCCGCAAGCTGCGGTCGCGTATTTATACGCTCCTTCCCTTTGCCCTTGCTCATCCGCCTCGCCTAAAACCGTTTTATGTTTAAATTTGACTCCGAACGACAAATGGCGTCTCGTCTCGCAAGTGCTTTTATAGAAACCTCGCCTGCGGCGTCGCTTCGCTGGTTTTGAAAGAGATTTTTACTTCGCTTTGCTCGCAACTGCAAGCAGAAGAAAATTTAATCTGCGACAGGCTTCATGCCTACTCTTGATTAAAATTTTTCGCACAACTTTCAAAATCATCTCGCGATACTTCGCCTTTATTCCTTGCGCTCAAATTTGAAATTAGCTTTTAAATCCAAGTAGCGCTTCAAATTTGACTCTGAACGAAAAATAACGGCTCGTCTTTTTGTCTTATACTTCGCTGCGGGCGGCAGTCACGTATTATATATACGCTCCTTTGCCCTTGCTCATCTGCCTCGCTTAAAACAAAAACGCTTCGCCTTATCGTTTCAGGTTTAAATTTGACCCCGAACGACTCAAAAAGCGCTAGAAAAAGTGCGTAAATTTGACCGTAAGCAGAGCGAAATTTGGCGTCGGGTATTAGATTTTAAAGATATTTTTGCTACACTCTGCAAATTTTTAATACAAAAGGATATCAAATGAACCCTTCAGAATTTATCTGGATGGACGGGAAATTGGTTAAATGGGAGGACGCGAAGATTCACGTCTTGGCGCACTCTCTTCACTATGCAAACGCCGTATTTGAGGGCACTAGAGCGTATATGACGGATAAGGGCTTAGCGATATTTCGCTTGAGCGATCACACCGCGCGCCTACTAAAATCGGCTAAAATGACGATTTTAAACGTTAAATACTCGCAAAAAGAGCTCGAAGACGCACAGATCGAGCTACTTCGTGCAAATAAATTTAAATCAAACGTCTATCTGCGCCCTATCGTCTATCTAGGCTACGGCGTGATGGGCCTAACTCACACCAAAGCTCCCGTAAATACGGCGATCGCCGCATGGGAGTGGGGCGCGTATCTAGGCGAAGAGGGGCTTACAAAAGGCATAAAAGTAAAAATTTCAAGCTTTGCCAAGCTAAACGTCGGCGGTCAAATGAGCCGCGCGAAATCAAGCTCGAACTATCTCTGCTCGCAAATGGCCAACTACGAGGCTAAAGAGGCTGGCTACGACGAGGCGCTACTACTTGATAGCGAGGGCTATATTTCGGAAGGTTCCGGCGAGTGCTTTTTCATCGTGGAAAACGGCGCGCTCATCACTCCGCCAAACGACAGCAGCCTAGCTAGCATCACGCAAGACACCGTTATCAAGATCGCCCACGATCTAGGCATCGAAGTACGTAGAGAGCGCATCACCCGCGACCGCGCATATGTAGCCGACGAGGCGTTTTTCACGGGAACGGCGGCAGAGGTCACTCCGATAAGCAACATCGACAACCGCATAATCGGCGCGGGCGAGCGTGGAGCGGTAACCAAACGCCTACAAGACGCGTATTTTGACGTAGTTTATGGACGTAATCCAAAATACGCTTCAATGCTAACTTACATTTAAGGAACGAAATGCCAGCAGATTTAAATGATTATTTTAATAAAAAACGAGGCTCCGGCGGCGGAGACGATAACGGCGGCGAGAACAAAGGGTCAAAAGTAAATTTTAAAACGCCCGATTTTAAGGGATTTGGCAAAATTTCGGGTTTTGCCTACGCTATCATCGCGATAGTGGCCGTGATCGCGCTCACGCAGCCTTTCGTCACGATAAATTCGGGCGAAGTGGGTATCAAGTCAAATTTAGGTAAATACGACCCGTCTCCGATGCAACCGGGACTACACTTCTTTATCCCGTTTTTGCAAAAGGTCATTGTAGTCGATACGCGCGTGCGCCTCATCAACTATACTTCGGGCGAAGATATGGGCGAGGTGCAAAAATACTCCGGGCAGTCGCAAGCGGGCATCATCCGCAAAAATTCGATCTCCGTTTTGGACGCGAGAAATTTACCCGTCAGCATCGACATCACCGTGCAGTATCGCCTAAATCCCGAGAATGCGCCTCAAACGATCGCGTCTTGGGGGCTTAGCTGGGAAAACAAGATCGTCGATCCCGTCGTGCGCGACGTCGTGCGCAGTATCGCGGGTAAATACACCGCCGAGGAGCTTCCGACGAAGCGAAACGACCTAGCCACGGCTATCGATGACGGTATCCGTAAGGACATCGACGCGCAGCCAAATAAACCCGTCGAGCTGCTAACCGTGCAGCTTCGCGAGATCATCCTGCCTGAAAAAGTAAAAGAGCAGATCGAGCGCGTGCAAATCGCTAAACAAGAGGCCGAGCGAACCAAATACGAAGTAGAGCGCGCCAATCAAGAGGCGCTCAAAAAAGCGGCCCTCGCAGAAGGTACGGCAAAAGCCGCTATCATCGAGGCTCAGGGTCGCGCGGACGCGGCTAAGATCGAAGCTGATGCACAGGCTTACGCTAACCGCGAGGTCGCAAAAAGTTTGGATCAAAATTTGTTAAATTTAAAACAGATCGAGACACAGGGTAAATTTAACGAGGCACTACGCGAAAATAAAGACGCGAAGATATTTTTAACACCCGGTGGAGCGGTGCCGAATATCTGGGTAGATACGAAGGATAAGGCGAAGCAAAGCGCGATAACGCAATAAATTTAACGGCTTGTCTTTTGAGCGTATTTAACGGAGCTAGTAAAAATTTAGCTCGGCGGACTACCTTGCCCAGCCTACGCTAAATTTTTACTTCGCTTCTGCTTGCAGTTGCGACCGCAAGGGAAGCAAAGCCTTTTCTCGCTTTAGCGTTACGAGCATAGCGAAGTAAAAATCCATCTCGCGATATTGCGGCTTGTCTTTTTGCCCTATACTTCGTTATTTTTAAATTTGGCTCGGTCATTACCGACGAGGTAACTCCCGTCGCCAAATTTAAAAGCGCCTCGTCTAGAACTTCTTGAAAAGCTATGAGCGCAGCGAAGTAGAAAAATCCTATGCTTTATCGCTTTATGTTCAAATTTGAAGTTAAATTTATAGCTTCCGGTTTCAAATTTTATTCGCCGAGACCCGCACCTCGAAAATGTCAAATTTGAATCATGTTTGCGACGCTTTGCGTCAGCAAAGCTATGTCGCCACCTCTCACGTGCAGTGGGGTTAAAGAGGACTTCTGCATCGCTTCGCTTGCAACTGCAAGCAGATAGGAGCGAGTCTGCCTCTAGTAGTTACGAGTGCGGGGCGCGAAGTAAAGGAAAAGGGCGCTCTACTTTAGCTTCACTACGTTCGCTACCGTCACCCTACGGGCTTGAGACCACTTCGCTCGTAGCTGTAAACAGAGCGTAAGTAGGTCTGCTCGCAGTTGCGAGCCACAGGCGAAGCAAAGCCCTTTCCGCTTCCAAGAAAAATTTAAAAGTCAGAGATTTGAATAAATTTTAATCTTTGTGTAAAATTTAGCAAATTTTTAAAACCCAAACGCTGGGCACGAATTGTCGTTTGCGCCCGCGATAAATCGCGGCACGTTCTGCTCTGCTTCCACGCTCTGCGTTCGCAGCTTTTGGGGAAGCAGTTGAGAGGCAAAGCCGAAGCAAAACGTGTTTCGCTTATTGTGTTTTAAAAATTTTTTGAAGTCAAATTTTGATATTTTCAAGATACGAATCTCGGCGAATAAAATTTAAAAAATCAAACAAAAAGCAAAAATATTGTAATATTTCACAAAATATCCGTCAAAGAGACCAAAATGTGCACCAAGCCAAACTCGTAGCCGAAAGGAAATAAAATGAAAATAGATTGGAAAAAAGTGGGCGGCCTTTTGCCCGCCGTCGTTCAAGAAAGCTCGAGCGGCGAGGTTTTGATGCTTGCTTATATGAACGAAGAGGCACTAAATTTGAGCCTAAAAACGGGCTTTGCGCACTATTTTTCGCGCACGAAAAACCGAATCTGGAAAAAGGGCGAGGAGAGCGGAAATACGCAGGCCATAGATGAGATTTTCCTTGACTGCGACAACGACACGATACTGCTCAAAGTCGTTCAAAACGGCGGCGTAGCGTGCCACACCGGCGCAAAATCGTGCTTTTTTAGAAAGATTTCGGGAGACGGCGACGAGTCAAATTTAACCAGTGCCGACGGACAAAATTTGACGCAAGAGCAATTAACCCAAGCTAAAAAGCCGATCTACGGCATAATCGACGAGGTTTATCACACGATAATGGACCGCAAGCTAAACGCCGATCCGCAGACTTCATACGTCGCGAGCCTGTTTAAAAAGGGCGAAAACGCGATCCTAAAAAAGGTCGGCGAGGAGGCCACGGAGCTAGTGATGGCATGCAAGGACGCATCGGCGCGCAAAAGCGATATCTCACGGTTTGACGTCGCCGAAAGCGAGCGCGAGACGATAAATTTGAGTAAATCGTGCGCTGACGAAAATCAAACGAACAAAGAGCGAGGCGGGCGGAATTTGCAAAATTCGAGCGAAAATAACGGCTCGAAAAGCGGTCAAATTTTGCCAAATTTAACCCAAAGCCAAAACGAAAATTTTACTAAAATTTCAAACGAAAACGCCGCAAACAAAAACAGCCAAACCGAGACGTCTCAAAACCAAAAGCCAAAAACGCCGACCGAGGAGATCGTCTATGAGGCGGCCGATTTGTGCTTTCACTCGCTAGTGGCGTTGGCGCTGCACGGCATTCACCCGGGCCGCGTCAAAGCCGAGCTCGCGCGCCGTTTCGGACTAAGCGGTATCGAGGAAAAAAACTCGCGAAAAGGCTAGGGCGGTCAAATTTGGCACGCTTTATGCAGGTGGATTTCAAATTTGGCTCGCCGCAAGGCAAACGAAGCAAAGAGGCAAGATGATAAACGAACTAAAACAAGGCTTAAATTTCTATCTGACGCACCTTAGCTGGGTGGATTTTGCCGCCTATATCTGGATGTTTTTGACCTTTTTAGCGCTCGTTTCGCTTTGCGTCTATGTCGCGTCAAAGTCCTATTTGGCGGGTTTTGCGCTGGTGATCGTCACTATTGCTGGGCTTGGATGCGGGGCGTATTTTATGCCTAAGCTTTTAGACGAAAATTTGCGCACTCGCTCGCTCGAGCTAGTCTCAACCAAGCAACTTGAGTACTCAAACACGCTGCTTGTGGATCTGCGCCTCACAAATCTCTCGAAAAAGTCGTTTAATTACTGCAAAATCGGCCTTAGCTTTTACAAAAACTCGGGCAATGCGCTGCGCCGTTACGCAAACGAGCTAAAGCCGTTTTTAAAGGAAAATATTGTGCTAAAAGACGCGCTGGACGTAAATGCGACACACGAGATCACGCACGCGGTAAATAACTTTCGCGCGCAGGATTACAACGTCACGGCAAGCTCGGAGTGTTTTTGATGGAAGGGTATTTTAACGTCTTTCACCTCATCGCGCTTGCGGTTTTGGTGCTGCTCTCAATGCTTTTTATGCTGATATCGCGCGGCGAAAAAGACCTGAGGCTTTTTAAAATTTATCTCGCGATAAACGTTGCCGCAACGCTGATATTCGGCTATTTTTTTATGCTCGTCGTGGATAAATACACGAAAAAAGCCGTCTTGATAGAGGTCACCGGTCACCGCGTACTCAGAAACGAGATGATCGTTTTTAAGGGTTCGCTGCGAAATACGGGCGAGTTTAGCATAGCAAGCTGCGAGCTGACCGTCAAACTCGTCAATAATCCCGTGAGCAAGGACACGATCGCGGGCTCTATCTTTAAGCCTAGCGGGTTATCGCTGTTCTCGCGCGGCGATGAGCGCTCAAACGTCGCGGAAGTCACCGCTAGCGTCGCTAAAAATATCGCGCCGAAGCAGATACGAAATTTTAGCGTTTCGATGCCTTATCCGTCGTATTTTACAAATACCCAAACGATAACGAAGCTGGAGTGCAGATAGAGCGCGGCTGCGGGTAAAATTGCCCGATATATTGACTCAAGATATGCTTAATTCTATTATGTTCGCTTTAAATTTGATTTACCGTGCGGCAATTATACCACTTTTCACTATCTCTATCGCCCCCCCCTTTTTTTATCTTTAAAGATATCCAAAATATCGGCTACGGCATATAAAATTTTAGCATTTTCTACGGCTTTTGCAGCACGCTCTTTTTGCTAAATTTGGATTGATGTTTTTTAGGTAGCCAGCGATTTTCATATAACCGGGATTCGGTTCGTTTAATAGCTTTTCGCAAGTCTTGGCTAAAAGCGCTTATCTCCAAATTTGCTTAAAATATCAAGCACAAAAAACGTTTCTTGCGGACCAGATAAGAGTTCTACGGCTTTAGCTAAAAGCTCTCTTGCGTAAATTTTATCTTTAAAATCATTCATAGCGCTGCTTGCCGCATAAGCATAATCAGATGCGGTTTTAGCATATTTTTGCCATCTCTATAAATCTCTAAGGTCCACCTTTATGCGCCAAATTCTTCTGCCATATCGTCTAAAATGTCATAGAATTTATAAAAGTCGTTCGTGTCTTTTATAACCGCGCAAAATATAAAAGCCGAGGCATTGATGGTTTTTCAAAATTTGGTAAAAAATCTTAAAAAACTACCCCGCAAATATTTTTTCTCGCCTATACTCTTTAAAAATTTTGACGATATTAAATGCGATTTTGGTAGCTATTAGCGCTAGAAAAATATGCCTAAAAGCATAAATTTTATTCAAAATTTTGTGTTTTTTCATAAGTTTTAGCGCGAGCGATTTTATCGCTTCTATCGGCTTTTTGATTGCTTCGCCGATCATTTTGTCTTTTAGCTCGCGGATGACGAGAGCGGTGATGATTTTTAGGTATTTTTTAGTTTTGGATGCGGGTAAATTTTGCGATTTTTGCGTCGCAGTTTCGCCGTAAATGCCGTCAATCCAAGCTTCAAAATTTCGCCGAGCATTTTTGCTTTTTAGGAGCTTTTCGCCGGCTTTGCTTATCTCGTAAATCCCGCGCGCGGTTTTTAAAACCATCCTTTTTTCTTGCGGCAAAGCTTGAATTTTAGGGCTATTTGCTATGACGCTTAAAAGCGCGTCCGTTTTGCTTTGGCTAGCACCGGTTTTGCGCGATAAAAACTCCGATATTTCTTTACGACTCGCCTTTTTTCTCTCGTTTAAAAACTGCGCCAATAAAAATAATCCTTGATAATCCATCGCAAAAACTCTCATTATTATATTAAAATGAGAATTATACTAAAAATATATCAAAATAAAATAAAAAGATAAAATCATTTTGACATTACCGCACTACCAGATAGGTAAATTTCACGTATTTAAGGAGCTTTGAAGCAAAGCAAAGGGCTTGGACTACAAATTTGAAATTTGTCTGCGCAGAGGCGATAAAATTTGCGGTAAATTTTACAAACATACGTCCGGTCGGTATTATTTGGTAAATTTAACGAAAGATCGCGGAATTTACCGAATAAATTTAAGCCTTGAAAGTCGGTAAATTTAAGCGTTTTAAACTGTTTAAATTTGCCATTTTCGCAAATCAGGCAAATTTAAGCTCAAAGTAGCCAAAAATCGATATCAAATTTAGCTCGCAAGCAAATCTAAATTTGAGACGCCAAAGGATATGTCGCTAAATTTTAGCCGTCAAATTTATTGCAAAAGTAATCTTAAATTCGGCGTCAAATTTATTTAGCCGATGAGTTTTTGAGCCGAATTTAACTAACGAAAAACTCCTGCGCGGCCTGCTTGCTCTCAAAAGGCTTCACGCAAATCTCGCGCCCGCCGATCCTGACTCGCACCGCCGTATCTTTATCGGCTCTGGTGTAGGCAAGCGCCAGCCGCACGGCAAACTCGAGGTCGGCCTCGTTAAATTTAGCATCCACGAAACTCACCGCGCCCACGATATCGCCGTCAAATTTGATCTGCGTAAATTTCGGATTATTTAGAGCTAGCAGTTTGGCGTTATCGTTTTCGTCGCGGCCGATGACCATTTTGGTCCCGTTTGTTAGGCGCAGATGCCGTCCGATGCGCAGCAGCTGCATATCCGCGTTAGTCATATCCGGGTCAAATTTGATGAAATCTTTGATTTTATTCGCGAAGCTCTCGATCGTGAGCAAGCACCCGCCGCCGGGCGTCTCATACTCGCTAAAGCCGAATTCCTTCGCAAGCGCGAGCTGCCTTTTGCGGTCGCGTCCGCTGATGGCGAGCAGTTTGCTGCGATCGACCCAGCCTTCGCGCTCTGGTTTTGTGGGTTTCATCAGCTGCGCAGACATCGGACGCAGGATGAGGTCGTCCTCGTCGCCCGCGGCGTTTTTGACCCGCGCCATCGCGTCGCGCCTCTGACTCATCGGACGCTGGCCGATCACTTCGCCAGTCGCGATAAAGCTAGCACCCTCCGAGCGCATCATCGCAAGCGCCGTTTTAAACATATATCCGTGGCAGTCGATGCAGGGGTTAAAGTGCTTGCCGTAGCCGTGTTTAGGTGTGAAAAGGACGTCGCGCAGGTATTCGTTTCTGATATTGATTATTTTAAGCTCTGCTCCGGCTTCGTTAGCGCGGCGGCGTAAAATTTCGGCCTTTTTCTCGTCGCCGCTAAAGCCGATGTCGATGTGGATCGCCGTGACGTCGATGCCCTGGGCCGTTAGCAGCCTGATGGCGATCATACTGTCCAGCCCGCCGCTAAATAAAACTAACGCTTTCATTTTTTCAGTGCCTCGATAATTTTTTTTATTTTTGTTAGTATTTGTTTCTTTTCTTCTAAAGGAATTTGTTTCATTGAGTATTCTTTGTGTAAATTTTCGTAAAATCCCACTTTTAAAATAACTATGTTTTTTAAAATCTCATCTTCTTCTTTGAAGGCGTCGTAGTTTTCAAACATCAGTTCGCGCACGGCGGGATCATCCGTGCCGACTCCTCGCGCTACGGCTTCGAAAATATCTCTGTGCCGCACAAAATATTCCGTCTTTAAATTTTCCAAAACGATTTTTTTTAAATTCGGATTTTCGAGCATCGTTTTCAAAAACCGAATTTCAAGTATATCTTTACGCCCGCGCTGATTTTTGCCGAAATTTTGCATTTCGTAGGCCTGCATACGCTCCTGGGCGGCTTGCGTATTTGCGCCTCTAGTTAGCCAAAACGACCCCTCGGCTATCTTTAAAATTTTAGCCACGAGCGGCGCGTAGGAGTTTGCGACGATGGGCTTTAGACTCGCCGTAAAGGCCTGGATCGCCTCTAGCGCCTTTTGCTTTTGCACGGGGCGCGATAGATCAAAGCCGCTAGCTAAATGCCTGATGTAAAATTCGCCGATCTCCGTGCCGCTTTCAAAAATTTGCCGCAGATACTCTATCTTGCCCGCTACCACCATATCGGCCGGATCGGCGCCGCCTTCTATGATGACGACGCTGCCGTCGATTTCGTTTTGCGCGAGTAGCAGGGCGGACTTCGTCGCGGCATTTATGCCCGCATCGTCGCCGTCAAAGCACAAAATAACGCTAATCTCGCCGCGCTTTAAAAGCGGCAGGTGTTTGGTCGTGAGAGCGGTTCCAAGCACGGCTACGACGTTGTTAAAGCCCGCCTTGTGCAGCATGATGACGTCCATGTAGCCTTCGGTGATGATGATCTGATTTTTGGTGAAAATTTCGCGCTTTGCCAGGTGGTAGCCGTAAAAAAGCGTTGATTTATCAAAGACCGCGGACTGGGGCGAATTTACGTATTTTGCGGGGTTGCCGCTGATCGTACGTCCGCCAAAACCCACGAGCCGTCCAGCATGCGTGTAGATAGGAAAGGTGATGCGGTTTATGAAACTAGCGTAAATGCCGTTTTCGTTTTGCTTTACGATGCCGACTTCTAGGGCTTCTTTTGGCTCTATTTGCTCGTTTTGCAGTAGCCTTATCGTTTGCGCGCTCTCAGGCGCGAAACCTAGTTCAAATTTATCTATTAGCTCGTCGGTGATACCGCGCGAGTAGAGATACTCCACGGCTGCTGGCGTTTTATAAAGCAGCGAGCGGTAAAAGGCGTTTGCGTTTTCTAGGATGTGCTTGTTTTCTTTCGCCGGTTCGCCGCCGCGCACGTAGTTTAGCGTGAAATTTTGCAGTCCGGCGATCTTTTCGACGGCTTCGGGGTAGCTTAGCTTTTCGTAGTCCATTACGAATTTGATCGCGTCGCCGCCGGCTTTGCACGAAAAGCAGTGAAATATCCCGCGCGACGGGCTCACGCTCATGCTCGGGTTTTTGTCGTCGTGAAACGGGCAGACGCACACGAAGTTCGCTCCGCTTTTTTTCAGCGGCAGATAGTGCCCGACGACATCGACGATATCGGTTTGCGCTTTTAGTCTTTCTATTGATTTTGGATCGATCATAAGCGAGATTATACAATCGTTTTGCTATAATCGGCGTTAAATTTGACTTTAGAAAGCGGCATTTTGGATATATTTTTTATCGAATTTAGAGACCCGATTTTCGGCCTCGTGGTGTTAGTCGCCGCGGTGCTCGTGATCGCCGTTTTTAGCTACGCATGGGGCGTTTTTAAGAGCAAGGACGAAAAGGCGGAGATCGCGGGATTTTTGAAAAAATTCGGCAAATCTCAAGGCCTGAGCGACGAAAGCAGACAGCTTTTGATAAACTCGGGCGCGGATACGACTACGATGTGCTTTTTGGCGGGGACGTTTTCAAAAAGCGGGTATTTTGAAAAGGCTATCAACGTCTATGCCGTGGCCTTAGAACGGGCCAAAAACCGCGCGGCAAAGGAGCAAATTTTTACCGATCTGGGCCAGACTTATTTTAAGGCGGGCTTTCTAGAGCGCGCA
Organism: Campylobacter rectus; assembly: GCF_004803795.1. Classification (NCBI taxonomy): domain Bacteria; kingdom Pseudomonadati; phylum Campylobacterota; class Epsilonproteobacteria; order Campylobacterales; family Campylobacteraceae; genus Campylobacter; species Campylobacter rectus. Next base: position 2,313,339 of record NZ_CP012543.1, on the reverse strand, counting down.
AAAAGCGTCTTTTTAGAGGCGCTAAAAATTTCCCCGCGAAATCAAATCGCGCTAAAATCGCTAACGATAATTTTCGAAAAACTAAAAGACTACGAGGGCGCGCTGCAGGCTTTGGACGCGCTGCAAGAGCTTGGCAGCGACGTAAGAGCGCAGACGGCCTACATAAAGGCGCTACAAATTTTAGCGGATAAAAGCAAAGACGAAGCGGCCAAAATAGACGAAATTTTAGCCCTAAAGGACGAATTTGCGCTCGTGCGGCGTATGGCGATGGAGAGGTTAAATTTAAACGGTTCGGGGCTTAAGGATTTTAGCGATTTCCCGCCGTTAGGGGACGTTTTGGATTTAGTTTATTATCAAAACTCGCCCGTAAATTTAACCGATCCCGAGTACAAGAGCCTGTTTTTCGTCAAAGGCATGAGCGACGAGGACGGCGCGCCGCTGGGCTTTGAGCTGGAGGTTTTAAAGAGACTAAAAGCGGCAAACTACGACAAAGCCGCGCTTAGCTTTAACTACGTTTGCAAGAGCTGCAAAAACGCATTTCCGATGCATTTTTACCGCTGTCCGATGTGTAGCGAGCTAGGTAGCGTGCAAATTTTGCCTCACATCACGGAAAAACCGGATGAAAACAGTATGCCTTTTTAGCGACGGCTCGTGTCTGGATAACCCGGGGCCGGGCGGCTGGGCATACATCCTAGAGTACGGCGAGCACAAAAAAACGGCAAGCGGCGGCGAGGCGCACACGACAAACAATCAAATGGAGCTGCGAGCGGCGATCGAGGGGCTAAAAGCGCTCAAACAGCCCTGCCGCGTAAAGCTCTACACCGATAGCTCATACGTCGCAAACGCCGTAAATGCGTGGCTAGAGGGCTGGGTGAAGAAAAACTTTAAAAATGTAAAAAACGTCCCGCTGTGGCAGGAGTATCTGGCCGCTAGCGAGCCGCACGAGGTCGAAGCGATCTGGGTCAAAGGCCACGCCGGACACCCGCAAAACGAGCTTTGCGACGAGATGGCGCGTGAGCAAGCCGTAAAGATAAAAAATAGCTTAAAAGGCGAATAATGCGAAATTTAGAAGAGAAATTAGGATATAAATTTAAAGACGAAAAGCTGCTAAAAACCGCGCTCACGCACAAAAGCGTAAAAGGCGGCGCAAACAACGAAAGGCTCGAGTTTTTGGGCGATGCGGTGATGGATCTGGTGATCGGAGATTATCTTTTTCACAAATTTTCGCGCCTAAGCGAAGGCGATCTAAGCAAACTGCGCGCCGCACTCGTAAATGAAAAAAGCTTCGCCGAGCTGGCTAAATATCTAAATTTAGGCCAGCTCATCAACATCTCGCCGGCCGAGGAGCACAACGGTGGACGACTAAAAGCTTCGATACTCTCGGACGCCTTTGAGGCGCTGATGGGCGCGATATACCTAGAAAGCGGCTTTGACGCCGTGCGTGCAGCTAGCCTAAAAGCCTTTGAGAGATGCTACCCCGATATTAATTTCGACCGCATGGTAAAGGACTACAAAACCGCGCTGCAAGAGCTCACTCAAGCGCGCTTCGCCGAGATACCAAAATACGTGCTGGTAGGCTCAAAAGGCCCCGATCATAAGAAGGAATTTGAGATCGCGCTGATGCTAAACGAGCGAGAGATCTCGCGAGCCGCGGGCAAGAGCAAAAAAGAAGCCGAGCAAAAAGCAGCCAAAACCGCTCTTGAGATTTTAGGAGAGGGCAAGTGAATACCTTTGGACGCAAACTAACGCTAACGACGTTCGGCGAGAGTCATACAGCGGCGATCGGCGGCGTGCTAGACGGCTTTCCCGCAGGCGTGCGTATTGATTTAAATTTTATCCAAAGCGAGCTTGACAAACGAAAACCGGGAGGCTCGAAATTTGCCACGGCAAGGAGCGAAGGCGACCGCGTGGAGATTTTAAGCGGCGTGTTTGAAGGCGTCAGCACGGGCACTCCGATCGGCTTTATCATCCGAAACGAAAATCAAAAATCGGGCGATTATGAAAATTTACGCGAGCTCTTTCGCCCCGGGCACGCCGACTATGCATACTACCGAAAATTCGGCATCCGCGACCACAGGGGCGGCGGACGCAGCTCGGCTAGAGAGACGGCCGTGCGCGTGGCGGGCGGAGCGATAGCTCAAATTTTACTAAACGAGTTTGGCGTCAGCGTGCAAAGCGGCGTGGCTAGCGTGGGCGAAATTTCGTGCGGCGAGCGGTTAGACTTTGATCTCGCGGCGCGCTCGGAGATATTTTCGCTGGGCAATGAAGAGGCGATGAAAGAGGCAATCCTAAAAGCCAAGCAGGAGCACGACAGCGTCGGAGCTAGCGTCGTCACGGTTATCCGCGGCGCACCGGCGGGGCTTGGCGAGGGGCTATACTATAAATTTGACGCGGCAATCGCGGCTGCGATGATGGGCATAAACGGCGTCAAAGCCGTAGAGATCGGCGAGGGCATAAACGCAAGCAAGATGCGCGGCAGCCAAAATAACGACTCGATGAGCGCGGCGTATGCGCACGTAAATTCGGCCGACTCGGCTCACGGCGTAAATTTTAGCCGCGGGGATAACTCTACTCTTGACGATGCGGGCGAGCAGTCAAATTTAAACGGCGGCAAATTCGGCGAATTTAAAAGCGACGCAAGCGAAAATTCGAACGATTCGTCAAATTTGAAAAACGTAAATTTAAATAGCTTTTCGGACGGTAGCTTTACCGAAGCAAGCGAAAATTCGAAGAGCGATTCGCCTGCGAATTTTAAAGTCGCAGATGTAAATTTTGCCGACGGTTCGGGTAAAATTTCAAAAGAAACAAACGGCTTTTTTGGTAGCGCAAGCGACTTTTGCAGTGCGAAAAACGACAAATTCGGCTTTGCATCAAATCATGCGGGCGGAACGCTGGGCGGTATGACGAGCGGGCAGGAGATCGTGATAAAGACGCATTTTAAGCCGACCCCGTCGATATTTTTATCTCAGCCGACGCAAAACGTGCGCGGCGAAGACGTCATATGCGAGCTGCGAGGACGGCACGATCCGTGTATCGGAGTGCGCGGCAGCGTCGTAGCCACCGCGATGGCGAGGCTGGTTACGGCCGATATGATGCTTTTAAATCTAAGCGCAAATCTAGCGAATTTAAAGAAAATTTATGCAGAGATGAGCAAATGAAAAGTTGCGAATAGGGGGATGGCGAGACCTCCCTTAAGGCGAGATCGCCGAAAAATCCGCCGTATTTCATCTGCTTTAAACCAAATTCTATCAAATTTTAAAAATCTTAAAAAACTACAAATTTAATGCGCCTGCCACAAAATCGCTAAAATTTATCTCAAAAAAATAAAAGAGCCAAAAGAGATCGCGTAGATATTTCAAAGCTAAGCAACAAAGGCTCCTTAAAAAGAGCGTTTGGCTTTAGCGAGCCAGTTGTAGTTCTATACGTTTTTGCAGGGCCGGTGCATGGCTCGGACTCCGCGCAGTCTGCTTAAATAACGATCGGCCGGAGCGGCTATATGTTTTTAGCATCGGTTTTTCGGCCGACCTGCATTTTTGACGCGCAACAACTGCCCGGAGCCGTCGCAGACGCTTTCGGATTTAAGCGAGATTACGCTCTTTTGCGTGAGTGCGGCTTTGTTTGCGAGTATCGGCCGAACAAGAAACGCGCGCCGGAGGGCAAGCCTGCGACGTATAGGACGCCGACGCGGTTTATGACTATGTCAGCTTTTGGGCGTAAATTTCAACTCGCGCGAAATAGCGTCATAGACGGCAAGGACGGATACGAGCCGTCAGTCGCCTAAAAAGCAGATAGCCTCCCCGGATACGGCGAGCGAGCGGATCTCGCACGCGATCTGCGAAAACGCTATGAGGCTTTTGGGCGGCGGCGCGGCGGCAAAGGATGTGCACATAAGCGCCACTCTGACATTTTTGCGCATTTTATACCTACTTGCAGGAGATAAAGCTCAAGAAGCCAAAAACCGTCATCTTCATAAAAGATGAGTAAAAGCCCAAGAGGTTATAAGTATAATCGCGGTGCTTTAAGGTGGCGGCGCGGCGGCAAATTTGAGTTAAATTTGAGAAATTCGACTCAAATTTTATGGATTTACGGTAATGTTTTTTAGAAACGACTACCCTAAGCACCGACGCTTTCGGTGTTTGAGAGGATTTATGACTACGGGCTTGAGTTGTTTTGATCCCGCATTTTTAGGTAATTTTATTGCGGTACATCGTAAAATAGCCTCTATGCGTCTTGAGATTTTATTATTTGACGGCTCGAACGGCTTGCTAAATTCGTATCGAGATATCGGACTTTAGGTAAAATAATCCGCTGCCGCTAAATGCTTTGGCTTCGTGTATTTAACTCGACTTTGGATAAAACGATCGGCTGTAGATGATTTTGCAATGATGCGGCCGGTTTTATCGCTTGCATTTTTAGGCGCGCTTGAGTTATGCCGATAAAGCTTTTTATAAGATTTTAAAAAGGGCGAAATTTGGGGTGTTTCGCGTTAGTTTGGTTTTATATTTTAGTCAAATTTAAGGCGTAAAAATATAAACTTTTTATTTTGATAGCCATTAAAATGTATGTTTTAGTGCGGGTTAAATTTTACTCCTTTGGGGTTTGAAATTATAATCGAAGCCAAAGAAAATTTCATAAAGAATTTTGAGGTTAAATTTTACTCCTTTGGGGTTTGAAATTCGGATCGGGCTCTCCGTTTGTTTTGGCTATGGCTATGTTAAATTTTACTCCTTTGGGGTTTGAAATCGCAACCAGCGCCAAGGCTCTATCATCCGTCCTTTGGCGTTAAATTTTACTCCTTTGGGGTTTGAAATACCGCTTTATGCACGGTGTAGTATTGCGAGAGCTAGGTTAAATTTTACTCCTTTGGGGTTTGAAATGCAAATTCAAAAAATTCTTTCGGAGTAGGGCAAAAGTGTTAAATTTTACTCCTTTGGGGTTTGAAATGATGATACTGTTGTATTGTTGCCAGAATTTTGAGCTAGGTTAAATTTTACTCCTTTGGGGTTTGAAATTAAATTCGTTTGCGATGTTTAACGTAGACGCTAGCCGTTAAATTTTACTCCTTTGGGGTTTGAAACACGTTAAAACTAGTTGTCTGAGAATTTTCATAAGAGTTAAATTTTGCTCCGCCGGGGTTTGAAATTTTCAGTTGCTACTTCTTCAAAATCTTTATCAGTGGTTAAATTTTACTCCGTTGGGGTTTGAAATTTATCAAACCGGGATATCTAAGGAGGGCATGGCCTAGTTAAATTTTACTCCTTTGGGGTTTGAAACATCGATGAGGATAGCCATCCTCTTGAAATAGATGTGTTAAATTTTACTCCATTGGAGTTTGAAACGGTATAATGTCGTTTAACATAGCTTTATTGAGGGCGTTAAATTTTACTCCGTTGGGGTTTGAAATGCGCACTAGGGAAGCGATATTGCCCTAGCCAGATCGTTAAATTTTACTCCTTTGGGGTTTGAAACCCGCATGATGATAATACACAGATGGTTCAGGCACCTGATTAAATTTTACTCCGTTGAGAGGATGGATGAAACGCATATCGGCCAAGTATTTCGGGATTACCGCTGCTCTAGCGTGGTTTTTAGCTCCGCCTGTGGTTATTTCGCCTCTTACATCTGCCGCATATAAGGCTTTAAATTCGTTAGCTAATCTTTTTAAAGAAACCTGTTATTTCGTGGCACCGCTTCGCTTGTTTTCTATCTTTATGAGATAGAATTTAAGCCTTGGGAGGTGATGAGCCTATAGCTTTACTTATTTCGCTTAGATTTCCGTAGAGATTATTAAAATTCTGTTGCAAGTGATACGCCTATTGCTGCAAGTAAATTTTAGTATGTCTATGGGGTCGCCGTGGCTTTTGTTATGGTCTAACCGCCAACTGTATGTTTATTATTAAATTAATATCCCTTTCAAGGCGAGGTAAATTTAAAATTTCTACTTTTTAACAAAATAGAAAAGTAGCATTTAAGAAAATAATATAAAATTTTTTAAAAAGTCTTCTTTTCTTAAGTTTTTTGCAAAGAGTAGATTATGCTTATCGCGGACATAATCTACTCCGCCCTTACTTCTCCGCCTATGACGGTTATGCCCCTTTGATCAAAGATCGCTTCTACTCCGCCCGCCCTAATAATCACATTACTTGACGTTATCTCGATCTGGGTGCTACCGACTTGATGTATGATTTGATTGCCGGCATCCACCTCGTAATTTGACTTAATATCCGAAAATTTAGAGTCCGCGACTTCGGTATGCTGAGAGTCGGTGTTTGTGGTTAAATTCGACTTTGATTTTATGTCTATGTAGTTATCGGCCTGAAGAACTATATGCTCCTGAGTATATTCGTTTATTCCCTTTGAGGAGCTTAGCTCATAGCTCCCTTCGATTACGTCTTTTTTATCTTCTTTGACGGTTCGATTCTCGTTTTTATAGATTACGGTATCTAAATTTCCTTTTATTTCGATATTTTTATCGTTTCCTACGTATTCGGAGCTATCTTTACCCACTCTTATTTTACTATCTATGCCTACGTTTAGAGTGTTTGATAGTCCTACTATGGTATCCCTACTAAGGCCTACCGTCGTGAGGTATTCTGCTCCTACGTTTACGTTTTTGGCTAGATCTATAGTCTGCACGTGGGCTTCTTGTATTCTTTCAGTGTAGGTTCCTAGGACTTTTGAGGACTTATCGTTTAGTATGGTTTGGGTAAAATCATGCTGTATCAGTTCGCCGTAATCCTTTTCGGCTTTTAAATAAATATGCTCTTTGTCTTTTAAATTCGAAAAAGTAAATTCATTTCTACCGTTTTCGTTTACGCCTATAGTCTTTGAGCTTATAGTGGTCTGGTGGTAATCGCTCGGTAAATTCGGCAGCTGCGGATTATAGGCATTATATAAACTAGCGCTCACCATCGGCTTATCTATATCGCCTTCCAGAAACGATACTACGACTTCGTCGCCTATCCTAGGTATAGCAAAAAAACCGGAGTTGCTGCTAGCTATAGGCGTCATCACTCTTAAATAAGCGCTATGAGAGTAGTCGTTTGAATTTGTCGGATTGATGTTGTTTTGGCTAAAATTCGTAGAATTATCCACGCTCTCCTGAGAAGCGAAGGCGTTGATTCTTACTTTTACGCGGCCATACTCATCGGTGTGGATAGTATTTTTCTCGTCATCTATGCCGTTGTTGCCTATAACTACGCCCAAAGTCACCTCCGGTGGTCTAGGTTTTGTCTTAAATTTAGGCACATACACGGCGCTAGAAGGAAGCATTATTATTTGATTACTATATGATGTTGAAAAGCTTTTGCCTGCGATAGGGACTATATCGTTGGTATCGAGTCTATTTTCCAGATTTGTCTCGTCTATGAAATTTTGAATAAGAGCTATAATCTTAAAATCAAATTTGGCATCGCTTTTGAGGCTGGACGGATCATAGTTTAAAGATACGCCGCTATTTAATTTTAATCCAAATACGTTGGAATCAGCCACATAAGTATTTAAATTTAAAATAGATCTACGTCTTTTTAACTCCGTGGGGATACTTAAGGACTCTTGCTGCGTAAAAGAGTACTGCCCTAAGTGAAAGTGCGCATTGTATTTGGTTTTCTCGTTTTGTTTGGAATTTACCATATCTAAAACAGTAGGATACATCGTATTTTGCGAAGAATACGAAAAGTTGTTGGTGTTTAAAATTTCGGTTTTATTTATGGCTTTTATGCATTCTTGATTTAGTATATTGTTGATATTCGGATTAAAATTTACTTCTCTAACGTCAGACGGAGCGCTTGAAGCCGCACTACCGCTGTTCGCTTGCTCAAAACCGGAAATATTTAAAGTATCGTAAAAATATATCTTATCATCGTCCTCATAAAAATATATACCGTTGTTAAAACAAATCCTTTGCAAGAAATCCAAATCGCTTTCGTTGTATTGCGAGATATACTCTCTTGCCTCGTAGGAGTTTTTTATATTAGAAAAATCGACCTCTTTTATCGGCGAAGCTTGGTAAAATTTTAAAATTTCCTTAATAACTTCTATCACCGTTTGATCGGTGAAAATCCTGTTTGCGGAATTTATCGAGAGCCTAAACAGAGGAGAGCTCAAAACAAATCTAAAAAAATACTTTTGACCGATAGAATTTTTATTACTCCCGGAATTTGACGTCCCTATATATCCTACTTCCGATATTATCCCGTTATAAACGGATTCGTCGTTACCGCCGCCGCTTGGTAAATTAATAGAGTTTGAGTCGCTTGCGTTTTGTAGCGCTATTTTTTTTATTTTAAGAACGGCTTGCTTGTCTAGAAATTTATATACGTCCAAATCATTAGAAAGGGTAGAATTTAAGCTTTGAAAAAGCGGACTTTCCATACTTTCGCAGTATCCTTCGCACTCTGCAAAAAATATCTCCTCCAGGCTTTCTCTTATCGTAGCTTTTGTTACGGTGAAAATCTGCCCGTTTATAGTCAAATTTGCATACGAAATCGGTTTTTGTGAATCCATGCGTATCATCCCCATACTCTTAATAACTCAAATTTTGCATTCTGTCATGCTTTTAAGTCGATACGACCAACTTAAATTTTAAAATATTTTAAGGTCTTTGACAGCAATACAAAGCATTTTATGATAAAATCAAATTTGTCTCATTTTTAGAAATACATTACAGTTTTTGAATTTACCATACTACATTTATAATTACCGTTTTAAGGGGTGATTATAAATATAGTAAGAGACTTGCAAAAAACAAGTCTCCTAAATTTATAAGCTTAGCTTTTTGAGTTTTCTCTCCAGTCATCGCTTCCGCTGGTTCCAGCCGCAACATGTTCCCACGTTATCTTTCTATAGTTCATAGAAACTTTAAACAATTCCGTCTTATCGTTATTGTTTTTATCTTGGGCATTTGGCATCACGAGGGTTATGTCGGTTATTATCGCGTCTTCTAGTTTAGTAGTAAAATAGTGCTCCGCACCGCCGCTAGTGGATGTTCTAAACCAGTGAACTTCTACGTTGTTTAGTCTCTCTCCGTTAGTTAATGCATTGTAAAGTAGCGGAACCGCTTTATTTAGAGACGATGTGAAAACAAAAGGCTTATGAACTCTTTGTCCTGAAGGTTGACCGCTTTGCGGATCGATTGGGACATTTACTATATGCGAAACTTCCTGCGCCATGATCTCATCTTCGTGTCCTGATTGATAGCGATTACCTATGCTGGTTTCGGTAGATGCTCCGCTTGATATGAGACCTTGTGAAGAACCTTCTATTTTGATATACGCTGGCTGTGCCATTTTTACTCCTTTGAAAAAAATATTCATTATTGTATCCAACGTAAACTTTTATTTTACTTGAATTTCTCATAATTCGCTAACCTCTCTTAAAATTTAAAAAGCTATAATACAAACCGACACTAAAACCAAAGGATAACTAGTGAAATTTATCTTAAGCATATTAGCGGTATTAGCAATAGTATTTTTAGTCGGATGTAGCGCAAAGGATACTAGAGATAATAAACTAAGCAATAGTGAAATAACAAAACTAGGTAAGAAATACGGAGGAGTATATGTGTTTAATAAGAAATTCGAAAAGGAAATAGATGATAGAGAGAGGGAGAGAAAAGAGGCAATAAAAGAATTAAAAGGTAGGGATTTGGGCGATGGACTATATGCCGTAGATACTAAGCTAGTCGATGAAAAATTCCCCCAAACCCTCTCCAATGGTAAAAAATACTATACAAGCACCAGAGCCTATGGCGAAGACTATAACAAGCAAGCCAAACTGCCCGAAATTTATAAAGAAAAGATCATAAATTTCATAGGACAAGAAGATTATAATAAATTTAAACCATCTATGCTCCTTTCATACTTTTATGTAGACGACAATAAAAACATAATTCCAATAGTGGTCTCGGTATATTACACGATAGGATATACTAAATTCGGTTTCTTCGGAGACGAAGGAAGAGGATTTTCTTTATCCAGAAGAGACGTAAAAGACGTAGGCGGAGATAGTGTGTTTTATTTGGAAGATTTAGAACAAAGGTAATATCATGAGTAAAATTTCAAACAAAGACCTAATATCTAAATTTAAAGACTACGCTGATATTGCAGACGCTAGCTACGCTATGCTTCATTGGGTAAATGAAAACGAAGACGACGGATGGTTTGATAAATTTAAAGAAAGAAAACTTATAACATTTAAATTTATTAAATCAATAATAGGAAGAATCTTTAACCCTCTTCCTTTTTTAATAAATCAACCTCTCTTAAAATTTAAAAAGCTATAATACAAACCGACACTAAAACCAAAGGATACCTAGTGAAATTTATCTTAAGCATATTAGCGGTATTAGCAATAGTATTTTTAGTTGGATGTAGCGCAAAGGATACTAGTAGCAACGATATCGGGAAAGCAGAGCTAACCGAGCTATCTAAAAAATATAGCGGAACATACGTATTTAGCAGAAAATTTGAGAGTGAGATAAAGCAGAGAGAGAACATGCGGGATGCAGTTAATAGGCAAATTTTAGATGAAGTATCTCGCATATCAGATAAAGACGAGCGAAATAAAAAGATGAGAAAACTGCTTAAAGAAAGATATTACGGCAACCCAAAAATAGCTCAAACCCTCTCCAATGGCAAACAGTATTATTTAAGAAGTAACTATAGAGGAAAAGTGGTTATACCTGAAGAAGTATCTTTAAAAATCAAAAATTATATCGGAGAAAAAGCATACAAGCACTGCCCTATCGTAATAGAGGAATTTTATATAGACGGTAATGAACAACTACAAGTCATATCGTTAAGCTTGATGTTTTATGTCGGCTACACAAAATTTGGTTTCTTCGGAGACGAAGGAAGGGGATTTTCTTTATCTAAGAAAGATGTTAAAACTTTGCCCGGTAACAATAAAATTTATATAGAAGATTTGGAAAGAAAATAATACTATGAGTAAAATTTCAAACAAAGACCTAATATCCAAATTTAAAGACTACGCTGATATTGTAGATGCTAGCTACGTTATGCTTCATTGGATAAACGAGAATGAAGACGACGGATGGTTTGATAAATTTAAAGAAAGAAAACTTATAACATTTAAATTTATTAAATCAATAATAGGAGGAATCTTTAACCCTCTCCTTTTTTTAATAAATTAACCTCTCTTAAAATTTAAAAAGCTATAATACAAACCGACACTAAAACCAAAGGATAACTAGTGAAATTTATCTTAAGCATATTAGCGGTATTAGCAATAGTATTTTTAGTCGGATGTAGCGCAAAGGATACTAGAGATAATAAACTAAGCAATAGTGAAATAACAAAACTAGGTAAGAAATACGGAGGAGTATATGTGTTTAATAAGAAATTCGAAAAGGAAATAGATGATAGGGAGAAGGAGAGAGAGGCGGTTAATAGGCAAATTTTAGATGAAGTATCTCGCATATCAGATAAAGACGAGCGAAATAAAAAGATGAGAAAACTGCTTAAAGAAAGATATTACGGCAACCCAAAAATAGCCCAAACCCTCTCCAACGGTAAAAAATACTATACGGCCACCAGAGCCTATGGCGAAGACTATAACAAGCAAGCCAAACTGCCCGAAATTTATAAAGAAAAGATCATAAATTTCATAGGACAAGAAGATTATAATAAATTTAAACCATCTATGCTCCTTTCATACTTTTATGTAGACGACAATAAAAACATAATTCCAATAGTGGTCTCGGTATATTACACGATAGGATATACTAAATTCGGTTTCTTCGGAGACGAAGGAAGAGGATTTTCTTTATCCAGAAGAGACGTAAAAGACGTAGGCGGAGATAGTGTGTTTTATTTGGAAGATTTAGAACAAAGGTAATATCATGAGTAAAATTTCAAACAAAGACTTAATATCAAAATTTAAAGACTACGCAGACATAGCGGATGCTAGCTATGCTATGCTTCATTGGATAAACGAGAATGAAGACGACGGATGGTTTGATAAATTTAAAGAAAGAAAGCCTATGGAGGAATCTTTAACCCTCTCCTTTTTTTAATAAATTAACCTCTCTTAAAATTTAAAAAGCTATAATACAAACCGACACTAAAACCAAAGGATACCTAGTGAAATTTATCTTAAGCATATTAGCGGTATTAGCAATAGTATTTTTAGTCGGATGTAGTGCAAAGGATACTAGAGATAATAAACTAAGCAATAGTGAAATAACAAAGCTAGGCAAGAAATACGGAGGAGTATATGTGTTTAATAAGAAATTCGAAAAGGAAATAGATGATAGAGAGAGGGAGAGAAAAAACTATATGGATAATTTTTTTAAAACAAAGAAAGTTTTCAAGAAGGATGATTTAAAAGTCTTAGATAATACACTCCCCCAAACCCTCTCCAATGGCAAACAGTATTATCTAAGAAGTAACTATAGAGGAAAAGTGGTTATACCTGAAGAAGTATCTTTAAAAATCAAAAATTATATCGGAGAAAAAGCATACAAGCACTGCTCTATCGTAATAGAAGAATTTTATATAGACGATAACGAACAACTACAAGTCATATCGTTAAGCTTGATGTTTTATGTCGGCTACACAAAATTCGGTTTCTTCGGAGATGAGGGAAGAGGATTTTCTTTATCTAGGAAAGATGTTAAAACTTTGCCCGGTAACAATAAAATTTATATAGAAGATTTGGAAAAAAGATAATACTATGAGCGAAATTTCAAACAAAGACCTAATATCAAAATTTAAAGACTATGCAGACATAGCGGATGCTAGCTATGCTATGCTTCATTGGGTAAATGAAAACGAAGATGACGGATGGTTTGATAAATTTAAAGACGAACCACCTGCGAGGTGGAAATTTGCGGATTATACGACTAGGGGCGATACCTTAGAAGAAATTACTGAGAAGGCAAAAGATAATAATAGAAAAATCGGCGAACCCACCGCCTATGCCTTAGCTATAGAAGCTAGGTTTAATCAGGATATGGTTATAGAAAAACCGGAAGATGAGAGCAGCAACAGTAAAATAGATGAAAAGCCTGAAAAAAAACAAATAAACAATGAAATTCAAAGTTTTGTTCATAGGCCAAAAGATAAAGATAAACCCCCTTACATTTTCGTTAATCAAGAGAACAGACATCAGCTCTCCCTCCGCACCAAATCCTTCGTAAACCGTTACGAACTGCTTCATCACGTTAAAGACACTTCTATCACGGGGTATTCTTCCAGTGCTTTTTACGATAGTAAATTTAATAACTACGCGATAGGTTTTAGAGGTACGGAGATGAGCATAAAAGATTTGCTTATAACGGACGGTATGATAGCGCTTTTTGGCGCAGCGCTGGATCAGATAGTATCTCTTAAGATATTAAAAGATGAAATCTATAAAAGCATAGTTGATCATTACGATAAAAATTTTCTCGCAGCAAATTCAAATACAGTTAGCAATATGAATTCTCCGAATAATGACTCAAATTCAAACTTACGACCTAACTATGATAGCTCAAATTCGTCCATCGACTCAAATCAATCAAACGATAGCTCAAGCGTTTCGAGTTCTTTAAATTCTTCGTCCCGATCTTCTCAAGCGAGCACTTCTTTGCATTCTAGAGGCTCTTTAAGCGCTTCTTACGCCCTCATCCCTCCCATCGTAGTAGCCGGTCACTCGCTAGGAGGTCATCTGGCTCAAGCTTATTGCTCTATCTATCCAAACGACGTAAAGGAGCTATATACCTTTAATGCTCCGGGCTTTGGAGGCGTATGGATATCCTTGCCGGTTATCGCTTTTAGGTTTTTAGGCTTTATAGCCAAGGTCATATATAAAGGCATAAGGTGGGTAGCTAGGATACTGGACCCGTATGGCTTTATAGGCAGTATAGTTAGCGGCGTGTTTGATAAGATAAAAAGCTTCTTCGGCTTTGGCGGAGATAAAAAAGACGAGACTACGCTAAAAGAGTGCGTCCATCTCGTAAAGGAAAACAAAACGGCTTGCGAAGAGCTAAATAAGCAAAACGTAAGCACCAATATGAGTAAGGCGAGCAAGGGAGATACTCTGGGTATAGAGGTTCATCACATAGACTCTGTTATGCATAAAATTTACGACGAATACGACGAAGGATACTTTGATAGGCAAGAAGAGGATAAAAATACGTTTGGTCTAGATACCGTAAAAAGAGACGCCAATCAGGTATTTGAGCCAAGCATATCGGTCATCTCCGATCTGGGCCTTAGATACGGTATGGCAAACTATACGGAGAAATTCGACTATCAAAACACCTCCAAGCTTCATCTCATAAACGTGCTAAAGGCTTCTCACTTTATGAAGCAGCTAGTTGAGGGGCTATATCTGATGGAGTATCTTTTAAATCATAAAGAAAACGAAGCTAAGATAAAAGATAAAGATATAGCAGGAGCCCTAAACTACCTAAACGACTACATGCAAACCCTAGCCTCTCAGATACTGTTTTATAAAATTTATCTAAAAAACGTTCCGAGGCTAGGCAATATGGAAGAAGAAAAGATCTCAATCCTCGAAAGCGCAATATATCCCGTAAGCCTATACGTAAACGACTTTGGATACGATGATATCGGCGAGGCGCCTAATATAGAAGATCCTGTTAGCTGCCTGCTGGCCTATAAGCAAGATAATCTACTAATAAAAATAATAGACAAAGAAGATATCAAGGATATCAAAGCCAAAACCGTCGCCGCCGAGGTCATACAAGAGGATCTGAATTTGATGTTTGCGATCTATGGATGCAGATTTTTTACGCTAGATAAAAAGTTAAATTTAGAACAAGCAAAAGATAGACTCACGTATATATCCGATTTTTATAAAGATATAAGCTCATATATCCGCTCGAAAAAAGATAGCGAGGAGCTTGAAAAATGGATAGAGGCTAGGATAGAAATTTGTAAAAGCGCATATGAGCTTAAATTTGAAGGGTGGAGGTATCTATCTAACGACAAGAAGCGTTATTTGGTATTTACGAAAAAGTCAGGGAGCGCATATAAAAAAGAGATAGACGAGGATCAAAGAACCATAGTCCTGCCCGTCATCGAAGCGCTAGCGGATATGTCTAAGGAAGATAAAGAATATCAAGCAAAACAAGTCTTAAAGATGATAAGGTTTGAGCCTAGCGAGCTTATGCATATCTATCATAAAAACTGCGATATATTTTTAAAAAGCGAAAGTGTATTTGATATAAAGCAGATAGAAAAAGATATGAATTTAAGTTTTAAGTATCTAAACACCAAAGTCTTTATGATGAGTAAGCTTTTAACCGGAGGCGAAGAAAAAGTAGATCACGAGCTTTGTTTTAAAGAAGGATGCGACCGAGACGAAAAGGAAAACCAAGAAAATGCGAGCAAAATTTCCTCCGCGTTAAGCCCTTCTTCTCAAAACCAAGCCGACAAAGAGGGTAAAGAGGATGAAAATAGCGCTATGTATCTCTTTCAGCCGAGAGATACCGGTAGCGGCATAGGAAGACTAAATTTATTACATAAAAACGCACAGGCATGGCTACTAAACTACGATATAAAAGAGGACAGCCTAAATATCAAGCTAAAACCTGCCGGCAAAAAGGCAAAAGAGCTAAAGGGGCTAAATCAAATCGCTCCCGAAGATAAAGCTTTTGACGAAACGATCGTTAAAACCGGCGTCGCATATCTGCATCCGGTCATAGAAGACGATATCATAACCTGCGAACACGGCGGCAGGGTAGTGCTAAAAAGCGTAAGAGGAAGAACGATAAAATCAAGCGGTATACCTCTGATACTAGGATGCGATTTTATAAACACCCCTATAGTAGGTTGCAGGATAGCAAAATCTCCTTGCACTAGAGTGGCCTTTGTGCCAAGCGGCGCCCTAAGCCGAAAAACCGTAAACGGCGATCATGCCTTGATGCAAGATTTCGTAAATCTATGTAGGAGCAATAGAGGCTCTATACTAACCTGCGTTAGAAAATCAAACAAGCTTAAGATATCGGATCCTAGGGGTATCGGCGGCTCTTATATCTCAAATTCGGACAAAGATAGCGCTCATAGCAACTCTCCTTGCATAAGGCTGCATTTTAAAAACTACGCCTCGCAAAAAGACAATCTGCCCGTAAATATCTACTATCTAAACGATGCTAAATCTGAAAACAAAGAGGGCTTTAGTCAAATACGGCTAAATTTAAGCGAAGGTAAAAATCCAAGCGACGGCGAACTGGATAAAAAGCTAAAGCAAAACTACAACGAAGATCATAAATTTAAAGAATTTGAGCTACGCTACGGTATAAATACGATAAAGTTGGTATTTGTGATCCCAAACTCTCCTCAAAAGGCTTGCAAACAAGCATACAAAGATGCGGGCGAACCTGAGAGCGGGGTAGGATACTTCACTAGACTAGATAAATACGAAAGCCTAGATAAGTCGCAAAAAAGACCCGTGCATACGTTAGTGTTTTTCTCACCTTCATACGCCAAAAGCATAAAACTGCAAATCGCTAAAGGATTTGATAAAGACAATGAGTTAAGCCTAGATATATGCGAAGTAGTAATGCTAAGCGGGCAAGTTTAAATTTAAACGCAAGGAAGTAAAGTGCAAATAAGCGATATAAGAACAGTGCAGGATATAGAGACGCTGCTGAAAGAATTTGACAAGTATGCCAAGCAGTATAAATATATAACTTTTTATTGCAGAAATCTCAACAGCTTTTATCACAATGACGTATTGCAGCCAAATACTCTGGGCAGTATGATAATGCAAAGACTTTTTGATATGAGCCCAAACATACGAGAGACTTCGCGCGGCGGCAATAATATAAAAATAGTAACGCCGCGTTTCATAGATAAAAGCGCGCTCATAGACGGCAAAGAGACGATAAGAAACGGCAAATTTAACATTAGAAGACTAAACAAAGTTATAGAGGTACATACCGTAATAGACGAAGCAGATCCCATAGAAAAATTCGTTAAAGAACTAATAAACCTTGCAAACAAAAATAAAAAAGAGTATGAAAAGGTAAAAAATTTCACCGATGCGGCAAACGAACTCGTAAAAAACTACGACGCAAACAAATCTAGCATCCAAAGCAATTTGGACGAGCTGCAAAAAAGCATAATCGAAAAAGCCGAAGCGATACTAGAAAACGAGAAATTTGCGCCTAAAGAGGAAGTAAAAAAAAGCATAAGTAATACGTTTAATAAACTAAAAAGCAATATAGAAAAAACATCCAAGCAAACATACGGCTTTACGGTAAAAGAGCTGATAAAAGCGCTTGTTAGCATAATAGACTTTACGGAATTTAAAAAGACATTTAAGCCAGCAGCTCTGCTAATGTCTGCGGGAGATATTTATGAAACCGGTTCTAAGATATACGAGTATAGTAAAAAGAAAGGTTTTTATGCTTTTGCCGGACCCGCGGCAAATTTGCTTGCTAGCGAGTTTGGTTTTATCTTTGGACTTCTAAATTCGAACTCTCTTAGCAATATCGTGGTTTTTAAAACTCAGAACGGTGAAAGCGGAGGGTTTATAGATTTTTCGGGATTTGAGGCTTATGGACTAAATGCTCAAACAAACGTAGATGAGTATCTAGGCGTTTGCGGAGATTTTATATTTAACGAAAATAAAAAAGACGAGACGATGGATTTTAGAAACAATCCTCTCAAACCAAATTACTTACCGGGCAGCGCATATCAACTAAAAAATAATATGGAGTTAAGTATCGCGGACT
This sequence comes from Campylobacter rectus, assembly GCF_004803795.1. Taxonomy (NCBI): domain Bacteria; kingdom Pseudomonadati; phylum Campylobacterota; class Epsilonproteobacteria; order Campylobacterales; family Campylobacteraceae; genus Campylobacter; species Campylobacter rectus. The sequence continues at coordinate 2,295,632 of NZ_CP012543.1, read as the reverse complement.
TTTTTGATATCAGGGCAAAGATTCGTAAAGCTCAAAACGGAAACGTAAGTATTTATAAAAATACCGGAATGAATGAGAAAAATAGCTATAGCCTATATGAAGCCGTCGAAAATAGTATAGTATCAAACGGCGCGCACTTCGTATACATACAGCATCCGTTTTTTAACTCGTTAAAATTCGCAAATCTCATCCGGGATAAATCCGCTGCCGACAAAGACCGGGATACAAACAGCCTGCGATACGGAAAACTAGCCAAAAACTATCTCGTACTATCAAACGCCCCGTTTAAAACTAATGCTAAACTAAGCGAGTATATAGTAGAAACGGCGCTTAGCTATAAAATAAACGATGAAAATAACAGAAGCGGTAAGGACTCAAAGTTAATAAAACCCGACGACATAAGCCAAATAAAAGACTACAGCAAATACTCCATAAGCGTAAACGCAAAAGACGAAGAGGACTTGTATCTGCTAAATTTAAGCCCGTTCGTGCGTATATCAAAGGAGGAAATAAATCAAATAGAAAACGACATACGCAGATACGGTCGCGAGATCGCCTACAAAAACGGCTCTATAGATAGAAGATTAAAAAAATCCGAAATAGACGCTATTTTAAAAGAGTCTCATGAGCTAGTGATGAAGACCGGTTCTTTGCAGATGAAGCTAAGACACATAGATTCATTTTTCAGATCTCCTGCAGATATGGAAGATATAAAAGAAAAAGAAGAGGAATTTTTAAAAACAAGCATAAAAGAATTTGCCGATTATTTTCAAACTATAAATAAAAAGCACAAGGTAGAAGTATCTTATACGGAAGGTAACTCTCATAATATCGGCGCTTACGATAGTTTAACCGATGCAAAACGGTATATAGAAGGTCTTAGCCAAGATAGTGCTTTAGGGAAATACTCTATAACCAGCTACCCTCACTCCGCTATAGACATATTCCTTCTAGCTACGACCTTTTACGTCATCAGACAAAAATTCGACCAATCTTTGATCGAATTTAACTCTCCGGGTAGTTTTTTTCATATCGACAAAGGCGAGTACATAACTGTATACGACGAGCGATTCAGGCTTTTAAGCGACGATGCTTTTTTACAAACTAGCGAAGGTAAAAAGAAAATTTACTTTTTTAAGAAAACGATGCAAAACGCGAACGAGAAAGACGCCATATGTATAGAAGAGATAGTAGACGGCTTTGAAAACGGTTTCGTAGAAAACGGTATGCAGATATTTGAAGATAGCTTTTACGAGTTTTTTAAAGATTTCGAGAAAGAATACGGCGCAAATTTTCACGGCAAAGTGAGAGAAGATGAGCGGTGGGCGTATGAAGATCTAAAAAAAGCCCACGATAATGCTATGGCGCCGTTTAAGTCTGTCTCTATGAATGAAAATTATAAATTTTATATAGATATGTCTCTGGTTTCTATCACAGATGATATTTTAGAGGAGCTTTTTCCTTTTTACGGATATTTTGGAAGCGAAGGCTATGCAAATATAGCCAAAAGTATGACTAAATATATGTTTTCAAAAAGCAGCGTCAAAGAAATATTTATGGAAAATATCGGCGAGTTTAGGATATTTATGTCTTTAAGCTCCGAAAATATAAGGGCGATGATAGTAGACGAGAAAAGAGCCCAGAGCCTAACTAAAAAACTCGAGAGTAAGGCCTTTGCCGATATAGTCGAGATAAAAAAGAATACCTTCGCCTATTATGAAGTCACGGATAATCTTAATCCAAAAGACGCCTCGGCACACCTATCTAAATTGAAAAATATATCAAAAGAGTATCAAGCGGACATTCATAAAAGCGTAAGACTTAAAGCTATAGGCAAATTCTTTGTTAACTCCGCCGCAACCACCCTAAAAACCATAATAACCGGCAGCGGGTTAAATTTTATCCTAGATAGCCTCTACACCTCCGAATACGAAAAACAAAAACGTAAATACGAAGACATCTTATACAAATACTATACTCACAAATACGATGAACCTTACGCCGTAAAAAACATATCCCTAACTCCTATGAGTAAAGATACTAAAGAGTATCTTTACTATCCTATGCAAATTCACTCATCCTTTATGAACGTAGATTTAAAAAGAACGATCATAGGAGGAAGACTATCCAGCGGAGGACTAGACTATCATAAATTCTTTTATTACGACATAAACGACATCTATACGAAAACAAACTCCAGTCTATCTAAAAATATGCCATTAAATAAACTAATAGCCTATCTTTGTTTAGACGAACTAAGAACTACGTATAAAGACGATCAAAGCTTCTTTAACCATCTAAAAAACCACGATATGCCCTTTGAACCAAAAGAGCTTATGGTAGCAGAAGCAAAGAGACCTTTAGATATATCAAATAGTAGTTTTATGGATCATACGCAAAGAGGGAAAATTTACGAGATGTATAAAGAAGCTCAAAGAAGCGACGATGAAGCCGTGGGATTTGAATCCCCGATAGATAGCTACAACGAAGCTATGGAGATACTCCAAGACTTTAAAGAGGGTAACTTTAACACAGGTACTACCGACAAAGAGACAACAACTGATAACAAAGCAAGAAGACTACTGCAAGCCCTAGACGTAATAGGCACGAATAATATCAAGGGGCTTTATGTGGGGTGTAAGGACTATGCGGCGGATAAAAAGAGAAGAGATAGTAAGAAAGCGTCAGAAATTCCTCCGCGCCTAGTAGGACGATTGGCCACTACAATCATAATGGAAGACGGTTTGTTTTTGGGATAAGCCATGAAAAAGATACTTATACTATTAGCGGTATTAATTACTGCAACGATTACGATATATTACTTAAAAGGAAATGCTATGAATAATGAAACTTATACCGTGCTTACTCCAGACGGCAGAGAGGTTAAATTTGACAAAAAGACAAATTTATTAATTCCAAATAACGAAGAATATGAAAAGGTTAGAACAAGGCAAGACTACTTGGAAATCCAGTCAAAATTCCTTCTTCAAGCTCGTCAAATCCTCGACTCCTCTGCTTACAAAGACTACAAACCAAGCTACTTTAATCCAAATCCTAACGACTACGGACAAACGGAGTATCTATCCTTTGAGTCTTGGTATAAACTAAGCTTTAAATCAAATTCTAAAGAAATTTCTCCTTGGACTAAAAAAGAAAAAGCTTATTACGAAAGTTTAAAAGATAAAAGAGACAGATATATCTACCTGGTAAAAAGAAGCAATCTAAAATGCTCTATGATAGAAATACCCGATGATGCCATAGGAAGAGTAGATGAAAGAGGAAGACTAACCAAACCGGAATACAAAGAAATTTACGATACGGTGGAGAGAAATAAAAAAACCCTAAAGTCAAATTTGTTTATAGGAGAATGGGGTATATGTGCAGGAATACTAGGGGATGTTACAGCTCTTGGAAGCGGAGGAAGCGGAGGATTTAAGGCAAGGAAATTTCAAAGAGTATTCTTAGCCGCTCAGTTAGGAGAAGTAAAAGCTTTAAAGTATTTATCCGATGCTTTTAAATATTACACTTATAATATAGGATTAAACAAAAACCTATCCCGCTCCTTAGAATACAAAGCCTTATATGAAAATCCTCCCCTAGACGAATACGGTATGATACCTTATCTGGATGAGATAATAGGGAGTGATTTTATTATGGATTTTTCAAAAAGCGGAGTTGCACTAGATCCAGATGGCGGAGTAATGAGGTATTTTAGGGAACAAGTAGAAGAAAAGGGTAAATTTTTAGATCCAAGGGATGCAGACGCAAACGAGAAAACCAGGGAAGAATTTGTAAAAGCCGTCGAAGAAGCCCTAAAAGACGAAGCATTGCCGTATGACGTAGCGGAGCCAGACGAAAAGGAATACAAGCAGGTCATCTTAAATAGAGATATTAATATCCTCGAATCCAAAATAATGTCCCTAACTCCTCCCGAAGGATATCCTAACGCACCGTATTATAACACTCCCGAAGAACTAAAAAGAATGTATAAATCGGGCAAACTGGATAAAAGACTAAATCCTTTAACTCCTACTATGTATAAACCAAGCTTTCCAAAAGATCTGAAAGACAAGATAGAGGAGTATGCCAAAGAGCATAATATCAAGGATTGAATAAATTTGAGCGCAATTACTTTAAATTTATCCAAAAGAGACCAAGAGACCCTTTGTGCCGCAACCACCCTAAAAACCATAATAACCGGCAGCGGGTTAAATTTTATCCTAGATAGCCTCTACACCTCCGAATACGAAAAACAAAAACGTAAATACGAAGACATCTTATACAAATACTATACTCACAAATACGATGAACCTTACGCCGTAAAAAACATATCCCTAACTCCTATGAGTAAAGATACTAAAGAGTATCTTTACTATCCTATGCAAATTCACTCATCCTTTATGAACGTAGATTTAAAAAGAACGATCATAGGAGGAAGACTATCCAGCGGAGGACTAGACTATCATAAATTCTTTTATTACGACATAAACGACATCTATACGAAAACAAACTCCAGTCTATCTAAAAATATGCCATTAAATAAACTAATAGCCTATCTTTGTTTAGACGAACTAAGAACTACGTATAAAGACGATCAAAGCTTCTTTAACCATCTAAAAAACCACGATATGCCCTTTGAACCAAAAGAGCTTATGGTAGCAGAAGCAAAGAGACCTTTAGATATATCAAATAGTAGTTTTATGGATCATACGCAAAGAGGGAAAATTTACGAGATGTATAAAGAAGCTCAAAGAAGCGACGATGAAGCCGTGGGATTTGAATCCCCGATAGATAGCTACAACGAAGCTATGGAGATACTCCAAGACTTTAAAGAGGGTAACTTTAACACAGGTACTACCGACAAAGAGACAACAACTGATAACAAAGCAAGAAGACTACTGCAAGCCCTAGACGTAATAGGCACGAATAATATCAAGGGGCTTTATGTGGGGTGTAAGGAGTACTATGAATATAAAAACAGCACGGTAAAAGAACCTCCTAAAAAAACTCCACCTAGATTGATTGGTCGTCTAGCAACTACCATAATAATGGAAGATGGTTTGTTTTTGGGATAATACTGTGAAATTTAGTAAATTTAAAATTTTATTTTTAAGTATAGTAATAATGGTTGCAATGGTAGGAATAATAGCAATAAATGAAGGAGAATCAATGGAAGTATATGTAGTAATAGCACCTGATGGGCAGGAATTGAAATTTGACAAAAATACAAATTTGCTTATCCCTAATAATAAAGCCTATAAGTCTGTTAGAACAAATCCTGAATATCTTAAAATTCAGTCAAAATACTTACTAGATGCTAGAGAAATCCTCGACTCCTCTGCTTACAAAGACTACAAACCAAGCTACTTTAATCCAAATCCTAACGACTACGGACAAACGGAGTATCTATCCTTTGAGTCTTGGTATAAACTAAGCTTTAAATCAAATTCTAAAGAAATTTCTCCTTGGACTAAAAAAGAAAAAGCTTATTACGAAAGTTTAAAAGATAAAAGAGACAGATATATCTACCTGGTAAAAAGAAGCAATCTAAAATGCTCTATGATAGAAATACCCGATGATGCCATAGGAAGAGTAGATGAAAGAGGAAGACTAACCAAACCGGAATACAAAGAAATTTACGATACGGTGGAGAGAAACGTTAATACTTTAAAATCAAGACTGTTTTCGGGAGAGTGGAGAGTATGCGCAGGGATATTGGGAGATAAAAGAGCATTTGCTTCAGCTACAGTACTTAATAACTCGGGCTTTAAATCAAGAGCTAGACAATCGGTATTCTTAGCCGCTCAGTTGGGGGAAGTAGATGCTTTAAAAGTATTGGCTAGATATTTCTCTACGTCTGCTTATATGTCGGGATCAAACAAAAACCTATCCCGCTCCTTAGAATACAAAGCCCTCTACGAAAATCCTCCCCTAGACGAATACGGTATGATACCTTATCTAGATGAGATAATAGGGAGTGATTTTATTATGGATTTTAATAGGGGAGGGATAGCTATTAATCCAGATGGTTCTTTGCATAGGGAAATTAAGAGGTTGGTAGAAAGTGAAGGCAAGCTTTTAGACCCTAGAGATATAGATGCAAATGAAACAACTAGAGAAGAATTTGTTGAATACCTAAAAGAAGCAAAAGATGCACATATGGATAGATTTGAGATACCGGGCTTTCCAAAAGAAATGACCGCTAAAGACATCTCCCTCTACATCGACTCCACCATCCTCGAATCCAAAATAATGTCCCTAACTCCTCCCGAAGGATATCCTAACGCACCGTATTATAACACTCCCGAAGAACTAAAAAGAATGTATAAATCGGGCAAACTGGATAAAAGACTAAATCCTTTAACTCCTACTATGTATAAACCAAGCTTTCCAAAAGATCTAAAAGACAAGATAGAGGAGTATGCCAAAGAGCATAATATCAAGGATTAAATAAATTTGAATAATTTAGGCAGACCCGTTAATCAAGCCTGCTTAAATCTCGAGAGGATTATTTTTTTGAGATATAGCTTTCTAGAGCCTTTAGCACTAGGTATTCAAAGGCCTCTTTTTTCTCCTGGGTGCTTTTGGTGACGGCTCCGGATAGGTACTTGAAAAACGAGTTGTTTTCTACTATATCATACATATGAGAGTATAACTCCTTGCATACTAGTTGTAATAAGACGGAGTTTATTAGCTTTGTAGAGTCGGTTAGCCGTATGGTAGATAGTATGGCTTCCAGATCGGCTACGCTTAGAGTAGCGGAATTTGACTCTATCGTATTTGGCATGATTTCGCTTCTGAGCTGGGCTAATAGCTTTTGCGTTAGATCGTTTAATGTTTGCGAAGATAGCATATTTTGCGTGAAAGGCTTTGGGGCGTATGCGGGATTTGGCTCGGGCGCCTTTGGGGAGGGGTCGTTTTTTATGTAAAATTCGTCGTCTTCTTTCGGGAATATATTGATATCGGGCTGTTCTTTGAAATCAACATTTGAAAGTTTGCCTCTAGGCTCAAGATACACATCATCAAGCTTATCGAAATTCGGCGTATTTTCTATGAGTTTTTGCGTTTTAATTGCGTATTCTTCTAGTTTTGAGGGATTTATGAACATAAGCTTTAAGCCTCCCGCCCTAAACACGTCCCCTTCATTAACGACCGTTTCATAGTCGCTTGCGATCTTTGAGAAAGAATCTGCGTAAAATATATCGCAGTTTTCGTATGAGGATATCGTAAAAAAGCCTTCTTCATAACCTATTCTGGCATGTTTAGCGTGGATGCTTCCGTTTGCATCTTGGCATCTGAAAGTCGCGCTACTGTCGCTCCCTATATCGCCGCCGTTTTCATCAAAGATATAAAATTTAGATGAATAGTTTGCGGCATTTTCTAAATTTTGTATAGTGACGGCCATCTGCTCCATGATCTTCCTTAATTTAAAATATTTTTAGGCAACTTAAATGAAGATATATTTCTTAAAAGTTCCATTAATTCGGCATTATTAGGCGTTACGTCAAACCCGAAGTAATATTTTTCTTGCGGATTAAGATAAAGCGAATATTTGCCTTGCTCGGAGTTATAGATCGAATTTCGCAAAAGTCTATGCCAAGCCCACTCGCCGCTAAACGTTTTTTGCTCGATCTTATTGCCATTTTGAAATTTGGCTATAAATTTGATCTGTGCGGAGGTGTCAAAGTCTTTAGGCGTTATGTATAGACTTGACGGTATCGTGTGATCATAAGTTATACTTTTGTCGTTTACCGATGAAACGCTGATATTACTAAAATCTGCCGATAAATCAATAGCTTTAATATAAAAGTTGATTTTTATCTCATCGTTTAGATCAAGCACGGTATTTGCGATATTGTCTATCACGGATATGTTTTCAAGGAAGCTTTTGCTAAATTTAAAATCCTTGGCATATGCCGATCTAACCCTATAGCCGTTTGATCCTTTGCTCAAAATTTTCTTCAAAAATCTATCATAAAACTGATTCCAAGCTCCGTTTTTCCCGAAAAATGCTTTAAACGATTGTATGCTCACGGACTGCGCCGCCGTCTCGTCAAAAGGATAAAACGGCCTAATCTCGTTTGTATAAAGGCTGTAAATTTCATCCTGCCACGCCGTATTTAAAAAAGTAGAAGCGCCTGATTCTACTTGTTTCCAGGATAGTTTTGATACTTGCTGATAATAGTTCATAAGCTCTTTTGGCAGCATTTTTGAGTCGTTATTTAAAACTATAAATGGATCATTTTCGTTTTTGACTCCACCTATTACATAAGTGATTTTGTCGTTTTCGCTTTGTAGCATCTCGTAGTTAAAATCAAGGATTTTTTTATGGATTTTGGATACGTCGTCGCTTATGGTATTTAGTATGCCGTTTTCTTTTGAGCTGTCGCTTAATGCATGATACGAGCTAAAATCCGAGCTAAAATTTGAAAATAATTTTCTAATCTCGGTAGAAGGATAACCAAGGCCGTATATATATTTTAAGAAAGTTTCGTCGGTTAGAAGAGTGTTCGTGTTTAATGTATTTACAAGCGAATTTACCGGATTTTCAACCTTTGATAAAATTTCCAATTCGTCTAGCGTTTCTTTTCTCGAGTTAAATTTTTTGGGCGTTATGCCTCCTATGACGGTTATCCATCTGGAGCGATATTTTTGTAGATATAGGTTGGCTATACTTAAACGTAGATTAGTTTTATCCTCGTTTGTGTCGAAGTTGCTTGCTCGCTCGTTTTGAAATAGCCATTTTTCAATATTTGCCGAGTCGTCTATATAGGAGCTTAAATTTGACAAAAACTCCCTCATACCGTCTTTTGTATAAATTTTATTAAACGGCTCGAAAGCGTTACTGTTTTCTATGACGTTGTCTATGCCTGCGATCTCTTTTTTTATATCGTAAAATTCTTTTTCGTTTTTATATGATATGAATTCCAAAAGAGAGTAGAGCCTCTCTAGCCTTTCTACTTTTATAAGTTTGTCGCCGGCTACTTTGATAGAATTTAAATTTTGATATATATCTTTTAAGTCGGCATTTAATACGCTATCCGCATGGGATAAAAAGTCATCTTGATTTATATTGTATTTTTCAAATTTAGACCAATTGGTCTTGATCCAAATTTTAAATAAATTAGCATTTATAAAATCTTTATCAAACAACGACTGATACATATAAAAGGCTTTTATGAGATTGTCGGGGTTTGTCTCGGTTTCTAGCATATTTTCCATCTCGACAAGGATGGTATTTTTAAGAAAATCTATCGTCAGCTCCGTATATAAGTCTTTAGCGGACTCAAAGCCTTTGTAGGATATATCCAAAAGCGGATATTCAAATTTGGTATCCCCCGAAAAAAGTCTAGGATATATTCTTAGAGTATCTTTTAGATTGCGCAACAATTCTATTTTTTGAGTAGGCGTATAATCTTTGTATTTTTGGCCGTCAAGCAAGGTGGATATCGAAAGCATAGCATTTTGCGCTTCCAGTTCTTTCGCCGATTTTAAGTTTATAAAATGGCTGCATGCAAAGTAGGTGGCAACGCAAACAAGAGCTATCGATGCGAAATTTAAAATTTTTGTACTTAGGCTTTTGTTTAAATTCGGATTTGCCAGATGGCCTTTAAAAACAATATCTTTTAGTAGCGATTTAACAAAATAACTTTGCTTACTGTAGTTATTAAGGGCTCTAGCTAGCGGCTTTTTGATCCCATATCTATCGCACACCGTATTTACCAGATAGTTTATAGGTATATTTTCTTGAAATGCGCTAACAAAGTAAACGCCTTTAATCGGCGAGCTATTTTTCAATGAATTTTCGTCTTTTAGTTTTAAAGCAAAGTCGCTCACGAGTGCAAACAGGTTATCTAGCTGCTTTAAAAATAAATATGAGCGTTTTTTGTCTTCGAGGGAGTGAGAAAGGGAGTTTTTGCTCATTATGTTATAAAGTAACGAGCGACTTAGTTCTTTAAAATCATTGTCCAGATCGTCTTTATTAAAGGTATTTGACAAGCTGAGACCAAAAGCTTTATTTGCGATATCGTCTTTGAAAAGTTTAAAGTAATCCCCCATACCTTCAACTAGGTCGAGTTTGCTAAATACCACATAAATAGGAAATTTTATTTTCAAGCTATTTTCGCAGTCGTTTACTCTTTTTACCAGATATCTTATTAGATCGTTTGAGTACTCTTTTGGATTTTCTAAAAACTGCTGAGTATCCACTATCAAAATAGCGCCGCCTAACTTAGAGTGAAAAATATTTTTATTTAAGAAATTTAAAAATTCTTTCCATATGTTCTTTTTAAGGAGGAAGTCTTTGTTTTTTTCTACATCATCCTCGGGAAGCTCGTCCGTTGAGGACGGATTAAATAAAACTTCTTGCGCAAAATGAACGCCTTCGGTATCTATAAGCGCTCCGTTTTTTGATATGTAAAGGTTGAAATTCGTCGTGCTTTGGTGTATCTTTTTGTAAGTATCAAGGCTATCTCCAAGCGGGTATTCTATATTGGAATAATTAATAAAAGCGCTTTTGCCCGCTCTTTCATTTCCTATTATCATAACAAGCGGTATTTTTTTAAATTTTATATCGTTTTTCCAAGTATTTTTTGCATCTTTTACGGATATGAAAAAATTTCTTTTTGCTTTATTTACGGACTCGTTTGATACCTTTTTTATCTCTTTTATTTGCTGCCTTTTGTCATCTTTCATAGAAGAGAAAAATTTGATCGTTGCGCGCAAAGCGAAAATAACGAATGCAATTAGCCAAAAAATACAAAGAGCTATTATCCTCGATGATGTATTTGCAAAAATATATACGTCGTTAAAAGCTATATCGGGGCTATACCGCCAAAACAGAATACTAATCGCAATAAGCGAGATAAAAATAGAAACGCCTTTTATTTTAAAAACACTAAGAATTCTAGATATGAATGAGAGAGACAACTTTACCACCGATCCGAGATTTGATTAAATAGTTGTTTGATTATATCACAACTTCTTAAAATTTAAAACGAGTACTCAATTTAAAATAGCGAAATATCATGAGTATAACCTAAAAAACATCAAATAAGAGTCTTTTTTGTTTTTTCCTATTATGGAGCTGTAGCCTAACTTGCTATGAGAATCATCTCCTAGTTTGAGATTCATTTTGGGAGAATATTTTATGCTTATATATAAATCCACGGCAAATTCATTATTTGTAAGAAAAATCACGCTTTCTTTCAGCTTGTCGTGCTTTTGCCCTTTAGGAAAATATTTAACGGCTTCATCGTAATTTATATCTTTTATATAAATAGCCATTTTACTTTGATAGTCCAGAACCCTTTTGCCTAATATAAAATTTTTACTTAAAGAGTTATTTAATTTACCTAAATAGCTGCGTTGTTTTGGGTCTATAACTACTTGATGCGGGATATTTTCCAATATAAAAAGTTTATTTTTAAGATTAAAGTTGTATTCCAATACTCTTTGTATTTGTAGCTTTGGTCTCCTTAGGCTCAGGAGTAGCGGCGCAAATGGCAGATAAGCCCTGGCTACCTCTTTGTCGTCTATGCCTAAAATATTAAATAATATGGCCGAAATTCTATCGCTAAAATCTTTTTTAAAAGATTTGGGATAATTTTGCATAGATATGCTCTCAAAAAATATCCATAGCAAATAATTATTAAAAAAATCAAAAAATAATTTCCAATTTTCGTTATCGCTTCTTGAAAATTTATCCAGCATATAGCTTGGTAATTGCGAAGAGCTGCCGTATAGCCCCATAAAATTTACCATTATTTCTAAGAAATTTTTCTTTTCTTCATTGTTTAGCTTGGCGTATTCTATTTCTTTATTGGGGTGGCCTAGTTTCGAGCTATTTCTTAAAACGATATCGTTTTTGTCATAGTCGTTTAAGGCTTTTTTAATAAGCCTATAAAAAGAAGTTTCGCTCGCTAATTTCACAGCAATGCTTTATTGCCGCTATAAAGCGGATAGTCTATCGTTATTTTGCTTTGGACGCATTTTACCTTTAGCTCGCAAAATGAATTTATAGAAGCGAAGCTGGATAGAAATTTGGATAAAACCAATCCCGCGATATAAACTTCCCCTATGCTATAAAATTTGCTTTCGTCTATATAAAATATGCATAGCGTGCCTTTTTTCGTCATATGCCCGTCTATTCTATAGATAGATTTGGTTTTTATGTCTTGTAGCGAGCTTGCCAGGATTTTAGATATCGGGCTATCGCCGAATGAAAAGGCGTCTAATACGGCTAGGAATGATTTTTTTTCGAGTATGGTTTGATAACTAAAAGATAGTATGGATACGAGCCGCCAAAGCAAATTTCCGTCTATCGCAACTTTTTGCATAGATGTGGGGACGGTAATATTTTTTGTATTAATTTCCGGCTGGGCAGGAAAGTCGTTTATGTCTGATATTTTGAGCTCGGACGGTAAATTTCCATTGCAGCACAGGGTCTCTACGGTTACCGTCTGCTCCTTTTGAGAGTTAGAAAAAAACGATATCTCTTTGAACAAATTTGAATCGCCGTCCGTCCTATCGCTTAAAGAATAAAAATCATCTATATTTTCGCCGTTAAAGAAATTAAATCGTTCAAAACTTTTGTAGTTTTTTAGCACTCTTCTGCCCGTATCGCTATTATGAGCGACTACTTTAGTAACTTGAACTATATCGTAAGCATCGATCTTTGCCCTGTCTAAAAAAATCCTATGGCCGTTTTTTTTATTGTTATTTAATATAGGCTCCGCACTCATCTCGAATAAATTTATAATAGGAGTAGAAGATAAAGAAAAATGCTCGACTCTTGGGATATAGCCGTTTGGAAGATCTCTATCAAATACAAATTTGATAGTAAAATTTCTAGAACCGGAAGATTTAAGCATATCCAAATTTTTTATCGTTATAAAATTAAATTTATACGGCATAAAAAACAGTTCTTGCAAAAGAGCAAATGCTTCAAAACCAAAATCTTCATAATCGAGCAGTTTATCGCTAAGCCCCATAACCTCGATCGACGAAGTAGGAATATTAAACGTTTCATCGCTATCGGAACAAAATACGATGATTTTTTTTAGATATGTTTTCATCCACATAACTAGCGTAGAGGACATATATACGTCGTTGCCTAGGTATAAATTTATACGGTTCATATCGATATCGGACAACCTTGCTTCATCTTTTGTGATATTTAATTCTAAATTTAAAACATAATCGCTTTTATTATTGCTTAAATAGGTCTTATTTATTTTTAAAGGATACAAATAGACGTCATACGCGGTTTTAAATTTGCATTTTACGTCATTAACAGGCTTGGAAACGACGACCGAGCCTTTTGGTACGATTGTGCTATTTTTCTTGCTATCGCTTTTTAAAGAAAATTCTTGAATACATACCGAAGGTACCGGGTTGGTATAGTTTGGCGATACGATATTTATAAGGGATTCGGCGATTAGCGGTATATTTTCATCGAGCTCTTGATGGATTTTGGATGTAAGTATGGCTACGTTTTCTATTATTCTTTCAACATCGGGATCTTTGCTATCGGCATTTAAAAACGGCGCTACTTTTGGAAATTTTTCTATAAAAAGTTCTCTCATTTCGTAAAGATAGGCCATTTCTTTACGAAAATATAATACGTTATTTTCGTTTTTTTTCATCATAAAACCTCACAATACCTATTATTGCGAAAAGTTACTTTTATGGCAAATTCCTTAAAAGCGTCGTTTTGTCTAGTATATCTTATATTAAAAGTTAATTGCCACGGCTTTAAAGAATCGTCATAATCTATGGCAACTATGTTGATTCTATTTTCATATTTTTTAATGAGGCCGTATATTTCTTTTCCCATCAGTTGACAAAGTTCGTGTGAATCGATATTTAAAAAAGACATATCCGGAAGGCTTGAGCCTTGTATGGTTATGCAGTCGTCAAATTTGGAATTTAAAAGTATGCTTATGTTTTCTTTTATATCGTTTAAAATATCTTGGCGATAGGGCTTGTCTGCATTTTCTTCATTTAATGTATGTAAAACCCTATCGCTTAATGACATAGTCCGCCTAAATTTATTCTTTATCTAGTTTTCCGACTAGAGATAACTCAAAATTTGCACCCATAAATTTAAAGTGCGGTCTGGCTAGCAGCTCTATTTTATACCAGCCGGGCTCGCCGGGGATGTCGTTTACGTTTATCTTGGCGCTTCTAAAAGGCCTTCTGCTTCTTACGTCTGCAGGCGGATTTTCCTGATCGGAAATGTATTGCCTTAGCCACTCGTTTAAGCCGCGCTCTACGTCGGCCCTTTCTTTCCATGTGCCTATTTCCTCGCGCTGTAAAACTTTGAGATAGTGAGCCAAGCGGGATATTAAAAATATATAAGGCAACTGCGTGCCTAGTCTAAAATTCGTTTCAGCCTGTTTTCCTTCCGGAGTATTTGGAAAAATTTTAGGTTTTAGAGCCGAATTTGCTGAAAAGAACGCGGCGTTGTTGCTATCTCTACGCAAAGTAAGAGTAATAAATCCGTTTTCGGAAAGCTCATACTCCCTTCTATCGGTTATTAAGACTTCGGTTGGGATTTTCGCCTGTACGCTACCGTAGTTTTCATAAAGATAAGTAGGCAGATCTTTGACCGCTCCGCCGCCTTTTGGGCCTATTATATTACCGCACCATCTAAAATCGGCGAAACTCTCCGTTAGTCTTGTGGCGAGCGTGTATGCCGAATTGCCCCAAAGTAAGTGATCGTGAGAGCCTTCCACGTTTTCCTTATAATTAAAGCTTTTTATCGGATTATCCTCCGGCAAATAAGGCGAGCGAGTTAAAAATCTGGTTGCCAGCAGGCCTACGTATTTTGCGTCCTCGTTTTCCCTAAAAGTTCTCCACCTAGTGTATTGAGGGCCTTCGAGCATACTTTTCATATCTTTTATGTTTTCCAGCTCGGCGTAGTTTTCTAGGCCGAAGAATTTTGAGGATAAGGACGTCAGAAACGGGGAGTGACTCATTGCGGCGATGGAGGACATCTTGTGTAAAAACGTCATATCGGTATTGGTTTTGTCAAGCTCGTAATCGCCTATGATCGCGCCTATCGGCTCTCCGCCGAACTGGCCGTATTCTTGGGAGTAAATTTGCTTATACATTACGCTTTGCGTGATATCCAAATTTGAATCAAAATCCTCAAGAGCTTCTTCTTTGGTTATATCGGAGAGGACGATTTTTATATTTTCGTTAAAATTTGTTCTCTCTACTAAAAAGCGGATACCTCTCCAAGTAGACTCAAGTTTTTGAAAATCTTTATTGTGAAGTACTTCGTCCATTTGCTTTGACAAAAGATCGTCTATGTGGGCTATCATTTCATCAAGAGCGAGTTTATTTATCTTCTCTTCAGGGTTTTCGGATGTTACTATATTTGAGATAAATTCCGCTACGCCTTTTTTTACTATGCTATAGCTTTCATCGTCTTTGGAGTACTTGCTTTTCTCCATAATGCTTTCGATAATCGGCGTTTTAACTTTTACTTCTTGCATTTTACTTCCTCATTTTACGTCTTGAGAGTCTTTTATTTCCAAAAGAAGCTCTTGTTTGGTTTTTTTGTTCTTTAACGCATCCAAAACCGCTTTTCTAAAGTCGGGAATGTTTCCCATTGGGCCCTTTAGCGATACCAGCGCTTTTCTTAGTTCCAAAAGTTGATTGATCTCCGGGATTTGCTTTGCTATGTTGTCCGGAGAAAAGTCTTTCATATTTGATATTTTAAGCTCTATGTTGATTTCATCCGAGCCCAGACCTAGTTTATTTTCTACGGCAAAATTTGCTTTTATATCCATTTTTTGCATTACTTGGTCAAAATTGATTTTATTTATGGATACCACTTCTCGGTCTTCGACCGGAGTGTCGTTGCGGCCGGTCAAATTTGCCATAACCATCAGCTTAAGCGGCAGCTCCACATCGGCTTCTTGGTTGTTCGTTTTGGTTTTATATGTTATGTTTATGCGTTCTTTGGGTGCGACGGAGTTCTTGGTCATATTGCGTCCTTGGTTTGAATTTAAAATTAACCTCTAAATTATATTTAAAAAAATATTAAATCCTATTTAAGTATTTTAGTGGCTCCTAACTTTAAAATGATTTCGCCTTTTTATATATGTCGGAAAGATACTCTTTGAGCTCGGTATTTTCTATAAAATTTACTATTTGAGCGTATATGGTTTTTGCATTACTTTTCATACCCTTGCCGGAAAAAGCGCTCGCCATCAAAAGCATCGAGTTTAAATTTTCTCTTGAGTTGTTGGTCGTATTTTTGGCATTTATGTCCATTAAAATTTCATTTATATCTAAATCATCGATATTTTTGTCGGAAGTATTTTCTTGTTTGGCACCCTTTTGATTCATAAAAAAATCAAAGGTTTCCTTTGGGCACATATCTTCCGAGCTTTGAAATTTTAATTTTCGTATATCTATATGGATGTTTAAAAATACGGCAACTTGTTCCGATATAAAATTTTCTATAAAAGATAGGTTGTTTTTTGCTAAAAATTTACAAAATATCATTAATCCATCGATCCAAAACGGATTTAAAGCCAAATTTTGCATAAAAAGTCTTAAATTTTCTAAATTTAACGATTCGATATTTTTAATGTTTATGATCAAATTTTGCTCAGGATATCTAACGGGCGTGATAAAATCGTTGCTTGCCGGCAAGGCCTTAATCCTGCCCCATAAAGCCTGCATAAAAATAGCGTAAGCATTTACGTTTCGCAAATCGTCTTTAAGGAGTTCAAGCGATAAGTTTATAAAAAAATCTCTATATTCCCTATCGTTTATGGATTTAATATCCGTATGAGCCGAAAAATTCAAAGAAGCCGCGGTATGCGCATTGCTTTGAACCTGGTTGGCGACTTGCGTCTGCGTCGGTCGCTCGCTTTCGTATTCGGACTGCTTTGACGTATAAGCCCGGACATCGATACTTGCAAATTTGTGGTTTATGTTTTTTCCCAGTTCGTTTAGCAAAGAGACCATAGAATCGACAAAATTTTGCGGACAATTTAAATTTTGTTTATTTAATTCTTCTATAAAGCCATCCAATGAATTAATAAAAATTTTTCTCTTTGTCGCCAGCAGTTTTTCCGTTTGGCCAAGTCTTTGCGGATCATCTTTGAGCGCTTCTAAAAAAGATTTTAGAACATCTTTTAAAATTTCATAGTTTTTAGGCAAATTTATATTTGTCGCCGCTATACACAAATAGCTAAAAAATTTCGTATCGAGAGAAAACGATTGTAAAATTTTATAAGAACAATCAAAAACTCTATCCCATTTTATGGTTTCGTGAGCCAATGTTTTGTATTTAGACATCTCGCCTTGCAGCTCGTCCAAAAAAGCATCATCGGAAAAATTTTTATTAAATTCATAATATAACCGCATCTAAAACCTCTATACTTAAATTTTTCGTAGTTATTATTAGCTAAAATCATAAAATTATTTACCTTAATAGTATTTTAAAATTACTTCGATATACTTGTATATAGATACTATTCAAGGGTTATTAATATGTTTAAAAAAGTGTTTTTAGCAGCTATTTTTACAGTATTTATCGTGGGTTGCGGTCAGATACAAGTCGGTATAAACAATATGCCTAATTCAAATTTAAATAATCGCGGCGATAATGTTCCGATAACGGTCATAGTTTATCAATTGAGCGATATTAAGAAATTTGAAGAGGCCACCGAGATGGAGCTCATAACAAAAGAAAATGAAGTACTGGGAAGGGACAAGATAGATTCCATTAAACTTCAAATTCAGCCAAATGCCAATACGGCTATTGTAAAAATAGACAAAGAAAACGTTCCTTATGTTGGCGTATTGGTGCTTTATGCCGATCAAGGAAAAACTAAAATCAAGGAATTTAAAAAGACTTCCGACGTAAAAGAAGGCTATTTAATATTTAGCATATCGGATAAGGACATAAAAGCTTTGAGCGCCAAATCCTTGGTTGTAAAAGAATAGACGTAAAGATGGCTGAAAATTTAAAAGTCGTTTGGTATAACGGGATGAATGTGGATAAAATTCATTTCGAACAACAAGAAAGATATCTTGAGAGAAATATAAATTTAAAGACTATTTCTTCTTTTTCTAACCTTTATGGTGTTTTGGATATTCAAATTTCAAATGAACTGCTGGAGCAAGGAAAAATAGGGCTAAGGAGTATTTCCGCTATCGCTCAGGACGGATCGGTATTTAACGCTCCGGAGGAAGACGAGCTTCCGGAGCCTCTAGAAGTAGAGTTTGATTCGTTGTCCTCATCCATAATAGTCTTGAAAATACCTATGGGTAATCTGGTAGTCGATGTTAGCCTCCAAAACAGCATAACTAGCTCTAAATTTAAAGCAACTAGAGCGCTTATTAGCTCTAAAGTTCATGACGATGCCAGCGTTGACGTGCTTAAGGATTTGAGCGACGAAGAGGAGTATCTACTGGGATCAGCCTTTGATCAAGACAAAGAAAGTATCGTTCTTGCTAGTCTTAAAACAAATTTGGGAGTTTTGGGTAGCAAAACTCCGTATGAGCTTGAGATACCGATTTGTAAAATACAAAATATAAATTCTAGCAAACAAATAAAACTGGACGATAAATTTATTCCGACCTGCCTCGACATAAGTAGGCATCCGTTTATAAGACAGTTTATCGATGAGATGATATATGCGACAAGGCAACATAAGCAGACTTTTTTAAGTATATTCAAGGGTATAGACCAATCGAAAAATACTCTTGATTTTACTACCTATTTAACCTTAAATATGCTAAAAAAATGGAGCCTGAACTTCGCGTCTATAGCAAATAGACAAAAGTTTCATCCTGAATTTTTGTATGAAAAGTTAGTTGATTTTCAGGCTGATTTGATCGCTTTGAGCAATGATGATAGTTTTAGCGATTTTATAGCTTATAAACACGACGACCTGAGCGCTACCTTTTCGCTGCTAATTAATAATATAAGGCTATTATTTTCCAAAATCATATCCCCTAAATACGTCATGGCCCGCATCATATCAAATGCTCACGGGTTTTTTGATTGTATGTTTGATAACGCAGGTATTATCGAAAAAGGCGAGCTATTTTTGGCTATCAGCTCTAGCGTCGGTAGCGATTATTTGCTTAAGAATTTTAAAGAACAGTGCAAGATTCATACTCAATCCAACATCAAAAATATAGTAGCGTCTCAGCTTAATGGTCTTAATGTCGAGCAAGTTTCAATTATCCCGACTACTCTCCCGAGATTAAACGGATATGTTTATTATAGGCTAGACAAGAACGACAAGCTGTTTAAGTCTTTTGTCGGAGAGAATATTATCAGCGTATATGTCACGAATAATATAACAAACCCGGATATAAAGATGTGGGCGATACTATAAAATTTAAAGGTCGATAAGTGCAAAATAAAGATAACTCCTTTTCTATATTGTTTGAGAGTAAGCTCCATGGGCTAGGAACAAATCAAGCCCTAGATCACATATTGCCTCTTTTGCTTCTTGCCAATAGAATGTCAAAGATACAAAGCATTTCCCAAGAACAAATGGTTAGCTTAAAAGAAAAATTGACCAACGATATACTCAGCATAAGCTCGAAATTAGCTAGCCTTAGGATTTATGACGAAGACGATATTACTAGGCTCAGGTACTGCGTATGCGTTTTTATAGACGAAAGCCTTATGAAAAATGAAATTTTTATGAATAGTTTTTGGGCTAACAATACCCTTACTATTAGACTATTTAACGAAAATTTAGGCGGGAATAAATTTTTTGGCATAATGGATAAATGGTTTGAAAACCCTACTAAAAACAAAGATCTTTTGGAAGTTGTTTATGCTTGTTTAACTCTTGGATATAGGGGCAAATACGACCTGGAGAATGATTGTAACGAAAAGATAGGATATCTTTGCGAAAGTATAGCGTCAGCTATCGCTCCTTTGATAGGTAGCGAGGAAGAGATACTATTTAAAAAAGCTTATACCCCCTCTAAACCTGACAATATACTGAAAAATTTTACTTTTGGTGGAGCTAGAACTTTGACGATACTGGCGGCCTTGGCGGCAGTTGCACTTTCGTTTATATATTCAATTTATACCTTAGATAAAGAAAATATAAAAAATAATACGAGTATTAACAACAAAATAGATATTTTTATGAGAGATTCCAATACGAAAACATAATCTAGCTAATGAGTTATGCATTTTGTTTTTAAATTTTCCCGTGCGTAATCCGTCTAAAATAAAACAGCAATTTATTGTGCGGTTAAGTTAAAAATCTCGATACAAATTTTCATACGGTGATTTTAAAGATTATAAAGCTTTTAAAAAATCTTAATTTGCTACTCCTCTTCTTCCTTTCTATCCTTAGGCAATACCAAATGACCATTCTCGTCAATGAGCGAGTATTGGATCAAGACTATGTAAATTAGGTCATGGATACGATATTTATCAAAATCGCCAGTATAATCATCATATTTTCTTAAAAACTCAGCATAAGGAACATTATCTGTTTTTTTTATATGTGTTATTTCTGGAGTAGATCGAATTATGGGTACGTATTTTAAGGTGTCCTCAAATACTTCTTTAAATTTTTCATAGTCCTCATCGTAAATTTTCTTAAATAGTTCCTTATCGTTCTTATAAAGCATTAAGGCTAGTTTAGTAGTGTAGGTTCGGTAGTATGACTTTATACAGTTAATAGTCATATGTATATAGCCAGGTCCCACATCGGGGTTTGGATAATTTTCTATGGAGCTTATGTAGTCTTTTTGGCTATATATCATACACTCTTTTTGGGTTTTTCCTATCCTCTCTCTAGCTATCTTCCTGGCTTTATCTTTTAAATTTGGGCTTTCTTTCACTATTAGATTATAAAGATCAGCAAAGTAGTTATCTCTAAAAGAGTTATAGCTTGACTGGCATATAAAATCTTCCAAAGAGTATTTTTTAAATTTATACTTTCCTTTGGTGTTATAGCAAGCAAAGCTTGGTTTGCTCTCTGAGCCATAGTCGTTTGTAGAATTTATAATCCAATCTAGCTGCCCAAGCTCTTCTGCTCTTTTACTTGCTTTGCTTGGAGTTAAAGGCTCAAATGGATATAAATTTTGCCACATAAACGCAAATGCTAGTAATAAAATTTTAAATTTCATCTCTTATCCTTTTATTTAAATTTCTTAAATATATTTGCTTCTCGTATGCGTTTATACAAATTTGCCAAAATGATTAATTATAAAAAGAGCTATTATAGTATCACGGATACTCAAAGCCAAATTCATACTCTTTTAAAACTCCGTCAGAAAAGATAAACTTTTCGTAGTAGAGCGGCATATCAAATTCTTGCAAGAGTTTGCTTTGGCTTTGCCCGGTGATGTAGGTGGCAATAGAGGTAGTATTTTCTTCTTGTAGATCGGTTGGCTTGCCTAGCTTCTTTAAAATTTGCTCTTGTTTTTCGCCAAGTTTGATACCTGAATTTGTAGCAAATTCTTTTAGTTTGCTGAAATTTATATTTCCTTCAGTTAAATTTTTATCAAAAAATTTGACATTTATCCTTTGAATTTCGCCACTACTGCCACAGCAAAAATCAAGCGTCATAATCTGCGTTTTAGACAAATTTACAAAGCTTGCCTTTTCGCCATCCAGAAAGTATTTGATATTTTTTGAAGCTAAATTTTTGGTAAATAAAATTTTACCTACTTTGATTTTGTCTATGCTTGTTGTGCGCGGCAAATTTTCACTAGCTGTTAAATTTAGAAAACCTAAAATTAGAGATAGTATTAAAAAGTGAAATTTATTCATCTTTATTAAAGTTGCCCCAGCCGTTGCTAAGATATTTTGGATTTGGGCTAAATTCTCCGGCCCCCATGTCAAGATCGCCGCTATTTGGTATCCTGTAATGACCCCGCGCGCACGGCCTTGTTTGCACCTTGCTCACCTCGCACTCTCCACAAAATAAATTATTTGCGTACAAATCCTCATCTTCTGATATATCGTCGTATAGCAATTTTTTATCGTTGTCAATGTACCATCTTATCAGCATGCGGCCTTTAGCTTGAAATTTTTCTGCTTCGCCTTTTAAAAAATAGGTCGCTAAGGCTATGCCTTGGGCATTGATTTTGCCTTTCATAAAATCATCAACGCCGTAGTTAAAATTTGTATATTTTCTTATTTCAGATATTTGAATTTCGCCGTTAAACGATTGAGTTTTTCCGGCTATTTTGTAGTTGCCAGATACTATATATTTTGACCTTGATATCTTTTTAACGCTGTCAAAATTTATATGTAGCCTATGATAATCAGCTCCGACATAGCCCAAAAATTTTGTACGCTTGTCAGCCAAAATGTTAGAAAAATCAAATTCGTCAAATTTGTCTTCTTTGGCAAAATGTGCTTTGTTATCTAAAAAGCCATTAAAACACTGCTCGGTAGTTTGCTCTGCAAAAAGAGAAGGCGACATAAATACCATTAGCAAGAAAAGAATTATTTTATTTATAGTCTTCATATTTTTTAACAAGCCATCACTGGTATCTATTTTGTAACTTTTTATAAAATTTATCAAACGCTGTGAGCAGCTCTTTATTTGTCATCTCAAGCTTAGATGTAAATTTATTTTGATCTATCTCTTGTATATTGTCGCTCTTAAAAATAGTTTTTCCTTGTCTTGAAATGGTCAAATACACTGTCCTGTCTGGCATTATATCGCCATAAATTTCACAAGTTAAGATAAAAAATCTAAAAATCATTGCTCCTCCTCTTCTTCCTTTCTATTCTCAGGTAATACTAAATGACCGTTTTTGTCTATTAGGGAGTATTGGACTAATACTATGTAAATTAGGTCGTGGATACGATATTTATCAAAATCGCCGGTATAGTCATCATACTTTCTTAGAAATTCAGCATAAGGCCTATCGTCTGTTTTTTTAATGTCTTTCAAGTCTCTAAAAGAGTAAAGTATGGGCACATACTTTAAGGTATCTTCCAATACCTCTTTAAATTTTTCGTAATCTTCGCCGTAAATTCTCTCAAACAGCTCTTGATCATTTTTATAAAGCATTAAGGCTAGTTTAGCCGTATAGCTTCTATAGTATGATCTAGTGCAATGAATAGAATTACCAACGCTATAATTATATTTAATTTGTACTCTAAAGACTTTAGAATATCCTTCTATACACTCTTTTTGAGTTTTGCTTATCCTCTCTCTAGCTATCTTTTGGGCTTTATCTTTTAACTTCGGATTTTCTTTAATGATTAGATTATAAAGATCGCTAAAATAGTTATCCCTAAAGGCAATAAATTTTGACTGGCAAATAAAGTCTTCTAAAGAGTACTCTTTAAATTTATACTTTCCTTTAGCATCAGAACATTTAAAGCTGGGAAATATCTTAGTGCCATAATCGTTAAAAGAATAGTCATCTCCGGTAAAAAAATTATTATCAACCTGCTCTAATTGTTCAATAGCCTTTTCACTAGCCTTGCCGGGCATTAAAGGCTCAAATCCATATAAATTTAAGCCTATCATCAAGCTAGTTAATAATATAGTTTTAAATTTCATCTCTTGTCCTTTTATTTAAATTTCTTAAATATATTTGCTTCTTATATTGCCAATACCTTACTTATTCTTATAAAAAATTTCTCTCATTTTATTAAGCAATTCTGGCGTGACTTCATTTATATATATCTTATCCTTTTCATTGGTATATTTATAATATATTTCTGCCTTATCAAATATTTCTTTATCGCTATTTTCATCTATGCGTCCAAATTTCCAAACATATTCATACAAATAAAAATCTGATTCTAGATACTTAAACGACATATAAAAATCTACTATGTTGCCAAGTCTATCCTGATTGCCGCCTCTAAATTCGATAATATCCTTTTTAGCAGAAACTTCTTGCATCGATATATTGTTATAACAAAAATGCCATTTCTTATCTTTATATTTTGAAACGATAACAGCACACTCTTTTACATCTATCGCTCGCCCTAGACTATCTTCATTATAGTCACGCAAAATTTTTACAGAGTAGTTATTGTTGTCTATTTTAAAATAATAATTAGATATATCTTTGTGTTTAAAATTTGAAATTTCATCTTTTCCCATACCATTGCAAGCTAACAATTTTTTGTTTAGTTTGTCGCATGCTTCAAATTTTACTACAGCTTTCTTGTTTTCATCGGCATCTATTCGCAAAGGCGAGAGAACATCCTTGTTCTCGTATGTATACTCATTTGCAAAATAAGCCAGATTTTCACCGTATTTGTCCTTGTCTGTTTCTAGGTCAAAATTTATATATTTATCCTTTGCTATTTGTTTGGTGTTTAAATTTACTCTTACAAAATTTAAATTATAAGTAAAAACTTGCGCAAATAAATCACCGTAAAGAGATGATATAAAAAATATAAATAAAATTTTTTTCATATGATGTTTTCGGTTATAAATTACTCGTGTAAATTTCAAGTATAAGATTAATTATCTTCATATACTAACTCCTTTATATGTCAATAACCCAGTATGACTTTTGCGTAAAATTTATTTTAATAGTACATTTCTATATTAAATTTGGGTATAACGATTTTATTTTTTCCTATTTTAAAATTTTTCATCAGCGGAGAATTTGCGGGTTTTACATAAAAAGTAAAATTTTTAATATCCATACACTCATCTTGATCCTCATCGTCTCCAATACAGTTCGCAGTATAGATCGCCTTTCCTGTTAATAGATTATAGTCTAGAGTCTCGACTTTTTTGCTCTTGTCAAGATGGGTTATCGTAGCACCTACTACTTTCCATATCTTATCTTTTTTATCATATCTATATTTATGTAAATACTGCCAAGTAAAACGTCCTCCGCCTCCATCGTGGCTTACAGATATCACTCTGTTTGACACGGATAGCTCTGCAAACGGATCACCCATAGCACCGCCATCATCGCTATTTATTACTATGTTGTCAAAGCTGTGCCATAGCTTCCATTCGCTTGAATTATTTTGTTTAAAAATTTGCAGCATTCTTTGACCGTCGTTATTTTCGCTTATGAGGACTTTTTCTTCTATGTTATCGCCGTCCAGGTCGCCAAAAACGGTAGTTAAGGACGATTTTTGAGGATGAGCGGATAATAATTTGTCAAATTTTAAATATTTACTATCGCAATCTTCGAAATGAATATATTGATTCATAGAATTTCCATAGTTTTGTATAACAAGAGTGTCATTTTCATATGCTGCTTGAAAATTTTTAAATTTTACATAAAATTCACCCTCGCCGTTACTTTTTATATTTGATATATATCCTTCTGATTTTGTTTGATTATTATCGACTATCCTATAAAAATATCCTGTTTTGTTAGCATTTGCGATTTCTATCGAGATATTGCAAGGCTCGGTCTTGTAAATTCCAGTCAAATTTATATCTTTGGCGCAGGCATTATGTATCGTAAAGATCAACAACATAAAATAAAAAATAACTATTTTATTTATCATATTTATATCCGCTATTTGTTTTTAAATTCTTAAGCATATGTCGCATTATACTCATTAATAAAGGCAAAAACCATATCTCTTTAATCTTCCCATTCTTAAATTTATATTTTCTTTCGCTGGATAGTTTTCCGATGTTTTTAAAATTTGATTCGCCATCGTTAGTTAGAGCGCTCTTATGTGGTTTATCTATTATCAAAATAGTTTCATCAGTGACTTCAAAATTTGGCTGCTTGCACACCAATCTACCTCACCTTGAAATTTGACCTTGTCGTCATCCTTCTTTTCAAAAATTCTTAAAGGCTCACGTCCGCTGCAGGTGGCATAGTTTTGTACGTCTTGAAATATCCGCACTTCACTATGATTAAATTTGGTATAAAAGATCAAATTTGCTCCAAATTCATACTCGCATTCTTGACTATAAATTTCTTCACCATTTATTTTTTAGAGCATTTGCTATTACTGCTATAAGTTTCTAAATTTAAATTTTGAGCATTAGAAAATATATCTAAAAATAGTAATAGATATAAAAGCCTAGTTTTTGTCATGATTTTTCCTGTCCTCAGGTAACACCAAATGACCTTTTTCATCTATTAGGGGGTATTGAGTTAATAAAACATAGCTTGCATCCCAACAATGATTATATCCAAAACTTTCAATATCGTAGTCTTTGTATTTTTCTTTAAAATTTTCATAAAGTCTTATGTTTTCTTCTTTTTGCTTTGCGCTTATGCCTTCAAATTTAAGATAATATATAGAAAGAGTATCTTTAAATACCTCTTTAAATTTCTCATACTCTTCACCATAAATTCTTTTAAATAGCTCTTTATCATATTCATAAAGCATTAGCGCTAGCTTTGCTGTAAAGTGCCTATATTTTTTGCTTATGCAACTTATACTTTCAGATACAAATAAAGCCTTGCTTTCTATAAAACTATAGTCATACTCTTTTTTTGAGTATCTTATACACTCTTTTTTGCTATCCTTTATCCTCTCCCTAGCTATCTTTCTGGCTTTATCTTTTAACTTCGAATTTTCTTTAATGATTAGATTATAAAGATCAGCAAAGTAGTTGTCTCTAAAAGAGTTATAGCTTGACTGGCATATAAAATCTTCTAGGGAATATTTTTTAAATTTATACTTTTCTTTGGCATCGTAGCACTTAAAGCTTGGTGGGATACCATGACTGCCATAGTCCATTGTGGGATCAAGCGGATAGTCGTTTATCTGCAAAAAGTCAGAGTCAAATTTTCTCATAGCTTCATCTGGAGTTAAAGGCTCGAATCCATATAAATTTAAACCTATCATCAAGCTAGTTAATAATATAGTTTTAAATTTCATAATCGTTTTATTTTATAGGTGTATCGCAAGGCGTTCTTTTTGATATGCTTTTTAGCTTTTTCTTGCCGTTTTTGAGTGTCTTTAGCACAAAATACTCTTGCTTGCAAACATCTGTATCGAAATTTACATATCTAGCCATTAGAAGATCGCTATCCTCTCTAGTATAAAGTTTAGCAAATCCACCTATTTCACTATCTTTAAATAATGGTCTAGTTTCGGTATTGTCAAATTTATCCATACCTTCTATATTTACGGTCTTGCCTGCACTTAAATCTTCTACTGTTCTATAATAGCAACTAGTGCCACAACTATGCGTAACTATCATGTATTTACCTGCAAAATTTACGTAAAATTCTTGCTGATTGCTTACAAATTTACCAAATTTATCTCTATAAAGTCCCTCTTCATCCTTCTTGTAACTCTTTGGTATTTTTATTTCACCTTTATATACTTCTTTAACCTTGTATTTGTCAAATTTAGCTTCCAGTTTTTGCTCCAGCTTAGCGCCAAAAGCTGATGTGAGCAAAGCAAAAATAAGCATCATTATATTTAATTTCATAACATCTCCTTTAATCTAAAAATCTTTTAATCTCTTCATCATCTATAGCCAAGTCACTTATGTCTCTTTTTTCTAATTCCAAATGATACATATAGTACTCCATAAACTTTTCCATAGTTATGGTGCGTTGTCCATACGGAGAGTCTGGCATGCTAGCCCATTCATAATGTAGTCTTTTAAACTTATTATCTGTTCTACTTCTAACTGCCTCGTCAATTTTTTCATCTGCTATCAAATCAAGAGCATTTCTAATGTGTTTAATTAATATCAAGCAAGCTTTGTCCTGGTTAATAGGAGAAAAATCAGTAATACCATAGGTCCTTTTGTATTTTTTGAGAATCATATCCCAAGTGCTAGATTTTATCTGATATGCACCAGCAGCACTAGAATCAAGAGATTTTACATAATATCTTGGATGATCTGAAAAGTCTTTTCCATAATCTTTTGTGAATAACTTTCCGCCAACATTTATTTCGTATCCATTATTTCCATTTGTTCCCTCACCGTATTTTATAGCACACATAAAAGCTCTTATTCTTAGAATTCTAATGTCTCTATTTATCTCTACCTTTATAGCTACATCCCCATCCACCCACATACCTTTATCTACTCTGGTTAGGCTCTTTGATTCGTTAAACGAGCTTATGAATTTATCCATATTATCTTTACTCAGTAGATTGATACCGTATTTGGTATCTTGGTTTATGTTTGTTTGACCTGTTTGGGATTGGACCGGGTTTGTATTGCTTGGGTTTTGATTGTTTGCGGAATTCGCTTCATCTATGTAAATTCGATAGTTCTTATTTGTCTTCTCATCGGTTTTTAGCTCTTTGCTTAGCTTGTCGTCTTTATAGATATTTATATCTTTAGAGGCTATATCTTTATTTATATACAAGTAGCCGCTTTTATTTATCAATGCATCATTATAGTTTATACCGGCCTTAAACACCTTCTGCTTTATAGCATGCTCAAATTCATAGACGATTACTCTATCGTCTTTAAATTTGATATATAGAGGTATCTTTATATCCACCCTCATATGAGTCTTACCGTATCCGGTATTAAACTGAAATTTAGCTTCATTCGTATCTTTGAACTTATCGTTTTGTTTTTTCTTCTTGTCCGTTTCTTTCTCTTTCTTCTCTTTTTCTTTAAGAGCGGCAAAGAATATTATAGAGTGTCCTCCTTGTTTTAGTTTGGCCAGGTCGTCTTTGGTTACCACCTTTGAGATTTGGATCGTTATCTCTTTGCCTTTTATTAGACCTTCTTCTTTGTTTGATTTATTATCTTTCGTTTCTTTGATTCGTTCGTCTTTTTTATTCTTTAAGAGTATGACGTCTTTAGGATTTGATTTTGATGCTTCGTTATACTCTACGGTTTTTATTACCTTATATCCCCATACTACCTCTTTATACTTTTTGTTTTCGTTTCCTCGTTCGTCTTTTTCCTCTTGTTTATATATAGCCTTTAGGGTTATGTCCTCATTTGTTTTAAACGGATACTCGTTATCCGAGATAACGTTTATTATATTATCGGTTATATCTCTTAGAGAGGTTTTTCTTAGGTAGCAAAAGCTTTGGTTGTTTTTATCTTTATAGCTTAGAGATATTACCGCAGTATCCGAGCGTTTATGTATATCTTTGGTGGTATGGGTTTTACTTAGATCGCTTGAATATATTATGAGCTTGGTATCTTTTTTGTTTTCTTTATCTATGGGTATGTTAAACGTAGCCGTATATGAGTTTTTAAACAACGAGTCTTTGTTTTTGGTTATTTTAAAATTTTTACCCATCTTACTAAAATTTTACCTTTTCTATTTATATAGGCTATTTTTTGCCATATTTTATCCTTTGTTTCTTCTAAAATTATAACTTCGTCTCCTTTTATTAAATAATCTTTAGTTAAGCTATTTTCATCAGGGCTTAAGCACAGATATGTTTTATCTCGTATAGTATTTTTATTAAAATTAGAAACAAAAGACATCAATGCTTACTTTAAAATTTCTTTGTGTTTAAAGTCGCTATCTTTGCTTAGATATTTTTCATATTCTTCTATGTTTTTAGGATTTATTGTGTTACAACGAATAGCATTATCTATCTTGCCTTTGTTTTGTTTTTTGCACTCATTTGTATCTATAAAATTGATATTCTCACAGTCAAATAGATGATCTAAATCATCCTTTATACTCCTTTTTAACTCAATCTTTTCTTTTTGCCGATCCATTGTGTAATATAATTCATCTCCCTCCCACTCCAGCATACACGCTTCATCCGTTTCGTTTATCAAAATGCAGCCATTTTGCATATCTATAACCAAACAATGCACCTTATCTTTCCACAAAGGTTTTTCATCTTTATCATCAGAATATCCAGTAATATAGCCTCCCTCTAAAGCATCTAATATTACGTATCTGCCAGAACCAGACAAGATACTGCTACTAGGACCAAAGTAGTACGTGGCGTTATTGATGTATATCGTAGAATTATATTCTTTGCTAGAAAAGATTAGTTTCTTGTATAAATTTACCTCAAAATGTTCGTTTTTCTCAGATTCTTTAAATATTAAGAAGTTACCATTTTCGGATTTTATACTAGCTTCTTTGGCGTTTAAATTAGTCACTAAAACAAATAGCCAAAGTATAAATTTAATTATTTTCATATAGCTTACCCTTAAATATATTTGCTTCTCTTATGCGTTTATACGAATTTATTCTCTTTTGCTTATCTGCCTTCTTGTTCACTATGCTTGTTACTTTATTTACTGCATCTTTGTTTTCTGAGTCCGATTTGCTATGATTTAGGCTTTTATCGCAGTATCTGCATTACTTCCTATTATATTCCCCTCATCGTCAAGATAGATTTCTACGTCCTTATACTTTTCGTAAAATTTAGGAGCCAGAATTTCATTGAGATATTTTTTGCCTTTTTCCGTTACAGCTACAAGGATATTATATTGACTCCAATCATCAGGCTTATCCCAAGAGGTGCAAGAGTATAGGACAGAGTAACCCTCTTCGTTATTTCTATCTTCGTCGTAGCTTCTACAAAATTTCTTTTTGTAGAAGAAGTTATCCCTAAAATATACCCAAGCTTCGTATTTGGAATTTCCGTAGTAAGACAAATTCGTAGGATAATCCGTTTGTTTATAATCGTCGTCCCAGTCGCATAAGAAGTCTATGTATCCGGCTAGAAAAAGATTTCCTACTATACTTATGTATTCGCTTATGTAGGTTGGCTTTGGGGAGTCTATGTCATCGTTATCGTAGCTTATTAAATGCGGCATCATTTCGTCTGATTCGTGTCTGGCAAATGTAGAAATAAGTCGCAAAAATAGATATTCCATAAACTCCAATATGACGACTTTTGTAGCATGCGGCATAACTTTTAAAAAGATACTTATCGTAGGCTTGCTAAATAATTCATCGCTCTCTCTAAAAACTTGCTTATTACATTCATAGATAATTTTAGCTTTTTTCATTTTGGTTCCCATCCTTTTATATGTACTTTCCATTGACCGTCGCTTATATTGCCTATTTTATCTTTGGCTTTTTTAACGGCATCCATCTCTATCGTCTCTCCGCCTGCGCCTGATCCCGTTCTATATTTTATAATAGTCCTTCCGTCATCCAGTTTATGCATTGCAATATCTTCTCTAGTTGTAATTTTGGTTTTTTTGTTTGTTATGGGGACTGATCTTTTTTCTATAAATTTAGATCCTTTGGAGATTCTTATCCAAAGCAGATCCAATTCTTTCTTATTATTAACAAGCCTTACAAAAACATCATCTCCCTTTTCCAGCCTCATAAATATCCCCACTATCTTTTCCCTAGTTAAACTTCCCGGCAGTTTGATATTTTTTGTATATTTGGCTAACTTTGACGTGCCTTTTTTGGCAAGTCCACCGATACCTAAAGAAACCAAGAAATCATCCTCTAAAGGCGGATCTTCGTCTTCTATATTAAATAAAATTTCATCCTTAGGGACTAGTATCTCTATATAGTCGCCGCTATCGTCTTTGGTTTCTATTCTTAAAACGTTATAGTTTTCATCCTCTTTATTTTCTTCTTCATACTCTTTATTTATATCCACCCTCATATGAGTCTTACCGTATCCGGTATTAAACTGAAATTTAGCTTCATTCGTATCTTTGAACTTATCGTTTTGTTTTTTCTTCTTGTCCGTTTCTTTCTCTTTCTTCTCTTTTTCTTTAAGAGCGGCAAAGAATATTATAGAGTGTCCTCCTTGTTTTAGTTTGGCCAGGTCGTCTTTGGTTACCACCTTTGAGATTTGGATCGTTATCTCTTTGCCTTTTATTAGACCTTCTTCTTTGTTTGATTTATTATCTTTCGTTTCTTTGATTCGTTCGTCTTTTTTATTCTTTAAGAGTATGACGTCTTTAGGATTTGATTTTGATGCTTCGTTATACTCTACGGTTTTTATTACCTTATATCCCCATACTACCTCTTTATACTTTTTGTTTTCGTTTCCTCGTTCGTCTTTTTCCTCTTGTTTATATATAGCCTTTAGGGTTATGTCCTCATTTGTTTTAAACGGATACTCGTTATCCGAGATAACGTTTATTATATTATCGGTTATATCTCTTAGAGAGGTTTTTCTTAGGTAGCAAAAGCTTTGGTTGTTTTTATCTTTATAGCTTAGAGATATTACCGCAGTATCCGAGCGTTTATGTATATCTTTGGTGGTATGGGTTTTACTTAGATCGCTTGAATATATTATGAGCTTGGTATCTTTTTTGTTTTCTTTATCTATGGGTATGTTAAACGTAGCCGTATATGAGTTTTTAAATACGGAGTCTTTGTTTTTTACCAAAGACGAGCTTTCATATACCGTTTTATCCGAGCAGTGATGAAGATATACTTTATCTATATCGCTAGCTTCTCCGTTTTCATTTTCGATGATGAGATCTTGGAGGGTAAGGGTAAAGTTCGAGCTTGAGTAAGAAGTAGGCGTAGCTTCGTTTCCGTAGGCAAGAAGAAGCTTCATATCAAACATAGCTGAAGCCTTATCGTCTCTAAGGGTAAAGTTGTTTTCCTTAGCAAAATTTAGGAGGGTGAAATTTAGATAGGTGAGCCTATGGGGCGAGGCTTGATTCGAGACTGAATTTAATGCTTTGAGATCCGAGTCGCTGTTTTGTTTAAAGCAACTCATCTCTACCATGCCCTCTTTTAGCTTATACTCCATATCTTCTTCGTCTCGTCTAATAGACGTAAAGTACGGGTTTTTCGGTTTGGTTTTATCGCTTGAAGATTTTTTACCTTCTTTGCTATTTGCCTCGCTTTTGTTTTCGTTATCGCCACTATCTTCGCCTCGGTAAAGAGTTACCGTATCGTTTGAAACGAATTTGCCCGTAAAGGGATCAAGGGACCTGCTACTTGTTTTAGCGTTTTTAAATTTTATCTCTTCAGTAGTAGGGGTTTTTGGATCTTGGGTAGTATGCTTGGCGTTTGCTTTTTCATAAGGGTTAAATTTAAAATCCGTAAGCAACAGCTCGCATAAATTTACCTTACCGTAGTTAGCTCTGTTCGGATTTAGCTCTCTTGGATTTAGCTCGCTACAGTCAAATGGGGTTTGGCTAGCCAGCACTATGGTAAAGCTGCTCTTTTTGGGTTGGAAAATTCTAATAGGAGTAGCGGTTTTAACCGGGCATAGTATGAGTATATTCTCTTGTTTATAGAGCTCTTCCTCTCTTTTTCTTAAGAGCTTGTTTATCCTTGAAGCGTTAGACCCCGCTGTGAGGGTTAGGTTTATGCAGTAGATGTTTTCTAAACTAAAGGTTTTAGAGGTATGGGGGGCTAAGAGAAAATTTAGCCTGTCCGCAAAAAGCTTAAACAAGGCTTCTTGTTTTGAAGCGGCGGATGCGTCGCCCGGTTCTGCGCCAAATCCGCTTGGGCTCGGATTTTGTTTTTTTGAGCTTAAGTTTTTATTTGAGGAGCCGTTATTTAAATTAGGCGCTTTACTCGGCTTTACTCTATTTGTCTCGTAGGTTTTTATAAACTCCAGGCAGGTGGCTTCTTCTACGCTCTCTTTGTCTTCTTCGTCTTTTTTAGGGTATTTTATCTTTGTTACGTTTAAATGGCTAAATACATCTATACACTCGCTAAAGCCGATATGCTCCGTGCCGACCTTGGTCGAATTTGAAGCGCTAAGGCCGGTTTGGTTCTTAAAAGAGGAGGATGAGCCGTTTAAATTTTCGTTATATGCGTCATACTCGAAAAGGCCGAATCTGCTTGAAATCCTCTCTCTTAGTTTGGCAAATTTATCGCCCGTTTTACCGCCAAAGCTTTCATAGGCCAGCCAATACCAAACCCTAAAGCGATTTTTACTCTTGATATAAGTTACCAGGGAGGGATTTAGCTCCTTTTTATCGCTAAGATAAAGAAAAGCCAGAAGAGCTACGTGTTCTTTGCCGGGACCTGATGATCGCTTATCGGATGAAGCGGCTTCCTTGCCGGACGTTTGACTAGAGGTAGCAAGCGTAATATCTCCTAAATTTCCAAGAGGCGAGCCGCTTAGCTTTTTGTTTATCTCTCGGACGAGAGGTTTTAGCTTTTGTTCAAGGATAGCATTTTTTTGATCCTCGGAGGTAAATTTAAACTCGGGCAAAGGGTTTTGAGGTTTCTCGGTTTGAGAGGACGGGTTTTTAAATGAAGAGGGCGAGGGAGATTTGCCGGAGGATCCACTTGACGTCTGTTCTTTAGCTGACGATTTAGAAGTCTTTTTTGAATCGTTTGCGGCTTTATTTATTTTTTTATAAAGCAAGGTGGCGTTTTCATCGCTTGATTTGGTTTTATCTTTTTTAAAACCGGCTATAGCCTTTTTAACCCCCTCAAGAAGCGCCTTGTTTTTCTCTTTTCCGTAAATTTGATCGCATATCGTATCGATATCGTCTTTTAGGCTAAAGCCGTGGCCTATAAATGGTTTGTCACTTAGGAAAAAAGGACGATTTGTATCGACGGTATCTTTATATCGTAGTTTTATAAGTTCTATTAAATCTTCTTTGAAATTCGTATGGCTTCTAGGGGTTAGAGGCATAAAACATCCTTGATCGCTTTTTGCTTGGTATATTATCACAAACCTAGAGAATATTCAATAATATGTCTTAAATAACAATAAAAAAGATTCTGTTTTGTTGCAAAAAATCCGTGAATTATTAATGCTTTGAGTATAAAATTTTTACAACCCCAAGATAACAGACATAGTAGTCAAAGACGGACTTAGCTTAATTGCCGAAACGGGACTTAACGCCGGACGGGAAATAGAAGTTTCGAGCAAAAGCCACTTTGTAGCTCCTAATGCATAACGTAACTGATGCAAGCAGAGGTAAATCTACCCTAACGGTGC
Source organism: Campylobacter rectus (assembly GCF_004803795.1). NCBI lineage: Bacteria > Pseudomonadati > Campylobacterota > Epsilonproteobacteria > Campylobacterales > Campylobacteraceae > Campylobacter > Campylobacter rectus. Next base: position 2,260,903 of record NZ_CP012543.1, on the reverse strand, counting down.
AAAAAGGAGATAAGAGCATAACGATAAACGAATTTAGCAAAGAAGATAAATCCCTAGGTATAAAACTGGATAAAACGCTATAGAGGAATTTCAGATAAGCGACTACCGGACGGTAACGGCAGAGTCCATATATCAAGCGTTTGGGAAAACATATCCAACTGGCACGGATACGCAAAACGCTCCTTTGGCTTTGCTGGGAGTCCCAAACAAGACGAATGAGGATAGTCTAAACGATAACACATCCGATATGTAGATTATAAGCTAGAATGCCAAGCAGGATCGTATGGTTGGCTTGGGCTAAAATACCATAAATCTAAATCAAGGACACTTGGATGGAGAGTTATTAAATATTTCTAAACGCCTCCCAAATCATCAGGCAAGTGTCGTCTATGATTAAATTCAGACCCGAAATGCAAGTAATCTTATTTTTGAGAATCTTTATAAAAACATACTAAAATTACAAACGGCTTAAATTTTTGCTACATAAATTTTAAATTTGCTACAAATTTTAAGCTATATTTTATGAAAGGGAATTGCGATATAAAATCGTAGAAAAACCTATGCCTTAGGGCTTTATGGTGTCACGGGGGAGACTTGAACTCCCGACCTCCGGCTTATGAGACCAGCGCTCTAACCAGCTGAGCTACCGTGACGTTAAAGTCTGCAATTATATTCAACGTTTGCTTATATATTGATAAAATATTTTCATTTTTGCGCGGCGGAGCGCTTGGCGCCAAATTTTAAAAATTAAATCGCCGATTTGCGAGCATAAATTTCGTCAAATTTAAATCGACAAAATCTGCAGCGCGTAAAATTTGCGCGCAAAGCGTTAAAAATAAAATAAACTAAATTTCGCGTTTTCAAGATGCAGGTTTTGCGGCTCAAATTTGACGAATGAAAATTCCGCCAAGGTAGGGCAAATTTTAAAATTTGCAAAAATAAAAAGTCAAATTTGCAAATTTGACTCCGCTGGAGAAAACGCAAGGCCGAATTTACTTGATAAAATAATCCCCGTCAAAGCTCACCAGCGAATATCTGCGCTCGCTGCCGATGCTGCTAACCAGCTCGTCCACGTCTAAAAACTCGAGGCTGTCCGCGCCGATATATTTGCACACCTCTTCGGGGGTTTTGTTCGCGCTGATGAGCTCCTCGAAGCTCGGAGTGTCGATGCCGTAGCGCTCGGGGTATTTTAGCTCGGGGCAAGCGACCTTAAAGTGTATCTCTCTCGCGCCCGCGTGACGTAGCAGCTCGACGATCTTTTTAGAGGTCGTGCCGCGCACGATGCTATCATCCACGACGACCACGCTTTTGCCCTTGAGCAGGCTTGCCATCGGGTTTAGCTTGAGTTTTACCTTGAGGTTGCGCATCTCTTGCGTCGGCTCGATGAATGTGCGGCCGACGTAGTGGTTGCGCACGATGGCTAGCTCAAACGGTATTCCGCTGGCGTTTGCGTAGCCCAGCGCGGCCGGCGTGCCGCTATCTGGTACCGGCACGACGAAGTCCGCGTCGATCTTGCTTTTTTTAGCTAGCGTTTCGCCCATTTTTTTGCGCACTTCATAGACGCTTTTGCCCTCGATGACGCTATCGGGGCGCGCGAAATAAATATACTCAAACGCGCAAACTCTGGGCTCCGCCTCAAAAAGGCGCACGCTCTCAAACTCGCTTTTGCCGTTTTCAAAAACGATCATCTCGCCGGGCTCCACGTCGCGGATAAAGGTCGCTCCCACTAAATCAAACGCGCACGTCTCGCTAGCTACGATGTAGCCGCCGTCTTTTAGACGTCCCAGCGAGAGCGGTCTCACGCCCCAGCGGTCGCGGATGGCGAAAATTTTATGTCGCGACTGGATGAGTAGACAGTAGGCGCCTTTGATCTGCTTTAGCGCCGATACGATACGATCTCGCAGGTGTTCGCCGTGATTTCTGGCGATGAGATGGACGATGTTTTCGGTGTCCATATTGCTCTGAAATATCGCGCCCTCGGCGATCAGCGCGTTGCGGACTTCGTCTTTATTTACGAGGTTGCCGTTATGCACGACCGAGATCGGGCCTAGCGCGCAGTTTGCGGAGATGGGCTGGGCGTCGGCGGCGGAGTTTTTGCCTGCGGTGGCGTAGCGGTTGTGTCCGATCGCCATATCGCCTTTTAGCGCTTCAAAGCTCTTTTTGCTAAAGACTTCGGTGACGAGCCCGTGCCCTTTGACGGTCTCGATGCGCCCATACTCGCTTGCGCTTATGCCGCTTGCTTCTTGGCCTCTGTGCTGCATCGCAAATAGCGCGTAGTATGCCGTTTTTGCCGCGTCTTTAGAATTGATTACTCCAACTATCGCACACATTTTTATCCTTTTTTAATAGCGTTATCTTTTTGCCTTATGCTTCGTTAAAATTTAAATTTCAAGCTCGGCAGACTTTATGTCTAGCCTACGCTTAAAATTTAAATTTCGCCTCGCCTAAGTCAAAAATATCGCCGCCGAAATTTTACTAAAAATAGTCTCGCGAGCGCTTTTTGCGGAGCTTGAAATTTTCGCCCTGCGACAGACTACATGTCTAGTCTTGGACGAAAATTTCTGCGCAACCCCCAAAATCATCTCGCGATACTTTGCCTCTCATACTAAAATTTAATTATCAAAATTTGAACGTAAAACGATAAGGCGAAGGATTTTTCGCTTAATTAAGGCGAAATTTAATTTTTAAGCGTAGGCTAACCGCGCGGGTTGCCGAGCTTGAAAATTAAATTTCAACGCAGTAAGTAGAAAAAGCCAAGCCGCCTATTTTATAGTCCGAGGCAATCATCTATACCATAAAGGCCGTTTTGCTGCCCGGCAACCCAAATCGCCGCCTTTATCGCGCCTTTAGCAAACGTCGCGCGGCTAGTGGCGGTGTGATTTAGCTCGATAAACTCGCCCTCGTTGTAAAATCCGACCGTATGCCTACCCACGACGTCGCCGCCTCGCACCGCTAGGATCGCGATCTCGTCCTTGCTGCGAGCTCCGACCATGCCGTCTCTGCCCGTTACCAAAACGTCTTTTAGATTTAACCCTCTAGCCGTCGCCACGCGCTCGCCTAGGGTCAGCGCCGTGCCGCTTGGAGCGTCTTTTTTGTGTCTGTGGTGCTGCTCGACGATCTCGGCGTCAAATTCGCGCAAAGCCTTTGAGGCAAGCGCCGCCAAGCGATTTAAAACCGCGACGCCAAGGCTCATGTTGGTGGCGTAAAGTATCGGCATCGCCGCGCTTGCGAGCTTGAGCAGGTTCGCGCCGTCCTCGCCAAGACCCGTCGTGCCGATGACTAGTGGTTTTGGGTCGGTGCGGGCGTAGTTTAGCAGATTTATCGCGCCCTCTTTGATCGTAAAATCGATAACGACGTCGCAGTTTGCGAAAAGCTCGTCGAATTTGTCCGTGAGGATGACGCCATCAGGCAGCGCAAAATCAAGCGGCTCTATCGTATAAGCCGCGCTAAGAGTTGCGCCGGGCTCGTTTTTTAGGCACTCGATGATCATACGTCCCATTTTGCCGCTTGCGCCGTGGATTCCTATTTTTACCAAAATTTATCCTTTAAAATTTGGGCTAAATTTAGCATAAATTTTATAAAAAATAAATTTAGCACGGCCGCCGTCTTCGCTGTGCGTGGGCGAAAATATTAAAAATCGCGCTATACAATCGGCTTTTTAAATTAAAGGACGACGATAAGGAAAATTTTATTTTTAGCCGTTTTTGCGGCGAGCCTTGTAGCTAAACAAGCGCCGATCGCGCAGGCAGCTAAAACGCGGCAGGCGGATGCGAATTTGAGCTCGTTAAATTTGACGCCGAAAGATAAAAACGCGTAAAAGCTAAATTTGACCCAGGATCCCGCCATCATCGGCGGCGAGCTCGCAAACGGGCTAAAATACTACGTCAAGGAAAACAAGCGGCGCGCAAATTCGGCCTATTTTATCCGGTCGTAAGCATCGGCCTGGCCGACGAACGCGAAAACGAGAGCGGGGTAGCAACTACGAGCCGGCTAAATCCTAAGCGGCAAGCAACTAAGCTATAGCAAATTTATAGGTCGACTTTCGCAAGGATACGGCGCAAGCTCGGCTGGCGCGGACTTTGAGCGACTTTTGCGCGCGCTGTTTTTGGAGTTTAGTGAGCCTAGATTTGACGAAAACGCGCTAAAAGCTAAAAATCAACGAGCTTGAGCGGCCGGAAAAGACTAAAAATCTGTCCGAGCGCAAATTTCGCGACGAATTTGCGAGATTTTTCTACGAAAACAACTCGCTCGAGGCCGCCGATATAAACGAACCGCAGATGAACTACGTAAAAAAGATAAATTTACCGACGCGGCTTCGTATGATTTTATCGTGGCCGGCGATCTAAATTTGACCGCGGCCCAGCCTCTTTTGCAAAAATATTTGGCGAATTTACCCGCGCGCGTGGAGCGTGAAAATTTCGCGGATGAGGGCGTAAGAGCGATCGCGGGCGAGCGGGAGTTTAAACGAAGCCACCAAACCATGCAGCGAAGCGACGCCGTGACGATAATAAAAAACGAAAAGGCGAAGTATTCGCGCCCAGAGTTACTGCGCATAAACGCCCTATCTGCGGTGCTTTCGATGATGCTGCGCGAGGACGTGCGCGATCCTCGCGGACAGGTCTACGGCCTGGGTGTGCATATGAATCTCGCAAAATATCCGTACGAAAGCTTTGTCACGCATTTTGGCTTTACGGCTGCGCCTGATAACGTAAATGCCGTGCTGAGCGAGATAAAATCAAACGTCGCCGAGCTAAAAGGCGGCGCGGACATCAAACGCTATCTGCAAATTCAAAAAATCGGCGCTCGTAAAAATGCGCCAATCCTACGTTCAGGGCGAGTTTTGGACGCGCGCGGTCATGCGCGAGCTGGTTTTCGGCGATGAGATTTTAAGCCTCGACGAGTACGAAAACGCGGTAAATGCGCTCACCGAGCAGGACGTGAAAGACGCGGCGAAGCTATATCCGGACGAGAAAAACGTCGTGATAAGCGTGAATAACCCCGCCTTGGCGAAGTAAATTTAAGCCTCGGCGGTAAATTTGATTTGCCGCTTGGGCGACTAGCGCAAATTTAGCTTTAGACTCGGCTGGAGGCTGTTAAATTTGAAGCTAAATTTGCCTCTCGTCAAACGAAATTTGAGTTAAATTCGCTCAAATTTAATTCAAATTTTCGCTGAGTTTTTTGTTCCCTTGTCGGTTTTATTAATACTAAATTTGACTAAGCAAATCACCTTTACCTGCTTTCCACTATAGCCTTTATCTCGTCGGAAGTTAGTTTTTTGTACGGTTTGATTATGTATTGGGTTGCGTTGTCTTTAAGAATTATCTTATCTTTTTTGCGAAGCAAGATACCTTGTATCGCATCTGCCTTTTTATACTCGTTTACCCAAGTTATGAAAGTCCTTATGTCACTAAAGGTGGAATTTTTCTCGGAGCAGTATTTTTGTAGCGCGTTTTTCGTTAAATTTTCATATTTTAAGCTATAAGTCCCGTTGTCGTCTATACTATAAGCTAATATGATGCTAAGCGCGTATTCATCGTAGCACTCCTCATACGCCTTCTTTAGCTCCTCGTTCGTAGGTTGCCCAGAAACGTTGTTGTCTAGGAGTAAATTTAGCATAGGTTCGTAGTTTGGTATAGTATCTAGCACGGCATAATACGAGTACTTAAAAGGCGAACTACCGTCTCTTAGGCCGGGAAACGAGGATGGTCTATTTCGAAATTTCGGTTTATACCCGCTAGCAAGGGCAAGCTCGGCCATTTCTACGTAGCTATGACTTACTATATATCCCATAGGTTCGTCCGCGTCTTTTGATTCCGTATTAACTTGATAGTTGTCTTCAAATATTATCTTTACGTCGTCTCCGTTGATGATAAGTTTTTCGATGTTGTAGTAAAAAGGAGTTTTTCTATACCACTGCACCGCCTTAAATTTAACCCCGCTATCAAGTAGCAGTTTGGCGGTCTTTGTCTAGTTGTTTTCGATAGCGTAGGCTAGAGGCGAGAGACCGAATTTGTCCTTTTGTCTGATATTTGCCCCGAGCTTTATAAACTCTTTTGTCGTATTTTCATCATCAAAAAAGCTTGAATACATTATCGGAGTAGTACCATAGATGAGCTTATACTCTACGCCGATGTTGTTATCTTGCATAAATTTTAAAATTTGATCCGTCTGTTTTGATTTAAATAGCTTTTTTAAATTCGTATCGATATCAGATTCTTTTAATACGCTTTTTGGATTAGAAGCGAAATCTATATCCCGGTATCTAAAACCAAAAGCGTCTGTCTCCTCTTGCGTTACGTATTTGCTTAGCTTGGAGCCCGGGATTATTTTAGTATCGACGGTGACGACGAAACGAGTCGGTGAGTTAAATTTAGCAAACAGTCCGTATCTGTCCGCCAAAAGATAAAGTCCTAAAAACAGCGCAGCGTATAAAACGGTTTTAAAGATTTTTGGCAAGGCGTGCAAATTTGATCTTTTTTGCTAATGATTAAATTTGCGAAATCTTAGCCAAAGGGCGGTTAAATTTGAGTGAATTTGGAGTGGGGGATTTGAAAAATAAAACCGAAAAATCAAATCAAAAATGGCGGGTTTAGAACGCCGCAAAAATTTGAAAGGACAAAGCAGAACTCGGTAAATTTGAGAAAATTTGAAGTAAAAAATGAAAATTTAGCCGAAAAGCTCGGCTAAATTTGATAAATTTAGTGAAGGTTCTCGATGTAGCTAAGCGCGCTAAGGGCCGCCATAGCACCGTCGCTCGCGGCTACGATGACTTGTTTTGGCGCGTCTTTTCTGATGTCGCCCGCGGCAAATAGTCCCGGCACGCTAGTTTGCATCTTTAGATCGACGCTGACTTGGCCGCCGGCTTCGGTTTGGCATACGAATTCGCCGTTTTCTTGGCGGAGGACGTCGTTATTTACGTTAAGCCCGACGAACACGAAAACGCCCGGCACTTTTAGATCGCGCTCGCCCTCTTTCGTGTTTATGATTAGGCCTGCGAGACCTGCTTTGTCGCCGTAGGCCTGCTTGATCACGGCGCTCGTGATAAACTCGATTTTGGCGTTAGCGCGAGCCTTTTCTAGCGTGACGGGAGCGGCGCGAAACTCGTCTCTGCGGTGGATGATGTAAACGCGCGAGCAGATGTTGGCTAGATACAATGCCTCCTCGATCGCCGTGTCGCCGCCGCCTAGAACCGCGACTTCTTTGTTTTTATAAAAAAATCCGTCGCAGGTCGCGCAGGTGCTCACGCCTCTGCCGAAAAACTCGTCCTCGCCCGCAAAGCCCGCGCGGCGCGGCGTGGAGCCCGTAGCTACGATGACTGCTTTGGCGTGCTCTTCTTTGCCGCCTTCAAGCTTGACCGTGAAGCTGCCGTCCGGGTTTTTTACCACGCGCTCTACGCCCGCCATCTCGTGCTTTAGTCCAAAATGCGTGCACTGCGCTACCCACGTGCTCATAAAGTCCATACCGCTTTCGCCGGGCGCTTTTTGACCCGGATAGTTTTCTATCTCCGAGCTGCTCGTTATCTGGCCGCCGGGCATACCTTTTTCAAACATTACGACGTTTTTTAGTCCGCCGCGAGTAGCGTAAAGTCCCGCGCTAAGCCCCGCAGGACCGCCTCCTATGATCGCTAGATCTAACATATTTTTTCCTTTAAATTTTATTTATTTTCGAATCTTGTTTGTAAATCCGCCCCTTTTGCAGCTTTAGCTCGACGCTGGCGGGCAGAGAGGAGATGTTTAAGGTATTCATCAGCTTTAAGACGGTGTTGACGTCTGAAGCGATGAAGGTCATATTTCCCTCGCTCGGCGCGCGTTTTTGCAACAAATCCACGGCGACTATTTTTAAATTTTTATTTGAAATTTTTAAAATTTCTCTCCAATTAGATTGGTTGGAGCTAAAAACCACAAGTAAAAATTTATCATCCTCGGGCACGAAAACTTCACTCTTTTCGTAAAAAGTGAGCACCGAAAAATCCACGAATTTGTATCTTGAAAATCTGTAATTGTTGTAAGAAAATACGCCGGCGACCAGCGCCGCGCCGATAAACGACGCAAAAACGGAGCTAAGAGGAAGCAGGCTTCCTCCTCGTCTAAAAGCCATTAAAGAAGCGAATTTATCTTATCGGCGATGGCTTGTTTTGATTGCGCGCCGACCATCTGCTCTACGACTTCGCCGTTTTTGAAAAATAGAAGCGTAGGGATCGAGCGGATGCCGAATTCTACGGCTAGGTCTTGCACCTCGTCGGTATTTACTTTGCAAATTTTAGCCTTGCCCTCAAACTCCTCTGCCAGCTCGTCGATGATCGGAGCGAGCATACGGCAAGGTCCGCACCAAGGCGCCCAAAAATCTACTAGCGCGACGCCCTCTTTAGCGACGTCGAAATTCGCAGTCGTTAGTTCTACGTATTTTCCCATCTTGTTCTCCTTTTTAAAGATAGTTGTAATTATACACGAAAGTATTTAAATTTTAGCTAAATAAGAATTTTTACAAACTAATATTTTCTATCCACTTTATCTCGCCCTTTTTTATCGCGATCAAATCGACCTGAAAATCTGTCTGCGCGCCGTTTTGCAGCAGATAAAAATCGATAGTTTTTAAAATTTTATTAAATTTGGCGGGCGTTAGGCGATACTCTGCCTCGTAGTCGCCCTGCGTGGCTTTGATCTCAGTAAAGCGCAAAATGCCGTCCTTTTTAGCGACGACGTCAATCTCGCCGAATTTGGAGCTAAAATTTCTATCGAGTATCTCGCAACCGTTTTTTAGCAAAAATTCGCAAGCCAAATCCTCCGAACTTTTGCCGAAAAGATACGCTCTAAGCCCCAAATTTTTGCCTTTTTGATTTAAGTATATCGTTATTTGCCTTAGAGCAGTACTAAAATGCTCTAGTTTGTTATTAAATTTATCGGTTATTAAAAAAAAAAAGGGGGGGGGGGGGTAAATGGGCTTTTATTTTTTAAAAAGGAAAGTATATGAGTAAAATTTTAAAAGTTGCTTTGGCGGCACTGCCTTTGTTGATTTTGGGTTGCGATTCAAAGCCGAGCTTGGAGGAGCGTCGAGAAATAATACGCGAGCTCGCAATAAAGATGGATAGAGGAATGCCCGACAATCAAAAGATAAAACTTCTAAAACCTTGTTGCGATAAAGGTATCGGCGAGTTGTGCTTTATGATGATACTTCTTGAGATGCCAAAAGACGGCGTGAATAACAGAGATAACGAAAAATATATCAAGCGATTAAAACATGCTTATGACAATAGCATAGACGAGCAAACAAAAAGAGCGATAAAAAATTCAATTTATCATTTAGAAAAAGAGCTTGGAAGATAGTTTTTATTAAAATTTATAAAAAGCAAGGCAAATTTTTAACTTACCCTGCTAAAGTTTTTGATGATTCGTATTTGATTTACTCTTCTATCCTCATCATAAAAGGTTTTTCTTTTACGAACTCTTGCTCTTGCAAAATTTCCATAGTGCGCCTCACATCCTTTTCCACGCTCGTGTGCGTCGTGAAAAATAGCGTCGCATACGGGCTCTCGTCCTTCGGTTTTTGCAGCAAACTATCGATAGAGAGGTTGTTTTCGCTCATTAAATTCGTGATTTTAGCCAGCACGCCGACTTTGTCCTCGACTCTAAGCCTAAAATAATACTTCGTGCGAATTTCGCTCGGATCTAAAAGCTCAAGTGTGTTTAGCTCAAACGGCGCTTTGTAGCCTAGCATCGGAGATTTGCCGTCTCTAGCGATGTCGATCAGATCGCTGATGACCGAGCTAGCCGTCGCCGGACCGCCAGCGCCCGGACCGTAAAACATCGTCTCGCCGACCGCATCGCCCACTACGCTTACCGCATTTGTCACGCCGTCTGTTTTAGCTATCATTTTATCTTTGGGTACTAGTGCCGGATGTACGCGCAGCTCGACCTTGTCGCCGGTTTTTTTGGCGATGGCTAGCAGCTTGATAACGTACTCGAAATCGTTAGCGAAAAAGATATCCTCGGGCGTTATGCCTTCGATGCCCTCTATCAGGATGTCTTCGGGGTTGCCGTGCACGCCGTATGCGATGCTGGCTAGTATCAGTAGCTTGTGCGCCGCGTCAAAGCCCCCGACGTCAAAGGTCGGATCGGCTTCGGCATAGCCTAGCTCCTGGGCTTTTTTTAGCGCGTCTGCGAAATTTGAGCCCTTGCTCATCATCGAGGTTAAGATGTAGTTGCTCGTGCCGTTTAAGATCCCGTTGATGCTTAGGATGTGGTTGGCGCTAAGGCCCTCGCGAAGGGCTCTGATGATAGGTATGCCGCCCGCGACGCTAGCCTCGAAGCCAAACGGCGTGTTTTGCGCCAAATTTTGCAAGGCGTAGCGGTGATAGGCCAGTAGCGCCTTGTTTGCCGTTACGACGGCTTTTTTACGCTCTAAAATTTTGCTAACGACTCTAAACGGCTCCTTAACGCCGCCCATAAGCTCGACGAAAACGTCGATATCGTCGCGCTTTATGACGCTATCTATGTCATCAGTGAGCGGGATGGCGACGTCTCTTTTTTTGTTTAAATTTCTAATGACGCCCACGACGGGAACTATCTCTTCTCCGCATCTTGCAGCGATCAGTTTTTTGTTTTGGAGTAAAATTTTAGTTACGGCTTCTCCGACCGTGCCGACGCCTAAAATGGCTATATTCATGCAAATTCTTTCAGGTATTTTTTGATGTTTCGTGCCGCTTGGCGGATTCGGTTTTCGTTCTCTATAAGAGCGAGGCGCACGTAGTCGTTGCCGCCCTCGCCAAAGCCGATACCTGGGCTCACCGCGACGCCGGCTTTAGTTAAAAGCTGCTTTGAAAACTCGAGGCTGCCGATGTTTCCGACTTGCGGCGGGATTTTCGCCCAGATAAACATACTCGAGCTTGGCTTATGCATCTCCCAGCCTGCGCCGGCAAAGGCTTCTAGCATCACGTCGCGGCGTTTTTCGTAAATTTGACGGATATCCTCGACGCAGCTTTGATCGCCGTCTAGCGCGACGGTGGCTGAGACTTGGATCGGGGTAAACATGCCGTAATCGACCCATGATTTTATCTTTTTAAGCGCGGCGCAAAGGCGCTTGTTACCGCATAAAAATCCGACGCGCCAGCCCGCCATATTGTAGCTTTTTGATAGCGTATAGCACTCGACGGCGACGTCTTTTGCGCCTTCTACCTCAAAGATGCTCGGCGTCTTGTAGCCCTCAAAAGTAAGGTCGGCGTAAGCGATGTCGGAGATCACGTAAAAGCGCTCTTGTTTGCTCATCGCGACCAGCCGCTCGTAGAAGCTTTTTTGCACGGTTACGGTCGTCGGATTGTGCGGGAAATTTACGACGACGTATTTAGGTTTCGGCGAGCTTGAGCGGATCGTGTGAAGCAGGTCTTCGAAAAATTTATTTTCGTCAAGCTCAAATTTGTCGTTGTATTTTAGCGGCATCTTCGCCACGCTACCGCCGGCGAATAAAAACGCCTGCGTGTGGATCGGATATGCGGGATCCGGCACTACGGCGACGTCACCCGGGTTTATCACGGCCTGAGCTAGGTGCACGAAGCCCTCTTTGCTGCCCATAACGGCGACGGCTTCGGTGTCGGGGTCTAAATTTACGCCGTATTTGCGCTTGTACCAGTTACAGATGGCTAGGCGCAGTTTGTAGATGCCCGCGCTCGCCGAGTAGCCGTGAGTTTTGTCTTTTTGCGCGCTCTCGCAGAGTTTATCGACGATGTGCTGAGGCGTGCGGCCTTCGGGGTTTCCCATCGAAAAGTCTATGATATCTTCGCCTGCTCGGCGCGCCGCCATTTTTATGGCGTTTACCTCGGCAAATACGTAGTTTGGAAGTCGTTCTATCGTATTAAATCTAATCTCGTCAAACATAAATTTCTCCTTACTCCAGGTAGATTTTGAGTCCTCGTTTGATATTTTCCAGGCTGACCGCATCGCCCACCATTAGATATTTCGCGTTTTGCGGGAGCGATACTTTTAGGCTATTTGCGGCCTTGTCGCTTTGTCTTTCGTCGAGTAAATTTAAATTTTTATCCAAAATTCTCACGACGGCGGACCAGCGATCCTCCGCGCTAGCGCTTATGACTGCGCTTTTTGCGCCGCTAACGTCTATGAGGTAGGGCTCGAGCGGCTTTGAGAGCTGAATTTCTTGCGAAAACTGCACGGGAGTTTGGTTTATAGACGAATTTGACGCGTCGATGACATACTCGTAGGATAGCTCTCCGGGCCTATTGATGTCGGTTATCTCGGTATCGCTTTCTTTAAGCGCGGCGTAGAGCGAGCCTGGATCCGGGATAAATTTGGTATCGATCGTCACGCCCCAAAGAGCGCCGCCGGCGTTAGAAAATTCGCTCGTTAGGATATTGTTGTAGCCAAGCCCGTTTAGAGCGTCTTTTACGACTTTCATAAGCAGCAACGGGTTGTTTTGGTGCGAGATAAATTTGATATTTACCTTGACGTTTTGCTTGTATGATAGGCGCAGGAGCGAATTTGACTTTAAAACGTTTGAGATTTTAGCGATATCGGGCTTGCCGTTTGCGTTTAGATATGCCGAACCGTCGCCAAAGAGCTGGGTTGCTTTTGCGCTATTTTGACCCAGTAGTCCGCTAGCGATATCTATCACGCCGCTGGCAAGGCAAAAAGCCGCACTAACGGCTAAAAGTATAAGCTTTTTTACCACGATTTACCCTTGTTTAGAGCTACGAATTCGTCGTATGTGAGCAGTGAAACTTTATCTTTTTCTATTAAAAATCTTTTCGGTCTATCATCGCCGAATTTGATCGTTTGTCCGTCTATTTCGAGATTTATGTCGCCGTGTCCGGTTACGGCGAGTTGTTTTTTGCCTATCTCTATGCTAAAGCTATTTTTAATATCTATTGAGCGTTTTTTATTTTCTTGCAGGTCTATGACGCCTAGCCATGTTTTTTTATTCGGCACGATTTTTATCTCTTTGGTGTCCGCCGTTAGGTACCAAATTTTATCGGTATTTGCTTTTTGGAGTTCTTTAGGGGCTTCTACGGAAGCGTTTTGTTCCTCGTTTTCGGTTGCGTTTTCTTCTTTGCTAGGTTGCACGGTCTCGTTTGCGTCGGTATTTACGCTTAAATTTACCTCGGGTATCGCCGCGGCTACGGATATGTTTTCTTCGGGCGGCAAAACGGGCTTGATGTTTTTGATGGCGTATAGATTTTCGTCGTTTGTAGCGTTTTTGCTCTCTTGTTTTACTTCGTCCAGATTTTTGGCAGCTTGCCTGACGGTAACGGATCCTGTGTATGTTACGCTTTTATTTTTATCTTCAAATATATTTAATATGCCGTTAAAATAATTATTTTCACTAAGCATATATATCACGCCCGCTACGACTAAAACAAGCGTTAATACTAGAAATTTAAGGCCTGCATTGGAGTGCCCGCCGTCAGCGGTGTATGCGGAGATTTTGGGCGATACGGATATACTTTTGTGCTCGCTGTTTTGACTCCGCTCGGATACAAACGCCTCATATTCGCTCATCCACTGCGTAAAATCAATATCTAGCTCGCGCTCTAAAATTTTAATAAAACCTTTAACGTTAAATCGCGCCAATTTTTCGAAGTTTTTATCAACGATATAGCCTAAATACTCGGCTTCTATGTGCGTCCTTCTGGCTACTTCGCTAAGCCCCAGCTCTTTTAGCAAACTTATATCATTCATTTATAATCCTATCGCAAAGTATCGCAAAAGCGGCGGAGACGTTTAGACTGTCCCAGTCGTTTTTCATTTTTATTCCTACTATTTCGTCGCTTTTGGTGAGGACTTTTTTGTGCAGACCCTCGCCCTCGCTGCCCATCACGAGCGCGACTTTTCGGTCAAATTTGACCTCGTGAGCGTTTTTGCCGCCGCTTGCCGTGGCGTAAATTTTAAATCCGACTTGTTTTAGCTCGTTTAGCAAGCTAAGTCCGTCCTCTACAAGCGCGATATCGGTTTCATAGGCCGCTCCGCTGCTGGCTCGCAGTACGCCCTCCATCGCTAAATTTTTAGCTACTATTACGACTCCGCCGCAACCCAAAGCATGTGCGGTGCGAACGATAGCGCCGATGTTGCCCACATCGCTAAGTCCGTATAAAATGGCTATAAAATTTTGTTTTTTTATCTCGTCAAGGCTTTTAAACTCAAACTCCTCAACCTCGGCCAAAAAACCCTGGTGATTGCCGCCGTGCGCGAGAGCTTGGGCTTTTTGATTATCCACGCGTTTTATCGGCGCGCCGACGCCTACGATCTGCGAAAATAGCGCTTTGTCGCACTCTTTGGCGAGATAGACCGTTTTGACGCTTTTTTTATAGTTTTTTATGATGTGCAAAAATAGCTGTTTTCCGTATATTATCATCGCCCGATGATAGCTAAAAATCGGTAAAATTTAGCTAAATTTCGGATAAATTCGCCGCTTGTCTAAGTCTGCGTGCGAGTTTTAGCACGCGAGTTCGGAGTAAATTTCTTTGGCGTTTTTGCCTGTGATTTTGGCTAGGAGTTTGGCCTTGGCCTTTGGAGAAATTTCAAGCTCCAAAATATCTTCTTGAGTGATTTTTTCAGGAGTAAAATTTGGATTTTTCTGCACGACGACGCACCACTCGCCGTTTAAATTTGTCTCTTGCAGCTTTTGCGCCAGCTTGATTGCCGGGGCTTTAAATTTGGTTTCAAATTTCTTTGTCGCCTCTTTTATGGCAAAAATTTCTCTGCTTGGCTCGAGTTTAGCAAAGTCTAAAACGAGCGAAAGTATGCGCTTTGGACTTTCGTAGATGACTGCCGGGAAGGGCGAATTTAGCGCATTTTGCACTGCTGCGGCCCGCTCTTTGCCGTTATTTGGTAAAAATCCCAGAAAGCAAAATTCTTTCTCGCAAAGTCCGCTCGCGACGACGGCTAAAAGCGCGGCGTTTGAGCCGCTTAGCACCTCGTATGCGATACCGTTTTTTATCGCGAAATTTACGAGCGCGGCTCCCGGATCGCTGATGCCGGGCATACCCGCATCGCTTAAAAACGCTACGTTTTTATCAAAAATTTCAAGCTCGATTTTGGATAAAATTTTATCTTCGTTATGCGTGTGTAGCGGGATAAATTTTTGGATATTTATATTTGCGTCAAAACGCGTATTTAGCAGGTTTATGAGAGATTTTGCGACTCTGGTATCTTCGCAAAAGAGTATCTCGCACTCGCGCAAAACGCTCAAAGCGCGAAGCGAGATATCGCTTAAATTTCCTATCGGCGTAGGAACGAAATAAAGCAAAGCGTTATTTCATATTGTATTTTTTCTTAAATTTATCGACGCGGCCCGCGCTATCTACGATCTTTTCGCTGCCCGTGAAAAACGGATGGCACTCTGAGCAGATGTCCACTCTGATTTCGCTTTTGTTAGATTTTGTCGTGAATGTGTTTCCGCAAGCGCAAGTTACTTTGCACTCAACAAATTCCGGATGAATTTCTTTTTTCATTTCTTGTCCTTTTATCTTCTGATTTTTAATTTTCATTTAAAGTAAGGCGAGATTATACAAAAAACAGCTTAAAAAATCAAATTTAAATCAAAATCTTAGCCGTAACGCCTAAAATCGCCGTTTGCGAGCGCAAGATATTTTTTGCTTTTAGTCCGTATTTTTTCGCGACCGCTTCTCGTTCGCTCCGGCTAAATCCGCCCTCTGGCCCGATCGCTAAAATTTCCTTGCCCGCGTAGCCGTCTAAGTTTTCGCCTTCAAAGTCGATAAGAGCGACGTTTGGGTAAAATTTGACCAGCTCGTCCAGGCTCTTATAAATTTCAAATTTCATCAAATCGTTTCGCCCGCACTGCTCGCACGAGCTTATCAAAATGCGCTCCAGCCGCGAAAAATCGAGCTTAAAGTTTTTTTGCGAAAATTCGCCGTAAAAAAAGACGATTTTAGCTACGCCTATCTCGTTTAGGCTAGGTAGAGCTTTTTCGATCGTTTTTGGATCGACGACGGCCCAGGCTAGCGTTAGATTGCTATTTCGCGCTTCCACGTCGTGCGAAAATATCAAATTTAGCTCCGCGCCCCTTTTGTCCAAATTTATGATTTCATAGATGTGGTTTTGTCCGTCGGTCAAATTTCTCACGTCGATGCGCTCGCCTATCTTTGCGCGCCTCGCCTTTAGGTGCAAAAACGCCTCGCCCTCAAGCCTGATTCGCTCGTTTTTAGCCTCTTTTGAATATAAAAATTTCATCTCACCCCGCTTGCAATTAGTATCAAAACAAAATCGGCCGCGATTTTTAGGCGCATTTTGGCTCTAAAAGCGGCGAAATTTTTAGTTTTCATCGCCGCCTTTAGCCGTTTAAACTCCATCGCTCCAAGCCCGATTAAAATGACCCAAACCGCGATCATCACGAGAGCTTTGGGGCTCGGATAAAAGTAAAAAACGCTCATCAAAAGTAGTCCCGTAAGCATCATCGCGGCCAAAAACGCGTAGTAAGCGGGCAAAAATAGCCTGATACGCTTAGCGTAGGCGGGCGAATTTACGCCGAAATTTATCAGACAAAAGTGCGCCGCTACTAGCGCCAAAAGCGTAAAGGCAAGCCCGATATGGATGGAGCGCGCCAGCTCGTAAAGCTGTGAGAGATGCTCGTTAAATTTCATTTTTCGGGCACCGGCTCGGGCGGCATATTTTCATCGATGCTCACGTTTGCGTCGCTTTGCGCGATAGGCACGTCGCTAGGCACGCTGTCTCCCAGATCTAGCGCCGCAGGCTCCTTTTTCTCCTCGCAACCGCTAAAAAACAGCGCCGCCAGCATCAAGATCGCAAAAATTTTCCCCATCCGCGCTAGACCTCCTTTGGATTTACTATTTTTTTGCCCAGCTTGATTTTTTCAAACAGCTCCGCATCCTCCCACTCTGCTCTCACGCCCTCGGAAAAGACGATTTCGCTCAAATTTACCTCGCCCATTTTGACATTATACGCGTCCTTTTTGAAGCACTGGGCATAGCCCGTGTCGGTCTCGTGAACGATGACGCTGTGAAGTTTCACTTCACGCTCGCCGTTTTGCATCTGCGTGGTCTTTAGCAGCCTATCGATCATCACGAAAAATATCCTGCAAAACTGCTCTGCGGAGGGATTTAGCGGGATCTCGATCCAGCGCGCGGAGTGTTTTTTGAGGTCGTTTTTATACTCTTCGTTATCGCCGCGAAATATCGTCGTGCAGTGATCAAAGCTGTCGATGATGCAGCCGATATTACGCTTCATCAGGCCAAAATCATACACCATTCCCGCATTATCGAGAAAATTTGACTCAAGTAAAATTTCGGCCCTGTAAGAGTGCCCGTGGATGCTGGTTTTGCAGCGTTTTGAGCTGCAAAATCTAACGATGTGAGCGTTTTCAAATTTAAACATTTTTCTAATTATCATTTTGGCTCCGTTTCTTAAATTTAGTTTCTATGCCCGAATTTCGCCGATTTCTTATACGATATCGATCCTTTTATTTTAAAAAGACTCAAATTTTAAACTCGGCTTCGCAGCTTAAATTTAGCTTTCGCGCTGTTTTACCCGAACTGACAACGACGTATGATTTCTATCTTGCAACCAAGCTTCGCGTTTAAAGTCGCCGCTTAGGCTCGTTTGTATCGCTTTGTGAAATTTCGCGACTTCTCGCTTGCCATTTGGCGGCTTTATCTTGCGATTTGTTCGTTCAAATAAAATTTAAGCAATTTTGCGTTTATGACCCGTGTCTTTACGGCATCAAATTTGACTTTTTAACAGCCCTCTTTTGCCGTCAAGCCGCTCAAATTTAAGTCTCAAACTCCTTCCTTTGCGCCCCAAAGCCTGATGTGCAGGCGATCGGAGTAGTTAAAGCCGTGCTTGATCGCAAACTGCGCAACCGCCCTAGCGTTTCGCTCGAGGCTTATTTTATCATAACCTTGCGGCATACAAAAGACATCCGCGTCGCAAAGGCCTAAAATACGTGAAATTTGCGCTATTGCCGAGCCGTCCTCAACGCTTTTTTTATCAAGGACGAATTTATAAAAACTGCCGGCAGCGTTTTGCTTTATCGCTTTTAGCGCGGTAGCATTTATGCGCCTAGCCTCGCTCTCGCCGCTGTTTTCAAGCTTGACACTGACGGCGAAACGGCATTTTTTATAAATCTCAAATCTAGCGAAATCTACCTCGATAGTGCCGTTCGTCTCAAAATGCGGCTCGTAACCCTCGCTAGTTGCAAAATCCAAAAAATCCAGCAAAATTCGGTTTTTATGATGCAGTAGCGGTTCGCCGCCCGTGATGACGAGGATGGGCTTTTGGCGCAAATTTACGCTCAAATTTTGCGTGATTTTGGCAAGTTCGTCCGCGCGCGAGATTTTTTGATACGAAAAATGCCCCGTAAAAACCGCGCGAACCGTATCGCAGCCCACTAGCGTTTCGCCGGTTTTGGGCGAGATAGCTCGCACGCCAAAGCCCGCACAGTTTAGATTGCAGCCCGCAAATCGTAGAAAAATCGCCAGACGGCCGCTGCTTGCGCCTTCGCCTTGGATACTCAAAAAATTCTCGACTAAGTTTAAACTCAAATTTTACCTTTTAAATTTTGGGCGATTATAGCAAAATTTGAAGGGTGATTTTATTGAACAAAACGGATTTTGCGTCAAATTTGAGTGGGTTTTGCTAGAAAAACGGCGATAAATTTACGGATAAAAAATATAAAATTTATAAGGATAAATTAAAAATAGATTGCAAATTTTGTGATTAAATTTGATTTAAATTTAGGCTCAAGATAAGTTAAGCGGATTTTAGCTACGACTTGCGTTGCTACTTACAAGACCTCTTATCAATTTTAGCACAATATGATAGAGCTCTTTTATAGAAACATCACTTCGTGAGCGCTTCGCTTGTTTTGCATCTTTACTGTTATTGTATCTAAACTCTACTTCGCTACACTCGTAGCTGCGTCTTGAAAAGCTACGAATACAGTGAAGTAGAGCATAACACATTCCTTTAGATAAAGCAAGAAATTCTCTTTGTTTAGTTTCCCTGCGGTCGCTACCGTCGCTACGCTTAAGAAGATTTCTTTAAATTTTGTTTAGCGTATCTCCCGTCTTCTCTACTTCGCTACACTCGTTACTTTTCAAGAACATAGTTCTCATCGTAACTCACTGCTCCTTTGCATGAGCTTAAGTTAAAGAGAGCCAAAATTTAATAAAAAGCAGGCCAAATCTACGTTAAATCTAGCGTAAATTTAGCCCGAATTTCAGCCGCCCGTTTGGTAAAAGGCGCGACTTGAAGTTTCGTTTTGAGCGCCGATCGCCCATTTGTTTTCTTTGGGCTTGTTTTGCAGCACCTGGCGCAAGATCTCGCTCGCGCCCGCGACATCGCCCTTTCTCACGGCGTCTTTTATACTCATCGCATCCTCGAAATACAGGCACGGAATGAGATGCCCCTCGGCCGTGAGGCGGATGCGGTTGCAGCTCTCGCAAAAGTCGTGTTTGTGCGGGTCGATGACGCCAAAGGTATAGCCGTCCTCCAGACGGTAGATGCTAGCGGGGCCTGTTTGGATTTTTTCGGCCGCTTTGAAGCGATATTTTTGCGCGATAACGTCCAAAATTTCAGCCGATTTCATACCTTTTAGCTCGCCCGTTGCGTAGATGTTTTCCATGTATTCGATAAAGCGGATTTGACAATCCATAGAGCGCGCAAACTCTAGCAAAGAGACGATCTCGTCGTCGTTTACGCCTCTTAGCGCGACGGTGTTTAGCTTGACTTTTAGCCCGGCTTCAAGCGCCGCGTCAAGGCCCGCTAAAACCTCGTGCAGGACGCTTTTTTGTGCGATAAATTTGGCTTTTTTGGGATTTAAGCTGTCAAGCGACATATTTATGCGCTTTAAACCCGCGTTTTTTAGGGCTTTTGCGTAGTGTTTTAGCATAAAGCCGTTTGTCGTAATGGCTAGATCGACCTCGGGGTTGTGCTGGTTTATCATCGCGATAAATTTGTCCAGATCCTTGCGTAGTAGCGGCTCTCCACCCGTGATACGGATCTTTTTTATGCCTTCGTCTAGGCAAACTTTGACAAATAAAAACAGCTCCTCAAAGCTCAGTAAATTTTCTCTTGGTTCCCAGCTAAACGGAGTTTTAGGCATGCAGTATTTGCACCTAAAGTTACACCTTTGCGTGACCGAAATACGCAGATAATCAACCGTCCGTCCATGCCCGTCTATTAACATTTTTCCGCCCTTAAATTTTATCAAAACGATTTAATTTTGATTTGGTTAAGAGGCATTATAGGAAGTTAAGCTTTAAATTTTTTTAAAATTCGCGTATAAAAATAATGTTATTTTTTTATATTTCGCGCCTGGGTTTTAAAACTATATCAGCTCCCGCAGTTTCAGCGTCAGCTCGACCTTGCCGACGCCCACGCACAGCTCTTTTGCGATGCTTTCGACGCTTTTGCCTTCGCTATACATCTGCACGATTCGCTTTTCGTCGTCCTCGCCGTTTGGAGCGGAGATCTTGCTGATACTTTTGGTGCGCTCCTCAAGCGTAAATAGCCTATCTTGCTGCTGGCTTTGGAAGCTATCTATCGAGCTTTCGATGCCTTGGAGGGTGTTTATTATCGGGGTTATTTTTTGATTTATTTTTTCGTTTAAACGCTGTTCGAGATTGCTTTCTAGCTGCACTACGTCAAATTCGGCCGGCTCGCTTCGGTCAAAATTCGCGACCTGCTTTTTTACCGCGTGAAGCTCTTGTATCAGGCCTTCGATCGCTTTTTCGTATCTTGAAAATTTTCTCGATGCCTCTAAATCTTTTATAAAAACCAGCACGAAAAGCACCGTCAAAATCAGCCCGAAAATGACAAATATTATCAAGTCGTTATTCATCGTTCATCTCCTTTAGTTCTCTTATCATAGCGCGCTCTCTGGCCGTCACGTAGCCGTTGTAGTCGCTCTCGTCGCTCTCGTTTATGCGTGTGATTTTGGCGGTTTTCTCATCTAGCGCTTCAAAAAATATCGCCACGTCTCGCTTCGGAAAAATAGGCATGAAAATGCGTCCGTAGTAGCCGGCGCCGTTTTTAAATTTAGTCTCTTTTATCCTAAAATTTTCAAAATTTATCCCGTCTAGCACGCTAGATTGCGCAAGCTCGAGTTTTACGAATTTCTCGTTTTTTATGTAGGCGTTTAGCTCGTCAAATTTACGGTGAAGCTCGACTAGTAGCGTCAGTATCACCTGATCGCTTTCTTTCGTGTCGCCCTTTGCTTTGGCACGCTTTATCCACGCTCCTAGCGGATCGTCCTCGTTGCCGCTTAGCTTGTCGAATTCGCGTAAAAACTCGCTCTCTCGCTCGCCGACTTCCTCAAAAACTATGTCTAAATTTGCCGGAACCAGTCTCATAGGCTAGCCCAAACGAAAACGAAAAAAAGTATGCCCAGATAGCCGTTTAGCGTGAAAAACGCGCGGTCGATCTTGCTAAAATCTCGCCTGACGATGCGGTGCTCGGCCACTAGGATGCCCCCGCAAAGCAAAATGCCAGCAAAGGCCGCCGTGCCGAGCCCTCCAGCCCACGCAAAAAGTAGCCAAAAGATCACAGCCGTAGCGTGAAAGATCGCCGAGATAAACATCGTAGCTTTTTCGCCGTAAACGCTAGGTATGCTAAAAAGCCCGTGCTCGCGGTCAAATTTGACGTCTTGAAGCGAATAAAGCAGGTCAAATCCCGCCACCCAAAACATCACGCCAAGGCAGAGTAGCACGCTAAAAAGCGGTATCTCGCCCGTGACCGCTACGGCTCCGGCGATGGGCGCGAGACCCAGCGAGAGGCCAAGGACTAGGTGCGCTAGCTCGCTAAAGCGCTTAAAAAGCGAATATCCGCCAAGTACGGCTAGGATCGGAAAGCTCAGCCAAAACGCAAGCTCGTTTATGAGATAGGCGACGAGCACGAAGATGGCGGCGTTTGCCGCGATAAAAATTTGCAAATTCGTCCTGCCGATGCGCCCGTCAACGCTTGGGCGATTTGCCGTGCGCGGGTTTAGTTTGTCGATATCTTCGTCCTTGTAGCGGTTAAACGCCATCGCGAAATTTCGCGCCGAAACCGCGCAAAGAACGCCTAAAATAAGCAACTTCCAGCCAAACCAAGCCGTGCCGTTTACCTGCGCGCTCGCCGTTATCATCGCGGTAAATATAAAAGGCAGCGCGAAAATAGAGTGCTTAAAGACGATCAGTTCGTTAATATCTTTTAAAATATTTATAAATTTTTGCATAATCTTCCTGAAATTTTTGCTTTATTTTATCTTATAAAAGCGTAAATTGTGATAAAATTTGAGCCGATTCACGAATTTTAAGGCATTTTTATGAAAGAACTCGCCATCATCGGCACCACCGCTAGCGGAAAAACGGCGCTCGCGCTAAAGCTCGCGAGCGAATTTAACGGAGTGATTCTGAGTCTTGATTCGCTTTGCGTTTATAAATTTATCGACGTCGCCAGTGCCAAGCCGACCGCGGACGAGCTAGCCTCGGTGCCGCATTTTGGGGTAAATTTGCTGATGCCGGACGAGCATTTTGACGTCGGGATGTTTTTTGAGGTTTATAAAACGGCTCGCGAATTTGCGCAAAAAAACGGTAAAAATTTATTTATAACCGGCGGCAGCGGATTTTATCTAAAGGCGCTGCTATCGGGTCTAACGCCTAAATTTGAGCGCGTAGAAAGCGGCCTAAGCAACGCTCAAATTTATGAGCTCGTTTCAAGCCTCGATCCAGAGTTTGCCGCCAAATTTAGCGCAAACGATACATACCGCTTGCAAAAATGGTTCGACATCTACTCGTTTTTGCGCTCTAATGGGCGAGGCGAGGCCGTAAGCGCGTATCTACGCGAAAATACCCTAGCTCCTGTCGTTTCAAATTTGGCGATTTTCGAGCTTAGCTGGGATAGGGACGAGCTGAGAGGACGCATCAAAGAGCGCACGCGAGCGATGTTTGAGCAGGGTTTGCTAGACGAAGCGCGGGAGCTGTTTGCGCGGTATCCACAGCGACCAAAGCCGCTAAACTCGGTCGGTCTAAAAGAGTGCGGCGAGTTTTTGCGAGGCGAGATCAAGACCGAGGCCGAGCTGGAGGAGCTTATCTGCACGCACACGGCTCAGCTGGCCAAGCGTCAGCGGACGTTTAATAGATCGCAGTTTGAGAGTAAATTTAGCGGCAGCGTCGGGGAGTGCGAAGCGAAAATAATAGAATTTTTGAGTGATTGATTCTGATTTGCGGCTCGTCTCGCGAGCGCTTTTTAATGAGTTTTGTTTTTGCTCCTGCGGCAACCTACATGGTTAGCCTTAGTCGCAAAAACTGCAACAACATTAAAAATCACCTCGCGATACTTTGCCTTGACTTTTTACGCTCAAATTTGCAAATTTAACTCGAAATTTTACGCACCGAGACCCTGTGTTGTTTGGTGGCGTCTAGCTTTTATGTTAAGGGGGAAGGGGCTTGAATTACGTTCTGCTAGCAGTTGCGAGGCAAAGCCGAAGCAAAATAGCTCCCTTCCCCCTTAACGATCCCCCAACCCCTACGACGTGAGAGGTTGCTGCACTACGTGCAGATTTAAATTTTGCTGGACTTTAAATTTAAGCCGCTAGCTTTAATAAAATTTGCAGTTAAATTTAGTAAAATCGGCAAAAAATATTCAAGACAAAATAGGCGTAGTTTAACTTTAAAATTTTAACCCGTGGGGCGTAACATACGACCGTCACGAATTTAAATAAAAAAGGCGAAGTATCGCACGGCTAGACTAGGCGGCTGAAAATTTTGCGACGGGAGTTACCGTGCGGGTAATGACCGAGCAAAATTTAAGACAACGACGTATAGCGCCGCGAGACGAGCCGTAAATCAGGAGAAAAATGTTAGTTCATATTTGCTGTTCGGTCGACAGCCACTATTTTTTGCAAAGATTACGCGCCGACCTTCCGCACGAGCGTCTCATCGGCTATTTCTATGACCCCAACATCCATCCGTACAGCGAGTTTTTGATGAGGTTTCGCGACGTAAAAAGGAGCTGCGAAAAGCTAGGCGTCGAGCTCATCTGCGGCGAGTACGAGTACGAGGCGTGGCTAGAGGGCGCAAAAGGCCTTGAAAACGAGCCCGAAAAGGGCAAGCGCTGCGCGTATTGCTTTGATTTTCGCGTGGGAAATTCGGCTCAAAAAGCGCTCGAACTAGGTGAAAAATCTATCACCACGACGCTGCTGATGAGTCCGAAAAAGGACTTCTCGCAGCTTGAAGCCGCGCTAAATAAGGCTGCGGGGAAATACGGCCTTGAAACCTTTGCCGTGGACTACCGCGCTGGCGGCGGCACGAACGCGCAGTTTGAGCTTGCTAAAAAAGATCAACTCTATCATCAAAACTACTGCGGCTGTATTTTCGGGCTTAGCAAGCAGCGCGAGGCGCAAAAACTACCGCTTAGCGAGCTTATGAGTGAGATTAGCGGGCGCGTGATGCCGGGCGGCATCGAGGAGCGGCTGGAGCTTTATGAAAAGGTTCGAGAGTGCGAGGAAAAAGGCGTGAAATTTCATCTGTCGCGCAAATATTTTTTAAACTACCGCTTGCTGCGCGCCTACGTCAAATTTGACAAAGCCGCCCTGCCGTCGTATTTTTTGCTCTACTCGCACTTTAAGCGCGAAAACGTCAAATTTAGCGTGAGCGAGGCGGCGCAAATTTGCGACGAGCTGCGAGACGGCGTGACGCTACTAAATTTAGCCAAATTTAACGAGCTCTCAGGCGAAAATTTCGCTAGCGTAAACGAGCTTTGCCACCGGCCTATCGAGGTTTCGCGCGAGCTGGAAATCCGCCGCGAGCTGTGCGGAGAATTTAGCCAAAATCCCATAATCGTGCTGGATGAAATTCACGCGGGCAGATACGAAATCTACGCCAAAGACGAGCTTTATAACGATAGTCGCGAGGTTTTGACGATGGAAATTTGCGCCGCCCGGACCGGGATTTGACTCTCGCCGCAAGGACGGCAAATTTGGAAGCAAATTTGAAATATGAGCGGGCAAATTTGACTAAAAAAGCAAGAGCTGAAATTTGGGTTAAATTTAAGCAAATTGGGCGGGTAAATTCTGATAAATTTTGGCTAAATTCGAGGCAAAATTTAACCCGCTCGACAAAAAAATCAAGGCTGAATTTGAGCCCGAAACGGTCAAATTTAGCAAGCAAAAGTAAGCCGAATTTAGCTGGCCGAGCGAAAAAATAAAACGAAATCGGCCGAATTTGACGCAAGTTAGCCGAGTAAATTCGAGCAAATATCAAAACAACAAATTTAAGCAATCAAATTTGACGAATGCGGATGAGCTAAATTTGAGTTAATTTAAGGTCAATTTAGCTCGCGCCACAAATTCGCCCATTAAATTTGGTGCCAAAAAGCGCGAAAATTTAGCCGTTAAATTTCGCCTCGGCCAAATCAATAATCTTTTTCTTAGCAAAATTTGGCTAAAATCGGCTTTAAATTTTACTCACAAGGTTTAAAGTGATCGACATCGTTGAAATCCAAAAAATACTCCCGCACAGATATCCGTTCCTGCTCATCGACCGAGTGACCGAGCTAGAGCCCGCTAAACACATCGTCGCGTATAAAAACGTAACGATCGGCGAGCCCGTGTTTCAGGGGCACTTCCCAGGTCACCCGATATATCCGGGCGTGATGATCATCGAGGGTATGGCGCAGGCCGGCGGCGTGCTCGCGTTTAAGAGCATGAGCGACGCGCATCAGGCGGGCATCGAAAATAAGGTCGTTTATTTTATGAGTATCGACGGAGCGAAATTTCGCCATCCGATACGCCCGGGCGATAGGCTCGAATACCGCCTCGAAGTGCTAAAACACAAAGGTAACATCTGGGTGCTAAAAGGCGAAGCCTACGTGGACGGCGCGCTAGCATGCGAGGCCGAGCTAAAAGCTATGATCGTCGATAAGTAGGCGCGAAAATGAGAAATATCCATCCGCAAGCCGTCGTCGAGGACGGCGCGAAGATCGGCGAGGACGTAACGATCGAGGCCTATGCCTACGTCAGCAAAGACGCCGTGCTAGGCGACGGCGTACTCGTAAAACAAGGCGCCAGGATCGTGGGCGATACGTGTATCGGCGAGGGCGGTAAAATTTACAGCTACGCTATCGTGGGCGATATCCCGCAGGATGTGAGCTACCGCGCCGAGGAAAATACCGGCGTTCGCATCGGCAAAAATGCGACGATCCGCGAGTTTTGCACGATAAACTCGGGCACTCACAAAGGTGACGGGATCACGCGCATCGGCGATAACGCCTTTATCATGGCTTACTGCCACATCGCACACGACTGCGCCATAGGAAATAACGTCATCCTAGCAAACAACGCGACTCTGGCGGGCCACGTGGAGCTGGGGGACTATAGCGTCGTGGGCGGTATGACGCCGATACATCAGTTCGTGAGAGTCGGCGAGAGCTGTATGGTCGCGGGCGCTAGCGCGCTATCTCAGGACGTCGTGCCGTTTTGCCTGGCTGAAGGCAACCGAGCCTATATCAGAAGCTTAAATTTGGTCGGTATCAGGCGAAGGTTCGATAAAGACACGGTTGAAGAGATAAATAGGGCGTATAAATTTTTATTTAGAAAAAGCGGGGATCTAAAGGCTGCGGCTAGCGAGCTTTTAGAGGGCGCAGCGAACGAACAGGTGCGAAAAATGTGCGAATTTATCCTAAGTACCAAGCGCGGTATCCCCTTAGCAAAAGGAAGAGAATAATGGCGAGAAAATGTAATTTTTGCGGCGAGGTAGAGTCTGCCCAGAGGAGGTTGCTAGCCGATATAGACGGGATTTCGTTTATATGCGAGCACTGCATCACCGCCGCTTATAAGGTGCTTTACGGCGAGGAGAGCCGCGAGCAAGAAAAAGAAGAGCGAACTAGAGACTATCAAAATTTGACGCCAAAAGAGCTAAAGGCGGTGCTGGATAACTACGTCATCGGTCAAGATAAAGCCAAAAAGGTCTTTAGCGTCGGCGTTTATAACCACTACAAAAGAATTTTTAGAAAAGGAGAGACTCCGGACGATACGGAGATCTCAAAATCAAATATCTTGTTAGTCGGCCCTACCGGTAGCGGCAAGACGCTGATGGCGCAGACGCTGGCTAAATTTCTAGACGTGCCTATCGCTATCTGCGATGCTACGAGCTTAACGGAGGCGGGCTACGTCGGCGAAGACGTGGAAAATATCCTAACTCGTCTTTTGCAGGCTGCGGACGGCGACGTAAAGCGCGCCGAGCAGGGCATAGTTTTCGTCGATGAGATAGATAAGATCGCCAGAATGAGCGAAAATCGCTCGATCACGCGCGACGTGAGCGGAGAGGGCGTGCAGCAGGCGCTTTTAAAAATCATCGAGGGTAGTCTCGTAAATATCCCTCCAAAAGGCGGCAGAAAGCACCCAAATCAAGAATTTATCCAGATAGACACCTCAAACATCCTTTTCGTCTGCGGGGGCGCGTTTGACGGTCTAGCCGACATCATCGAGCGCAGGATCGGCAAAAACGTGCTGGGCTTTGGTCAAGATAAACGCTCCAAAGACGACAGAGAAAATTTACTGGACGCGCTTGAAAGCGACGATTTGGTGCATTTTGGACTCATCCCGGAGCTCATCGGTAGGCTTCACGTGGTCGCCACGCTAAATAAAATCACGCAGGATGATATGGTGCGAATTTTAACCGAGCCTAAAAACGCGATACTAAAGCAATACCAAAAGCTTTTTGCGATAGATAGGGCGAATTTGAAATTTGACGATGAAGCCCTAAAAGAGGTCGCAAGGCTAGCTATCGAGAGAAAAACCGGAGCCAGAGGACTGCGAAGCATAATGGAAGAGATAATGACCGATGTGATGTATGAGCTGCCCGAGCTTGCCGGCTACGACGTAGTGATCACCAAAGAGGTCGTAAGCGGCAAGGAAAAGCCGATTTTCGTAAAAAACAATAAAATAAGCGCATAAAAAGGTAGAATGATGATTTTAGACCAGATAATAGGATTTTTTTCGAGCGATATGGGGATTGACCTAGGCACGGCAAATACGCTGGTGCTGGTAAAAGATAAGGGGATCATCATAAACGAGCCCTCCGTCGTCGCCGTGCAGCGCGAAAAATATGGCAAGCAAAAGATCTTAGCCGTCGGCCACGAAGCAAAGGAGATGGTGGGTAAAACCCCCGGCGATATCGAGGCTATCCGTCCGATGAGAGACGGCGTTATCGCGGATTTTGATATGACCGAGAAAATGATCCGCTATTTCATCGAAAAGACCCACCGCAGAAAGAGCTTCCTGCGCCCTCGTATCATCATCTCCGTGCCCTACGGCCTAACTCAAGTCGAGCGAAAAGCCGTGCGCGAAAGCGCGTTAAGCGCGGGAGCCAGAGAGGTGTTTTTGATCGAGGAGCCTATGACTGCGGCTATCGGGGCAAATTTACCCGTGCGCGAACCGCAGGGAAACCTGGTCGTCGATATCGGCGGCGGTACGACCGAGATCGGCGTAGTGTCTCTGGGTGGTCTGGTCATCAGCAAGTCTATCCGCACCGCGGGCGATAAGATTGATATAAGCATCGTAAATTACATAAAAGAAAAATACAACCTCCTAATAGGCGAGCGCGCGGGTGAGGATATCAAAATTTCCGTCGGCTCGGCGATCCAGCTGCCCGAGGAGCTTAGTATCGTAGTAAAAGGTCGCGACCAAATCAGCGGCCTGCTAAGCCGCGTGGAGCTAACGAGCGAGGACGTGCGCGAGGCTATGCGCGAACCTCTAAAAGAGATCGCCGACGCCCTAAAAACCGTGCTTGAGATGATGCCGCCGGATCTTGCCGGAGATATCGTAGAAAACGGCATCGTGCTAACCGGAGGCGGCGCGCTGATCCGCGGTATCGACAAATATCTAAGCGATATCGTCAAGCTTCCCGTTTTCGTCGCGGACGAGCCGTTGCTAGCCGTGGCCATAGGTACCGGTAAAGCGCTTGAGGAGATTAAATTCCTACAACAACTCGTAAATGAAGAGTAAAATTTTATTCGTCGCTCTCATCGGCGCGCTGGTATTTTTCTCGCTGGATATGGGCGCGCTCGTCTCAGAGTACGTCGTAAATTTAAACAACCGCATAGTCGCCGCCTACGACGATGCGGTCAAATTTGTAAAAGACGGCGTAAACGAGCATTTTAGGCAGCGTGAGGAGATAAAGCAGCTTCGCGCTCAAAACGCCGAACTGGAAAAATCGGCGGCTTTGCTTTCAAGCTTCGCAAAGGAGCTAAATGAAATTTTGGTCGATAAAAACTCGACCGCCTACGAGCCTAGAGTGCAGCTCGTACGCGCCCTTAGCTACGTAAATATCAGCGATTATGACAAGGTCTGGCTGGATAAATTTGACGGCTACGACGAGTCTAAAATTTACGGGCTGATTTACCAAGGCAAGAGCGCGGGTATCGTCGTGAGCAAGGACGGCAACCCTATGGCCTTGCTGCAAAATGATCCAAAAAGCATATTCGCCGTATCAATCGGCGAGGAAAAAATCCCGGGCATCGCGCACGGGAGCAAAGACGGAATAACGGTGAAATTTATCCCCCAGTGGCTCAGTCCAAAAGAGGGCGACGAGGTCGTCACGAGCGGGCTTGACGGGATATTTTTCAGCGGGATTTCAGTGGGCAAGGTCACGGGCGTGATCCAAGAGAGCCTATATAAAAGCGCGGCCGTAAAGCCCTACGTAAGCATAACCATCCCCTCATATCTATACGTCGTAACAAAGGAAAAATAATGCCAAAAAGAACCGATATTAGCACCATTTTACTCATCGGCAGCGGCCCTATCGTCATCGGGCAAGCGTGCGAATTCGACTACAGCGGCACGCAAGCTGCAAAAACGCTAAAGCAGCTGGGCTACCGCGTCGTACTCATCAACTCAAACCCCGCCACCATCATGACCGATCCCGATTTCGCCGATGCGACCTACGTCGAGCCTATAACCAAAGAGAGTATCAAACGCATCATAGATAAAGAAAAGGTCGACGCCATACTGCCTACGATGGGCGGTCAGGTCGCGCTAAACGTCGCGATGCAGCTATATGAGGCGGATATGCTTGGCGGCGTCAAATTTCTAGGCGCGAACCCGCAAGCTATCAAAAAGGGCGAGGACAGGCAGGAGTTTAAAAAGGCGATGCAAAAGATCGGCATGGACTTGCCGCAAAGCCAGTACGCCTACGACATGGACGAGGCGCTAGCCGCAGCCGCAAATATCGGCTTCCCGCTCATCATCCGCGCCAGCTATACGCTTGGCGGCGCTGGCAGCGGCGTGGCGTATAATATCGATGAATTTAAAGAACTAGCCCAAACCGGCCTAGACGCCAGCCCGATACGAGAAATTTTGGTCGAGGAGAGCTTGCTAGGCTGGAAAGAGTACGAGATGGAGGTCATCCGCGACCGCAACGACAACTGCATCATCGTCTGCTCGATCGAAAACTTCGATCCGATGGGCGTGCATACGGGCGATAGTATCACGGTTGCGCCCGCTCTTACGCTAACTGATAAAGAGTATCAGGCGATGCGCGATGCGAGTTTTAAAATTTTACGCGAGATCGGCGTGGATACGGGCGGCAGCAACGTGCAGTTTGCGGTAAATCCGCAAACGGGACGGATGATCGTGATCGAGATGAACCCACGCGTGAGCCGCAGCTCGGCGCTAGCAAGCAAGGCCACGGGCTATCCGATCGCCAAGGTCGCGACGCTGCTAGCCGTGGGCTTTAGCCTGGATGAGATCAAAAACGACATCACGGGCACGCCTGCTAGCTTTGAGCCCGTCATCGACTACATCGTGACTAAGATCCCGCGCTTTACGTTTGAGAAATTCCCGGGCGCGAACCCGTATCTAGGCACCGCGATGAAGAGCGTGGGCGAGGTGATGGCGATCGGCAGGACGTTTAAGGAAAGTATCCAAAAGGCGCTTTGCGGGATGGAAAAGGACTATTATGGATTTAACTTCGTAAATTTGGAGAAAAACGCGCTAATTTATGGCCTTAGAAATGCGAACGAAAGCCGCATTTTATACGTCGCGCAGGCGTTTCGAGACGGGCTTAGCGTGGCCGAAGTGCATGAGATGAGCAAGATCGATCCGTGGTTTTTGGATCAAATTTGGCAGATAGTTAAATTTGAAGAGCGTATCGATATGGACATCCTAAACGACGAGCTGCTACTTCGCGAAGCTAAAACGATGGGCTTTTCGGACAAGATGATCGCGCATCTCATAAATTTAAAAGACAACCTCGACCTCGGTCAAAACGATATTTATTTTGCGCGCGAGAAAATGGGCATAAACCTCGAATACAACGAAGTAGATACTTGCGCGGGCGAGTTTAAGGCGCTCACGCCGTATCTTTATTCGACGACGAATATCACGAAGCTACCGCATCTTTCGTCAAATTTCGCGGAGCAAAATTTAAACGCAAATTCGGCGCAAAAAGAGAAAAAAGTGATGATCATCGGCGGCGGCCCAAACCGCATAGGCCAGGGCATAGAGTTTGACTACTGTTGCGTGCACGCCAGCTACGCGCTACGCGATATGGGCATCAAAACCATAATGTACAACTGCAACCCAGAAACCGTCAGCACCGACTACGATACGAGCGATATTTTGTACTTTGAGCCGATTGATTTTGAGCACGTTAGAGCCGTGATCGAGCACGAGAACCCAGACGGCGTGATCGTGCATTTCGGCGGCCAGACGCCGCTAAAATTCGCCAAACGCCTAAGCATAGCCGGCGCGAAAATCATCGGCACCAGCGCGCGCACGATCGACGTCGCCGAGGACCGCAAAAAATTTAGCGAATTTATCTCTAAAATCGGCGTCAAACAGCCGCGAAATGACACCGCTACAAGCGAAAAAGAGGCACTAGAAAAGGCCGCTGCTATCGGTTATCCCGTACTCGTGCGCCCTAGCTACGTGCTAGGCGGCCGCGCGATGAGACGCGTGCACGATGGCGAGGAACTATGCCTATATATGAGCGAGGCGGTCAAGGTCAGCAACCACTCGCCCGTACTAATCGATAAATTTTTACAAGACGCCGTAGAGCTCGACGTAGACGCAATCAGCGACGGCAAGGATGTCTATATTGGCGCCGTGATGCAGCACATCGAGGAGGCGGGCATCCACAGCGGCGACAGCGCGTGCATACTGCCTCCGTTAAATTTGACCGCGCAGATGATCGAAAAGGTAGAAAACCAAACCCGCGACATCGCGCTAAATTTAGGCGTCGTTGGGCTTATGAATATCCAGTTTGCCATCTACGAGAATGAACTTTTTATGATAGAGGTAAACCCGCGCGCTAGCCGCACCGTGCCGTTTGTGAGCAAGGCGACGGGCGTGCCGATGGCAAAGGTCGCTACGCGCGTGATGTGGCAGGGCGATTTGCGCGAGGCGCTTAAATTTTACGATAACTACGGCGCGGTTTACGAGGAGCGCGGCATACTCAAGCCTCGAGTGAAAAATCACGTCTGCGTCAAAGAAGCGGTCTTTCCGTTTAACAAGCTCTCTGGCGCAGATCTGATCTTGGGGCCTGAGATGAAAAGTACGGGCGAGGTCATGGGCATATCAAGCGATTTTGCAAAGAGCTTTGCCAAAAGCCAGATTGCCGCGAGCAACTCGCTGCCTACTGGCGGGCTAGTCTTTTTGACGCTAGCCGATGCGGACAAAAAATACGCCGCAAATTTGGCGCGCGAGCTGATAAATCTCGGCTTTAAAATCATCGCCACGGGCGGAACGTATAAAATTTTAGAGGGCGCAGGCGTAGAGAGCGAGTTCGTCTATAAGATCAGCGAAGGCCGCCCAAACGTCGAGGATAGGCTCAAAAACGGCGATATCGCGCTTGTTATCAACACCAGCGACAGCAAGTCAAATAGCGAGGACGGCAAGAAAATCAGACAAAATATCATGCGATTTAAGATCCCGTATTTCACGACGATGTCGGCGGCACTAGCGGCGGCTAAATCGCTAAAAAGCGTACAGGACGGCAGCGCGCTGGAAGTAAAAAGCTTGCAGGAGTATTTAGGCGGTGAGTGAGGCTAAATTTACGCGGTTAAATTTGACTGCGCTTGCCTTTTTTGTATAAACGGGCGTAAATTTTACACGTGGACGGCTTTGGCAATGAGTCTAAAATGCTGTAAAATAAATGAGATCGTCGCCGAAAACGGCTGTGCAAAACTTTAGCGGGCAAAGAGCGCATCACGAAATCTACCTAAGCGACCCTAGAAAAACCGTTTCGCAAAAATGCAAAACGATAATCAGGCACCCGATTGGAAAAATTTAGTTATTTTGGGCTGAATTGTGCTTTGTGGTTATTTAATAAGTGTAATTTTTATGTATTTTTTGATAAAATAATTGAAAATATGGAGTTTCCCGTGTCACACATTCAGGAAAAGTATATAAGGGACATCAGTATAGCAGACCCTTTTTTTGATTCATTAAGAAGTGATTATGTTGGATTTGATATTTGGCTTTCAAAGAAGGCTGAAAAAGGTGAAAAAGCACACATATTAACAGATAGCGACAATAAACTCTTAGCTTTTTTGTATTTAAAAATAGAGAATCCAGTGGACAATGCAGATATCAACCCTCAGCTTGATACAAACTATGCATGGTTAAAAATTGGAACATTGAAAATTAGTCCACATGGTACAAAACTTGGTGAACGTTTTATAAAGAGAATATTTGACTTTGCAATATCTAATAGTATTTTCAATATATATGTTACTGTTTTTGAAAAACAAGACTTGTTAATTAAATTATTAAAAAAGTACGGTTTTGTGTATTTTGGAAAAAAAGGTGACGAGTTAGTTCTTGTAAAAACTATATCTACATCATCAAGAATGCTTCAGGGGGATATTTTATTGGATTATCCATCCATTGCAACAGGTGGCGATAAATATATTTTAAGTATTTACCCTAAGTATCATACCGGAATGTTTTCTGATTCTATGTTAAAGACCGAAAGTTATGATATTTTGAAGGATTTATCGGAATCAAATAGTATTCACAAGGTTTATATTACAAAAATGAGCAATATTGAGCAGTTAAAACGAGGTGATTGTTTAATTATATACAGAACTCAGGACAAAAATGCTCCAAATGCAAATTATTCATCCGTAGCGACTTCTTTATGTATTGTTGAAGAATATAGGCACATATCTAGTTTTGAAAATGAAGAAGAATTTGTAAAATATTGTAAGCCACATAATATATTTACTGATTTGGAGTTAAAAAGTTATTTTAAAACAAGATGTTTTCCCAAAATTATTAAAATGACATATAACGTTTCTTTTAAAAAAAGAGTTGTATTAGATAAAATTAGGAAAATTATGGGATATGAACCAAAGTATTGGGGTTTTGTAAAAATAACAGATGATATGTTTTTAAATATTATACAAGAAGGGCTAGTGAATGACCGCATTATTATCAATTAAACCGGAATTTGCAGAAGCAATTTTTAATGGAACCAAGAAATTTGAGTTTAGAAAAGTTAATTTCAAAAAAAATGTTAGTAAGGTTAAAGTTTATGTTACAAAGCCTGTGGGTAAAATTATCGGAGAATTCTTAGTAGATGAAATTTTAAAAGACACCCCAAAAGAATTATGGTATAAAACAAAAACCTATGCCGGCATAGATGTGGATCGGTATTTTGAATATTTTAATGGCAAAGATATAGGTTTTGCAATTAAAATTAGACGAGCAGTAAAATATAAAGAGCCTATATGTCCATATCTGGAATATCAAAACTTTATTGCTCCACAGTCTTTTAAATATATTTAAGGAGTGCGTATATGAGTGACAAAAAAGCTTTTAACGATACCGTGTCTATCATGACCGATTCTGATGTATCTAAAAAAATAGATGCCGTACTTCATCTAAATATATTTTTGCCAAATGATAGAGAGAATTCATATATGGAAATTGGAATTTTGGTTTCCAGAAAAGAATATAATAACTTTGATAGAAATTTTAACATAGATATTATATTTCCTTTTGAAATATCAAATTATAATTTTAAAGATATGAAAAATGAGCTATGCGATGGTAAAACATTGAATATGATTTTTAATGAAGAGACATATCTTAATAGAGGTAAGCTTGATTTTAGACTCAAAGAATATAAACTTGGTAATATAAGGCTTTGCAATACGACCCTAAACAATGATTCAAGTATTACTATGAGTGTTGCTGAAAAACAGAAAAATAGCTATTTTAGATTTAGAATTAATAATATAAGCAATAATATATCAGAGGAAAAGTTATCAGATGCAAGAGTAAATCCATTAGCAAAAACTGTGCAAATAATTGGCTTTTCTATAAACTCAACCAAGCGATATACAAAAGAAGTAAATAATGCATTAAAGTTTAATGAGATAAATGCTTTTGTTATTCTGGATTCAACAACAGAATTGATAGAAAAGAGCAGACCAATTAAAAGTTTTAGAGTTTTGGAAGACAAGTTGTGGAAACAATATATAAAATGCGATATTAATTCAACTATGATGGTGTATCAATTTAAGGATAAAGCAATTAATGAGGATTCAATAAACGGATGGAGATTATTTTTAAAGAGTATGCACCATAAAAAATCTATAATAGATGCTGTGTTATTTTTGACATTTTTAATTGTAGTCGCTCTTGTTTCCAACCTTTTTTCTAAAATGCTATTTGGATAAAAATGATACATTTTGATAATAATATAATCTTAGACTCATTATATAATGCATCTATCTGTATAAATCAGCAAAATGAATATTCGGTTTATCACTATATAAAAGATGCAAAGCTATACTATCCAAATTTTGATATTTGGTATTTTGCAAACGTAATACCGTCCCTCAAAAATGGCTCGAAAAAGATTCTTTTGTCAGAAACAGAGGGTAATTTAAGGGGATTAGCCATACTTAAATATAGTGAAAAAAAGCTGTGTCATTTATCTGTAATAAATAATTATAAAAATAAGGGCTATGGCATTAAATTATTTAAGCAGTGTTTTGAGGAACTCAAAACAGAAAAACCATTTTTGACGGTGTCAGAAGAAAAGCTTCCAGAATTTAAAAGAATTTTTAATTACTTTAATTTCAAGCTTACCAATATAGTTGAAGACTGTTATAGAAAAGGCAAGAAAGAATTTTTTTATAACCAGGAATAGAAACCGTGTTATATAGATTATATTGTATAGATATTATAGAATTATAATTTATTGTAAACATAAATTACATCCGTAAATATATAATGTTCTAGTCAATTCTTGCCTGGTTAATTCATCTAAGTTAAGCATAAACCTATATACTTTGGCTTTAAATTTAAGGCGGCAAATGAGATCTCAGAGCGAATTTTTTGGCGTTTTCATCACGCTTCTTGGCGGCGTATTATGGGGCTTTAGCGGCGTTTGCGGGCAGTATCTGTTCACACAAAAGGGCGTCAGCGCCGACTGGCTCGTGCCCTACCGCCTGAGCCTTGCCGGGCTTGCGATGGTGGCGTATTATTTAGCGCGTTCGCCGCGCGCAGCCCTCGCGCCGCTAAAAGATCGCGCGCTTTTGCCGCAGCTACTCATCTACGCGTTTTTTGGGCTTATGATGACGCAGTACGCGTATTTTTACAGCATCGAGCTCTCAAACGCCGCCGTCGCGACCGTGATCCAGTACTCCGCGCCCGCGCTCATCCTCGCTGTCGTTTGCTTTTTACAGCGGCGCGCGCCTAAAAAGGTCGAGCTCATCGCGCTTATTCTGGCGGTGCTGGGCGTCATGCTGCTCGCCACCCACGGCGATCCGGGCTCGCTCGTTATCAGTGCGGAGGCGCTGGTTTGGTGCCTGATTAGCGCGCTTGGCGTCGTGATCTACAGCCTCATCCCCACGAAGCTAAATCAAAAATACCCCATTGCGCTAAATTTAGGCTGGGGCATGGCGATCGGCGGCGGCGCGCTTGCGCTTTACACGCGGGTTTGGCGGCTAAATGGCGTGAGCGACGCGCAGGGCTTTGCGGCGCTTGCTGCGGTCGTGTTCCTAGGCACGATATGCGCGTTTAGCTTTTACATGATGGGGCTAAAGATAATAGGCGCTAGCAGGGCGAGCATGATAGCGTGCATCGAGCCCGTGAGCGCGGCGGCGTTTGCTTATTTTTGGCTGGGGACGGAGCTCGTGTTTCTTGATTTTACGGGCTTCGTGCTGATTATCTCTTGTATATTTTTGCTGGCCAGAGACGATAAAAAGCAAAAGCGTAAAATTTAGTGCGAATTTTACGGCGAACAAAGATAGGGCCGGCACAAAATTAGGTAAAATTTACCTAGCGACAGATGCATTTTAGAGATAAATTTGGAGATTTGAGATGATTTATTTAGCGCAGACCGATACGACGGCGGGATTTTTGAGCAAGGATTTTTGCGAGATAAACGCGCTAAAACGCCGAGCGGCAAACAAGCCTTGCCTCATAACGACGGCTAAATTTAGCGAGCTAAAAAATCTCGCTCGCGTGCCCGCTAAATTTAAAAATTTAGTGCGCCGCGCGAGAAAAACGACGTTTTTGTATCCGAACGCCAAGGCCGTGCGCGTCGTGAAAGAGTGCGCTCACGAGGAGTTTTTGAGGCAATTTGACTGGCTCTATTCTAGCAGCGCAAATTTAAACGGACAAAGCTTCGACGAAGAGTGGGCGAAAGCGGCGGCGGACGAGGTTGTGGATCAAAATTTCAGCCAAAACGCAAGCTCGAAAATCTATAAAATTTCAAAAACGCGCCTAAAACGGCTGAGGTAGTTTAGGCTAAGGCCGCATCTAGCCTTGCTTGCCGTTAATGATTTTATTTACCGCCAAGGCCGCCAAATTTAGCCCGAAACACGCCGTTACGCCCATAAAGCTGCCCATCTTCACGCACCTTGGCGGCTCGGTCGAAAACACGACGTCAAATTTACCTTTAAAGCCCGCTTTTTTAAGTTCGGTGCGTATTTTTTTAGCAAAGGGGTCGTTACAGGTCTGCCAGATCTGGGCGACTTTGATCTGCGTCGGATCTAGGCGCTTTGCGCCGCCCATCGAGCTAATTAACTTTTTGTGCGTTTTTAGCGCAAGCGCGACTTTAGCAGGTACGTCGTCGATAGCGTCGATCACCAGATCAAAGGGCGAAAAGTCGAAATTTGCGATAAACTCCGGCGTCATCAGCTCTTGCAGCGCCGTTACGCACTCGTATCTTTTGGCGAATTCGCCGACCTTAACGGCGCCGACTGCTTCGCTGTAAATTTGACGGTTTTGATTGGTTATATCAAAAATATCCTTGTCGATGACGGTGATTTTGCCCACGCCCGCGCGAGCCAGCGCGTCCGCGCAGATACCGCCCACGCCACCTACGCCGCAGATTAGCACGTTTGCGTTTTGAAGCTTTTTAAAATCATCGCCCAGCAGCCAGCGAGACCTCGTAAATCGGTCGGTTTGATCTAAAATTCCCTCGCTCAAATTTGATCCTTTAGCGCGGTTTTTAGGCTTTGTAAGCTCGCGTGCGCGGTCATATCGAGCATGATCGGAGTGATCGAGGCGAAACCTTCGCTAAGCGCGCTGATATCGGACTCGCCGTTTTGTTCGTAGTCTAAATTCGACGGTTGTCCGAGCCAGTAGTACTCGATGCCGCGCGGGTTACGGTGGAGCATCGCGTGCGTGGCGTAGCTGCGTCTGCCCGCGGGAACGATGCGGTAGCCTTTAAATTCGCGAGCGGAGACGGCGGGGATATTTACGTTTAAAAACTGGCGCGGAGGCAAGGAGATTTTGCCCTCTAGTACGCGCGGGACGATAAATTTGACGGCTTGTTGCGTGAGCGAAAAGCCCAGTTTTTCGATGCTGTCGTTTTTATAAAACTGCGAAAACGCGATGCTGGGCACGCCTTGTAAAACGCCCTCCATAGCCGCTCCGCACGTGCCCGAGTAGGTGATATCCTCGCCGACGTTGGCGCCGTGATTTATGCCGCTGATTACGAGGTCTGGTAGTCTTTTGTAAAGTGCGTGAAGCGCGAGATAGACGCAATCTGCGGGCGTAGCGTCGTCGAGTTTGTAAAAATCGTCGTCAAGCTTGATAAAGCGAAGGGGTCTAGTAAGCGTAAGAGAGTGCGCGCAGGCTGATTTTTCGGTACTCGGCGCTACGATCGTAACGCGCGTATCAGGTAGCTCCCTCAGTGCGCTAGCTAAAGCGTGCAAGCCGCTAGCCTCGAAGCCGTCGTCGTTTGTGATTAAAATTTCTTTCAAATTTATTCCTTTTTATCACGATTAACTCAAATTTGACGAGCGCATTGCTTTCAAATTTTTGAAAAAGATTTTATCATAGCTTTTGTTATTAATCGGTAAAAATAGCCGTTTTTAAATTTTGCCGCATTTTTACATTTTATGAAAAATTTTGACTGCAGATATTACAAAATATTTATTAAGTGTAAAGGAAATTTTTGTAACCAGTTGTGATTTTATTCAAAATCTTGATCTAAATCAAGTAAATTTAAAGATAAATAATGATAATATTAAGTAAATGGATCTGATTATGATTTATTTAAATTTACAAAGGAGGTTAGAAAGCCGATTATGGAAAACGCAAAGAAAAAAGCGTCTAAATGGGTCATAGCTTTGCTGGCGGTTATCGGACTTACGGGCGGATTTGGGATTTTTACGTTCTTTTTCGCTAATGGTCCTCAGCATCTTACTCGCGATCCCGAAGCCTGTATAAACTGCCACGTCATGAACCAAGTCTATGAAGGCTGGTCTAAGGGCGGACATCAACACGTTACGACGTGTATAGATTGTCACATGCCTAAAGAATTCGTAAGCAAATGGCTGGCGAAAGCTAAATACGGCTTCTTGCACGGTTATGCGTTTACTTTCTTGGATAATCCCATATCGTTTACCGCAAGCGATGAGCAAAAGGAGATCATACAAAACAATTGTATAGAGTGTCATAAGGATTATGCTAGAAATTCAGTCGATCCAAGAGCTATAGGCGATAGCTTGCCGGGTAAACACGGGCAGTATGCTAATGCCAACGAGCCGTTAAAATGCGTATCTTGTCACAGACAAGCCGGACACGCACATAACTTTTAAAACAATCCTAGGAGGAGAATAAATGAAAAATAACAAACTGTTATACGCGGTTACTTTTTTAGTGGCCGTTGCACTCGGTGCAGGCGTACTTGCTCTTTATAACGACATAGCTCATAAAAAAGAGGAGTCAAAAACTTACCCGCTAATGCTAAACAAAGTTAGCGACGCGGAGCCGTCTTTTGAAAAATGGGGTAAAAATTTCCCGTCTCATCTCGACGACTTCAAAAAAATGGAGCATAAAAGCGACGAAAATCCAAACGGAACCGAGCTAATAGAGACTCCTTTCGGCGGTTCTTTCCCTTATAGTAAAATTATCCGCTGGCCTGCGGCTACGGTATTTTGGAACGGGTATGTATTCGGCGTGGATTACAGTAAGCCTAGAACTCACTTCTACAATCAAATAGACCAAATCGAGACGAAAAGAAACGACAAGGAATATATGAATGCTCACGGCTTGCCTGCGTTTAAGGGTCAAAAAGGTACCTGTGTAAACTGTCACACCGGACACCTTATGGCTATGATGGTAGATACGGACTACAAACAACTAAGCGAAAATCCGACCGCCGCCGCGACTAAGCCTATGCCGTTTTTCGACGTAAAAGAAAACGGCGCGCAGATGAAGCAAGCTTGGACGAAGATGAACTCTATGCCTTATAAAGAGGTTATGGATATGGTAGCCAAGAAACACGGAAAAGACTCTCACGGCGGTTCGCATATGGGTATGTCTTGCGCCGACTGCCACCACCCTGAGGACATGAGCTTAAGAATAACTAGACCTGCTATGGTAAACGCCATGGTTGAGCGAGGCTACGAGGCCGACGCTAAACAAGGCATAAAGGCAACTAGACAAGAGATGAGAACTATGGTGTGCATGCAGTGCCACGTAGAATACTACTTTAATGCGGATTCGACTCCTGTTTTTCCTTGGAGCAAATGGAAAAAAGGCGAGCCGTTTAAAATCGAAAATTTTGACCAATACTACGACGAGCAGCTAGCTAAAGAGGATGGATTTAAATCCGACTATATTCATAAAGATACGGGCGCTAAAATTGTCAAAATGCAGCATCCTGAGTCTGAGCTATTCTCGACTAGCGTTCACGCTAGAAGCGGCGTAACGTGCGCGGACTGCCACCTGCCGTATAAGAGAAGCGGATCGGAGAAGATCACGGATCACTTTATGGTAACTCCGTTTAACAACTTAACCGCATCTTGCAAAACTTGCCACCCTCAAAGCGAGCAAGAGTTGAAAGATAGAATTAATTTTATCCAAAATCGCCACGCTTACGAGCTAAGAAACTGCGAAAATGCGTTACTTTCTTTCATCCAAGACGTCAAAGTCGCAAGAGCCGAGCTAGCTAAACACGAGAAATTTGCTTCGATCGCCGATGAAAAAGAGAGAAAAGAGGCTATCAGCAAAGCTCTTGGAAAAACGCTTCTTTTCCATAGAAAAGCTCATATTCGCTGGGACTTCAGCTTTAGCGAAAACAGCTACGGATTCCACGGAGACGAAGAGGCGGCTAGAATCCTCGGACAATGTAAAGAGGTTGCTCGCCAAGGACAAATCGAGCTAGTAAACGAGCTTGCTCCTTACGGCATCAGCATCAAGCTAACTCAAGTGGCTACTCCTGTTGCAGCAGGTGCTCCTATCGGACACAAATGGCCTACCGGCGCTGTTCCGACAGAGAAGATGAAGCAAACAGATGAGAACGTCAAGAATCTAAATTTTAAATAAAACCCCTAAACCCAAGGCCTGCAGGCTTTGGGTTTTTAAATTTCACGCTTTAATCTTATAAATTTCAAAACACCCGATTTGCTTACAAATTTAAAATTTATTGTTTATTTAGCCTTTTTAAGCGATAATCTTCGTCAAATTTAAAGGATAAACTATGCTTAAAAAAATTATTTTTACCGCATT
Organism: Campylobacter rectus; assembly: GCF_004803795.1. Lineage (NCBI taxonomy): Bacteria > Pseudomonadati > Campylobacterota > Epsilonproteobacteria > Campylobacterales > Campylobacteraceae > Campylobacter > Campylobacter rectus. The sequence continues at coordinate 2,218,960 of NZ_CP012543.1, read as the reverse complement.
TGTCGCGGGTTTGGTTTTCGGTGCGCAGGAGCTTGCGATAAAGGCGAAAGCCTCGTCAAATTCGGATGCGAATTTTGAGCAAGCAGCCGACGAATCACAGCTACGAGTGGAAGAGTGCATACAAAAAGATAGCTCGACCGTGGGTATGATCGAGTGTATAAATGCCGAATTTGCCGTCCAAGATAAACTCTTAAACGAAAACTATAAAAAAGCTATGAGCGTGCTAAACGACGAAAACAAAAAAAAGCTAAAAGACATCCAGCGCAAATGGGTGGCCTATAAAGAGGCCAAATGCCCTTTTGTGCCGCCTACGGGCACGCTTTACCGCGTAGAGGCGGCTGATTGCTATTTGCAGATGACCAAGGAGCGCGCAAAAGAACTTGCTAGCGTGGCTGCGGACTTCGAGGGCAATCAGTGAAGCTACTCGTCTCTTGTTTAGAGGCCTCTGCGAATTTGCACTTAGAGCAGGTTTTAGAATACCTGCCAAAGTGCGAACTAAAGGGCATTTTCGATGAGAAATTCGGCGAACCTTTTATGCGAAGCTCGGAGTTTTCTGCGATGGGCTTCGTGGAGGTTTTGCCGCTTTATTTTAAGGCAAAACGCGCGATAAAAGAGATGACGCGCCTAGCGGGGCAGTGCGACGCCGTGCTACTCATCGACAGCCCCGCTTTTAACCTGCCGCTAGCTAAAGCGATCAAAGAGGCAGGCATCAAAACGCCCGTGACCTACTATATCTTGCCGCAGGTGTGGGCGTGGAAGGCCGGACGCGTGGCGAAAGTCGAGGCGTACTGCGATCATTTGGCTTCGATTTTGCCGTTTGACGGGATGTACTATAACCGCTCGCGCTACGTCGGACATCCGCTGCTTGACGAGCTTCGAGTACGAAAAAACGAGCTTTTGCAAAGCGGCAAGATCGCTTTTATGCCCGGATCCCGCCGCGCCGAAATTTCACGGTTGATGCCGATTTTTCGCGAGGTAGCGAGCCGGATAGGGGGCAAAGAAAAACTACTCGTCGTACCGCCTTTTTTAGCAAACGATATGCAAATTTACGGCGACGTTAGCGACTTTAACGTAGTTACGGACGCGCCGCGCGCGCTTTTACAAAGCGAGTTTGCCTTCATCTGCTCGGGTACCGCGACGCTGCAGGCCGCGCTCGTGGGCACGCCGTTCGTGCTAGCTTATAAGGCTAAAGCCATCGACATAATGATCGCGCGTATGTTTGTGAAACTACGCCACATCGGGCTTGCAAATATAATGTTTGATTTTATGGGCGAAGCGGCGCTACACGAGGAGCTGCTGCAAGAGAAAGTAACGCCGAGCAATCTAATAAAAGCCTACGAGAGCTGCGATAAAGAGAAGTTTATCAAAGGCTGCGAAAAGCTACGAAAATACCTAAAACACGGCTCTGCAGCCAGCGTAGCGCAAATTTTAATAACGAACAAAGGATGAAAAATGACCGAACCGATGACGCTTTTCGGATATGAAAAAATCACGAACGAACTAAAAAATCTAAAGACCGTCGAGCGCCCGAATATCGTCGAGGAAATCGACATCGCGCGCAGTCATGGCGACCTAAAAGAAAACGCCGAATACCACGCTGCACGCGAAAAACAGGCGTTTATCGAGAGCCGTATAGCGGAGCTTAGCGACATAGTAAGTCGCGCCAAGGTAATCGACCCTTCCGAATACGAGCACGATAAGGTGAAATTCGGCTCCACGGTCGTCATTATGGACGTAGAAACCGAGCTGGAAAAGACCTATACGCTAGTGGGCACGCCTGAAAGCAACCTGGAGCGCGGTCTCATCTCGATAAACTCGCCTTTAGCCAAACAACTAATCGGCAAGAGCGAGGGCGACGAGGTCGCGTTAAATTTGCCAAACGGCAGAAGTGACGTCGAGATCGTATCCGTTAGCTACAAACCGATCAAATTTGAGTGCTGATGAGCTTGGTTTCGTCTGCTTTCGGAGGAGTTAAATTTACGCATCCGGCAGGTAAATTTAAAGGCGCGTTTTTTGAGCCGAATGCGGTTAAATTCGAGCTCAAAAATGCGGTAAATTTTACCAAATTTAAAATTTTATTTACTTTGACGTTTTGTCCGCGTTTGGTAAAATTTAATGAATTCAAAGCGGTAAAATTTGCGCTTGGACGAGCTGCTTTGCCGACTATGTTTGCAGCGTTTTTTAAATTTAACAAAATTTTGTCCGTTACGCTCAAGCCCGAGCCGAAAAAAACGGCTACAAATTTTATGTATGCGGCGCAGGTTTTATTGCATCAAAATTTAGCGCAAACGGTAAAATTCGAGTCGTCGAATTTGACGGTAAATTTTAAAATTTTAGACCAAGCGCTCGCTAAATTTTACAAATTCGCTTTAGTCGAATCAAGCTTGCAAAATTTGCTAAATTTTAAAATCTGCGGCCGAAAATTTAGAGCCGCAAAAAGTAAAATTTGATGTCTGAGCAAATCGTCATAAAAAACGGCGCGATATTTATCGCCGACTCGCACGAAAACGAAAATCGCGAAAATTTTTGGTATTTTTTGCGCGCGCTAAAAAACAGCGAGATAAAAACGCCGCAGCTGTTTTTGATGGGCGATATGTTTGATTTTTTGGCGGGCGAGTGCGAGTTTTTCGTCAAATTTTACGAACGATACGTCCGCGCGATCGACGAGCTGGGCGAGAAAATGGAAATTTATTATTTCGAGGGAAATCACGATTTTAACTTAGCATCGCTGTTTAAAAACATCAAAATTTACCCCATCGGCGTTCAGCCTGCGAGGTTTGTCTCCGAGTGCGGACAGAGCGTGTTTATAGCGCACGGAGATATATTTTTGCCCTTCGTTTCAAAATACGCCCTGAGATTTTTGCGCGTCAAATTTTTTTTAAAAACGATGAATTTTTTCGATAAATTTTTAAATTTCAGACTCTCGAAACGAATTTTAAATAAACTTAAACGAAAAATTTTAGATTATAAAATCCCGAATTTTAAAAATTTAGCCGAGGCGAAAATGCGCCGATATAACGCTTTTTATAAAGCCGACATCGTCGTCGAGGGACACTATCACCAAGGCGAACAATACATACTGGGTAAACAAAAATATATAAATGTTCCTTCTTTTGCATGCGAGCAAAGCTATTTTGTAGTAAAATACGACCAAAATATTAAGTTTGCTCGAAAGAGCGTAAAGGTTTAGGATGTTTAACAGCGGCACACTAAAAACCGGTTCAAACGAGATGGAACTTGTTGATTTTCGTATCTTTAAGCAGGCGGGAGACAAGGTGTATGAGGGCATATACGGAGTCAACGTCGCAAAGGTGCGCGAGATCATCAAGATGCCTAATTTAACCGAGCTTCCCGGAGTACCCGAGTATATCGAGGGGATTTTTGACCTGCGCGGGGTCGTGATACCCGTGATAAATTTAGCCAAATGGATGCAGATAAACGAGCCTAAAAACGCGGCAATCAAGCCTCGCGTCATCATCGCCGAATTTAGCGAAATTTTAATAGGCTTTATCGTCCACGAGGCAAAACGTATCAGGCGCATAAGTTGGGCGGATATCGAGGCGGCGACCTTTGCTTCGAGCGCGGGGACGCTAGATAAAGGCAAGATCACGGGCGTAACGCGCATCGAAAACGACGAGGTTTTGCTCATACTCGATCTTGAAAGCGTCGTGGAGGAACTCGGCATTTATAGTCCGAAAATCGAAGTGGAAATCGATCAAAATAGGCTTTTGAGCGGCTTTGCGCTAGTACTTGACGATAGCTCGACGGCTAGAAAGCTCGTCAAAGACACGCTTGAAAAAATGGGACTAAAGGTGGTTGAAGCAAAAGACGGCGTAGAGGGGCTTGCCAGGATGCAAGATCTTTACGATATGTACGGCGACAAGCTCGATCAACATCTAAGAATAGTCTTAAGCGATATCGAGATGCCGCAGATGGACGGATATCGTTTTGCCGCAACGCTCAAAGACGACCCGAAATACTCGGGAATTCCTATTATATTTAACTCCTCTCTTAGCAACGACTATAGCGAAGCTCAGAGTAAAGAGGCCGGAGCCGCCGCGTATCTGACCAAATTTGATGCGACGTTATTTTACAATGAAGTGCTTCGCGTGATCGAAGCGCACAAGAAATAAGGGGGAAATCATGGATGATATGAAAGAGATAATGGAAGACTTCCTAGTTGAAGCTTTCGAACTGGTAGAACAAATAGACCATGACCTTATCGAGCTCGAGTCAAATCCGGAGGATTTGGATCTTTTAAATAGAATTTTCCGCGTCGCGCATACCGTTAAGGGCTCGTCGAGTTTTTTAAATTTCGATATCCTCACTAAGCTCACTCATCATATGGAGGACGTGCTAAATAAGGCTCGCCGCGGCGAACTAAAGATAACTCCGGATATAATGGACGTAGTGCTAGAGTCTGTAGATATGATGAAGGGATTGCTCCACGGCATCAGGGATAACGGCAACGATACCGACGTAGGCATCGAGATAGAAGATATCTGCAAAAGACTAACCGCGATATCCGAAGGCGAAGCTCCGAGTGCGGCCGCTAGCGAGCCTGCTCCCGCAGCGCCGGGGCCCGTAGCGGAGGCGCCAAAGGAGCCCGAGCCCGAACCGATCAGTGATGAAAATTTGTCAAATTTAAGTGATGAAGAAGTCGAGGCCGAGATAGAAAGGCTGTTAAAAGTAAGAAAGGCCGAGGATCAGGCAAGGCGCGCTCAAAAAACAGCCGGAGGCGAAGCGCCAAAACCTGCCGCTCCGGCTGCGCCGCAAACTCCTGCACCGTCAAATTCCGTCCCTGCGCCAAAACCCGCTCCCGCAAAGCCGGCCGATAAAAAAGAGGAGAAAAAAGTTCCCGCTACGGGAGGTGGAGCGAGCACGGACGAGCAGACCATACGCGTCGAGGTTAAGCGCTTAGATCACCTGATGAATTTGATCGGCGAGCTGGTGCTTGGCAAAAACAGGTTGCTTAAAATTTACGACGACGTCGAGGAGAGATATGAGGGCGAGAAATTCCTTGAAGAGCTAAATCAAGTGGTATCCAGCCTAAGCCTAGTGACCACCGATATCCAGCTGGCCGTTATGAAAACGAGGATGCTGCCGATAGCTAAAGTATTTAATAAATTTCCTCGTATGATCCGCGATCTAAGCCGCGAGTTAAATAAACAAATCGACCTTGAGATCACGGGCGAGGAGACGGAGCTTGATAAATCCATTGTCGAGCAAATCGGTGATCCGCTCGTGCATATGATAAGAAATTCATGCGATCACGGCATCGAAGACGGCGCGACCAGAGTGGCTGCCGGCAAACCGGAAAAAGGCACTATCCAGCTAAAAGCCTATAACGAAGGCAACCATATCGTAGTCGAGATCACCGACGACGGTAAGGGGTTAGATGCCGATATGCTAAAATCCAGATCTATAGAAAAAGGCATCATAACCGAGCGCGAAGCTGACGCGATGAGCGATAAGGAGGCGTTTGGACTTATATTTAAGCCTGGATTTTCGACCGCTGCTAAAGTAACTAACGTAAGCGGCCGCGGCGTGGGAATGGACGTCGTAAAAACCAATATCGAAAAACTAAACGGCATAATCGATATCGAAAGCGAATTGGGCAAGGGCACTACGATGAAGCTAAAAATCCCGCTCACGCTAGCTATTATCCAATCGCTTTTAGTCGGCGCGCAGGAAGAATTTTTCGCTATTCCTCTAGCTAGCGTGCTTGAAACCGTGCGCGTGCCGATCGACGATATCTACACGATCGACGGCAAAAACGTGCTAAGGCTGCGCGACGAGGTGCTTTCCCTCGTTAAGCTCTCCGACATTTTCGGCGTCAAGCAAGTCTTTGACGGCGGAGATCAGACCTACGTAGTAGTTATCGGCGTAGCCGAGGCAAAGCTAGGCATCATCGTAGATAGTCTCGTGGGACAAGAAGAGATCGTCATAAAATCGATGGGCGATTATCTGCAAAATATCCCTGGCATCGCAGGCGCTACGATAAGAGGCGACGGCCGGGTAACGCTCATCATCGATGTCGGTATAATGATGGAGATGGCAAAAGATATAAAAGTGGATATAAAAGCCAGTATGGAAGCCTCAAAGAGCGTCAAAGAAAAGCCGAGCGATTATAAAGTGCTAATCGTAGACGACTCGAAGATGGATAGAACCATAATGCAAAAATCGCTGGCGCCTCTTGGAGTAACCGTGATAGAGGCTACTAACGGCGTCGAGGCGCTAACTATCGTAAAATCGGGCGAACACGCGCTTGATGCGATGTTAATCGATATCGAGATGCCGAGAATGGACGGCTACACGCTAGCGGGCGAAATTCGCAAGTATTCAAAATATAGAAATTTGCCGCTCATCGCGGTAACCTCAAGGACGTCAAAGACCGATAGGCTAAGGGGCGTGGAAGTGGGAATGACCGAATACATCACTAAGCCGTATTCGTCCGAGTATCTTGAAAACGTAGTTAGAAAAAATATCAAACTAATAGGATAGAACATGAATGATAAACTAAATCAGGTTCTAAAAAGACAGAAAAGACAGGTGATAGATCCGAGCGAAAAAGAGCGCGAGGAGATCGTCCAACTAGTCGGTTTCATCGTAGGCGACGAGGAGTATGCGATACCTATTTTAAACATCCAAGAGATAATTAAACCCATCGAATACACCCGCGTGCCTAGCGTGCCGGACTACGTTTTAGGCGTGTTCAATCTGCGCGGTAGCGTCATCCCGCTAATCGATTTAAGAAAGAAATTTTCTCTAAATGCCGCAAAACCGAGTGCAAGTACGAGGTATATCGTGATGAAAGAGGGCGATAATGTCGCGGGCTTCGTTATCGACAGGCTAACGGAGGCGATTAGGATACGACAAAACAGGATCGATCCGCCGCCCGAAACGCTTTTAAAAGATAAAGGTATGATTTACGGCATCGGCAAAAGAGATAACAACATCCTTACTATTTTAAAAGTCGAAGCGCTGCTAAAACGCGATTTCTAGAGTAAAATTTGATAAAACTTTGCGTATTTGATTTTGATTCGACCTTGATGGACGGCGAGACGATAGATTTTCTAGCCGCGGCAAAAGGCGTCGGCGATGAAGTTAGCGAAATAACGGCAAAGGCGATGGCGGGCGAGCTTGATTTTTTCGAGAGTTTGACGCGCCGCGTATCGCTTTTAAAAGGGCTTGAGCTTGCCAAAGTAGATGAAATTTGCTCAAATTTGCCGCTCATGCCTGGAGCCGCCGATCTGATCGCGCATCTAAAAAGCAAGGATATCAAGGTCGTAGTTTTTAGCGGAGGATTTCACTCAGGCACGGACAGAGCGCAAGAGAAGCTAAAATTTGACGCTAGCTTTGCAAATATCTTGCATCATAAAGACGGCATCCTAACCGGACTCGTGGGCGGCGAGATGATGTTTGGCTTTTCAAAGGGCGCGATGCTTGCAAATTTGCAAAAAATGCTCGGTATCTCAAAAGAACAGACGATGAGCGTGGGCGACGGAGCCAACGACCTATCTATGTTCGAGCATTCAAATTTAAAAATCGCGTTTTGCGCGAAGCAAATTTTAAGGCGGGCCGCAACTTGTTGCGTGGATAAAAAAGATTTGCGCGAGATCATAAATTTGATATAAAAGGCGATAAAAATGTTTAATAACGATATAAATTTTTCATTGTGGTGCGACTTTATCGAGCGCGACTTTTTGCAAAACGAGTTTGAAAATTTGCTCCAAAGCGGCGCGATTAACGGCGTGACCTCAAATCCGTCCATATTTAAAGCCGCGTTTTTATCGGGCTCCTATAAAGACGTCATCAATCAAATGGGCAAAAAATACCCGAAAGCGCTTTACGAGGCGCTTGCGGTGCAAGACATCAAGATAGCCGCGATCAAACTCTTGAAGCATTATGCAAACGGCGACGACGGCTTTGTGAGTATCGAGGTCGATCCAGGCTTTTGCGATAACGCCGCAGCTACGGTGGATGAGGGCGCTAGGCTGCACGAGCAGATCGGCATGCCAAACGTTATGATCAAAATCCCGGCGACAAAAGCGGGCTTTGAGGCGATGAGCGCTCTAACCGCACGCGGTATCGCGGTAAATGCGACGCTGATTTTCTCGCCTGAGCAAGCCGTAGCGTGTTTGGACGCTTTTGAAGAGGGCGTAAAGGCCTATGAGAAAAAATTTCCTCTAACGCCGCTGCCAAAAAGCGTGATTAGCATTTTTGTTAGCAGGTTTGACCGCTTGCTAGATGAAAAAATGCGCGAAAACTCGCTACCGACGGGGCAAATCGGCATAATGAACGCGACTAAAATTTACAAAATCATAGAAAATAAAAGCTTGCCTACGACAAGAGCGCTTTTTGCTAGCACGGGCGTAAAAGGCGATGAGCTGGCGAAGGATTATTACGTAAAAGAGCTGATGTATCAAAATGCCGTAAATACGGCTCCGCTTGACACCATTAAAGCCTTTATCGCAGGCAAAAACGAACCTAAAACCGCCGTCAGCGACGACAGTATAGAGAAATTTTTCGGCGTGATAAAAAGAGCCGATATAGATATGGAAAAGGTCTATAAAGACCTGTTAAACGATGGTTTAAAGCAGTTTGTGGCGGCATTTGAAGAGATAATGAAAGCGCTAAAATAATTAGGAAGAGCCATGAAGCCTTTAAGATTTACTTCCGTGAATGAAGAGGATGTTAAGGATTACGAGCCTATCGGCTCTAGCATCAAATTTGACAGCCAAGACGACGAGCTTGAACGCATAATAAATCAACGCGCAAATGCGGTAAAAAACGACATAGAAGCCGTTAGGGCTAAAAATAAAGAAATTTTGCAAGAAGAGCCGAACCAAACCGTAATACCTCTAAAAACGGACGGCTCTTTGCACAATGAAGCCTTAATGCAGCCTGCGGTTAAATTTGAAAAAAGCGGCGATTTTGATGATTTGCCAAAGTTAAAGCCCATAGACGACGAACCTGTAAAAAGCGAAGAACAAGCGGAGGTGGTCAAATTTGATAACTTTGATAACTTTAACGAACTCTCGGAACTGGAATCAAAAAGGCAAGAGCTAAACGAAAATCTCCAAGCCATAAACGAGGCTTTAAGCGAAATAGACGCCCTAAACGAGATGACGCCGCAAAAAGAAGAGCTTAGCGAGGCTGCGGTTTTTGTTACGCAAGACGAGCCTCAAATAGCCAATGAAGCGCAAGAAGCGATGAAATTTGACGGCGATAGCGAAAAAGCGAGCGTTTCTTATTTTGAACCTTTGCGGGAAAAAGTAGCAGAGGAGCAAACCCCCAGCGAGAAGGATCAGCTTTTGGACTTTTTAAGAGACGAATTTGGCTCGGCGGAGCGTGATAAAGATAAAACCGATGCCGGCGATAAATTTAGCATAAACGAAAATGAGGATACTGGGGATAAATTTAATACGGATAAAAAAGAAAATGCCCCGGATAAATTTGATGTTGATAAAAACGAGATAAATTCGGATCAAGTGCGGCCGAATTTGACTGCGGATTTTTGTGATGTGCCGCAGAGCGAAGAGCAAGATGATAAAAAATTTTTAAAGATTGACGAGCCCGTAAATTTGGACGGATCCGAAAAGCAAAATTTAGAGCCGAATTTGACAGAGATGCAAAAAAAAGTAAATAAAGGAGTAGCACAGGTGCAAACTACAAACGATATACAAATAGAGCAGACAAATGCGGTAAAAGAGCCCGAAACACAGGTAACAAAACGTAAGGATAGGGGCGCGCTATTAGCCGAACTCGGTCTGGCGATGAATGAAGATTCCTTAGGAATGTCCGGCGGCAGAGCGCCTATAGCGCAGGATGATGACGAGAGCGAGAAAAAGGCCGCTATGAAAGCGGTGCTTGACGAATACCTGATAAAGCTCATTGAACTTGGCGGCAGCGACTTGCATGTAAAGTCCGGCAAAGTGATTCGCGGTAGATTTAACGGCGAGATCGTTGCGATGGATGATAAAATTTTGGACTACGACCGCTCGATACTTCTTGCTAAAGAAATTTTAGGGTCGAATTATTACAACCTTATGAAAAAAAAGAGCGTGGATTTTACGTATAGGCTAAATGACGACTATCGCTTTCGTTCAAACATCTTTTTACAGATGGACGGCGTATCTTTTGTGTTTAGAACGATCCCGACTAAGATTCCTACGATGTCCGACCTCTTGCTTCCGCCTATTATCGAGAAGCTTTGCGATAGAGTAAATAGGGGCATCATCCTGGTAACAGGTCCGACCGGAAGCGGTAAAACCACGACTCTGGCCAGTATGATAAATTACTTAAACCACACGAAAAACTATCACATCGTTACTATCGAAGACCCGATAGAGTTTATCTATAACGACGACAAAAGCGTAATAAATCAGCGCGGTATCGGTCAAGACGTCGATAGCTTTACCGATGCGCTTAGGGCGTCTTTGCGCGAGGACCCGGATGTTATATTCGTGGGCGAGATGAGGGATCTAGAGACGGTTAGAACCGCGATAAATGCCGCAGAAACGGGTCACTTGGTGCTTGCGACGCTTCACACGCTCGATGCCAAAGAGACGATCGGACGCGTTATAAATATGTTCCCTAAAGAGGAACAAAACCGTATTAGGATGACCTTTGCTTCGGTCGCCGAAGCCATCATATCGCAGCGTCTAGTAGTGACCACGGGAAACAAACGCCGCGTGGCTTGCGAAATAATGATAAAAAACATAAGAATAAGAGATATGATTTTAGAGGACAGAGATAGCGAAATTTACGATGCGATAGAACAAAGTAGAAACACCTATCAGATGCAGACTTTTGAGCAGCACCTACTTGAGATGTATATAGGTGGGATAATCACGAAAGAGGAGGCTCTAAGGAGCGCTAGCAGAAGGGAAAATCTCGATATTAAAATAAAAAGCGCCGACCTCGCTAAAAGGCGGGCGATGGTCGCATCTATCGAAGAAGATACCGAGCTGTTGAGGGAATTTCAAAGCGACGTCATCGCGCTTAAAGATATCAAGTAAGGCGAAATTTATATAAATTTAGATATTATCAGCCTCTATTTTTTAAGAAAGGAAAACGATGTTAGAAGGTATCGTTAGAGAGAGTATCGGTAAAAAGGCGTCAAAAGCCTTGAGAAGAGATGGTTATCTAATCGCCAACATTTACGGCAAGGGATTAGAGAATGTGCAGGCCGCTTTTAAAATCAACGATTTTATAAAAGAGGTTCGCAAAAAAGAGAGCCTTGCGTTTGACGTAAAAGTAGGCGAAAAAACCTTAAAAGTCGTAGTCGTCGAATACCAAAAGGACCCTGTGACAAATGCGCTAAAGCACGTGGATCTAAAGGTCGCGCTTCCGGGCGTCGTCTCAAAATATATGATCCCGGTTAAACCTTACGGAACTCCTGTTGGTCTAAAAAATAAAGGCGTTTTGATCGTCTCGAAAAGACGTCTGGCCGTAAAATGCGCGGCTGAAAATTTGCCTAATTCATTCGATATAGACGTTAGCGGTCTTGACGTAGACGACACCGTCTTAGTGCGCGACATAGCAGTTCCTGCGGGCGTCACTATTGTCGATGCCGATCGCGTCGCGGTTCTAGGCGTAATAAAAGCTAAATAAGGCTAGCTTTGATACTCATAGTCGGACTGGGAAATCCCGGTCCCGAGTACTCCAAAACAAGACACAATATCGGCTTTATGCTGATCGATAGACTCAAAAACTCAAATTTCACCGACGTAAGCTCGGCCAAATTTCAAGGCGAGCTGTTTAAATTTCAAAATTTACTCCTTTTAAAACCCGCGACTTTTATGAACCTAAGCGGACGAAGCGTAAAAGCCGTCGCCGATTTTTATAAGCCTGAACGCGTTATCGTTATTCACGACGATCTTGATCTAAATTTCGGCGTAGTTAAATTTAAAAAAGGCGGCGGAAACGGCGGACATAACGGTCTAAAATCAATCGATGCGCTAATTGGCGCAGACTACGAGCGCGTGCGTATCGGTATCGGCAGAAGTGCGCATAAGGGCGAAAGCGCGGTGACCGGCCATGTGCTTGGCGAATTTAATGCAGAGGAAAAAGAGGGTTTGGAAAAAATTTTGGGTTACTGCGAGGATGCGCTAAAAGAGCTAATAAAAACCGATATCGACGCCGTTTCGCAAAAATTTTCCGTTAAAAAAGGGATTTTGTGAGAGGGTTAAATTTGCAAAAGAAATTCGGGGTAAAGCCGGATAAAACAAAATGGAGCGAAAACTTTTTAAATTTATTATTTGCAGGAAAAAACGGCGAGATTTTGGTTCGGCGTTTAAATTTATTCGCGTCAAATTTGACGAGCGGCTTTGAAAACGGATCGAATTCGCAAAAAAATTTCAAAATAAAATTTGAAAAAAAATGCATCAAAATTCGGCAAAAATATTTTTTTTCAAATTTTATCCGAAATTTTGCGCTTAAGTTTAAAATTTTTAATCTCGCAAAAATTCGTGCCGACCTTTTTACGAAACTAAAATTTAAAAAATTTGGATTACCGTTTTTTACGGCTGATAAATTTACGCCAAAATCGCTTCCGCAAAAACTTTTCGCGCTATTAAATTCGGCTCAAATTTATAAACGTTTTCAAGGTGCGGGTCTCGGACGAAAAAAAATCACGCCATACGCATCCTTTAAAAATGAGTTTGCGCAGCTTATTTTTTCGCAGAGCACGTGTTTAAAGTCGGTTTTTTTCGTAAAGCGAAATTTAAATTCGTCGGCTCGAAAAATCCTTGAGAGAAATTTGAAATTTGAAAATAAGGGTACAAATTTCAAGCTAATTCAAACATCTTTGCTTCGGCGCAATTTGATCCAAAATCCCGCCGAAATCGAAAAAAACGTCGGCAATGTCGCTATGCCAAATTTGAAATTTAAACTCCAAAATCCGCTCATTAGCAAGGCCGTTGGCCAAAACGCCAAGCGCCAAAATGTAAATTTGAGCGCCCAAGCCGCAAACATAAAGATCTCGGCGACTATACGATCTCAAAGCCCAAATTTGAGCAAAAAAGAGCCTAAATGAACCTTTACGCGCGTTACGTCGGCTGGCTTTATTTTAAATATTTCGTGATTTTATTCGTCGCTCTCACGCTTTTTTACGTAGGTATCGACATCCTCACGAACCTCAAAAGCATGCCGGCAAGCGCAAATTTAAAGCTGCTATATTTCGGGCTTACTTCGCTTACGGCTGTTAATTACGTCCTGCCGCTTTCGCTTATTTTTGCGCTTATCGCGAGCGAATTTAGTATGATTCGCAGTAACGAACTGGTGAGCTTTTACGCGCTTGGTATCGATAAAAATCGCTTGATAAAGCCGCCTTTTTATATCGCGCTTACCATCACGTTCGTTTACGTCGGACTAAATTTTACGCCTTTTGCCTACGCCTACGAGTACGGGCGAAACATCGTCAAACTCTCGAATTTATCGCGCACGAGCTCTGATATTTTCTTAAAATTCGAAGGCAAATTTGTCTATATGGACAGTCTAAATCCCATTAGCGGCGAGGCTAAAGACGTGCGGATATTTGACATAAACGGCAGCAATTTGCGTAGCGCGACTTTTGGGCTTAGCGCGAGATTTGTGGATGACCTTTGGTTGGTCAAGCAGGCTAAAATCGTAAATTTGCCCCAAAATATCAAGCTTGGCGAAAAAGGACTGGATATCAAACGACTTGGCGAGCTGAAAACGCTTGAAAATTTCAAGCCGAAAACCATCGAAAATGCCGCGGCCGAGAGCTCGGCGATCACGATATCCGATGCTGTGGATTACATTCAGGCTTTCAAAAACGAGGGTATCGGGCTAAATTCGGTCAAAACCACGCTTTATAACCTGGCTTTCTCGCCGTTTTTCGCACCGTTTATGGTGCTCATCATTTACTATTTTTTGCCGGTTACCGGACGATTTTTTAACCTCGCTTTAAAAAGCTTCATCTTCACGATCGCTTCGCTTTGCGTCTGGGGCGCGCTTTTTGTGATGATGAGGTTTGCTAGAAACGGTGTCATCTCGCCCGAGATCGGCGTCTTGCTCCCCGTCATTTTACTCGGCACATACGCTTTTTATCTTCATTTTAAGGCTCGTTAAGAGAGATTTAGGTTAAATTTTTGTAAAATCTAACTATTTTTAAACAAGGTCGGTTATGGATTTTACGAATTTGGCGCAAAAATACGGTACCCCTCTTTACATTTACGATTTTGATTATATGGCGCACCGCTACGAAGCGCTAAAAAACGCGTTTCACGCTAGAAAATCTCTCGTGTGCTACGCCGTTAAAGCAAACTCAAATTTAAGCGTTTTGAAATTTTTAGCGGGGCTTGGAGCAGGATTTGACTGCGTGAGCGTGGGCGAGGTTAGGCGCGCGCTGTTAGCCGGAGCTAAAAGCTATCAGATCATCCTAAGCGGCGTGGGCAAGCGCGACGACGAGCTCAAATTCGCGCTGGAAAATGAAATCTTGATGATAAATTTAGAAAGCGAAGCCGAGATGAACCGTCTGGAATCGATCGCAAAGCAGCTAGACAAGCCCGCTCGCATCAGCATCCGCGTAAATCCCGACATCGACGCTAAAACGCATCCATATATCTCGACCGGACTAAACGAAAATAAATTCGGCGTAGATCCGCAAACGGCAAAAAAAATGTATCTGCACGCTAAAAACTCGCCGTATCTCGAGCCCGTCGGCATCCACAGCCACATCGGCTCGCAGCTGACGGACGTTTGGCCTCTTATCGAGGCTGCAAAAACGGTCGCAAATTTGACTCGCGAGCTAAAAGCGGTGCAAATCGATATCAAATTTTTCGATGTCGGCGGCGGGCTGGGCATCATTTACGGCGATGAGAGCGAGCCTGATCTCTACGAATACGCGCAGGGCATTTTGGCAAATTTAAGCGGTCTGGACGTGACGGTAGTTTGCGAGCCCGGACGCTTTATCGCGGGCAATGCGGGATATTTTCTAACTAGCGTGCTTTACGAGAAATTTAACAAAGACAAGCGCTTTGTCATCGTGGACGGCGCGATGAACGACCTAATACGTCCGAGCCTCTATCAGGCTAGGCATAAAATTTTCGCTCTTAGCGGCGGCGAAATCTTTGACGAATGCAAAAAAGAGCAGCTTAAAGAGCTAAAATTTAGCCCTTGCGACGTGGTCGGTCCGATCTGCGAGAGCGGAGATTTTTTAGCCAAGGATAGAAATTTACCGCCGTTAAACCCCGGCGATCTTGTAGTCATCAAATCAGCTGGCGCATACGGCTTTGCGATGAGTAGCAACTACAACACTCGCGGGCGCGTCGCGGAGGTCGCCGTAAAGGGCGGCGAGGACTTTTTGATAAGGCGCCGCGAGAGCTTCGAGGACATAGTGGCGCTGGAGTGCGAATTTCTGGGCTAGGGAGCGAAAATGCAAAACATAAACGACCTTAGAAACGAGATAGATAGGATCGACGACGAGGTGCTAAAGCGCCTAAACGAGCGCATGAATTTCGTGCGAAAGATCGGCGAGCTAAAGCAAACCAGCGGTAGCTCGATCTATCGTCCCGAGCGCGAAAGAGCGATCCTAAACCGCCTCGAGGAGCAAGACTCCGCGTTTTTAAACAAGGCCGCGATCGAGGCGATTTATCTTGAGATTTTCGCCGTCAGCAGAAACCTCGAGATGCCCGAAAAAGTCGCCTATCTAGGGCCTGAGGGCACCTACACGCACCAAGCCGCCGAGAGTCGTTTCGGCGCGATGAGCGCGTATTTGCCGTTAGCTAGCATCGAGGCGGTTTTTACTAAACTAAAGCACAAAGAGGCCAAATACGGCGTCGTGCCGATAGAAAACAATACCGAAGGCGCGGTGGGCGCGACGTTAGACTGTCTCGGGCGGTTTGATAGCGTCAAGGTCGTAGCCGAAATTTATATGGATATCCATCATATTTTTGCGAGCAACTGCGAAAATTTAGGCGACATCAGGCGCATCTACTCGCACCCGCAAGGCTACAATCAGTGCCGCAAATTTTTAGACGATCATATGCTCTCGCCCGTCGAGTTTATCCCGGCAAAATCAACCGCGCAGGCCGCGCAGCTAGCTAGTAGCGAGCCAAACTCGGCCGCCATCTGCTCTAAGATCGCAGCCAAGCTTTATGGCGTGCCGATCTTGTTTGAGACGATCGAGGATAACGCCGCAAACCGCACGAGATTTTTTATCTTAAGCGATTTTAAAAACGAGCGCGCGCAAAAAAACAAAACATCAATCCTGGCAAAGACCGAGCATCGTCCCGGCGGGCTTGTGGAGCTGCTACTAGCCTTTAGAGACGAAGGCATAAATATAACCAAGCTAGAGAGTCGCCCGATCAAACAGCGCGAATTTAAGGCGAATTTTTATATAGATTTCGAGGGGCACATCGACGACGATAACGTCCAAAAAGCGATACAAAAAGCGATAAGCTACGGTCACGAGATCGCGTGGCTGGGAAGTTACGTCGCGTGGGAGGAGTGAGATGAAATTTAACGAAAATTTGGCGAATTTAGTGAGCTACGAGGCGGGCAAGCCTATCGAGCTAGTCGTGCGCGAATACGGCATCGACGCTAAAGACGTCATCAAGCTAGCCAGCAACGAAAACCCATACGGCACGAGTCCTGCAGTAGTAAAAGCAGTCGGCGAGATAGTAAATAAAATGCACCTCTACCCGGACGACAGCTACTTCGAGCTAAAGGCCGCGCTAGCGAGTAAATTCGGCGTCAGCGAAAAATCTATCGTAATAGGCTCGGGAAGCGATCAGATAATAGAATTTGCCGTGCATGCAAAAGCAAACGCGAACAAGGGCATTTTGACTGCGGGCATAACATTTGCTATGTATGAAATTTACGCTAAAGCCGCGGGCGCGAAGGTCTTTAAAACCGAGAGCAAAGAGCATGATCTGGGCGAGTTTTTGCAAATTTACAAGGCAAATAAGGACGAGATCGGCGTGATATTTTTGTGCGTGCCAAATAACCCCCTCGGAGGCTGCCTGGATGCCGAGGAAATTTATAAATTTTTAGAGCAGATTGACGCCGATACGCTCGTGGTTATCGACGGAGCGTATCAGGAGTTTGCTAAATTTAAAGACGCGAAAAAAGAGATAAAGCCGAAGGGACTCATAGCTAAATTTCCAAACGCGATATATCTAGGCACGTTTTCTAAGGCTTACGGCCTCGGCGGTATGCGCGTGGGATACGGCATCGGTGAAGAAAGCGTGATGAATGAGCTGGGAAAACTAAGGGCGCCGTTTAATATAACGACGCTTAGCTTAAAAGCGGCCATAGAAGCGCTAAAAGACGAAGAATTCGTAAAAATGACGCTTGAGACGAATTTTAAAGAGATGAAAAAATACGAAAAATTCGCCGATCTTCACGATATAAAGCGCCTGCCTAGCTTTACGAATTTTATCGTTTTTGAATTTGAGCGTCAAAATGCAAGCGAGATTGCTCAAAATCTGTTAAAAAAAGGTATAATTTTACGTGATCTAAAAGGCTACGGACTAAACGCGATCCGTATAACGATCGGTTTGCCTAGTCAAAACGACGTAGTTTTAAAACAAATCGAGGAAAATTTAAAATAAATGGATTTTAAAACCGCAGTTCAGCAAATCGGCCAGGTCTATCACAACCTCTCGCTAAGGCAGCGTCTAGTCGCCGCGGGCTCGATCGTGCTCGTGGTCGGGTTTTTGGTATTTTTGAGCATTTATAAAAGCTCAAACGAAGGCTACGACGGATATAGCGTCCTTTTTGAAAACACCTCCGCCGCGGACTCTGCGCTGATAATCCAGCAACTTGAAAAAGATAAAGTAAAATATAAAATTTTAAACGAGGGCACGATTTTAGTGCCAAACTCGGACGTTTACCGCGAGAGGATTTCGATCGCGTCGCTTGGTATTTTAAAGGACGGCAAGGTCGGATTTGAGATTTTCGATAAGCAAGAATTCGGCGCTACAGACGCCGAGCAAAAGGTCAAATTTCAGCGTGCGCTCGAGGGCGAGCTAGCCCGCACGATCGAAAGTCTAGCGCCGATAAATAAAGCCATCGTGCGCATCGCGATACCCAAAGAAACGCTTTTTACCGAGCGAGCTACGCCGCCAAGTGCGTCTATCGTGCTTAATTTAAAAGACGGACAGAGCTTAAATTTAAAACAAATCGCGGGCATTAAAAATTTAGTCGCCGCCGCGGTGGCAAATTTAAAACCCGAGCAAGTAAAAATCGTAAGCCAGGACGGAGTGCCGCTTGGCGAGGAGGACGGCGAATACGATAGCGATCAGATCACTCAACAGATCCGCTATAAACGCGACGCCGAGCACAATCTCGAAGAAAAGATCATAAACGTCCTATCGCCTATCGTGGGCGGAGCGGATAAGGTCGTGGCAAAGGTCACCATAGATTTCGACTTTGCCAGAAAAGATAGCCAAAGCGAGAGTTTTGATCCAAACTCCGTGGCTAGAAGCGAGCAAAATATCGAAGAAAAGCGCCAAGGCAGCAAAGAAGCCGAAGTGCAAGGAGTGCCGGGAGCCGTGAGTAATATCGGTCCGGTCGAAGGCCTGCAAGATAATAAAATGAAAGAGCTCTACTCGAAAAGCTCGTCTACGACAAACTACGAGATATCAAAAAAAGTCGAGCGCGTCAAGGATCAGTTTGCCAAGATAAAACGCCTAAGCGCCGCGGTCGTCGTGGACGGAAAATACGAAAATAAAAAGGACGAGAACGGAAATCCGACCAAAGAGATCGCCTACGTACCGCTTGATGAAAATCAACTCGCGCGTATAGACGCGCTCATTCGTCAAGCCATCTGCTTTGATCAAAACAGAGGCGATGAGATCACGGTGAGCAACTTTGAGTTCCAGCGTCAAGACGGACAAACTCCTGCCAGCAAGGTAAATTCGTTTTTCGAGCTTTACGTAGTGCCGTTTTTACCGATCCTAAAATACCTTTTTGCCGCGGTTTTACTCTATATCTTCTACAAAAAAGTCATCGTGCCGTTTATGGCCAAGATGCTTGAAGATATCAAAGAAGAAGAGCCTGAACTCCCGGATAGCGACGACCAGCTGGGCGATAGCGAAGATACGCTGGAGAAATTCCAAGCCGCCAGGAAAAAGGTTGAGGAACAGCTGGGTATCGGCGATAACTTTAACGAAGACGATCTGCGCTACGACGTATTGCTGGAAAAGATGAAGCTAATCGCACAAGAGCGTAGCGACGAGATCGCCGTGCTGCTTCAGGACTTGGTCAAAAACGATTCGGATTTTAGCAACCGTAAGGACTTTTAATGGCAACAAAGCTAAACGAACAGCAAAAGATGATGTATGACGACCTTTCGATGCCCGAAAAGGTCGCTATTTTGCTTATCCAGCTGGGCGAAGATGTCACGACTCTGCTTTTTTCGCATATGGAAGTGGACGTCATAACCGAAATTTCGCGCTATATAGCCACCGCAAAGAGTATGGATAAAAGCGTAGCGGCCGCTATTTTGGAAGAATTTTACGCTCTCATGCAGTCAAACCAATATATGAGAAGCGGCGGTTTAGAATACGCGAAAGAAAT
The DNA here is from genome assembly GCF_004803795.1 of Campylobacter rectus. NCBI lineage: Bacteria > Pseudomonadati > Campylobacterota > Epsilonproteobacteria > Campylobacterales > Campylobacteraceae > Campylobacter > Campylobacter rectus. The sequence continues at coordinate 2,199,406 of NZ_CP012543.1, read as the reverse complement.
TTTATATCGCACCTTCGGTCCGGAAACCGCGCAAAAGATCCTCGATAAACTCGCAAAAAGTATGGAGAGCTCAAAGAGTTTCGGATATCTTACCAAGGTCAAGCCTCAGCAGCTTGCGGATTTTATTATGACCGAGCACCCTCAGACTATCGCGCTTATTTTGGCGCATATGGACTCGACCAGCGCAGCTGAGACGCTTTCGTATTTTAACGACGAACTTAGAAGCGAGGTCGTCGTGAGGATGGCAAATTTAGGCGACATCAGCCCCTCTATCATCAAGCGCGTTTCAACGGTACTCGAGGGCAAGCTAGAGAGCCTCACGTCCTACAAGGTCGAAGTCGGCGGACCAAGAGCCGTGGCGGAGGTGCTAAATCGCCTCGGTCAAAAAGCGTCAAAAGCCACGATCGAATACATCGAAGACGTCGATGACAAGCTCGCTACGACGATCAAAGAGCTTATGTTTACATTTGAGGATATCAACACCCTTAACCAAGCTGCCATCCGCGAGATACTTAAAAACGTCGATAAAAAAGACCTCATGGTCGCGCTAAAAGGCAGCGGCGACGCGCTCAAGGAGAAATTCCTCTCCAGTATGTCTCAGCGCGCCAGCGAAGCGTTTAAAGAGGAGATGCAGTTTTTGGGCGCGGTGCGCGTAAAAGACGTCGAAGAGGCGCAGCGCCGCATAGTAGAGCAGGTCCAAGCCCTAGCCGAGGGCGGGGCATTCCAAATAGGCGAAGCCGATGAGATGATAGAATGAAAAGCAGCGTAATAACAAACGAGCGCTCAAAAGAGCACTTCGTAGAAAACTATCGGTTTAAAATTTTAGGTCAGGAAAAAAGAAGCGAAGAGACGCACGTTTCACAAGAGAGCGAGCCTCGCCGCGTGCCGGAGCATCACCAAGAGCGCGTCTTAAACGGCGAGCAAGATAGCTCAAATTTAAGCGAAGAAAAAGAGCAAGGCGCGCATTTGAAGTCCGAATCAAGCTTCATCGAAGAGCTGCTAAAGCGTACCGACGAGATGAGCGGCAGTATGATAAAGCTGCAAATGCAAATCGAAAATCAAGAAAACGAATTCGCCAAACGCCTAGAGAGCGAAACCCGGCGCGCCAAAGAGGACGGCATAAAGCAGGGCGCAGATGAGGCGGCGGCTAAATTTGACGAGGAGCTAAGGGCGCTTGAGAGCAGATATCTCGGCTCGATAAATAAGCTAGAGGAGCAAGCGGCTAAATTTGAAAACCTCATCGCGTCTAGCGAAGCGCAGCTACCCGCCACCGCAGTCGAGATCGCAAAAGAGGTCGTGAAAAAGGAGATTTCGCTAAATTCGGCAAACATCGCTGCGGCTATTTGCAAGGAGCTTTTTAGCGAGATAAAAGACGCTAAAGAGGTGCAGATAAAAGTAAATCCGAAGGATTATGAGTTTATCAAAGAAAATTTCTCCGGGCAAAACGTCAAAATCTCCGCCGACGAAGCCATCAGCGCGGGCGGAGCGATAGTGCTAAGCGACGCGGGCAACCTCGAGGGCACGATCGAAGCCAGACTAGAAAAAATCAAAAAGATAATAAGGTAATGATAGACGTAAAATCGATGAACGCAGAAGAGCTCGAGGCGCTTTGCGGGAAGCTGCGGGATAAAATTTTACAAACCGTCAGCGCAAACGGCGGGCATCTGAGCTCAAACATCGGCGCAGTCGAGCTTATCGTCGCGATGCACTATGTTTTCGACGCCGCAAAAGATCCGTTTATATTTGACGTTAGCCACCAAAGCTACGCGCACAAGCTAATCACCGGACGTTGGGATAAATTTGACACGCTTAGAAAATTCGGCGGTATCAGCGGCTACACCAAGCCCTCCGAGAGCAAATACGACTACTTTATCGCCGGACACAGCTCCACCTCGATCTCGCTAGCAGTGGGCGCGTCAAAGGCGATCAAGCTAAAGGGTGAGGATCGCATCCCTGTGGCATTTATCGGCGACGGCTCGATGAGCGCGGGTATCGCATACGAGGCGCTAAACGAGCTGGGCGATATCAAAAACCCTTGCGTCGTCATCCTAAACGACAACGAAATGAGTATCAGCAAGCCCATCGGCGCCTTTAGCAACTACCTCTCGCAGATGATGGCGGGGCCGCTGTATCAGAAGTTTAAAAGCCGCGTCGAGCGATTTTTGAGCTATATGCCCGACGGCGCCGCATATATGGCGCGCAGGATGGAGGAGGGCATTAGGCTGATTACGCCCGGGATGTTTTTCGAGGAGCTTGGGCTTGAGTATATCGGCCCCGTAAACGGCCACGACGTGAAGGCGCTCATTGAGGCTTTTAGCGTCGCAAAAGGTATGAAAAAGCCCGTCGTCGTGCACGCGCAGACGTTAAAGGGCAAGGGTTATGAAAAGGCCGAGGGGCATCTAGCCAGCTGGCACGGCGTGAGCCCGTTTGATCTGCAAAGCGGCGAGGCTATCAAAAAATCGGCCGCCAAATCGGCCACTGCGCTTTTTGCGGAAAATTTGCTTGAGCTAGCGAGCGAACACGAAAATATCGTCGGGGTCACCGCCGCGATGCCTACGGGCACGGGTATAGACGCTCTGATGGAGAGATTTCCCGATAGGTTTTGGGACGTCGCGATCGCCGAGCAGCACGCCGTCGCCTCGATGGCCGCGATGGCGAAGGAAGGCTTTAAGCCCTTTATCGCGATTTATTCGACCTTTTTGCAGCGGGCGTTTGACCAGGTCGTGCACGACTGTGCGATCATGAATCTAAACGTCGTCTTTGCGATGGACCGCGCGGGTATCGTCGGCGAGGACGGCGAGACGCATCAGGGCGCTTTTGACGTGAGCTATCTAAATTTGATCCCGAATCTGACGATTTTCGCGCCTCGTTGCGCCGATAGTTTTAGGCTCGCGATGCGCTATGCTTACGCTCACGAGGGGCCTTGCGCTTTTCGCTATCCGCGCGGAGCTTTTGCGCTGGCGCAGGGCGAATTTGAGGCGAGAGAGCTAAAGCTCGGCAAGGGCGAGATTTTGGTCGAGGGCGGCGGCGAAGCGGCCTTTATCGCTTACGGCAACGCCGTTGGCAAGGCAAATGCCGCGCGCAAAATTTTACTGGAAAAAACGGACGGTAAATTTGACCCAAGCCTTATTGATCTAGTATTTGTTAAGCCGCTTGATAGCGAACTTTTGCAAGAGATCGCCCGCAGGCATAAAATTTGGTACGTCTTTTCCGATACCGCAAAAAAGGGCGGCGTAGGCGAGATTTTGGCTGCGTTTTTACAGGAGCGGCGCATTTTTGACGTGCGCATCGTTAGCTTTGAGTTTGACGACGCCTTTATCCCGCACGGCGCTACGGCGGATGTCGAAAAGGCTCTTGGTATCGATGCGGCGAGCATTTGCGATAAAATTTTAGCCAAGTCTTCGGATTAAATTTGAGCTGAAGCGTTTTTGTGCGTTTAAGCGAGCATATTCGGGCGGAAAAGGCGAAAAATTTGAGCGAAACAAACCTTTTTATACTCGGTCTCGCCGCTCTTACTTTGATTTACCGCGCCTTAAACGGCACAGGCAAATTTGTGCGAGTTAAGCCGGTTTTATTTATTTTTATCTTCGTTTATCTTTTTTACGGGCTGGCTTGCGAGCGAATTTTAGGTTAAATTTGGGCCGCGATAGGCTTTTGGGCTAAGGTTTGTTTTGCTCGTTGCGGGCTAGGATTAAAATCGCTAAAAAACATTACAGACTTTCGTTTTTGCCGTTTATAAAATGCTTAAATTTGGCGCCAATGCTTGATTGGATGCGGATTTTATCGAAAAGGTAAAATTTAAGTAAATCTTCGCTCGTAAATTTAGTCGTGCGGCAAGGCATAGAAGCTTGTTTAAATTTAAAATCGCAATTAGCGAAAACTCAAAAATGCGAATTATTTTTACACCTTTGCTTCAAAAACGTAGCCGTATCTAAAACGCTGCGGTATCGCCGCAACCGACGAAAATAAATTTTACGGCAGCGATGATAAGCGGCGGTCGACTGCAACGATCGATAGCAAAATTTACGCCGCATTAAAAGTCGGCTTTTTATTTAAATTCGGCGAGCAAACCGTCAAATTTAAATCGCCTTGCAAATTTAAGCCCCAAAACACTAAATTCGGCAGGGTAAATTTGAGCCCAAACGTCTAAATTTTACCTTAGGTATAGCGCTTAAACTCGCAAAAAGCATAAATTTGACTACAAATGACACAAATTTTAGTAAATAATAATTTATATTATCAACTATAAAGAAGTTTTAAATAAAATTTTTGTATATTTAGCGAAAAATATCAGGAAAAACGATGAACTATATGGAACTTCTCAAAAATCGCGGCCTCAAAGCCACCCCGCAACGCCTCAGCGTGCTAAAGATCCTCGACAGCCACACGCACCCGACGATCGACGAGCTCTACGACGAGATCTGCGCCGAAAATCCGTCGGTATCGCTCGCAACGGTCTATAAAAATCTAAATATGCTAAAGGACGAAGGGCTTGTCGTCGAGGTCAATATGCCCAACCAAAAAGTGCGCTACGACATATTTAGCCGCCCGCATATCCACGTCGTATGCGAGAGTTGCGGGCGCGTGGAGGACTATGATTTTTGCGAGGCGCTAAGCGAGTACAAGGAAAATCTGGAGAGAAAGCTAGGCAATCTCATCGAAAAGATGAACGTGCTAGTGACCGTAAAAAACTGCAAAAACTGCCGTCACTAGACGGTTTTTCTCATCTTTATGCTTGATTAATTCACCTATCTTATTTTTGCGACGGTTTATTTTTATCCGTTTTTGTGCGTTGCTCGGTTTTAAAGCGATCGCCGCCAGCGAAAACGGATAATTTTTGGCTTGCCTACCTTTTGCGATCGACGAGCTCGAATTTTTTGTGAGCCGCGCTTGCTCGTGACTTTAATTTAGCGCTTTTTGGATTCGCCGACGGAGCAAAATACGGTAAATTTGTAAAATTCGTCTTTTGCTTTATCGGCAATCTTTCTTTTAAATTTATTTAGAAATTTTTGGGTTTGTTTCGGTTTGCATCGGTGCCGAAGCTAAATTTGACAGTAAATTTAAACTCATCGAAAGCGACCCTGGAGCGAAAAAGTCGATAAGCCGTGTTAAATTTGCAGACCGAGAGCTAAATTCGTCGCGGCGGTAAAATTTATAAATTTTACGTTTAAGATACGGGTTGCGCGTAAAATTCGCTTTTTAGTGAGGGCAAAGAGATCGGTGGCCGTTTTATCAAAATCGGCCTATTTTTATTTACGGTTTTCGCGGCGCGGTTAAATTTAGGCTCAAATTTATAAATTTTGCCGCCGTTTTGATCTGACGAGCGAGATTTCACCGAAATCTCAAATTTATATCCACGAGCACTTCGGTTACAGCGTCAAAAGCCTATGACATTTCGCCGTGCTCGGCAACAACCGAATTTATGCCGAATTTACGTTAATTTTCACTCTGCGCGCGATTTGTCCGAATCAAAAACTCTTTGCTGGGTCCTCGTCGTCGAGGCAGACGGGCGTTACGAGTCGGGACGCAGTTTTCTGGGTCGTCGTTAGATACCCCTTGCTCGCTGCTGAAATTTCGCGTTTGGATGCGCGAAAAATCATCCTCGTCGCCGTTTGGCGGCATGCTAAAATCCTCGTTTCGGCAGATTTCATCGTATTTGATCGCAATTAGCCGCAAAAATCAAGCCCGCTGCGAGCCAAAACGCAGGCCGTCGCAGACCGAGCCCATGCGAAAACTCGTCCTCGCCCGCATCGTCCGGCTACAGCGCGCATACCAAGCCCTCCGAGCTGTCTCAAACCGCTATATCTGGGTGTCAAGCTCGCGATCCTCGCCGTAAAACCAATGCCCCAGCTCCTCGTCGCGGTTTTTCTCATCGTCCGCGAAACGATATCCGTGCTGCGCTCGCGCTCGTTGCAGTCTCTCACGCAGACGCCCCTGCGGATAGAGATTGCCGCGCCAAAATTTAATCAAAATACGCCCGTATCGTTCGGTTACAGCGCGCATACTAAGCCCCCCCCCGAGCTTCTTTAGCGCGCGTATATCCTTGCGGTAGTGACCGCAGAAAAGCTAAGCAAAGAGAATTTCTTACTTCATCTTAAAGAGAATGTGTTCTGTTCTACTTCACTGCGTTCGTAGCTTTTCAAGACGCAGCTACGAGTGTAGTGAAGTAGAGTTTAGATGCAATAACAGCAAAGATGCAAAACAAGCGAAACGCTCACGAAGTGATGTTTGTATAAAAGAGCTCTATCATATTGTGCTAAAATTGATAAGAGGTCTTGTAAGTAGCAACGCAAGTCGCAGCTAAAAATCCGCTTAACTTATCTTGAGCCTAAATTTTTATATGTTTTACTTAAAATTTTGGATTTCATCCGCCTCGCGTTTTTAAAAATTACGCGAGATGTCGTGCTTCGAAACGATGGGTGTCAAGACCACCGCGTAGGAGCTTGATATTTTCTATCCGTGTGCACTGCGACGCGCAAACTTATCCGATTGTGATTTTAGATATTGCGAGATTTGGTCTATACGATCGCGCCGCCCGGCTCGTGAGCGGCTCTCATAATCCCGCCGAAAAGCCCGGACTGCGCCGTTTAAATTTATCTTAACGTCGCACGCCGGGCGCTATTTGTAGTCAAATTTCCCCGTTCCCGCCCTCGGTATCGCCAGATCAGTACGCGGTAGTTACATTGCATAGTTACATTGCCCTTGTAAATTTACTGAAAATAAATCGTAAAAAAGGGCGCGCCCGTTTCCGCGAGCGCTCTGATAGATATGTTCTCACAGAGTTGTACTCGCCTCTTGCGATACTTACCCGAAATTTTTCTAAATTTCGTCGCTAAATTTTTAGCTTTCGATCAGATCGATTTGCCAGTTTGCGCCTTGCAGCGTCGTGTCTAGCTGCCTGATTTGCCTAGCTATCTCGTCTATTTGCTTTTGCAGCGCCGCGACATCGACCGTGCTTAAAATTTTAATCTCGCTATGCGAATATAAATTAACTTTTTGCGCGGCAGCTTGCGCAAATGCCCGTAGCATGTTCGCTTTTAGCATGAGTATGTCGCGCTTGGCGATGAGCTCGATGAGGCTCTTGCCGTCCGCTTTTGCGGTGCAGTTGGTTAAATTTATCCGAACGATTAGCTGTTCAAGCTCTCTGCTTAGCGCGTCCAGCTCGGCTAGTAGCGTCTTTGGCTCCTCGCCGGGCTTCTCGCCTTCTTGCACCTTCGCGTTGTCCGTGAGCCTTGATCTTAGCTGCTCGATGCGTTTTTGTATGTCGGCGCGCAGTATCAGCGCCTCGGCTAGTTTCATTTTCGTCCTTTTTTAAAATTTATTTACCGCCGCCAAGCTGTCTATCCTGGCCGTATCGCGGCGAATACGGGCCGTAGAGCAAGCAGTCTTTGCAATCTGTGCTAAACAAAATCGCGTCCGCGTGCGCCGAGAGGTCAAAGCTCGCGTCCGAGACCGAGTCGGCGATTTGTTTAACGAGCGCGGAGACTAGCATGCCGATGAGGTTGCCCCTGCCGCCGCCGGAGTCGTTTGCCGCCGCCGCGCTTTTTTGCCAGAGCACGGCGCTCGTGTTTAGATCGACCAGAGTCGCTGCTACGCTCACGCGCGTGACGCTGCTAAGCAGCATATACGAGGTGCCGTAGTCCGCGACGTTGAGGTAGAGCGCTGCGTCGGCGCCGAATATCCGCTTTAGCTTATACGCGGAAACCTGCGCGATCTCTGCTGCATCGTAGATACCGTTGTTTTTAAAGGTCTCATTTACGAGTGCGGGCGAAAATACGTAATATCCAGCCTCGCTAAGCGGATAGAGTGCGTTTGCCAGCACTGCCGCGGAGGCCTTTATCTCGGCTGCGTCGCTGGTGGGCATCATAACGACGATCGAGCGAGGCTTGGTCTGCAAAAACGCCGAGTAGTCGTATATCTGCGGCTGCGAGCCTGCGCACGCGCCCAAAAACAGCACCGCAAACGCGCCAAGAAGCGCCGATTTTATTTTATTTTTCATTTTGGCTTCCTTTTGCGGTCTTGCTCGTTTTGGCGGCGTTTTTACTTCTTTGTTCGGAGCTTATTGCGCTCGTGTTTGAGCTAAATTCGGCGGGCTTTGTTTGTTTTTCTTTTAAATTTTGCTCGCTTGAATTTTGGCCTTTGGCATTCGAGCTTAAATTTGACCCGTCGGCTTCAGATTTTAGGTCGCTTTTTGAGCTGTCGTCTAAATTTGAGCTTTTAGTGTCAAATTTGCCGCCGTTTCGCCCGTCGTCGATGCCTTTGGCTTGGTTGTTTAAATTTGCCGCGCCTGCGCCGACTTTTTCCTGCGACCATGTGCCTAAATTTGCGTCTTTATCGCTCAAATTTGCCGCAGATTTGCCTACCGCGCCCGCCGTTTTGCCGTTTTGATTTAGCAAAAACATCGCGTAGTCGCGCGACTCGGGATAGAGCTCGGCTTCTTTTTCGACGTAGGCTTTAAATTTAGCCCCGTTTCCTTGCGAAAGATAGAGCAGGCCCAGATGCGCGTGCAGTCCGGGAGGGACTTTGGCGGCTCTTTGATAGGCTTTTTGCAGGCTTTCCTCGAGCGCTGCGATCTGTGCGCCCGCGTCGCCTTCTTCGGTTAGATACTCGTAGACCGAGCCCGTGTAGGCGCCGTCCCAGTAGTATAGCTGCCTAGGAGAGTCGTCCGCGCAGCCCGAGAGTAGCAGGGCAGCGGCGGAGGCGAGCGCGAAATTTGCTAGAGTTTTAAAGCGCAAAATTTATCCTTATTTCGCGTTAAAAGCGCCGCTTTCAAGCCCGCGCGTTAGGTTATTTACGGCCTCGATGATGGCTAGGCTTAGCACCTTGCCGTTTAGCGTCGAATCATACCCAGCGCTTCCGCCAAAGCCCAGTACTTCGCGGTTTGAGAGCTCATACTCGCCGGCGCCCTGAGTGGAGTAGATCACCTCGGAGTTTTTCACGTCCACGACGTTAAGATTTACCTTTGCGTAGGCGGTTTGGGTTTTGCCTTTGCCAAGTATCCCGAAAAGTTGATGGTCGCCCGTAGTTTTGCGGCCAAACTCCGTCACGTCGCCCGTGATGACGTATCTTGCGCCCTTGATGTTTTGCGCCTCTTTGTTTAGCGCGCTTTCTTCTTTGATGGCGCGCATGTTGCTGCGGTCAAGCACCGAAAAGCGCCCGCTTTGCTGTAAATTTGAGATGAGGATGGTTTGGGCTTGGTTGCCTAGTCTGTCCTCGCCGTCTGAAAATACGCCGTTTTGGTATGATGACTGGTTGCTAAAGCGGCCGATCGAGACGGCGATCTTTTGTCCTTGATAGGCTGTGTTTAGGGTTTGAACTTTTGGCGTTTCGACCACGCGAGATCGCTCTGTCGCGCAGCCCGTTATCAGCATCGCGGCGCATGCGGCTAGTAAAAATTTGAGGTTTTTCATATCTCTCCTTTAAATTTGATTTGCATTATTATCTTAGCTGTTTTATGCTTAAAAATAGATACTGCAATCGCCCGTCCGTAAAATCTTTGCATGGCTAATCTTTGCGTTAGCTAAAACGCTTTTTTAGATTGTTAAAAGCTAGTTCAAGCGCCTTTACTTCATACCCAAGCTCTTCTATGACCTTTTTTCTAAGATTCAAGTTCTTGGCTATAAAATCAGAAAAATTTAGTGATAGAACAAAAACATCTTCGCTACTAAAGCGATATTCGATATCCTCAAACGTAAAAACTTTTGCCGAAAATTTAACGTTCGCCCAAGCTATCCTTTTCACTTTTAAAAACCCGCTTTGAAGATAAACGGCTTTTGTCGTAATTAGGGCGTTTTTAAAGATGATAAGCGGCAACTCTATCGGTAGGTCGTTTCTTTTTAGTCCGAGTTTGTGTCGTTTTAAAAATTTATTCGCCGCCTCGAATAAGCTATAATGGCTATTGCGTTTGGTCTCGTTAAAATACGAAACGCAAGCGTAAAAGACTTCGAATAATATGCCGCTTGACGAATCTTTATATAAAGTATCGTCGCCTTTAAGCGTAGTAAACGGCGTTACGATGTCTTTTTCGGTTTCGCTAAACAGATAATCGGTCTCTAAATTTCTAAACGGAGCGTAAAATTCCTCATAAAAAATATTTAGAATTTGCGTAAAATCCTGAGTATTTAAGCCGAGTTTGGCGCACTCTCCTTCGTAATATTTTCTCTTTTTCTCATAAAGCTCTTTTTGCTCGCGGGTTTCATTTTTATCTAGGCGCTTTTCTAGAATAGGAACCAGCTTTTCTTTCGCATTCTCTACGCTGTTCTCCCAGATGCCGCTCATTTGAAATATATCGTAAGGAAGCGTTAGGGCGTTATAAGTGAGCCTAAGATTGCTTATTATTTCATAGTCGTCTTCGTCATCCTCTTTTTTCTCAAAACTGTTTTTGTATAGCTCTCCAAGCATAAAGCTGGCGATAAATTCGTCCCAGCCGTTAAATTCGCTAAGAATTTTTTCACCGTAGAAATTTACGATTTTTTCATATTTTTTTTGCCTCAAATATAAATCCTCAAAGCCGATTATCGCCAATGCTATTATGGATGCGTAATCGTAAGCTCTTATGTTTTGTTTTTCGCAAACAGCGAGTATATCGCTCGTATCGGCGCAAAATTCGATAAATTTGCGTAAATTTTCATTTTTATAAAAATCCTCGGCGATTTGCATAAATTCGGCTTTTTTATCGACAAAGTCATCTTCGTTAAAATCGTCTTTATCAAAGGATACGCCGAAATTTTTAAACTCTTTTTTTATCTCCTCATCGGTTAAAATTTTATTAAACTCATCAAAGCTTAGCGTCTCAAGCTCATCTTTTATTTTATATAAAAAGTTAAATAAAATGCATTCGTAAATATGCTTGTCCAGCTTTTTTATATAGTTCATAACATCTTCTTCTAAAACTACTTGGTAAGCTTCCCGCAGTGCGTTTGGGGATCTGTAAAAACTACTCTCGTAGTCCTCGGAAATACAAAAAAATCGCTCTTCTAACAGCTCCTTGCAAAAGAAAACGTTCTGCAAATCATACGCCTTAAGAGGAAAAGCGAAAATGTTGTTGGGGTTAAAAACCTTATTCATTCATTACTCCTTAAATTTATTTTTAATAACTATTATTGCGCCGAGTTTATGATTTATAACGATAGCGCAAAATAAATCAAACCGCATTATAAGCCGTAAATCGCCGTTAAATTTGATGTGCTTTGCGCTTAAATTTAGCTCAAATTTGCCCGCGCAAGCCGCCTAAAATGAAATTTAATTAAAATTGATTATGTCACGCTCTGCCGCCGAATTTTACTTGGAGCTCAAATTTGGCCCGTGTCAAATTTACCCGAGACGTCGCGCGTTAAAATTAAAATTTAGCTTGAAATAACGCCGAATTTGCCGAATGCGCCGCCAAGTAAAATTTAAAATCGGCGCTGCAACAAGGTCTAATTTATCAAAATCGTCGTTTCGCGAAAGTCTAATTTGATCCAAAGCAAATCCGCAAGCGGGCGGAGTCGATTACAAAATCTCCGCCTCTTTGCTTGCGTTTACCGAGCTTAGCGCGATGCGGTCGCCGGGTTTTAGCTCGCTTAGATTTACCGTTTTGCCGTCCTTTTGTACTCGGACGAAATTTGAAATCTGTGCGAAAAACGACTCTTGCTGCGCATATGCGGCGCGAGCTAGTTTTAGCGCGTTTTCAAATTTGAGCAGCTTAGTTTGCGCGGCGGCGTCTAAAACCTGCCTTAAATTTAGCAAAATTTGCTCTTTGCGAGCGATTTTTTGCTCTAAACTCGCCTGAGAAAATCTCGCTCTCATCATGGCTAGAGCGTTAAATTTACGCTCCCAAACGCGCATAAAGGCCGCGTCCGCCGCCTCGCTTAGCCTGTCTATGCTCTGCATTAGCTCGCCTGCATCGGGCAGTAGCGCAGCCATCGCCGCGCTTGGTGTCGGAGCGCGAAAGTCTGCCGCAAAATCGCTGATGACGTAATCAATCTCGTGTCCGACGGCCGATATCACGGGCGTGCGCGCCGCGTAGATCTCGCGGGCTAGATTTTCGTCGTTAAAGCACCATAGATCCTCTCTACTACCGCCTCCGCGTGCCAGCACGATCGCATCCGCACCGCTTGTATCGGCTCTTTTTAGGGCGCGTATGAGCGAGGCGGGCGCGGTTTCGCCTTGCGTTAGCGAGTCAAAAACTATGATTTCCGCCGGCGCCCAGCGCTGCGAAGCGATACGCAGCATGTCTTGCAGCGCGGCCGAGGTTTTTGACGTCACTAGCGCGATCTTGCGGGGAAATTTAGGTAGTGGCTTTTTGCGCGAGATATCAAAAAGCCCTTCGCTCTCAAGCCGCGCTTTTAGCTGCTTAAATGCAAGCTCGAGCTCGCCTTCGCCGCTTGGGCGTATGAGAGTTGCGATAAACTGATAGCTGCCGCTTGGCGAGTAGAGCGAAATTTTGCCGTAGAGAGCGACTTTCATGCCGTCTGCGACGTCAAATTTGAGCTTGGCGGCGTTAAATTTATAAATGACCGCCGAGATCGCGGCCTTTTCGTCTTTTAGCGTGAAGTACCAGTGTCCGGAGCCGTGTTTAACGAGCCGAGAGATCTCGCCCCCCACTTCGACGTAGGAAAACGTCGTCTCAAGCAGCGTTTTGGCCTGCTCGTTTAGCTCGCTGACGCTTAGCACTCACGCGCCTTTTGCGCGATGAAAAGAGTAGAAATATCCATCGAAAAGCCCTTGCAAAGGCGCATCTCAAAGCCCGCGGCAGCTAGTTCGTCCGCAAAGCTTTTGGCGTCTAAAAAGCCCTCGATCGAGCTTGGCAGGTACTCGTAGGCTTCTTGATTTTTGGAGATAAAGCCGCCTATTTTAGGCAAAATTTTGCTTAGATAAAAGTCGCGAGCGCCAGTGAGAAGGCCGCTTTTTTTGCGCTTAGTAAATTCTAGCACTACGACGTATCCGCCCGTTTTTAGCACCCTGTTAAACTCTCTTAGCGCGGCCCCCCTTTCGACCACGTTTCTGATGCCGTAGCTGATGCTTAGCACGTCCATCGAGCCGCTATCAAGCGTCGTTTGCGTGGCTAGCGCCTCGATAAATTTAAACTCGGGAAATTTTTGCTTAGCGACTGCGAGCATGCCGCTTGAGGGATCGATGCCGATTAGATTTTCGATTTTTGCGTTAAACTCGCCAGCCGTCTTTTGCCAAAAGCCCATCATATCGCCCGTGCCGCATGCGACGTCTACGATATTTACGCTTGAGTCTTTGAAATTGCTTAGAACCGTTTTGCAGGCGATCTTGCGCCAGCTCACGTCCGCACCCATGCTCAGCACGCGGTTTGCTAGGTCGTAGGTGGGCGCGATGTCGTTAAACATTTGAACTATTTTTTCTTGTTTTTCCATTTTTTCTCTTTAGATATAGTAGATTTTTAAGCCGTGCGAAAGCTTTGTGAGGCTTTTTAAAATTTTAGGCTTTGAGTCCAAAATTTCGCTTCGTAGCTCGTAGATTTTTTTGTAAATTTTGCTCTGAAGCTTGTCCAGGCGCTTCTCTTGGGCGCCTATTTTTATATATGCAAATAGCCCCAGCCAGACGTCGGCGTCTTGCAGCGAGCCGAAAACTTCTTGTAAAATTTTGGTCTTTTTAAAGCATTTTCTAGCCGCAGGGAAGTCAAAACCGCTGCCGAAAATCTCGCTTAAGTATCTCAGCCTTTTTATCTCGATGCGACACTTATGAAACTGTGCGTTTTCGGTGGTTTGGCTCAAATTCGAGAGAGATTTTTTAAGGCGTAAAATTTGAGCTCTCATGGATTTTGCGGCGAGTTTTTTTATCGGCGCGTCTCCTAGCTCGCCTTTAAAAAAGTCGCTCCCCTCGCGTAAAAATACCTCCCAGTCGCGCAAAATTTCGTTCGCTTCGTCGCTTTGTAGCTCGGCTTGGACGCTTTGGGCTAGAGTTTTGCTTAAATTTTCCAGCTCGCTAGCTATCGCCTCAAAGCCTTTTTGCCTTTGCAAAAACTCGCAAAATACGTCTATATCGCGCTTTTGATTAGTTAGCTCGGCTAGTTTTTTAAAATTTAGCAGAAAATAGCAAGCCGTTTTTCGGTCGAAAACGAGAGTGAAAAGTTTGAGCAAAGAGCGGGTTTTGCGCAAATTTATGCGGATCTGGTGTAGCGCCTCGGCATCGCTAGAGCTTGCGTATTCGTTTAGGCGTTTGCCAAGCATCGTAAAAATCTGAAAAAACACCGTCCGCATCGCATCCATCGCGCCGATGTAGCTCGGTAAATTTAGCTCCAGCTCCGGGCTGTTTTGTAAAATCTCAATGCTCTTTTGTGCGTCAAATTTGCCCTGCGGCAAGCCAAAAAGCGCTAAATTTTTATTTTTATAGCGCTCATCCTCCGTGACCTCGCTAGCTATGTGCGCGGCGATAAACTCGGGCGGGTTAAACTCCGCCGCCTCGCGCTCGCTAGCAAACTCGGCCTCTAAAGTCACAAGCCCCTCTAAAGCGCCGTGAAAAATATCGACGTTGCAAGCAGCGCCATCAAGCCGAAATAAAAATCTCGTCTTTTTTATCGGAGCGGCGACTACGTTTTTTAGGGCTTTTTTAAAGCTTTTGGCGTCCGTTTCGCTCTCATTTTCCTCGCGCGCTAGACCGATGCCTGATTTTTGCGTGATCGTAAAAACGCCCGAAGCCTCGCGAAATCTAATCTCCTCAAGCGGAGTGATTTTGACGTAAATTTGCGTCACCTCTTTTTGCTCGGTGCCGATGTCGCGGGCCTTTAGCTCGCTTATGACGGCGGCGTCACGCAGGATAAATTTACGCTCGATCTCTATCAAATTTCGCTCCTTAATATGAAAAATTGTATCAAAAGGTAGCTTAAAGTGTAAAATTTGCGTCCTTTTGCCGCCGCCCTTGCGACGCAAAATGATTTTTTAACGCAAATAACGCTAAAATCAGCTCAAATTTGAAAGGAGTTTGGATGAATAGAAAGCTAAATTTTAGCGCGGGACCTTCGGCTCTGCCTCTTAGCGTGCTTGAGCGCGCGCAAAACGAGCTCACGGACTATCAGGGCAAGGGCTTTTCGATAATGGAAATCAGCCACCGAAGTAAAATTTACGAAGAGGTGCACTACGGCGCGATGGCGAAGGCACGCGAGCTATACGGCATCGGCGAGGAATTTGACGTGCTATTTTTGCAAGGGGGCGCGCATTTGCAGTTTGCGATGATACCGCTAAATTTAGCCGCCAAAGGCGTCGCGCAGTACGCAGACACGGGCGTATGGACTAGCAAGGCGATAAAAGAGGCCGCAAATGTCGGCGTATCCTACGAAGTAGTCGCCAGCAGCAAGGAAACCTCCTACGACCGCATCCCTGAGGTTAAATTTAGTGATGACGCCGCATACGGCTACGTCTGCACGAACAACACCATCTACGGCACGCAGTACCGCGAGCTGCCTCGCTCCAAAGCTCCGCTAGTAGTCGATGCGTCGAGCGATTTTTTCTCGCGGCCGATTGATTTCACGGACGTGGGGCTGCTATACGGCGGCGCGCAGAAAAATGCCGGCCCAAGCGGCGTAACCGTCGTCATCATCCGCAAGGACCTGCTAGAACGAGCCTGCATGGAGCGCACTCCGACGATGCTTCGCTACGACACGCACGCTAACGCTGCGTCGCTATACAACACGCCGCCGACGTTTGGCATATATCTGCTAAATTTGACGCTGGGCTGGGTGCAAGAACAGGGCGGTCTAGCGGGCGTAGACCGGATCAATGAGCAAAAGGCGGCGCTGCTTTACGGCGCGATCGACGGTTCTGGCGGCTTTTACAAAGGTCACGCGCAAAAAGATAGCCGCTCGCTGATGAACGTTAGCTTTACCATCGCAAACCGCGAGCTGGAGGCGGCCTTTATCTCCGAGTCCGAAAGTGCGGGCATGCTGGGACTAAAAGGACACCGTCACGTAGGCGGTATCAGGGCCTCGATATACAATGCCGTAAGTATCGAAAACGTGCGGACTTTGGCTGAGTTTATGAAAGAATTTGCGAGGAAAAACGGGTAAATTTGGCTGGACGCGTCGCGCGAGTTTGGCTTTGCTTCGGGTAAATTTAAGCCCGAGGCTAAATTCGGCGGTGCGTTAAATTTTGCTTTTTACTCAAATTTAAGCGGCTTTGGCTTGAGGGCGGCTGCTTAAATTTCTTTGGTTTTACGGCGAGCCGATTTTAAATTTACCTAGTTAAATTTAGCAAATATTTAGGGCTAAATTTAGCTCGCGTCCGCCTTTTATTGTGCATTTTTAAATTTGACCGCGTGAAGCAAAATTTGGAAAAATTTGAGAAACTACGACGAAAATCTCATAATCATAAACGACTACGGCGCACTGTTTTTGGCAGGTTGGCATATTATTCTTTTCGCGTTTGGTGTTTTTATAATTGTTTTTGGCGATGCTACGCTTTTATTTCGCATTTGTATGATTGCGCTATTAATCGGCCTTTTGTTGTTTGCCTTGCATAATACTTACGTCTTCGTGCCGCGAGTTTTCAAATAAAAACCAAGCTTTTTTAGATTTTCGGGCAGTATATTTACGTAGATAAAGTAAAGAGCGATGAAAAAGTCGCGCTCGCAAAGGATGCGGAAAAGGTCTATTTTTGCGTTATCAGCGAGCTTGATAGCTGATACGGCAGATTTCACTTTTTACCCCGTATCAGCTCTATAAAAAATCGTCAATCGGCGTGCATTTTAACAAAACGAAGGACTTTATAAGGTATCTTTTAGTGTATTTGATATTTGCGCTACCGTTAAAATTTATAAACTAAAAAACCGGCGAACCGCTGTGGTTACTGCGTAAAAATTTCGTCATCAGGATGAAAAATAGAAATTATTTTGGTAAATTGCTACAGCAAGGATGATTATTTTGAGCTGCTACGGTTTTTTGGGGCAACAAAATCCCCGTGGAGGACAAGACGAAATTTATGCCACAAGCTCAAAGGTCGGCGATATTTTTTGAGGACAAACACGAGATCCGGAGCGACGATGCAAACGACACGGAAATATCAAAAGACGACTGGAAGCGCAAGATGAGGCGGTTTTTTAGTTTGGAGTAGTAGCGGTAGGGGGGCCTTGCTGTGTTTTGGCGTTAAACCCGCTCAAGCGCGCCGTTTTTAAGAGAGTAGGAAATAGACGCGGCGAGATCAAATCGACGAAGCAGTAGTTACGACCCTTTAAATTTAGCGCTAAATTTACTCTTCGCTCGCTTAGCGTAAATATTTACAAGCCGCCTTTGCAAGGCTTTTTGACTGGTGCCGTAAAATTTAACTAGCCGTCATTAAAATCATAAACCGTAAAAAATGTCGCCTTAAATTTTGCGTTTCGTGCGCTAGCTCGGCAAATGTCTACAAAAAACAAATTTAGCCAAAATGCGACCGAGTCGGCTAAATTTGTTTTTTGACCTGTAAATTTATCTTACCGTCCGCCTCGAAAAATTTGTATTCCAAATCGTCTGAAATATAGCTTATGCTTTTATTCTCGCAAATTTGTTTCTTGCGGGAGGCTATCTTTTCTAGCATCGGCGGCAGCTCCTTGGCGATCAAAAGCTTGATGGACATATCCAGGCCGTGCGTTAGCTTTTTGAGAAATCTGCCGTCAAGTTCGCTCTCGTCTTTTATCATATATAAGGTCGCGTCAAAGCCGAGCTTTTGCAGTTTGTCGTAGAGCTCGCTTTTTTCTTCGGGCGGCGCGCAGTGGTCGCTTACGGCGCAGTGATAGCCGACGTAAATAGGCTTCGGGTATGCGCTTTGGATTTTTAAGTGTTCGATATTTAATATGTTTCTTATGTCTTCATGCGCTTGAGAGAAGTAGTTGGGCGAGGACTCGTTTAACGTCCACATAGTTTTGTCGGAGACATAAACTAGGATGTTGTCAAAGTGCGTATCGGTCGAATATCCGTAAAATTTAAGATAATTGACCTCCTTGCCAAATCCGATAAGCTCCCAAAAGAGCTTTGCGTAGCTACTATTGTCGATGAGGCCGTCTATTAACCATGGCGCAAATTTTGCCGCCAAAGCATTTATGTAGGCGCCGTGCGAACTGCCGACTAAGACTACGGGTAGCTCGTTTATATCGGTCGCGGGTTTAAACGGCGGGTTTGCTTTGATAAAAAGCGCGGCATTTATCACGTCTTGGGCTTGCATAACGCCGAAATTTTGATATTCGTTTTTAGTCGGTTGTAGCGTAAGTGAGATTTCCAGCTTAAAGTCGCCGGGTAAAATGCCGTTATTTTTTCTCGCAGTTATCTCGTCGTCTAGCTTTAACAAAAAGTAGTCGGCTATGTAGTCCGGGGCTTTTATTCCGATTTTCAGGCATTTATTTTTAAGGATGATTTTGTCGATCTCGTCTAAAAAATACGTCGCTCCGGTTTGAGGCCTGTTGCCGATGCAGTGATAATTCACACTCGCTACGGCTACTTCAAATTCGCTAGCTACGAATTGCGCTAAGCGCTCTCTATAGTTTTCGTTCGCATCGCCGCCAAGACCGGGCACTATAAAAACAAGGGCCCTGATCGCCTTTTCATCGTCGTAGCATAGCTTAAATTCTAACACGGATTCTCGCTTTACGCCAAGCTCTACGTCGTCGCAGGATGGAATTTCGTATGTTTTGTTTATTATCATTTATTCTACTTTTTGTATTGATTGGCTTATTATATCCGCACTCGGCTAAATTTAATAAAAATTTGATGAAAACAATCCTATGAAAAATATTCGAGCTCGGTTATTTGGCGATAAATTTAACCGCTGTTATTTTGCGCAAAACGCCGCATCCGGTATTTTGCGTGATTATAAAAGACGGACTAAATTTGCCCGCAAGCTTGCACATTATCGTTTCAGAGTGTTGGTGTTTTGACAGGCTAACGGCAGGTGTTAAAAAGTCTGTAAAATTTTAAAATAAAAAAGCAGCTTTAAAGTTTAACGCGTAATATGGAAAATTATAGTTACAAAACGTATTAGGAATTTGGATTATCTTAAAAGCAGTTGCGCCGGGTGAGACTATTTGCCGTAGTTTTCGCCGCCGAATTTTAACAGCGCCGAACCCCACGTGAAGCCGCCGCCGAATGCATCCAGTAAAATCAAATCGCCTTTTTTGAGCCTGCCCGCTTCATATGCTTCGTTCATCGCCATCGGTATGGAGGCCGAGCTTGTGTTGCCGTATTTTCCGACCGTTACGACGCATTGCTCGTTCGTGAAATTTAGTCTTTGTTTTACGGCTTCGATGATGCGTAAATTTGCCTGATGCGGGATAAAAAGATCGACTTTATCGCTTGAGATTCGGTTTTTATCCAGGATATTTACGACATCTTTGGTTAGCGTCTGGACGGCGATTTTAAAGACTTCGTTGCCGGACATCTTGATAAATCTCTCGTCTCCGCCGGGCGTGATGAGTAAATTTGCGTAGTTGCCATCGGCTGCCGTGTGAACGTCTATGATCTCGTTTGATTCGCGTCCGCTCACGACCGCTGCACCCGCTCCGTCGCCAAAGAGTATGCAAGTCGCCCTATCCGTCCAATCTACGATCTTGCTTAGTTTTTCGGCTCCGATTATAAGCACGTTTTTTTTACCGCCGCTTTCTACTAGAGATTTTGCAAGCTCGAGCAGGTAGATAAATCCCGTGCACGCCGCGCTTATATCAAAGGCCGTAACGGCGTCGATGCCTAAGTTTTTGGCGATCTTGCAGGCGGTTGATGGCATGCAAAGATGATCGGGCGAGATAGTGGCGCAGATGACGGCATCGATATCTTTAGCCGTCAAATTCGCTCTTTCAAGCGCTATTTTCGCCGCTTTCGTGCCGAGCTCGCTCGTGTCTTCATCCTGTGCTATGCGTCTTTGGCTGATGCCTGTGCGCTTAACTATCCACTCATCGCTGGTTTCTACGGTTTTTTCAAGGTCGAAATTCGTTAAAATTTTGGGCGGAGCGTATGCGGCTATGGAGATGAGCGAGGCTTTGGGCATTAAATTTTTCTTTGTAGTTTCATTTGGTAAAATGCGAGAGCTCGTCTTCGATGATTTTGTTTATGTCCGAGTCTGCAAATTTTAGAGCTTGAAATATCGCGTTTTTGATGGCTTTAGGCGTGCTTTTACCGTGGCTGATGATGACGCAGCCTTCGACGCCCAGCAGCGGTGCGCCGCCGTATTCGTCGTAATCGACTTGCTGTTTTAGAGTCTTAAAAACTTTTTTCATTAGAAGCGAACCCGCTATGGCGACCGGGGATTTTTTAACGTGTTTTTTTATGATTTTGGTTATCGCGTCGGCTACGCCTTCGCTTGTTTTTAGAAGGATATTTCCGACGAATCCGTCGCAAATTATAACATCCACGCTTCCGTCAAAAACCTGATTTCCTTCCGCGTTGCCTACGAAGTTATCGAGTTTTGAAATCATCGCAAAAGCTTCTTTCGTGGCTTCGTTGCCTTTACTGCTCTCTTCGCCGTTTGAAAGAAGCCCTAGTTTAGGGGATTTTATCTTTAAAATTTCCTTTGCATAGGCTTCGCCCATTATAGCAAACTGAAACAGATGCTCAGGCTTGCAATCCACGTTTGCACCGACGTCCAAAACCAGCGTTTTGCCCCCTGTTACGTTTGGCATCAGCGTCGCTATCGCGGGACGAGAGACGTTTTTGAGCCGTCCGACGCGAAGCGTGGCAAGGCTCATCGTGGCCCCGCTGTGTCCTGCCGAAACGACGGCTTTGGTTTGCTTATTTTTAAGTAGCTCGATAGCCTTAAATATACTGCTTTCTTTTCGCTTTAACGCATCGGTGGCGCCCTCGTTCATAGAGACGACTTCATCGGCTTGAATAAATTTTACGTATTGTTTGAAATTGTGCGGGATAAGGCTCTCTAAAATTTTCGTATCGCCTACCAAAACGGCTTCGAATTTTACTTCTTTTAAAGCCTCGATCACGCCGCCGATAATAGGCTGCGGACCGAAGTCGCCGCCCATCGCGTCAATGCAAATGCTGGTCATTAGTATTAATACTCTCCGGTAGTTTTATTTACGCGGTGAGGCATTTTCCATGAGCCGTCTTTGTCTTTTACGGGAACGGGAAGCGTTACTTTGTAGTGTGTTCTTCTCTTTGCCGCGCGAGTATGACTTACTCTTCGTTTAGGTACTGCCATTTTATTCTCCTTTATAGATTTTTACATTTTTCGCAATAAAAATAATCGCTCTTAAAAGCTTCTATTTCGCTTGTCAATACTTCTTCTAAATTTACAAAACCGTCGAAAAACTCGACCGCATCGTCGAGATTTTCTTCTTTATCTTTGTAAATTCCGTCGCTTAATATCAAATTTACATCTTCATCAAGCTTTAAATTTATATCTTCGCCGCATCTATCGCAGTTATGCGCTATTTTGCCCGCGATTTTGCCTTTACAGCTAACTAAATTTTGGCTTATTCTTTTTAATTCGCCGTTAAAATTTACCCCATCCAAGCCTAGCTCGAACGGCATTTGATTATTTGCGATTTTGGCAAAAGATATTTTCAAAATTTAACCTAAATTTAGCAAATTTCTCTTGTCGCAAAGAAAAATGCGATCTCGTTTTTAGCGTTTTCCAGGCTATCGCTGCCGTGAACGGCATTTGCGTCGATGCTCTCGGCAAAGTCGGCTCTTATCGTGCCCGGTTTTGCCTCTTTCGGGTTGGTTGCACCCATCAAATCGCGATTTTTAGCCACCGCGTCGTCGCCCTCAAGCACCATAACTACGACCGGTCCGCTTGTCATAAAATCGACTAAGTCGTTGAAGAAAGGTCTGTCCTTATGAACTGCGTAGAAAGCCTTCGCGTCGCATTTGGTTAGTTTGACTTTTTTCATAGCGGCGATTCTTAGTCCGTTGCTCTCGAATCTATCTACGATTTTTCCGATAACGCCCTTTTTAACGGCATCAGGCTTGATAATAGAAAGCGTTTGCTGCATAAAATTTCCTTATTTGTAATTTTTTATAAGGCGGTGATTATATCAGAAAAAAATTAAATTTCAAAATAAGCTCTGCAAAAGGTCTTAAATTTGGCGCTTAGGGTATGATAGCGGTTGCGCCCGTTCTCATATCGCCGCCTATGTCGGTACGAGATGGTTGCCCGACGCAAGGCGCGTCCCATACGATGCATCCGTCGGTCGGACAGGCGTATGCGCATGCGGGTTCGTCGTTAAAACCTACGCACTCGACGCATTTATCCGCATAGACGTAGTATGCATCCTCGCCGGTCGGGTTATCCGCGTCGTCTACGATAGCGCTAACAGGGCATTCGTCGATGCAAGAGCCGCAGCTTATGCAAATATCGGTTATTTTTACCGCCATTTTTTATCCTTTTTATTTAAAATTTTTATAAGGCTATCAAAAACTAAGTAAATTTGATATTAAATTTTCTCGTTAAATTTTTAAAACGAAAACATAAAATTTTTAGCTATTTTTAATTTTTAATTGATATAATTTCGCTACAAATAAAAATTATTAAGGAGAAAAAATGTTAGTAACGAAAAAAGCACCTGATTTCACGGCTGCAGCGGTTTTAGGAAACAATCAAATCATAAATGATTTCAACCTATACAAAAATATCGGCAAGAAAGGCGCGGTTGTATTTTTCTATCCGATGGACTTCACTTTCGTTTGCCCTAGCGAGATTATCGCTTTTGATAAGAGATACGACGAATTTAAAGCTCGCGGTATCGAAGTTATCGGTGTTTCAACGGATAATCAGTTCTCTCACTTCGCATGGAAAGAAACTCCGGTAAGCAAAGGCGGCATCGGTCAAGTTCGCTTCCCGCTGGTAGCCGATATGACGAAGTCTATCGCTCGCGGTTTTGACGTGCTTTTAGAGGATGCGGGCGTCGCTCTTCGCGGTAGCTTTTTGATCGATAAAGACGGCACCGTTCGCCACGCGGTCATAAACGACCTTCCGCTTGGAAGAAACATCGACGAGATGATAAGAATGGTCGATACGATGCTATTTACCAACGAACACGGCGAGGTTTGCCCTGCGGGATGGAATAAAGGCGATAAAGGTATGAAGGCCGATACCGCAGGCGTCGCGGACTATCTAGCGCACAATGCGGAAAAACTATAATCATCCAAATTTAAGGGCGAGTTTTCGCCCTTTTCTTCTCGCTTTTATCCGGCTGTCTAAAAATTTTTAATAAAATCTACGAAAAATTAAACTAAAATAAAAGAAATTTTACTATAATTACGATAAAATCTTTGAAATTTCGGAAGGAAAACTTTAAATGCTAGTCACGGATAACGGCGAATCTCTTATTTTGGAAGGCGCTATCAGCGTATTTTCAAGGGCTTTAAAAGACGGCCATCAAATTCATTTTTTAAATTTGTACAATGGCGTAAAGGTAGAGTGTCAGGGTAGCGTGATATCGGTCGAGGATGAGACCGTGGTCTGCAAAGTGACGCTAGAGCAAATTTTAGCGATGAAAGAGGAAAAAAACGCCTATATCGTGCGGGACGAGTATTTCGCCGAAAATTTAAGAGCCGACATCGTAGGGTTTGACCTGTCGAATTTGACCGTGACGCTTAGAAATTTTATCTATATGCATAACTTGCACGCAAATTTGCGAAAATATCAGCGCGTCTATCCAAACAGATACACCAAGGTTTCGCTCGCTCAAAACGGCAATGAAGTGCAAGGAAATTTATACGACATATCCGAAGGCGGACTAGGCGTCGTTAGCGCTGACGACGGAGAGTTTAAGGACGGCGAGCAAGTGAGGGCTAAATTTGAGCTGGATATCCCCGACTACGAAAGCGGCTCTTGCGAAAAAGCGGACATCGATATCGATCTAAAACTAGTTACCGCGCTAAAATACAAAGGCGCTATGAGATACTGCTGCCAAGTGATGAACAAACAAAACGCGCATCAAAATATCGTAAAATTTACCGACAAGCGCGTAAAAGAGACGCTTGAAGATCTAAAAGAGCAGCTAAAAACTTACCAATAAATTTATCGTAAAATTTAAAAGGCGGGTCTCGCGCTTGCCTTTTAAATTTTACCCGCTTCGATTTCAAATTTACCCTGCAGCTTCACCCGAAATTTAATCAAAAATCAGTAAAATAGCCCAAAATTTACAAGGAAATTTTATGAAAACCATCCAAGAAAATTTAAAGCTGTTTTACGTCGGACTCAAGGACAAAGAGCCGTTTTTTTACAAAAACAAAGACCTCACGACGCACGCAGCCATCATCGGTATGACCGGTAGCGGTAAAACGGGCCTTGGTATCGGCATCCTAGAAGAAGCCTGCATCGATAACATTCCGACCTTCGTCATCGACCCAAAAGGCGATATGACCAACCTCGCTTTGGCGTTCCCGCAGATGAGCGCGCAGGATTTTGCGCCCTACGTCGATGAAAACGAAGCGCAAAACAAAGGTATGAGCGCGGATGAATTCGCCGCTAGCGAAGCGCAGACGTGGAAAAAAGGCATCGAGGGCTCGTTTCAGAGCTTAGAGCGCGTAAGGCTTTTTAAGGATAGCGCCGAGCTAAAAATTTATACGCCAAAGAGCAGTAGCGGCGTCGGCGTGGCACTGCTTGGGGATTTTGCCCGTCCGAATTTGGACGTAGGTAGCGAGGAGTTTAGCGAATACGTCGGCTCTTTGGCTAGCTCGGTGCTCTCGCTTGTGGGCATAGAAAACGACGTAAATTCAAAAGAGCACCTGCTCATCTCAAACATTTTTATAGATAAATTTAGCCGGGGCGCGGACGTGAGCCTGGAGGAGCTCATCGGCTTTATCGCGACGCCTCCGTTTGCCAAGATCGGTGTATTTGACGTGGAGAAATTTTATCCAAGCTCCGAGCGTATGAAGCTAGCGGTTAAAATCAACACGCTGCTTGCAAGCCCCGATTTTCGCGCGTGGCTAAGCGGCGAGCGACTCGACATCTCAAAGATGCTTTTTAACGCAAACGGCAAAGCAAAGTGCAATATCTTTACGATCTCGCACCTAAAAGACAGCGAGAGGATGTTTTTTGTGACGCTGCTGCTAAACGAGATCATCGCGTGGATGCGCAAGACCGAGGGTACGAGCTCGCTTCGCGCGGTGCTTTATATGGACGAGATTTTCGGATTTTTCCCGCCAAACGGCAATCCGCCTAGCAAAACTCCGATGCTTACGCTACTCAAGCAAGCCCGCGCGCACGGCCTCGGCGTGATACTAAGCACTCAAAACCCGGTCGATCTGGACTACAAAGGCCTTAGCAACATCGGCACGTGGTTTATCGGGCGCTTGCAAACCGCTCAGGATAAAGCGCGCGTGATCGACGGTATGACGGGGCTTGCGGGCTCTGCGATGGATAAAGGCGAGATAGAAAATCTCATCTCAAATTTACAAAAGCGCAATTTTCTTTTAAAAAACATCCACGAGGACGGGCTATCCGTCATCTCGACGCGATGGGCCCTGAGCTATCTCAAAGGCCCGCTTAGCCGCGAGCAGATTTCAAATTTGATGAAAGAGCAAAGGGGCGGGTCAAATTTGAGCGAGTTAAGCCCGGTAAAAAGCTCAAATTTCGCTGCTAAGCCGGTGCTGTCGCCGGGTATCGCTCAAATTTACGCCGCAAGCTCAAATTTGCAGGAGGGCGGCGAGCTGGAGGGGTATCTTTACGGCGAAGCCAAAGTGCGATTTTACGACGCTAAAAAGGGGCTTGACGAGGTTCGTGAGGTTAGCTATATGCTCAGACTGGACGAATCGCAAAAGGAAGCTCTGTGGAGCGAAGCTAGCGAAAATATGCATTTTACCGCGGTTGCAGAGCCAAATTTTAAGCTCTCATACGCGCCGCTACCGGGCTTTGTCGCGGGAGCTAAAAATTTTAAAGAGCTAACTAAAAATTTTAAAGAATTTATATATAGAAACTACAAACTTAGGCTGTTTAGCGCGCTAAATTTAAGCTCGGCGCCGGGTGAGAGTAAGGAGGAGTTTTACGTGCGTTTGGCCGATAAATGCAACGAAATTTTAGAGGCGCAAACGGCCAAGCTTACGGCGGAATTCGACAAGCAAAAAGCGCGCCTAGAGGAGAAACTAAACCGCTCCGTGGCAAAGCTAGAAAAAGAGCAGCGAGACTTTAAAAGCAAGGGGATTGAGACCGCGATCTCGGTGGGTGCGAGCATTTTGGGCGCGATTTTCGGCAAGGGGCTACTAAGTAGCGGCAACATCGGCAAGGTCGCGACCTCCGCGCGCTCGGCAAATAGCGTGCTAAAAGAGCGTAGCGACGTCAAACTAAGCGAGCAAGAAGTCGCCCAGCTAAACGCGCAGATCGAGGAGCTGATGGCGAAATTTAAAGAAGACGCGAGCGAGCTAAAAGCCAAAAACGACGTGCAAAACGTGGAAGTGACGGAGGTGGAGGTGGGGCCGAAGAGTAGCGATATTTATGACGAAAAGCTCTATCTTTTATGGAAGTAGCGGCTTGTCTTTTGAGCGTCTTTGAATGAGTTTGAAATTTTAAGTCTGCGGCAGACTGCTTGTCTAGCCTTGACTTAAAATTTCTGCACAACATTCAAATCCATCTCAAAATACTACGCCTTATAGTTTTACGTTCAAATTTTAAGTCAAATTTTACTCGCCGAGACCCGCATCTTGAAAATGCAAATTTAAAACGCGCGACGCGAAAGCGTCAAATTTAAATCTGCGCATAGCGCAGCAACCTCTCACGTCGTAGGGGATAGGGGATCGTTAAGGGGGAAGGGAGCGACTTCGCAATTTAGCCCACCCCCTTTACAACAAAGTAAAAAAACAACCTTAAACGGTTGTTTTTTTACGCAAAGAGATACACCATACAACGCTAAATTTAACCAACCCAAATTTGGCGTTTTTGTGGTACAGGTCTCGGCGAGTAAAATTTACAAATTTACCGCCCTTTAAAACGACCGATTTATCAAAAAATCAGCCGAATTTAATTAATATTGCGAGATCGAAACAAAAATCAGGATAAAAAATGAACGAAAATTTGATAGCTTATGCCGCGGCGTATCTGCTAGGCGGCATCCCATCGGGCGTGATTTTGGCTTATATCTTCGGCGGAGTGAACATCAGAAGCGAAGGCAGCGGCAGTATCGGCGCGACCAACGTTTTGCGCGTGCTAAAGCAAAAAGACCCCAAACTCGCTAAAAAAATCGCGATTTTGACCGTCGTTTGCGACGTTTTAAAGGGCGTTTTGCCGATACTAATCGCGAAATTTTTGGGCCTTGTTCCAGCGACGCTTTGGGCGATGGCGGTGCTTTCGGTGCTCGGGCACTGCTATTCGCCGTTTTTAAAATTTGAAGGCGGCAAGGGCATAGCCACGGGTGCGGGCGTTTTGGCGGTCTTTTTGCCGCTTGAGATCGCTATCGCGCTCGTGGTTTGGTTTGTCGTCGGCAAGCTGCTTAAAATCTCCTCGCTCGCCTCTCTAGCCGCACTTGCGGCGTTTATAGTGGCGACTTTTGCGTTACAGCCGCAGATCCCGGATATCGACTCCTATGCGCCGATATTTTTGATCGCATTTTTAGTCGTTTATAAGCATCTGCCAAACATCAAACGCCTGATAACGGGGCAAGAAAAGCAAGTGATTTGACGACGATTATCAAAGATTATGAGTTTAGCACGATCATCGGTTTGCTTGATTTCGAGCGCGTGACGCCGCAAAAGGTGCGAGTTAGCGTCGAATTTCAAAGCGGCGGGTTTATGGATTATATCGAGGTGATAAATTTTATAGAGGAAATTTACGCGCGGGAGAAATTCGGCACCGTGGAGAGCTCGCTTGAAATTTGCGCTAAAAAGTTGAAGGAAAAATTTAGCTCACTTAGCTTTTTGAAAATGGAAATTTTAAAAATCGAGATCGTCAAAAATGCGCTGGTTGGCGCGAGAGCCGAGTTTAAATATTAATTTTTTTTTAAAGTATCTTGAAATCTCGCTTAATTTATGCTACAATCGCGTCAAATTTCACAAAAGGGAAAAAATGAGAATTTTAATAGTTGAAGATGAGGTAACTCTAAACAAAACTATCGCCGAAGGCTTGCAAGAGTTCGGTTATCAAACCGACAGCTCGGAGAATTTCAAGGATGCCGAATACTACATCGGTATTAGAAATTACGACTTGGTTTTAACCGACTGGATGCTGCCTGACGGCGACGGCGTGGATCTGATCAGTATCATCAAACACAAATCTCCACGCACCGCGGTCGTCGTGCTATCCGCCAAAGACGACAAAGATAGCGAAGTGAAAGCCTTTAGAATAGGCGCGGACGACTATATTAAAAAGCCGTTTGATTTTGACGTTTTGGTCGCTAGGATCGAGGCTAGGCTGCGCTTTGGCGGCACCAACGTCATCAAGATAGACGATCTCATCATAGATCCGGACGAAGAGAAAATCACATATCTGGGTCAAGATATCGAGCTAAAAGGCAAGCCGTTTGAGGTGCTAACTCACCTTGCGCGCCACAGCGATCAGATCGTTAGCAAAGAGCAACTACTAGACGCTATCTGGGAGGAGCCCGAGCTCGTCACTCCAAACGTAATCGAAGTAGCAATCAACCAAATCCGCCAAAAAATGGACAAGCCGTTGAACATCTCGACTATCGAAACGGTCAGAAGACGCGGGTATAGGTTTTGCTTTCCCAAAAAAGCCTAAGATTTAGGTTTATAGTGCAATTAGCATCGGCTTCTACGATGCTAATTCTCATCATCTCCGTTCTTTTATACCAGTATATCAAGGTCACGATATACGAGGGCATCTCGCAGTCGCTCGCATACGAAGCTAAAATTTTATCCACGAGCGCAAATTTATCCAAGATCAAAAGACCGTTTGAGTATTTCACGCTAAACGACAGTCCTACAAGAGCAAAGCTCGTAAGAGGCAAAGTTGTTTCGCCTTATTTCGTTACGGAAAAAGTCGGACAAAAGACCTACTTGACGCTGTTTTACCCGTATCTTGAGGATACGGGCATAGCGATGACCAAGGACACCACGCATCAAAGCAGACTCATAGATCAAATTTTAATCGACATCGTTATGGTAAATGCGACATCCATACTTTTGGTCATTTTTTACGTGCTATTTCTATCGCGGATGCTGCTTGTGCCGATCAAAATTTTAAGCAGAAAAATGACGAATTTAAACGAACGGTTTTTGCAGGCGGTAAGTCTTGACGAGCTACCGCCCGAGTTTAAGCCGCTGGGTAAAAGTCTAAACCGCCTGATCGAGCGTATTCAGACATTTGTGCTTTATCAAAAGGAGCTTTTTGTCGGTGTCGCGCACGAGCTAAAAACGCCGCTTGCGGTGATGAAAACCAAAAACGAAGTCACGCTAATCAAGCTGCGCGAGAGCGAAAAATACATCGAAGCGCTCAAAAACAACAACGAAGCCATCAATCAAATGAATAAAATGATCGGCTCGATCCTAGAGATCGGGCGGCAAGAGAGCGCGCAGTTTGAGGAGGCCGTGCGCATCGATATCATCGAGTTTTTGAAACAGTCGGCGAATAATTTTAAAATTTTAGCCCGCGGCGAGAGTAAGGATATCGCGACCGATTTTGCGCCGCACAGCCTTAAAATGACGCTGCAAACAACGCTTTTAACGCACGTTATTCAAAATTTCGTCCAAAACGCGATCAAATTTTCCCCTCCGGGCTCCGTGATAACGCTGCGTTCGCGCCTTGGCCAAAACGAGTTTATCATCGAGGTTGTAGACGAGGGCTGCGGCATAGACGAGAGCAAGGACCTTTTTGCGCCGTTTAAAAGATTTGGCGACAAAGGCGGAGCGGGGCTCGGGCTGTTTTTGGCTAAAGGAGCGGCCCAAGCGCTTGGCGGCTCGGTATCTATCAAAAACCGAACCGACGGGCATAGCGGCGCGATCTCTACGCTCACGCTCGCGATAAATAAAAACAACAAAGGTAAATAAATGGCAAAACGAACCGCCGTCATAGATATGGGCTCAAATTCGATGCGAATGGCGATTTTTGAGAAGACTTCGCGCTATGCGTTTCACATCATCGGCGAATTTAAGATGAAAGTGCGCCTGGGAGAGGGCGCGTACGAGCATGGCGGCGAGATAGCGGAAAAGTCGATACAAAGGGCCTGCGAGGCGCTAGGAGAGTTTAAAAATATAGCAAAAAGCTATAAATGCGCGAAAATTTTCGCTATGGGCACCTCGGCTCTACGCGACGCACCGAATGCAAGCGAGCTAATAAGTGCAGTAAGACGCGAGCTAGGGCTAAATTTGAAGGTTGTTAGCGGCAAGGACGAGGCGACGTTTGGCGGCGTGGCGGCGCTAAATTTGCTCGAGCCGCTAGATGAGTTCGTCACGCTTGATATCGGCGGGGGCTCTACGGAGATATCGCTTATTAGCGGCGGAAAGATAACGGATGCTATGTCGCTGGATCTTGGCACCGTGCGGTTAAAGGAGCTATTTTTCGATAAGAAAAATTTAAGCGCCGCACAGCCTTTTATCAAGGACGCGCTAAAAAATTTGCCCAAAAATTTTAAAAGTAAAAATCTAGTCGCTATCGGCGGCAGTCTGCGCGCGATATCCTCGGCGATAATGTCGGCACAAAACTACCCGCTAAAAACGGTGCATAACTTCGCTTATAAGCTGCAAAATCACAAAAGCTTTATCGAGAGTCTCGCGCGAGCGAGCGTGCTGGAGCTGGGGAAATTCGGCATTAAAAAAGACCGCTTCGATACCATTAGAGAGGGCGCGCTCATCTTTTTAGGCGCAGCCGAGGCGCTTAATGCGCAAAATATCTACACTAGCGGCGCAGGCTTTAGAGAGGGCGTATTTTTGAGCGATATCTTGCGTCCGACGCGTAAATTTCCGCCCAATTTCAACCCAAGCGTGAGGAGTTTGCAGGATAGATTTTTGCAGGATGATAACAAAGCCATCGTAAAATACGCAAAAGACCTCTTTGCCGCGCTAGAGCCTTTGCACGGGCTTGAGGGGCGCTACGAGAGCGAACTGGCAGTCGCTGCTAGGCTACACAGCGTGGCTCAATGTTTGGGATTTTACGGTGAGCACGCCAGTTCGGCGTTTTTCGTGTTAAATGCGCTAAACTACGGCTTTTCGCACGCGCAAAAATGTCTCATCGCCGCGATCATAGCACAAAACGGCAAGAAAAATTCGGACGAATTTGAGCGGTTTAAAAATCTGCTACCCGGCGAAAACGTCGTGCGCTGGCTGAGCTTTATCCTCGCGCTTGCTAAAAATCTCGATGCAAACCGTTCGCACAAAAAGCTGGAATTTGAGTTTATAAACCACACTTTGCAAATTTACGGCGCCAAGGAGCTGTTTATGGCGAAGGAAAATATCAAAAAGATGACCAAGCCCGATACTTTTGCGATCTGTTTTGCGTGAGCTTACGTCTTTTGCCCTTGAAGTTCTTTGAGGGCTTTTTCTGTCCTATCATCAAATTCTTTTATTTTTGCTAATATTATTTTTGATGTATTTTTAAATTTTGACTCTAAGTCGTTTTCTTTTAAATTTGCTATATTGAATTTTTCTATCGTCTTGGTTCTTTGAAATTTTTGGTTTGGAAAGATCATTTTATATAGGCTTTTTAATTTTTCGTTATCATTGCAGTCTGTATCGGAATAGTAACCAAACCAAATATAATTATCGTATTTCTCGATACCCAAATTTATAGCATATTCGTCATCCTCACGGGCGACTTCAGGTGTTTTGTTATATATGAATTTATACATATTTTCAGTACTCTTAGTTTTTATACTGTATTTTGTATAAAGCGGCGTATCATTGCTTTTTAAAGTATTTATTATAAAGTCATATAGTTTATCTATTTTTGTCTTTTTGTAGTTAATTAAAATTTGAAGCTCTTTTTCGTATTTGTCCCAAATTTGCTCACATAAATTTTGTAGTTTTTCATTGCTCACTATATTTCTCCTCTTTAGTAAATCGACATAGCTAGATAAAATTATATTTGCTTTTTGAGGCGGATTATTGTCTTTTAGTGCATATTTTATGCTCTCTCCGATCATTTTGTATGTCGCTGTTAGCCACTGACTTTGCTCGCTTTCGTCTTTTGGTGAGTGTCCGTCTTTTGTCAAGAAAATATAAATTCTTTCAAAATCCTTATATTTATCGTCAATAAATTTGCGATATTTGAGCAACTGTTCTTCGCCTTCGTCCGCTTCAACCTTGTTTTCTATCGTTATGACAAGTTTATTATTTTCGTCAATTAGCAAAAGATCAATATTGTAGCTTTCTCTAAAAATTCGTATATTCTTTTCTTGGATTTTTAGATATTTTTCTAAATTTTCGTACCTTTTTGAAGTATTATTGCCATTTTCTAGCGTAAATTTTAAAAATCTCTCTAAAATTTGATATTTTAGCCCGTGTTCATTATCTCCAAAGAGCCAAGCTAAGGTATTTGAGTGTTTTATTTCTTGATTGCCAAGGCCCGTAATTTCAAAGATATTAAAGTCCATTACGCTATTTTTGATAGCGTTAAATTTTTCTTGAGCCTCTTTATCGTTTATAAATTCTTTTAAAATTTCCAAATCGTTTTTGGACAAATTTATCTCCGAATTTTAGTCTATACTCGCCTTATCCTTGTATGCGTCCAGCGTTTGGCGATTTTCGATGTAGGCGTTTAGTTTTTTTTGATTTTCCTCAAAAAACGTCTGAAAGTCCTGCTCGCTCGTCATCTTTTCTTCGCCGAATTTATCCAAAAGCACGTTTGAAGCGCCCGTTAGCACGAGGTAGCGTCTATCGAGGTGTTGAAAAAGCACGACTTTATTGACATTATCGAGCGGTTTTTCGTAGAGTATATCCACGCCTTCGTCGCTTTTTACCTTTTCAAACCAGCTGTTTTCGCGCTTTGTTTTGAGCGTTTTTTGCTTGTTTTTTAGCCTTGCCTTGATAAACAAAAGCACGATCAAAAGCAGCGCCAAAACGCCTAAAACCGAGTAATATCTATAATCAATCATATCGCTTATGCCCTGCGTCATAAAATTTACGTCGCCGTTTTGCGCGCTCAAATTTAAGCCGGGGTTTTGGGCGGACGCGGCGGCTAAATTTGCGGCATTTTGTTTGCCGCTAGATAAATTTGAAGCGTCGGTTATATTTTCTCTGGTTTCTTGCGGCGATAGCGCGGTCGCGGCGGCCGAGTTTGCCGTATTTTCAGGTGTCACGCGTATGCGCAGGCCAAAGCCGTCGGTGGTTTTTGACGCGCTAACGGCCACCCGGGCGTCGCTTTTGATCACGAGGGCTAAATTTTGCCCTCTAGGCTCAAATAAAAGCTCTTGTAGTATGCTTGAATTTACGCTTTTTTCGATATTTTGATCGTTTTGCAGGTCTTTAAAAAGCAGGGTTATCGCGCCGTCTTTGCGTTCTTGCAAGATCGTTCCGTTATATGGCGCGTCAAAGCTAAGCATAACATCGACGCGGTCGCTGCGCTCGTAGATGTTGTATGTGGATAAATTTGAACCACAAAGCGCGGCGAAAAACAGTAAAAGCGCGGCGAAAATCCTCATAGCTGCTCTCTTTTGAAGTACTGGATGACGGATTTTGAGTCTAGGATTTCATTTATCCTGATGGCGAGGTTTTTTTCATAGACCATCACTTCGCCCTTGCCGAAAATTCGGTTGTTTATAAAAAGCTCCACGCTCTCGCCGGCCGGCTTTTCCAGGTCGATTACCGAGCCTACTTCGAGCTTTAAGAGCTGCTTTACGCTAATCGTCGTGGTGCCGAGCTCCGAGATAAAATCCACTCCGATATCCATCAGCTCGTCGTAGCTTTTAAAAAGCCCGCCGCGCTCTTGCAACATCTCTTGAACCCCTTGCGGCGCCGTTTCTGCGGCGGTTACCTCTTGTAGTTCTTCGCTCATCCTTTTTTGTATCCTATTTGAAATGTTCTATTTTTGATTTTATAGACGCGTTTGTCTTCTAGCTTGATGCGAAAATTCGTCCTGCCTAGATACTCAGGAGTGCCTAGTTTGTAGGCGTTTGCTTCGCGCTCGTTTAGTAGATTTTTGGCGTATCCGATCGTGAGATTAGCCACCTCTTTGCAGATGTCGCTTAGCTCGTCTTCGGCTAGTTTATCGACGCCAAGAAGCACGCCGGCAAAGCGATTTAGCGTATCTTTTTTAAAATAAAGATAAAAGTGAAACTCCTCCTTGCCCTTAAAAATCGGCAAGCTCGAGCCGTAAAATTCGCCCTCCGCGCTCTTTGCGCCCTCTACCTTGTAGCCTAGGGTATCCTCGCACAGATGCTTGATCCCAAGCTCCGCAACGTCCATCATCGCGTCGTCCTTTAAACGAAATTTTTTGATTATACTTAAATTTAACGTAAACGCGGCTAAATTTAAAAAAGTTTATTGATTTGCTTTATCAGCTCTTCGCCCTCGAATTTAGCCGTGAGCTTTACTATCTCGGTGCCGATTATCGCGCCGTCGGCATAGGTTTTTACCTCATCCGCGTCGTTTTTATTTTTCACGCCAAAGCCCACTGCGACAGGCAGATCGCTTCTTTTTTTTAGACCCTCTACGAGCGCTTTTAGCCTCTCCTCGCTAGCTCGCTGCGACCCGCTCACGCCGATAGCGCCGAGCGCATATACGAATCCCGAGCCGAATTTTAAAATTTTATCCGCGCGGTTTTGCGAGGTGACGCTGATTAGCGGGATGAGATCGAGATCAAATTTAGCGCACAGTCCCGCTACCTCCTCGCTCTCCTCAAACGGCAGATCGGGGATGATGAAGCCAGCGATACCGACCTCTTTTGAGCGAGCGATAAATCTCTGTACGCCGTAAGCAAACACGACGTTAAAATACACGAGAAATACGACGGGTTTATTTATCTTGCCTTTGCACTCTTCCAGCATAGTAAATATCGCGCCTGTGTTTACGCCCTTTGCGGCGGTTTCAAAGCTAGCTTGCGCGATGAGTTTGCCGTCTGCGAGCGGATCGGAGTAGGGGATACCAAGCTCTAGTAGATCCAGGCAGCTGCCGTCTAAATTTAGTAAAAATTCCTTCGTCGCTTTGAGGCTAGGATATCCAGCCACGACGTAGCCGATGTTTGCTTTTTTGCCCGCGAATGCGTCTTTTGCCTTAGCCATAAATTTTTCCTTTCTCGTAGCTCATCACGGTGTTTATGTCCTTGTCGCCGCGTCCCGAGACGTTTACGACGATGACGCTTTTTTTCGTCAAATTCGGACATAGCTTTTCTAGATACGCTAACGCGTGCGAGCTCTCTATCGCCGGAATGATGCCCTCTAGGCGGCTGGTTAGATATAGCGCGTTTATGCACTCGTCGTCGGTGATGCCGTAGTAGGCGGCTCGTTTGCTCTCGTGCAGGTGCGCGTGCTCGGGGCCCACGCCCGGATAGTCAAGTCCCGCCGAGATGCTGTGCACCGGCTCGATCATGCCGTATTCGTTTTGAAGTACGATCGTTTTCATGCCGTGGATGATGCCTGTGCGGCCCTTGGTTAGCGTCGCGGCGTGATACGGCGTGTGCGCGCCTAGGCCCGCAGCCTCGACTCCGATCAAATTTACGTCTGGGTCGCCCAAAAACGCGCTAAAGATACCGATCGCGTTGCTGCCGCCGCCGACGCAGGCGATGACGTAGTCCGGATGCACGCCGTATTCTTTTAGCTGGGCCTTGGTCTCGCGGCCGATGATACTCTGAAAGTCGCGCACGATCCTGGGATAGGGGTGCGGGCCGACCGCCGAGCCGATGACGTAAAAGGCGCTTTCTATCTCGTTTACCCACGCTTGGATTGCTGCCGTGGTGGCCTCTTTTAGAGTTTTTAGACCCTCTTCTACGCTCACGACCCGGGCGCCTAAAAGCTGCATGCGAAATGCGTTTAGCTGCTGACGCTCTACGTCGGTCGCACCCATATACACGTCGCACTCAAGGCCGAGCAATGCCGCCGCCGTCGCAGTCGCCACGCCGTGCTGACCCGCGCCCGTCTCGGCTAAGACCTTCTTTTTGCCCATTTTTTTGGCTAGAAGCGCCTGGGCTAGGGCGTTATTTATCTTATGCGCGCCGGTGTGGTTTAGATCCTCGCGCTTGAGGTAAATTTCATGCCCGTAGTGCTCGCTCAGGCGTTTTGCGTGATATAGCGGACTCGGGCGTCCGACGTAGTTTTTTAGTAGGTCGTCTAGTTCGGCCTCAAATTCAGCCGTTTTTACTATGCGATCAAACGCAGCCTCGAGCTCGTCTAGCGCGAACATAACGGTTTCCGGCACGAACTGTCCGCCGAATTTGCCGAAATATGCTTTGGTGTTCATCGGTATCCTTTAAATTTTCGTTTATTTTAGCATTTTAAGTTTTTATTAGGCTTATTTAATGTGCGGCGCGATCGCGCTAGCCGGTAAGCGGGCAAAATGAGAAAATTTGAAACAAGCGGTATTTTATTTAGACGAGGCAGTATGAGCGGCTAAATGCTTGCAGCTACACTTATATTGGCGGTAAAATTTGATTTTAAGTGAGTAAAATTTGCCCGCATTGCAAGAAAATTTACGCCTTTATCAGCTCCAAAATTTTCCTTATTTTTTCAGCCGATTTTACGCCGTTTTCATCCTCGACTTTTGAGTTTAGGTCAAGCACTCGTGGGTTAAATTTGATCGCCTCGCGCGCGTTATGTTCGCCGATACCGCCCGCCATGCCGAAGTCAAATTTGACCCCCCGCAAAATCTCCCAATCAAAACTGATGCCGTTTCCGCCGGCGTTTTCGCCCTTGCAGTCAAAAAGCGGCATATCGCAAAGCGCGGTATCTACGGCGGGTAGCTTATCCAGCACGCTATAAACGCGCCAAATCTCTAGCCCCATCGCCTTTAAATTTGCGTATAAATTTGAGCTAACTTCGTCGTGGATCTGCACCACGTCAAGCGCGGCAAATTCGCAGATTTCCATTATCTCGCAGTCGCTTTGCTCTGCAAAAACTCCGACGCATTTTTTACCCGCCGCGTGCGCGATATCAGCTATCTCGCGCGCCGTCCGTGCGCTCACTTGACGTTTGCTTTTAGCAAATATCACGCCCAAAAAATCAACGTCCAGGCTCGCCACCTCGCACGCCTCCGCAGGCGTTTTGATACCGCAAATTTTAACTAGCGTCATGCATCGTCTCGCACGTAGTTCTCGAAGTAGCGGTAAACCTTGCCCGATCCGATCGCCTCTAAAATGAGCGGCTTAGCCTCCGCAGGGCTTGCCACGACATCCGCGCAATATAGCGCAAACATCGCGTTTAGCACTACGATGTCAAATTTCGGTCCGTCCAGCTCGCCTTTTAAAATTTGCTTTAAAATCTCGGCATTTTGTTCGCCGTCGCTGCCCTCGATCTCGCTGTGAAACGCCCGCTTGAAACCAAACTGCTCGGGCGTGATGCTGTACTCGCTGATCTGGCCTCCTCGCAGCTCCACGACGCGCGTCTCGTCACACAGACTGATCTCGTCTAGTCCGTCCTCGCCGCGAACGACCAGCGCTCGCTCGCGTCCGAGCAGCTGCAGAGTCTCGGCATACAGGCGCAAAACGGGCTTGTGATATACGCCTGCAAGCTGATTTTTGAGCGCTAAATTTGGATTTAGCAGCGGACCGAGCACGTTAAAAACCGTGCGGATACCCAGGCGCCGGCGCACCTCGCGCACTTCGCCTACGAGCGGGTGGAAAAACGGCGCGTGGAAAAAGGCTAAGTTTTTATCGTTTAGCAGCTCGCGCTGTCGCAGGAGAGAATTTGAGTTTTGAACGCCCAAAATCTCAAGCACGTCCGAGCTACCTGATTTGCTGGAAACCGCTTTGTTTCCGTGCTTTGCGACTTTGACGCCCATACTTGCGAGGATAAACGCGACGGTGGTCGAGATATTTATCGTCCTAAAGCCGTCGCCACCCGTGCCGCAAAGATCGATCATCGGCGAGGGATCGCGGTAGGTCTGCGAGTATTTTAGGATATTTTTGACAAGGCTTGCTAGGCTTTGCGGATAGAGGCTTTTTTCGCTGATCAGTACCAAAAGTGCGGCTAGCTGCGTGATCTCGTACTCTTTGCTCGCGATGATTTCGCAAATTTGCTCAAAGTCGCGATCGTCCAGGCGCTCGTTTTCTTGTAGTTTGATCAGAAACGGCTTGAGCGGGCGGATTCTCGGCTCTTTGGCGACTTCGGCCGCAGGCGCTGCTTCGTAGTTGATGAAATTTTCGATGATTTTTTTGCCGTACTGCGTGAAGTAGCTCTCGGGGTAAAACTGGATGCCGAAAATCGGCCTGTCTTTGACGCTAAGCGCCATCACTACGCCGTCTTCGCTCACGGCCGTGACCTGCAAATTTGACGGTAGCTCGTCCACGTAAAGCGAGTGGTAGCGCATGACCTCAAATTCGTCCGGTAGCCCTGTAAATAGCGGCTCTTTGTGGCTAACTTTTATGAGCGAGGTTTTGCCGTGATATGGCTTTTGCAGGCGTTTGATTTTTGCGCCGTTCGCAAGCCCGATCGCCTGATGTCCGAGGCAGATTCCAAGCACGGGCGCGGCGATGTCGCTTCGTAAAATTTCTAAACAAATGCCGCTATCTTGCGGGTGCTTTGGGCCCGGGCTTAGTATGATCTTGCTCGGATTTAGCCTGCGGATCTCATCCATCGTGATCTTGTCGTTGCGCACGCAGCGCACTTCCTCGGAGGTTAGTTCGCGCAGATACTGCTCCACGTTAAATACGAAACTATCGTAGTTGTCGATCAATAAAATCAAAATTTCTCCTTTTTGGCGGCTTGTCTCGCGAGTGCTTTTTGTGGATTTTGTTAAAATTTGACTCGATAGGCTACATGCCTTATCTTCGTCAAATTTTAACTTCAAAACCCCAAAAATCATCTCACGATACTTCGCCTTGACTCTTTACGCTCAAATTTGAAGTCAAATTTGGCTAAATTTGCAAATTTTACCCACCGAGACCCACATCTTGAAAACTCAAATTTAAAATTTGCGACGCTTTGCGTCAGCAAAGCCAAGTCGCCACCTTAAAAGCGTCGTAGGGGGGGGGATTAAAGGGGGTGGGGAGCGACTTCGCGTCTGCTTGCAGTTGCGAGCATGGCGAAGCAAAATTAAGCCCCCACCCCCTTTACAACAAAGTAAAAAACAACCTTAAACGGTTGTTTTTTACTTAAAGCCCAAATTTATATTTCTCAAATTTCCTTTGCGTTTTTCGCAAACACGTTTAGCACCGAGATTCGTTTTTTGCAAATTTCTTTATATTCGTATCCTGGAACGCCGTCTATCACGATGTCAGCTCTAGTTTGTACGAAAATTTCGGCAAAATTTCCCTCGAGTTCGCCGCTCGTTAAATTTGACTCGCTTGCACGTTCGACGTTAAATTTAGCCCCGTTAGCGTCGTCAAGGTGCGGGTCATGCTCGCCCGTACCGGCAAATTTGCCTGCCGTTTCGTTAAATTTGGCGTTCAAGTCCGAGTCGTTTGCGCTAAATTTGCAGTAGCGAATTTGCCCGTTAAAATCAGCGTAGCCGCGGAATTTGCCGTCAAATTTACGTGCAAATATTGCTTTTAATCAAAATCGCCATCTGCGCATCGCCGTTAAATGAAAAATCCGATGCCGCCGCCGTAGGCGTTGAGTCTATATGACTCAAGCTAGGTGATGATCTTAACGGCGCGTATTTTTGGCGTGCCATTAAGAGTGCCTGCGGGGAAAATGCTGCCTGCACCGCGTCAAAGGCGTCCTGATCGCCCGCTTTCGCGTCGTAGACGTTCCGAGACGATGTGCATCACGTTCTCGTAGCGCACGATGCGCATGGATTTTAGCCGCGACGCTTTTTGGCTTGCTGACGCAGCCGATGTCGTTACGAGCGAGGTCGATGAGCGTTTTAGCTCGGCTGGTCCCTTTTCGTCATCGAGCAACTCGCGCTCGAGCGCGGCGTCTTTATCGCGTCTTTGCCGTGTTCGCGCGTGCCTGCTATGGGCGCGACGTAAATTTGCCCTCTTTGATCTCGCAGACTAGCTCGGGACCGGGCCCGCAACGTCGCCGTAACGGGTCGAAAGTGAAACATATACGGGCTCGGGGCACAGCTCGGCGCTCGGTAGAAGTCGAGACTATCCACGTCCGAGGCCGGTTTTAGCTGCTCGGCGAGCACGATTTGAAAGACGTCGCCGCTTTTAGATACTTTTTAGCGCGCTCGGCGATGCTTAGAAAATGCTCTTTTTCGCCGTCTAAATCAGTTAAATTTTATATTTGCTTTGCCTTTTTGCGCATTGTTTGTCGGCTGATGCGCGCCTTGCGAAAGCAGGTTGCCAAGATAGCGAGAAAAGATTTATTTCGCCATATCTTTTAGCAGGTTCGCCTGCGCTCCGCTTAGTTTGCTCACCGCATCGCACTCTTGCGCGCCGTATCTGGCAGCGATATTTTTTATATCCTCGTAGGCGATCACGGTTTTGTCGCCATCTTTGTAAAACAAAAATTTAAGCGGCAGTTCAAGCGCGATTTTAGGCTCGCACTGCATCAAAAGCGTGCCGATTTTCGGCGAGCCTACTATCACCACCGTCGTGTCGGTCATCTTAAGCCCCACTTTATCGGCTAGCTTTGAGTGTTCGATCACGTCAAATACCGTTATATTGCGAGACGCTACGGCTTTTTCGAATTTTTTCACCGCTTCGTCCACGCTAAGATCGCTTTGTGCGGTGGTCAGGTGAGATGCGCTTAGAGTGCTTGCCAGCGCGGTAGCGGCCGCAAATGTAACTATAGATTTTTTCATATTTTCTCCTTTAAAAAGCAATAATTATAAATTAAAACAGTAAATGTTAAAATCACGGCAAGGAAATAAAATGCAAGAAATGATCTCTTTTTTGAGCTTACAATACATTCTCATCGGCGTCGTGGTGGGTTTTATCAGCGGATTTTTCGGTATCGGCGGCGGCACAGTCGTAGTGCCTGCGATGATGCTTTTTGGTTACGATATCAAATACGCCATCGGCATCAGTATCATGCAAATGATCTTTAGCTCGATCTTCGGTTCGTTCGTAAATTTTAAAAACAAAATGCTTGACGTCGCGCCTGCGCTGGTGCTGGGGTTCGGAGGCTTTTGCGGCGCGCTTAGCAGCGGCTTTATCGTAAGCTACTTTTCGTCGAAATTTCTGCTCGGCACGCTCATTTTGGTGCAGATCATAAATCTAATCAAACTCTTTAAAACCCCGACCGAGCCCGCCGGCAAGGCTAACGAATCAAAAATTTTGCTCTTTATCGTGGGGCTTGCGGTGGGCGCCGTAGCGATCAGCGTGGGCATCGGCGGCTCTGTGTTCGTGATGCCTATTTTGATCAGCTTTTTAAACTACGATATCAAAAAGGCCGTAAGTACGGGGCTATTTTTCGTGATATTTTCCTCAAGCGCGGGCTTTCTCAGCCTCGCCGCACACGGGCTCGTGCATTACGACATCGGCGTGTTATTGGGGCTTGGCTCGCTAGCGGGCGTTTATGCCGGCGTCAAAACCTCGCACAAGATCGGTAAAAAAGCTCAAAAGCGCTGGATGATCGCGCTCATCTCGGTGATACTTTGCATCACGGTTAGGAAATTTTTAACCGTAGTATAGGCGTTCGCTTTGGCTTTTGCGCAAATTCGGCTTATAAAATTCGGGCGAAATTTTAAAATTCGTTCGACTTGTGCGCGGTAGGATTTATGCCGTCAAATTCGACTTTAAATTTGACGGATTTGCGTCGCGATAAAATTTATCGAATAAGTCGGTATTCGGCTTTAAATTTTACTCTCGCTTTCGGTATTTTTAGCAAGCGTTTTTTTAAATTTGGATTTAAAATAAAATGCCCAGGCAAGCGAGCAAAGGGTATCTAAAAAGTTACCAGTGAAACACCGGCCATGCCGATGCGCAGAAGCTAAGCGTATAAATGATCGCGTAGAGGATCATCAAAAAGCTGTTCGGCGCAAAAGTTGCGACCAAAACGTAAATGCAAATCGCGACTAAAGATGCGATAAAAGCCGGCGAATACTCCTCTTTTTGGCGGTCTATATCGGCGTCAAAATAGCCGTAAATGCAGCCTGCCGGTATAAAAATAGCGAGCACCAGCCGGATAAATTTGAGCCGGCGCGAAAAAATAGGCTCTAAATAGCAAATAGGAGCAAAATACCAAAAAAAATACGCATTTATGATAAAGTAGCAAAATATCGAAAAGAATATATCGCCCAAAATCCCGATCGTAACCGGGCCGAATATCTCGTTATCTATCAACCAAAATGCGCTATTTCGCCGCTAAAAACACAGCTGTGAGAAACCTTGTGCGACAAAACCTTGCCCGCAAAAATATCTGCAGATGCATTTGAAAAAATTTACGATTTTTG
Source organism: Campylobacter rectus (assembly GCF_004803795.1). Taxonomy (NCBI): domain Bacteria; kingdom Pseudomonadati; phylum Campylobacterota; class Epsilonproteobacteria; order Campylobacterales; family Campylobacteraceae; genus Campylobacter; species Campylobacter rectus. The sequence continues at coordinate 2,157,171 of NZ_CP012543.1, read as the reverse complement.
GCATTTTAGCTCCTAGATTTGCGCTTTGGGCTAAAGTAAAATTTGAGTTTATTAAATTCGACCGCTAAATTTTACTGCGTCCGTTTAAATAAATTCATCAAATTTAGCATCCGAAACCCGTCGTTTAAAATTTACGAATTTGCACTGAATTTGGGTGGGTTTTGGTGCCTCACATAAATTTTACAAGTAGCTAAATTTGCTCTTAGTCGCTGTAAATTTATCTAAAGCGAGATGGTCAAATTTGCGGGCGAGAGCGAGGCAAAATTTCCACTCCCGCTCCCGAGAAAAATCAGAAATTTTCTAAAAATCCGCCGTCAGATAGCTTAACCTCTAGGTCTTTTACGTAGTCCTCGGCCGCTTTTTGGTATTCGTTTTTGCTGACGGTTTTTATTGTCGCGCCGTTTTTGCCGGCAAACTCCAGATTTCTCTCTCTCGCAAATTTTGCCGTCTGTTTTACGATATTTTCGAGTGAGTTTTCGCCGTTAAATTTAAGCGCGATAAAAGCGTCAAACTGCGAAAAATTTGCGGATACGTTTAGCTCGTCGGTGATCTTTATCACGGGTTCGTTAGCGGTGCAGAAATACTCAAAATACCCCCGCACTCGCTCTTTTAGACGGCTTTTACCCGCTTCGTAAATGATTTTCGGGCGCTCGTATGTAGTGAGCTTGGCACAGTCTGCGGCTAAAATCTCCATAAAGCCGAAGTACGCCGATTTTACCGCGTTTTCATCGTCTTTTAAAAGCGCTGCGACGTCGGCGAAATTTACGCTTGCCGGATAAACGTCGTTAAATACCTGATAAAGCCAGGCGTATTCGGATTTCATCGGAGCGCTTTGGGTATTGACGTAGCCGTCTTTTTCTTTGTTAAAACCCGCCGAGATATGTAGCTTGCAAAGCTCGTCGGCTCCGATATTTACGCTAAAGTCGTTTGGAATGAGCTCCTTATGCACTATCATAGTGCGTCTAAAAACTCTGTTGGTTAGAAAGTCAAGCATTTGCTCTTTTTCGATGCGCGAGCCAAAATTCGCATCTATATACGTATCAAATTCCTCTATGCCCAAATTTGACTGAAAAACATCCTCGAGTCCGACTTCGGCGAGATAGGCGAGGTCGTTTTTTGCCAAGTGATCGGCAAAGTCTCTAAAATAAATCGGATTATTAAAAACCTCCAAATACTCGTGCGCGATATAGGAATCGTTTGTTGTAAGTATGTGGTCGATATGAAATTTCATACTCTCGAAATTTACGAAAATCTGACTTACGTTGCCGTCTTTTTGGCAAAATTTGGCATATTCACCAAGCACTTTTAAAAGCTCTCTAGCCCTAGCCACCTTTGCGGTTTTATCCTCGATGTTGCGGGTGCCGAAAAGCAAAAAATCCCTAATCGTATCCTTGATCTTCCAGCCGGGATATGTGTTGTAACTCACGTAGGCGACGCCGTTTGGGCTCAAAAAGCGCTTGATCGTTTTTAAGATCGCATCCTTTACGACGTCAGGCACCCAGCTATAAACGCCGTGGCAGATAATGTAGTCGAATTTCCCGTAATCGCTCACGTCCGCATCCGTAAAATCGCAGATATCTTTTGCCTTAAATTCGATATTATCTACGCGCATTTGTGCGGCCAGCTCTTTGGCTTTGTTTATCTGCACTTCGCTTAGATCGATGCCTAGCACCTTTGCCTGCGGGTTTGCGATAGCAAAAGGAAATAAATTTCCGCCGTAGCTGCAGCCGATCTCTAGCACTTTTGCACTCTTTGAACTTGGCGGCGTAAAAGACAAAAACGAGGCCAGAGCTTCAAGCCGCGCGGGCGAAGTCTCGGAAAAAGCGGCCGAGATATAGGGAAGCTCGTCGTAGGATTTTTGAAGGTCGTTCATTTTGTAGCCTTAAATTAAAATATTTTTACGATGATACAGCAACGCCTATTAAATGCGGGTAAATTTAAGCGACCGAAGCCGCCTAAATTTACTTAAATTTTAAGCCCGAAAACAGCCGAAGCGATAAAGACGACGGCTGCCGTGATGAGAAAAGTGCCCGTGATATTTAGCCAGATTCCCGCTTTTATCATTGAGCTGATTTTTACGTAGCCCGAGCCGTATGCGATGGCGTTTGGCGGCGTGGCGACGGGTAGCATAAAGGCAAACGTGGCCGCCATAGCGACCGGGATCGTAAATATCATCACGTTTGCGCCGGTGTAGCCAAGTCCGGCGCTAACGCCTGCGATGACGGGCAAAAAGGCCGCTGCGGTGGCGGTGTTTGACGTGATCTCGGTGAGGAAAATGACGAGCGCTACGACGGACATAATGATCGCCGCGATAGGCAGCGCGCCGAGTGCCGAGACCTGATGACCGATCCAAAGCGACAACCCGCTGCTGCTAAACTGCGCCGAGAGCGATAGCCCGCCGCCAAAGAGTATGAGGATATCCCACGGCAGCTTTTTGGCGCTGTCCCAGTCGATGAGACGCTCACCGCTTTTGTTTGCCGGCACGATAAATAGCAAAATCGCCGTATTCATCGCGATTATGGCGTCTAGACTGGCGATTTTTACGTCAAATGACTTTAGGATAAAACCTAGCGATATCCAGCACGTGGCGGCGGCTACGAAGATGACGCCTACCAGCTTTTCGGGTATGGTTATAGGGCCGAGCTTATCTAGCTCGTCTTGGATAACTTTTTTGCCGTTTGGTATCTCGCCGATTTCAGGCTTAAAGAGTACGTAGGTGAGCAAAAACCAGCACGCCGTAAGCATAACGACGCTAAGCGGCACTCCGACTAACATCCAGTCAAAAAAGCCGATCTCGATGTTAAATTCGTTTTTCATATATGCCACTAGCAGGGCGTTTGGCGGGGTGCCGATGATAGTGCCCACCGAGCCGATCGAGGCGGCGTAGGCGATACCGAGCATCAGTGAGATGCCGAAATTTGAGCTAAAGGCGCTCGTTTTTTCTTTTATCTCTTTTGCGATGTCGCGGCCTTTGTGAAATATCGTGTTCATCACGCCGCCTTGCACGCCTTTGCGCGAAATTTCGTCCAAATTCGCCACGTCCTCGATCGCCGTAAACGTCCATTTTTGAGTCGTTAGCCGTCCTACTAGATGCAGTACGCTAAGACCCACCGGTAGCATCATTATGGCGGTTGCGGTGTTGCTCACCCACATAGATAAAAATCCCGTCGCCACCATAAATCCAGCCACCAGCCGCCTCGGGCTCGTGCCTACTAAAAGCACGATAGCAAGGGCGATTCTGGTGTGTAGATTCCACCTTTGCATAGCAAGAGCCAGCACGAAGCCGCCCATAAAAAGATAGATAGTGTCCGAAGCATACGGCGCGGCGACTACCTTAAACGCATCGACGCCGAGCACCGGAAATGCCACCATCGGCACCAAAGCTGTCGCAGGCAGAGCGATGGCCTCGGTCATCCACCACACCGCCATCAGTGCGGCTACGGCAGCAACGACCGGCATAGCTTCTACGTGCAGTTTTTTGCCCTTTGCCGCCGCTAACGCGATATCTCCGGCGTTTGCAGGGAAAATTTTATAAACTAAAATCGCGAACAAAACCCCAAGCACTAGCCCGATGAGCTCGACTCGGTTCGTCCTTTTGTCGATAGGAATGTTTGGATTTGACATAAAAACTCCTATGTTTGGGATAAATTTATAATAGCTTTAAAAAGCTTATAACTTAAAAATCTATTTTACATATAAATTGATTTTTTATTAAAGTGTTGATAAAAGTAACAGCGATTTTGATTAAAGCGATTTTGGATATAATGACGGGTTAAAATTTTAAAATCACGGAAGCGAAAATGAACGCAAACGACACCATAAAAATCACGGGCGCGCGCGAGCACAACCTAAAAAATTTAAATTTAGAGATACCGAAAAACAAGCTCGTAGTTTTCACCGGGCTTAGCGGCAGCGGCAAGAGCACGCTAGCGTTTGATACGCTTTATGCCGAGGGGCAGCGCAGGTATATGGAGAGCCTTAGTAGCTACGCTAGGCAGTTTCTAGACCGCGTAGGTAAGCCCGACGTCGATAAGATCGAGGGTCTCACGCCCGCTATCGCGATAGATCAAAAAACCACGTCCAAAAACCCGCGCTCGACCGTGGGCACGATAACGGAAATTTACGACTATCTGCGCCTTCTATACGCAAGGGTCGGCATCCAGCACTGCCACAAGTGCGGCAAACCGATCTCCAAAATGTCGGCTAGCGATATCATAAACGAGATCCAAAAGCTACCCCAAGGCGCCAAAGTCGTCATCTACGCTCCGCTCGTACGCGAGAAAAAGGGCACGTGGGCGGATTTGATCGAAAATTTACGCGGTAAAGGCTACGTGCGCGCCCAGATAGACGGCGTGCAGGTGCGCCTAGACGAGGAGATCGAGCTAGCCAAAACCAAAAAGCACACGATAAAGCTCATCGTAGACCGCATCGTGATAGACGCGGGTAACGCGCAGCGCCTAGCTCAAGACGTGGAAAAAGCGCTAGGAGAGAGCTACGGCGAGGTCGAGATCGAGATCGCAAATGCCGAAGAACTCGGACTAAAAGAGAGCTTCATCCACTACAGCGAGCACTCGGCGTGCTTTGATTGTAAAATTTCATTTACGCCGCTTGAGCCGCTTAGCTTTAGCTTTAACTCCCCAAAAGGCGCGTGCGAGAGGTGCGATGGTCTTGGCATCAGATATAGCCTGGATCTCACCAAAGTGATCGACGAAGAAAAAAGCATCGAAGGCGGCGCGATAAAGCTACTTTACGGCTATAATATGAGCTATTATTATAAATTTTTGCTGGCTTTTTGCGAGCAAAACGGTATCGACGTAAAGCGCCCCTACTACGAGCTTAGCGAGGACGAGAAGCGCCTCGTGCTCTACGGCAACGTAAAAGAGGTCGAGTTTTTCTGGAAGCGAAACAAGCTGCTGCGCAAATTTGAAGGCGCGCTAAAAATCACTCACGGACTGCTAAAAGACTACAAGGACTTTGGCGAATATATGAGCGAGAAGGTCTGCGACGACTGCGGCGGACACAGGCTAAAGCCTCAAAGCCTAGCCGTCAAGGTCGCAGGGCGCGGTATCGGCGAAATTTTAGATATGAGCATCGAAAACTGCACCGCGTTTTTCTCAGACGAGTCAAATTTCAGCTACCTTAGCGAATACGATAAAACGATCGCAAAGCCGATATTTAAGGAGATAAACGAGCGTCTGTTTTTCCTCTACGACGTGGGGCTGGGCTACCTATCGCTAGGACGCGACGCGCGTACGATCAGCGGCGGCGAAGCGCAAAGAATTCGTATAGCAAGCCAGATCGGCTCGGGCCTTAGCGGCGTGATGTATGTGCTAGACGAGCCTAGCATCGGGCTGCACGAGCGCGATACGCTAAAGCTCATCAAAACGCTACGAAATTTGCAAGCCAAAGGCAACTCCGTGATCGTAGTCGAGCACGATAAAAAGACGATCGAAGAAGCCGACTATATCGTGGATATAGGGCCTGGAGCGGGGAAATTCGGCGGGCAGATAGTTTTTGCCGGCGACGTGAAAAGCCTGCTAGGCTCAAGCACGCAAACCGCGCTTTACATAAACGGCGAAAAGGAAATCGACTACCAAAAAAACCGCAAAAGCGACACGTGGCTCGAGATCTCAAACGTAAATATCAATAATATCTTAAATTTAAGCGCGCGCTTTCCACTGCGAAATTTGGTCGGTATCACGGGAGTTTCGGGCTCGGGCAAAAGCTCGCTCGTACTGCAAACCCTGCTGCCTGAAGCCCAGGAGCAGCTAAACCGCGCTAAAAAGGTAAAAAAGGTCGCGGGGGTAAATTTGAGCGGACTAGAAAATCTAGACAAGGTGATCTACCTCGATCAAAGCCCGATCGGCCGCACTCCGCGCAGTAACCCGGCCACCTACACGGGCGTGATGGACGAGATCAGAGGGCTTTTTGCGCAGACTAAAGAAGCCAAACTGCGCGGCTACAAGATCGGCAGGTTTAGCTTCAACGTCAAGGGCGGACGCTGCGAAAAGTGCCAAGGCGAGGGCGAGATCACGATCGAGATGCACTTTTTGCCCGACGTAAACGTCGTCTGCGACTCGTGCGGCGGCACCCGCTACAACGCGCAGACGCTAGAAATCCTCTACAAAGGCAAAAGTATCGCCGACGTACTAAATATGAGCATCGACGAGGCGGTGGAGTTTTTTAAATCCGTGCCCAAAATCGCCAGCAAGCTAACGACGCTGCAAGACGTGGGCCTAGGCTACATCACGCTGGGACAAAACGCCGTGACGCTAAGCGGCGGCGAGGCACAGCGCGTAAAGCTCGCAAAGGAGCTCAGCCGCTCGGACACGGGAAATACGCTCTATATCCTCGATGAGCCGACTACGGGGCTGCATTTCGCCGACGTCGATAGGCTCGTGCGCGTACTGCACCATCTCGTAGATCTTGGCAACTCGGTCTTTGTTATCGAGCACAACATGGACGTCATCAAAAACTGCGACTACATCGTAGATATGGGGCCTGAAGGCGGCGCAAAAGGCGGTAAAATCATCGCCAAAGGCAGCGTAAAAGAGGTCGCCAAAAATCATAAAAAAACAGGCAGCTACACGGGTAAATTTTTAGCCGAGGAGCTGGAAAATATGAAAAATGCGGCAAAAAAGGCGAAGAAAAAATAAACGGCGAAGCAGATCGGTAAAATTTATAAAGCTATGTCGGCATAAATTTACGCTAGACTTGCCGCGTTAAATTTGAAGGAGCAAAAATGGATGCAAAACTCTATCTAAACAAAGCCGTTATGCAGCTATCAAGAGGACTTGAGGAGGGCGGCGTGCAGAGCCTAAAGGATGCGCTCAAAAGCGACGGCGACGAGGCGAGCAAGGTGCAAGCTAGCGTGATTTTAGGCGAATATTTCGTGATGAAGGGCGAATTTTCGCAGGCTAGGCGACACCTCGAAGCCGTAGCCGAAAACGCTAGCGAACTGGAAGAAGAATACGACGATTTACTAAACGATGAGATCTACAAAGCCGATCTGCTCCTAGATATGATCGATCGCTTCGGGTTTTTAGCAAAGTAAGGCGATACGGCAGGCAAATTCGCGATATAAATTTGACGGTTTGCGGGCTTAACCGCGCCAAATTTAGCCCGCAAAAACGGCTGTAAATTTAACGAAAGGCAAAAATGAGACTTTGGACTATAAGCTTTAAATATCTCGACGCAAAGGGGTTTGTAGCGCTTTGGCGGGAGGCGCTGTTAGCTAAAAACGTGCTGGCTGGACTAACTAAGGGCTACAAAAATCACCCGCAACTTGACCGCTTTTACGCGCATGAAAACGCGCTAGAGGCGATAAATGCGTATCTGGCGGAGGTTTACGCGCAGGCCTGCGCTCGCGGCTATAAATTCGACGCAGCTAAAGCGGGCGAATTTGACGAGCGAAATTTAGTCAAAATAGCCGTCTCTAGCGGGCAGATAGAGTATGAATTCGCCTTTTTACAAAAGAAGCTAAAATCACGCGACGTCAAGGCTTACGAGCGAAATTTGAGCGTAAAAAATATAGAAATCGCGAGCATTTTTAAAGAGGTTGACGGCGGGATAGAGCCGTGGGAAAAGGTGAAAATTTTGCGTTTTTGATTTTAACAAATGTTTTATCCGCCAAAAATGGATAAGCGCCGTTTCACATAGTCTACACATAACTTTGTTATACTGCTTTTTCATAAAAATTCTTAAAGGAAACTTATGGAAAAGATCATAAAAAAATTCGTTGCTTCCGATATAGACGTTAAGCTTGCTAGACTCTTTGTTGTTATCGTGCTCGCGGTAATGGGCAATTATAAGTGGTTTGAATTTGAAGTGGAGGCCTTAAAACCTTTATTTTCAAGCACATGGCTTTCCTTTTTGCCTTCCGTATTGGGCTATCATGGCGCGAGTTATTTTCTAGGTATAGTGGAGATGATAGCTTATTTGTCGTTAATCATCGGCTTTTTTAGACCTAAAATCGGTATTTTGGGCGATGTTATAGTGATTTTTATGGCGCTAACTACGATTAGTTTGCTGCCGCAGCTCGGCAAAATAGACGGCTTTATATTTAAAGACCTATTCTTACTGGGACTTGGTGTAGTATTATTAAAGCACGATCTTAATTTTTTACGCCAAATTTCTGACTAAAAGAGTCTCGCCTGCGCATCGCGGGCTTATTTTTCACTATACCGGTTGCGTTGGATTGCCTAAATTTACCCATTTTAGGGAAGGATTTTTGTTTGCGTGCCTTTGCCTCGGATTTTGATGCCGATTTGGGCTCAAGACGCCCAAAAGGCCGCTTGCCATCGCGCTTTTTACGCACGCTAGCTTGTTTGGGAGCTTTATAGGGCTCGGATGAGCCTGCGGCCATTGCGAGCCTATGCGAATTTTACGGAGTGCCACTGCATTTGGGCTTTATGTATGCGGTAGCGGTTTATTTTAGGAGTTTTTATTTTACGCCGTCTTGTCTTGATGCGAGTTTGGGATGCCGCCGGTTTGTAGCTTTTTGATCGCCGAAAATGTCGCGACTTTTTTGATGTTATCTGACGGGCGAATTTACGGCGGCGAATTTAACGTAAAATTTGACGCTAGCCGCCATAACTCGCATCTTGACGATGCTAACCGAGTCAAATTCGGCTTAAATCCTCGGTAAGCGCAAAAAATCGCTTTGTAAATCTAAAAATTTATTGCACTAAATCGTCGTAAAATTTGCTCATAAGACGGGCGAATCGTATCGAAGCGGTTTTGGGCAATTTTAAAGCTTTATATATTTTGCGTTAGAGTCGAGCAAACCGTGCGACAAAGGCTAAAATTTGACAAGCGGGGTGCGGATGTCCGTCAAATTTAGCGTTTTTAAATTTAAGTATTCGAGTATGTCGAATTCGGTTTAAATTCGGCGCCGACTTCGTTTGTCTCGTCTTTTCAAATTTTAATCGTAAATACCGTTAAATTTCATCAAATTTAGCGATAAATTCGTCAAATTTTTAACCCGCGTAGAGTCGTTAAATTCGCCTTTGTTTTTTAGAAATCAAACTCCGCCGAGCCGCCAAATTTGCGGGCCGGTTTGACGGATCGGCGCTCGTTTTACTCCGCTCTCATCTGCTCGGCGGCAGGCACTTTAGGCAGTCCCGGCATCAGCATCGTAGATCCGCTAACCGCCACGATAAAGCCAGCTCCCCCGCGGATCTCAAGCGCGCTAACCTCGAAGCTAAAGCCCTTCGGTCGTCCTAGCAGCTTAGCGTCCGAGCTAAAGCTATACTGCGTTTTTGCGACGCAAACGGGCAGACCCTCAAAGCCTAGGCGCGAAATCTCGGCTAGATCCTCCTGCGCGCGCGGGCTAAAGACGACGTCTTTGGCGCCGTAAATTTTAGTTGCGATCTTTTCGATCTTGGTTTTGACGGGGTCGTTCGCATCGTAGGTGAAGTTTATCTCGCGAGCCGGTTTTTCGCAGATTTGCGCGACTTTTTTGGCTAGATCCTCCGTGCCCACGCTTCCTTTTAAAAAACCCTCACACACGCTAAACTCCGCCCCCGACTCCTTGCAAAGAGCGCGCACGTAAGCGATCTCGTCATCCGAGTCCGCGGCAAATTTATTTAGCGCGACGATGACGTTTTGGTTAAAATTTTTGAGATTTTCTATGTGGGCTTTTAGGTTTTCGCCGCCTAGCTTTAGCGCGTCTAAATTTGGCTGCGAGATGCCGTCTTTGTCGCATCCGCCGTTATATTTTAGCGAGCGGATAGTGCTTACTAGCACGACGCATTTTGGCGCGAGACCTGCGGTGCGGCACTTGATATCGAGGAATTTTTGCGCTCCCAGCTCAGCGCCAAAACCCGCCTCGGTCACGACGTAGCCCGCTAAATTTAGCGCCGTTTTGGTCGCGATCACACTGTTGCAGCCGTGAGCGATGTTTGCAAACGGTCCGCCGTGGATGAGCACGGGCGTGCCCTCGAGTGTCTGCACGAGGTTCGGTTTTATCGCCTCTTTTAGCAGTACGCAGACGGCATCGGCGCAGTTTAGGGATTTTGCGCGCACGAGGCCGCCCTCTTTATCGTAGGCGACAATGATATTTTGGGCGCGCTCTTTTAGATTTTTTAGGTCGGTCGCTAGGCATAGGATCGCCATTATTTCGCTAGCGGCTGTGATGACGAACCCGTCTTTTCGCGTAAATTTATTGCTCTTTTCAAGACCGATTTCGATTTCTCTTAGCGAGCGATCGTTCATATCCATGCAGCGCTTGAAAACGACGCGCGCAGGATCGATATTTAGGGCGTTGCCGTGGTGGATGTGATTATCTAGCATCGCCGCGATGAGGTTGTTTGCCGAGGTGATAGCGTGAAAGTCGCCGTTAAAGTGCAGGTTAATATCCTCGCTCGGCGTCACCTGCGAGTAGCCGCCGCCCGTCGCTCCGCCCTTTATACCGAAAACCGGCCCAAGGCTCGGCTCTCTAAGCGCGGCGCACACGCGTTTGCCGATACGCGCTAAGCCGTCTGATAGCCCGACGGTCACGGTCGTTTTGCCCTCGCCGTAGGGGGTCGGATTGGTCGCGGTAACTAGGATGAGGTTTGCGCCCGGCGCGCTGCCTAGTCGCGGTTCGACCTTGGCTTTTAGCTTGCCGAAGGTATCTAGCGCCTCCTCGCCTAGCCCCAGTTTTGCGCCGATTTTTACGATATTTTGCGGCTTTACGCTCGCTTCTATTTCTCTGTCGCTTAGCATCGTTTTTCCTTAAATTCGATTTAAAATTATTTTGTAATTTTACCGCGCGAATGCGAAAAATCTGATTAAAATTTAGCCGCTCGTAATCAAATTTGGGCTAAATTTGAAGCGAAATTTAACAAAAGGATCACGATGAAGGCGGTGAACGTTTTGCTTTACGAGGGATTTACTACGATGGACGCTTTGGGGCCTGCAGAGGTGCTATCTCGGGCGCGAGAAGACGAGCGAAAATGCTACGAGATAGAGTATTTTTCGGTTTTTGGCGGGCTCGTGGGCAGCAGTACGAGCGCTAAAATTTGGACGCGAAAGCTAGATGAGATAGCTAAATTTGATATTTTGCTGGTGCCGGGCGGTTTTGCGGCTAGAGAGCTTGCGCATGAGGGCGAGTTTATCGCTATTTTGGGCGAGCTAGCGCACAGACACGATCGCGTGATCACGGTGTGCACGGGCTCGGTTTTGCTAGCTAAAACAGGACTTTTGGACGGTATGGAGGCTACGAGTAACAAGCTATCGTGGCAGTGGGTGACCTCAGAGGCTCAGAGCGTGCGCTGGATACGTGCGGCCAGGTGGTGCGTTAGCGGGAAATTTTACACTAGCTCGGGCGTGAGCGCGGGTATCGATGCGGCTCTGGGTTTTATCGCAGATATGCACGGGCGAAACGAAGCCCAGAGGATCGCCGTGACGATGGAGTATGTCTACAATAGCGATAAAAACGCGGAGTTGTTTTAAGATGCGGGCGAGCTTTGTTTGCGACGATTGCTAAAATTTGACGGCTAAATTTAACAAAGCCGAGTCAAATTTAGCAACGTTGCGTTAAAGAGATGACATAAGATGTGCGATAGCGATGGTACTGCAGACACGAATTAGCTTGCTTGAGAGGCGTTTTGCCTTATGTTTTTATTCTTTAATTTTAAAAAAATATCATAATTTATGTGCTATTTCGATGATTTTCGTCAAAATTTGAAATCAAAATTTCACAACTAAAAAATAATAAAATTTAAGCGGATTTTATGGGGGGGGGGGGGGTAGAATACGCTCTTATTTCACTTTAAAGGATAAAAATGAATTTTTATTTTTTTGACGCAAAAGATTTAAGGCGCGTCGGTAGGTTTTTGGCTATTTTTATATCGTTTGTTATTGGCATCGGAGTCAGCGTTTTGTGCGTTCATTTTTTAGAAGACGATAGCTACTCTTTGCTATTTATAGTTGTTATCCCTTTGGTATATTTCGGGCTTAAATTTTATTCAAAATGCCCAAACTGCAAAAAGAGTTTTTGTACTAGAAAAATAGGTCAAGAGACGTTGCGGGAAGAGCTGGCGAAAGGGACTAAGAAGGTGGATAACAGAACGGTAAGTACGACTTTTAGGATAAAAGATATAGAAATTTATACCAAATGCGCTAAATGCGGTTTTGAAAATTTTTATACGGTAACCAAAAAAACAGAAGTGTAATTTTTTAAGGATTTTAAACATCTTAAAAAAATTTAATCAATAGGAGTAAAAAATGATAAACGAAAATTTCAAAAAATGGGCTTTGGGTTTTAGCGGTTGCGACGGCGGCGACATCGGTAGCGCGCAAAGCCCGAGCATTTGGCTGTGCGGGCTGGAGTGGGGTGGCGGGTTTAAGCCCGAAGAGTTGGCTGATGAGTTTAAGGATGACGTTAGCAAGCCGTCCGCAGGATACGAGAGTCACGAGCGAAATTTGGCGTATCAATATAATATCAAAGCCCTGAAGCTGCTTTGCGCACTTAGCGGAGCGAGCGACCATGTCAAATTTAACGAAACCGTAAAGCCATTTACGCAAGGTGCAAAGGGGTATTTTAAGCTAAATTTGTATCCGCTTGCGTTTAAAAATACCAGTCACAGTCTTTGGAGCGAGGGGTTTGCCGAGGCGACGGGTCTGGAAAATAAGAGCGAATATATACGCTGGATAGAGCAAAATCGCTTCCCTAGACTTAGGGTGTGGGCGAAAGAACGCAAGCCACGCCTGATAATCTGCGTGGGAATAAGCTATAAAAACGAATTTATCGTTGCGTTTGGCGATGAGGGTGCACAGGTGAAGGAAGCGGTCGCAGGCGGTAAGAAATTTTATTATTTTAAAAACGAGGCTGGCACAATCGTGGCGATAACGTATTTCTTGGGCAATCCGCACGGTTTAAATTCTGACGCGGCGATAAAAGCTACCGGAGAGAAAATAGCTCAGATTTTAGCTCAAAACATCGAATAAGCTTAGCGCTATTAGTCAAAATAAGACTTTTGGGCGGCATGGAGGCTACGAGTAACAAGCTATCGTGGGAGTGGGTGACCTCGGAGGCTCAGAGCGTGCGCTGGATACGTGCGGCCAGGTGGTGCGTTAGCGGGAAAATTTACACGAGCTCGGGCGTGAGTGCTGGTATCGATGCGGCTCTGGGTTTTATCGCAGATATGCACGGGCGAAACGAAGCCCAGAGGATCGCCGTAACGATGGAGTATGTCTACAATAGCGATAAAAACGCGGAGTTGTTTTGAGATGCGAGCGAGCTTTGTATGCGATGATTGCTAAAATTTGACGGCTAAATTTAAGCCGAGTCAAATTTACCGTTTTTATAATCGGCGCCTAAAAAGGCGTAAGATAACTAAAATTTGCCGCAATCATACGCTTAAATCGTAGCTTTTTGCTTCATCTGTAAAAACGGCGAATGTATTTAAAAAATTTCAAACACATCCGCGCTTTCTTAATTATTTTGATATACGCTTAAAGCGGCCTATATTCCTCGCGCTACCACAGTTTTAGGCAAATTTGTCCTATTATTACGGGGATCGGGGCTCCGTTTATGTCGTAGGTATTGCTTGAATTTGAACCGAAATCAGGCTTAACGACATTGCCCTCTATCACCCAAGTATTGCTTGAGTTCGCGCCGTATTTGGGTTTTATTTTCTTCCCGTCGAACTCAAAGGTGTTAGAGGAGTTGGCTCCGATTTTGGGCTTAAGCTCTCCGCCGTTAAATTCAAAGGTATTGTGCGTATTTGCGCCGTATTTAGGTTTGAGCTCGTTGTTTTCGTATATCCAAGTGCCGTTGCCCGCAGATCTTCCGTCCCAGTTGATTTTCGGCATTTTATCCTCCTTGAAATAAAATATAAGGAATTATATCAAATAAACGCCAATCGGGCGAGTTTAAAAGCTCAAATTTGCAAATCTCGCTCGGACTACTTTCCGCGGCTTGCTTCTTTTACTTTTACGGCTTCGTAAATTTCATCCGCGTTAGTTAAATTTGCGTCCAAAAACTCCTGCGCCTTTTTTAGCGTGCGCGCGCCCATGATGCCGTCGGCCTTGACGCCGATAGCCTTTTGCACGTATAAAATTTTCTCTTTTTGCGTCATCTGCGGCGCGGTTTTGGCTGTGGCGGTGGAGTTTGCTTCGCGCGCCGTCTCGTTTGAGCCGTCAAATTTAGCCGTCATCTCGCGAAATTTAGCCTCCAGGCCGCGCGACGCCTCAAAGCGCTCGTCAAGCGCCGTAATCGTCGGAGCGTAACCAAAGCCCGACACTGCGCCGTAGATCGCGCCGACCGCTCCAAAACCCGCTAAAATTTTAAAAAACAGAGCAAAAGCCTCTTTGTTTCGCATGTTTTGGCGGTACTCTTTAGGCACGCAGCTTCGTCGAAATAGCGTAACCAGCGCGCTAAGAGGCGCTAAGACGCACCAAGCCATGCCCGCGCAAACGGCCAAAAATATAAGCGTATAAATAGGCGCCATGATGTAGCGATCGGATAAATTTTCGCCCAAAAATCCCGCCGTAAAAACCAGCGCAAGCAGCCAAAATAGCGAGCCCAGCCCAAACCAAACTGCAGGCGAGTAAACGGGAGAGATTTTGTTTAGGCATTTTTTCATCGTTTCGCCAAGCTTGCTCGCCGCGCCCCTTGAGACGTAGCCTTCGCAGGCCTCTATCACGGCGTTTGCGGCCTCGGTTTGCGCGCCGCCCGTCTTAGCGATACGCTTTAGCGCGGAGTCTAGAGCTGGCTGCGAGCAGTAGCGCGTGAAAAATTTAAACGCCTCGCGCCTAGTTATCTTACCGTCGGCACCCATCTTTTCTAACATAGAAATCTCGTCTGCGAAAAGATCGTCGAAAAAGGGCGGCCGGATAAAGGCATAGGGCGGGTTGCTAAAGCCCACCGCCTCGTACTCCTTGCCTAGCAGTATAAAATTTAGCCTCGTTATCGCGCTGGAACCTACGTAAGAAAACAGGTGCGAATCCTCCCCGCCGCTCTCTTCGTCTTGATAAAAAGGTATCGTCTGCGAGAGAAATTTACAGCTGCGAGCGCACAAGAAGTCCAAAAGCTCGTCGGCGTAGGCGCGCGATTTTATGCGTAAATTTACGCTTGGTTTCGCGTAGGCGCCGATGTTTGCTACGGTGGTAAAGTACCCGTGTCCGCTGCACTGGGCGCACTGCAGGTAGCCGGACCCGCCGCATCCGCCGCACCTTACCGCACCCGATCCCGAGCAGCCGTAGCAGGTATTTGAACCGCTGCCGCCGCACGATGAACAGCTCTCGTAGCGATACGTCACGTAGGTGCTGCCGTCGGAGTTATACTGGGTGTGAGGGCGATTTACGCCGCCGCTGCCGCCGCACGTAGAGCAGCTTTGTCGTCCGCGTCCGCCGCAGCTAGAGCAGGTTTTTTTACCGCGCCCGCCGCACTCGCCGCAGCGCGTCTGCCCGTCGCCGCCGCAGTTGCCGCAGCGCTCGCTCATGCTAAATGGCTTAAAATCGTAATACCTAACCGTGCCGCCTGATTTAGCGACGGCTTCTTTTGCGTCTTGGCGTAGCTCGGCGAGTAAAATCTCGTGCAAATCGGCGCTATCTCTAGCCTGCAGTAAGCACTCTCTGGCGTGATTTTCGTAGCCGCGCGTATCGTCGCCAAAGTGTATCTGCTCCTTTGCGCCGCCTGCGGTTTTGCTCTCTTCGCGCTTGCCGTAAAACTCCCACGTCACGGTCGCCATCGCTTCAAAATCAAAAATTTCGTGCGAAATTTCTACCAAATCCTCAGGCTTGGCTTGATTGCCGCTTACTAGATTTCGCAGCCCTTTTAAAAACGGCTCGTGTAAACTTAACTCGTCAAATTCGCTCATTTTAAATCCTAAATTTGATTTTACGCGTCTAGTCCCGCGTGCTTTTTTATCTCGCTTAAAAACTCCGCCCCGCCGTCTGCGAAGGCCTCGCGCGGCACGGTACAAAACATAGAGTTTGCGATGATAACGACGACAAACTCGCCCGCATATCGCGCGTCGCTGATGATGTTATAAAAATATCTGCCTTCGCCGAATTTGCTTTTTTGCACGAAAAACCCATCCTCTAAGATCACGCTTTTTTGCCCGAATTCGCCGTAGTTTGCTTTGCTTAGCATAGTGCGAATCAGCAGCCAAGGTCGCAGCCCCGTGGCGTAAAGCACCGTCAAAAACGCGCCTATCCACGCAAGATAGGGCAAGATCGCCGCGCCTTCATAACCGTAATCCTCAAGCAAGCAGCCAAGGTCGTTGATGTAAAATTTGACGCACAAAAGCGTGATAAAAATCATCCCGATAATGATCGCCGCAAAGTCGCAAAGGCTGATATAGCGCATAAATTTATCGCCCTTATAAACGATCTTTCCCACCTCGCGCGCCGTCTTTTTATACTCGGCGCTAGGCTTTAGTTCAAATTCGGCTTTCAAATTTGACATTTGCTTCCTTTAAATTTTGATGAAATATTATCAAATTTGGCCTAAATTTAAGCTATTTTTAAAATTCGGCTAAAACGAAAATCACCGCTAAGACGCGAGGTTGCGTAATACGTTAAAAGGCGGATAATGTAAAATTAATCATCTAAGCGCCGCTAAATTTAAACTCAAATTTGACGGCAAATTAACCCGCCCGAATTTAACGCAAAATTTTATTTCGGCGGTAAATTTCGGATAAATTTGTCGCCTTCGCGATACGGCTTTTAAACGGCGGTTTAGCCGCTCAAATTTACCGCTTTATTTCGATATTCTCCTTAAATTTACCCGCTCAAATTTTGCGTCAAATTTAACTCAAATTTAACCGCTCCAGCGCTTACCCCGCGCCGCTAAATTTTAAATTTGCTTTCAAATCAGCCGTTTTTTTGCCTAAAATTTGTAAAATTAGCCCAAAAAAAGGATAAAAAATGAGCCAAAAAACGCTAACGATCATCGACACTTTCGGGTTTTTTTTCAGACTTTACTACGCGATGAGCGGGCTAAAAAACCGCGAAGGCAAGCCAAGCGGCATGGTGAGCGGCTTTGCTAGCTTTATTATGAACCTGCGTCAGGAGTTTGCCAGCGACTATATCATCTTCGCGCTAGATAGCAAGGGTAAAACGCTGCGCCACGAGATCCTGGGCGATTATAAAGCCAACCGCTCCGAGCCGCCCGCCGCGCTAAAAGAGCAGCTGCCCGTGTGCATCGAAATGATAGAAAAAATGGGCCTAGCCGCCGTGAGCCGCGAAGGCTACGAGGCTGACGACATCATCGCTAGCGTCGTAAAGGAGTGCAAGCAGCGGGGTATATTTGTGCGCATAGTGACGCACGATAAAGACCTCTATCAGCTCATCGAGGACGGCAAAGTGAGCATCTATAGCCCCCAAAGCAAGATCGACCACGATAGTGCTAGCTGCATAGAAAAATACGGCGTTCCGCCAAGCTGCATACGCGATTTTCTCGCGATCGCGGGCGATAGCTCTGATAATATCCCCGGCGTCAAAGGCATCGGCGCGGTCGGCGCGAAAAAGCTACTAAACGAATTCGGCAATCTAGAAAACATCTACGAAAACCTGCCGCTAGTGCGAAACGAACGTATCCGCGGGATGCTTGCCGAGGGCCGAGAGAGCGCGTTTTTGAGCAAGCGCTTAACCTCGCTCTTTGACGATGTGCCTGACGTGCTCGATCTAAAAAGGGCGGAATTTCCCGAGCAAAATCCGCTCGTAAAGGTCGCCGATACTCTTCGCGAATACGATCTAAACCGCCTTTTAAAAGCGCTACAAAACAGCCAAGACGCGGGCGAAAACGCGGAATTTAAGCTCGGCTTTAACGCGCGGCTTTTAACGGACGAGGGCGAGATCGAACGACTGCTGGCAAATATAGACGCGGACACGCTCGTGGCCTTTGACACCGAGACCACGGATGTCGATACGCAAAACGCCCGCCTGGTCGGCTTTAGCTTTTGCTTTAACGACGACGAGGCCTACTACGCGCCCGTGGCGCACGAGTATCTGGGCGCGCCGAGGCAAGTAAGCGAGAAATTTGCCGCTTGGGCGATCTCGCAAATTTACAAAGGCTGCGTGATCGGGCAAAATTTAAAGTACGATTTTAAGGTCGTAAAGCGAAATCTAGGGCTTGAGCCGCCCGTAAATTTTAAAGATACGATGATACTAGCATGGCTCATGGATCCGGGCTCTAGCGTGGGTATGGACGCGCTAGCCAAACGGCTCTACGACTACGACACGATCAAATTTGAAGACGTGGTAAAGCGCGGCGAGACCTTCGCGTCCGTGGCGCTGGAAAACGCGGCAAAATACGCCGCCGAGGACGCGTGGATAACGCTGAAGTTTTACAAAAGCTTTTTAAATTTGCTTGATCCCGAGCTGCTCGAGCTTGCCGATACGCACGAGTTTGCGTTCATCCTCACGCTTTTTGATATGGAGCGCGAGGGCATCGCGATAAACCGCGAAAAAATGCAAAATTTGATCCTAAAAAACGACGCTAAGATCAAGGCCTTGACCGCCGAAATTTACGAGCTAACGGGCGAAAATTTTAATATCAACTCCGTTAAGCAGCTAGGCTCGGTGCTGTTTGAACACCTAAAACTACCCGTAAAGAAAAAGACAAAAACGGGCTACAGCACCGACGAGGCCGTGCTAGCTGAGCTCATCGAGGAGCACCCTGTCATCTCTAAGCTGCTTGAATACCGCGAGCTATATAAGCTGCAAAGCACCTACTGCGAACCGCTGCTAAATTTGGCCAAAAAAGACGCTAATAGCAGGATATACACGAACTTTATCCAGACGGGAACGAGCACGGGCAGACTCTCGTCTAAAAATCCGAACCTGCAAAATATCCCGGCTCGCGGCAATCTAGCTAAGGACGTGCGAGGCTGCTTTGAGGCTAAAAGCGGCTTTAGCTTTGTAGGCCTTGACTATAGCCAGATCGAGCTGCGACTGCTCGCGCATTTTAGCCGCGACGAGGCGCTTTTGCGGGCGTTTGCGAACGACGAGGACATCCACGCGCGCACGGCGATTAGTATATTCGGCAGTGCCGAGGGGCAAAACCGCGCAGTGGCAAAGAGTATAAATTTCGGCCTCATCTACGGCATGGGCTCGAGCAAGCTAGCGGGGCAAGTCGGCATCACGCGCGCCGAAGCAAAGGAGTATATCGAACGCTATTTTAAAGCTTTCCCTACGATAAAGGGCTTTTTAGAAGGGATAAAAACCGCGGCCAAAAACGAGGGTTTCGTGCGCACGCTGCTGGGCAGGAAGCGGCTGTTTGACTTTACTACCGCGACGCCGATGCAAACGGCTATGTACGAGCGCGAGGCGGTAAATACGATATTTCAAGGCTCGGCTGCGGATATCATCAAAATGGCGATGGTAAAAATTCGCCCGCTTTTAAGCTCGCGCGCTAGAATGCTTTTGCAGATACACGACGAGCTGATTTTCGAGGTGCAAGACGGCTACGCTGAGGAGTTTGGCGCAGCGGCGCAAAAGATAATGCAAGAAATTTACAAACTAAACGTACCGCTAAAAACGAGCCTAAATGTGGCGAAGGATTGGGGCGAGTTGAAGTAAAAAATGAGCCACCTTTCGGTAGCTCATCGCGAAATTTAAAAAATAGAAAAAACAAAAGATAGCGCAAACAAAACCGCTAGTCCAAACAACATATTCGGGCGCTGAAATTTGTTTGCCGCTTTAAGCTCGGAATTTGGAATAACCGGGATAACCGTCGCAAGCGCCGCGACCGGACCGCCGGTTAGATAATACTGCAGCATCGCGCTACCGCCCGCAGCCATGACGGCTAGCGATAGCGGAGTTGCAGTGCCTAGCGCAAGAGCGGCTTGCAAGAAAGGTATGGTTATGGCTACGGACGCCGCATTGCTTTGCGTAACCAGCCCCGCTAAAGCCGAGACTAAAAGCATACTTTGAAGCGGCGCATGAGTAAGCATAGGGGTAAAAATTTCGCCGATGACGGCAGCTAGACCGATTTGTTTAATGACGCCGCTCATAAACAAAAATCCTATCGTCGCGACTAAAGGAGTGGCGATTTTACTAACTCCTTCGAGCATATCGTTCTCGCCCTTTTGAAAGCTCAAGATGGACAGAAGGATCGTAAAAATAGCGCTTGCAATGCCTACGATAAAGACCGGATATCCGAGGATAAAGCCCGCAAACAGCATCATAAAAGGCAAAAAGGCCCTCCAAACCGAAATTCCGCTATCGTTTATTTCAAATTCTTTTGAAATTTTCTCTATCTCCTCTTTAGAGATCGAAATTCCATCTTTTCTCTGTATTCTTTTCAATCTAAATAATGCGCAGGCAAAGACGCAAAGAGAAACTAGCGTGCCGATTACGTTTATGAGCCCAAAGCCGATATTCGTAACGGCTATGACGGCGACTTGCGTCGGATGCGTAAAGCCGCCGTAGTTGCCTAAAATGCCTGCGTGCCCGTGGATACCCGCCGATCTGTTCGGATCTACGCCTAGCTTAGTAGATGCCGTTCCCGTGATGACGGCGGTAATCGCAGGCTGCGTAAAGCCGGTAAGCATCCCGATAACTCCTGCGGCTATACCGCCTGCGGTAGCGACTCCGGCGCCGCCGCCTAGTTTGTTGCCCAGCCTTACTATGTTGCGAATGATAACGTCCATAAAACCGCTCGTTTGCATCACGCCTATGAACATTAAAATTCCCGTCATATCGGCTATTACCGGATTTAATCCGCCATTAACTAAAGACATTAAAGAAACGACTTCTTTGCCGCCGGTAATGGGAAAACCGGCTACCAAAGTGCTAATGGCCGATCCGACTATGGCCGTAGTATATAGCGGCGTTTTGCCGCTTATCATTAACAATAGCGTTAAAACCATAACGCATTGCGCTGCAACTAGCATTTTTGCTCCTTTCACAATGAAATTTTACTAGAAAGCATTATAGCACTTTTTTGATACATTATATATAATATTTGATATATAAAATAAAAGATGATATAATTGCGTAAAATTTAATAAAGAAAAGGGGCAAAAATGTCAAAATCTAAAATTTCAATCGGCGCGTTGGGCGGGACTATCTGCATGAGCGCTTGCGGCAACGAAGGCGGAGTAAAACCTAGCTTTAGCGCCGACGATCTGATCGCCGCCGTCCCCGCGCTAAAAGATATGGCCGAGATAAAGGCGCAGACCATACTCGCCCTGCCGAGCGGTAGCTTGAAGATAGATGATCTCGTGTCGGTTTATAAATGGGCGAAAGAACAGATCAAAAACGGATCTCGGGGCGTCGTAATAACGCAAGGAACCGACACTTTGGAGGAGAGCGCGTTTTTCTTAAATTTGATATGGGACGAGGCCGTTCCGCTAGTGATAACGGGCGCTATGCGAAATGCCGACGATATAAGCGCCGACGGCGCGGGTAATATATATGCGGCGACAATCGTCGCGCTCGAGCCGGAGAGTAGAAACAGAGGCGTTTTGGTAGTGTTAAACGATACCATCCATAGCGCTAAATGGGCGCATAAAAGCAATACCTTTTCGCTGCAAACTTTCGTATCCGTAAATGCGGGGGTTCAAGGCTTAGTAGTCGAGGGTCGCGCCAAATACCTATCCTGCGCCGTAAGTAGAAAAATTTATCCCCTTCCAGCTAAAGCCTTTCCGAAAGTAGCCGTAGTACAAAGCTATTTAGATAACGACGGGCAGATTATAGCGCTCGTAGGAAAATCCGAATTTGACGGCGTCGTTATAGACGGGTTTGGGGCGGGACACGTATCGTTTGGGATGATGGATGAGATAAAAAAGCTAAAAATCCCCGTCGTCGTATCCTCTAGGACGGGCAGCGGGATGTGCGCGACCAAAACCTACGGATACAAAGGCTCCGAGATCGATCTGCAAAGCAGCGGATGCGTGATGTCGGGCTGGCTATCCGCGATCAAAGCGAGGTTGCTGCTTATGATTTTGATCGCCGATGAAATACCGCCGCAAGAGATAAAAAACGAATTTGAAAATTTTTAAAATTTGGCTTTCGACTTATTTTATACCGCTTTTTTATGTATAATACTCCTAAAAATTCGGAGATTTGCATAGATGATATATGATAACTCGAGCCGTCCTATGACCACGACGGAATTTATCGTTCACAGCCTAAGTCGGGAGATTTTAAACGGCAAGATCAAATCCGGAAGCAGGCTCACGCAAAATGAAATTTCAAAAAAATTTAACGTCAGCCAAACGCCCGCGAGAGAAGCTCTAAAGATCCTTACCGCCGAAGGTCTGATAAGCTTTGATCCGTATAAAGGCGCGATCGTAAAGGGGCTTTGTTACAAAGACGCAAAAGAAATTTACGATTTGAGAATTTTACTAGAGCCCAAGCTGATCTCGGACGGATTTGCGAAATATAGCAAGGAGTGTCTCAAAAAGGCATCGGAGATACAACAAAAGATAGAAGAGTGCAAAGATCTAAACGAATGGGCGCTGCTAAATGCCGATTTCCACAGATGCTTTTGGCAAAGCGAGGCGGGCAGCAGGGCGTTTGCGATCGTGGAAAATTTAATATCGGCGGCGATCCCTTACGTATCGCTTTCGTTGCTGTATAAAAAATCGCATATCAAATCGTCCAATGCCGAACACAGAGCGATCCTGGGCGCCTACGAGGAGAAAAATTTAGAAAAATTGATCAGGCTTAGCGTCGAACACACCGCCAAAACAAGAGAAATTTTAGAGGATGCGATAAATAGCGTCCTTTAAAAAATTTAAAGGCACCGAGATAGGCGCGTTAAACAAAACGTATTAAAATTTAAACCGCCCGCAAGCGGCGGCTAAATTTAATATAATCCCATTGGCTTTTCTGCAAATTTAGCTAATTTTGTAGTTCATCGCCGTCATAAGGCAAGAAATAAAGTATCTTGGCCATATCAGGATCCAAAAGCTCAAGCGATTATGTGCATTCGCCTTCGCGATATAAATGAGCTGGCACGAGGCGAATTTGTTCGTTTATTTTGCAGATTGCACAAAAGCTAAATTTCGCTATAATCCTCCGCTTAGAATTTAGCGCGAAACGCGGCACATATATACGGCGCGGAATTTTAAAATTCCGAGCAAAGCAGATGCAAGCCGCAAACGCTCAAAATTTAAAGCCAAATTTAAAAGCCCAAAGAAAAACCGATAAACGTCCACAAAATCGCTTACGCGAGAGTTATCGCGCTGGCGTTTGCCACCTTTATTTTTAACACGACGGAATTTATCCCCGTGGCCCTGCTGAGCGACATAGCGGCGGATTTTGAGATGGACGTTACTAGCGTAGCCTCATAATCACCGTCTACGCGTGGGCGGTGAGTATCCTTTCGCTGTCGCTGATGCTGCTAACCTCGAAACTAGAGCGCAAGAGGCTGCTTTTGCGACTTTTAGCGCTATTTACGCTAAGCCACGTCCTAGCGGCGGTAGCGTGGAATTTCGCCGTTTTGGTAATAGCGCGACTGGGCATCGCGATTTTGCACGCGATCTTTTGGTCGATCACCTCATCGCTCGTCGTGCGCCTAGCGCCGATAAACAAAGGCTCTCAAGCCATCGGTATGCTGGCTTTAGCACTTCGCTTGCGATGGTTTTAGGGCTTCCTTTGGGGCGCGTGGTCGGTGAGCTTTTGGGCTGGAGGATTACGTTTTTCGCAATCGGCGCGCTTGCGGCGGCAGAGACGCTGTTTCTTTGTAAAATTTTACCGTTTTTGCTAAGCCGCCGCGCGGGCTCTCTTGCGAGTCTGCCGATGCTAGCAAAGCGCCCGCTGCTGCTTGCTTTGTATCTGCTGACGTTTTTGATCGTAGGCGCGCATTTTACGACATATAGCTACATAGAGCCATTTGTGGCGAAATTTAACCTCGCGGGCAATCACTTCGCAACCTACGTCCCGCTTGCATTCAGCGCTTCGGGCATCGCCGCGAGCGTGCTTTTTTCAAAGCTTTACCGCTCATTTGCGAACGCCTTTTTGATCTGCTCTATCCTCTTTATCCCAGCCTCGGTGCTGAGGCTAAAAGCTTTTGTCGCAGAGGGCGCAGCACTGCTGCTCGCGGCTTTCGTTTGGGGAGTGGGGATTTTTGGCTTCGGGCTTTGCTTGTAGATTAAAGTTTTGGCGCTAGCTCCGGATGCTACCGATGTCGCGATATCGATCTGCTCGGCGATTTATGACGTAGGCATCGGCGTCGAAGCGCTTTTAGGACATCAGATCGCAACGAAATTCGGGCTTTGGCACATAGGCGAGGCAGGCGCGATACTGGGTACACTGGGGCTTGCAAGCTACCTCTACGCAAGCGTGAAATTCGCGGAGAAAAATAAGGCGCAACGCAAAGATGCTGAGAATTTTTCGTTTCTGCCGATACTCATTAAATTTAAGGCGGCCGACATGGATAGTCTTAAATTTAAGCTCGCGTTCGGTTCGTAAATTTAAAGAATTTGATGTAAATTAAAGCTCATCCCGCAAAAATCCGCAAACCAAGCAACTCACCGCAAAAACCCCTGTTTGCGCAGAAATTTTTCTAGATGCGCGGCAAATTCCGCGTAGCCCGCAGCATTTGGGTGGATCTGATCGGACATCAGGCGGCTTTGTTTCATCACGTCGCCCCACGCGCCGGAGAGCAAAGGCACGCCGTATTCCTTCGCCAGCTCCTTATACAGCTCGTGATCGCTAAATATCCCAAGAGCCGCACCGACGGTGGGCTTTGGGACGCCGATCAGCACGGCGCGGCTACCGCTCTCTTTTACCGTGCGCAAGACGGCGGCGATATTGGCGCGCGTAACGGAGCTTGACTGAGCGCGCAAAAAGTCGTTGCCGCCGATGCTAACTATTACGAGCGCGGGTTTATATTCTCGCAAAAGCGCGGGCAAACGCGCCAAAGCCTGAGCGCTATCGTCGCCCGAAACTCCCGCGTTTATCACCCGCCAGCCGCTTGAGCGCGCCAAAAGCGCAGGCCACGCGGTCTGTTCGCTCGCGCCCACTCCCTGCGTGATCGAGTCGCCCAAAGCCACCACGACGCTGCCGGCCGGTAGCGGGCGTTCTTTGCCCTTGCCGCCGCAAGCTGCGATAGATAGCGCAACGAGCGCGACAAGCAATATCATGTAAAATTTTCTCATAAAAGCTCCATTAAATGTTTATTTCACCGCTTTTGCGGTAAATTTACGAAACGCAAACCGTGTCGCGACAAATTTAGCCGCCGCGCAGGGAAACTCGCTCAAATTTATAAATTCGCTAAATTTAAGATGCAGGCCGTCACGCATAAGAGCCTGCTAAAACTTAAAATTTAGCGCAAATTTTAAGCGGATCTCGTGTCGCTGCTCGCCGCGGCGTTTGTCGCTTCGCCGCCCGTCAACGTATATTTATCCGAATAAAGCCCTTAAAATTTGCCCCTCGCTAGAGCGATAAATTTTAAAATTTAGTGGCAAGGCGTAAAAATTTAAGGCGTAGAATTTAAAGTGCAAGCCACCAAAATTTAACTATTTTATAAACCCGACCTGCGGTAAAATTTCAGCCAGCGCCGCGTCCTTTTTCTCGTTAAATTTGACCTTGTTCTGCTCAAAAAGATTATTTCCGTGCGCGTCTATGGAGACGATGAGCGGGCCAAACTCCTTCACGCGACACTTCCACAGCGTCTCAGGCATCCCAAGCTCCGTCCAGTCCGCGCTCTCGATCTCCTCGACCTGCGTCGCGGCGACCACCGCGCAGCCCGCGGGAAATACGCAGTGTATCGCGCCAAACTCCTTGCAGCCGCTCATCGTGCCTTCGCCCATGCCGCCTTTGCCCACTATCAGGCGCACGCCAGTTTTGGCGATAAACTCGCGCTCGAATTTCTCCATCCGCATGCTAGTCGTAGGTCCGACCGAGACCATCTCAAAGCTTTTTTCGCCCGTTTTTCTGATGATCGGCCCTGCGTGCAGGATCGCGCCACCCCTGATATCTAGCGGCAGCTCGCGACCCTCCTGCACGACGCGTCTGTGCGGCACGTCGCGGCAGGTGACGATGTGCCCCGTGAGGTATATGACGTCGCCGATCTTGATATCCGCCAGATCCTCGGCCTTGATCGGCGTGGTTAAAATTTTCTTACTCATAGCGCGAACTCCTTGTGCGATTTTACGGCAAAATTTAGCCCCGCGTCCCAGATGATGTGGCCTTTGCGGTGCGACCAGCAGCCCACGTTTACGGCGACGGCGATGACGCTTGGGTGGCGGGCGCAGTTTTGTATATGCACGCCCATCACGGAGCTCGCGCCGCTCATGCCTTGCGGGCCCAGGCCGATTTTATTGATGCCCTCTTCGAGCAGCTTTTCGGTTAGCGCGGCTCGGTCGTTTGGATTATGCGAGCCTAGCGGTCTCATCAGCGCTTTTTTAGATAGTAGGGACGCCACGTCGATCGAGGTGCCGATGCCCACGCCAACTAGCAGCGGCGGACAGGCGTTTATGCCGTAGCTCGTCATGATATCCATGACGAATTTCACGACGCCTTCGTAGCCCATGCCCGGCATCAGCACGGTTGCCTTGCCGGGCAGGCTACAGCCGCCGCCCGCCATGTAGGTGTGGATCTCACACTCGCTGCTTTGCGGCATGATCTCCCAAAATACGCTAGGCGTGCCCTTGCCGACGTTTTTGCCGGTGTTGTACTCGTCAAATGTCTCGACGCTGTTGTGACGCAGCGGAGCTTCGCGCGTCGCTCGCAGTACAGCCTCTCGCAGTAGCTCCTCAAGCTCGCCGATGAGCGGGAAGTTCGCTCCGCAGCGCACGAAAAACTGGATCACGCCCGTATCCTGGCAGGATGGACGATCTAGCTGCTTTGCAAGGCGCTGGTTTTCAAACATCGTTTTGTAGATCTCTTTTGCCAGCGGCTGCGTCTCGCGCTCACTAAGCTCGCTCAGCTTTGCCGTCACGTCGTCGGGCAGCACCTTGCCCGTGTAGCCGACGAATTTCGCCATGACCTCGGTCATCTTTTGCGCGGCTTTTTCTTTATCCATCGCTTCTCCTTTGCCGGTTTTTACTTTCAAATTTTTCATACGCGCCCGCTAGCACGCAGCCCGCAGCGTAGCAGAGCAGATCGGCGAAGTCTAACGTCCCGCCGATCATTACTTTTAAAATTTTATTTTCTATGCCTAAAATTTGCACGGCTCCCAAATACTGCGCGAGCTCCAAAGCCGCCGCAAACGCGAAAATTTTAAGCGGCAAATTTGACGGCGGCGCGCCAAATGTAGCCCTCGCAAGCGCATAAAGCAAGATGACGGCCAAAACGTCGCCCGCGTAGTGGCGCATGAAGCCGCCCTTTACGCAGATCGCGATGTAAATTTCAGCCGCCAAAATCAGGACCGCCGCGGCTAAAAACGCTAGCCTCGTTCGCGTGCTTTGCCTCGTTTGCGGCTTTTGCGCGAGCTTTGCGGCACTTTTTTGCTCTCTTAAATTTTCCTCTCGCAACGCTTTCCTTTTAAATTTGGCTTTTAATTTGACCAGCGCGGCGGACGTAAATTTAGAGATGATTTATCAGGCTCGCGTTATACGCGGCGCCGAAGCCATTGTCGATATTAACGACGCTAACGCCGTTTGCGCAGCTGTTTAGCATCGCTAGCAGCGCCGCCAGCCCGCCGAAGCTCGCTCCGTATCCTACGCTGGTGGGCACTGCGATCACGGGCACTCTCACGAGGCCTGCAAGCACGCTAGCTAGCGCGCCCTCCATGCCGGCTACCGCGATCACGACCTTTGCGCCGCGTATCTGCTCTAAATTTGCGATCAGCCTATGCAGTCCCGCCACGCCCGCGTCGCTAAATTTACGCACGTCGTTGCCTAGAAATCTCGCCGTCTCGTACGCCTCCTCCACTACAGCGCCGTCGGCGGTGCCGGCAGATACTATCGCGATGTAGCTTTGCGTGAGCGCGGGCTTGCTAAATTTGACGCTGATGACGCGGCCGCGAGCGTTAAACTCCGCCTGCGGCAAGATTTCGCGCAGCCGCTTGAAAACCCGCTCGTTCGTGCGCGTGATCAGGATATTTTGCCCTCTCGCGCCGATCGCCTCTGCGATGCGTAAAATTTCATCATCGGTTTTGCCCTCGCCGTAGATCACCTCGCCCGCGCCGTTTCGCAGGGCGCGCTGAGTGTCGATCTTGGCGCAGCCCACATCGCTAAAAGGAAAATCGCGCAAGAGCTCTATTGCTTCGCGCTCGCTCTTTTCGCCCGATTTTACGGCGCGGATAAAATTTAAAGCCTCATCTTTCGTCATTTAAAATCTCCCCGCCAACCCCTTTAAATCGAGCAAAATTTCTACTCATCCAGCGCGGCGATCTCGCACACGACGCCGCTAAAATTGCTCGCACAAAACCGCCTCATCTTGCTCACGCGGCCGCTTTTTATCCCAGCGAAAAGTTCTAAAATTTCATCCTCTCTCATGCAAAACATCCTCTCGAAGCCCCTTTAGATCGAGCGTTACATCCGCCGCGCCAAGCGTCAAGAGCTGTCTAACGACGCTTTTAAATTTCGCGTCGTTTAGGAAGTCTCGCATGCTAGAAAAGGGCATTTGCAGCTTTATATTTTTGCGGTCGCACCGCGCGCGGACGTTTGCGTAGCCATTTGCGATGAGTAGATTTTCCGCGGCTTCGATCAAATTTAGCTCGTGCGGGTCGATCTCGCGCCCATGCGGCAGGCGCGTTAGCAAGCACGCGTAGCCGGGCTTTTCGGCGGTGGGTAAGCCCAGCTCGCGCGATAGCTCGCGGATCTCGGATTTAGTTAAATTTATCAGCGGCGAGAGTACGCCCAGCTCCTCTTTTGCTTTGAGTCCCGGGCGATATTCGCCTAGATCATCGCGGTTCGTGCCGTCTGCGACGCGGCTAAAGCCAAGCTCACGGGCGCGCTCGATCAGGCGCGAAAATACCGCCTTTTTGCACAGATAGCAGCGGTTTTCTGGGTTGTTTTTGATCCCCTCCGCGACGCCTAGCTCTAAAATTTCGTGCCTGATGCCGTAAGCGCGGGCAAATTCCACGGCTTCCGCGATCTCGCGAGACGACATATATGGCGATCTTATCGTTATGCCGATCGCTCGTGCATCCAGCGCGCCGTGTGCCGCACGCAGCAGCAGCGAGCTGTCCGCGCCGCCGCTAAATGCGACCGCGAGTTCACCAAGCCCGCGCAGATCAGCCTCTAGTTTTTCTAGTTTCGTCATAGATTTTCAGCGCCTCTTTTCGCACCCGCTCGATCGTCGTGCCGTGCGCGAGCGCCGCGGCCTTGCACTCGTCAAATTCCGGTTTTGCCTTTTGCGTTTGGCCGCTGCCAGAAATCTTAAGTCCTATCTCGCCGAATTTCGTCTGCACCCGCGCAAACTCGCGCTTTAGCTCGGTTTTAGCAACCTCTATCTCGCGAACGCCGATCGCTGTCGTGTGCGTAAATATCAGATCCTTTAAATTTTGCGCGTCCTGTTTGCGGCACAGCGCGTTTAGCTCAAAGCCCATGCGCCCCTTTTTCATAAAAATAGACCTGCTAAAGACGTCCAGCGCACCGTTTTCGCGCAGAATTTCGCACGCAAGCGCAAAGCTCTCGGCGTCAATATCGTCGATGTTCGTGGAGATTAAAATTTGCTTGCAAACCTCGCCGTAGCCAGGGCGTGCGCCTAAATTTCGCTCGCCCCCTTCGCCGCGCTCCTCATCGGTTTCGCAAAGCATCACTCGAAGCACGTTTGCAAAGCCCGCGGCATCTTTGTCGCCCGCGCCGTAGCCTACGGATAAAATTTTAAAATTTTGCGGCGCTTCACGGTGATCTGTGTCGCTTAAATTTCGCGCGCAGACCTTTAAGATCGCAGCTCCCGTCGGCGTCGCCATCTCAAAATCCGCTCTCCCGAGGCTAACGCTTGCTCCGCGTAAAATCTCAGCCGTCGCGGGGGCCGGCACGGCTAGCTTACCGTGGGCGCAGTGCACAAATCCACCTCCAAGCTCGATTTGCGAGGTAAAAATTTGCGGAACGCCAAGGGCTTCGATGCAGATCGCCGCACCTACCACATCGACGATAGAGTCTATCGCGCCGACCTCGTGAAAATGCACGTCCCATACGCTTACGCCGTGCATTTTAGCTTCGGCGATCGCGATCTGTTTAAAAATTTTGCCGGCCATATCTTTAACGAACGCGCTTAGTTGCGAGGTTTCGACGAGCTTTAAAATTTGACCGAGGTTTCGGGAGTGCGAGTGAAATTTAGCGTGCGTGCTTTGCCTTATATTTTCGCATCTATCCGCTTCAAATTTAACGCCCGAAAGTCTGTTCGAGTAAAATTTACCGCTAGAAAGCCCGGGTGGAATCTTGCCCCGCTCCCCGGCGCAAACGACGTCGATTTTTGTCGCGGCGATGCCGTTTTTTAGCACGTTTTTGCGCACGAGCTTAAATTCGCCGGCTAAATTTAACTTCTTTAGCTCGGCGCAAAGATAGTCAAAATCCACTCCAAGCTCCACCAGCGCGCCTAAATTCATATCGCCGCTAATGCCGCAGCTCGCGTCGTAATATAAAATTTTAGCCAAGCCTAGACCTTAGGCACCGTCATCGAGCCAAACGGCAGGATGATGATTTTGGCGTCCGCGCCCTTTTGCGCGAGCGCATCGTCCACGGCCTTTTGCAGATCGTGATACGGTTTTAGATGCACGGCGCGCATCTCATCGTCTCTTAGATCGCTCACCGCCCAGGTCTGCGCCCAGAGCGAGATTTCAGCCATTTTAGCGGCCTTGTGATAGCCGAGCTTAAAGCCCGCGCTGATCTTTTCTAACACCTTTTTAGGCGTATCCGCGGATGCCATCAGATCAAAAAACGGCTTTGGTCCGATGCCGGTGCGGCACTTTGCGACCATTATTAAAATTCCGTCCTGCGCGAGCGCTAGTTTGCCGTTATCTAGGGCTTTTTGCGCTTGGTAGAGATCGACGTCCATCGGATATGGCGCGACCGAGATCACGATATCTGCCTTGCGCGGGATATTTACGCAAAACACCTCGTCGGCCTTTTTCACGCAGTCGTAAAAGCTGTCGTTTAGATCGCCCGCGCTTGCGTAATACACGCCGTGCTCGCTGTCAAGCACCGTCTGGATCGAAAAAACGTCGATATGCGCAAGAACCTTCATCGCGTCGATCATATCCTCGTGTACGGGGTTGCCCTCTAGACGCAGAGCTTGCGCGTCGGCGCTAAGAGCTAGTTTATGGTTTTGCGTGATGCTCTCATACGACGCGGTGCCCGGCAAAAAGGCCTTTCTGCCGCCCGTGTAACCCGCGAAATAGTGCGGCTCGACCGAGCCTATGACGATCACTTTTTTAGCCTCGGCTACGATTTTGTTTAGATACATCTGCGTGCCGTTTTTGCTCTCGCCTAAAAAGACCATCTCGTCGTGCTTGGAGTCGTGATCGTGAACTTCGTTTTTGGCTCTGATCTCCGCGTAAATTTCTTTGCTGAAGATCATCTCGTACTCATCTAGCGTACCCTCTCTATGGCAGCCCGTGGCGATGATGAAAATTTTATTTTTTTCACGGATTTTCGGGTAAATTTGCTTTAAAATTTTTGCCGTCGGCGTAGGGCGGGTGCCGTCGTTTACGATGACGACGATCTTTTCATCGCCCGCGATAAACTCATCAAAGCTTTTTTGATTTATCGGATTTGCTAGAGCTTTTGCGATGAGCGCCGTTTCGTCAAATTTGGCCACGGGGTTGGGGTTAAAAACGCCGAGCAAGTTTCTCTCGTCTATCCGCAGATGAAGGACGTCCTCTTTGCCGTATGCGATGGGGATCTGCATATTTACTCCTTAAGCGGAATTATTAATTTTTTATTTTAGGATTATATCTCAAATTTTCTTTTAAACGTATTTAATAGAGATATTTAAATTTTACTGAAATTTGATGCGAGGCGGATTTATTAAACATAATGTTAATATTTACAAATGTATTTTTAATTTTTTATTAGTATTTAATTTTAATATTTATATAATCGAACCGTAATTTCCTAAAAGGAGAAAAAATGGAATTCCTAACCAGTTTGAGTGAAAGCACGCAGTTTACTCTCCAACTAATCGTAGTGCTCGGATGTTTATTCTACGGCGCTAAAAAAGGCGGTATGGCGCTTGGAGTTTTAGGCGGCATCGGCCTTGTTATCTTGGTATTTGCATTCGGTATGAAGCCTGGCAAACCCGCAGTAGACGTTATCCTCACGATTCTAGCCGTCGTCGTGGCTAGCTCCACGCTGCAAGCCGCGGGCGGTCTTGACGTTATGCTTCAGATAGCGGAAAAAGCGCTAAGGAAAAATCCTAAATTTGTTTGTATCCTAGCTCCTCTTTGCGGCTGGACGCTAACCGTTCTATGCGGCACCGGACACACGGTTTATACGTTACTCCCGATCATTTACGATGTATCTATCAAAAGTGCCATCCGTCCGGAAAGACCGCTGGCTGCGACTACCGTCTCCTCTCAGCTAGCCATCATCGCTAGTCCGGTTTCGGTCGCAGGCGTATCTATGGTCGCCGTTTTGCTAGGCACCGGCACCGTTCATATCGACGGCTTTTCTAGCTACGTGGATTTGCTAAAAGTCACTATCCCATCCACTTTTATCGGTATGCTCATTATCGGCACATATTCGATTTTTAGAGGCAAAGACCTGGATAAAGACCCTGAATTCCAAGAGCTTATCAAAGACCCTGAGCAGAAAAAATACGTCTACGGCTCGGACGAGTCTCACTCTCTCATCGGCGTTAAGCTTCCTACTAAGCAATGGAACGTGATGTGGATATTCCTCGCTACTATCGCGGTCGTGGCGATTTTGGGCTATTATAAGCAGCTTCGTCCTAGCTGGGCTAGCAATGTCCCCGGCAAATCTATCGAAATCGTAGTCGATAAAAAAGTAGTTCAAAACATCACCGTAAAAGACGGCCAAGTAGTCTCCACCGTAGATGGTAGCAAAGTCGTCTCAAACGTAAAAGACAACAAAGTAAAAGACGCTACTAAATTTACGAACGTAGAAGTTCTGGATAAAGACAAAAAAGTAACTCAAAGCTTTATGCTTCAAGGCGGCAACGTAGTCATCGCTAAAGAGGGTAAAACCGAAACCGTCGCAAACGCTAGCATCGTGGTAAAAGATACTATGAAAAAGACCGCGCCTCTTGGTATGGTCCATACGATCCAAATTTTTATGCTTTTAGCTGCGTCCATTATGATGATCTACTCAGGTATCAAAGCTGCCAAGATCGCTCAAAACGAGATCTTTCACAGCGGTATGGTAGCACTTGTAGCGATCTACGGTATCAGCTGGATGGCCGATACTATGTTTAACTCGCATATCGAGATGCTAAAAGGCTCGCTAGGGGAGGTGATGAAGGCCTATCCTTGGATGTATATCATCGTGGGTATGCTTATCTCTAAATTTCTAAATTCTCAAGCCGCAGCCGCCGCGACCTTTGTGCCGCTTGCCGTTCAGATCGGCGTAAATCCGGGCATCATCATCGCATTTGCTACCGCTTGCTACGGATACTTCATCCTTCCTACCTATCCGAGCGACCTTGCGGCGATACAGTTTGACCGCTCCGGCACGACCAAGATCGGCAAATACGTCATCAACCACAGCTTCATCATCCCCGGCCTTATCGGCGTGTTTAGTTCATGCGCAGTGGGTTGGGTGCTAGCAAGCTTATACGGATTTATTAAATAATCTTGCCTTGCGGGACTTGCTGCGGCTTGTCTCGCAAGCGCTTTTTGCGGATTTCGTTAAAATTTGACTGGGTAAGCTATATGTCTTATCTTCGTCAAATTTTAACTTCTTCTGCTTGCAGCTGCG
This sequence comes from Campylobacter rectus, assembly GCF_004803795.1. NCBI lineage: Bacteria > Pseudomonadati > Campylobacterota > Epsilonproteobacteria > Campylobacterales > Campylobacteraceae > Campylobacter > Campylobacter rectus. The sequence goes on along the minus strand of NZ_CP012543.1, from coordinate 2,123,452 downwards.
AGCTTGTGAAGCAGAAAACCCCAAAAATCATCTCACGATACTTCGCCTTAACTTTTTACGTTCAAATTTGAAGTCAAATTTACAAATTTTACCCACCGAGACCTGCATCTTGAAAATGTCAAATTTGATTTGGCCAGGTTTGATGCTGCTCTGCTTTCCTGTCAAGGGGGAAGGGGCTTGAATTGCGAAGTCGCTCCCTTCCCCCTTGACAATCCCCCATCCCCTACGACGCTTTTAAGGTGGCGACACTGCTTTGCCTTGCAGGCAAAGCGCCGCGGGTTTGAAAGCAAATTTTTAAAATTTTATGAGCGAAAAGCTTTTTGCTTCGACTTCGTCTCGCAACTTTGAGCAGACCGTCTCTAAAATTTGAGCTAAGCGATAGCGAAGCCAAATTTTAGTACCGCGATTTATCACGGGCGTAAGAGACAACCGCTTTGAGCAAGTGAAATTTTAAAAATTTTTATTTAAATTTTACCAAAGTAAATTTTGACATTTTAAAGATTCGGGTCTCGGCGAGTAGAATTCTAAAATTTATCCAAATTTGAGCGGTGCAAATTTGACTCCGAATTTGGCTTCAAATTTAAAGCCAAAAGGTCAAATTTAAATTTCACTTCAGCCTATCGCCGAATTTTTGTTTGTCGCTCATATAAACGAAGCTTAGCACCTCGGCGACGGCTCGAAAGAGCTCTGCGGGGATCATATCGTTTACCTCGCACATCTTATATAGCTCGCGCGCTAGCGGCGGATTTTCGACGATCTTGACGTTGTTTTGCACTCCGATTTGCTTGATGCGAAGCGCTAGAAAATCCACGCCCTTAGCTAGGATCACGGGCGCTTTTTCCTTTGTTTTATCGTAGCGAAGCGCGACGGCGTAGTGGGTCGGGTTAGTGATGATGACGTCTGCTTGCGGGATATTTTGCATCATTCTGTTGCGCGCGGCTCGCATTTGCAGCTGGCGGATGCGACCTTTTACCTGCGGGTCGCCCTCCATCTGTTTGTACTCGTCCTTGATCTCCTGCTTGCTCATTCTTAGGTCGCGAAAATACTGAAAACGCACGATCAGTACGTCAAGAAGCCCGATGATAAACATCACGATGAGCATCACGGCAGCTAAAATCAGCATCTTTTCTTTTAGCCACGCCAGTTGCGCCGCCATCGAGAAAAACAGCGTGTGCGGCAGCTCTTTGATGAAGCTTAGAAACATCAAAAATCCGACAGTAAAAACCGCCGTGACTTTGAGTATCATTTTGATGCCGTCTATCAGCTTTTTGAGCGAAAAGAGATTTTTGAGCCCTTTTAACGGGTTGATTTTATTTAAATTCGGCTCCAAGGGCTTGGTTGTAAATATAAATCCAAACTGCATAAGGTTGGCGAAGACGCCCGCGATCGCGATACAAACGGCGATGGGCAGGATGATGAGCAGCGTGCGAAATATCGTTATGATCGTGACGCTAAAGAGCAGCTTGCGCGTGAATTCCTGACCGATGAGGTCCTGGTAGTAGTTATACAGCATAAAAAACTGATCTTTGATGAAGCCAAGAAGCGCCACTACGACAAAGATCGCGACCGCGATAGTCACGAAGCCCGCGAGGTCTTGGCTTTTGGGGACATTGCCGTCCTTGCGCGCGTCTTCGATCTTTTTGGAGGTGGGTTCTTCGGTCTTTTCTTGGTCTTCGCCTGCCATTTTCGTCCTAAATTTATCTTGCCGAGCGTTTTTATGCTCAAATTTTGCTTAAATTTAGGCGATTATACCCAAAAGGAGGTTAAATTTTACGCTAAAATGAGGCAAATTTAAAGGAGAGAAAATGCAAAAGCTTGACTGCCACGTAAGCGAGTGGTTTGGGTGGATGAGAGAGCGTAATGAGGCCGCCGCGGACCACTTTAAAAACTGTAAAATTCCCTATGACGAGTCAAATTTGATAGAGGTTTTGCAAAGCTCGCAGGATAAATTTGATCTCCTTTGGGCTACTATCGCCTTGCGCGAGCTGGGCACGACGCGCGCGATATCCGCTCTAAAAAGCATCGTCAAATTTAAAAGCCTAGACGTGCAAGGCAATGCGGCTCTAACTATCGCGTTTTTAGCGGACGGCGGCGAGAACGGCTTTTTGGCGAGTTTGCTTGCTAGCAAAGACTACCGCGCGAAATTTTACGCGATGACGGGGATCTTATACAAAGAGGATGCGGCGCACTCGGCCTTGCCTTTTGTTTTGGAGTATTCGGCTAGGGCGACCAAAGGCGGCAAGGCGCTTGCTAAAACGCCGTGCGAAGGGCTAGACTGGCTCTATCTGGCCAGATACGGCTCGCATCTGCCCCGGGCGCAAGAAATTTTTGATAAGATCAATAAAAATAAGGAGTATGTGAATGAAAATATTTTTACAGCGCTTGCAGGGGAGTTTGGGCAAATTTTTAGAACAAAGTTTAATAAGCTAATTTAAGAATTATTATCGTGCGATAAAAGATAATAAGATATATTTTATCCTAAATAATTAAAAATACTTAAAAATAATTTCTAACAAACAATAAAATTTATCTATATTTAATCAAAAAAACATTATCATTACATTCTAATTTTATTTTTAAAGGAGCATTTAATGAAATTTAAAGCTGTCGCATTATGCACGGTAGCGTTAGCAGCCTCGCTTAGTGCCGAAAATCTAATCCAAGACGCGCTAGATGCGGGTCTAGTCGCTATCCCTAGCGATCCTAAAGCGCTTACGAAAGCGATAAACGAGGCGTCCCCTGATGCCGATAAATTCCCTACCACTATGGCTGCTTACGAGCTTGGTAAAAGGCTTTATTTTGATCCTAGGCTATCAAAATCCGGCATAATCAGCTGTAACACCTGCCACAACCTAGGTCTCGGCGGAGCCGACGGAGTACCCGCATCTACCGGTCACAAATGGACCCCGAATCCTCACCATGTAAACGCCCCGACGGTCTATAACTCCGTATTTAACTCGGTGCAGTTTTGGGACGGCAGAGCCGCTCACTTAGCCGCTCAGGCTGCCGGACCTATGACGGCAGAGCCCGAGATGGCCTCTACTCCGGAGCTAGTCGTGGGTAGGCTAAAATCGATCCCCGCTTACGTTAATGAGTTTAAAAAAGCGTTTAACAGCGAGATAAATTTTGATTTAGTAACGACTGCGATAGGGATTTTTGAAAGAACGCTCGTAACTCCGTCAAGATTTGACAAATTTTTAGAAGGCGACGTTAATGCGCTAAACGACGTCGAGAAAAAAGGCCTAAAAACCTTTATCGATAAAGGTTGCGCTACGTGTCATAACGGCATAAATTTAGGCGGTACTTTGCAGCCGTTTGAGGTTACGGGTAAATACGAATTCGCAAACGTAGGCGACTTTAAAGGCGACGAAAACGGGCTCGTCAAAGCTCCTACGCTACGCAACGTAGAGCTAACGGCTCCGTATTTTCACAACGGCGCGGTTTGGTCTTTGAGCGATGCGGTTAAGATGATGGGCAGCGTGCAGCTGGGTATCGAAATCAACGATAAAGAAGCCGCCGATATCGTGACGTTTTTAAATTCTCTAACGGGCAAAATGCCTAAAGTAGAGTATCCGTCCTTCCCGGCATCTACTGATAAAACATCAAAACCCGAGCTTGACTACTAAGCTAAACAAAAAGGCGGATAAATTTCCGCCTCATTCAACTTAAATTTATAAATTTTTGGGTATCATCCGTCTCTTACAACCAACAAAGCTCCCCAAGTCTTTTGAAATCCAAAAGCGCTTTTTGGTCTTACCAAATTTTAGAAAGGTAGAGTATGTCAAAATACGCTATATTTAGGCACGGCGGCAAGCAGTATCGCGTCAGCGAAGGCGAATATCTTAAGCTTGACCATTTCAGTGCCGAAGCAAAATCATCAGTCGAGATTACGGACGTTTTGTGCGTAAACGACGGTGAAGTAAAGGTAGGCGCGCCGTTCGTAAAGGGTGCGAAAGTCGTTCTTGAAGTCGTAAACGAGGGCAAGGATAAAAAAGTCGTTATTTACAAAAAACGCAGACGCAAAGACTCAAAACTAAAACGCGGTTTTAGAAGACAGTTTACACGCGTAAAAGTCGTAAGTATCGCAGCTTAAGGAGATAAGATATGGCACACAAAAAAGGTCAAGGCTCAACCCAGAATAACCGAGATTCCATCGGACGACGCTTAGGCGTTAAAAAATTCGGCGGCGAATTCGTTCGCGCGGGCAACATCATCATCCGCCAGCGCGGTACCGCTACTCACGCGGGCAGCAACGTCGGTCTAGGCAAAGATCACACGATTTTCGCGCTAATCGACGGTTTTGTTAAATTCGAAAGACTAGATAAAAACAGGAAAAAAGTTTCGGTTTATCCTGCTGCGTAATCCTTGGGGCGAAAGCCCCTTTTAAATTATTCAAATTTCATAAAATTCAAAAGCTTCTCTCGCGCTATAAAGTAACCGCTCAAAAGATATTTAAGGCGAAATTTAAAATCTATAAAAATTTTACGTAGCAAAAAAGATCGCCGCGCTATTCGTCAAATTTTGAAATTTGACCCAAACTGTTAAAATTTGCCGCAAATAATCTGCTTTAATAACGGCGCACGGCAAATAGTTTGAACTCTGTGGCAAATCAAATTTTAATCAATAAACCGATATAATCCGAAGTTTTCGTAAAATTTAAATCTTAAGTTAAATATTTTTTATGAGCGGCAAATTTAGAGCGTTTAAGAGTAAAATTTGACAAATCGGCTTTAAATCGTGCGAGTAAAACGCTCAAATTTATCGGTGAGCCGGGCAAGGTAAGATATCGGAAAAGTTTGGCAATCGGCATTTGGTCGGATTTATGAAGCAACGAAACAAATAATAAAATAAAATTTAAAAACTAAGGCAAAAAATGTTTATAGATAGCGTAAATTTAACCCTAAGCTCGGGTCACGGCGGGGCCGGATCGGTGAGCTTTCGCCGCGAAAAACACGTGATTTTAGGCGGACCGGACGGCGGCGACGGCGGCGACGGAGGCGATGTGTATTTCGTCGCCGACAACAACACCCACACGCTGGCGGCCTATAAAGGCAAAAAGGCCTTGCGCGCGCAAAACGGTGAGGCGGGTATGGGGCGCAGGATGCACGGCAAAAGAGGCGAGCATCTCGAGCTTATCGTGCCTCCGGGCACCGCGGTGCTAGATGCAGAGACGGGCGAGCTACTTTGCGACCTGACTAGCCAGGGGCAGCGCGAGCTGTTTTTAAAAGGCGGCAAAGGCGGGCTTGGCAACGTGCATTTTAAAAGCTCGATCAACCAAGCTCCCGAATATGCACAAAAAGGCCTAGAGGGCGAAACGCGCGAGGTGCGGCTGGAGCTAAAACTCATCGCCGACGTGGGGCTCGTGGGCTTTCCAAACGTAGGTAAAAGCACGCTAATCTCGACCGTCTCAAACGCTAAACCCCAGATCGCAAACTACGAATTTACCACGCTCACGCCAAAGCTCGGCCTCGTCGAGGTTGACGAATACAGCGGCTTTGTCATGGCCGATATCCCGGGCATTACCCTTGGCGCTAGCGAAGGACGCGGGCTTGGCGTGCAGTTTTTAAAACACGTCGAGCGCACTAAAATTTTACTTTTTATGCTCGATCTTGCGAACTACCGTAGCCTTGAGGAGCAGTTTGACGCGCTGCGGGCCGAGACGGCGAAATTTTCAGGAGAGCTTGCAAAAAGAGACTACGCGATCGCTCTAACTCGCGCGGACGCGGCTGAAAATTTGCAGGAAAAATTTGACGCGTTTTTAGCACATTTGGGGCTTGCGGCAGGTAAAAACGGCGACGAAATTTTAAAACCAAATGCCGGCGAGACGGGTTCAAATTTAAATGCCGAGCCGAGCGAAATTTCTAAATTTAGCGCCGGAAACGGCGACGCATATCAGAGCGCAAACAACGCGGATCAAAATGCAAACGAGGCGGAGTCAAATTCTGCCGCACAAAACGCTAAATTTAACGGCTCGATCTACAAGCAAGATATTTATGAATTTGACTCCGCTAAGCCGTTTTTCGTAATGCCGATCTCCTCGGCGACGGGACAAAATATAAACGAGCTAAAATTTAAGCTGCTTGAGCTGCTAAGGAGAAAGTAATATGTCGCTATTTGCCTTCGAAGACGAACTAAGACAAAAAAAGGCTTTAGCGGTCAAGTGCTCAGATAGATCTAAGCGCTTTTATTGTCCTGATCCGCAGTGCGATGCTCACCTGTTTTTATGCAATCAAGACGGTGTGTCAAAGGCGTATTTTAGGGCGACACTAAAATCACACCCGCACAACCTTGATTGCTATTATAAAAATTCAAATGTCGGAAGTATTGAAAATTTTGACGAAAAAGCATTTAAATTTGATAGCTTTATGGACAATCTACTTAAGTCTGCCGTGCCGCAAAACTGCAGCGCTCTCCCATCGAATAATTCAAAATTGCCCTCAGGCAACGAAATCAAACAAGTAAGAACGATACGCCAAATATATGATCTTTGTAAAAGTATGGATATAAACGACGAATTTGCGGGTATAAAAATTTGGAAAATGCTTTTGGATAATAGAAGCGTAAAAATTTATACGAAAGGCGTTTTTGGGGAAAAGCTGATAGAAGCAAAATTTCGCAATTATTCAAAAGATAGCAAAACAATTTTTGTAAAGCTGGAGGATCGATTTATCTTCACATTAAATTTGAATGACGAGAGCTTATTTAATAAAATTTTGAGTGGCATTTTAGAAAATAGAGGCGGAAATATAGTCGTTGCAGGAGATTGGAAAGGCGATGGCGATAAATTTCACGCGAATATAACGAGCCAAAAGCAAATTTGGATTAGCAAGGAAAAGTAGTGAAAAATATAGTTTTTATGGGAACGCCCGAGTATGCGGCTAAAATTTTACGCGCGCTTGCGGAGGCGAAATTTAAGATCGCGGCCGTCTTTACGCAGCCTGATAAGCCTGTCGGCAGGAAGCAAATTTTAACTCCCAGCGAGGTTAAAGTTTACGCGCAGCAGTATCTGCCTGCCGTACCGATCTTTCAGCCCGCAACACTCAAAGACGAGGCGGTTACGGCGCAGATAAAAGAGCTAAAGCCTGATTTTATCGTGGTTGCCGCATACGGTAAAATTTTACCGCAGGCCGTCCTTGACATCGCGCCTTGCATAAACCTGCACGCTTCGATCCTGCCCAAATACCGCGGCGCAAGTCCCATTCAAAGCGCGATCTTGGCGGGCGAAAAGCAGACGGGCGTGACGGCGATGCTGATGGATACGGGGCTTGACACGGGCGATATGCTTGATTTTGCCTACACGCCTTGCGAGGATAAAACGGCGGCGCAGCTGTTTGACGAACTGGGTGATCTAGCGGGCGAGCTGATCGTGCGAGTGCTGCGAAATTTTGCAAATTTAACGCCGCTTAAGCAAGAGGGCGCGCAGGCTACGCACTGCAAAAAAATAAGCAAATCTGACGGGCTTTTTAGCTTTGAGGAAGGCGCACGGCAAATTTATAATAAATTTCGTGCGCTAACGCCCTGGCCCGGGATCTATCTAGCTAGCGGGTTAAAAATTTTAGAACTAGAGCTTTTGCGCGAATCTTGCGGGCGTAAATTTGAACGCACGGGCGAAATTCTGCACGTTGATAAGCTCGGCTTTTGCGTTTCTTGCGGCGAGGGTGCGGTCAAGATCATAAAGGTGCAAGAGCCCGGTAAAAAGCCCGTGGACGCTAGCGCGTATCTAAACGGCAAGCGGCTTAACGCGGGCGATATCCTCTCGTAGAACGTTTTTGTAAAAGTAAAAATTTAGCGCCGTTTAAGGCGCACACACGGCTATTTTTCTATGCCGCCTTGCCGGGTTTTGTTTGCGGCCGTTCAAGATGCGAATTTATCGGTAAAATATCGGGTAGGCGCATATTTTACGCGGCGGAGTCCTTTGAGCGCGACACGGATCGCCAGTCTAAAACGGCGTTTTAAAAATAAAATTTGCCCCGCCGCGCAGGCGAACTATATCGGTTTAAAATCAGCCGACTTAAATTTAAACGCCGCGTTTTATTTTTGCCGTAAACTTTAGGCTAAAAAGGCCGTGTCGGCGTTTTGTCTGCATTGTTCGGCACAAAATCGCACAAAGCATAATGTGCATTTTCGCTCGCATATCTTAAAATTTAATCTAAATTTTGTAAAATCTCCTTTTTAATCTATTAAAAAGGATGTATGTATGAAGCATGTTTTAAGTATCGCAGGCGTCGATCCCAGCGGGGGCGCAGGAGTCATTGCCGATCTGAAGGTTTTCGCTGCGCACGGAGTGTATGCGATGGGCGCGATCACGGCGCTTACGGCTCAAAATACAAAAGGGATATTTGATATGCAACTCGTAGAATGCGATTTGATCGCAAAACAGATCGAGGCGATATTTGACGATATCCGCGTAGATGCCGTTAAAATCGGCGTCGTGCCGAGCGAACAGATTATAAAAACCGTTGCGGCTACGCTTAGAAAAGTATCGAATTTACCGCCCGTGGTGCTTGATCCCGTGATGAGCTGCAAAAACGGCGATATCTGGCTGGAGGGCGCGGCAAAAGACGCGATCGTAAGCGAGCTTTTTCCGCTTTCTACGGTCATCACGCCCAATAAATTTGAGGCAAGAGAGATCGTAAAACGCGAGCCTAAAAGCAAAGATGAGTTTAAGCAGGCGTGCAAAGAGCTTTTAAAAACGGGAGCAAAAAGCGTCTATTTAAAATGCGGCGACGTGGGCGGCGTTTCGCTCGATCTGTTCTATGACGGCGCGGAATTTACGGAGTTTGAACAAGAGCGCATAGATACGAGCTCTACTCACGGCTCGGGATGCTCGCTTTCAAGCGCAATCGCTTCAAATTTGGCGCTTGGTTTTAGCTTACGCGAAAGCGCGCAAAGAGCCAATAAATATGTCTATAAAGCGATAAAGGCGGCATTTGCGGTAGGCTCGGGCTGCAACCCTATCAATCATTTTCATAACGTCGAATTTGGGGATTAAATTTGAGAATCGAATTTGTAGATAGCATCCCTTCTACGCAGGAGTTTTTAGCGGCCGCCGTGCGCGAAGGCAGGATAACGCCGCCATTTGCACTCGCGGCAAAAGAACAGACACAAGGTATCGGCAGCAGAAACAACACGTGGAGCGGGCTTAAAGGAAATCTGTTTTTTTCGTTTTGTATGAGCGAGACGGCGCTACCTGGCGATCTAAGAGGCGAGTCGGCATCGATTTACTTTTCGATGATAATGCGCGAAACGCTCGCGGCTCGCGGCTCGCGAATTTGGCTAAAATGGCCAAACGACTTTTACGTCGGCGATAAAAAAATCGGCGGAACTTTGACGACGAGAGTTGGCGAAATTTACGTCTGCGGAATGGGCATAAATCTAAAAAATGCGCCCCAAAATGCTGGAATTTTGGACATCGAGGTAAGTCCGAGTGTAGCGGTCGGAGAATTTTGCAAAAGGCTGCAAGCGGCTCCTTCTTGGGCGGAAATTTTTAAAAAATTTGAGATCGAATTTGAAAAATCAAGAGAATTTATTACGCATTTTGAGGGCGAAGAGATCTCGCTAAAAGAAGCTAAACTCCTACCGGACGGCTCTTTGGAGGTGGACGGTCGAAGAGTTTTTTCTCTTAGGTGATTTTTCTTAAATTAGGTATAAAATTTAATATTTTTAGTCAAATATCGACAGGGACGCGCTACGAAAATCTTTCAGAATTTTTAAAGCCGAAACTAAACTTGGACAAAGTAAGTTTTTTGTAAAATTAACCGATTTAAAACAAATTTTGGAAAATTCTCATGTGCGAAATCATAACCATTGCAAATCAAAAGGGCGGCGTTGGAAAGACGACTACGGCGGTAAATTTGGCCGCATCTCTAGCCGTGGCCGAAAAAAAAGTGCTACTCATAGACATCGATCCGCAGGCCAACGCGACGACCGGGATGGGTTTTAACAGAAACGACTACGAATACAACATCTATCACGTGCTCACGGGTCGCAAAAAGCTCTCGCAAATCGTCTTAAAAACCGAAATTCCTACGCTTTTTTTAGCCCCTTCAAACATCGGGCTGGTCGGTATCGAGCAAGAACTTAGCGAGCAGAGCAAAGACTATCAAAAGATACTAAAAAGCAAGATCGACGAGGTCGTGGAGCAGTATGATTTTATCATCATCGACAGTCCTCCGGCGCTGGGCAGCATCACCGTAAATGCCCTAAGTGCTAGCGATAGCGTGATAATCCCGATCCAGTGCGAATTTTATGCGCTGGAAGGACTTGCGCAAATTTTAAATACGGTCAAAATCATCAAAAAAACAATAAATCCTAAGCTAAATATCAAAGGCTTTTTGCCGACGATGTATAGCTCGCAAAACAATCTCGCCAAAGAAACGGTGGCAAATTTAAAGCAGCATTTTGAAAATAAGCTGTTTAAAACCAAAGACGGCGCGGAGGATTTCGTCATAGTGCCGCGAAACGTAAAGCTCGCCGAGAGCCCTAGTTTTGGAAAGCCCGTGATATTATACGACATAAAATCTCCCGGCTCGCAAGCGTATCAAAATTTAGCATATTCGATTTTGGGATAAAAGATGGCTAAAAAGGGAGGATTGGGGCGCGGACTGGGCGCTATACTTGAAGACGTAGAGCTTGCGTACAAAGCCGAACTAAGTGAAGGTAACAGCGATATAGTAAAGGATATCGATCTGGATCTGATCGTCGAAAATCCGTATCAACCGCGTAAAACCTTCGACGAGACGGCACTAAAAGAGCTTAGCGAAAGTATCAAAAGACACGGGCTCATACAGCCTATCATCGTCATAAAAAAAGACGGCGGGTATATGCTGATCGCAGGCGAGAGGCGTTTTCGCGCGACTAAACTGCTCGGAGAAGCCAAGATAAAAGCCATAGTCGCCGATATCGAAAGCCAAAGCCTGCGCGAACTGGCGCTCATAGAAAATATCCAAAGAGAAGACTTAAATCCTATAGAGCTTGCAAATTCTTATAAAGAGCTTATAGACGAATACAAAATCACTCAAGACGCCCTCGCAAACATCATCCACAAAAGCAGAGTCCAGATAACAAACACTATGCGGCTTTTGAGCCTCAGCGCAGCGACGCAAGAGTATATAAAAGAAGGCAAGCTCACGCAAGGGCATGCAAAAGTAATCGTAGGACTCGAGCCAAGCGACGAAAAAATGGCGGTCGATACTATCATTGGACAGCGCCTTAGCGTGCGCGAGACGGAAAATTTGGTAAAAAATTTAAAAAATAAGTTGCCGCCTAAAGTTGCTCTTAAGCTAGATAAAAGATATCTTGAAAAGCTTTCGAATTTAAAAGAAATTTTTTCTAAATTCGACGTACCGGTAAAAATAAAAGGCAAAAAAATCACTATCGAATTTGACGACATAGCTGATATAGACAGGATGATAAGCAAGATAAAATAAAATATTTATTTAAATTTAGCTTGTTTTATCCTTTTTTTTTGTAAAATAAGCCCGATTTTATTATGCTTAAAAAAATATTAAATTTTAAGGAGATTTGATGTTGGAAATTAATTTGCCGTTAGTCGTCCTGACGGCAGTTATTTTTCTGGGGCTCATCGCCGTTTTAAATTCCATCCTTTACAAGCCTCTACTTAAATTTATAGACGCTAGAAACGATGCGATCAAAAACGACGAAGAGAGCGCTAGCAAAAATACGAGCGATCTTGGCGTGTATGAAGCGCAAATAGAACAGCTCATAGCCGCCGCAAGAAGCGAAGCGGGCAAAATAAAGCAAGAAGCTATCGATGCCGCAAAAGACGCGGCCGCAAAGATAGTGAGCGAAAAACGCGGAGTTTTGGAGGCTGATTATGATGCTTTTATTCAAAATTTAAACGCTCAAAAGAGCGATTTTAGAGCCGATTTGCAGCAAAAACTGCCTGAACTTCAAGCCGCTCTAAAAGCAAAACTCGCAAGGATTTAATATGAAGAGCAAAATTTTACTTTTATTATTTCCTTTCGTTTTGATGGCGGACGGCGGTTACGATATCGTGCCTAGAACGATAAATTTCATCATTTTTGCTGCGATTTTGTATTATCTCATAGCAAATCCGGTCAAGAACGCCTATAAAGGAAGGATAGAGAGTATCGCTGCGAGACTCGATAATATCGAGCAAAAGCTAAAAGAGTCAAAAGCCAAGAAAGACGACGCCATAAAACGCGTAGAAGAAGCCAAGGCAAATGCCGACAGTCTGGTGGAAACGGCCAGAAAAGAGGCTTTTTTGATCTCGGAACGTATCAAAGAAGAAACCATGCAAGAGATCGTAAATCTGGAGAAAAGCTTCCAGGATCAAAAAGAATTTGAAAAAAGACGTATGGTCAAGTCCGTCGTAGGCGAAATTTTAAATGAAATTTTTGCAAGCGACAGCGTCAAAATGGATCAAAGCGAGCTTATCAATATCATGCTTAAAAGGGTCGGCTGATGAAAGAACTTGTAGCAAGAAAATACGTAAAAGCCCTAGTTAGCGATCTTGGCAAGGATGATTTTAATAAATTTACGACTAAGTTGCAAGAGATCGCAAATGCTTTCGCAAACGAAAAATTTCAAAACATTATCATTTCACCGAATTTGAAAAATAGCGAAAAAGTGGACTTCGTCCTTTCTTTGGTCGGCGAAGCGGATCAGAAATTTATAAATTTCATAAAACTGCTCGGCGAAAATAAAAGACTTGATATTTTACCTAGTATCGTATCCGAGCTTTTAGCGCAAAAATCAAAAATGGATAACGTTTTCTACGGCAAAATTTACGGCGGCTCGCAGATCAGCCAGACTCAAATTTCAGAGCTTGAAAATAGCTTTTCTAAGAGATTTAACGCAAAAATCATTTTAAAGCCGGTAAAAAGCGACTATAACGGCATCAAGATCGAGCTGGACGATTTGGGCGTGGAGGCCAGCTTTTCGGTAGATAGGCTAAAAGCCCAAATGAGCGAATACATATTAAAAGCAATATAAAGGAGAAAAAGCGTGAGTGCAAAAATAAAAGCAGATGAAATCAGCGCCATCATCAAGGAAAGGATTGAAAATTTCAGCCTTAACGTCGATGTAAACGAGACGGGCAAGGTTATATCCGTAGCCGACGGCGTTGCTAACGTTTACGGCCTAAAAAACGTTATGGCCGGCGAGATGGTCGAGTTTGAGAACGGCGAAAAAGGCATGGCTCTAAACCTTGAGGAAAGCAGTGTCGGTATCGTTATTTTGGGTAAAACGGACGGTATTAAAGAGGGTTCGAGCGTAAAACGCCTAGCTAAGCTTTTACGCGTTCCCGTTGGCGATGCTTTGATAGGCCGCGTAGTAAATTCGCTCGGCGAGCCGATAGACGCTAAAGGCCCGATCGAAGCTAGCGAGACTAGATTCGTCGAGGAAAAAGCAAAAGGTATCATGGCTAGAAAGAGCGTTCACGAACCGCTTCAAACAGGCATCAAGGCTATCGACGCGCTAGTGCCGATCGGCCGCGGACAACGCGAGCTCATCATCGGCGACCGCCAAACGGGTAAAACTACCGTCGCGATAGATACTATCATCAACCAAAAAGGTCAAGACGTTATTTGTATCTACGTCGCGATCGGACAAAAACAATCAACGGTCGCGCAAGTCGTTAAAAAGCTCGAAGAATACGGTGCTATGGAATACACCATCGTCGTAAATGCAGGTGCTTCCGACGCTGCTGCGCTTCAGTATCTAGCTCCGTATGCGGGCGTAACGATGGGCGAATACTTTAGAGACAACTCTCGCCACGCCCTAATCATCTATGATGATCTTTCAAAACACGCCGTGGCATACCGCGAAATGAGCTTGATCCTTCGCAGACCGCCGGGCCGCGAAGCGTATCCCGGCGACGTTTTCTACTTGCACTCTCGCTTGCTAGAACGCGCATCTAAGCTAAACGATAAGCTAGGCGCTGGTTCTCTAACGGCGCTTCCTATTATCGAGACGCAAGCCGGCGACGTTTCGGCGTATATTCCGACAAACGTTATTTCTATCACCGACGGTCAAATTTTCCTTGAGTCCGACTTATTTAACTCGGGCATCCGCCCTGCGATCAACGTCGGCCTTTCGGTTTCTCGCGTCGGCGGCGCAGCTCAGATAAAAGCAACCAAGCAAGTTTCGGGAACGTTGAGGCTTGACCTTGCACAATACCGCGAGCTTCAAGCATTTGCGCAGTTTGCGAGCGACCTTGACGAGAGCTCGAGAAAACAGCTTGAGCGCGGTCAAAGGATGGTCGAAGTGTTAAAGCAGCCTCCTTACAGCCCGCTTGCGGTTGAAAAGCAAGTCGTTATGATTTTTGCCGGTACAAAAGGTTATTTGGACGATATTTCGACTGTAGCGGTTACAAAATTTGAAGCCGAAATTTATCCTTATATAGAGGCGAAATATCCTGAAATTTTCGAGCAAATTCGAACTAAAAAAGTACTCGACAAAGAGATTGAGGAGCTTTTGCATAAGGCGCTAAAAGACTTTAAAGCGACGTTTGCCGCTAACTAAGGCTAGAATATGTCAAATTTAAAAGATATAAAACGAAAGATCAAGAGCGTCCAAAATACCCAAAAGACGACGCGCGCGATGAAGCTGGTATCTACGGCTAAACTTCGCAAGGCCGAGGAAGCCGCTCGTCACTCCAGGGTTTATGCGCTCAAGATCAACGAAGTTTTATCTGAAATCGCCTATAAGATCAATCAATATCGCTCCGTAAACACCGAGAGTAAATTTTTCGACGTCAAAGAGAATATCGAAAAGGTCGATATTATATTCGTTACCGCAGACAAGGGGCTTTGCGGCGGTTTTAACATCCAGACCATTAAAACCGTTAGAAATATGATTAACGAATTTAAGGCAAAAAAAGTAAAGATAAGGCTTCGCGCGGTAGGTAAAAAAGGTATAGAATTTTTTAGCTTCCAGGGTATAAATTTGCTTGAAAAATACATCGGCGTGAGCTCGTCTCCAACCTATGAGAAAGCTCAAAACATCATAAAAGACGCGATAGACGACTTTATAAGCGGCACAACGGATAAGGTTATTTTGGTGCATAACGGCTACAATAACATGATCTCTCAGCAAATTCGCATAAACGACATCGTGCCGGTCGAGCCGCCAAAGCTTGTCGAAATCGAGACGAATTCTTTGATGGAATTCGAGCCGAGCGACGACGGTAAAATTTTAAACGAACTGCTTACGAAGTATTTCGAGTATAGTATGTATTACGCTTTAGTCGATAGCCTAGCGGCCGAGCACAGCGCCAGGATGCAAGCGATGGACAATGCGACTAACAACGCCAAAGAGCGCGTCGCTCAGCTAAAACTATCGTATAACAAGGCTCGCCAAGAGTCTATCACCACTGAGCTTATCGAGATCATCAGTGGCGTCGAATCAATGAAATAATTAAGGAGTATGGATGAAAGGTATCATTTCTCAGGTAATGGGTCCGGTAGTCGACGTCGATTTCACGGATTATTTACCCAAGATCAACGAAGCCGTCGAAGTAAATTTCGAGGTTGAGGGCAAGCAAAACAGACTTGTGTTAGAGGTTGCCGCACACCTTGGCGATAACCGCGTAAGAACGATCGCTATGGATATGAGCGAAGGCTTAACCAGAGGCCTTGAGGCTACGGCTCTTGGCGCGCCTATTAGCGTTCCGGTCGGCGAAAAAGTTTTGGGAAGGATTTTTAACGTCGTCGGCGATCTGATCGACGAGGGTGAAGGCATAGAATTTGATAAAAAATGGTCTATCCACCGCGATCCTCCGCCGTTTGAAGAGCAAAGCACGAAGAGTGAAATTTTTGAAACGGGTATAAAAGTGGTCGATCTTCTAGCCCCTTATGCAAAAGGCGGTAAGGTCGGATTATTCGGCGGTGCCGGCGTCGGTAAGACGGTTATTATCATGGAGCTTATCCACAACGTTGCATTTAAGCATAGCGGTTATTCCGTGTTTGCCGGCGTGGGCGAGCGAACCCGCGAAGGAAACGACCTTTATCACGAGATGAAAGAGAGTAACGTTTTGGACAAAGTCGCCTTGTGCTACGGCCAGATGAACGAGCCGCCGGGAGCAAGAAACCGCATCGCTCTAACAGGCCTAACGATGGCTGAATACTTCCGCGACGAGATGGGACTTGACGTTTTGATGTTTATAGACAACATCTTCCGTTTCTCTCAGTCTGGCGCTGAGATGTCGGCGCTTCTTGGACGTATCCCGTCAGCCGTTGGTTATCAGCCGACTTTGGCGAGCGAAATGGGCAAATTCCAAGAGAGAATTACATCAACCAAAAAAGGATCAATTACTTCGGTTCAAGCCGTTTACGTCCCTGCGGACGACCTTACCGACCCGGCTCCTGCGACCGTTTTCGCGCACCTTGACGCGACTACCGTTCTAAACAGAGCTATCGCGGAAAAGGGAATTTATCCTGCGGTCGATCCGCTTGATTCGACATCAAGAATGCTTGATCCTCAAATTTTGGGCGGAGAGCACTATAAAGTTGCTCGAGGCGTGCAAGCGGTTTTACAAAAATATAAAGACCTTCAAGATATCATCGCTATCCTTGGTATGGACGAGCTTAGCGAAGAAGATAAGGTTACGGTCGATCGCGCTAGAAAGATCGAGAGATTTTTATCTCAGCCGTTCTTCGTCGCCGAGGTGTTTACGGGAAGTCCCGGCAAATACGTAAGTCTTGAGGAAAATATCGCGGGCTTTAAGGGAATTTTGGAAGGCAAATACGACGATTTGCCGGAAAACGCATTTTATATGGTAGGAAATATCGACGAGGCGATAGCGAAAGCTGAAAAACTTAAGGCCTAAATTTAAAGGAAAAAGTAATGGATAAATTACATTTAGAAATCGTTACGCCTGATGGTTTAGTGTTTTCAAACGATATTAAAAGCGTAGTTTTGCCCGGTAGCGAAGGCGAGTTCGGGGTTTTGCCCGGGCACGCCTCGCTTATCTCGCTTTTAAAAGCCGGCGTTATAGACATCGAGAGCGAAGATAAAAGTCATGATGCCGTCGCGATAAACTGGGGATATGCCGAGATAAACGAGGGTAAGGCAACTATCCTTGCCGACGGTGCCGTCCATGTGGCTGGAAATTCCGAGAGCGAGATAGCAAATTCATTGCAAAAGGCAAAAGATTTGATCGCTAGTATGAGTAGCGAAAATAACGCTATGGCGGCTACAGTTGCAAAACTAGATAGCATGGCTCGGACAAGATAGTGGCCGGACTTGATATTTTTTTAAACTACTTATCAAGAAGTAGTTTTATTACCGTATTTGTACTCGGTTGGCTCTCTTTTTATTTCATTATAAGCCTTACCGTGCTTTTATCTCGTATGGTAGGGCTTAGCTTATGGCAAAAAAAAGAGCAAAATGCGCTTGAGTCGCTGCTGATGGGCGGCTCCAAGCATATACTAAACGATTCGGTTTTAAAAAGATTCGTAAGCGGTTCGGTATCCAAAGAAAAGCTTTCGGTAGCCGTTAGTATTGCCGAGAGAAACGCAACAAGCGGTATTACTTGGCTTAGCATTATCGCTTCTACGTCGCCTTTTATCGGACTTTTCGGTACCGTTGTTTCTATTTTGGAGACGTTTTCTCAGCTTGGTCAAGGCGGAGGAAATTCGTCTCTAGGTTTCATCGCTCCAGCTATCAGCGAAGCACTTGTGGCCACTGGAGCCGGTATATTCGTTGCGATTCCCGCTTATACCTTTAGTTTGCTTATCAAACGAAAAGCTTACGAGCTTATGAGCGTTATCAGACGTGAAGTTGATATCCTTGCAACGTTTAAAGAAAATCAATGATAAATCTCGACGAAACTCCGGAGTTAAACATAACTCCGCTCGTAGATATTATGCTTGTTTTGTTGGCGATTCTTATGGTTACGACGCCTACGATTATTTACGAGGAGCAAATTTTATTGCCCGAGGGCTCAAAAACCAAAACCTCTTCGGTTCAAAAAAAGGATTTGACCGTTATGGTGGATGCTACGAAAAAAGTAAGAATCGATCAAAACACTATGGATCTGCGCGAGCTTCCCGACAATATCGTGCTGATCGGGGCAAAATACGATAAAAATTCGCCCGTTTATATTAAGGCCGACAAGAGCCTCATATATGATGATGTGATGTTTGTTTTAAAGAGCGTGAAAAACGCCGGCTTTACAAAGGTGGCGCTCCAGACTAATGGATAAATTTGATCTCAAATTTAACACTTCGGGCTACTTCTTACTATCGGCTTTTCTTTATCTTTGTATCATAAGCGGTATTTTTATTAAGCTTACTTACTTCAAAGAAGAGCCGAAAAAATACACCGACACCAAAGACGCCTTTATAGATATTATGATAGTCGAGCGCGAGCCCGACGTCACGGTAAAAGCTCCCGAGCCTAAAAAAGAGATCGTAAAAGAAGAAAAGCCCGAGCCCGTAAAAAAAGAAGAAGATATCAAGAAAGAGGAGCTAAAACCGGATACCACGAATAAACCGCCCGAGCCCGATCCCGCACCGCCCGAGCCCGAAGAAAAAAAGGTAGAAGAGCCGAATTTAAAGGATTTATTCGGTAGTATCGATACCTCTAAACTAAAAGAAGATAAAGTCGCCAAGAAAAAAGAGCAACCAAAAGAGCAAAGCCGCAAAAAGCCCGAAAAAGTCCAGATAACGAGCCAGCAAAAAAAGGCTAGCGACGTTATTAAAAATTTTACTTTGGATCAGGTTGCTAAAACTCCAAAGTCGCAAATGACCGGTGAATATAATGAATATTTCGGTATGATTAGCAGAATTTTACAGAGCAAATGGAGTGCCTACAAGGCCGACTCTAGCGATGAGGCGGAAGTCGAGATTGTCATCGACATTGACGGATCGTTTAGCTACGATATAAAAAAATTATCGTATAATAGCGAATTTAACGACAAGGTTAGAGATTTCTTGGAAAATATGACTTTTGAGAAATTTCCGCCGCCTACTCAGATGGGCAGAGCTGTTAGGCTCGCAACCAAACTAGAAGACAAACTGGAATAACGGAGGAAAAATGAAGAAAATTTTACTGTTTCTTGCTTTTGCGGGTTGGCTTTTTGCCGTAGATGCTACCATCTCGGTCATCAATAAAGGCTTAGCTCTGCCAAAGATCGTGCTCCAAGACGCCACTACTGCCGTCGGCGATCAGGCTTTTAAGGGCAAATTTCACAAAATCATGCTCGGAGACTTAAAGGTAAGCTCTGATTTTGAGGTCGTGGACGAGTATATCGCCAGCAGCTACGAGGGCGACTCAAACACGAACGTGATGAGCGAAAAGGGCGCCCAGCTCATTTTTAGATACGCGCTTGAGGGCTCTCCTACCTCGCCTTTGAGTCTCAGGGTCAAGCTCATAAATGCAAAAACCGCAACCACTCAATATGAGAAAATTTACAATATGAACGACGGCGCGAAATATCCGTTTATCGCGCATAAGGCGGTAGTAGAGCTTATTAACGAGCTAAAAATGCCGGCTGTTAATTGGATGGAGAAATTTATCATTTTCGCTAAAGGAACGGGCTCTAAGCAGAGCGAGATCGTCATAGCCGACTATACCTTGACCTATCAAAAAGTGCTTGTGCGCGGCGGCCTAAACATCTTTCCAAAATGGATAGGAGCCGACCAGAGAGCTTTTTACTACTCCGATTACAGCGGAGCGAAGCTAGTGCTCTACAGATACGACGTCGCAAGCGGTCAAAAAACTAAAATTTTAGACAGCAGAGGCGGTATGCTCATAGCCTCGGACGTCAGCCAAAACGGAGATAAAATTTTACTAACTATGGCTCCGCAAGATCAGCCCGACATCTATATATATGACTTAAATTCAAAAAGATTGTCGCAGATAACCAATTATAGCGGCATCGACGTTAATGGAAATTTCGTTGATGGCGACAGACGCGTGGTTTTCGTATCCGATAGACTGGGTTATCCGAATGTTTTTGCTCAAAACGTCGATGGAAGCGGCTTTGAGCAGATGGTATATCACGGTAAAAACAACAACTCCGTCAGCACCTATCAAAATTACATAGTTTATTCGAGCAGAGAGGACGGCAAAAGCGGCTTTGGAACGAGGGATTTTAACATTTATATGATCTCTACGCAGACTGATTACATCAGGCAGCTTACTGCAAGCGGTAAGAATTTATATCCTAGATTTTCTAGCGACGGACAAAGCGTGGTGTTTATTAAAGAGCTCGGGGGTCAGAGTTCGCTGGGTATTATCCGCGTAAATGAAAATAAAAGTTTCCAATTCCCGTTAAAAATCGGCAAAATTCAGTCGATTGATTGGTAATATTGAGTAAATTTTATGATATAATCACGACAAAATTCTACAAAAGGATAAAAATGAAAAAAGTAGTTTTAGCCTCTGCTGCTATTGCGGCTTTGTTGTTGAGCGGTTGTAGCTCTAAGACCCCTGAAGTTGATATGAGCGCCGATGCGAATCAAAATATGGGAAATATGGGTTCAAGCGATAATATGATGAGCGATAGCGAAAGATTGCAGCAATTAATTTCAAGCATTGAGGGTCAAGTTCAAACAGTATATTTTGATTTTGACAAATTTAACATCAAAGGCGATATGCAACCCGTTATCAATACAAATGCAGGCCTATTTAATCAATCAGAGGCTCAAGCTCTTTCTGTAAAAATAGAGGGTAACTGCGACGAGTGGGGCACTGACGAGTATAACTATGCGCTTGGTTTAAAAAGAGCAAAAGCCGCTAAAGACGCTCTCGTAAAACAAGGCGTTGCCGCAGATAGAATCATGGTCGTAAGCTACGGCGAAAGCAACCCTGTTTGCACCGACAAAACAAAAGCTTGCGACGCTCAAAACAGACGCGCCGAATTTAAAGTTCTTCCATAATTAAATTTATGACGAATTTAAAAACTATCGTGGCTCTTTTTATAGGAGCCACTCTTTCTTATTCCGCTTCCAATGAAATTTCCGTATTTGACGCTGGAAATTTAGACAGTTCTAGTCCCTACGGTTTAACCGATAATGAAAAAACTTTTCTCAAAAACAAGCAAAATTTAGAAAATTTAAGCAGAAATGTGGGCGACGTAGAGTCTTCGCTTAATAGCATGCAAGAGCGACTCGAAGGTTTGCAAAGTGTGTTAGACGGACTAAATTCGAGGATATCTAGGATAGAAAAAAGACTAAGTGATCTTGAAGGAAACGATGGAAATTTTACCGCAAAGTCAGACTTTGACGAGCTTAAAAAATACGTAGAGGAAAGTAGAAAAATACAAGAGGCCAACAATGCAAAAATCACAAAAGCTCTTAAGGATATGGGCGCTTTGATAGATAAAAGCAATGCTGCGCCTGCAAATACGAAAAAAACAGACGAAGATAAGTCTGCCGTTAAAACCCCCGATACCCAGTCGCAGAGCTCAAAGACGGATTTTACTAGGCGAAAGAATCAAGACGTAGCGAGCGAGGCAAAAAAACTGTTTGACGCAGGCAAGCTTGACGACGCAAAGGCCAGATACGAGTATCTTTTGAGCAAAGATCACAAACCTGCGATGGCAAATTTTTATCTCGGCGAGATAGCATATAAGCAAAAAGCTTATAACAACGCCATAAAACATTACCAGCAAAGTATTCAGCTCTACGACAAGGCCGACTATACGCCAAAGCTTCTTTATCACACCGCTATCAGCTTTGATAAGATAAAAGACACCGAAAGTGCGAATAAATTTTACAAAGCTCTAAAACTAGGCTATCCCGATAGCAAAGAAGCAAAACAAGCCCCTACTCGAAACTAAAACTTCCTTTAATAAATTTAACGATATAATCACGTTATTTTCATAAATAGGAGAAGAACGTGAAAGAACAAGTTGTAGCTATGTTTTATGAGCTAAAAGATGCAAAAACGGGCGAAATTTTGGAGTCGAATATGCAAGTCGGGCAAGAAATTTCCTTTCTAACCGGACGCGGACACATAATCGAAAAACTGGAAGAAGAGGTTTTAAAACTAAACAAAGGCGATACTAAAATCATCTCTATTTCCGCAGCCGATGCCTGCGGCGAATACGACCCTAACGCCGTTCAAGTGCTGCCAAAAGAGCAATTTGCGGGTATCGAGCTAAAGGAGGGTATGGAGCTTTTCGGTCAAGGCGAGCAGGGCGAGAACGTGCGCGTGATAGTAAAATCTATAGGCGAAGACAACGTGACTGTCGATTTTAATCACCCTTATGCAGGCAAAGATTTGGAGTTTAAGGTTCAAATTTTCGACAAACGCGACGCGACAGAGGATGAGATAGCTACGGGTATGGTAGCCGGCGCTCACACATGCGGATGTGGCGGACACGATCACGACCATCATCACGGCGAAGGCGGTTGCTGCGGAGGTCACGGTCATCACGAGCACAAAGAGAGCGGCTGCTGCGGCAGACACGACCATCACGGCAATGACGACGGATGCGGTTGTTGCTAAGAGGATTTAGATGAGAGCGGCGTTTATATTCCCCGGGCAAGGCTCGCAAAGTATCGGTATGGGCAAGGAAATTTACGAAAATTTCAGCCCCGCATCCGAGCTTTTACAAAATGCGAGCGATAGCTTAAAAATCGACTTTGCAAACCTACTTTTCAACGAAAACAACCTCATAAACAGGAGCGAATTTACCCAGCCTGCGATCGTTTTAAATTCGCTTATGTGCTATCTCGCGCTAAAGCAAAGCGTAAATTTAGAGCCAAGCTTCGCGCTCGGTCACTCTTTGGGCGAGTTTAGCGCGCTTGCGGTTAGCGGCGCGTTTGATTTTACGGATGCGCTTAGGATCGTAAATTTACGCGGTAAATTTATGCAAGAGGACTGCGTGGGTAAAGACGTGACGATGAGCGTTATTTTGGGCCTTAGCGACGAGACGGTCGAACAAATTTGCAAAAACGCTCAGACGGACGGCCATCAAATTTACGCCGCGAACTACAACTGCGACGGTCAGATCGTGATCGCGGGTCTAAAAGATGACATCGCCAAATTTGAGTCAACGTTTAAAGAAGCGGGCGCCAAGCGCGTATTGCCCCTAAACATGTCCGTCGTAAGTCACTGCCCGCTTTTAAAGAGCGCTAGCGAGAAGCTAACGGCGCAGCTAGAGCCTGCCTTGGCTGCTAAATTTGACCCAGTCGTTTCAAATGCGTCGGCGAAGCCTTACGGTACGAAAGACGAAGCGCTAAATTTGCTAAAAGCCCAGCTCGTTAGTCCCGTTTTATACAAGCAAAGCATCAAAAGCATCGAAAACGAGGTCGATATTTTTGTGGAGTTCGGCGGTAGCGTGCTAAAAGGCATCAACAAAAAAGTCACCGAGAAGCCGACCTTTAGCGTCACCGATCTTAGCAGTCTTGAAGAGCTTTTAAAGGAGCTTAAATGATAGCGATCTTGGGCGCGATGCGCGAGGAGGTCGCTCCTCTGCTCGAGCGCATCAAGGATTACAAAGAGGTTAAGCACGCAAATAACGTATTTTACCTCGCAAATTTCGGCGGCAAAGAGCTCGTGATCGCCTACTCTAAGATCGGCAAGGTAAATGCCGCTCTAACCGCAAGCGCGATGATCGAGAAATTTGGCGCCGACAAGCTACTTTTTACCGGCGTCGCAGGCGCGCTAAATCCAAATTTGAAAATCGGCGATATGCTTTATGCGACTAGCCTCGTGCAGCACGACGTCGATATCACGGCGTTCGGGCACCCTCACGGCTACGTGCCTGAGACCAGCATATTTATCAAAAGCGACGACGCCCTAAACGCGTTAGCTTCTAGCGTCGCGGTCGAAAAAGGCATCGAGCTAAAAGGCGGCGTCATAGCCACGGGCGATCAGTTTATCTGCGATAATGCGAAAAAAGAGTGGCTAAAGACGACCTTCAAAGCCGATGCGGCCGAGATGGAGGGCGCCAGCGTGGCGCTAGTTTGCGAGAGCCTAGGCGTGCCGTTTTTCGTGCTTCGCGCCATCAGCGACGAGGCGGGCGGCAGCGCGGAGTTTGACTTCGATAAATTTTTGCAAGACTCGGCAAACGTCAGCGCGCAGTTTATGCTCGCGATGATCGAGCGGCTATGATAGAGCTTAGCAAGCGGTTGCTGCGCCAGGTCGGACAGACCAATGCCAGATACCGTATGGTGCGCGGCGGGGATAAAATTTTGCTCGGTCTTAGCGGCGGCAAGGACAGCCTCGCGCTCGCGCACGTGCTAAAACACATGCAAAACGTCACGCCTGAAAAATTTGAGTTTAAGGCCGTGACGCTAAGCTACGGCATGGGCGAGGACTACGCCTATCTCACGCGCCACTGTGCCGAGCACGGCATCGAGCACGACGTGATCGACAGCTCGATCTTCGAGATATCCAAGGACAAGATCCGCAAAAACTCCAGCTTTTGCAGCTTTTTCTCGCGTATGAGGCGCGGCTATCTCTACACCTACGCGCTCGAGCACGGCTTTAACAAGCTCGCCATCGCCCACCACCTCGACGACGCGGTCGAGAGTTTTTTTATGAATTTTACTTATAACGGTGCGCTAAGAACGCTTGCTCCAAAATACGTCGCGGCAAATGGGATCGAGGTTATCAGGCCGTTTATATTCGTGCGCGAAAGGCAGCTACGCGAAAACGCCGTGCGAAACGGGCTTACCGTCATCGGCGACGAGGCGTGTCCTGCGATGCGATTTGACGTCAAGATGCCTCACGCTAGAGCCGAAACCAAGGAGCTTTTAGCAAATTTGGAAAAGCAAAATCCAAAGCTTTTCGTCTCGCTAAAGGCCGCTTTTGAAAACATCCACAGCGATACGTTTTTCGCCGCTCAGGCTCAAAATTTGACCGACGAGGAGTGAAAGCTCGTCAAATTTGACTTTTGTTGGTCGGTTATCTCCTTGCTCCTACCGCGCCATAAGCGATCTATTATCATCGCTCTGCGGCATTTTTGCTCCTTCGTTTTTGGATTAGTTTATTGGATATTAGCTTTTCTTTGTCTTGACTACTTATGTTGACATCGATATAAATCACCTTTGCGGGATTATTTTTGTGCGCTTCTAAAAACCGCAATACATTCTCTCGCCTTTTTTCTTCATTTGCCCATTTTACAAAAGATTCGGTATCTTTAAATGTAGCATTTTCGTCCAAACAGAGTGTTTAGAGTAAAAATTTATCGTATCGTCAAATCTTTTTATTTGTTCGGGATCTGGCGGCTTTGGCTTGTATTGCAAAAGACCGTCTTCATACAGTAGCGAATAAGGAGCATATTTGTATTTATTATTGGTTCTTTTTATCTTTTCTTCGGCCTCTTCGTCTCTGCCTTTATTTTATAGATGTATTTTTCTTTGTCTTCAACTGCCCACTTGTGTCTTATATAGCATTTTTTATACGCCTCTTTTAGCTCCTCGCTCGTAGGTTGCCCCGAAACGTTGTTGTCTAGTAGTAAATTTAGCATAGGTTCGTAGTTTGGAATATGCGCCAAAATACCAAAACAGTCAAATTCCTCGTTTCTTTGGGCTTTAAATTTACATTGGGGCTTATATCCCAGCTCAAAAAACATTTTTGAAATTTCCAGTAGATTATTGGCTATGGCGTAGCCGAAGGGATCTGCTGCATCCTTTGAGTCCGTATCGGCGATTTATATGCACGTCGTCTTTATCTACGACTATGCTATTTATCAGAGAGTATATCGCATGGTTTTGATAAAACTGCACCGCTTTGATCTCCTCAAGCCTGACACCGCTATCAAGCAGCAGCTTAGCGGTCTTTGTGGAGTTATTTTCGATAGCGTAGGCTAGGGGCGAGAGCTTGTAGTTATCTCGCGCATGAGCGTCCGCACCCATCTCCATGAGTCTTTTTGCCGTGGCTTCGTCGCCATAAAAGCTAGAGTACATCAGCGGGGTCGTGTTTGCCTTCATCTTTACGTCGGCGCTAAGCCCGTTTCTTTTCATAAAATTTAAAATCTTATCCGTATCTTTTAGCCTCAGCAAATTTCTTAAAGCGCTAAGGGTGGCGTTGCGCTCCTCGTATTCGTCTATATCCCAGTATCTAAAACCAAAGTCGTCTATCTCCTCTTGCGTTACGTATTTGGCTAGCTCGGAGTTTGGGTCTATTTTAGTGTCCGGAGTGACGGTAAAATGAGTGGGGCTAGATAGCTTTTCGTAGAGGAAATTTATAAAAACGACGAGGAAAAGAGCTGTGAAGACGAGCGCGAATCTATTCAAATTTATCCCCTAAATCAAATTTGCGAAATATTAGCCAAGACCCGGTAAAGAGGCGGTAAATTTGATGAAATTTGAGCTGTGATTTGCTAAAAAACTGCGCTCAAATTTAAGGTATCGGACGGGGTAGGGCGTGCGCGGGTTTATCCACCTTGATAAGGATAAATTTGGACAGGTTAAATTTAAAAGCAAATTTTAGCAGGTCGGATTAAAACGGCAATTTAGGCAAAACTAGCGATAAATTTGCTCGGGTAATTTACTCAAAGCCCCTGAAGTAAAACCGAGTAGAGCGCGTCTATCTCGTCATCATCAAGTAGCAGCGTAGAGCGCTCGCTAAAGAGCATTTTTATCTTTTCTACCTCAAAGCCCTTTTGCGCGGCGCAGTGCTCGTGAGCGGGCAAGAAGCTCCTGGCTAGCGCAACTCTATCCTCCACGGGCTCGTCGCAGATAAAGCAAAAAAGCTCGTCGTGCAGCCTGCCTTCGGCCTCTAAAATGCGCACGTAGCTCTCGATGAGTAGTCGTTTGGGGGCGCCTCTGTCAAAGCGCGAGGCGCAAAGCTCGAGCTCGCAAAAATACACCTCGTCTATCTGCTCGACGTCTCGCAGGTGTGCGTAGAGTAGGCGCATAAACTGCTGCCACACGAGTAGTCGCTCGCGCGAGAGTAGCCAGCGGTAGCCTAGGTGCAGGACGCTGCGCAGGTGCGGGAGGAAGTTTTCGCCGCCTTCGAGCTCGAAGTCGATCTTGTAGCCTTGCAGGACGTTTGAGTGGCGCGCGCCGTAGAAGCGGTAGGATTTGACTAGCAGCGAGGGCGTGAGGATGTAGACGAGCAGGTCCTCGTCGCGTACTTTTTGCGTGTGCAGGATGTAGCCTTGCATGGTTAGAAAAAGGTTTGGATTTTTTGGCGCAGGATGTCTGGCTCGGCGATGCGGTTTATCTCGTCGCGAAAGGCGCCCGCGCCTGGAGTGCCTTTGGAGTAGCGGTGTAGGTGCTTGCGAAATATCGCCGCTCCGTGCTCGCCGTAGTGCTCGATCATCGCGTCAAAATGCGCCAAGATGATCGCCTTTTTCGTCGCCGCGTCGATGCTCTCGCCCGTCTTTATCTCGTGGAAAACCCACGGCTTGCCGATGCAGGCGCGTCCTATCATTAGCGCGTCGGCGTTGGTCAAATTTAGCGCGTCGGCCGCATTTTCGGGCGAGATGTCGCCGTTTGCGATGACGGGGATGGTTACTGCTTCTTTAGCTCGGCCGATCGCGGCGTAGTCTACCGTAGCCGTATAACCGCCGGCTCTCGTGCGTCCGTGAAATGCGATGTAGTCCGCTCCGGCGTCCTGCGCGGCAAGGGCTAAAATTTCGGGTATTTTCTCGTCGAAGCCCAGGCGCAGTTTGACGCTGGTCATTTGCTTATTTGAGGTTTTTTTGATGGTTTCTACGATGCGTTTTAGATTTGAGATATCTTTTAGCAGTGCCGAGCCCGCGGACTGTTTGACGACCTTTGGCACGGGGCAACCGCAGTTTAGATCGATGCCGTCGATGCCCTCGATACCGTTTAAAATTTCCACCGCTTTTTTGACGATGTCCGCGTCGCTGCCTGCGATCTGCACGATATATGGCGTTTCAAGCGGCGATTTTTTGAGCATCTCAAGCGTTTTGCTGCCCTCATAGACTAGGGCGTTTGCGCTTATCATCTCGCTTACAGTCACATCGCAGCCAAATCGCTTAACCACGCTTCTAAGCGGCAGATCCGAAAAGCCCGCGAGCGGAGCTAGAAAAAGCGGCTTTTTTGAAAAATCTATCAGCAATGCGCGTGCTTGAAAAATAGATCGGTCGGGACGTTTTTGCCGTTTTGTCTGAGATATAGCAAGGTGCGGAAATTTTGATATTCGCCGGATTCAAGGCCCGACAAAACTTCCTGCGCGCGCTCGAGCATCTCAAACTCAAACAGCAGATAGACGTAGGCTTCCTGCGCCTCTTGGCGTTCGTTTTTAAGGCGCTCGAAGATGCCGATGATGGTGTCCGGAGCGATTTTGCTTTTTAGCGTCGCGGCGCTGATACCAAAGCTATCTTTTGAAATTTTATCCGAATTTAACAACTCCAAAATCTCGTCGTTGCTCAAATTTATCTCGTCTTTGGCAAAGCGGGCGATAAGCGTCATCCTCTCTTTTTCGTCCGGCTCGGGAGCAAATTTTTTGATATCGGCGAATGAGCCTAAATTTATTAGCTTTCGCCTTGCTTCGCGAGCGATCTCGCCTTGCTCATCGGCGGACTTTTTGAGCGTCTCCAGATAGTACCCGTCTAAATGCGCTATCTTGTTTAGCTCGTTTTTGATAAAGAGCGGATTATCTTTTGGTAACTTAAATTTTTTTAGATCGGCGATTTCTCCGTTTTTGACCGTGCGCATTATATCTAGGACGTTTTGTAGCTCCTCGCCCTCGATGCTTGCATCCTTGTATCTATCCCAAGGCGAAAGGATTCTAGCCATCTGAGACGGGATTTTATAAAAATCGGTTTTAAAGTCCTTATTCGTATCAAGGCCGAGCAAAATTTCTTTGCCGAGCTCTCTGTAAAATTTCTCATCGTGCGAAATTTTGCGTTTAAAAGCGTAAAATTTAAACCCGTGATAGGCCATATGAAGCACGCAAAATAGCGTCAAAATCGTAGGCGGCAGTATCATCCAGACGGCGACGGGTAAATTTAACGCATACGCGGTGTCGCTGCCTAAAAAGGAAAATTTAAGATGAAGCTCGTAAGAGCCGCCCTCGAAAAGATAAACGAGCGCGCCGACTATGACCAGATAAACGAGCGCATAGACTATAAAACGTTTGATTTGCATGGCGTACCCCTATTTTACGGTTTTTTCCACTATCTCGCGGCATGTTATGCAGTATTTTGCGTGCGGTTTGACGCGCAGGCGCGCCAGCCCGATCTCCTCCTCGCACATCTCGCAGATACCGTAGGTTTTGTCGGCTATTTTTCGTAGCGAGATTTCTATCTCGGCCAGTTCTTGCCTTTGTTGGGCGCTGATTGATTGCTCGATTAGCTGATCGGCATTTACGGAGGCGATGTCAAAATCGTCGCTGACGCCGCTTTGGCGCAGTCCCGCCATCTCATTTGACGAGTCTAAAATATTTTTGGCTATCTGTGCTTTTCGCTCCAGTAAAAGTGCCTTAAACTGCTCCAGGTCGCTTTTGCGCATTTTTTTCCTTTATTTGTGATATGGGTGGCCCTTGTTTATGCAAAGAGCTCTGAAAATCTGCTCGTAAAGCATAAGCTTGGCTATTTTGTGCGCCATCGTCATACGGCTCAGACTAACGACGACGTCCGCTTTTTGTTTAAAATTTTGGCTCAGCCCGTAAGCTCCTCCGATAAAAAACGAAATCTGAGCCTTGTCCGAGATGAGTTTGGCAAACTCCTCGCTGTTAAATTCGCGCCCGGCCTCGTCAAGCGCCACGCAAAAGCCGTTTAAATTCGGCTCATAAACCTCGTCGTAAGCTTTTAGCGCCTCTTCTCGCCCTTTGCTTTGGGCTTTGGCGATCTTGTCGTTAAAGATGACGACGTCTGAAATTTTGGCGAATTTCGATGACATCTTCGCGTAATCTTTGATCTCGTTTTCAAAATTTTCACGTTTCGACTTTTGGATGCAAAACACGGAAATTTCCAAGATTTATTCCTCGTCGTCCGAACTCTTGGCGCTCGGCTGCTTGGCGCTATAAACGGGATTGTTTAAGAGTAGCTTTATCATATCGCTTAAAAACTGCTTATGCTCTCTGCGCTCGACTATGGCGTCGATCAGGCCGTGCTCCAGCAAAAACTCCGATCTTTGGAAGCCCTCGGGCAGATCGGCTCCGATGGTTTGCTTGATGACGCGCTGTCCGGCAAAGCCGATGAGAGCGCCGGGTTCTGCGATGATGATGTCGCCAAGCCACGCAAAAGACGCGCTCACTCCGCCCATCGTAGGGTCGGTCAAAACCGATATATAGGGCACCTTAGCCTCATCCAGCAGCTTTAGCGCGGCGGAGGTCTTTGACATCTGCATCAGCGAAAACGTGCTCTCCTGCATCCTGGCGCCTCCCGAAGCCGAGACGATGATGAGAGGTTGTTTTTTATCGAGCGATCTTTTTACGGCGCGCACGATCTTTTCGCCCTCGACCGAGCCTAAAGACCCACCCATAAACCTAAAATCAAACACCGCCAGTTGCACGTTCATGCCGTCGATCTTAGCCTCGCCGCAGATCACGGCCGAGCTTCTGCCCGTTTTTTCTTCGCTTTCGCTTATGCGTTTTTTATAGGATTTTTTATCGACGAATTTGATCGGATCGACGGGCTTTAGCTTGGTATCAAGCTCGACGAAACTGCCTTCGTCGCAGATCATCGCTATCCTCTTGTCGGCAGCTAATCTCATATGAAAACCGCATTTTGGGCAGACGTTAAAATTTGCTTCGACCTCTTTGTAATACATCAGCGAGTGGCAGCTGTCGCATTTGACCCAGTGCGCCGGAGCCTCGCTGGGAGCGGACTGTTGCTTTCTGGTTTTGGAGAAAATATCTAAAAAGCTCATGGTTCCTACTTTTTAAAAAATTTAGGGATTATAGCCAAAGTTAGCTTATGTTTTGCTAGACGGGTATCAAATTTACGCTGTGTGTTTTTAAGGCGCTGCGAGCGAAATCGCCGAAATTTGCGCTATTGTGTTTGACATCGATGCCTATGCTTTCTGATGGAAATTTTTAAATTTATGCGGAGGCGGTTTGAAATTTTGGGCGGTTAAATTTGGGAAATTTGGCTGCGGCGCGCTTAAAATTTACTGCGAAAGCAAGGTAAATTCGAGTGATTTTAAAGCGGCTTATTTTACGTTAGCGTGTTAAATTATAAATTTGCTAAATTTGATCAGGATTTTGCGGTTTTCGATATAAATTTAAAGCGCTCAAATCCGTAAAATTTAACTCAAAATCCATAAATTGACGAAAATTTGACGAGCTATCTTACGGTTCAAATTTGAACCTTTAGTTTAGGGCTTACCACTCGATATAGGTTTTTGCCTTTTTTATATTCGCGATTTTTATTTTTAAAATTTGACCTTCGCTTTCAAGCGAGGTTTCATCGTCGTCGGCGGATAAAATTTTGCCTTTTAGCTTTTTATTTTCGCCGTCTACTTCGGCTGAGATTTTAGCTAGTTCTCCGACGCTTGAGATAAAATGGCTCGGTTTTTCTAGCTTTCGCTCAAGTCCGGGCGAGCTAACCTCTAGCACGTAGTCTCCGCTAAGCGGCGGCTCGACGTCAAATATCGGCGAGAGTAGGCGCGAAACCTTTTCGCAGTCGTCTAAATTTACGCCGCCTGGCTTTGCGATATAGATCCTATAAATGGCTCTGCCGTTTTCGTTCGCGACCTCGACGTCGTAGAGCTGCACGCCGCACTGCGAGATCAGATTTTCAAGATTTTGCATTTTTGTTTAGATCCTCTGAGATTTTTTCAAACAAATCGTCCATATGATTTTGGTATTCGAGCCTGTCGTCGAATTTGAAGTGAAAATTCGGTGCTCTATACCAGCCCTCAGCCGCCATGCAGTGGTTTTGCAGATGCTTTGATACGCGCTTTAAACGGTCTAGTATATAGGCCTGCTCGCGCTCGTCAAACATCATTTTATCAAGATATACAAACGCGTCGTATCTACCCTTTTTGCACTCGACGTCGGTCACGCAAAGCCCGCGCAAAAGCTCGTCCTCAAGCGTAGATAGAGCCTCGGGCAGCAGTTCTTTTAATACGCTTTGCGTGCGTAGGCGCTTTATCTCCGAGGGGTTCATAGGCTGGCTTGCTCCTCTACTTCTTTAAAGCTCTCGATGTAGTCGCCCTCTCTGATGTCGTTGTAGCCGTCGATGCCTACGCCGCACTCAAAGCCGCGCGCGACCTCTCTCACGTCGTCTTTGAAACGTTTTAGCGAGCTCACCGTGCCCTCGTGTACGACAACGCCGTTTCTGATTAGGCGGATTTTCGCGCCGCGGTTTATAGTGCCCTCGGTCACCATGCAGCCTGCGATCGCGCCTATTTTAGGGACGTTGATGACTTGGCGCACTTGGGCCTGGCCGAGTTGCTCTTCGCGGATCACAGGCGACATTAGACCGCCCAGGATCGCTTTTACGTCGTCGATTAGGTTGTAGATGACGTTGTAGGTTTTGATCTCGACGCCGCTTTCTTTGGCCTTTTCTTTCACTTCTCCCGTCGGCCTGATATTAAAGCCTAAAATCACGGAATTTTCGCTCGCTCTGGCTAGTTCCACGTCGCTTTGGGTTATGCCGCCGACGCCTGAGTGGATGATATTTACTTTGATCTCCTCGTTGCGAAGCTTTTCCAGGCTTGCTTTGATGGCCTCCAGCGAGCCGCCCACATCGGCTTTTACGATGACAGGGAGCGATTTTAGCTCACCCTCGGCGATCTTTTCGCTAAGCTCTTCCAGGCTTACTTTCGTCGTCTTGCTGAGCTCTTTTTGGCGTAAGTATTCAGCTTTTTTCTGTGCGTATTCGCGGGCTTCTTTATCGGTTTTGACGCTTATTAGCGTTTCGCCGGCTTCAGGAATCTCGCTAAGACCCATTATCACGCCGCATTCGCCCGGTTTTATCTCTTTTAAAATTTTACCCTGATCGTCGGTTATGCTTCTTATCTTGCCGTAGGCGACGCCCGCAACCACGATATCACCGACTTTTAGAGTGCCGTTTTCTACGATAACCGTAGCTACCGGACCGCGGCCTTTTTGTTGTGAGCTCTCTACGATGGCGGCTTTCGCATTTGCTTTCGCATTTGCTTTTAGTTCTAAAATTTCAGCCTGCAAGAGCACGATCTCAAGCAGATCGTCTATACCCATGCCTGTTTTTGCGGAGATCGGTACAAACTCGTAAGTACCGCCCCAATCGGCAGATAAGATATCAAGCTCGGCCAGTTCGCTTTTTACTTTATCCGGATTTGCGGCTTCTTTGTCCATTTTATTTATCGCGATGATGATCGGCACGCCCGCCGCTTTTGCATGGCTCACGGCCTCTTTTGTTTGCGGTTTTACTCCGTCGTCGGCTGCGACCACGATGATAACGATGTCGGTGATCTTGGCTCCTCTGGCGCGCATAGCCGTGAAGGCTTCGTGGCCGGGAGTATCGATAAAGGTGATGTTTTTGCCGTTTTTATTTACCATATAGGCGCCCACGTGCTGCGTGATGCCGCCTGCCTCGCCTGCTGCTACGCGCGAGCTTCTGATGTAGTCTAGCAAGGATGTTTTACCGTGATCGACGTGGCCCATGATAGTGATGACGGGAGCGCGGACGGTCAAATTTGCGTCTTCTAGCTGCTCCTCTTCTTCGTCGTAGGCTTTGACGTAGTCAAACGCTTCTTGCGTATCGACGATATTTACCTCGATGCCGAATTCATCGGCTAAAATTTCTATCGCATCCTCGTCCAGGAAGTCGTTTTTGGTCGTCATCATACCCAGCATAAAGAGCTTGCCGATGATCTCGCTTGGTTGCTTGTTGATCTTGTCGGCAAATTCGTATAGGCGGATCTCTTTTGGTATCTCGACGTAGGTTACTGCCTCTGCGCTATGATCCGCACGTTGAGATTTTTTATGCTTTTTACGCGGACGGCGCGCCGTGCCTTGCTCTAGGAATGAACTCACCGAAGTGTTTAACGTCGGTTTGTAAGAATTTACGTTGGCCGGCTGTCTAGTTCTTTGCGGTTCGGGAGTTTGGGTTCGCACCGAAAAATCAGGCAATATAACCACGTTTTCATCGTCTATCACGATGTCGGCCATATCGCGATCGCCGAGCAAGTCCATCTTCGTCGTACCGTCTTTTTTGGCTACTACGGTAGGCTTTTTTTCTTTTTTCTTTTTTCGCTCGATTTTTTCGTCGCTAAATTTAAATATGCTCTCTAAATTTAGCGCGGGCGCGGACTCTTTTTTTTCGCTCGATTTAGGCGCGCTTTGTTCGTCTTTTTTCTTTTTTACGATGACTAGGCCGCGTCTTTTTTGCAAGCTAACGTCGGCCAGGCTTTCTTTCGGTTGGGCGAGCTCGGCGGCGGCGGGCTGAGTCTTTGGCTCCTCTTTGAGCGCTGCTTCGATTTTTGGTTCGGACTCTTTTTCTGCGGGTTTTGGAGCGACTATCGTTTGTTCTTTTTCGGATTTTTCACTGTTTTTTTTCTCTGTTTTTTCTTTCGACAAAGGCTTTTCTTCTTTTGCGGCGTTTGTTTTTTTAGGCTCTTTTTGCTTGCTTTCTTTGCTCTGTTTCGTTTCCGCTTTTTTGGCGGTCGTTTTTTTCTTTTCCGGTTTTTTCTTGAGAACTTCGGGGATCTCGCCGGTTTGGATGTAGGTGTATAGCGCCTCCGCTTCCTCAGGAGTAACGCCGCTTGAGTGCGTTTTGACCTTTAGCCCAAGCTCAATAGCTTTCCCCAAAACCTCTTTGCTATTGTAGCCGAGCTCATTTGCTATCTCTGAAATTCGAACAGTCCCCATTTAAGAGCATCTCCTTTAAATTTTGCCCGTTTTGCAACGTCGCGATAAAGCTGCCTGCGACTCTTCCGAGCGATTTTCTTAAAATTTTCTCGTCTTTTTTTAGACATTCTTCGCAAAGATAAAAGCTGCGTCCGTTTCCGTTTCCGAAAAATAGCGAAGAATTTATCAGTCGGTATCTGCGCAAAATTCGCTGTTCAAAGCGCTTTTTGCAGACTACGCACATCCTGATAGGGATAAATTTTTGAGCCATTATTATAACTTCTTTTAGCTTTTTTTTAGCTTTGTAGGATTTTTATCCCGTCGTTGTCGAAATTTAAAATTTCAACCCGAAAGCCTTTAAATTTATCTTGCAGTTTTTGTTTTAAATTTGTCGCATCGCCCGCATAAACTATGTTTAAAAAGCTCGATCCGCTACCTGAAAGCGTGCTCAAAAGAGCGCCGTTTTCGTAGGCTATCTTGCGCACTTCAAAGAGCTCGGGTAGGCTTTGCATACGGATTTGCTCGTGCATGACGTCTTTTGCCGCCGCCCTTAAAAGTTCGTAATTTTCGCTAAAAAAGCAAGCCGTAAGAAGTGCTGCATGAGAGAGGTTGCTAACGCACTCGCCCATCGTGAAATTTTTAGGTAGCTTAGTGCGCGATTCGTTCGTGCTCATAGGCTTATCAGGTATCACTACGACGGCTTTTATATCGGCGTTTAAAGGTTTTTTTAGGGATTTTACCTTACCGTTTTCAACGACCGAGCTTACAAAACCGCCAAGCGTAGCGGGAGCGATGTTGTCCGGGTGGTTTTCGTAAATGAGCGCGGTATTTAAAATCATACTTTTGTCAGCCTTAAAACCGGCCGCCGCGTAAGCCGCCGTGATAGCCGAAGTGATAACCGCAGAAGAGCTGCCAAGGCCGCGCGAAAAGGGGATTTGATTTGTAAAAATCATACGAAAAGTGTCTTTTTTACCCGTTAGCTTGAGGTAAATTTCATTAAAAATGGATAGAAAAATGTTGTTTTTTTTAAGAAGGGCGTTGTCTTTACCTTCGCCTAAAATGCTCACGGAGGCGAAATTCGCCCTCATTATCTCGACTTTGTTGTGTAGCTCTAGGGCGAGTCCTAGGGCGTCAAAACCGGGGCCTAGGTTTGCGCTCGTGGCGGGAACTAAAATTTGCAAAAAATCTCCTATACGGCTTGTATAACGTAATTTGGAAGAGTATCTAAATTTAGATTTAAAACGGCTAAATTTTGCGGCAAGCAAAATTCGCCGGCTTGCGCTTTTTGCAGTTTGATGCCCTCGGGCGTATCTACGAAGCTTAAGTTTTTATTCGCCCGTATCGGTGCGCCGCCGTTTAGCTCAAAGCCGCTAACTGCGTAAAATTCGCACTCTTTTACAATGCTGATCGTTTTTAAAACGACGTAGGCGACTTTCACGCCCATAAAGCTACCCGGGCCGTTTGCGTAGATGATTTTTTGCAGGTTAAATTCGCCGCCGTTTAAAATCTGATCCATTATTTTTACGAGGGAAACGTCGGATTTTTCTTCGCTTGAGATACGCTCTAAAAGCTCGCCGTTTTCGTCATAAACGCCGACGATCATCGGCGAGCTAAGAGCTATAACTAAAATTTGAATATTTTTTATGCAAATACCTTTTGATATTCGCGCGCTAGATCGTCTTTTAACGTGACGATTTCATAGTTTTTGGCGTCGCTTAGTATGGCTAGGGTTAGCTCGTGATTTAGCTCGTGACTGCCTGCAAAGCTCGTATAATCCGCCATTAAAGGCGCGCCCATAAGGCTTAGATCGCCGATCGCGTCTAAAATTTTATGGCGAACGAATTCGTTTTCAAAACGCAGGCCTTCCGGATTTAAAATTTTATTATCGTCTATGACCACGGCGTTGTCCAGGCTACCGCCGAGGGCTAAATTTTGCGCTCTTAGCATCTGCACGTCTTTTAAAAATCCAAACGTCCTGGCGCGCGAGATTTCTTCGATATAGGCTTGTTTGCTAAACTCGAATACGTAATTTTGCTCGCCGATTATCGGGTGGGCGAATTTGATCGTAAAGTCGAATTTGGGATTGTTTGAGGGCGTTACTCTGGCGAATTTTCCGTTTTTATTTACCTCCACGGGGCGCTTGATTACGATGACTTTTTTATCCGCGTCAAGCTCCGCCGTGCCCGCTTCGTCCAGCATCATACAGTAGCTTATCGCCGAGCCGTCCATTACCGGCACTTCGTTGGCGTCTAGGACGATGCGGACGTTGTCGATGCCGTAGCCGCTTATAGCGCTAAGGAGGTGTTCGATCGTCGAGATATAGCCCTCTTTGCCGCCGATGACGGTCGCCATTTGAGTGTTTATCACGTTTTTCGGCTCCGCTTTAAAGCTCGCTCCGAGGTCTTTTCTGTAAAATATTATTCCCGAATTCGCCCCGAGCGGCTCGAGCGTGATCTTTATCGGTTCGCCCTTGTGAAGCCCGATGCCCACGCCTTCTACAACCGATTTTATAGTTGTTTGTTTCAAATTTTAGCCCTTAAATTTCTAAATTCTCGCCATTATACAACAAATTCGTAACAAAATGATAAATTTATTCGACCATTTTTTTTGCCGCGCTCAAAACGCCGGTGACGTTGTCCTTCATCCAGCCGTTATCCATCCACTCTTCGGGGCGCACTTCTATACCTTGCACCAGCATACCAAAGTGCAAGTGATCTCCCATCGCTAGGCCGCTAACGCCGGTGTTTGCGATCACATCGCCCGCCTTGACGGAGTCGCCGGCTTTGACGTTTATCGAGCTGCAGTGGCCGTAGAGCGAAAACAGTCCGAATCCGTGGTCTATCAAAAGATTGCGTCCGTATATGCCGTTTTCGGCGGCAAATTCGACTATACCGTCGTTGCTGGCGACGATATTCGCTTTTTGCGTCGAGGCCAGGTCGATGCCCATATGCCAGCTTTCGCTTACTTCTTTGTTTTCAAAAGTGTAGTATCTGTGGTCGCCGAAGCTCGCTACGGCTTTGCTGTTTTTTAGCGGGTAAAATTTATTTATTTTAAAATTTTCCGCCGCATCTATTTCTACTTTCGCCGCGATTTGTGCGATGAGTTTTTCATTTATGGTGCGCAGATTTTCATTTACGAATCTCATCTTTTCTAAAATAGTCATCGCATCGTGATTTTTAGCGTATTGCTGAGCCAGCTCGGGGATTTTTTCGTTTAAAAATCTACTTTGACCGTCCAGTTTTATCTTTGAGACGCGGTATTTTTTATCTTGGTAGAAAAATCTTATCTTGCTTTTGGTTATATTTCCCGCCGCATCAAGCGCGACGACATCGGCGCTAAACGAGCCTTGCTGCGCCGGCCAAGCCACCAGCGAGGCGTAGTAGCCCTCTTTTACGAATTTGCTCGGGATAAATTTTTTACCGTAATTCGTCTCGATATAGACCTCTTTTAGCATCTCGTCGGTGGCTTTAAACACGACCGTTGCGCTACCGCCTTTTGTTATGGCGTATGAGTGGTTTAGGATGTTTACGTCGGGTTTTTTGTTATCGACGATGATTTTGACCTCTTTTTTTTGCGTGTTGCCGAAGAAAAATCCCCATTTGCTCGTATCCGTAGCCTCGATCACGATGTTGTAGATATCTTTTTGCGCGCCGAATCCCGTTTTCGGAAAGGTCAAATTTAAATCTACGATTTCAGACGGCGCTTCAAATTTTTGAGTTAACAAATTTATGCTGCCTTTTTCGTCTACGAGTGAAATTTTGACCGATTTTACGCCGCCTTCGTCGGTTATTTTGATCGGTAGGGGCGAGGTTAGGTTCCAGTAAATTTGATCTGAGATAGCGATACTGGGAGCTTCGCGCTCAAATGTTTTTGAAGTAAATAAAAAAGCTATCGCCGCAACTAAAAGCAAAAAAACAATACCGAAAAATATCAAATTCGAATTGCCGCGTCTTCTCATAAATTCTCCTAATCTCAAAGATGCGAATTTTACTAAAAAGCGATAAATTTAAGGTAAATTTGCGCCCGAATTTATAAAATTTCGCGTATTTTTCTAGCTTCGCCCATCCATTCTCGCAGCTCGTCCCACTTCTCGTTTTTGACTAAATTTTCGCATTCGTCCAGCTCTTTTTTGAAAAGGTCTATCGAATTTATCAAATTTTGCTTATTTTGCTTAAAGATATCCGTCCACATCACCGGCGAGCTTTTAGCGATCCTGATCATACCGTTAAATCCCGTTCCGCTTAGCGCGATGATATTTTTTTTGTTTTCCTTTTTTAGCACGCTGCTAGCTAGCG
The DNA here is from genome assembly GCF_004803795.1 of Campylobacter rectus. NCBI lineage: Bacteria > Pseudomonadati > Campylobacterota > Epsilonproteobacteria > Campylobacterales > Campylobacteraceae > Campylobacter > Campylobacter rectus. The sequence goes on along the minus strand of NZ_CP012543.1, from coordinate 2,084,516 downwards.
AAAAGCTGATGGCGTGAGGCAGGTGAGAGATGACGCTGGCGTGGTGATCGTGCTCCGCCGCGCTCATGAAAATAATCTTCATGCCCAGGTGCGAAAAAAGCTCGACCGAGCGCTTGACGTGCATCTCGCCGCTTTCTTTAAAGTCGCAGATGGCTACGACGGCGTCCTTAAAAAGTCCCGGAAACGCGGCGGTCGGACCGGAGTACTCGGTGCCCGCCATCGGGTGAGCCGGGATGAAATTTTGCCTGATGCTCTCCGGCACGGCTTCGATTATTTTTTGCTTCGTGCTACCAAGATCTACGATGGTCGTGTTTTCGCCGATGCCTTCAAATTCTTTGACGATTTTGATGATGCCTTCGACGGGGATGGCTAGAAATATCATATCGCACTTTTGCTTCATCCCCTCAAGCGTCAAAATTTCATGCACTAGACCGAGCTGCATCGCTTGTTTTTCGTGCTCTTTGTTTAGATCCGTGCCGCTAACGCAGCTGATTAGCTTTTCGTTTTTTAAACTGAGCCCGAGCGAGCCGCCGATGAGCCCTAAGCCTACGATACCGATTTTCATAAATTCGCCTTTTAAATTTATATTGTTTAAAAATAAAATGTGCTATTATACAGCCTTATCATCACTTTTAGGTTAAATCAATGAAAAAAAGCGTTTTTCTACTACTTTTGGGCGCCGTTTTGGCAAACGCCCAGCAGATAACTTCCATAAATTTTAAAGGTCTCATCCATCTGTCTTCTGAAACCGCAAAGGAGATAATGGGGCTAAAAGTCGGCGACGAGCTAAGCGGCGATAGCACGGATAGGGCGATCGCAAAGCTGTTTAGGCAGGGCTACTTCGACGATATCTATATCGAAAACGATGGTGGCGACGTGACCGTAACGGTAAAAGAAAAGCCTAGCATCGCTCGTATCGATATCAAGGGCGTAGTAACTAACGACAAAACCGCTATCGACGGACTAATCAACATCAAACAAGGCAATATGTACGACGAGCTAGCCATCGAGCGTGCAAAAGAGCGCATCAGGCAGTACTACGAGTCAAAAGGCTACTTCGACACGGTCGTAGACGTAACCAAAGAGCCCGTAGCGGGTAATGAAAGCAGCCTTTTTGTCACGATGAACATAAACCGCGGCGAAAATATCATAATAGAAAACGTAAATTTAGTCGGCGCAAAGCTTTTTGATTACGGCGATATCGAGCCCGTAGTAGCGAACAAAGAGCGCGAATTTATGGGCTGGATGTGGGGTAGAAACGACGGTAAGGTCAAGCTTTTCGAGCTACCGAACGATCCTGCAAGAATCCAAGATAAATATTACCAAAAAGGCTACCTGGACGCGACGGTCTCAAACCCGTATCTAAACGCCTATATGGACAACTACACCGCAGATCTCACCTACTATGTAACCGAGGGCGAGCAGTATAGAGTATCTAGCGTAGATATCGAAGTGCCCGAGTTTTTAGATATCGATAAAGAGAAAATTTTAAAAGACTTTAGGCTGGAGGGCGGCGACGTGATGAACTCCGCTCGTCTAAGACAAGATATGAAAAAGCTTGATGATATGGTAGCGGATAAAGGATATGCGTTTGTAAGGATAAATCCGAAAACCGAGAAAAACGTCGAGGATAGAACCGTCAGTATCGTCTATGAGGTCGTGCCGGACGAAAAAGTATATATAAGAAACGTGCAAATTTCCGGTAACGATAGAACCGTAGATAGGGTCGTCAGGCGCGAACTATACCTCACGGAGGGGAATTTATATAACAGAACCGACCTGCAAGACAGCAAAGACGCGCTAAAGCGAACGAGCTACTTTGATGAGGTCGAGATCGAAGAGTATCGCGTCGGAGAGAACCAAGTCGATCTACTCGTAAAAGTAAAAGAGGCCTCCACGGGCTCGATCAGCGGCGGTATCGGCTACGGCAGCTCGGACGGCTTGCTGCTTAATGCGAGCTTGTCGGATACGAACGTATTCGGTAGCGGTATGAAAGGCGTCGTAAGCGTCGATAGGAGCGACAATGAACTCTCCGGTCAGATAGGACTAACCAACCCGCGCCTTTTTGACTCCGAGTATAGCCTGGGCGGTACGCTCTACGCCAACAACTACGATTGGAACAACTACGACGAGAAATCATACGGTATGAACGTGGTGCTAGGTAGAAAACTCACTAGAAATTTAAGCGCTTCTATCGGATATATCATCGAGCAAAGCCGTATCAGCGGGCTTAGCGACGTGCTAAAAAGCGTCGGCTACAAGGACGGCAAAAGTATCAAAAGCTCTCTCATTCCGTCTATCACGTATAACAGCACGGATGATTATTACCTGCCTCGCACGGGTATCATCGCAAGCTCCAGCCTAGAGTTCGCAGGCGTTGGCGGCGACGAGAAATTTTTAAAGAGCAGAACGAATTTCAACTGGTATCAGGGTATCAGAGAGTGGGTCGATTACGATCTTATTTTCAGGCTTAAATCAAGCTTCGGCAAAATTTGGGATCGCGGCTACATACCGATCAACGAAAAGCTCTACCTGGGCGGTATCAGAAATCTGCGCGGCTTTGAGAGCAGGACGGTCGCGCCGAAGGTGAAGGTCTCAAACGGTCAGTGGTACGAGACGGGCGGCACTATCTCGTTTAACAGCTCCGCCGAGCTTAGCTTCCCGCTAATAGAGCGCGTGAAGATGCGCGGCGTGCTATTTTTCGACTACGGCGTCATAGAAGGTAAGCATAAAGCGGAAAAAAGAGCCGGGTATGAATATATCGACGGGCGTATCAGTAGATATAGCGCAGGCGTAGGCATCGAGTGGGTGACGCCGATGGGGCCGCTTCAGCTCATCTTTGCCAAGCCGCTTAAAAAGCAAGACGGCGACGATACCAGCACATTTGAATTTACCATCGGGCAGCGCTTCTAGGCTTATGCGGATGCGGCGTTTTGGTTGCAAGACGCCGTTTGCCCTTTAAATTTACAATTTTTCGCCGTAAACCACCGCTTTCGGCGTTACTTTAAAAAGCTTTATTTTTTAAATTTGCAAATTTTACTCAGGCGTTTAAAACTCCGAGGGCCTGCTTTTTACATCCGAATTTTTCAAATTTAAATTTGAATTTAAGCGGTCGGATTTTTTATTTTAAGCAAATTTCGGCTCAAATTTTAATTATCTTTACATCGACATAAGAAATTTTATTTGACGCTTTTGCGGATTTTTCGGAGTAAAATTTAGTCGAAAAATTTTAGAAAACATACGCATCGTTATTTGCGGAGCAAGCGCGCTTTTCTTTTAAATTTATCGTCAAATTTGAGCTCGGTAAAATTTGAAATTTTATGATTCCGCTTCGGCGTAAATTTTTACGAGTCGTATCTCGAAAGTAAAATTTAAAATCCTGCGGTCAAATTTGGGTTTTAAAATTTCATTGCCTTCGGCGCAATTCGTAAATTTTAGATAGAGCGTAAAACTGCGTAAAATTCGGCGTTAAATTTATGCTTTTTGCGCGGGTTTTTTAGAAATTTAAGTCGAATTTGCGGCGGTTTTTAAATCCAAATCCCGTAAATAAAACAAAATTTAGCGGCGAAGCTAAATTTGATTGCTCGCTTCAAGCGCTTCCAAAATCACCGTGACATGGCTGAAATTTATATCTTTTGTCGCTGTTAGTAGCGCTATTTTGCCATAAGTTTTTTCTAGTGATTTTAGCTCGTTTAGGCCAACTAGCGCCTCTTTGTTCGTAAGTTCTGCCATAAATTTGAGCTTAAATTCCTCAAATCCGGTTTCCCTGTTTTCGTGAAACCACGCCCTAAGTTCGCTTGAAGGCGTGACGGCTTTTAGCCACAAAAATGAGCTAAAAACTTCCTTTTTTATACCTCGCGGATAGAGTCTATCGACAAATACGCCGTAAAAATCGCTATTTTCGTCGTCTTTGATAAAATCATAAATCCTAAAAGCTTGAAACACGAAATATCCTTATATATCAAAATTTAACTCGAATTTTACTGCAAAAAGTAAAATTTGTTGGAGGAGCGAGCGATAAATTTTTAATATTAAGCCTTATTTTAACATCGCGGGCATATAACCGCCATCGTAAGCACTACCAACGACATCACCGCACAAATAGACGATATGGCGAATGTAATCGTAGCGGATGTAAGAAAGAATAAATTTTAATCCCGGCCGAATCAAGGGCGCAGGTTAAATTTGCACCTGAATTTGGCCTAAATTTACCCTGGAACGATTCCAAATTTGACTGTATTGTACTTTGGTACAATATACAAAATCCTAAAATAATTATATAATTGTCACAAATTTAAAACAAAGGAGCATTTATGCAAATTCAAGCCGGAGTGGTAAAAAGCATAGAGGGAAAAGTCGTAGCCGTAGACAGTAGCGGCGCCAAAAGAGAGCTAAACGTAGGAGACGTAGTCTATCTCGGAGAGAGTATCGTCGGACAGGATACGTCGTCTAAGATCGTGATCTCGGCAAATGACGGTAAAGATATCGTAATGTTGGGCAAGGACACGCTAATACTCGATCAAAGCGTATCGGTAAGCGAAGGTTTTGGAAACGAGGCGATGATGGCGGACGTCGAGGCATTGCAGCAAGCATTGCTAAACGGAACCGATCTCCAGGATCTGGAAGCGACCGCAGCGGGCGGAGACGACGGATCGGACGGCGTGAGCCTGGGTCAAGTCGCATTTACTCAAGGCGGACACATATCAAACGTAATCGCTGCCTATGGCGACCTAGGCGTAGCAAGCCAAAGTCCTCAGAGTAGTAGCGTATTTGCGGGTGCTGCCGTAAGCGGCGCCGCTGAGAATGTTAATTCTCAGCAATCACAACCTCAGGGGCCGAGTAATTCCGGCGGTTCTGCTGGTTCAGGCGGCTCTGGCGGCTTAGGTGGTTCCGGTGGTGGCTTAGGTGGCGGCGGTTCAAATCAACCGGGTAATCCTGGCGGTTCAGGTGGCAACTCGGGCGGTAATTCCGGCGGTTCCGGTGGTTCAGGCGGTGGCTCAGGTGGCTCAGGTGGCTCAGGTGGTGGTTCCGGCGGTTCTGGCGGCGGTTCAAATCAACCGGGTAATCCTGGTGGTTCTGGTGGTGGCTCCAATGGTGGTTCTGGCGGCGGTTCAGGCGGCTCTAATGGTGGCTCCGGCGGTGGCTCCGGCGGTGGCTCTGGTGGTGGTTCCAATGGTGGCTCCGGTGGCTCCAATGGCGGTTCCGGCGGCGGTTCAGGTGGCTCTGGCGGCGGTTCAGGTGGTTCAGGCGGTGGCTCAGGCGGTGGTTCAAACCAACCAAATCAACCGGGTAATCCTGGCGGCTCAGGCGGCTCCAATGGTGGTTCTAATGGTGGCTCTGGTGGTGGCTCCAATGGTGGTTCCGGCGGCGGCTCTAATGGTGGCTCAGGCGGCTCCAATGGCGGCTCTGGCAGTGGCTCAGGCGGCGGCGGTTCCAGTGGCGGCTCTGGCGGCGGTTCAAATCAACCGGGTAATCCTGGTGGTTCTGGTGGTGGCTCCAATGGTGGTTCTGGCGGCGGTTCAGGCGGCTCCAATGGTGGTTCTGGCGGTGGTTCCAATGGTGGTTCTAATGGCGGTTCAAATCAACCAAATCAACCGGGTAATCCTGGCGGTTCCGGTGGCTCCAATGGTGGCTCTGGCGGTGGTTCTGGCGGTGGCGGTTCAAATCAACCGGGTAATCCTGGTGGCTCAGGTGGTGGCTCCGGTGGCTCCAATGGTGGCTCTAATGGTGGCTCTGGCGGCGGTTCAGGTGGCTCAGGCGGTGGCGGTTCTGGCGGTGGCTCTGGTGGTGGCGGCGGTTCAAATCAACCGGGCGCATCGGGACCTTCGGCTCCAAAAGTTACATTCCCGGAGGATGCGGACAATAGCGGAACATTATCGCCTAAAGAAAATCAAACCGACGGCGATTCAGGTAGCACAACGGCAAGAATTACGATTCCTGATGACGCTAAACCGGGCGATACGTTAAAAACAACGGTAACGGGACCTGACGGAAAAACTACCACAACCGAGACTTTATTAACTCCGGAAATTATAAATAAAGGTTCGGTAGATATAAAAGTTCCGGTACAAGACGGTAAAACATCGTCCGTATCCTCTACTATAAAAGATCAAAGTGGAAACGAAAGCGCTCCGGGAAAAGGAAGTATCGATGTAGATGCATCGGGACCTTCGGCTCCAAAAGTTACATTCCCAGAGGATGCGGACAATAGCGGAACATTATCGCCTAAAGAAAATCAAACCGACGGCGATTCAGGTAGCACAACGGCAAGAATTACGATTCCTGATGACGCTAAACCGGGCGATACGTTAAAAACAACGGTAACGGGACCTGACGGAAAAACTACCACAACCGAGACTTTATTAACTCCGGAAATTGTAAATAAAGGTTCGGTAGATATAAAAGTTCCGGTACAAGACGGTAAAACATCGTCCGTATCATCTACTATAAAAGATCAAAGCGGAAACGAAAGCGCTCCGGGAAAAGGAAGTATCGATGTAGATGCGTCGGCACCTTCGGCTCCTGCAATAATGGAAATTCCTTCGTCCGCATACAATGCCGAGTTGGGACAATCCATATACGAGGGCAATTTGAGCGGTAAAAACAACTTTAGTACTCCTAAGGATTCCAATCCTTTGGATCACTCTAATAGTTATTTTAAAAACTTGGACGCGGCTCAGAACAATACAGGCTCTACAACGCCTCCAAGCAGCGAAGTGCAGAATATAAGATCCGGATTATCCGATGCATTTAAAAACGCTTTGCCGGACGGTATGGTTGAGGGCGGTAAAATTAAAAATTTAAAATCCCAAAATAAAACCGTAGGAAATGAATTATTTTATAAAGAATACGTAAATCACGATCCGGAAAAATTTGACTATCAAGACGGTTGGTTTGTAAGCAAAGATAAAAAAACCATCATAGGTTCGGATAAAGCCAAAAAGCTGGTAGTAGCAGGCGAAAATACCGATACTTCAGGATACGAAAATAAAGCGGATACTACCGTAGTAAAAGTGAAAGATAACGTAAAACCTAAAATTTTCGGCTCCGATAAGGCCGACGACATCACCGTAGACGGCGCTAAAGTAGGTATGATCTCGACCGGAACGGGAGACGACAAGATCACCGTCAAAAACGGAGGCGAAATTTCAACCAATATCAACAGCGGTAGCGGTAACGATACGATAAATGTAGACGGAGAAGGCACGAAGGTAAACGGCGAAGTAGTAAAAGACGAGCACGGTAACGATGTAAAACGCGGCGGTATTTTAGCCGGAGACGGTGACGATACTATTAACGTTACGAACAAAGCCGAGGTCAAGTCGGGAATTTACGACGGAGACGGCAACGATAAGATCAACGTAAAAGGCGGAGCTACCGTAGGAGACAAGGATTCAGCCGAGGCTCAACAACAAATGCATGCCGGCATACAGCTAGGCGACGGTAAAAATACGGTAACCGTCGAGGGCGCGGATACTAGCGTAAGCAGAATAACCGGCTATAAATTTGGCGAAGATAAAAACGGCGTAAAGGCTGAAACCCAGAACGATGTAACCGTAAAAGATAAGGCTACGGTGGCTTTCGATATAGACATAGACAATAGAAATGTCGATAAAGTAACGGTAGATAACGCCACCGTAAAAGGAACTATCTTTACAAATGGAGGCGATGACGAGATAAACGTCAATAAATCCAAAGTCGGCGGCGTATTGGGAGAAGGCGGCAACGATACGATAAATATAAACGATTCTACGATTGGCGGAGAGGGTAGCTTCTATGGCGATGTAAGGAATAAAGCTACCGGCAAATTCGACCTAACCGGAAGCGATAAGCATAACAGATCGGCATATCAGGGCGTAAACGGAGACCAGCATACGGAATCTGTCGAAAAGCATTGGCAACACGGCGATGATAAGATAAATATTACAAATTCGACCGTAGAAGGTAAAGTTTGGGGCGGTAGAGGTAACGACGATATAAATATAACCGATAGCACGGTTAAGAAAGGCGTATACGGCGATGCCGAGAATAAGCCAAACGGTAAAGACGGTAGCGTAGACGGTAACGATACCATAAATGTATCCGGCAGCACTATTGAAGGAATCATCAATGGCGAGGGCGGAGACGACAAGATCACCGTAGATAAATCCAAGGTAGCGGGACAAAGCGCCAAAAATAGCAAAGGCCAGACTATCAAAGAGGCTATCATGGGCAAAGAGGGCAATGACGAGATCTCGGTTCAAAACAAATCTAACGTAGATGGCAACATTTCCGGAGATCAAGGAGACAATAAAATAAATGTAGATGGAGGCTCGAAAGTAGCCGGTTGGGTTTACGGAGCGAACGCTAAAGATACTAATATGTATAATGAAACCGGAAACAACACCATAACCGTTGCCGGGGAAAATACCGAGGTGTCACGTGTCGGCGACGTAAGCTCCGGCGACTCTAAGATAACCATCAGCGATAAAGCAACGGTAAAATCGGTTCATGGCGATAAAGGCACAGATACTATTACGGTAGATAACGCCACCGTGACCGAGAAGATAGAGGGCGGACATGGCGACGATATTATCAATATCAAAAACGGAGCCAAAGTAAAAGAAGTCAAAGGAGACCTTGATAACGATACAATTAAAGTTGCCGACAAAAACACCCATGTAGAAAAAGTGGATGGAGACAAAGGCGACGACACGCTCATCGTCGAAAACGGCGCGAAGGTTGATAACACCGTCTTGGATGTAGGCAACGACACCAAGATGACCACGACTAATAATAACGGCAATCTGACCATAAACAGTCTGGATAAAGGCGACACCATCGATCTCTCAAAAATCGCGAAAGTAACGGAAAATATCAACTCCGTAGACGCAAGCGCCGTAAATAACGCCGTAGTAAATGTGGATCCAAAAGACGTGCTAGACCTTGGCTCAGAAAATAAGACGCTAGAGATCAAGGGCGGTAGCGACGATACCGTAAAATCAAAATCTAGCGGCCAATGGAACGCGGACGGAGCGGATGCTACGCATAAGTCATTTACCGGCAGCGCAAACGACAACAGCGGCGTGACGCAGACGGTAACGATCAAGGTAGAAAACGAGGTCGCGACCGATCTGTAAGACCGTTTGCCAAATTTGGCAAACGAATCAAATTTGACCGACTCGGCGGATTTAAATTTGCCGAGTTAAAAATAATTTCCAAATTTCGTCTCGTAAATTTACCCCAAAGGCTAAATTTTGCGAGACGAATTTAAATAAATTTTTATTCGCAGCCTCTACGGCGCACTTCGATAAACGACATACTTTTTACGGTAGCCAGATAAGATAAAATTTCCCGAATTTGCTTTAGGGTTCGCGCTAAATTCTGTAATGTTTTTATAAATTTTATCTCAATTTAAAATTTCGCTCTCGTTTAGAGACGCTTAAAGGCTATTTTTCCTTAAATTTTGTTGTTTTATCAAAATAACCGCCTTTTGTTAAAATCCCGGTAAAATTCGCTTTTAAAATCAGCCGTTTTCGCTCTCGCAATCCAGGAAGCAATCATCCTTTACGCGCGATATTAGTCGCTTTTTAAGGAGCAGTTGCCGACGCGGGATAAAATTTGTCAAATTTAGTCGGCATAAAAATCAGCCGAATTTAGATAAAATCCAAAATACAAAAATCAAAAAGGAGAAAAATGAACGCGTTTTTGCAGGGCTTACTTCTAGGTTTTAGCGCGGCGGTACCGATAGGGCCCGTAAACGTGATGATAATGAGCGCGGCGATAAATTCGTTTCGGTCGGCTTTTGCCATAGGGCTTGGCGCGATGAGTGCGGATGTAGCGTATCTGCTGCTTTTGGCGTTTGGCGTGCTGGGGTATCTGCAAGGCGAGATAATAGAAAAAATCATCGGCGCTTTTGGCTTTTGCTACCTTGCCTACATCTCTTACGTCATCTTTAAAAACGCCGACAAACCCATAAGAGCGCAAGCGCAGGGCGTGCAGGCAAATTTTACCAAAAACTATGCGAAAGGGCTTTTCGTCACGCTTGTAAATCCTTATACCGTTGGCTTTTGGCTTAGCGTGGCTAGCTTTGCGAAAAGCTTTGAAAATGCGGGCGCGGTTGTTGCGGGACTGGTTGCGGCGATATTTATCTGGATCGCCTCGATGCCGTTTGCCGTGCATAAAAGCGCTAAATTTATCTCGCAAAATGTCGCAAAGTGGATAAATTACGTCTGCGCGGTCATTTTGCTGGGTTTTGCATTTTTTTTATCGTATAAATTATTTTTATAAATTTGAGCTTTAATAATTAACTTAAGTAAATAATGATAAAATGGGAGCAAAATTTTTAAAGAAGATTGATGCAAAATTTAGAATTAAAAAAATCGACAAGGCGCCTCATCGTGTTGCCGGTCGCCATACTCGTAGTATGTTCGTGCCTGGCGATGTGTTTTATATTTTATAATAAATTTCAAGATTCGACCAATTACCCTTCAAACGTCAGTATAGACGAAAAGGTCGAAGCGTATATGAATATAATCGAAATCATATATAAAGATATCGCAAAGCGCGATATAAAGGAGTTTCAACGCTACTCTGAGGCTATTAAAGCCGTGCCGTCTTGGATATTTAAGCAAACGAGCGACAAAAATGAGCTTACGGTGCTAGCCAGCTCGCAGTATCCGAATCTAATAGGCGAAAATTTACCTTATAAATTTTGCGATATGAGCGGCAAAGCTCATACAAATTTGGAGCAAAAAGGCGTCTATAAGCGCATCAGCCTTATTCCCGATAACAAAGTCGAGGTTTGCTATTTTAAGAAAATAGATGGCGTGATACTTGGTTATAATATGATTCACAACGTCAAAATTTCAGGCTTTGGCGACCCGCTTTTTGCGCAATGGTTTGCGGTAAATATGAAAAACGCTTTCATCGTAACGAGCATTATGGTGCTCATTTGTATTTTTCAGTATTTGCTCTTTTACAAAAGCATCCGTGACAATCAAATTTCACTGGTAAAAAGCAACGAAAAGCTTTTAGAAAATAACGCCCAGATGCAAAAGCGCCTTTATAGCGACGCTTTGACGGGCTTGCCTAACAAAACAGCCCTAGAGCGCGACACGGAGACGATGAAAAATCCTAAAATCATCATTATGGATATCGACGAATTTAGGAAAATGAATAACTACTTCGGCGCCGCGGTTTGCGATCAAATTTTGCTAAAAATGACGCAAATTTCGCAAAAATTCGCCGACGATAACGGTATGGCGGTTTACCGCGTCGGTGCAGATCAGTTCGCGCTGGTCGAGGATGCGGAGCTTTTTATCGACAGATACGAGGATCTGGCTACCGAGCTTTTAGACAATATCAAAGGCCTGGTCATCGACGTAGCCACCGAGGACGGCGAGCAAAACGAGATAGAGATCCATTGCACGGTGGGCTTTGCGCTTGACGAGACGGATACGTTTAAAAAGGCGATGACGGCGCTGGAGTTTGCTAAACAAACCGGGAAAGATTATTTTTGCTACTTTAAAAATATCGACGATACGCCTCAATATGCAGAGCAAATAGAACGCTCAAATATGATACGAAACGCCATCATAAACGACAAAATCGTGCCGTTTTATCAGCCGATATTTAACAAAGACAAACAAATTTTAAAGTATGAAACGCTGATCCGCATACAAAATAGCAACGAAATCATCTCGCCAAGCATCTTTTTGGAGGTCTCAAAACGCATCAAACGCTACACCGATATCGAAAAAATGCTCATCGAAAAGAGCTTTAAGCTAATCGCCGATAAGCCGGAAACTATGATCTCGGTAAATCTATCGGGACGCGATATGACCGACGGCGACGTGAGCGTATTTATCATCGAAAAGATGAATAAATATAAGGTGGCCGGGCGCGTGATATTTGAGATACTCGAAGACGAAAATATCGAAAACATCGAGCGTATCAGCGCCTTTATCGAGCGCGTGCGCAGGATGGGCGCAAAGATCGCCATAGACGACTTTGGTTCGGGATACAGCAACTTCTCCTACATCCTAAAACTAAAACCCGACTATATCAAAATCGACGGCTCTATCATCAAAAATATCGACTCAAGCGAGGACTCGCGCGCGATTGCCGGCGCCATCATCGCTTTTGCCAAAAAGCTTGATATCACCATTATCGCCGAATTTGTCCATTCAAAAGAGGTTTTTGACGCTTGTATAGAGCTTGGCGTGGATGAATTTCAGGGCTTTTATCTAGGCGAGCCCAGCGATACTCTAAGCGAAGATAAAGTCGCAGACGAATGATTTTTGAAAGAGCTAGATTTTGCGCTTTTATCTATGAAAACGGCTGGAGAAGCAAGGCTTGATTAAATTTAGCTGCGTATTTTAACGCAGCGCATTAGTTTATTCTAATCTATCTCGCATCGTTACAAATTTGTTTTTTACGAAAATTCGGCGAGAGCGAGAGTTACCATATTTGTTTTTGTAACGCATCGATATTTGGCGAATGCGGGGAAGAGTAGGCCTTTTGACGGCCGTATCCATACTTGCATTTTGTACAAATACAAAAAAGCGAGCGGCTCGGGTAAAAAATGGCGGCAAATTTGACGCGGGAAATTTGACGAAAATGCGCCGAAAATGAGACGAGCGATGAGAGGCGAACTCTATAAATCTAGGCTCTCTTTAACTTAAGCTCACACAAAGGAGTATTAAGTTACGATGAGAACTATGTTCTTGAAAAGTAACGAGCGTAGCGAAGTTAAAAAACAAATATATAGTCCGTTCCCGAATTTCAGAGAAGAAATTTAGAGAAATTCTCAAGTACTTTACAGAAGACATAGAAGCATCAAAGATATCAAATTTAACTAAAATTTCAGAAGTAACGCTATGTAAAATCTTTAGGGAAATAAGAATTCTTATGTCTAAAGAGTGTGAAAAGATAAGCAAATTTAGCGGTGAGATTTCCAGCTCGCAAGCTCGCCTAGAAGCTTCGCTTTGAGATTGATGAAAGTTACTTCGGAGCTAAAAGAGTAAGAGGCCTTGTGCTCGCACTCTCTTTGAGAAAAGAGGTAGAGGCGCAAGTGGAAAGCAATCGGTATTTAACTTCGCTTAGCGTCGCTTCGCTAGCTACCGTCGCCTAATGGCTCGAGACCGCTCGTTACTGCGAGCAGAACGGTATGCTTAAAAGAGACGGTAAGGTCTATACCAAGACTAGTTAAAAACTGTTCTGCTAGTGAACTAATACCCATACTATCGCAATATAGCAAGCTTGATAGCTCTACTAAATATTTAGATTGTTGGAAAGCTTACGATGGCTTGGTTGATTATGGAGCTAAAGCACACTACAGAGTAAAACATTCAAAGAATGAATTCGCTAATGGTAAAAATCATATAAATGGCATTGAGAATTTCTGGGGATACGCTAAACATAGACTAGCTAAATTTAAAGGGATAAAGAAAGAGAATTTTCTGTTGCACCTAAAGGAATGCGAATTTAGATATAATACTAAAACTACACAGGAAAACTTATATCAGAAACTGTTAAAATTGATAAGAGGTCTTGTAAGTAGCAAGACGTAGTCGCAGCTAAAAATCCGCTTAAGTTTAATTGAGCCTAAATCAAAAGAATCAAGAGAATTTAGAAATATCAAATTCAAACAAAGCTTATCAAAACGAGATCAAGAGCTTGCAAGACTCAAAAGAGAGCTTGACAAACAAATACAAAAACGCACTCAATGGCTTGAAGCACAGGTTAGTAGAGTGCCGAAGCGAAGCAGATACATTCAAAATACTATCGGTGATCTTGACGATAGCAGCGATTTTGGTATCTATATACGCATGGAGGCTATATCTACAAAAGAACGATTTAATCCAAGAAAATCAGACTATGAAGATGTATATAAAGCAGAATATAGATGGCGAGCAATAAATCATAAACATAATATTTTTAATGAAAGGATATTTGACAATGACTTTACTAGAGCAAACATTATTAGTGCAATTAGAAGAAAAAGAGAAGCAAGAGCAAGATCGGATGGCATTATTAAAGCAGCTATCGACGGAATACGACTCGTTAAGCGACGAATTAGCCAAGTTGCAAACGCAATTAATAAACGATACGAACTCTTTGTCTCAAGAATTAGAGAATGTGCAAATACAATTAACAAGCTTACAGAAGGAATCCGAAAACCGGACGTTTTTACAAGAGAAACACAAAACGCAACTAGAGAATTTGGGGAAGTCGCTAGAAAGTATGTATTAAGCCGTATACCCGAAGATATAAAGATGGACGAAAGTAAGATAAAAAGGAAGGAGATTAGAGGCGTCGGAGTTGGTGGAGATATGGGAATGGGTTAATTGCCTCAATACCGCCTGTACGACACAACCTGTCATTAGCTTATGTTAAATTTACGTCGTAATTTAAATCAAAGGAGAAAAAGTGCTAAAGTACATAATTGGAGGCGTGGCGTTAGTGGCCATTGGATACGGACTTAAAAAATATCTCGACAAATTTGAGATGCACACATAACTAAGTAGCAAAACGCAAAACAATGTCAAAATGGACAATCTTGATACAAATGAAACAGACATAGCAAACTCGGTGTGCCCTAAGGGTGATAATTTTTTAGAAATTAGAGCAATGGAAAAAAGTCGTAAATTTAACAAAACAATTCATTGTCTTTTTGTGTCATTGAGAAGTTTGCAAGAAAAACTATCAAGCGTGGAAAATTTGCCAGAGCTAAAATCCGCTTACTCGTCTATCAGTGGCGAAAATATCTTGAGATTTAAAGACTTTGATGCTCAAAATTTCAGCAAATTTTTCTATATATTTATAGACTACAAGGAGGATCTACAGATTTTGTGCGATCTAAATTTAATGATAGATTATGCGCTAGAATGTATGATAGAAAACAATATTTCTAAGCTTGATGCCGTACAAAAAATGCAAGAGATTACTGTAAATTTGATGCAGAACAACAAGAGATAATTATCAAGCTGCTTGAACTAAACAATGTTTTAGAGAGCTAAGGTCTGCCACGCAAATGAAGGAAATAGCAACCATCTTTAAGGATACGGTGGGAGTATATAAAAGGTATTATGATCAGAAATTTTTTAAGGAAAAAATTTCTGAATAAGATTGTGTTTGTAGCTGTTCTAGAGGTGGGAGCTTATGGAGTTAAAAAGTATTTGCAAAGCTATACGAATAGGCAAAGATTTTTTGATATATTAGACGATACGGTAAGTTTTGTCAAAAAAAGCGTAAAAAGAGGCTTTGAGCAAGATATCGGGGCTGATTTTTCATGTGAGATTAGAGAGGTATTTTATACGTTTGAATCTATGAAAAGTAAAAGTTTTGAGATATTTTTTGAGCTTCAAAAAGCACTTACCGAGATAAGGAATATAAAAACAAGGCTCAACGGAACTTAAGCGGATTTTTAGCTGCGACTACGTCTTGCTACTTACAAGACCTCTTATCAATTTTAACAGTTTCTGATATAAGTTTTCCTGTGTAGTTTTAGTATTATATCTAAATTCGCATTCCTTTAGGTGCAACAGAAAATTCTCTTTCTTTATCCCTTTAAATTTAGCTAGTCTATGTTTAGCGTATCCCCAGAAATTCTCAATGCCATTTATATGATTTTTACCATTAGCGAATTCATTCTTTGAATGTTTTACTCTGTAGTGTGCTTTAGCTCCATAATCAACCAAGCCATCGTAAGCTTTCCAACAATCTAAATATTTAGTAGAGCTATCAAGCTTGCTATATTGCGATAGTATGGGTATTAGTTCACTAGCAGAACAGTTTTTAACTAGTCTTGGTATAGACCTTACCGTCTCTTTTAAGCATACCGTTCTGCTCGCAGTAACGAGCGGTCTCGAGCCATTAGGCGACGGTAGCTAGCGAAGCGACGCTAAGCGAAGTTAAATACCGATTGCTTTCCACTTGCGCCTCTACCTCTTTTCTCAAAGAGAGTGCGAGCACAAGGCCTCTTACTCTTTTAGCTCCGAAGTAACTTTCATCAATCTCAAAGCGAAGCTTCTAGGCGAGCTTGCGAGCTGGAAATCTCACCGCTAAATTTGCTTATCTTTTCACACTCTTTAGACATAAGAATTCTTATTTCCCTAAAGATTTTACATAGCGTTACTTCTGAAATTTTAGTTAAATTTGATATCTTTGATGCTTCTATGTCTTCTGTAAAGTACTTGAGAATTTCTCTAAATTTCTTCTCTGAAATTCGGGAACGGACTATATATTTGTTTTTTAACTTCGCTACGCTCGTTACTTTTCAAGAACATAGTTCTCATCGTAACTTAATACTCCTTATGTTTGTATTAAGTTCCGATGAGCCTTTGATATTCAAACAGGCTAGCGGTTGATTTTCTATGGGCAATCAAAGGCTACCTATATTTTAGTGCTTAGTGCAATTTGGTGCTACATTAGCTATGGCATAAGCCGTCAAATTGGCTTTAAGTGCGCGCAAGAGCAGTAAAAGATGTGCCCGATAATTGTTGAAGGCGGCTATAAGATTGAGATTGCTGATGTTGTTTCTAAAAGGAATAGGAGTAGCTATGCAACAATTGACTCTTCCGAAAGACTTCATAATAAAACACAAATACTTTTAACAAAATGGTTTGCAAGATTATAAATTTACCAAAGAATTATGGTCGTGCTTGTGAATATATACCAAATAATGAAGTTATACTTAAGCATGTTCAAAGAATGGATGGTGACCTATGGCAACGTACATCGCACAAACTATTTACGTTGCATATAGTGCTGATGCAAAAACATACAAATTTGATAGCCGCTACTCGGTTACCAAATTTAACCAAGCTGGGGTTTTAGGGGTGCCCTGCTAACGAGTATGATTTGTATTGCGGGTGAAATCCGTAATACAAATAGTATGCTCGCCCGATAAAAACGTAAAATTTATTTTTGATAATAGTTACTGTGTCCATCCGTATGATTTGTAATACGTGAAAAACAAAAATACCTATAGCATTTTTATATTTGTCAAATCTGCAGGATGTATAGGATACGCATATCTGCATTATCTGTAGTACCGTATGTAATCTATCTATGTGTAATCAGTCCAATATGTAAAATATGTAACGTATAAATACTTGTATTATTTGTAATTTATGTAAGATTTGATCACTTGAGTACCGTGTTTGCTTTATGTGGATGCAGGTTTTTTACAAATCTTTATTTGTAATATCTGTAATATTTATGGGATGAGAATATTTGTATTGTGGGTAAATTAATCCAATTAATCCAATTAATCCAATTAATCTTGATAAAAATTAAGGCTCAAGATAAGTTAAGCGGATTCTCTCTTATCAATTTTAACAGTTTCTGATATAAGTTTTCCTGTGTAGTTTTAGTATTATATCTAAATTCGCATTCTTTAAGATGAAGTAAGAAATTCCCTTTCTTAATGCCTTTAAATTTAGCTAGTCTATGTTTAGCGTATCCCCAGAAATTCTCAATGCCATTTATATGGTTTTTCCCATTAGCGAATTCATTTTTGGAGTGTTTTACTCTGTAGTGTGCTTTGACTCCGTAATCAACTAAACCATCATAAGCTTTCCAACAATCAGAATAGATAGTAGAACTATCAAGCTCGCTAAATTCCTTCAGTATCGGCAATAGCTCATTAGCAGAGCAGTTTTTAACTATTTGGGTATATACCTTACCGTCACGCTTTAGCATTCCAAATACCGGTGTTTTATTTGCTGCCCCTCTACCTCTTTTTCCTCTTACTCTTTTAGATCCGAAGTAACTTTCATCAATCTCAAAGCGAAGCTTCTAGGCTGGCTTGGAAATTTCACCGCTAAATTTACTTATCTTTTCACACTCTTTAGACATAAGAATTCTTATTTCTCTAAAGATTTTGCATAGTGTTACTTCTGAAATTTTAGTTAAATTCGATATCTTTGATGCTTCTATATCCTCTGCGAAGTACTTTAAAATTTCTCTAAATTTCTTTTCTGAAATTCGGGAACGGACTATATATTTGTTTTTTAACTTCGCTACGCTCGTTACTTTTCAAGAACATAGTTCTCATCGTAACTTACTACTCCTTTGTGTGAGCTTAAGTTAAAGAGAGCCAAAATTAATAATCATTTGGTTGTTTGCTTTTATCTTATAAAAATCAATGTTCTTGCGTGTTTATTGATTTGCCTAAAATATGATTTGCGGTTAATGATAGCAGAATAATAGACGAGAATAATTAGATTTAGTCGCCTTATTATAAAACTTAATTCATTTTAAGATTTAACAAAAAAAGTCCAAAGTTGTTCTTGTATTGGTTGAGGAGTGGCGAAAATAAAATTTAAAAACGATAATATATATGGCACCCAAGATGGCACCTAGCTAAACCTTAAAGCTTCAAAACATTGATAAAATCGGGATTTATAAAGAAATGGTGGTTAGAGGCAGAATCGAACTGCCGACACGCAGATTTTCAGTCTGCTGCTCTACCGACTGAGCTATCCAACCACGCTGATAAAAAGAAATGTGATTTTAGCTATTTGATACTTAAATTTTGGTTAAAGGCGTAAATTTTAGTGCGTTTTTTAAATCGAAATTTATTCAAAAGATTACATAGCGAGATTTAGGCCGTTTGCTCTTGAATTTGACACCATTTCGAGCGCAAGTCTCACTAAATTTACAAATTTAAAATCGCTTTTTTAAATTCATCTCCGCGCTCTACGTAGCTGCCAAACTGATCGAGGCTTGCCGCAGCAGGGCTTAAAAGCGCTATTTCGTCCAAATTTTCATCATTTGCGCCAGCCTTTACAGCTCCGTCAAATTTGAAATTTTTATCTATCTCGCCGACCGCGACGTTTAAAAATTCGCATTTTACGGCCGGGATTTTAAACTCGCCCGCAAGCTTCATCAGCTTGTCTGTATTTGAGCCGATAGCGTAAATTTGCACCTTGGTGCCGTGCAAGGCTTCAAAAAGCGGCCGCATATCTACGCCCTTATCGTCGCCGCCTAAAATCAAATGCAAAAATTTGCCCTCATATCGCTTTACAGCTTGGATGCTTGCGTCGATGTTGGTCGCTTTCGTGTCGTTGACCCATATCCTACCGCGCGCATCGCGAAACTCCTCGAGCTTGTTGCCCTCGATGACAAAGCCGTTTAGTAGCCGTGCGTCGCACCTATCGAGCAAAATTTTCTGGATAGCAAGCGCCAAAAGCGCGTCCGTTAAAAACGGCGTTTTAAAGGCGATATCGTTTAAATTTACGCCGCAAAACCGGGCCAGATCGGCCTCGTTTTCGTAGCTTATCACCTTTGCTTTAGTCGCTGCCTCGGCATAAATTTTAGGCAGGATCGCGACCGTATTTTCGCCCATCATCGCCAGCGGCTTTAGCTTGGCGCGCTCATACTCGGCAAAGTCGCCGTGCCAGCTGAGGTGATCTGGCGTGATAGGCAAAAGCGCGTATATGCCGGGCGTCGCGGCGTTTGTATAGTGCAGTGTAAAGGAGCTGGTCTCGAGCACCCAAATTTTGGCGTTTGGGTCCAGGTCTGCGAGCGGGACGCCGACGTTGCCGCCCATTACCGAGCCGTAGCGCGCCAGCAGGTGCTGCGTCATCTTTGTCGTCGTGGTTTTGCCGTTCGTGCCGCTGATCCAGACGGTAAATGGCATTTTGTCGCCGTAAATTTGATAAAAATAGTCGTACTCGCTGATGAGATTTTGCGCGTTTTTAACCAGCTCGTGGCTCGGCGGGAAGCCCGGGCTCGGGATCTCTAGGCTGCTTTTTTCTGGGACGAAAAGATTTGGCGGTAGTAGGGTATTGCCCCACTCGTCGCCTGAGATCTCGCTAAATTTATCATCATAGATGTCCCAGCCGTCCTCGCCGCCGAAGTTTTTTGCGATAGCGCGCGTCGTGCCGCCGTAGCCAAATAGCGATTTTCTCATCTATCTCCCCTTTCGCCCCATAAAATTTGCGTTATCTCATCGGCGCCAAGCTCGGTTATTTCGCCGTTTTGCTCGCATCTTTCAAAAAGCCGCGGATCGTAAGTATCCTTAAAATTTAGCCTTAAAAACTCGGTGAAATATCCGCCCTCTACGGCAAAATTAGGACGATACCAAAAAGCGTCCAAAAACTCGTCTCCCGTCTCGTGCGGCTCAAAAGTACTCATCCGCTCTACGATCTCGCGCAGTTCGTCCCTTGTGATATCAGGCACCAAATTTGGCTCGGGTAGCGCGATATCAAAAGCCAAATTTTCCGCGCCGTCCGCTTCCCACCATTCCCGCAGGTTAAATTTACTCATATCTTTGCCCGTGATTTTGTGAAGCGCATCTTCCAGCTCGCGGTATTTTGCGCCGTCCTCATCGCCGTTTGCGTCACAGTAGTCGGCGTAAGCTAAAATTTGCCTTAAAATTTCGCCGTATCTTTCGCGCGCCGTTTCAAAGTCGGGCATAATCTGCACTCGCATCAAATTTACCTGATTTTTAGCGCGGTCAGGGCGATCAAATTTGCCAAGATAGCAATGAGCCAAAATCTCACGATGATCTTATTTTCCACCCAGCCTTTTATCTCGAAATGATGATGTATCGGCGCCATGAGAAAAATTCTCTTTTTAAGAATTTTAAAGCTTCCGACCTGCAAAATCACGCTTAGAGTTTCCATAACAAAGACGAAGCCGATGATGACGAGCAGGATTTCGTTTTTCGTCATCACGCCCATAAGGCCGATGTATGCGCCCACGCTTAGGCTTCCGCTATCGCCCATAAAAACCTCGGCCGGGTGGCAGTTAAACCACAAAAATCCCATCAGCGAGCCGATCAGCGCGGCGGCCACGACGACCGTCTCGCCAACTCCGGCAATCTTTGGTAAAAGTAAATACGAGCTAAATACCGCGTGTCCGCAGATGTATGCAAATACGCCCAGAGTCAGCAGCGAAAACACCGCAGGCACCGTAGCTAGCCCGTCTAGGCCGTCGGTTAAATTTACCGCGTTTGAGGCCGCGACGATGACGAGCGTCCAAAAAGCCACCGCAAAAACGCCTAGATCAAGCACGGGAAATTTATAAAACGGTAGATAAAATTTGCTCCCTAGCTCGCCTTGCAAATACAGCAACGCCGAAACGACAAGAGCGATTAAAATTTGCACCGCAAGCTTGGCTCTAGGGCTTAGTCCGTCATGGTTTTTGCCGCCTGAGATTTTGCGAAAGTCGTCTTTAAACCCAAGCGCCGTAAAGCCTGCGAGGCAGATCAGAGAAGCGAAAACGAAAAGATTGTCCAAACGCGCGCAGATCACGCTCGCAACAAGTGCCGCTCCGATAAAAACCAGCCCGCCCATCGTCGGCGTTTTGGCCTTTTTTTGGTGCGTTTGCGGAGCTAGCTCGTAGATGGGCTGGGCGGCGTTTTTGGCCTTTGCCCACGCGATAAATTTAGGCAGCGCCCAAACGGTCAAGCAAAATGCGATAAAGAACGAAAAGCCCGCGCGAACGGTGATGTATTGAAAGATATTAAAATTTAACAGTTCATAAATATAGTAAAACATAGAGGCCTTTATTTTTTAAAAAACTAATTTTAGTATAATGCCGTTAAAAAACATCTAAATTTAAGGCGAAAATTTAAAAATGGCGCAAAAAACGGTTTTAGTGATAACTGACGGCATCGGATATAACGAAAGTAGCGAATTTAACGCATTTGCAGCGGCAAAAAAACCCACTTACGACCGGTTGTTTAAAAACGTGCCAAACGCGCTCATAAAAACCTCGGGCCTAGCGGTCGGTCTGCCCGACGGACAGATGGGAAACAGCGAGGTCGGGCATATGTGTATCGGCAGCGGGCGTGTTTTGTATCAAAATTTGGTAAAAATTTCGCTCGGTTTTGAAAACGGCTCGCTAGCTAAAAGCGAAAAGCTTTTAAATTTGTTTAAAACCTGCAAACGCGTCCACGTCGTCGGGCTTTACAGCGACGGCGGCGTGCACTCGCACCTGAGCCACTTTGACGCGATGTGCTCTCTTGCGGTCGCAAACGGCTGCGAGGTGTGCGCTCACGCGATAACCGACGGTCGTGACGTGGGGCCCAAAAGCGGGCTGGCTTTTATCAAATCATTGCTAGAAAAGGCGCAAAGCGGAGGCTTTAGGCTGGCTAGCGTTAGCGGTAGATTTTACGCGATGGACCGCGACAAGCGCTGGGAGCGCGTAAAAACGGCCTACGACGCGATGACCCGTGGAGAAAATGCGCAAACCATATCGCCGCTAGAATACGTCATGCAAAGCTACGAGGCGGGCGTGACGGACGAGTTTATCGTGCCGGCTAGCTTTGGCGGCTTTGAGGGGATAGGCGAAAACGACGGCGTGATATTTATAAATTTTAGAAACGACCGTGTGCGCGAGATCGCGGCGGCTTTGGGCGATGAAAATTTTAGCGAATTCGCGCGCCCGTTCGTCGTCAAAAATCTAATCACGATGACCGAGTATGACGCAAATTTCGCCTTTCCGGTATTATTTGAAAACGAAAAGCTAAAAAATACCCTTGCCGAAGTCGTCGCAAACGCGGGCCTAACGCAGCTGCATACCGCCGAGACCGAGAAATACGCGCACGTGACGTTTTTCTTTAACGGCGGCGTCGAGGAGCTTGCCGAAAACGAAACGAGGGTGCTGGTACCAAGCCCTAAGGTCAAAACCTACGACGAAAAGCCCGAAATGAGTGCGCAGGCCGTGTGCGAGGCGGTGCTAAAAGGTATGGAGGACGGGCAGGATCTTATCGTGGTAAATTTCGCAAACGGCGATATGGTCGGGCACACGGGCGAATTTGACGCGGCGGTAAAGGCGGTCGAGGCCGTGGATGCGGCGCTGGGACGCATCGTGGCAAAGGCCAAGGAGAAAAACTACGCGCTAATCATCACGAGCGACCACGGCAACTGCGAGCAGATGAAGGATGCGCAGGGTAATTTGCTAACCAACCACACGACTTTTGACGTATTTTGCTTCGTGATGGGCGAGGGCGTAAAGGCGGTAAAGCCCGGCGGTCTAAACAATATCGCCGCGAGCGTTTTGACGCTGATGGGTATCGAAAAACCCGCCGAAATGGACGAGGCGCTGTTTTAAATTTTTAGTTTTATTCTTGATTAAATTTTCGCATCGACGCCGAGCGTTTGCCGCTTTTTGTTCGGCTTTGCTTGCTTTAGCGCGAGTAAATTTAGCTCGGATACTCGGTAGCGCAGGCTGTTTTTATAGGCGAAAAAAGCGAAAATACTCTCGCTAACGTTTTAAATTTTTATAAATTTTGCCTAATTTTCGCTCAAATTTTTCTATCCGAGCTGATTTTTGCGTGCGTGTTGCGAAATGATACGAATTTAAGCGATTTTGTTACTGTTATAAGCGGTTAAATTTGAACCCGAAATTTGCATTTGCGTATGTTCTAGGTACTATAATAAAACAGCTCATATCCGCACAAATTTCGCTTTTTTCAGCATCTCAAAATTTCATTTTCGCTAAAATCGGGCTAATAAATTTAAAGAAAAAATGCAAGCTTTGAGCATAATCGTTAGAATAGGCGGCGAGTTTTGCGAAGGATTTGGCGCGCAGACTAGACGAAAAGATCGATATAATGCGTTTCAAGCGAGAGTGATTTTAGGGCTTTTAGCGACGAAGTGAAGTTTAGCGAGCGCGTGCGAGTCGCGCGGAGCGGCATCGCGGCGGACGACTCGGCGAGTCCGGAAATCCTGCTCAAAATAAAGAAAACGAATTTAACGAGGAATGTGCCATAAAGCTTCATTTGCACGTTTGAGGCGAAGCGAGTAACCGAGCTAATCGGCCAAGAGGAGTTTGGGCAAAGGATCGAGGAATAAAAAGCTGATAGATCGAGCAAACGATGTTAAGCGCTTTATGGGCTTTGATAGCTCGTTAAAGGCGGTAAATTTGCGGATAAATTTGTTTAAAGTAGGCGGCCGGGCTTTTATGCCTTACGCTTGCCGCAAAAGCGTCAAATTTAACGACGAAAACGCGCGAGATCGGATACGTAAAGGCTGCGTCGTGTCGTATCAATAGCGTATTTATCTTAGGAATTTATAAGGAAAACGAGTGGAAAATTTAAAACAAGGAAATTTTAATCAAGCAAGCGGGCTTTACCGCACGACAGAAGCTGGCGGCGCGTCAAATTTGCAGAGCGAAACTTTAGCGCAAGGAAATTTAGAGCGCGCAAATCTAAGCAGAGAAAATTGGGCGCACTCAAATTTAAACGGGCAAACGGCTCGCATCGATGAAAGAGACCGCGCAAAGGAGCGAATCGCCGAGCGTAAAAAGGTCCATTTCATCGGTATCGGCGGTATCGGCATCTCGGCGATCGCGCGGTTTTTGCACGAAAAGGGTTTCATCATCAGCGGTAGCGACATCAAGGAGAGTCCAACTACGCGCGAGCTAGCCGCGCAGGGTATCGACGTCATCACGCCGCATAGCAAAGCCGCGATCAAAGATCAGGACTTCGTCATCTACTCGGCCGCGATAAAGCCTGACAACATCGAGCTCGTCGAAGCGCGAAGCAAAGGGCTGCAGTGCCTATCGCGCAAAGAGGCTCTGCCGATGGTGCTTGAAGGTAAGCGCGTGTTTTCTGTAGCGGGCGCGCACGGCAAAAGTACGACCTCGGCGATGCTCTCTAGCCTCGTGGAGGGCTCGGTCATCATCGGTGCGATCGCCAAGCAGTTTGGCTCAAATATGAAATACGAGCCCTGCGACAACGTCATTTTCGAAGCCGACGAGAGCGACAGCAGTTTTCTAAACTCAAACCCGTATCTAGCCGTCGTAACCAACGCCGAGCCCGAGCACATGGAGCATTACGGCTATGATTTGGAGAAATTTCACGCGGCGTATCGAGGTTTTTTGGAGCGAGCCAAGGTGCGCGTGATAAACGCCGAGGACGAGTTTTTAGGCACGCTAAAGCTCGATGCCGTGCGCCTTTATCCGAGCACCGATATTACCGAGCTTAGTATGATTGTGCGAGATTTCGTGCCTTATACTGCGTTTAATCTAAAAAATTTAGGCAAATTTGAAGTGCTGGGTATGGGCGAGCATATCGCCGTGGACGCGTCGCTAGCCATACTTGCCGCGCTAAATGAAACCTCTCTGGCGCAAATTAGGCAAAATTTGCTAAATTTTAAAGGTATCAAAAAGCGCTTCGATATCCTAACCGCTAGCCGCAAATTCGTACTCATCGACGACTACGCCCACCATCCGACCGAGATCAAAGCGACGCTACAATCGGTCTTTGAATACGCCAAACTACTAGGTATCACAAAGATCACGGCGATCTTTCAGCCGCACAGATTTACGCGCCTAAGCGCAAATTTAGAGGCCTTTAAGGAGTGCTTTGACGGCATAGACGAGCTAGTTATCCTGCCCGTTTACGCCGCGGGCGAGACGCCGATAGATATAAATTTAAAAGAGGAGTTTAAACGCTACAACCCCGTGATGACGCAAAAAGTCGCGCGCGAAGGCGAGGGGATAGTCTTTACGGACGAATTCGGCGTGAAAAACCTGCTTGATGACGGGTTGGTTATAGGGTTTGGCGCGGGCGACATCACCTATCAGCTAAGAGGCGACGTATGAGGGTCATAATCGTACTTTTAGGCGTGCTTGCCGCGATCGCGATATTTAGCGTGAGCGACGAGAAGCTGAGCAAAAAGGCGAAATTTGTCATCACTTTTTCGGCGATTTTCATCGCGGCGGCGCTGTATTTTTACGAGAGCGCCCTGCAAAGCGAGCAAAGCCAGAGGCTAGAGCTAGTCGCGCTTTTTAACCAAGGCAAAACCCTAAAATGCGGAAATTTCGACGTAAATAATACTAAATTTAACTACGAGTTCGGCACGTCCTCCTTCGTCGCAAAACGAGTGGCAAAGGAGCTAAACAGCGTCAAGATCGCGCTTGAGGGCTGCGAATTTAAAGGCGAATAATTGCGTAATTTTAAAGATAATCAAAATTTGACTAAAAGCGGCGACTTTTTGGGAACGAACGGATTTTTCGGCGTCGGCGAACTTCGCGGCACGTCAAATTTAAGCGGCCATTTTTCAAATTTTGCGACTCGCTTAAATTTTAGCTCGAATTTAAACGATAATAAGGCAAAATTCGACGGCATCGGCGAGTTTAAAAATACGATGCCAAGAGCTCAAAAAAGCGGCAAGTTTTACGAGTCTAAATTTGATCCACGCGCGGGAGAGTATAAAAATAGCGGCGGCGCTTGGGAAGCAAACGGGCGCGAAAATAACGTCTCGCGCGAGCAAAGAAACGGCGATGTTTCGGACGCTGCGGCGCACCGCGAGCAAAAAGAATTTGCAAACGCGGAAGGCTTTGAGCGGCTTATAAAAATTTTAGACCTGCAAGGCTATATGGAGAGGTTTAACTCCTTTTTAGCGCGCCCTAAGCCGCTTTTTATGGCGGGCGACAGCAGGCTGCATTATGAGAAAATTTTAGAACTCTCGCAAAAGCAGTTTGATCCGCCCGCATCGGCCCAAAATCTAGACGACGCGCTCATGCGCCTTAGCAAGCAAGCCACGCTACACGTGAGCGAGATTTTTGAGTTTGCTAAGATAATTGGCTATTTTACCTACCTAAAAACGCTCAAATTTGAGGGCAAACTAGGCGAGTGGCTCGCTAAAATCGAGATCCCGCAGCCGATGCTAAAGCTCGCAAACTCATTTGATAAAAACGGCGAGCTAAAAGACGAAGTAGACGAGCGTCTAAGCGGTATCAGAGACGCGTTTAGCACCAAAAGAGCGCAAATAGACGCCGATCTGCGCCGTCTCATCTACTCAAAATCTATCGCGCCCTATCTCGTCGATACGCAGGTGCACTATATCAGCTCGGTCGAGGCGCTGCTCGTGCGAGGAGGGTTTAACCACGTGCTAAAGGGCACGGTCGTGGCTAGAAGCTCGGGCGGCTACTTCTATGTCGCGCCAGAAAACATCCAAAAACTCAAAAAAGAGCAAAGCGAGCTGCTGGACAAAAAAGAGGAAATCGTCTACGAACACTGCAAAATTTTTAGCTCCGCGATGCACAAGGGCCTCCTATTTTTAAAATTTATAAACGGAGCGTTTGACGTATTTGACGCTTACTGCGCGCGGGTTTTTACGGCTAAAAGCGCGGATTTTGAGTTCGTGCTGCCAAGCGGCGGGTCAAATTTAAAGCTGGCAAATTTCGCCCATCCCGCGCTAAAAAATCCAAAAAGCATCAGCATCGACTTTAGTAAAAAGGTGCTACTGATCACTGGCGTAAACGCGGGCGGTAAATCGATGCTGTTAAAATCTCTCATAGCCGCAGCCTTTCTAGCTAAATACCTGCTGCCGATGCACATAAACGCGCAAAAATCGCAGATCGGAAATTTCAAGGAATTTGACGCCATCATCGAGGATCCGCAAAACGTGAAAAACGACATCTCGACCTTTGCGGGGCGTATGGTGCATTTTTCCAAGCTTTTTACGAAGAAAAATCTGCTCATCGGAGTCGATGAGATCGAGCTGGGAACGGATTTTGAGGAGGCTGCGAGCCTATACGGCGTGATGATCGAGCGGCTGATGGGGCAGGATATCAAGATGATCATCACCACCCACCACAAGCGCCTTGCTATGTTGCTAGCCAAAAATCCCGAAGTCGAGCTTGTGGCGGCGCTTTACGACGAGGAAAACTCTCGGCCTAAATTTGAGTTTTTAAAAGGCACGATCGGTAAATCATACGCCTTTGAGACCGCGGCTAGATACGGCATCGCGGCAAATTTGGTCGCGCAGGCGAAAAAAATCTACGGCGAAGACAAAGAAAATCTAAACGAAATCATCACAAAGACGCTGAATTTAGAGGTGCAACTCAAAGAAAAGCTCGAAAGCGCGGAGAAAAAAGAGCAAAAGCTGGACTCCCTAATCGAAAATTTAAAAGAGCAAAAAGAGCGCGCCGAGGCCGAACAGCATGAGGTAATAACGCGGCTGGAGCGGGAGTATTTTAAGGCTATAAACGAGGCTAGGCGAGCGATAAATCTAGACGACACCAAAGAAAAACAGCGCGCCCTAAACCGCGCAAACGAGGCCAAACGCGCCGTGCAAAAGCCAGAAATCTCCACTCCGCCCGAGCTAAAAGTCGGCGACCGCGTAAAATACGGCAAGATCAAAGGCGTCGTAGCAAGCCTCGGCAAAAACGATGCCGTGATACAAACCGATAACGTGAGTATGCGCGTACCGATAAACCAGCTAAAAATCAGCGGCGAAACGCCAGCACCCGCGAAAAAATCGGGCATAAATTTAAGCGTGCAAAAGCCGCAAAATGCCAGCGTCACGCTCGATCTACACGGCCTGCGCGCGGACGAAGCGGTACAAAAACTGGATAAATTTATCTCAGATAGCCTAGTGATGGGCTTTGACGAGGTACAGGTGTATCACGGCATCGGCACGGGCAAGCTCGCCTACGCAGTCAAAAATTTCTTGCGCGAACATCCGAGCGTGAAGGAGTTTTTTGATGCGCCGGCGGGGCAGGGGGGATTTGGAGCGCAGATAGTTCGTCTGTAAATTTGCCTTGCTGCGGCTTGTCTTTTTGGTTTATACGTCGTTAGATCTAAATTTTACTCGGTCACTACCGACAAGGTAGCTCCCGTCGTAAAATTTAAATCCGCCTCGTCTAAACGCAAAAAATACTTCGCCTTAATTTTTTTACGTTCAAATTTGAAGTCAAATTTGCAAATTTGAGTCACCGAGACCCGCATCTTGAAAACGTAAATTTAAATTTGCGGCGCGATAGCGTCAAATTTAAACCTACACGCAGTGCAGCAACTTCACACGTCGTAGGGAATAGGGGGATTGTTTTTTTTAAAAAAAAAAAAGGGGGGGGGGGGAGGGAGCTCTTTTGCTCTGCTCGCAATGCGAGTAGAAAGCGACTTGGTCGGCTTCGGTCACTACCGATGAGGTAGCTCCCGCCCTTAAATTTAAATCCGTTTCGTCTCCTCGTAGCGAAGTTTAGCTTCACTGCATTCACTACTGCAAGCAGAGTGTTACGAGTGCTTGTGCGAAGTAAAAAGAAAAAATACTGCGCCTTGATTTTCTTCAAACGGCTCGTCTCGTGAGCACTTTTCCGAGATTTTGCAAAATTTTTGCTCCGCAGGCTATATGACTAGCGCATGCTCAATTTTGCTTCTTCTGCTTGCAGCTGCGAGCTTACGAAGCAGAAAACTCGAAAAATCATCTCGCGATACTTTGCCTTATCGTTTTGTGCTCAAATTTGACTTCAAATTTGACTCACCGAGACCCGCACCCTAAAAATGCAAATTTAAAATTTGCGGCGCGGCAGCGCTATCGCACCTGCTTAACTTTAACTTTAACTTCACTACGTTCGCTACCATCGCTCTATCGAGCTTGAGACCGCTTCGTTCGTTACGAGATGGCGACAAGTCGCCCCTACGAAGAACGTGCAGTAGGGTTAAAGAGAGCTTCTGCATCGCTACGCTCACAACTGCAAGCAGACGGGGGCGGGTCTGCTTCTGGCAGTTCTCAAAGAGAGTGCGTCTTAACAGTAGCAAACGAAGTGCAGCTAAGCACAAGGCGAGTACATAGCACGACGCAAAGAAAAAAGGGCGCTCTACTTCGCTTCACTCGTAGCTGCAAGCAGACCGTAAGTAGGTCTGCTCTGCTTCGCATTCTGTTCGCAGCTTTTGGGGAAGCAGTTACGAGCCGCAGGCGGTCTCAAGCCCCATAGGGCGATAGTAGCGACCGTAAGGTAAGCTAAGTAAAGCCCCTTGTGCATCCCAAGAAAAACAAAATTTAATTGGCGAGTAAAGTTTAAAAATCTATGCTAAATTTGGCTCCAAACCTGAAAACCTGCGATGCTCTACCGATAAGGCAAGTTTTAACTTCTGATAAAATTTTACAGCCGATACAAACTGCGATCCGGCAAAAATTTCCAAATTTCCCTCAAATTTGTAAATTTAGCCCAAATTTGGATAGAATTTTGCTTATGAGATAAAATTTACGAAAGGATTTTTATGAAAAAAATAGCATATTTATTTGCGGCGTTCATTCTTGCGGGATGCGGAGGCTCGACTCAAATGGTCCAAAACGCCCGAATTGGCGACGACGCAAACGCCAAAGGCTACCAAGAAGTGATGCGCATCAAAGCGGACTGCTCGTCTTGCGCTAGCGGCGGCCAAAGCCTCACGATAAACGGCGCGAGCTACACCAGCGACGTCGCGATAAAGTGCTGCATCGCCCAAAGCAGGATCGATACGAATGCGGCGATAAAAAAGGTCTATATTCATAGAATTCTAGACGAAAGAAGCCCCGAGAGCGGTATAAAATTCGTCTCCAAAAAAGGCGCAAAAATGCTCTACTCAAAAGAGCGTCTCGAGGGACTTTTTTATCTTTTTTTACAAGACGAGCTGCTAAACCGCGGTATCATGGTCGTGGACGGACAAGTCTCGCCATACACTTACCGCGTGGATTTTGCCTTCACCGACTACGCCGCGACCTATAGCGCGTCGTCGCAGTATCTAAGCGCGGCGATGAAAGGCAAACTGGGCGTCAAAAACATAAATAAAACCCGCGTGCTAAATATCGGAACCAGGCAAGACGTGCGCAAACTAAAAGCAAGCGGCATCCAAGACTTTGATCTCTACATCTACCTGCTCGTCAAGCAAGCCGCCAACAAAGCCGCCGAAGAGATATCAAAACTATAAAGGAAAAATATGAAAAATTTCGCTTTTTTCGCCTTTATCACGCTTTTTGCCGTGATACTGAGCGGCTGCGCGCAGAGAAATTCGGTGCTAAATTTAGCTCCGTATCAATCGACCTCAAACCAGGCGGGCTACCAAAAAAATATCCGCATAAATAGCGTCGAGGACGCACGCGCAAACAAAAGCATCGTCGCTACGATCACGGGCGGCAACGGCAACGTCAAAGAGTACGTCACGCTGCAAAACAGCATCGAGGGCTGGCTGCAAGACGGCCTTAGCACCGAGCTTAAGCGCCTAGGGGCAAATTTGAGCGACTTTGGCGACGTCGTCGTGGACGTGAGGATCGTCGAGCTTAAAGCAAATCTAAGCGGCTACTCTACGGATAACCTAAAAGGCTCGGCAAAGCTCGCTATAACGGTAAAAAGAGGCGATCAGACCATCACTAAAAACATCTCGCAGGAGCAGACTAAATTTGCCCCGATCCACACGGGCGGCGCGTTTAAGAGCTTTTTTGACGAGCTACTCCAAGACATCGTAAAACGCGCGGCGATCCAGATCTTAAAAAGCTGATGAGATGCGCTAACTGCGGGCATTTTAGCCTAGCCGTGATCTGCAAAATTTGCAAAGATCACCTGCGCTCCTCGCCCGCAAGGACGCGCGTTTTGGACGGAGATTTTAAAATTTACAGCTTTTTTGACTACTCCGAAATTAAAAATTTACTCTACTCAAAGCACTTATTTCACGGCTCTTTCGTCTATGGCGCGCTTGCGAATTTGAGTTTTAAAGTTTTTGCTTGCAAATTTAGCTTCGGCTCGCCCGTGAGTGCCGTGCCGATCGACGATAGAGCGGCTAGCGGCTACTCGCATACGGCGATCTTGGCTCGCGCGTTAAAAAGCGCGGAAATTCGCCCGCTTTACGCCTGCTTGCACGCGGGCTCAAACGTCAGCTATCACGGCAAAGACCTAGCCTTTCGCCTAAAAAATCCGCGAAATTTTAAGCTCTTAAAAAGGCCTAAATTTCCCGTTATCTTGATAGATGATATCGTGACGACGGGCACGACGATAGACGAAGCCAGACGGACGCTGCAAAAAGCCGGCTGCGAGGTGCTTTTTGCGCTGACGCTTGCGGATGCGAGGTATTAAATTTTGATAAATGTTTTACTTTTTTCGGCTTTGGCGCTCGGAGTGGCGGTCACTGCAGACGTCGCCGTTTGGCGATGCAAACGCGAGAGCAAAATTTTAAATTTCTTATTTATTTTCATTATGATTTTTGGGCATCCGTTTTATTTCTCGGTAGCATTTTTCGCCCTATTTTCAAGCGAGATTCTTTACGGCGCAGATTACAATCTGGCGGTGCTCGGAGCGGTTTTGCTAGCGGCTGCGATGACGGCACTGGGCTTTTTGAGATTTAAAATTTACGGTCTTAAAAACAAGGCCGTCAAAATGTCAAATTTTGCTAAATTTTACTTTTTTACGGTCGGTTTTATCCCGTTTTATGCAGTCTTGATTGACGGCGGCGAGATGGGAGTCGCGGCGCTCATACAATTACTTCCCGCGGCCTGCGTTTTTGCTTTCGTTTACTCTGCGATTAAATTTAAGATAATCAAGCGCTCGGGCGGATAAATTTATCAAATTTTGCGCCGTAAAAAGAAAATTTAATGTGTAAATTTAATCCGCCCAAAGTCAAATTTAAGATATAAATTTAAGCCCGCGAACAAATTAATCCAAACGCCTCGAATTCGGACGAATTTTACCAAGCCGGACGGCGACGAAGCGCATTTATTTAGCAAGTTTTTATCAAATTTAAGCTAAAATCCAACAGTAAATTTTAAGGATAAAAATGGAAGAAAATCTACTCAATCAAAATCAAGACATCCAAACCGTGGATATCGAAGAGTCGATAAAAACGAGCTACCTCGACTACTCGATGAGCGTCATCGTCGGTCGCGCCCTGCCCGATGCTAGAGACGGTCTAAAGCCCGTTCATAGACGCATCCTATACGCGATGAACAACCTCGGAGTCGGCAGCCGCAGCCCGTATATGAAGTCCGCGCGTATCGTGGGCGACGTCATCGGTAAGTACCACCCGCACGGCGATACGGCTGTTTACGACGCGCTCGTGCGTATGGCTCAGAAATTTTCCATGCGCTATCCTGCGGTCGACGGACAAGGAAACTTCGGCTCCATCGACGGCGACGGCGCTGCTGCGATGCGTTATACCGAAGCTAGGATGACTAATCTCACCGAAGAAATCTTACGCGATATCGAAAAAGACACGGTTGATTTTATCCCAAACTACGACGACAGAGAGACCGAGCCTGATGTCCTGCCTAGCCGCGTGCCCAATTTACTACTAAACGGCTCTAGCGGTATAGCAGTCGGTATGGCGACGAATATCCCGCCGCATAGCCTTGACGAGCTAATCGACGGACTTTTACTCGTACTTGAAAATAAAAACGCGACGCTAGAAGAAGTGATGGAGTATATAAAAGGGCCGGATTTCCCGACGGGCGGGATAATATTTGGCAAAAAAGGCATCATTGAGGCCTACCGCACGGGACGCGGCCGAGTGAAACTACGCGCCAAAACCCACATCGAAAAAAAGCCGAACAAAGACGTCATCGTCGTAGACGAGCTGCCGTATCAGACGAACAAAGCCCGCCTCATTGAGCAAATCGCCGAGCTGGTTAAAGAAAAACAGATCGAAGGCATCAGCGAAGTGCGCGACGAGTCCGATAAGGACGGTATCCGCGTCGTCATCGAGCTAAAACGCGACGCGATGAGCGACATTGTGCTAAACAATCTCTTTAAATCCACGACGATGGAGAGCACGTTTGGCGTCATAATGCTTGCGATAAACAACAAAGAGCCGAAGGTATTTAACCTAATCGAGCTTTTGAAGCTATTTTTAAATCACAGAAAAACCGTCATCATCCGCCGCACGATATTTGACCTAGAAAAAGCTCGCGCTAGAGCGCATATCTTAGAGGGCTTAAAGATCGCGCTAGATAATATCGACGAGGTGATCGAGCTCATCAAAAATAGCGCCGACACGCCGAGCGCTCGTGAGGGATTGGTGGCGAAATTCGGCCTTAGCGAGCTGCAAGCAAACGCGATCTTAGATATGAGGCTAAGCAAGCTAACGGGTCTTGAGCGCGAGAAGTTAGAGGCCGAGCTAGCCGAGCTAATGGCTGAAATCGCGCGCCTTGATGAAATTTTAAAGAGCGAAACCTTGCTAGAAAAACTAATCAAAGACGAGCTGCTTGAGATAAAAAATAAATTTAAAGTGCCGCGCATCACCGAGATCGTAGATGACTACGACGATATTGACATCGAGGACCTCATCCCTAACGAAAATATGGTCGTAACCATCACGCACCGAGGCTACATCAAGCGCGTGCCGAGCAAGCAGTACGAGAAGCAAAAACGCGGCGGCAAGGGCAAGGTCGCGGTGACCACGTATGACGACGACTTCATCGAGAGCTTCTTTACGAGCAACACTCACGATACGCTGATGTTCGTGACCGACCGCGGACAGCT
Organism: Campylobacter rectus; assembly: GCF_004803795.1. NCBI lineage: Bacteria > Pseudomonadati > Campylobacterota > Epsilonproteobacteria > Campylobacterales > Campylobacteraceae > Campylobacter > Campylobacter rectus. Next base: position 2,050,337 of record NZ_CP012543.1, on the reverse strand, counting down.
CTACTGGCTCAAAGTCTATAAGATCCCCGAAGGAAGCCGCACCGCAAAGGGTAAAGCGGTAGTAAATCTCATCCAGCTACAGCCTGACGAAAAGATCAAGGCGATCATTCCGACGACTGATTTTGCCCAGAGTAAATCGCTCGCGTTTTTCACTAAAAACGGCATCGTAAAACGCACGAATTTGAGCGAATTTAAAAATATCCGCTCTATCGGCGTGCGCGCTATCAGCCTAGACGAGAACGACGAGCTAGTAACCGCTCTCATCGTCGAGGGCGAGGAAGAGCCGATAAATCTAATTGGCGAGCTTGGCGTAGAGACCGAGATAAACGAGATAGAGGCGATAGAGGCGCAGATCGACGAGGAAAATTCGAACGATGGCGATAAAAACGGCGAAAGAACGGAGAGCGACGATAGCGAAAAGATGCTGTTTATCGTAACCAAAAAGGGAATGTGCCTTAAATTTAAGCTTAGCAAAGTGCGCCAGATGGGCAGAACGGCTCGCGGCGTGACGGGCATCAAATTTAAAGAAGCCGGCGACGAGGTCGTAGGCGCGGCCGTCATCGAAAACAACGCGCAAGAAGTGCTAAGCGTCTCTCAAAAAGGTATCGGCAAGCGCACTACCGCGGACGAATATCGCCTAACAAATCGCGGCGGCAAGGGCGTAATCTGTATGAAACTAACGAATCGTACCGGCGATCTCATCGGAGTCGTGATGGTCGATGAGGAGCAAGACCTGATGGCTCTAACATCAAGCGGTAAAATGATACGCGTCGATATGCAGTCTATCCGCAAAGCGGGCCGCAACACCAGCGGCGTCATCGTGGTTAATGTAGACGGCGACGACGTGGTCAGTATCGCAAAATGCCCTAAAGCCGAGGAAGACGGCGGCGAGGCGGATGAAGAGACGCTAGAAAATTTAGAATGAATTTAGCATTTTTGGAATACAATTTGCTAATAAATTTGCAAATAAAAAAATAACTGAATTTAAAGGTTCAAGAATGAAAAAAATAACATTCGCGGTTTTTGTAGTCGTTGCTTTTTTGGCCAGCGGTTGCTCCAAAAAGACAAACGCCCCAAGGCAGGACATCGTCATACAAAAGGTCGATAAAGACGACATCAGAGATGTCATGAGGCAAGAGAAAATGATATTTGACGCAGAGCCTGCCGAAGCGGTATTTAGTGCGGTAGGCGAGGGTATAGCGCCGATGAATACCGCCTCGCACGCCCAGTCTTTAGCCCTGGCTAAACGCGCCGCCATCGCAGACGGACACAGACAGTTGGCCGAGAAGTTATACGGAGTGAAGATCAACTCGCGCGATACCGTCCGCGACGCGATGCTAAAAGACTCAACCATAACCACTCAAGTGGCCGGACTAATCAAAAACGCCTCCATCGTAGAGCACGACTTTAAAGACGGGCTTTATCGCGTCAGAATGGAAATGAAAATAGACCAAAACAAGTGGCAAGAAATTTTTGCTTACTGATCGCCGCTGCGGCGCTTCTTTACGGCTCGGAGGAGTTTATCCTCTGGGCTAAAATCTCCACCAAAAACAACTCCGTCATTTACGATAAATTAGCGCTCTCAAAGGCCATGGTGCTAAGCGAGCTAGAGTACGAATATCTATGCGAAATAGACGCTTCCAAGCAGCCCGCGCAAAGCTCGCTGGATTTTTTAAATTTACATAAAAACGAGCTTTTCGAGTGCTTTTTGCATTATAAATTTAAGGTCGAAGATCGCTTCGTCCAATACAACAAAAATATGAGCTCCGCGACCGACCTCACGCTGTTTCCCGTGCGATTTACGGTGAAATTTAAGCCCTCTTCGGCTATCATAAGCGTATTTAAAAACAAAGAGTAAAAGATGAACATCGTAATAGTAGAAGACGACATAAATATGCGCAAATCCCTAGAGATCGCGCTTGGCGAATACGACGATCTAAAAATCAAAAGCTATAAAAGCGCGGTTGAGGCGCTTAAAAAAATGGGCGACGACGTCGATCTCATAATCACCGACATCAACATGCCCCAAATGGACGGGCTGGAGTTCATCAAGCGTCTGGAGGGCAAATTTGACGTCATCATAATGACGGGCAACGCGACGCTAAACAAAGCCATCGAGAGCGTGCGCCTTGGCGTCAAGGACTTCCTCACGAAGCCTTTTGACGCGCAAACGCTATACGAGGCGATAAAAAGGGTCGAAATTTTACGCCGTAAGCTACCCGCGGCAAGCCTAAAAGCCGCGCAAAACTGGTCAATTTCTCAGGCCGATTCGACCGATTTCGCAGCTAGTTCGCCCGCCCTTGCCAACGCGCTAAATTTAGCTTCACGCGTCGCAAAAACGGACGCTTCGGCGATGCTAATGGGCGAAAGCGGCGTGGGCAAGGAGCTGTTTGCTAAATTTATCCACAAAAACTCGCCGCGCAAGGACGGTCCATTTATCGCGATAAACATGGCCGCGATCCCCGAAAATTTGATAGAAAGCGAGCTTTTCGGCTTTGAAAAGGGCGCATTTACCGACGCCTCGGCGATGAAAAAGGGGCAGTTCGAGCTAGCAAGCGGCGGCACGTTATTTCTAGACGAGATTGGCGAGATGCCGCTAAATTTGCAGCCAAAACTCCTGCGTGCGATCCAGGAGCGCGAGATTACGCGTCTTGGCGCCACAAAGAGCGTCAAAATCGACGTTCGCATCGTATCTGCGACGAACGCGAACCTGCCCGCGATGATCAGCGAGGGTAAATTTAGAGAGGATCTGTTTTACCGCCTAAACACCGTGCCCGTCGCCATCCCGTCGCTAAGAGAACGCAAAGAGGAGATCTTGCCTATCGCCGAGCGCTTTTTGAAGCAAAGCTGCGAGGAGTTTAATCTCGGCGCAAAAAGCTTTTCCGAAGCGGCGGTAAAGGAGCTTGAAAATTACGATTTTCCGGGCAATATCCGCGAGCTCATCTCCGTTGTGCAGCGAGCGGCGATTCTGAGCGAAAGCGAGGAAATACAACCCGGCGATCTTTTTTTGCAGGCTCGCAGCAGAAAGTAGCTTAAATTTAAGCTTTACGCGAGTAAAATAAGCGAAATTTTAGCTTAAATTTTAAATTTAGCCGGCCGAGACGGCGACGCTGAAAACGCAGCGTGCGGTTTGGCAAATTTGAGCCGGCGAGAAATAAAATTCAATCGCAAATTTGAGTTAAATTTAATAAGCAAAGAGTAGTTGCGGATAACTTTCTGCCGAAAAATCCAAATTTAGTTCGCAAAGTCGGACGAGTCTTTTCGCTTCGCAGCCGCTTGCGACGAGACTGTGCTACGAGGAGTACGGGATCCAACCGACGAGACCAACCGCAAGACGGCTTGCCGTCTAAGAAGCAAACAAAATTTAGTCCGCAAAGCTCGATGAGTCTTTGGCGCCGGGTCAAGCCAAAGAGACTTGTCGCAAGGGCTTTGCCGACCGAGAAGTAAAAACAAAGGAGTCTAAAATGAGAAAATTTAACGTTGCCGTCGTGGGCGCGACGGGCGCAGTCGGAGAGGAACTTTTCCGCGTTATGGAGGAGGTGGATTTCCCGGTCGGCGAGCTACTACCGCTAGCAAGCGCGAAAAGCGCGGGCACCCAAATAGAGTTTAAAGGCAAAAACCACAAAGTCGTGGAGCTTACCGAGACCGTTTTTGACGAGCACGAGATCGACATAGCGTTTTTTAGCGCGGGCGGATCGGTATCCGAAAAATACGCCAAATTTGCAGCCGCCAGCGGCGCCGTCGTGATCGACAACACAAGCCACTTTAGGATGGACGCGGACGTGCCGCTAGTCGTGCCCGAGTGCAACCCGCAGGACATCGCGCAGTGGAAAACCCGCGGCATCATCGCCAACCCGAACTGCTCGACTATCCAGATGGTGCAAATTTTAAAACCGTTAGACGATGCGTACGGCATCAACCGCGTGGACGTAGCAACCTATCAGGCGGCTTCGGGTGCCGGCAAAGAGGGTATGGAAGAGCTAGTCGTGCAGCTGCAAAAGTTTTTCGAGTTTAAGCTCGACGAGTGCGAGCCGAAAGTCTTCGCGCACCAGCTAGCGTTTAACGTCATCCCGCACATCGACGTGTTTTTGGATAACGACTACACGAAAGAGGAGATGAAAATGGTCAACGAGACCCAAAAAATCCTCCACAAAAATATGGAAGTGAGCGCGACCTGCGTGCGCGTGCCGGTGCTTCGTAGCCACTCAGAGGCTATCACGATTCATTTTGATAGAGACGTAGACGCCGCGGCCGCTCGCGAAATCTTGCGCAAAGCGCCTAGCATCGTGGTCGTAGATGAGCCCGCCGCGAAAAAATACCCGATGCCGAGCATCTCAAGCGACACCAACGAAACCTACGTCGGACGCATCCGCACGGATAACTACCGCAAAAACGTCCTTCATCTGTGGTGCAGCGCCGACCAGATCCGCGTGGGAGCGGCGACCAATGCCGTAAGAATCGCGCAAAAATGGATAGAGATGCAGGAGTAGCAGCCCGCATTTTATTTAAATTTGCCGAATTTGCGTTTTGATTTGGCAAGCTTCGTCCTTGCCGCGCTCGTGCGTAAATTCGGCTAAATTTTGTCTAAATTTACGTTTATCTTATTTAGACATAAATTTAGTGCAGGTTTTGTGCAGGGTTAGTTTTCGGCTCTCTTGCCAAAGCCTTGCAAAGCTCGGATTTTCAGGCTAAATTTTGCTTATTTTAGAAAATAAAATCACGTTTTTTCAGCATTAAATTTTCTCATTTGTACCGATGTAAATTTTTAGTTTGACCCGCACACAATCTTTTGTAAATTCCACATATACATTTACCTACATCTTTACGATATATACAGCCACAAAGATATCTTAAATAGCTATGCTATTTAAAGCACAATTTGCTTAAAGATTTTAGAAAGTAATTTTTGTTAAATCGCTAATTATTTGCTTTGCCTATACACTTTAAATTTGCGAAATAAAGCTAAAAATATATAAAATGCTATCAAAAAAGGATACTTGAATTATGAAATATACAAGCATTGTAACTCCTAACGATTTAGCACGATATGCAGATATGCGTGAAAGCCAAGGAGTAATTCCGGAACTTATTTATCTACTTATCAAACAATCTGCACCCGATATAAGCGAGTGCCGCATACCTTACGGCGATGCCGTAAATCAACCCGGCATGGACGGCATTGTAGATTGCGAGACCGGATTTTTGGAATTTGTTCCTGCGGGGAAATCTTATTGGGAAATAGGTACCGGAAAAGATCCTCAAGAAAAAGCAAGTAGTGGCTTTCAAAAAAGAACCGATGAATTGAGCGATGAAGAACGGGCAGACTCTACTTTCGTCTTCGTTACTCCGCGTTCGGCCGAAGCAAATGGTTGGGATGAACCAAAACAGAGGGCTTGGATCAAAAGGCGGCAAAATACAGGATGGAAACGAATTATAATAATAGATGGGGTAAAGCTAGCGGATTGGCTTAGAGAATTTCCAGCTACTGGTAGGTGGATAGCTGCTAAAATAGGAATTTTGCCAAATTCAAGCGGCGTTATAACACCGCTTGAGCACTGGGATTTAACTAAATCTAAATTTAGAAACTGCAACTTGATCCAGTCACAATTTAATGGGCTGACTCTTCCGCCCGAGCTTTTTATCTCTTCTCGCGATAAAGAGTGTAGCGCGCTTGAAACCATCTTTTCTTGCGAAGCTAAAAAACTTTTTATTATTGCTGAGAGTGAAAACGATGTAGATGATTTTGTAGCGGCTTACCTTATGACGCTTGAAAAAGAAAAGGTGCAAAAATATGCAGATAAGTGTCTTTTTATAAAAGATAAAGATACATGGCAAGCGATATCCGAGTTGCGACGATCACATGTATTGGTTGCTAGCCCAAGGCTAGGCTTGGATGATGAACAACAAAATTTACTTGCATTAGCCATAGAAAAAGAGCATGGAGTGATCGTGCCGTTTTGCGATGCCTCATCAAACGGCAATGACGATGTTATAGACCTTAAAAGTCCTCCATCATATCAGATCAAAGAGATACTGACGAAAGCGCAGTTCCCAGATGCTCTTGCAGGGGAATTTGCTAAAATAGGAAATAGGAGGCTGTCTGCACTTATGAGGTATCTCGTAGGAGCCGCTGTGCCGTCGTATGCGAAACGAAATACTGCTCACGAATTGGCAAAAGCCTGTTTAATAGGTCGATGGGATGAAGAAAATAAAGCTGACATTCAAACCATAGAAGAATTTGTCGGCAAAAGCTATAAAGAATGGATAGAAAAATTTAGAGCTGACGCACTGCGTTCAGACTCTCCACTTGCTTTGATAGAGGGAAAATGGAAAGTTATTTCTCGTGATGAGGCGTGGGATGCCCTTGGAGGCTTGATCTCAAATGATGATCTAGCTCGCTTTAAAAATATAGCGATTTCAGTTTTAGAAGAAAGAGATCCGACGCTTGATCTACCAAAGGAAGAACGATACGCCGCTAGCGTTTATGGAAAACAATTAAACTATTCTAGAAATATTAGAAAAGGAATTTCTCAAACGCTTGCTTTGATGGGTAGTCGCCCTAAAGCGCTTAGTAACTGCTCTTGCAATGAGGCTTTAAACACTGTAAATTTTATTGTGCGCACATTGCTTGATGGGGCGAATTGGGAGCGATGGGCGAGCATAGATTACTACTTACCGCTTTTAGTAGAAGCCGCACCCAGCGAATTTCTTGATGCTGTAGAGTCGTCATTGGTCGATATTTCGAATTCCCCTTTTCATGAAATATTTGAACAAGAAGGAAGCGGGATAGAAGGTCGTAATTATATGTGCGGCCTGTTATGGGCTCTTGAAGAGCTGGCATGGTCTCCTGATTATTTATCAAGAGTGGCGGTCATCTTGGCAGATCTTGCCTCTATTGATCCCGGCGGATCTTGGGCAAATCGTCCTATAAGATCGCTTGTGAATATATTTTTACCTTGGCATGTGCAAACTACCGCAAAATTTGATAGAAGAAAAGCGGCGATCAAAGCTGTGATAAAAGATCAACCTAAAATCGGATGGTCTCTGCTGCTAGAGTTGCTTCCGGAAAGCTACCAAACCACAATCGGAACTTGCCGCCCTATTTGGAGAGATTTTATTCCTTTAGATTGGAAAGACGGCGTATTTCAATATGAATATTTGGAGCAAATTACTGCCCTATGCGAGTTTGTGATTGATTTAGCAAAAGAAGACGTGGATAAATTTATTGAGCTTATAGAAAGGCTTTCAAATTTGCCCAAAAATGTATACGATTTTACTCTTGATTATTGCTTGTCGGATAGTATAATAAATTTGCCCGAAGAAAAGCGCTATTTGGTTTGGGAAAAACTTGATGGGATTGTGCGTCGCCATAGAAAATTTTCTGATACTAACTGGGCATTGCCCGAAGAAGAACTTTGCAAAATCGAAAACATATCCGATAGTCTTGCGCCATCTTCGCCGGAAATAAAATATCGTTATTTATTTAATGGCGTAGCTTTTGAGTTATTGGACGAAGATGATAGCTATGATAAACAAATAGAAAAGCTCGCTAAAAAACGCAATTTCGCCATAAAAGAAATTTTGGACAGTGGAGGTTTGATAAAGTGCATGAATTTTGCCAAAAAAGTAGCTTCGCCGTTTGATGTAGGTCGAGCTTTGGGCGAAATAGAATATGATTTGATTGAAAATGAGCTATTGCCAACATTTCTTGATTCAAATGATGAAGTTGAAAAGCAGGTTTTAAGCGGATATGCGCAGATTAAATTTTATAAAATCGGCATTGATTGGGCTGATATGATTATGCAAAAAGATCAGTCTTTAGAGCAACGCGCTAAATTTCTTTTGCTTTTACCTTTTAATGAAGAGGTATGGAAAATGGTTTCTAATCATTTAGGAGAAAACAGTGAGGGGCTGTACTGGAAAAACGTCAGAGTTAATCCTTATGAATCAGACGGCAATCTAAATGAAGCAACCGAAAAATTGCTTATGTATGGGCGCGAAGGCGCAGCCGTTATCTGCGCTGTTCACAAGGCAAATAAAGCCGAAATTAATGAAGCCTTAGCGGTTCGTTCGCTTATGTCTGTTCTTAATAGCGAAAGTGGCATGCAAGAACTCATTAGTTATAGCTACGCTACCTATAGTGTAGTTGAGCTAATTAAGCGTCTTCAAAAATCAAAAACCATAGATCAAGACGTGCTACTTAAAATCGAATTTAAGTTCTTTCCTTGGCTAAAAAGATTTTCTAGAGAAAAATCTCCTACCGCAATCGAGAAAAAACTCGCTTCCGATCCGCAATTCTTTGCCGATATGATTGCTCTCGCCTTTCGATCCGAGTATGATAAAAGCGACAATACTAAAGAAATAGATGAAAATAAACGCTATCTAGCCCAAAATACCTACGATATTTTATATAAATGGAAACTTTGTCCGGGAGTTAAGGAAGATGGGAAATTTGACGAAAATGCATTTAAAGAGTGGATCAAGGAAGCCAAAAGAATCACCGAAGAGACGGGGCATATAAGAGTTGCTAGGCACTATATCGGACAAATTTCAACCTACGCGCCTGCTGATCCGGGCGGGCTTTGGATACATAAAGCCGTGGCCGATATTTTAGATGAGCGGGATGCCGACAAAATACGCTCCGAATTCACGCTCGCGCTTTTTAATCAGCGCGGAATGCATACTTTTACTTACGGGCGGGAAGAGCGAGAGCTTGCTAAGAAAAATCAAGAAAAAGCCAAAGCCCTTGATGCGGAAGGTTTTACTAGATTTGCAGCAGCTATGCGCAAGTTTGCCGAGCAGTATACAAAAGAAGCGGAAGTGGAAGAAAAAAGAGATATTTATGAAGAATACGATTAAATTTTTACTTTTTAGCTCCGGCTATCTTTGCTAGTTTCTGAGCCTAATCTTTAAGGAAAATATTATAAAATACGCGTTTTCTTTTTAAGCAAAGGACGTTAATACATAAATTTTTGATAGGATTTTGCTCTATAGCAACGCTTACACTCTCTTTGCCGCAATGCTTGGTCTGCTTGGCGCGATCGTATTTTCGTCATCGCCGCTACGACATGGGCTCATCAAGGCCTACCGCTACTTTTTGGCAAGGGCGAGCACTCCGAGGGCTTGCGCTCGGGCGTCGTCGGCGAGATCGACCTCTACCTCATAGCGCTCGTGCTCTACATCTTTAGCTTTGGCATTTACGAGCTGTTTATCTCCGAGATCGAGGGACTAAAGCAGTCAAAGCAAAGTCCTAGGAATGCACTCGCTCGGCGAACTCAAGGATAAGCCGGGCAAAGTTATCTTCATCGCTACGATCGGCGGCTTTTGGTTCGTTTTGCGTGAAAATTTCACCGCGCCGCTTGAGATCATCTACTTTGCGGCCTCGATTTGGCGCTTTATGCGCAATGGCAAGCGCCGAGGCCTTTTGCGAGCTTATATTTTAGGCTCGCTTTTAAAATTTCACTTCAAATTTTACCGCCGCGTCACACGTGAATAACTTTTAAATTTTGACTTCAGCATTAAGTTTTATTTCAAAATTTCACCAAATTTAAAGCAATATAAATTTAAGTTTTATTTTAGTGATAAATGCCGATTTTACAGGCTTTATGGGTTAAATTCAAGATTACAAGATTAGTCTAAATAATATAAATTATTTCACTTTTCACTCTGTGAAAAAAACGTGAAAAAGTTATGTTTAAATTCGGGCTTTTTCGGTAAATTTTGACGCGGTAAAATTCGAGCGGCAAAACTGCACGCTAAACACGTATTTTTACGGCGCGTTTTACGCGTTTATAAATCTCACCGGGTCTATGCGCTACCGCTTTTAAGCCTTATTATCGCTCTCTCGCAACCAAAATTTAATTTAAGCCGTAAAGATTCGGGTTTTGCAGGCTATATATTTAAAATAATGCAAGCAAGATAAAAACTCGAATTTAAGCACGCCGTCCAACTGTCCAACCCCTTTATCTACCCCCCCCCCCAGAGCTCTCTTGTTTTGGATATATTTTAGATCCGATCTGCCTGCTTTTTGAGCTCTTAAAAGCTGTTCAGACTACGCTTTGGTTGTTATTTGAGCTTTTGCAGGTCGGGCGCTTTAAGCGTTTTCGCATTTGCTTGAAATAAAATTTTTCTCCTCGTTTATCCGCGCCGCCTAAAAATTTCCTTGCTATGTCGTTTAATGAGCAAAATCTCCGCCTCCTTGCCGTTTTTAAGATGAAATCGCTCGTAAATTTAAGCTTTAAATTTCATTCGCAGGCTTTTTATAAAGCATCCATCGCTTACAGGGTAAGCTCGGCCGCTTCCCTTGCGGTCGCGACTACCAAGACTCTACGCCGTAAAGCGCTTGCGCATATAGGGCGAGCGGGCCTCCTCCGTCGGCAGTCGTTCTCCGACATCTTTATATCCGCTAGCTTTTTGGCCGCACGGCATTTGGCTTTGCTACATACCGAGCCAAAGAGCAAACGAGCCGTTTTTTAAGCTTAATTCCCAAATGCTCGCGCCCGCGCTTCGTTTGGCAAGACGCGCCAAATATCAAGTAGTTGGTCGCAAAATTTTATCGGCGTCATCAAAAGCGGTAAAAAGAAGCGTAAATTTAAGTTAAAAACCTGCAAAGAAAAGCAAAATTTGCTAAATTAAACCGGCGCAGACTCGTTGCATGCGCCGTTAAAAAAGAGAGGAGGTGAATTTTAATCAAAACGAGCAGCCAAAGCGCCGCCCAAAATCAATCAAACAGCGAATTTACGCTCTCGTTGTGATATACGCGTCTGATCACTTCGCCGAAAATCGGCGCGACGCTTAGCACTTTTATCTTCTCGTGTTCCTCGCGTAGAGGTATCGTGTCGGTCACGATGAGCTCGTCTAATGCGTCGTTTGCAAGATTTTCGTAGGCCTTACCGGAGAGCACGGCATGCGTGCAGCACGCCGTCACCGAGGTCGCGCCCCGCTCCTTAAAGACTCTGGCCGCCTTTACGATCGTGCCGCCCGTATCGATCATATCATCGACTAGGATCACGTCCTTGCCCGCCACGTCGCCGATCACGTTCATCACCTCGCTCTCGTTGGCTTTTTCGCGACGCTTATCGACGATGACGATGTCGAGATTTAGAGCCTTTGCGACGCTTCTGGCACGCGCGATGCCGCCGATATCGGGACTGGCGATGATCGGATTTTTGAGGTTTTTGTTTTTGATGTGGTCGTTAAAGATGATGGAACCGTAGAGATTATCGACGGGGATGTCGAAAAATCCCTGAATTTGGCCCGCGTGAAGGTCGATCGTGACGACGCGGTCAATGCCCGCCGTTTGCATCATATTTGCTACGAGCTTTGCCGTGATAGGCACGCGAGGAGCGGCCTTGCGGTCTTGGCGCGCGTAGCCGAAATACGGCACCACCGCCGTTATCGAGCTTGCCGAGCTGCGCTTAAGCGCGTCGGTTAGGATTAAAAGCTCCATCAAATTTACGTTTGCCGGCGCACAGGTGGGTTGGATGATGAAAATGTCCTTGCCGCGCACGCTCTCGCCGATTTGCACGCTGATCTCGCCGTCGCTAAAGCGCTTTACGGTGGCTTCACTGAGCGGAAGCGACAAATAGTGCGAAATTTTCTTCGAAAGTGCGGGGTTTGCGGTGCCCGAAAAGATTTTGTAACCTCTCATAACGATTAACCTTTATAAAATTTTTATCTAATTTTACCGAACTAAAACTTAAATTCGTAGATTTTTATAGGTAAATTTGCGTTTTTATCGGTTTAAATTTCGATTTTTATGCGCGAGCCGGGCTTCGGGCGGGCGAAATTTTTAAAAAATTAGCGGCATCGATCGCCTTGGCGAAGCTATTTTTGAGGTAAATTTTACTTCTAATCTTAAAATATTGCGAATTTATCTCGCGTCAAATTCGGTTTTAAAAACGGCGATCTTGAAAATGTGAAATTTTTAGTTTTTGCGCATGACCCTAAACTTTAAAATGCTAAAATTTAAGTCGAATTTGCAAAATCTAAACCCAAATACCGAGCATAAGTCGTCGGTATGGCCTCTAGCGGCGATATTTAAGTTTTGATACGGTCAAATTTTAAATAAAATTTTAAAATTTCACTCGCGCAAAGCATTTTTGTTAAAAGGGGATGGTTTGGATACGCTCTACTTTATTTCACGCTTTACGCTAGCGGCTTTTTAGAAGCGGCTGTTAAGAAAGCATACGCCAAAGCCCCGTCATCCCCGCTGCATAGAGAGGCGGCGACACCGCCTTGCTCTAAGAGTAGGGCGTCGCTGGAGCCAAAAACAAATTCGGTTCTAAATTTAACCAAACCAAATTTAACGTTTTTGCGGTGCGGGTCCGGGCGGACAAAATTTGAAGCCAAAATTTACAAATTCGACTTCAAATTTAAACGTAAAAAGTCAAGGCAAAGTATCGCGGGATGAATTTAAATGCTTTGTTTTTCTCGCAGTCAAGAGCGCTAGCAGAAGCGAAGAAATTTTAGACCGAAGATAGATAAGTTCATAAACCAAAATTTTACTTCCGTTTTACTTCGCGCTTTGCGCGTTTGTAGTTTTTAGGAAGCAACCGTAGGCGTAGGAAATTGCAAAATAAGCCGTCAAAATAAAAAGGCGAAGTTTTTTGCAAGCGCTAGTAGCGCTTTGCTTACGATATGAAGCTAAACTCGGCTATAAGGAGACGAAGACGCAAATAAGCCGAGCGAGGGCATATACATATAACCAAGCTTCGGCTATATTTCTTTCTGCTCCGCTTTACGCTGGCGGCTTTTTAGGAAGCGGTTGCGAGCGTAGCGAAAAGCTCCGCAAAATGCTCGCAAGAACCGCTAGTCTATTTTTAAAACGCTTAAAAACGCCTCTTGCGGCAAATTTACCTTGCCGATAGCTTTCATGCGCTTTTTGCCCTCTTTTTGCTTTTCTAGCAGCTTGCGCTTACGCGTGATGTCGCCGCCGTAGCACTTGGCGGTTACGTTTTTGCCCATAGATTTTACCGTTTCGCGCGCGATGACTTTGTTACCGATGCTGGCTTGTATCGCGACCTCAAAGAGTTGGCGCGGCACGATCTCTTTCATCGCTTTGACGAAGTCGCGTCCTTTGCACTGGGCTTTACTTTCGGGCACGATGATGGAGAGCGCGTCCACGGTCTCGCCTGCGACCTTGATATCAAGCTTTACCAGATCGCCCACGCGGTAGTCGCTAGGCTCGTAATCAAAGCTCGCGTAGCCTTTGGTGCTTGATTTTAGCTTGTCGTAAAAGTCCATCACGATCTCGTTCATCGGGATGTCGTACTCGAGCAGCACGCGCTCGGGCGTGATGTAGTCCATTTTAGTCTGCACGGCGCGGCGGTTGTTTAGCAGCGTGATGATGTTGCCCAAAAACTCGCTCGGAGTGATGATCGTGGACTTTACGTAGGGCTCTTTGACGTGCTCGATTTTATTAACCGGCGGGAGCTGGCTCGGGTTTTGGATACGTAAAATTTGACCGTCGGTTTGTACGACTTCGTAGGTCACGGTCGGAGCCGTGGCGATGAGATCAAGGTCAAATTCGCGCTCCAAACGCTCCTTGATAACCTCCATATGCAGCAGCCCCAAAAATCCGACGCGAAAGCCAAACCCAAGTGCTACCGAAGTCTCGGGCTCGTAGCTAATGGAGCTGTCGTTTAGCTTGAGTTTATCCAGGGCGTCGCGTAGGTCTTCAAATTTATCCGTTTCGATCGGATAAAGTCCCGCAAATACGAACGGCTTAGCCCGCTCAAAGCCGCCGACTGGCTCTTTTACGGGGTTACGAGCTAGCGTGATCGTATCGCCCACCTGCACGTCGCTAACGTTTTTTAGCCCCAGCACCACGATGCCGACCTCGCCCGCGCCTAGTCTTGCCGTTTTTATCGGCGCGATGGGGTTTGGATACATAAGATCTAGCACGATGTGTTTTTTGCCCGTGCCCATGACTAGGATCTCGTCGTTTTTCTTTAGCTCGCCGTCATAGACGCGCACGAGCGCCAAAGCGCCTAGGTAGTTGTCAAACCAGCTGTCGTAGATGAGTGTTTTTAGCGGCTTTTCCGCCTCGCCGCCGGGAGAGGGGATGCGCGTGATGATGGCTTCTAGCAGCTCTTTGATGCCGATGCCGCTTTTAGCGCTGACCTCGATCGCGCCGCTGCAGTCAAGCCCTATAACGTGCTCGATCTCGTTTTTTACGCGAGCCGGATCTGCTGCGGGGAGGTCGATTTTATTTATGACGGGGATGATTTCGAGGTTATTTTCTAGCGCGATATAGACGTTTGCGATGGTTTGAGCTTCTACGCCTTGGCTAGCGTCGACCACGAGTAGAGCGCCCTCGCAGCTAGCCAAGGAGCGGCTCACCTCGTAGCTAAAGTCCACGTGGCCCGGAGTGTCGATCAAATTTAGGACGAAATTTTGCCCGCCGAGCGCGTAGTTTAGACGCACGGACTGAGCCTTGATCGTGATGCCGCGCTCTTTTTCGATATCCATCGTGTCCATGATTTGCGAGCTCATCTCGCGGTCGCTGACGGCGCCGCACTCCTGTATTAGGCGGTCTGCGAGCGTTGATTTGCCGTGGTCGATGTGAGCGATGATGCTAAAATTTCTGATGTTTTTCATAAGATCCCTAGTTAAATTTTGGGCGATTGTATAAAAATTTTCGTTAAAGTAGAGTAAATTTATGTTTTATTAAGCATACGGGTTCAAATTTGACGGGAGGAGAGCGGCCTTACTGCGGGAATTCGATATAAATTTGATGCTGGCTCGACCGGTAAATTCTGCGAAATTATAAGACATAGAGAGGCTTAAAATTTTGACCGTAAAATTTAGCTTAAATTTTGAAATTTTTCACGTACGCCGCAGATAACGACGCAGAGCGAATATAAAAAACAGATATATGCCGCAAGCGGAACAAAAGCGACAAATCCTGAAGCATAAACTAGAGCGCTTAGGCCGTATGTCGCGTTTGCGAGCGCGGGTATATGATACGTCCAAAGCTCAGGCTTTTCAAAAGGAGTGTCGATAGTGTTGAAATACAAGGTTAAATTTAGCGCGAGCAGTAACAAAAATATATAATTCTTTTTCATAAAAGGAAAAGCGGCGCAAACCAAGGCTATCGCGAAATTTAATGCGATAAGAAAACCTATGTAATTAATATTTATAAAGGCGCAAAGCGAGCCTAAAATCGCGATTAATATATCTCTTTTCATATCTAATTGCCATCCTTTTCAATTTCTGTAATTATAATGCATGGGTTTAAATTTTGACGAAAAGACATTACCCAAAAAAACTTCTAAATTAGGTATTTTATGTTCTTGCGCACCTTGGCTCCCTGAAATTTCGCGAGATTATATGTCAAATTTGCTTTTGATAGGCTCAAATCGCCAGGAAAATTTGATGAGTGAAATTAAGCCAAAATTTTGACGTAGTTTAAATTTGCGGCTCAATTTGTAGCGCGGAATTTTAAAATTTAACGGCGCGATATACTTGGCTAAATTAAAAATGTAGCGCGCGCTGTGTCATTTCCGCGCTATTAAAATGGAAGGCATTTAGCTAAATTTAAACCATTCCAAGCTTCTACCAAATTTTGCTGCATTTATCAGACTACCGCTTCGGTCAAATTTAAAATTCCGCAAACGCGCATAGGCGCCGTTTTGAATGATGCAACGACTCGCTGCGTAAAATTCTACGATTTTGCGTGTGCAGAGCCTGATTTTAAAATGGCCTTTGCAGAGCGAAATTTTCAAATTCCACCGTGCGGAGGGATTTAAAAAATTCATAATAACCGCAAAATTTTAAAATTTAAATCTCAAAATTCTAAAATTCCGAAATTCCATGGCGCGGGCAAAATTTCAAATTCTAAATCGGGCAAAATTTAAAATTAAGCTAAATTTCAAATCCAAATTTTAATGACTATGCCCCAAATGCCCGCCATCACCATTTGATCTTACTTCGCAGATGAGCTCGCCGTCGCATTCGTTCTCGCTGCTCTCACACTGTAGCGTCGTGTGCGTGATGCCCAGATGCTCCATTTTGTGCGATATTTCGTGCAAGACCCGCTCCGCCTCGCGCACGCTCAGCTCGCCGCCGACCACGATGTGGGCCGTGAGCGCGTTTGCGTCGCTTGTTATGCTCCAGACATGCAGGTCGTGCACCGAAAGCACGCCGTCTACGCCCCTGATCTGTGCGACGAGCGCGTCCAGGCTCACGCCTTTTGGCGAGCCTTCCATTAGGATGTTTAGGCTGTCTTTTAGCACGCCCCAGCCGCTTTTTACGATGAGCAGCGCAGTCAAAACACTAGCCGCCGCGTCCGCCCACCACCAACCAAACCACATCATCGCTAGCGCGGCCGTTATCGCACCCACCGAGCCCAGAGCGTCGCCTAGCACGTGAAGGTAAGCGCCGCGCATATTGACGTTTTCTCTCACGTCGCCGCCACGAAGCATATACCAAGCCGCTATGATATTTACCAAAAGACCTAGCGCGCTGACGATGAGCATACCTACAGTGGCGACTTCGGGCGGATTTTGCAGGCGTCGCGCCGCCTCGATGATAATGAAAACGGCGATGACGATGAGCGTGACGGCGTTTATCGTCGCGGCTAAAATTTCAACCCTCTTATAGCCGAAAGTCTTTTGTAGATTGCCCTTGCGTTCGCCGAATTTAAATGCAAATAGCGAAAGCCCGAGCGCCGCGGCGTCCGAGAGCATATGTCCGGCGTCGGAAAGCAGGGCGAGTGAATTTGTGAGAAATCCGCCCGCGACCTCGATCAGCATAAAAGTGAATATAATCAGGAAAGAATTTCTCAAAACGACCTTGTTTGACGCGTGCGAATGCGCGCAGTGGGCGTGATTTTCTGACATTTTTTATCCTTTTTGCCTTGGCGTAAGCTTTTATTTAGTTAAAATGATATCTAAATATTTATTCGGTCGTCAAGGAGGGCAAAAGTAAAATTTAAGATATTTAAATTTATCGCTATCGCTCCTAAGTCCGGCGTTTATATGCTTGCCGATATCTTTTTAGCTTGCCAAGCTCCTCCGCCAGCCTCGGCGCGTCGTCAAGACTGATCGCAAATCAGGCCGTGATAAACCCGGCGACGTTGCCGTAGTCTATCAACCTCGGCGCACAGTCTAAGCTGATCGCAAACGTCTTAAATGCGCTATTTTGTATAAATTCTTTTAGTTAAAATTGCGCGGATTTTATTTGGTTTTAAAATTTGCGTCAAATTTTTTTTGAAAATTTTTGATGTAACTCTTGATATTACAACAGAATTTTATTATACTTCGCTCATCAGTTGTAAGTTATAACATTACAACAAAAAATTTAAGGAGAAAAAGATGTCAAACTACAAGATCGTTTCAACGAAAAGCGAACCGAGAGTCGAGCTGAAAGAAGCTCTAAATTTAAGCGGCTGTGAGCTTTCTATCAATGAGCTTCCCGCAAACGCGAGCGTGCCGTTCGTGCATTCGCACAAGCAAAACGAGGAGCTTTATTTGGTGCTAAAAGGCGGCGGCACGCTTTTCATCGACGGCGAGGAGACGGCGGTCAAGGAGGGCGACGCGATCCGCATAGATCCGGCGGGCAAGAGGTGCTTTAAGGCGGGTGCGCAGGGGATGAAATTTATCTGTATCCAAACTAAACGCGGCAGCTTGGAGCAGTACACTATGGATGATGGCGTGATAAACGAGGACGTAAAGCCAAGCTGGCTGTAAAATTTTGCGAGACGGGCGCGGAAAAATGCGGGCGTAAATTTTAAACTGCGCAGCGTGGCAAAACGACGCCCTACGTGGCGGGCGCATCAGCTGTGGCGGCGATAGGTGCTCATATGAGAGAGTGTATCGGCCGCATCGGCAACTAAATTAGCTTGCAGCAGCGATAAGCGGCTGTGTAAGCAAACAAAATCTAAATTTAAAGGATAGAAAATGAAAAAAGTAGCAATCATCGGAGCAAACGGAAAATCGGGTTCAAATTTGGTGCAAGAAGCCCTAAAACAAGGGCATGACAACGGCTACCCTGCGAAACAAAGGGTATAAAAACGGCGACGTAAAAGTCGTCTATAAAGATGTTTTAGAGCTAACGAAAGGCGATCTAGCAGGCTTTGACGCCGTTATCAGCGCATTTGCGGCATGGACGCCGGAGACGTTTGGGCTTCATAAAAAGGTAGCAAAACACCTTGCAGACGCTCTTAGCGGCACAAAAACAAGGCTACTAGTCATCGGCGGCGCGGGTACGTTATACGTGGACGATAAGCAGACGATGGTTATGGATACGCCAAGCTTCCCTGCCGAGTACATGGGTGTCGCAAAGGCTACGGCGGAGTCGTTTTTTGAGCTAAAAGGTAGAACGGGCGTGCTCTGGACATACGTCTCGCCTGCCGGAGACTACGATGCAAATGCCGCTCGCACAGGCTCATACGTCCTTGGCGGCGACAATCTAATCCTAAACTCCAAAAACGAGAGCTACATCAGCTATGCAGACCTCGCGCTCGCGGTCATAGGCGAGCTAAAAAACGGCGCCTTCGTGCAAAAGCGCTTTACCGCTGTAGGCGAGAGGGCGTAAGTTTAAAATTTTGCTTAATTTAGCTAAAATAATGCTGCGCGAAAAGAGCGCGCGGCTTTTAAATTTAAACCAAGGCTGATTATGCAAATAGGACAAAAATTTTCCATCGCTATACATATCCTGCTTAGCTGCGAGTTTTTTAAGGACGAGAAAAACACGAGCGAATTTTTAGCCGGCACCGTCGGCACGAACCCCGTCATCGTGCGAAATATAATCAGGCTTTTAAAATCGGCAAATTTGATAAACGTAAGCGCGGGCACGGGCGGGGCGAGCCTGGCTAAGAAGCCTGATCAAATCACGCTTTTTGATATATTTTCGGCGGTAAACGAGGGCGAAAACGGTATCTTTAAAATCCACAAAAACTCGCCGCCGCCTTGTCCGCTGGGAGGCAGGATCGAGGCGCTTTTGACGCCTAAATTTGCCTCTGCGCAACGAGCTATGTTTGATAGCTTAGCAGGCGTAAATTTGCAAAATTTGCTAGACGAACTCGCATTTTAATTAATTCGCTTTACATTATTTAAATATTAAATTTGATAAAATCGCTAAAAATTTGAAGGAAATATATGATTTTCATCGATGCTTGTTTAAAAAAACCGACGCCGTATACGCCTGTTTGGATGATGCGGCAGGCGGGTCGGTATCTACCTGAGTATATGCGAGTTCGAGCCGCTGCGGGCGATTTTTTATCACTTTGCAAAGACTATAAAAAAGCCAGCGAGGTCACGATCCAGCCGGTTGAAATTTTAGGCGTCGATGCGGCGATACTTTTTAGCGATATCCTCGTCGTGCCGCTTGAGATGGGTATGGATCTTAAATTCGTCCAAGGCGAGGGGCCTGTATTTAGCGATCCGATCAAGACGAGAGAGGATCTAGATAGGCTAGACGTCCAAAAATCAATCAAAAATTTAGACTACGTATACGATACGATCAAGCTAACGCGTGAAAATTTGGCGCAGGATAAGGCGCTAATCGGCTTTTGCGGGGCGCCGTGGACGATAGCTACGTATATGATCGAGGGCGGCGGGACGAAAACTTACGCGGCTAGCAAAAAGCTTTTATATTCAAACCCCGAGTTTATGCATCAAATTTTAGCCAAGGTTACGGCCTCGCTCATAGGATATATGAAAGAGCAGATAAAAGCCGGCGTAAATGCGGTTCAAATTTTTGATAGCTGGGCGGCGGCGCTGGAGGATGAGGCGTATTTTGAGTTCGGCTGGAAGTATATCATGGATATAGTGGATGCGCTTAAGGCTGAATTCCCGCAAATTCCGGTTATCGTTTTTCCAAAAGGCATAAGCGGATATCTGGATAAAATTTCGGGGAATTTCGAAGTTTTTGGCGTGGATTGGAGTACGCCGATCGAGCTTGCTAAAGAAAAACTGAGCCCGAAATACGTCCTTCAAGGAAACATGGAGCCTACGCGCCTTTACAGCAAGGAGGCGATCGACGCCGGTGTGGAACGAATTTTGCAGACGATGAAAAACGCGCCGCATATCTTTAATCTCGGACACGGCATCCTGCCGGACGTTCCCATAGAAAACGCGAAATATTTTATAAAACGAGTGCAAGAAAAAAGCGCAAGGTAGCACAAAAGGAGAGGGGGATGAGAGTGAACAACGTCGGTATCAAATTTAAGATCATGACGATAGCTATCGTCGGCCTCATCGGGCTCGGAATAATGAGCGCATTATGCTAAGCGGTATTTCAAAAACTGAATGCAATGAGCAAATCGTGGATACCATTCTTGCGACACACCAAGCCGGTTTTTAAAGATAAGCATTTCTATAAACGTAATGAGAGAGCTTGAACTTAAGCTACTAAGCAATATGAAAGAAGATGCCGTACTTATCAAAAATGATGCGAATACTCAGATGATCGTTAGCGCCATAGTTATTGCGACTTGTATTATACTTATGTTATTAGTGTCCACATTGATAGGTAGAAATTTGATCTCAGGTATTGATCAGACCAAAAATGGACCTATACAATTTTTCGACTTTTTAAACAACAAAACCGATAAGGCTTGGTTGCTAAACCGCTGTGGCAGCGACGAGATCGAGCAGACGAGCATAATGATAAACAAAAATATCAAGCAAATAGAGGCGGATCCGGCCAAGCAAAATAACTTCATAAAAGAAACTAACGCATTTGTTGGACAAATAGACAAAGGTAACTATGATACGGCTAAATGCCGATACCTCAAATCCGGACCTTAGCCGACTAAAAGTGAGACTTCACAAAAAGGTTTGAAGATGACGGCAAGATGGCTATAGGTATCAATGCTCTGAGTAAAGAAATAACCGACATACTAAGGACAAATTTAGAGTGAGCTCGAGTGTTGGAGGGAAAGGCGGAGTTTTTGGGTCAGTCGATGAAGCAGGTGACTGACGGTGCGAGCTCTCAAGCAAGCTCACTACAAGAAAGCGCCGCTGCAATCGAGCAGATGAACAGCTCGATGAGCGCCATCAACCAAAAGATGCATGATGCCAGTCTGAAGAGATTAAAATATTATCGTCATCATCCGTGATATCACCAATCAGACGAATTTATTAACTCTAAACGCAACTATCGATGCTACTTGTACAGACGAGTATAGACGCGATTTTGTTGCTGTAGCCGATGAGATTTGCAAGCTAGCTGGACGCACTCAAAAATCTCTTGGCAAGATCGAAGCCAACGCAGACGTACTGGTTCAAAGTATCAGTGAGATGAATGAAAGCATTAGAGGACAAAGTGAAGCTATAAATTTAGTCAATCAAGGTATATCTCAGGCGCCGTCACTGCCGAGGTAGATTATATGGCTAAAGCCATCGCTCAAGACGTGAGAAAAAATAAATTTTAGATCAAAAATGAAATTTACCAAAGGAGAATTTAGATGAAAAAGGTTGCAAACAAGATAGCTTTTATTATTTTCGCATTGTTGGCCGTACTGTTTACTGTATTTGCGGCTATGAACTACAATAGTACTAAAAATACTATTTTAGACGTTTCGGCAAATTCAAAGGAGGCCATCGCGCGCTCTTTGGAGGTTTATGCCGACGAGTATCTTGATTCCAAGGTCTTTGCGGTAGAAAGTCTGGCGCGATATATAGAGGAAAACCCCCATCTTATGATGGATAAAGAACAACTCAAAGATCGTTTGATGACTATGGCTGTTACAGTAGATATACCTGAATTTTTCATAGGTTTTACCGATAACGGCGAGCTTTATGATGCAGTCGCACAAGCGGGTAAGGGGCCTAAATTTTTAAATTTGACCCCTGAAAAGGATAAATTCGACTCTAGAGAAAAGGGCTGGTATAAACAAAGTGTTTCTAGGGGCAAGCTTTATTTTACGCCTCCGTATATAGCTCAGTCGAGCGGAAAAAATACTATGACGATAGCAAAATCAATCATAATAGACGGTAAGGCTGCCGGAGTAGTAGCTGCGGATTTGTATTTGGACGGTGTCGCAAGTAGCTTGGCAAAATCAAAAGAGTCCAAAACTAGCGTCGCAATGATAATAGACCTAGAGTCGCAGCTTGTGGTTTATCATCCGGATAGTAAATATATTTTATCTTCCGATCCGGAGCTTAAAAAAGCTGTCGAATTTGTCATAAATAGCTACAACAAAGACGGAGGTAAAGCATTTTTCAATAAGCTTGACGGCGATGAAAAAATCTTTGCATGCCAAAAATACGATAAAGCGGGTTGGCTTGTTTGCTCTACCAACTCAGTAAAAGATTACGATCCTATACTTGATAGAGTTTTGTTAAATCAGTCTGTATCTTCGCTCGTATTTATAGCTATTATCGTCGTTATTTTGGTGATTATGGTCGGGTATTTCTTAAAGCCTCTAGGCGTCATATCAAACGCGCTAGATGCGTTTTTCAAATACCTAAACTACGAAACCAAAGAGCCGCTTAAGGCAAATGTAGCCACAAAGGATGAATTTGGGGCTATGGCAGCACTCATAAACGAAAATATAAGCAAGATAGAAGCGTCAAATACCGCCGAAAATAACTTTATCAAAGAAGCAAACGCTTTTGTAGATAAGATAAAAGTAGGCGACTTTACCGCAACTCTTGATGCGCATACGTCTAACCCTGCGCTAAATCAGTTAAAAGTTACTTTTGCCCAGCTTCAAGAAGCCCTAAAAGATGCGATTGCCAAGAATGGTAATGATGTTATCAAATTACTAGAGAGTTTTAAAGCGCAAGACTTCACAAAGAGGCTTGATGATGACGGTAAAATGGCTGCGGGAATTAACTCACTAGGCGAAGAGATCACAAATATGCTCAATATAAATTTAGAGCAAGCTAAGTTGCTAGAAGAAAAAGCAGGCATTTTGGCCGAGTCGATGAAAGAGCTCACAAACGGCGCTAACGTACAAGCAAGCTCACTACAAGAAAGCGCCGCTGCGGTTGAGCAGATGAGCAGCTCGATGAACGCCATCAGTCAAAAGACCGGCGACGTCATGAGGCAAAGCGAGGAGATCAAAAATATCATCGTGATCATCCGCGATATCGCAGATCAGACGAATTTGCTAGCTCTAAACGCAGCTATCGAGGCTGCTCGTGCAGGTGAGCATGGGCGCGGTTTTGCCGTCGTAGCCGATGAGGTTAGAAAGCTTGCCGAACGCACCCAAAAGAGCCTTGGCGAGATCGAAGCTAACGCAAACGTACTAGCTCAAAGCATCAACGAGATGAGCGAGAGCATCAAGGAACAAAGCGAAGGCATAAATATGATAAATCGCTCTGTGGCTCAGATAGACGAGCTCACACACAACAACGTAGGCGTCGTAAGTAGAACTAACGAAGTAACCGCGCAGGTCGACAACATGGCTAAGGCTATCGTCGAAGACGTGAGGAAGAAGAAATTTTAACTCTTGTGACGGCTCTGGTTTTATGCGGAGCCGTCAAATTTACCCCAAATTTTACTCCGGCTTTTAGTATAATCGTGTATCTTAAATTTAGGAAAATCAATGCACATCGTCTTTGGTCCCGTTAGCTCGCGCAGGTTCGGCGTTTCGCTGGGCGTCGATCTATCGCCTGCGCAAAAGTGCTGTAACTTTGACTGCGTTTACTGCGAACTCACGGCGGCAAAACCCGTCGTGGCGATAGAAAATCCGCCTAGCGTAGAGCAAGTGATCGCCGAGGTAAAGGCTGCGCTTGCCGCACATCCGCACGTTGACGTCATCACGCTCACGGCAAACGGCGAACCGACGCTTTATCCGGATCTGGTGCGGCTAGCACACGAGCTAAATTTGATAAAAGGCCGTGCTAAAACACTCATCCTCTCAAACGGCTCAGGCGTGCTTGACCCTCAAATTTGCGAGGCGCTAAAAGGGCTTGATATAGTCAAATTTAGCCTTGATAGCGCGGCGCAAAAGACCTTTGCCAGGATCGATCGCTCGGGCGAGAAGATTGACATCGACGAGCTAGTAGGCGCGATGGCTAAATTTAGGCGAGAATTCAAAGGCGAGCTAGTGCTTGAAATACTGGTCGTAAAAGGGCTAAATGACACGAAGGCGGAATTTGAAGCGTTAAATGCGGCGTTAAATCAAATTTTGCCCGCCCGCGTGGATATAAGCACCATCGCCCGCCCACCCGCATATCCGGTCAAAGGCGTGAGCCGGGAGCTCCTATACGAGCTTGCGCAGCAAATTTCCGGCGTGCCGTGCGTGATAGCGTCGGCAAAATACGGCGATGAAAAATTCGAGCTTAGCAAGGAGGAGCTGCTAGAGCTCGTAAGACGCCGTCCGCAAAGCGAAAATGACGTGATAAATAGCTTTTCTGAAAGCTCGAAGCTAAATTTGCAGGAGCTTTTGGCTGACGGAAAGGTAAAAACAGTAGATGCGGCGGGAACTAAATTTTACCGTCTTGCGTGATTTTTAGCGGTAAATTTGGCAAATTTTACCCTTGTTGCCGCTAAATTTGCGGTATTTGCAAATTTAAGCTAAATTTTATTGACAAACTATACGTTTTTGCCTATAATACGACTTCTTTTAAAATATTCCGGATTAGCTCAGCGGTAGAGTAGTCGGCTGTTAACCGATTGGTCGCTGGTTCGAATCCAGCATCCGGAGCCATCTATACTAAAAAAATCCTTTTTAATCCCGATTTTACCGATATTTTAAGAGTTTTAAGTTTTACCGGTTTTCTAAAATTTATTCCCGAAATTTTTTAATATTCTCAATCTTTATATTTTGTCGCAAAGTATTTTAAACTATTGTTGGTATAAAATTTAAGTAATAGAAAAGATGACAATTTAAAAATCATAAAAAATCTCTAGTAAAAGAGTAGGCATATTCATTTTGTGGATAAAAACTTAACTATATCTTAGATTAATTAAAAGTAAAGTTTTCCGTTGTCGTATGTCTTGAGATTTCTCTCATAGTTTTTCTTTGTGTGCTTTATAGGTATGTGATGAGTCTTAAAAAATTCATTTATATCTCTTGCGAGCGAGGATGCTTTTTGTCTGACAAGTCGGACAAAATATCTCGTTAAGGATATCCCTTTGAAGTAAAATATAAACGGAGTAGATCTAAACGGTCAAATAAAGAGCTTGGATTGTAAATCCGGAAACGTTAAATTTCGCGATAAGATAGACGATAAAACCTATGAAGAGATAGCGGATTTGCTTATTAAGGATAGGTTATTTTGCGACCCGACCTATACCACAATAAAATTTTAAAAGAAAATATCCTCTTGGTTGAAAATCTTAAAATTTGACTCAACCTGTCGCATGCCTATGCTAAATTTCTCCGTAATTAAACTTGGTTCAACGGAACTTAATAAGATTTTTAGCAAGACGCGGTCACAGCTAAAAATCCTATTAACTTATCTTGAGCCAAATATTTTTAAGTACTATTTTTAGTGCTTATCTCTTGAGGATTTTTGTACTATATTAAAACATATTTAAGCAAGTTTAAATATGTTTTAATCGATAAAACCTTTCACATAACATAAAAATCTTGCGAATTAATCTCTTTTGTTCAGATTATTTATTGTTAGCATATAATAGTCTTTTAATATCAATATATGTAATTCATTGCTGTATTCCAGCTGTTTTGCAGAAAAATTCTTTATGTTTATATTCTTAATATCATATTGTTGCAAATAATCCATGTATTTTGAAATATATTCGTTTGCTATCCTATAGTTATTCATAATATCATTATAGGTTTTTATAAAATCTCTTTGATTAGTGGTTTTTAAATAGGCCATAACCGCAAAAGGGTTGCTGGTAATTATATTTCTTAATTTGTTTTCAGTTATTAATATAAGAGCTACACCAAATAGATCTTCTTGGCTTGTTCTAATAGCACTTTTTGGAACCATATGTTCAATCTCTTTAGCTTGTTCGGATGTATATTCCAGCAATCCCCTTTGATCTTTAAATTTGAAAAGTTTTAGTGTTTTCGCCATCTCTTCTTCATCAAATAAAATTTTTAATTCAATTTTATCTACCAATACATTTATTTTGCTCAGCACATCTCTTATTTGTTCGGGCGTATAAACATATGGATTGTCTTGCTCATAATTTCTTTGATACACAACTTGCATAGCGTCATATGCTTTCATTAGACTATCCTCTTGCAAACTTTTCAAATTCGGTTTTTTGCAATTTTGTATATCCCTTATAGCATTGTCGACGCTATCGCCTGTTATTGCAGTAACATAGTCCATGATTGCATTGATTTCAATTTCTTGATTAGAAAGGGAATTATATATATGTGTTAAATATTCTGGCGATACCTGAATAGTTGTAAGTATCCTTTCGGCCCAAGCATATGCAAGACTAAAGTCTTTACTTGGTGTTGTTAAAAAATCCACAGCAAGAATTGCCGCCAATACATTATCTTTTATCATAGTGTCTCCTTTATATGTAATATATCTTTATTGAACTTCAAGCATTATTGTAACAGTAGAAGGTGACAGGTTATGTCGCTTAGCTTATATCATTTAGCATATTTTTCATATACTCCATCTCATCAGTGCTTATCTTTTTGCCGTTTTTGGCTTTGTCGGCTATTGTTGTTGCCTTATCAAATCTCTCTTGTATAATTTTAATCCCTTTATGCAAAATTTCTTTTGCCTTTTTATGATTTTCAAACTCTTGATAGTTATTGTGATTTATGTATCTGCAAGCATCTTTGGTGGCTCTAAAGATCTCTTTAAAATCATCTTTGCTAATGGCATCGTCTATACTTTTGCATAGCTTTTCAAAAGGCGTATCGCCGAGCGACGAAAATAAAACAACTAACTTTTCTGTGACTTGATCAAATGGTATTAATAATATGGCTAGTGTCAATAAATTAAATGGCATAGAACTAATATTGTATTTTAAAAATGGCATATCCTCAAATTTCAGTAAAATTTGAGTGTAATCCTTTAGCACTTCAAGCCTACGGATATCATCGCTGCTTAAATTTTTATCCTCTTGCATAATTGCATACTTTTCTTTAAGTAACTCATCTATAAAAATATCTATCTTCGAATCTATTAAATTTAATTGCATAGAATTACGAATAGCTTTTATGCCAAGCGGAATAAAAACATTAAATCCCATCGCTAAGAATCCACTACCTAAAACTATAGACAATAACGATATCGGAAGACAATTGTTCACCGCAAAATAGCTTTTAAATTCCTCTACCTTTGCTTTTAGCTTTTTAAAATTTTCACTAAAGACATCCTCGCCTTTATACTCATTGCTAAACTCATCTAAAAATTGTTTATATGAGATATAATTTTGCGGAATGATTTTCTCGTTCTGTATATCCTCAAGTATAGGCTTGATAGCAGCCGCAAATTCATGTTGAAATTTATCTTTATCGCTTTTAAATAGACCAAAATCAAGCAAAGAAATTTTATCTTTTAGTTTTTTTCTTGTCTGTTCCATATATCCTATAACACTATCATAGGTAGCTATGCTAAGCTCTCTACCAACCTTATCATACGATGAGCTAAGTAAAATTTTGACAGCCTCGTCTTTACCACACTTTTGACTTTGTACTCCAGCTCTTGTCTTCCTTGATATGGAGCAAATTTTAATACTTTTAAGATTATTTTGCTCACAAGTTTTTTCAAGCTGACATAGCGTATCATTATCGGCGACATCGCAGTGAGTAAGCACTACTACTCCGTCTATATCGTATTTTTCTTTGATCTCTTTTATCTTATCTATCTCGCCAAGCTCTATTCTGGCACTTGAAGCGTTTATGATATAAAATAGCAAGTGTATGATTTCGTTTGGGTCCTTTTTGCTCTGCTTTTGAACCAAAAATTTATCAAGTTCACCCATCCATTTTGTTTGATTATCAGGTTCTAAGCCTACAGAATCATAGACATTTATCTTTATTCCCTTTTTTTCAAAATGATATGCTTGAAAATTTTCAGCCCAACTGGTTACTGGCTCCCCTGAACCGGTAGTAAATTTGTCCACATCAAAAAGATAATTTGCAAAAGAGCTTTTGCCGGTGCCGGTTTTTCCTATGATTAAAACATTACAAGCAATACTCATGGCTTATCCTTTGAATTGATCTTTTGCTTTGTTCATAATATCAAATATAAATTTTGAGTTAAAAACTTCAGCCCAAACAGGCATTTTGCCAGTCTTTAAAAACTCATCTAAGGCCTTAGCATTTGCCTCAGTTATTGCAGCACCAAATCCATAAGTAAGTCCTCCTGCAACAGTGGCGTTTATGAGCTGCCCCAAAACAGGTATTAATTTTGTAAGACCAGCTGCTGCTGCTTTGCCTACCATTTGTAGCAACTGTGCTTTTAAAAGCTCTTCTAAATTTAAAGCACTGCCCGTATTTAACCAAAAGATATTTGTTACCTTTACGCACATTGTCATTTGTTGTGGCGCTATAAGAAGAGCATCTGAGATTGGTATTGGATTTAGTCCCGCTGTCGCAGCAGTAGTTGTGGCAGCTATTTTTACTATCCTATATGCTTCTTGCTTTTTAAGCTCTATCGAAGAAATTTGAGCCGATATAAAAGCCTGCCTTAAGTGTTCACCATCAAGTTGACTAACGGACCACTCAAGTAAAGCATCTATATCAAGTTTCATACTTTCATTACTTGTAGTTTCAAAAAAATTCATTGGGCCGATTTTGTCTTTGATGATGCCTTTAAATTTGCTTGCATCCTTACCGCTACCATCCTCCAATTCCTCATCAACGTCACATTTTGTAAAAACTATTGCAATTTTATATCCGTTATCTTTAAAATACTTGATATTTTTTAGGCTCTCTTTAACTTAAGCTCACACAAAGGAGTAGTAAGTTACGATGAGAACTATGTTCTTGAAAAGTAACGAGCGTAGCGAAGTTAAAAAACAAATATATAGTCCGTTCCCGAATTTCAGAGAAGAAATTTAGAGAAATTCTCAAGTACTTTACAGAAGATATAGAAGCATCAAAGATATCAAATTTAACTAAAATTTCAGAAGTAACGCTATGTAAAATCTTTAGGGAAATAAGAATTCTTATGTCTAAAGAGTGTGAAAAGATAAGTAAATTTAGCGGTGAGATAGAAATAGACGAAAGCTACTTCGGAGCTAAGAGAGTAAGGGGGAAAAGAGGTAGAGTGCAGCAAATAAAACACCGGTATTCGGTATGCTTAAAAGAGACGGCAAAGTTTATACTCAAATAGTTAAAAACTGCTCTGCTAGCGAGTTGATACCTATATTATCGGAGTTTAGTGAATTAGATGAGAGCGTTATTTACTCAGATTGCTGGAAGGCCTATGATGGCTTGGTTGATTACGGAGTCAAAGCACACTACAGAGTAAAACACTCCAAAAATGAATTCGCTAATGGGAAAAACCATATAAATGGCATTGAGAATTTCTAGGGATACGCTAAACATAGACTAGCTAAATTTAAAGGCATTAAGAAAGGGAATTTCTTACTTCATCTTAAAGAGTGTGAATTTAGATATAATACTAAAACTACACAGGAAAACTTATATCAGAAACTGTTAAAATTGATAAGAGAAAATCCGCTTAAGTTTAATTGAGCCTTTTTTATATCGTAAGGCGTTGCTCTATGATTTGCTATAGATATGCAATACCAAACTATATGTATCTGCTCATCTAGATTCTTTTTTTGAAGTTTTTCAAACTCAGGGATGATGTTTTGCTCAAAATTTGTGTTATTTTGCTCATTGGCACTTGTCGTCTCGTATCCTTCAGTATCATAAAATACAATCGGTACATTTCCGCTTGGATCCTCTATCTTATTCATACCCTTAGTAACAGGAACCCCGACACCAACCTTTGCCACATTTTTACCAAATGTGCGATTTATAAGAGAACTTTTTCCAACTCCAGTTCCACCAACAATTGCCAAATTTGGCTTTTTAACACTATCTCTTTGTTTTTGAAATTCCTCTTCAAAAGCCTTAATAAAATCTGACATTTTTTCTCCTTTTTTGATCGGTTTTATAAATAAGTATCGACATTATAACAAAAAATGATTCTTATGAATAATAAATACACCCGTTTCCAACATATGGCACTTTTTATCTCTCGTTATAGCATACTGAGTAGGCGTCTTGTGGTCTGGTAGCGTATGAAGTAATAGCCACCTCTTGACTAAATTCATTCAAGTCCGTAAATACAAGGCGCTCAATAGAACCTCAAGAAATCTTGGCGAATTTAACGGCTCTATAAAACCATGCCAAATCATAATATTTTATACAATAAGCAAAATTATAAAACCGGCTGCAATTCACTATTGTTTTGAGGCCAATGCATCAGTTTTACAACGGAAACGGCAGAGTAGAGCGCTTTATAAACTTCCTACTATGTCATTTCAGATAATCCCTAAGCAAATTTTCAAATTTATCCTTTAAATTTAAAGGCTCGACTATCTTTATAAACGGTAGCCAGTATTTTACCACCCGTAGTATCTCGTCGTCATATGAAATCATCGTGCTTATTATGATCTTATCCTTATTCTCTTGCACTACTTCGTAGTTGGGTAAAAACTCTTTTCTCTTAAAATACTCCATCGCTTCGTTTTTGATTTCAAGCGTAACCTTAAATTTAGCATCCGAAAACCAGTTCGTATCGTTTTTTTCGATACGTTTTAAAAACTCGGCGTTTGCAGCGAAAGTATCGCCCTTTATTTTTATGCGTTTTATTTTAGAGAGCGTGAAGTTTTTTAGTTTGCCTTCGTCGTCTGCTAGCAGATACCATATACCGCTATTGTTTATCAGTTTATACGGGTTTAGTTTGCGCTCTTTACCGTTGTACTCACACTCCAAGGTGCGGTTTTTGATGACTGCGGCGCTTACGGCTTCAAAATCGTCTCTTGAGATTTGGATACTTTCAAAGCCTTGGTTTTTGATTAGATAGGCTTTGTTTAGCTTTTCGTTTAAAACGTCGCTGATAAATCTATCGTCTAGCTCGGGGAACAGCGACCTTGCGCCGATTAATGCGGCAAAGGCTTTTATGTCCTTAAAGCCCAGTTTGCCAAGAGCGTACTCTTCTAAAAAATACTTGCCGTTTTCTTTTTGGATAGGCAAGATACTTAGTCGCTCAAAATCTCTTAGAATCGTTCTTTTATTTACGTTAAATTCCTCCACAAGCTCGTCTATGCCTAGCCTTGCGCCGCTATTTAGTCTGGTTAAGATACGAGATAGCCTAAATCCGATTTTATCGTGAGAGCGCATTTTAATCCTTCCTATTTAAATTTGACGTATTTTAGCTAATTTTTTCTTTGCGACGCAACCTGTCACTCTCTTATGTTAAATTTACATCGTAATTTAAATCAAAGGAGATTAGATGAGTTTAAACGTAGATTTTATCCAAAAGGCTAACGAGGCGGTAGCTAAAGCAAAAGGCTTTAAGATGAGCGAACTAACGGATCAAATACTAAATTTAACCCAAAGCATAAAGCTAACTAAAAAACCGATTGACGCAGATGAGCGAGAAATAGACGATATGTACTATAAAGATACCTTCGGGCCCTTCGGAGGCGTAGCAAAAACTATCGGATACGCCGCTAAAACGGCTATGGGGCTAGATGAATACAACGAAATAGACGAAAATATCCTAAAAAAGCTATCCGGGATGGAGAATAAATTTCACGAAAACTATTTGCCGGATCTACTTTTAGAAATCGGCAAAGACTACGGCGAGCAGGAAAATAATGCTATAAATTCGGCCATAAGTCCGCTAGCTCAGATAGAGCTAGATACGGCTTTGATTAAATTTTACTGGACGCTAACTCAGCTCCAAACGGCCGTAAGCCTCAAAACCTAGAATCCGGTATGGGTGGAAGCAGTAAGGTAAGCAAGATGAAAGATGCGCTAAGACAACTGCAAGCTGCAGCGCAAAATTTGACAACTATTGCCGGGGAGTATGATTGGGAGGTAGACGGAGTTAAATTTTGCGATAAAGTCAAGGAGGAAAAATGAACACGAGTAGGTCTTTTACGAAAATAAGCGATACTTTAAAACAAATCGCCGATAATACAACTTCACACAAGGACGCCGATGAAATGCTGGGGTATTACAAAGATAGGTTTGAGAGTTTTGAAAACGTGATAAATAATCCCGAGCTAGGCGCAGATGACGATATTAAATTTAACAAATACGGCAAAATAAACGAATGGCTGGTAAAAAGGCAAAAAAGAATAGAAGGGCTAAAACCCAAAAATTCATTTGATTTTAGTTCCTTGCGTCGTGTTTTAAAAACGCTCGATTGCGCTCTAGGCAAGATAGTTTGCGAGCTGGTGGCGACGTCGCTCAAAGGAAATAATCAAAGCGAAAATTTGACGCGCGAGACCCAGCAGCTCATTGCCCGCCGAGGCACCATAGCAGTAGCGCAAGCACAAGCAAAAGGCAAAAAAGCCGCGCTAAATGCTACTAGAAAAGCCGTAAAATCGGCAGCGCTTTATGGCTATTTTAACGCCGAAGAGGTATCTGTATATATTAAAACAGATGCTGCGCCCGGCATATCTTTAGAAGATATGCAAGAAATATTAGACGTTGTGGCAAGGGCTTTTGGCTATGAAACAACCGTAAGCATAGAATACGTATACGATGAAGCCATGGGCGGAGCCAAGGTCGTTATCATAGCGACATCTCAAAATATGTAGTTAGCCTTCCCCGCCTCAGCCCTAGCTTTGACTACTTTGGCTAGTACGCTCTCACAAGTCGCGCCTACTATCTTTGCTCTTAGCTTAGTTACGTCGGCATGGGTGGGGGCTTTAGCGTGTACGGTTTCGTTTCGTAAATCTTGAAGCTCGGTTATGACTTTTGGCAGAGTTCTAGCCACGTAGTTTTGCAGCAAATTTCCCTCAAGCGCATCTTGGATCAGGCGATTTTTGAAAAGAAATTTATAAGTACCTAAATTTGGCTTGTTTTCAAATATGTCGCTTACAGTAAAGCTCGTGCCCTGCACTTCGTATGGGATTTTTAATATAGACGGCTTTATCTTTGCGAGTCGCTCTATGAGAACTTTAGCGAAAGCATAGATCTCTTGCTCCATAGTTTTTGAGTATTTGACCACGACGGAGCTAAAGTCATAAAGCGGGTTAGCTATATTATCAAGGTATTCTATCTCGGCGGAGATGATATTTTCTATGCTATCCGGGTGCATTAGATTTATTAGGCTTCGCCCGAAACAGTATCGGATCAAATTTCGCTTTATCTCTAAAAACTCGGCGCTTTTATAAACATCGGGATAAAATTTGTCCTCATCCTCGAAATAGAGCGTCTCTTGCTTCATCTTTATGATTAGCGGATAGACGTAAGCGTTGCCGTAGACTGCGTAGGTATGGCCGCTTACGGTAAAATTTGCCAAGTAATCGTCTCTAACGCATTCAAAGTCGTTTCTAACCAGCTCTCTGATATCGCTTATGATAAACCACTTTTCTACATCGAGTCTTTTTTCTTTATAATACTCAGGCGCTATCTCGCTCATATCATCGCTAGTTACGGCGACGACTTTTGCTACGAACAAATTTGAATAATCGGTCAGGAATAGTTGCAGATATTTATCGCCGTCAAGGCTCCGAGGAGTCAGATTTGGCGTTTTAGGACTTTCGGCTTTTAGGCTTTGATTGCTTAAATTTAAGTCCTCGTAAATTTTCTCAAGCTCGGCTTCGTGAGAGTTTATCATATCTCGCCGCTTACTTTTTATCTTACCAAAGGCTACTTTGCCTTTGGAAATCAAGATCTTAAGGTGCTGCTCGATAACATCGCTTTGGTAGTAGGGGTTGTAGAGGATGAGGATGTTGTGCATACTTTGCCTTTAAATTTAGCATATAACCGTGGGATGATTATACTAATTTAACTCTTAAGAGCCTTTTTAAATACCTCAGTTATAGCATCGACAAGACCTGAACTTGCGGATGTGGTTTTGCGCTCTAGATCTTCGTTGCCGCATTTTGGACAAATTTGCGGTATTTGCTTAAAGTCGCCTGCACCTAAACAGTCGCTTTTAAACTGAACACTCTTTTCAAAACCGCATTTTGGGCAGTAGATTTTAAACGGTTTTGGTTGTATTGCCATATTTCATCCTTATAGAATTTTTAAGAGATATAAATTTATCGCGCCTCTTTGCCGTTAAGATTATAAAATTATAGTAAAGAGGTGCGACAGGTTAGGTCAAAAGAATATTTTACGTACCACAAAAAAAATAAAATATGCGATGCCAATTATGCAGGGTATTATTTTCCAATATCCATTTATCTCTCTTTTTGGTTTTGCTCCATTGTCTGGCCTATTAATAATTAGTATAGTTCTATCAGAAGTTGTATTATTGGTTCTTCTATTTTGTCTAGTAACTAAATTTATTATATTTTCTATAGACTGACTTACGCCAGATAATAAACGCGAGACAAATTTACCAAAATTTCCAAAAGTTATTTCAAATATACTATCGTATGTTTTATGGGTATCCTCCCAGCCTCTATAGCTATCCCAAAATTTTTCATAAAAAATACAATATGTTACATCATCTAGATCTTTGGCCATGTCGCGTATTTCAAAAAATGGCTCTATATTACACTCATTTCCATTAATTTTTACATCTTTTATAAAACTGTGCAAAGAGTTGCGTTTGTAAAAGAAATTTACACGAATATCTCTGGAAAAAAAATTAAAACCAAGAAGTTTAAAAAGATATCTTACATAATCCAATCTATTAAGTTTTCCTTGCATAGCTATTTTCCTAATGGGAATCTTGCCCGATACCTTTTCCAAAATACTTACAAAATCATTGTATTTTTTATTTATATCATTTTCATATGTTTCTTTTAAATACCTTTCAAAATCAGCAAACATATTGCAAAAATTATTTACGAAGGCTTCATATTCCCCATTTCCAGTATCTATTTTGTTTTTTATTTTAATAAGGTCGGCAACTACTCGGCTTCTCATTTTTTCTTGATTTTGTTTAGATTCCTCATATTCACTTATAAAAAATTGGTCATCAATATTAAGATATCCATAACCAGCCAATAAACACCAAATTTTAGCTATATACTCTTCATTACTTTCTTTATTGCTCCTTTTTACTATATTCAATAATTCCATTACAAGCATATTTTTACTCTTATGATGATTCTCACCAAGAATTTTGTCACATTCAAACACCTCTGGCAATCTAATATCTCTATTTTTATATATTCTTGATATAAAAACCTCATACACTTCTTCTCTAATTAAGTTCACATTATATCCTTTGCCGTGACTATACTTCGGTCATGTTGCGAATTTTGGTTTTCTTTACACTCCAAATCTTCAGGATCAAAACCATTGGAAACATCGTTAATCATATTTTCCATTCTCCCTCGCTTTGGATTACTCATAGAAATATACAAGTTCTCAAAAAAATTTTTAATATTATCGTTGACATTTTCACTATCTATCTTTTTAAAATCCACTATTTTTTCGACTTTATCAAAATCAATTGGAACATCCTCGAGTCCGAATACCGCTTTAACCGCCTCTTTGAATTTATCCATTGCAGCTTTTAGTAGTTTCAGATTTTCCTCTTCTTTCTTCGTGCCAAAGGTGCTTTTTAACTCGCCAAGTTTAGTGTAGGCCTTGCTACCCATATCGTCAAGGCCATCTTCTAGCATATCTATACTAACTGATTGCAGCGTCTTTTGAATAGATTTTTTCTCTTTTATGCTGCCTTCTATCGCGCCTTTATATGCTTGGTATATATTTTTTAGCTTATTAAAAATCTCTACGTGCTTTTGGCTGGGCGTATCGCATTCGGTCAAAAATTCCTCTAAGCTTTTACCGACTATGCAAGGATTTTCAAGGGTTCTAACAGAGCTAAAGGTCTGTATGCCTTCGTAATTTATACTGTAGTTATCTAGATTTTGCCTTACGGTTTCAGTAATGGCCTCTAGGTCGCTAGGCGCTCTTAGGTCGGCTTTGTTTATCAAGACGTATAGCTTCTTGTTGTCTAGATCCAAGCTGCTTAAAAACTCCAAGTCGCCGCTTGGCATCGTACCTGTGCTGTCAAGCCCCACGAGCCATAAAAACACTCCCGCTTCTTCCAAAAACTCTTTTGCCGTATCTATGTCGGCACCATAGTTTGCTATATTTCCTGACGGGTTATAGCCCGGGGTATCTATAAAGCAGATATTTTTAAATTTTAGCTTCGTACCTAGCACGATAAATGGCAGAATTTCTTTTAAGTTAAATTTAAATCCTTTCATAAAATCGTGATTTAGCCTAGCGTGAAAATTTTTATCTATCTTACGCAAATCAATCGCACCGCCGTTTTTAGAGTAGCCCAGCAGATACTCCTTTGGCGCATTCATGACGTATGCCGGTATGGCGGTAGTAGGCTCTATAGAGATAGGCAACTTCACACCCGAGCCCATAAAGCTACTGATAAATTCAGACTTGCCAGCACTAAATCCGCCGCCCACGGCTATGATATTTTTTTGATATAGCTCAGGACAAGCGGCTATGATACCAAGCTCTTTTTCTATATTTTGCATCTGCAAAAATATCTCAGCTTCGTTTGCTAGCGTATCATCAGCGTTAGCAAACTCCATATAGTCGCCGTTTAACGTCTCATGAAACATCATTACGCCTTTGTTTTGAACTTTGGCAGCAAGAAGTTCCGAAACTAACTCATGTCTAAGACTAAGATCGGTTAAAATTTTATCCTGCTCTTCTTTTTTGGTGATCAAAATTTCAGCATTTTTGACAAAATCATCTATAGCGTCTAAATTTTCATAAACATGCTTTTTTATATGCTTTTTGTTTCTTAAAAAATGAAATAATCCATTTAAGGCATCTATATTATCTCTCATATCTTTTATATTAGTTCGCATTTGCATTTTTTATATCCTTTAGTATAAATTTATATCTATCCAAAGCTTGTTCTTTATTGTTTATATCGCTAACTAGAGAGTTTATTTCTTCATCATATTTTACGAAAATAATATTTGCCACGTCTTGGGATTTAAACGAGTCGATCAGTGCATTGACGCTGGATTTTACGTCGTTTTTTACTCTGCTTTTTAAATTTCTTGCAAATTCGCTGGCCGCATTTAAAAATTCCTCGGCTTCGTAGCCTTTTAGAGTTCCGCTTTTTTGTAGTTCTCTAGGAAATGATCCGGTATAGTTGATGTCTGGGTTTTGTACAGAATTTAAAGTCCCTCTTATGGTGCGTGAGATGATAACGGGATCTAATATATCGTCATCTACTACGCTTCTAGCCGATGATATCAGCGACTTATACAGGCTCTTCTTCCACTCCATTATATTTTGTCTATACTCTATCTCGGTTAAATTTTCTACCTCAGATATAACTTGATCGAGAGAGTTTTTGACGTAACCGGCTTTGACGGTGGTTCTAGTGCCGTATTTTGTTTTGTATCTATCGCCAAAAAGTCCCCATAAATTTGTAAATCCATTATCTTTGACTTTGTAACTATATTCCTCTGTA
Source organism: Campylobacter rectus (assembly GCF_004803795.1). NCBI lineage: Bacteria > Pseudomonadati > Campylobacterota > Epsilonproteobacteria > Campylobacterales > Campylobacteraceae > Campylobacter > Campylobacter rectus. Next base: position 2,012,874 of record NZ_CP012543.1, on the reverse strand, counting down.
GCTTCGCTACTAGCTATATCGTCGGTTAGCTTTTTAAAGTAACTTTCGACTTTGGCAAAAAGCCTATCTTTGATATTTAACTCAAAACCTTCAAGGGAGTCTTCGTATGCCGTATTTACAGCCTCTACGGCTTTTGATTTGATTTTTAACATCTCCTCTCTTTGGCGCTTTATCTCATTTATATCGGAGTTTTCAATTGTTTGTATTTTTTCTTGAATTTGCTGCTCTATCGCTTGTTGATAGTTGAGTATATTTTTAGATTTGACCGAGATAAACTCCGCGCTTCTTTTTTGTAAAATTTCCTCTTTTTTCTCTTTTACTTTTGAGACTATTTGCTCGATCGCCTTGATGCCAGACAACAAATTTAAATTTGCCAAAGCTGACTGCTTGTCATCAAAATAATCTCGGTAAAAGTGATTTAAATTCCCCCAAACGTGCTTTGAGTTCGCATCCCACTTGGCTTGTGTGTTATAGTTTTTCATCATATAAAATGCTGCTGCCGAGCTTAGGAGCACCTTACTGTTTATAAGCTCATCTAGACTATCGCCTACTTCAGGACTTTGCGCCTTCGTCTCCCCCAAAACCTTTGACTGCTGAGTGCTTAAAGTTTCTTTTATATTTTCAAGCACTTTAGGCAACAAACCGCCGCCTTTTTCTTTTTCGCTACCAAAGAGTTGGTTGTCTACCTGAGATGCCACTAGATATACTTCTCTGATTCCGTCTTTTTTAGTGACGCGGTCGAGTAAATTCGTATCCTCCGAGCTCAAAAACTGGCCGGAAGGCGAAACTACCAACACCACATCGCAAGTTTTTAAAAGCTGCTTAGTGCGCTCTTCTCTTGATACGACCGGGTCGTTTACACCAGGAGTGTCGATTATCTCTATATCTTTTAGGCTTTCCTGATCTAGTTTTAGCGTTACGGATTTGGTAAATGGCATATATTTACCGTCAGCGCCGACAAAATCATAAAGCTTGCGATTTAGCTCGTCCATACTAGCAGCGGAGATATTTTTAAACTCATCTAAATTTGCCGAATTTACTCCAGAATGTTTGATACGCTCGTATTGTTCGGCGGCTGCGCTTAAAGCCGCATCATTTCGCATCTCTTGTTCGGCGAAATTCATCGCTCTTTTTCGTAGCTCGGCCTCTTTGGCTTCGTCTAGTTTTTTAATTAGCTTTTGCTTTCCTTTTTCACTCTCTATCAGCTCGTTAAATTTGGCCTCGGCCATCTCGCTTTTTCTTTTTTGAAATCTAGCCGCGTCCTCTTTGATGTCCCGCAAGTCCTCTTCGCTGAAAAAATCAACCTCGGCCTCTAAATTTTGCCCGTATTTTAAAACCGTAAGCGCAGCAGTCATCGGAGTAGCAGCCTTTGGCAACACGTCCTCTCCGTCAAAAATAAGTGCGTTTATGAGTGAGCTTTTGCCTGATTTTACGCGTCCGATGATGCCTAGCTTTAGCGTTCTGCCATCTTTTTGCATACCTTCTATCTCGGCTTCTAATTCCGAACTTTTTGAGATAGAATTATCCTGTTTTAAAAGTGAAACTTCATTACCAAGGTCGTATTTAGCTATGATGGCTTCAAGCTCTTTAGTAAATTTAACTATGTTCATTATTAGTCCTTTGCATATAAAATTTTAGTCGTTAGCGTCTTTATCTCTTCTTTTGCGTTTTCAAGAGCCAAAATTTGAGCCTCGATATCCTGTACGTCGTCGCCTTTTTCCTTTACGGCTTTTGATATTTCAGCCTCTTTTTGACGGAGCTGCTCTTCAAATTTATCGCTTACGGCTTCTATCATCGCGCTTATTTGCTCGTTTAACAAGGACGGCATCTCGCTTCTAAGCTTTGTTTTTACCGACGGAATGACGCTGTTTATTATCTGTTCTCTTGCTTGCTCGCGTTTTTTATTTTCGGCATATCCTTGGGTGAAAAACAAGATGATCTCAGGCAAAAATACGATAACGACCTCTAAAAGCGGATTTATAACCGTCGTAGTAAGGCCTATGATGGTGGTTATGGCTTTATATAGTCTGCCTGCATTTTCGCCGCTTTTTAGCTTTTTGCTAAAATCTATAAGTCCACTTTGGGCTTTTTGCAAAAACTCTTTTGTTGTTTGCGAGATTTTTTCTATCCATACATCGTCTATCTTGAAATCGGTCAAATTTAAGCTTCTCATCTCAAGGCTAAAGTTATCTACTAGCTGCGAGCCGATATCGCTCATTTTATTTTTTATCTCGCGCACTAGCGAGGTTTTTATGATGCCGTTTAGCTCAGCGGCAAAACCTTGTTGATTTACGGCGGCAAGGCTTGCTAGAGTGTCGATGTTCATATTTATATCGTTAGCAACCGCTGCAATAACGGAATTTACGCTACCGTCCGAGTATCTGCTTTGTATTTCATTAAGCGCGGCTTGCTTTTTGGCTTTTAGATTTTCTATGCCTCGCTTTAGTTCGTTTATAGCGTTTTGTGCCTCTTCTTTAGAGCTTTTTAGAGCTGATTTGGTGGTGTCGATAGCGCTTTGCGCCTCAAAAGAGCTTTGCTTTAGCTCGCTCTCAAACATATTTTTAAAAAGCTCTTTCGAGTCGATTTTTTCAAGGATATTTTTTAGCTCGCCTCCGCTGTCAAGCCCAATGACTGTTACGTCTTTTTGATAATCAAGATAGTCTTTCAGTTGCTCTTCTATCCTATTTTTTATCAAATCTACGTCGCTTGGCGCTCTTAAATTCGCCTTGCTCACACAAAACGAAAAACCTTTGCCGAATTCGTTGATGTTTTGTAGCTCTCTTAGTACGCTGCTTGTGATATTGCCGTCCTCGACGCTAATTAGTACGATGAAGTATTTACCTTTGCTAAGGTAGCTCAAAATGGCTTGATTATGTAACTGTATAGGCGAGTCAAAGCCCGGCATATCGACCAGCACTAAAGGCTCGATAGCCTTTAGATTTTCGTTATTTAGATAAAGGCGTAAAAATTTATATTCGGCAGCCCTTTCTTTGATCTCGTCTGTTTGAGCAAGATCGTATCTATCACTATCGCCGTTTTCTTTTACCGCCTCAAAATAGCTTTCTTCGCCGTATCTCAGCTCGGTAGCGAGCGCGGTTTCGGGAGTGATGTTTGTAGGCAGCACGCCTGAGCCTAAAAATGAGTTTATCAGCGTACTTTTGCCTGCGCTAAAGCCACCTACAACGGGTACGATAAGCTCTGTTGCCCGCAAAGAGTCTATCAACTCTTCCTGTTTTTTTACGTCGAATTTTAAAGGGCTTAGTATCGCCGACACGTCTTGCAAGTATTTGATATACGTTTGCTTTAAAATTTGCATATGTGTTCCTTGTGGTGAAATTTATTGATTTTTGAAGTGATTAAATTTGATGAAGAATGTGCTAAAAAAGGTAGTAAAATTTGACGAAAAATATTTGCCCTTAGAGCTACCCCCCCCCCCATCGGTTTTTCTAATTTTACCTGCATTTTACCTTCTTTCTTTAGCATTACGGAAAAATTTATTTTGTTAATTATAATTTAAAAATATTAATCCAAGCTTTTATATCATTTAAAACTATAAATACAATTTTTGTGACAATTTTATGTTTGTATTACTTGATATTTTCTCTAATCTTTTTGATGCTGTTGCGATTTGTCTTGCTTGGCATTGCATCAAATTTAAACAAAGCAAGCTCGGCTTAAATTTAGCCTTTGCTTGCTTTGAGAGGCTTAGATATCGGCGGCATATACGACCGGATATTTGCCTTTATTTTCGCTATCCTCACTCTCTTTGTTCTCGTCGCTTTCGTCTAACGCAGGCTTATTTGCACCACTCTTGTCGCTTATCTCGTCAAATATTCCGTATTCGTCGGCATAAGTCTTTAACCCATATCCAATGGCCACTAACGCCACGCCTCCAATTATGTACTTTAGCACTTTTTCTCCTTTGATTTAAATTACGACGTAAATTTAACATAAGCTAATGACAGGTTGTGTCATATTGACAAGCGATAATAAAAAGCTTCCTTGGTTACATCTTCATCCCATCCCCACTATCTTGCTTTTTATCTTATCTTTTATCTCTGTTGGCTCATTATTGTGGCTGTTATCGTTATATTCGCCAAGCATTGAGTATCTAATGCTTTTGGCTATTACCCCTAAGATATCCGACTTAGAAGCGTGCTTGGCTTCTCTAACGCTGCGCTCATATCTTATAACAGTATTCGCCTTGAGAATTTTGCAAGAGTGTCGAAGGTGCCAAATCCGATGAAGCTATACCTAATGTAGAAGGCTAGGGCGAGGTTCTTTTTGTAAAAATACTCCGTTTTATAATAGAATTTAAGACCGTAATTCCTTCAGAAAGTTGTGCTAAAGGGTATTATAATTTCGGTACAAAACTCCGGTTTAAGCGGATATCTAAAGGCAAGTGATATAGATAAGATATTTTTTGTAACTCAAACTTTCATAGGAATGCTATCAAAATCAGTGCGGTTTTATGACAAAAATGGTGAAAATATCTTTAAAATTTATATTCCAACAGATGAAAACAAAAAACTTTTGCAAGCCCAAAAGCTAAATTGAAGTGTTTTACGCATAACGATCAAATTGTTGTCTTAAATATTCAAGTCAAATTTATCTCAAGCTTTTGATTTTGAATATTTTAAAGTAATTTAAAATCTTAACTTTTAATCGCCGTTTTTCCACGAAATAGTAGCAAATATCATAATTACATTAAGTTGATTTTTATTACTATTAAATTATAATTTAGAATTAATTTTGATGATCAAGGATGCATTTTGTCCTCAAGAGCAAAAGAATTTGTAATTAGAAGCGTTATATGCATACTGTTTGGATTTATCATATCTTATTATTTAAGTATCAAAATTCCAAATTTTCTAGATATCGTTCAAAATGAAAAGCTCGTAGTCGCAAATTTTTTATTTATGGGCATTTTTACCGTTTGGTTTTTATCCTGCTATACGATAAGACTTAAATTTATTCTTGTATTAACGGTTTTATTTACCGCCTTGGCGGTCGGGATATGACTATGCTTCGGCTCTTTCATAGATATTTCGGACTTGCCTCTACTTGGGTGATATTTTTTATATTTTTTAGCGGAACCTTGGCTTATTACAGAGACGACATAACTTTATTTATGCAGCCTGAATACTATAAATTAAACTACAAAAATAGCGAATATCTGGATACTTCGCTTAAATATCTCAAAAAATATCATCCAAATTCCGATATCTGGAGGATAACGCCGCCAAGCGAATTCGCTCCTTATGTAACCGTATCTTGGCATGATGACGTTAGAGTAAGAGAGCATAGAAGAAACCGTAAAGTCGTAAAGATTGACCCCGATACGGCTGAGGTCATAATGGGCAGAAGTACTTACGGAGGAGGGTTTTTAAGTGCTCTTCATTATGATTTGTGGTTTATAAATAGAGCGACCGCACGCGAAATAATCGGCTATATAACCGTAGTTATGCTTTTTGTTTTACTGTCGGGCATTTTGATACACAAGAGAATTTTAAAAGATTTTTTCAAATTTAGAAAAAAATCCTTTTGGATGGATTCTCATATCTTAGCCAGCGTTAGCGGGTTTGTGATATTTTTAATGCTTAGCGTTTCGGGTCTTTATCTGGTTGAGAGGTTTATGCTAAAAGGGATATATTTTGAAGCTACTGCTCAAAACAGAGCAAGTATGCAAGAGAATTTTACCGCTAAAGCCAAGGCAAAAAACGAGGAGCGCAAAAGGCAAAAAGCGCTTGCAAAGGCGATGACCGAGCAAAATTTAACCGCCCAAAAAGACGAAGAGGGCTCTAAAAATTTAGCCGAAATGAGAGAACGGCTTGACAAAAGTATAGAATTTATGCCTAGCACGATAGCAAAAACCGCCAAATTTATGCCTACTACCGATCAGGTTAAAAGTATCATAGATAAACACTCAAACGAAAATTTCGAAAGCATAGTTATCCAAAGAAGTGTGCAAAGTGCAGCTTATATACAGCTAAATTTTGCGCCTAATAAGCCGTTTACCGATAATGGACTGAGTTTTGAAGCTAAGGTTTTTGACGCTGTAAGTAACGAAAAAATCGAAGAAATTTTTGAAAGAGAGGTTCCTAGGGCAAATCTTATAATGCTGTTTATGAGAATTTTTCATATCGGCGGTTTTGGCGGAGAGCTTGTTAGATTTATCTTTTTTGTATTTGGTTGCCTCGGGCTTGTTATGTGCGCTTCGGGAGCTTATTTGTGGAGTCGCAAGCAACACTCTAAATTCGCAATATATACAATAAAAGTACTTAACAATGCGTTTTTTATAGGATTATTTACCGCTCTTGGGGTTTATCTGCTTGCAAATCAGCTAATACCTTACGAGAATAAAACCAGATACGAGTATGAGGTTTATGCCTTTTTTGCGGCTTTTGCTCTTATCGCTATTGTTGGCGCGGTTTTTGTAAAAAGATACGCATATGCCTTAAGTTCCGTGATGACTTGCGGCGTTTTTGCCGTTGTTTTTGTGATCTCTATAGCAAACGGCTCATTTGTAAATTTTGAGATTTTCAAGATTTCGCTTGCCTGTCTTTTTGTTTGCCTTGCCTTTGCGTGGTTTAGCTTTAAATTTATAAAGGAGAGGGCGTGAGTATCTTGCTTGGAATTTTAAGCGTATTTTTTATCGCTCTTGCAGGGCTTGATAAGAGATTTTATTTCGGCTTGATTTTTTGCCTGATTTGCTTTGTTTTGCTGATGATTATGAACGATAATAAATTTTTAGATTTTACATATTTTTTCTTTGCGACGGGCATTTCGCAAATACTATTTAGTTTTGTAATAAATTTTAAAAAAAATTAAAAATATCTTAACAAAAGGAGAAACCTTGAAAAAGCAAATGCTTATAATGAGTTCGATTGCGGCTATGTCTATGGTTGGCTACGCAAAAGATGTTCAGCTTGCAGACTTAAATGTCACTGCTTTTTTCTTTGCGACGGGCATTTCGCAAATACTATTTAGTTTTGTAATAAATTTTAAAAAAAATTAAAAATATCTTAACAAAAGGAGAAACCTTGAAAAAGCAAATGCTTATAATGAGTTCGATTGCGGCTATGTCTATGGTTGGCTACGCAAAAGATGTTCAGCTTGCAGACTTAAATGTCACTGCTTTTTTCTTTGCGACGGGCATTTCGCAAATACTATTTAGTTTTGTAATAAATTTTAAAAAAAATTAAAAATATCTTAACAAAAGGAGAAACCTTGAAAAAGCAAATGCTTATAATGAGTTCGATTGCGGCTATGTCTATGGTTGGCTACGCAAAAGATGTTCAGCTTGCAGACTTAAATGTCACTGCAAATTTGTCAGGCGGAGATACTATACAAAAACAGGGTAAGTATCTAGGCGAGTCGAAAGTGTCAAGAGATACTATAGAGTCTTTGCCTTCCGTAAATAGAGGTCTTACGGATATACTTAAAGTAAATCCGAGTGTTCAGTTTAGTAATTCTCAAATTACGTCTAAAAATTCGGGAGAGATTGATCCTCAGGATATAAGTATAAACGGAGCTAAATTTTATCAAAACAACTTTATGATAGATGGGTTTAATATCAACAATGACCTAAATCCTGCCCAAAGAATACAAGATCAAACAAATATTCCCGGTAAAATTTTGCCTGATTTGGGATCTGTTTCTCAAGGCATAAATATAGATACCGGTCTTATCGAAAGCATTACGGTCCATGATAGCTCTGTTAGCGCTAAATACGGCGGATTTGAAGGCGGTGTTATAGACACTAAGACAAAAGATCCGCAAAAAGGTTTTCACGGCAAGATAAGCACTTCTCATACAAGCGATAAGGTTACGAAATTTTATATAGATAAGGCCGATAAGGAAGGATTTGAAAATTCGTATGAGCATACAAATCAACCAAAATTTACAAAATGGAAGCAAATTTTAGAGCTTTCAGGATATCTGACCGATGATTTCGGACTTATATTTAATTATTCTCAATCAAGATCAAAGATACCTCTTGTCGGTTATGATTCAAGATTCGTTAGCGATAAAAAAGACTCTTACGAAAAAGAAAGAGTTCAAAAACGCAAAAACGAGAATTTTTTCTTGAAAGCAAAATGGCTTCCTACCGATCGCTTAAGCATTACTCCTGTTATTATGTATGCGCCAAGTAGCGGAACATATTTCAATGCTACGACAAAAGATAGCAAACAGATTATGAAATCAGGAGGATTTTATGCTGCAGTAGATGTTAATTATGATTTTGATTGGTTAAATTTTGAGCAGGTATTAGGGTATTCAAAGCTTGAAAGCTCAAGAGATGCCGAGAAAGAATACTGGATACAATGGATGCCTAGCAAGAAACGTCCTTGGGGTAAAACCAATAGCTATGAAGGCGGTTTTGGGGATTTTATCCAAGAACAAGAGACATTTTCTTATAACGCGGCCTTAGATTTTGCGCCTATTGAATTTGTAAATATAGAGCATAATTTCGGAGCGGGTTTTGAGTTTAAGCACTCTAAAGGTTCTTTTGAAATTCCAAACGGATTTTATGCGGTGACTGCTACTAAGCTTTTAAAACCGGGCGAGAAATGTGCGCCAAATGATCCATGGTGCTCTATGGATGCGGGCGTTGGCGGTAAAAATCACTACCAAACTATTTGGAGTAAATACAACAAAGGAAAGATAGACGCAAAAGTAAATCAATTCTCTCTTTGGCTTGAAGATGAGATGAAAATAGGAAATTTGTCACTCAGACCCGGACTTAGATTTGATTCCGATGATTATATGAACAAAGATACTTTGGCTCCAAGGTTTAGTTCAAAATATGATATCTTTGGAGATGATTCTTCAAATGTGACCCTAGGATTAAATAGATATTACGGAAGGAGTGCTTTTGCTTATGCTTTAAAAGACGGTAAAAATAAACTTCAGTCAAGATGGATCAGAAAAGACAAAACAAAATATAGCCAATGGATAGAAGATACGGCATGGAATAGTAGAAATCAAAAGAGCGATTATTTATTTAGGGAGCTAAAAATTCCTTATAATGACGAATTGGCTCTTGGTTTTAATCAAAAATTTTCAAATTTTTATTTGGCTTTAAAATATGTAAAAAGAAATGCTAAAGACCAAGTGACTTTAAGTAGAGCTTCTAAAGAAGGCGTGACGCCCGACGGAAGCAAATATAAGACTGACGTTAAAGTTTATGCAAATAACGGAAGAAGTAAAACCGATGTATATACTTTAACGCTTTCAAATATCAATGCTTACGAAATACAAGGAACAAAGCATACATTTCAACTAGGATTTAACTATCAAAACAAAAAGACGAATGCCGCAACTTATAATGATGACGTGAGTTCTGAAGATTTTGATAGAACGATAAAACTGGACGGTAAATATATAAAATTTACGGATAAGCCGGCAACCGATTTTAACACAAACTGGACTTTAAATTTATTTACCGTGTCGTACTTTCCTCAAATTAATATGAAATGGGGCAATACATTTACTCTTAAAGACGGACATGAATATATTAATCATGTAGGCAAAGAGACCTACAAAGGCGAAAAAATAGATGTTTATGAAACCAAAAAACTACGTAATGCGTTTAGTTGGGATACCGCTTTCGGTTTTGAGTGGAATATGCCTAGGCAGTCTAAACTATTTGCAAATATAGACATCTTAAATGTTTTAAATAGAAAAAATGCAGTCGGCGAAGAAAATAAATTTATACTATCTTCAAAAGAGTTTGCTAATGTGCAAACTTACCAAACAGGCAGACAATTTTGGTTTGAGGTCGGCTACAAGTGGTAGAGATGATGAGTTTTTTAACTCAATATATAGACTATATCATATTTTCCGTCTTGGGAGCTATGAGCTTTATAGCTCTTGGTCTCGGACTTGAGCGAGCGATATTTTTCGCTCGCTTTAAGCAGGAGTATTATAAAGACTTAAACGAACTTGAAACAGATGTAACAAGAAATTTGACTTGTATAGGAGTTATCGGTTCAAATGCGCCTTATGTGGGGCTTCTTGGAACTGTTATAGGTATCATCATAACATTTTACGATATGGGACAAAGCGGAAATTTCGAGACATCGACTATCATGACAGGACTTTCCATCGCTTTAAAAGCGACAGCCCTTGGGCTTTGCGTAGCTATTCCAAGCCTTGCCATACATAGTTTTGCTTTAAGATCGGCGCAAAAAAAAATAAATGAATTTAAGAGTTTAAACGGCATAAAATAATGGATGTCAAGGAAGATTTTAAACTAAACGTTGTTCCGCTCATTGACGTTATGCTTGTGCTTTTAACGATAGTACTTTGTGCGGCAAGCTTTATAGAATACGGCAAAGTTGAAGTTCAACTTCCAAAAGCAAGCCAAGGCGAAAAGGAATTTCCAAAAGAGAGGGCCGAAATTTTACTAAAAGTCGATGGAGAGATAGCTTTGGATGATGAGGTGCTTCATTTGGATACTCTTAAAGAGCGATTAAGTGAATTTCCGAAAGATAAATTTATACTGTTTAAAGGCGACGAAAAAGCCGAATTTGGAAAATTTGTAGATATCTTGCAAATTTTAAAAGAGCTTGGTCTTTCAAATTTTTTAATTATGACAGAGGTTAAGCGGTGAAGCGAAAAGGGCTGAATTTAGTATTTGCTTTTTTGATCTCATCTTGCATACATGCTTTGGCTATAGGGTTTGTCGTTTATACAATATTCGGCAACGACGATAATACAAATATCTCAAAGGATAAAGGCGAAAGATTAGCCTTTGGTATAAGTTTTGCTCAAATTTCCGATATAAATACCGACAGCGAGGCTGCGGCCAAATCCCAAGAAATTTCAAATACCACCGAAGATCTAAGACCTCCTGTTGAAGAGGTATATGAAGAGGTTGTTTTTGAAGATAAACTTGAGGAAATTATCGAGCAGAAGGTAGATGAGGAGCAATTTAAGCAAGACATAAAACCAAAGCCCAAAGAAAAGATAAAAAAACCGGAAAAAAAGAAGCCTGTTAAGCCCGAAAAAATAGTAGAAAAGAAGCATATCTGCGAAAATTGCGCGAAACCTGAAAAAACCGCAGATGAAACTACCGAAAAATCTTTTGCAAAATCCAGTGCCGGCTCAAATATGCAAGCCGATAACGACGTAAATGCTATCGGAGGTAGCAAAAGCAGCGGAAGCGCGATAAACGAACAAGTCGGCGGATCGAATTTAAGCGGTGAAATTTATGCCGCTCTTAAAAAACATATGACATATCCTAAAAGGGCTCTTGAAAGAAAGATAGAAGGCAGAGTAGTGTTGGAATTTAGGCAAATCGACGAGAAAAAGTTCGAATATATCAAAGTAACGGAGTCTAGCGGATATAGAATTCTTGATATGCATGCTATAAAAATAGTAAATTCAGCCGCAAGATCTCTTCCGAAAGAGTCTCATAATCTAGTTATAACCGTGCCGATATCGTTTGATATCAACAACTTTTAAAGGGGAGCAATGAAGGTTATCGAGTGTCAAAATTTAACTCAGTATTTCGGCAAAAAGAAAATTTATGAAAATTTAAACTTTAGCGTAGAGCAAGGTTGCGTAGTAGGACTTCTCGGTAAAAACGGAGTAGGCAAATCAACTACCATAAATATACTTATGGGAAATTTAAAGCCCACTTCGGGCAGATGTTTGATATACGGCGAAGAGAGCGACAAACTAAGCGCTAAAACCAGAGCTAGAATCGGGCTTTTATACGAGGGACACGTTACTTATGACTATTTAAAAATTATAGATCTGTATAAACTTTATGAGCAAGAGTATAGGGTAAGATTTAAAAAAGAGCGTTTTTATGATCTTTTTAAAAAGCTTGAAGTGGATGAAAAGCAAAAAATTTCAACTCTATCTTGCGGACAAAGATCTCAAGTCGTGCTCGGGCTTATTTTTGCCAGCGATCCCGATCTGCTTATCTTGGATGATTACTCTTTAGGGCTTGATACGGGATACAGAAGACTTTTTGTGGAGTATTTAAAAGATTTTATCAAAAAGGGCGATAAAAGCGTTTTGATGACAACGCATATCGTAAATGATTTGGACGGGCTTTTAAACGAATTAATTATTATGAGGAAAAATCATAAACCGCTTCAAATCGGCTTTGATGAGTTTATGACCACGTTTAAAGGGTTTAGCCTAAATAAAGATGTCGATATAAAGGGTATTAAAGAGATACAAAGCGTGCTTGAGCTTAGTAATCAAAAGCAAATTTTTGGATTTTTCAAAGATGAAATTCCTTGTTCAAAAGAGATAAATTTAAGCTTTGAAGATGCTTTTTTGGGTCTTACGGGGAGATATTGATGATAAGGAAGGAATTTTATAAATTTAAAGAAATTTATCTGCTTTTTGCGCTTTTGATCTGCGCTTTTTTAATTTATTTCGGAGTTAAGCTAAGAGCGATTTTAAGCCAAATGGGCGGAGTTGAGACGAATTTAATTTTTTTATTTCAAAAAGGTTTTAGCTTTTATCATATCACTGATCTTAACCTCGTATTTGCCGTATCTATAGCCGTTTTTGTCTTTTTAAGAGAGAGGATAAACGCAAGACTTAGGCTTTCGCTTCATTTTCCGCGAAGCACATGGGTTAATATATTTTACATAGTGTTTATCGGATTTTGTTTTGTGGTTGCTTTATATATCGTCGAAATTTTAATCTTTAATCTAATAGTTTCAAATGTTTATGCAGGCGAGATCATCGGCGTTTTAAATTGTTCTTTACTGCAAAATTTTGCTTTCGGGCTTGTGCTTTATCTGTTTTGTGCCGGGCTTATAATAGAACCCGTTAAAAAAAGAGTTGCGGTAAATTTCATAGTTATGGCGGCATGTATTTATTTGTATTATGAGATAAATCCCGATATATACGCTCTTTTAAGCTTTTATGCAAATGATTTTGGCTTGTTTTATATAATCTTGGCAGGAATTTATGCCGCAAACTCTACTGCGATAGCATTTGATAACTATAAAAAAGGGTATATAAGATGAGAATTTTAAAAGATATAAATTTTATCATTATTACTCTTTTGATCGCGATTTTTTTGCCCCTTATAGCAGATAGCGTCTTTAATGAGGGGAAAAAGAGCGTGAGAGTTTATTATTCCGAGACGCTTGATAAATTTTTACTGCAAGGATATGACGAGGTTAAAAAAGAGCCGTTTTTTAAGATAGGTCTTGATAACGGCATAAGTCTTGATGAATTTATGGAAAATTTGCCTTTTAAATTTTACTCATATCTTCTTTCTAAAAACATATTTCCAAATCGATTTAAAGAGTGGGCGAATGCCGAAAAGATAAGAGCTAATTCTCAAAATTTAAATATTAAACCGGATATGTTTAACCAAAAGCAAATTCCGCTTTTTACCGTATTTGAATCGCGACCAAAATATTTAAAGCTAAAATTTAATGAATTTGGAATAAGAAACGCAAAAAACGGACTTGAGTTTATAAATTTTGATACTCTTAAATTGGATCAAAATATGAGTATAAAATTTAACCAAGCTCTTAGCGGCGCAGGGTTTAAATTCCCTTTTAAGCAGGTATATTCAAATCCAAATACCAAAAAACCTTTTGATGAAGGCGTTTTTTTAATAGACGATAAAGATGAAATTTATCATCTAAAAATGGTTGAATCTAAAGCTATTGCGGCGCCTACCGGTATAAAAAACGACTCCGTGTCGTTTATGCTGATAACGGAAAATGAACGTAAAGAGTTTTACGGAGCTCTTGTCGATAAAGACGGGGTTAAGCTAATAAGTTATGATAATTACAGGCTTATTGACCTTGTAAGCGATGACTATCGGCCCCAAAGTTCAAAATTTCAGCTGGCTATAACACCTTTAAGCAAAGTCGTAACCATAGAAAATGATGCAGGCGTAAAAGCTTTCAAGCTTGATGATAATTATAGAGTAACCGATAAATTCGAATATGTTTTTGATTCTTACGGACAATATGAGAGCATTAAAAGTATGTTGTTTGCTTTCGAGATAAAAAAAGAGGATGGATATGCCTATAAATTCGGCTTTTTCGAGTTTAGCTCCAAGGCCTTTTTTGTCAATATAATTTGTTTTATATTTATAGCGTTTCGTTTTAGAAAAGACAGAGCTCTTTTAAGGTCCTTTGTCGTATTGCTAACAGGAATTTACGGGTTTATAGCGGCATTTTTAGCTTAGATATTAAAGGCCAAAGATAAGTTAAAAACCTTCAAAAGAGTTTTTCTCAAAGAGAGTGCGTTGTATCGGTAACAAGCAAAGCGCGGCTAAGCACAAGAGCGATCTTGATGAGAGAGTTATTTATTTTGATTACCGGAAGGCTTATATGGCGGATTAGTCGATTACACAGCGAAGGCTCATTATAAGGCAAAGCACTCAAAGAATAAATTTTAACTACGCTATGCTCACTATTTTACAAGACGCAAACGGTAAAATCATATCAACGGTATAGAAAATTTTGGCTGCGACTTGCGCTGCTGCTGTTTCCTAAAAGGCTACGAGGCAGCAAAGTAGAGCAGACGAGATAAGGATACGCTAAACACGGATTAGCTAAATTTAAAGGGATTAAGAAAGAGAATTTTCTACCACACCTAAAGGAATACGTTCCGCTCTACTTCACTGCATTCGTAGCCTTTCAAGACGCAGCTACGAGCGTAGCGAAATAGGGTTTAGATATAACAACAGTAAAGACATAAATACGGGAGGACTTTGACGTGGTGAGATGGTTTTTGCGATAGGTTTATGGCTTGTGTGTTATATAGAAACAACTTTTTAAAAATCTAAAAATCCGCTATAGTGCATATGCATTTTAAATTTTGAATAAGGAGATAGAATGTCGGTTGCAAGCAGCAACATGCGCGCAGTTCACCATTTATCTCAGTAGAATTTTTAAAAACTATGAGTAGAATTTACAATATAGGCTTAAGAACAAGAGTAAGTTGGGTTTTACGAGACTGGGGTTAAAAAGAGAGTGATTATAAATCACTCTCATAAAGGCTAACTAAAGTCAAAGTTATCCGCAGTAAATTCTGCAGAACTATTTACGGTTCCTATAAGCTTGATTTCTTCCCCGGTTAAAGTGCCGTCTTCGTTATTGTTTATGTGATAAATTTTATATATATTATTGTTTTTAACTAAAACAATTGCTTTTTCATTTCCTGAAACTGCTGTAAAGGCCTTACCTGCTCCAAAGAAATTTTCAGCATTAAACTCTTTATCACTGTCTATTTTATAAACCTTACCTGTTGTTAAAGTTTCCGTACTCGTTTCGGTTAGTGCAAGATTTCCCGCTCCGGTAATGCTACTTTCAAGCGCCTTAAAGTTTATTTTATCGCTACTGCTAAAATTATTTAACTGAAGATCCGAAGTGCCCGCTTTGATAACAAACGTTTCATTAAGATCTTTCGCTTCTACATTACCGGCCACGTCAGATACTTTTACTTTTCCGCCGGCTTTGATCTTGCTGGATATTTGCCCGTATTCCGCCAAAGTAAGATTCATAGTCTCTGTAGCAGCAAGCTCTATAGTGTCAACTTTTTCACTAAATAGTAAATTTTTATAAGCAGTGATGTTTGAAAGTTTGTTTGTTTTAACATTTATTGTATCTTCCGCAGATAGCTTCTCCGGAGTTATGCTTTTTAAATGTATAAGATTTATGTCTATTACTCCGGTATCGGAAGCCTTAAGCGACATAACTTTAGCTGCAAGAGTCGAAGCCTTAAAGGTATCAGTTATGATTTTGCTTATATTTGTTGCACTATCCTCTATCTTTAGCGTATTGTCTGCTATCTTTGATAAAAACGAACCTTCCGAAGTAGCTGAGGCATCTTTGGTAAAAATATCATAATATTTTTCTACGTTCATCTTTTCGGCTTTGTTTATGCTGCCGGCCTTTATCGTTCTAGCGATAGTATCGTCTCCCGCTAAATCCGTGTTTATTGTAGGTTTTGCGGTTAGGGCTTTTAGTTGCGCATTTGTAAGAGGCTGGGTATCTGTAAGCTCTACGGAATTTTGTTTTATTTTCCAGATCACTTTCTTATCGTTTATCGAGCTTAATTCGTCGGCGCTTACTTGCAATTTCCTTATAACATAATTGTTAAATTTATCTGCATTTGCTCCTATTACCTCGTCAAATTGCACTTTGTTTAAAACGGGCTCTCCTTTAATAGAAACTATGGCTCCGGTACCAAATTTATTTGTGACTGGATATTTGAAAATTTCTTTAATTTTTTCAAAAGTCGTATTTCCGGTAACAGCTCTTACAGTGCTTCCATCATTGCCAAAGATATAAGTTATCTTGTCTATCGTTATCTTATTTGCATCAAAAATCTGATCATCCGCTACTTCTCCTGCTAAAAATTTCTCTTTCGTAATATTTTTAGCCTTCTCAAGAGTTAAATTTCCCGCCTTTCCAAAGCCTTTTTCAAATTTAAAGTCATCGGCAGAGACTATGCTGTCAATCTTATTTTTGTCATAGAAATTATATGTCGTATTTCCTATCTTTAAACTATCTCCTTTTAAAGAATTTGACACAAGCTCATTGAGAGCTAAGTTCTCTATCTCGGCCTTGCTTTGACTGGCTTTAGGAGTATTAAATTTAAAAATTCCATCATTCCCAAATTTAACGGCCTCTATATTAACCGTGTTCGTATTGTCATTTTTGCTTGTTATGGCCAATGGATTTTGGGCATTTTCGTCAGTATAATATTTTCCGTCTTTTTCATACACGGTATCTACACCGGCTATTTTGATAGATGTCTGGCTGTTTTTATCGAATAATTTCACAAACCCGTCACTATCGCTTATCTTTTCTATTTTAGGTTGCTCAGGCTGCGGATTTGGCTTGGGCTGTTCCGGCTCAGGATTTGGCTTAGGTTGCTCGGGTTGTGGCTGCGGTTTAGGTTGCTCCGGCTCTTTAGGAAGAGCGTCTTTTATTTCCTCTTCGCTCTTTCCTGTTAGACTAGATAGTATCTTTACCTTATTGTTATCTTGTAGCGACTTATCAAGTTTGGCTATATCTATATTAAGATTACTCTTATTATTTTCTATAGCCTTTTTTATATCCTCTTTCTTTGCGGTAGGAGTTAGAGCGTTATTTATATCTATAAAAGATTTTAGAACTTTTTTGATATCTGTGCTTTGCGGAACGTTTTCTATACTGTCGGCTACTATATTAGAGGCCATTATCTTATTGGTTAGTAGTTCATGCGCCGCTTTTGTAGCGGGATCTTTAGAGCTTGCATACTTTGGATCAAGAGCCGCTTTTAGCATTTCTACCGCTATGGTTCCCTTATCGATCCCCGAGTTTAGCTTCTCTATCCAAAAAGCCTTTCCCTCTTTATCTATACCCGTACCCTTTCCAAATACGTTTGCATAGATATGCTCTATAAATTTATCATTTGTGTTTATGCTGTCTCCAAAGAACTCTTTAGCCGGCGTAGTTTTAAGCATAGCATTTGCCGTGTCAAACATATTTAATTTTTGAGTTTTGGATACTTCTTGCCAGTATTTATTACCGGCACCCTCACTGGCTCTACCGAATAGAGCAACATATAGACTTGAAATTTGACTTTGCGTTAAAGACATGTTTCCCCCCTGAATGTGTAAATTTAGATTTAAAATATATAAGATTATATTTAAATTTTAAATAAATGTCAAATTCGCGATTTAGACAGTATAGATAAGTATATTTTATGTAAAAGACTCAAGCTTTTGTTTAATATATATTAATTATTATTTGGCTTAGCAAAACTTAAGCAAATTTTTATTATCATTTTAAGTTCAATATGATAAAATCATTTATATCATTATTCTTGTATTGCCTAAAATCAAAATTATCTAAAAATGCTGAATAAAATTTCCCCTCTTAATTCTTATTAAATTTAGCTAGACAATATTTAGAATATCTATGTTGGCAAAGATTGCGGACGTAACCTACGAAATGTTCAAATAAATACAAGTCTGCAATATATGCCAAAACGCATCCAAGAGCGGTAAATGGCAGGAGCTATGAATAAGCAAGTCAAATTCCCGTTGTTAGCGAGAATTTGCTTTTTATCTTATTTTTTCCAGGCTATCCAAGAATTCTTCTACTTTAAATGGGAATTCCAAACTGCCTAAAAAGTTTTGTCGGCATTAAAAAGGTTTCGCTGATAGAAATTTGAATTAAATTTTTACCGTTTTCTGGACCTTTAGTCGCTTATGCCATAATGTGTTTTCCGCATAGTTTTTCAAAACTCATTATTAATTCTAATGCTTTTTAGGTTATTTGGTTCAAATTTCTCCGATTTAGGGGTTTAAATAACATATGGCCAGCCGCATTAACGCGAAAGTCCAAATTTTGTAAAGCAAAGAGTCGGTATTAAGCTTAAGTAAAAAGCGTATAAATTTAAAAATTCGTTAATATTTGTAAAAACAATAATTATATTGACTAAATTTGACACTATAATTTTTTATAATCGCAACTGAAATTGGTAAAATAAAATGCGGTATCTAAAAACTTTTAATAATTTTTGTATTTGGAGACCAAAAACCGGACGTCACATATGACCTATGTTTTAATGCGTTTATATCTAACGGAATTCACGCAAATCAGGCGGGATGTCTACGATAAATGCCAAATTTAATATAGTTATTTTTACGTAATTTATAAGACGCAACTAAAAAATATTTCAAATTAATAAAAATTAATTATGCTAAAATATCCAAAAACGCAATAAAAAGGAGGCAAGATGGTTAAATACCTATATGGTGCAAGCGTCCAAGGTATACAAGAGTATATTTATGCTACTAACGATTTACAAGAAATCATCGGCGCTAGCGAAATAATAGACTCGCTCGGGCGGAAATTTAAAGATAAGCAAAAGGGTGATGGCGCGATATTCGGCATTTTTGATAAACTAAGAGAAAACGGTTTGGTAAAGCAAATTTTACTAAATGCCGCGGGTAATTTTAAAGCCGTCATTGAAGGTGAGGAGAATTTACAAAAGATTGTCCTAGATATGCCTAAAAAGATAATGCAAAATGCTTACGGCATTACCATTTCTCAGGCTGCCGTTCCTTATAATGACGGCGACTACGAAAAAGCTTCAAAAGAACTTGAAAAAAATCTAAAAATAGAGCGCAATCGCCCAAGCATACCGCTTGATATGAGTATAAATTTTATGAGTCTTGCGCCTAAAACGGCACGACCTATCGTGAAATTTGACGGTGATGACGCATTAGATATATCGTGCGCTCAAAAGAGAAAAGCGCACGCAATGTGGTTTAATAATCGCCGCAAAGAAGCTGAAAAATTAAAATTATTTAGTGATATTTCAAACGATAAAAACAAACTAGCCGTTATCCACGCAGACGGCAACGGGCTTGGCGTATTGGTTAAAAATTTGGTTGAAGTCGTAAAAAAGAGCGGTGATACCGGAGTCATAGCTAATTTTTCAGAGGCGCTTGCCGAAACTACTCAAAGCGCATTCGTCAAAGCTAAAGAAAAAACCAAAATCGTTCTTGGCAAAGATGACCTAAGGATAAAAGAATTGATCTTAAGCGGCGATGATATGACGGCGGTTTGCGATGCGGATATAGCACTGGAATTTACTAAAAATTTTATCGAAGAATTTGAAAACGAAACGGACAAGAAAAAGCCTGCAATAAAACAAAAACTAACGATGTGCGCGGGAATTGCCTACTGTAACGAAAAATTCCCGTTTCACTATGCGGTAAGTTTAGCCGAGGAGCTTTGCTCGGCGGCCAAAAAACACTCCAAAAAGAAATATGTCGAAAATCAAGAAAATCAGATCGCGCCGAGCTGCCTAATGTTTCATAACGTCCGAAGCTCGAATTTTACAAGCTGGGATAAATTTATAAAAGACGAGCTTATGATCGGGAGCGAAAAAGAAGGACGCGAGACCGAAGGCGAAAGCGCAAGCAGGCCTGTAAGATGTGATTTCGGACCCTACTATTTGGGTAGGAAAGGTGATCCGCAAGCAGTCGAACCACAGATAAAAGATTTTATAAAATTAGCCGAAATTTATCGCGGCGAAAATAGCCCCAAAGGCAAACTACGAGAGTGGATAAAAGAGCTCGGCATAAACGATAAACTAGCTAAAAGTATGCTAGAGCGGATAAATGAAATGTTGGAAAATAGGGGTGAATTTGATGAGGCCCTGAAGGCTCTTTACGGCGGGCTATCGTGCGGAAATTTGATTTTAGAAAAGGACGGAGCGCAAAAGACGCCGATTTATGACGTATTGCAATTTCTCTCCGTTACTTCGGGCGCTGAATATAAAAAAGTGGAGGGCAAAAATGACGATAAATTATGAGCTTAAATTTTTCGACTATTGGCATGTTAGCAGCGGTCTTAGCGGCGGAGCGGCGCTCGATAGCTATGTGGTAAAAAACTCCGCAGGCCTTCCGTATGTACCGGGCAAAACGATAAAGGGGCTTGTGCGCGAGGCGGCGGAGCTGTTTTGGGATCAAGACGATATAGATAAATGCTTTGGCTCTAGAGGTAGCAAAGGGGGACAAAAAGATAGTGGCGACGAGCAAAACGAAAACGACGATACTACGCAGGCACAGTGCTATTTTAGCAGCGCTACGATAGACGAAAAAATCGCTGCCGAAATAACGTCGAATAACTTGCAGCGCAATCTTTTTGAAATCATTTCGGCTACTAAAATCGATGAAAACGGCATCGCGGTAGATAATTCGCTAAGAGATATAGAGGTTGTTTTGCCTATAAGCCTAAAAGGCGAGATAAGAAACGTAGACGACGAAAACGCCCAAAATTTAAAACGTGCGCTAGGGATGATAAAGCGGATAGGATTAAACCGTAACCGAGGCCTCGGCAGATGCGAATTTAAAGTTAAGGAGCTGTGATGAGAGAGCTTAGATTTGAGATAACTTTTAAAAGTCCCGTTATTTTGCAGGCAAGCTCCAATACGCAGGGCAAGATGAGCTCGCTTGATTTTATCCCGGGAAGCGCATTTTTGGGTATGGTAGCTAGCAGATACAGTGATTTTAGCGATCCTTTTAAAATTTTTCATAGCGGAGCGGTGAAATTTTGCGATGCTGCGCCGATCAAAGATGGTAAAGAATTTTTTAAAATCCCGCTTTCCTATTTTCACGAAAAGCTTGACAGCAGCAAAATTTATAACCACCATCTGTTATGCAAATATAAAGATGAGGAGCGGAACAAATTTGACGATTTTACCCAGCTAAAACAGATGCGAAGCGGCTACATAAATGATGAAAAAAAGCAGCTTAGCCTGGATCGAGATTTTTCCCAAAAGAGCGCATACGATAAAAGTAAAAGACGCTCTAAGGATAAGGAGATGTACGGCTATGAGGCGTTTAGAGCCGGAATGAAATGGCGATTTAGCGTTAAATTCGACCATAGCGTAAGCGAAAAGGATATGGTTTTAGCGAAAGAGACGCTAGAGCGCTCAACTAGACTCGGCAAATCAAAGAGCGCGGAGTATGGGGCGGTAGAGATTAAATTTATCGGAGAAAATACCGACGAAATCCAAACCTTTACGCCGCCTGAGGGATATACTTTCATTTATGCCAAATCTCGCCTTGCGCTTATTGACGAAAACGGCAATCCAAGCTACGACGTGAAATACATTTTGCCAAATTTGGGCGCGAATAATGTCGATTATGGAAAGACGCAGATTAGAATTTCAAATTTTGCCCCTTATAACGGCGCTAGAGCCACAAAAGACTACGAGCGAGCTTGCATAAACAAAGGCAGCGTCATTGCTTTGAAAAATTTAAGTGCCGAGCAAATAACCGCGCTAAAAAACGGCGTCGGAGCGTATTTGAGCGAGGGGTTTGGCGAAGTGCTGATAAATCCGTGGTTTTTAAACGGCGGCAGCGTGAAAGAGGGGCCTATAAGATTCCAAGCGGAAGTGGAGGCTAAGCGCTCAGTTGAAAAAATGCCGATACAAAGTGATTTGGCTGAATTTTTAAAACAAAAACAGACCGCAAAAGACCAAGCTCTTGAAATAGCCGAGAGGGTGGCTGATTTTATAGAAAGTCATAAAGATAAATTTAGCAAAATTTCAAAATCACAATGGGGCGCAATAAGATCAATATGTAAGGAAGTTGCCGTTAGCGATAAGGTAATCGGAGAAAAAGATGTTAATGGCGAAATGCAAATCGAAGAGATTAAAAATGAAAGTATCGCGGAAAAGAACGAAAATATAGTGGCTCAAATATCTAAATTTATGCGAAATGGTGTAAGAAGCGTAAATTGGAACTGCGAAAAAAGAAACGATAAAAGTGTCTTGGTAGAAGGCGGGTGCGGCGATACGCTCGTAAAAGAAGTAGCAGGCGATCCTTGCCCGCTTAAATTTGCTCTACTTTTATCAATGCAAATGCCAAGAATCACAGGAGAAAAGCAATGAAAAGATTTTTAGCGCATATTATCATAGAGGCCAAAACTCCACTAAAAGTCGGCGGTGGCAAAAATGATCTATTTTTGGATGCACCGGCGCAAAGAGATTTTAACGGCTTGCCGATGATCTTAGGCACTTCGGTTGCAGGGATTTTGCGTAGGGCGTTTGAAGATAATACCAGCAAAGATACTACGAATGAAATTTTTGGAACCAAGCACGAGGGAAAGGGTCGGAGCGAAAAAGAAAGCGAAGACGAAAATTTAAATTTGATTGGTTCAAGATTAATCGTATCTAATGCCTTACTTGTCGATGAAAACGGCAAGGTTTGCGAGCAATTGCTTTCAGGAAAGAGCGAATTTTTGCGACTTTTTGATATTCTGCCTATCAGAGATCACGTCGCCATAGGCGCGAATGGTGCGGCAAAAGATGCCGGTAAATTTGACGAGGAAGTCGTATTTAAAGGCACTAGATTTAAATTTTCACTTGAGCTTGACGGGAGCAAAGAGGAGTTTGAGGAAATTTTAAATTTGCTTTGCGATCCTACGCTAAGGCTTGGCGGCGGAAGCTCGAAAGGCTTTGGCTCGCTTGGAATTTTAGAGATAAAATGGGGAGAATTTGAGCTCTATGAGTATACAAGTAGTTTAAATGACAACCCTCATGGACTTAGCGATTTTGACCTAAAAGGCGAAATAAATGAGAAATTTATTAAATATGAGCTCAAAATTTCGCCTGATGATTTCTTTATGTTTGGAAGCGGATTTGGCGATAACGAAGCCGATCAAACGCCTGCGCTTGAGAGTGTGATAGACTATAAAACCGGAAAGCTTAGCAAACAAAAAATTTTAATTCCGGCGAGCTCGGTAAAGGGTGCATTATCGCACCGAACGGCATTTTATTTCAATAAAATTAACAAGCAATTCAGCGAAAAAGCCAAGGTCGGCAATGAAAACCAAGCCGTAAGAGAAATTTTCGGCTATGAAAAAAGCAAAACCGAAAATGGCGCTAAGGGCAAAATCTTGTTAAGTGATTGCTTTTTAGATTACGACGAAGTAAAAGATACGAAGGTTTTCGAACACGTTAGTATTGACCGCTTCACGGGCGGAGCTATAGACGCGGCTTTGTTTCAAGAAAAAGCGATCGCTCAACGAAATAATTTTGAGATAGAAGTTGAGATAGAGCCAGATAAAACAGATAAAAAGGGCAAAAAAAGAAGCGGTTTTTGTGTTGAAATTTTAGTAAAAAGTAATGTGTCAAAGGCGTCCTTGGATGCATTTGAAGCTGCTTTAAACGACGTAATCAAAGGGCATTTACCGCTTGGCGGGGCGACAACCAAAGGATATGGATTTTTTAAAGGCGAAGTCGTGAAAAACGGCAAAAGATTGGAGTTAGCAGATGAGAAAAAATAGAGATGAAATTTTAAGATATGTCAATGAGAATTTGAAGGGCTATGAAGGCTATATCCAGCTAATGGGCGAGAAAATCGATGAGAAGCATCTATTTTTAGCGGGCGAACGAGCTCCTAGTTTGGGTAAAGATGAGCTTATTTACGAGGCGCATTTTTTTAATGCAAATTTGAAGAAAAGCATTTCTATCCGCCAGATAAACGACGCTTGGTTTATCGATGAGGCGGAGTTAAGGGGCGTAAATTTAGATCCGAAGGAAAACCCCAATGTTAAAGAATTTCATTCTAAATTTAAACCCGAATTTTCTACTAAATTCAAGGATGTCAAAATAAAAATGGTTCAAATTTGGGATAAACAAGAAGATAAATATTGCGAAAATTTGAAAGTTTCTAGGCTTCAAAAGATAGTATTTGCAGGTTTTAAAAAGGATAAAAAATGATAACCGCCCCATATAATTTCGTACCTCTAAACGATAAAATTTTCTACCCTCCGTGGGTCGGTGAGGATATTCTTAAAAATATCCATGACGTGCCGTTTAAAGACGGCGAAAGCGGCGTAATCGAGCTAGAGGTAACCGCCAAAAGCTCTATTTTTATAAAAGATAGCAAAAATCCTAGCGAATTTTGCCACTTTATAAATGAAAAAGACGCCAAAGAGTATTATATACCTGCAACCAGTATAAAAGGCATGATAAGAAATGTCCTTGAGATAATGAGTTTTAGTAAAATTCGCATAGACGAAGGAAAACATAAAAAGCATCTTGGCGTTAGGGATATGACGGATAGAAAAAATTTGGTTGGAGTAGCTGAGGGTTGTGGATTTTTGGTTAAAAATGATAATGGTTATATGATAGAAGATTGCGGAAGACCATTGACTATCAGTTACGACAAGATGGGAAGTGAATTTGCATTTGCCCGTAAGCTAGGAACAGCCAAAAATAAATATGAAAAATGCATAATATCCCGTGAAGTAAAATTTTTAACATATATCGAAGAGGGTAGGCGCAATATAACTAGAGCGCAAATAGATAAAAATTCATCTAAAATAGGGACGCTTGTATTTACCGGTGATATAGGCAATAAAAAACACGAATTCGTTTTTGCAAAAAATGGCAATAAAATTCAGTTAGATAAGAGTGTTTTTGAGGATTTTAAAAAGGTTTATTTTGAAAATAAAGATTCCATAGACGGGCAATATTGGAAAGAAAAATTTAACGAGGGCAAGGGTGAAAAAATCCCTATTTTTTATACGAAAGATAATGGCGGTAGGATAACGGCTATTGGCTTAACGCAGCTTTTCAAGCTCGCTTACAAAAAAACTATTTTCGAAGCAGCAAGGCAAGTAGGCGACGAAACAAAATTTGATTTAGCTGAAACAATTTTCGGAACCGTTAAAGGCGACAAAGCCCTAAAAGGACGAGTGTATTTTTCGCATCTGAAATCGAGTTTCGAGCGATTTGAAGCTCCGAAGGAAGGGGTATTTGGTACGCCTAATCCTAGTTATTATCCAAATTATTTAGAGCAGCGACCAAATGGTTCGTATATAACGCTTATGAGCAAAGAAGCAAAAATCAGAGGATATAAACGCTATCCGCTGCATGAGGACGTAGAGCGGCTAAGCGTCGGAAATGATAATGAAAAGATGAAAGTTAAATTTAAACCGCTTTCTGCGAATACTGTTTTTAAGGGCAAAATCGTATTTCATAATCTTAAAAAGGTCGAAATCGGAGCGTTGTTAAGCGCAATAACTTTTCACGGTAGAAGCGATAAATTTATGCACAATATCGGCTTTGCTAAGCCCTACGGTTACGGAAAAATCGATATAAAACTTACGCTAAAAGAATTAAAATATAGTCAAGATGAATATCTAAAAGAATTTGAAAAGCAAATGAATGAATTTGTACCGAATTGGCTTAATACTGAGCAGCTAACAGAACTTCGTAAAATGGCAAGCGTGGGTTATAAGGATTCAAGACTATTGCGGTATCAGCAGCTAGAGAATGAGAATTCCGAATACTTTAAAGGAAAAAATAACCATCAAGAAAGGAATGAATTCTCGGGAGCCAAAAGCTACAATGAGCGTTTAAGCCCGTACTCTGGTATGGTTGAGTATTCAAAGCCGCAAAAGCCGCTACAAAGTCCTAATGGACGAAATCACAATAATAGCAGAAATAATCGAGGATATAAAAAATGACGTATTATGAAAAAAGAAATTTTCAAAAAATAGTCGTTTCGCTTTTGGGAAGTTCTCTTTTAGGGTATAGGGCGTTTTTTATCATCGCGGGAGTATTGCTGTTTTTCGCTTGGTTGCCGGACGGAATGTCGTCGCTACTAGATAAAATTTTCGGCGGCGAAATTTTAAAATGGAGCGCCAAAGACGGCACTATGGCGGTTCAAATTTTAGGCTCTATAGCGATTTTTGTGGTAATCAAACGAATAATTCCCAAAGACATCCCTAATGTCGATATATGTATAAATGATAGACCCAAAAGAGCTAAAGTTCTGGTGCTATTTTTAAGTGAAAATAATAGCGGAATAGAAGAAATTTTGAAATTTAAAACTATCGATGAGTATGGAAGAAATAATTACAGAATGCCGCTTAAAGCGATAGATTATCATAAACAAGAACTTAAAAATATAATAGTCGTTTGCTCCGAGCAATCTTTCGGCGATAAAGATAAATTCTTAAAATGCGTCCAAAATCTCTTCGGCAAGGAGCTTGCGGATATGGCGAATGTACGATATATAAAGAATTTCGAAGACGCAAAAAGCGTCTATAAATTTTTAGAAAGCGTATATAACCAGCTCAAGCAAGAGGGCTTTATGGAAGACGATATCGTCTTTGACGTTACGGGAGGACAAAAGGCGATAAGTATAGCCGGAGCGATGTTTGCGATACCAAACGACAGGCATTTGCAGTACGTCTCCACTAGCGATTATACCGTCAAACACTATGATTTAACTTATATGCAAAATGAGGAGTAAAATATGAAAGTTGTAACAATTTTAGGTATAGGGCGCGCAAAAGAAAAATTTGAGGATAGACCCATTTATAGATATGATGATAAACTAGGCAGTTTTTACTCTTTAAAGAAACAAAGATATACAAATATGCTCCCACTTCTAATTGATAATTTTGGCGAGCAAAACATCATGTCTATTTTCACTAAAGATGCTAAAGATACTAACATAGAAGTTTTAAAAAAAGAATTTGATATAGAATATTGTGAATTTTTTAAGGATGAAAATTTCATAGATGGCGATAAAGATTTTTACAAAATTTTACGCATCATAAATGATGTAACGTCGGACAACGAAGAGTATATAATCGATCTAACTCATGGATTTAGACATATCCCTATTTTAGCTACCATTTCGCTTATCTCTCAAAGTCTAAATAATACGGATAAAATCAAACATATATTTTTCGCAAAAGAGATAAAATTCCAAGAAGATTATGAAATCATTGATTTAAAAGAATACTTAGAGCTTGCAAATATGTCATATATGCTCGAAACTTTCGATAAAAATTATACTGTTTCGTTTGTGGCGGCGTTCAAAAACGAGGATTTTGAAAATTTAAGAGGCGAGCTAACAAAATTTTCGAATGATATTCTTGCGAATTCATTAAAAGCGCTGGAAAATCGCTTCGACATAGTTTTGCAATACATAGAAAATATCAAAAAGAACGAGCAAATTTTTACTTTCAAAGCCAGTCTTGATAAAATCAAAGAGCATATAGAGGATTTAAAACGGATTAGCCGAAAAAAGGACTTCCAAAAGCTATATGAAATAGCAAAGGTGCTCAATAAAAAAGGTTATTTGCTGAACGCTATAACCTTGTTATTTGAGGGGATTGGTTACTATTGCGTGCGGGGATTAGAAAATTTTGATCCTAAGGTTGAAGCATATGTCAAAGAATTTAAAAATAGTAAATTTTTTGATTCTTATGATTTAACCAATCAATCTAGAAATTTAGTAAAAATCGGCAGGAAGATGAAATCTTATTTATTTGGCACAGAAAAGGCGCAAACTCATTTTGGACTTAGCGAGAAAAAAGCCAAGGAGCATCTGTGTGATATAAAAAATTTAATCTGCGATAAATTAGAAAGAATTCCAAATATTGAAAATTTTAGAAATTTTATCTTTGATGCCGAGGGGTTGAGAAATAACTTAGCTCACGGAAACAGCAGCGATGAGATAGAAAATACAAAGTTAAAGTTTAAGCAGCTTTTGGATGAGTATAAAAAATTCTGCATAGATGATGATATTCTGGACTCAAACAAATGAAAACTCTTTTTATACTAATAAACCATGCCTTGACGCCGGAGCAAGAAGAAGGTGCGAGGAAAAATTTAAATATTGATAAATTTGTAAATATAGCCGATGCAAAGTGGAGCGATATCGACCCGTCCGAAAAAAGCGTAATAAAAGTCGTTGAAACTTATAAAGACAAACTTAGATCGCAAGCGAAATCGGGCGACGTATTGCTGGTGCAAGGCGATTTTGGAGCGACTTACAATATGATAAGATTTGCTAAAAATATGGGTCTGATCGCCGTATATGCAACTACTAAGCGTATCGTGAGCGAGCAGGTAGAAAACGGCAAGGTCGTAATTAAACGGGAATTTAAACACGCAAGATTTAGAGAGTATGAGGATTGATAATGTCGTTAGATTTAAACAATAAAACGCTAGTTATTTTTGAAATTTTAAAAAGATTGGTAGAAAAAAGAGAAATCTATCCTTCCGATACACAGCTTTTAGATGAGCTAGGTATTAAGGAAAGAACGCTTAGAAGGCATATGGATGAAATTAAAATTTTGTTTCCCGACGCCTTTGTGGCAGAAAATAAACTCATAAAACACGGCAAAAGGCCCATAAAAGTATTAAGGGTATCTGATAAAAATAAAGACATAATTGTCGTTTTGGAATATCTATTAAAAAATGGCGATAACCTAGGCTGGATAATTACCTTATTAAATGAAAATGACCCCAGTTTATTGTCCGATCTAAAAATATACGAAAAAGAAGTATCTAAGCAGATAAAAGAAGATTCGGGCGTGTTTTTATTTAGAACCAATCCCTTGGAAGTTTTGCAAGACGAGCCGAGCAAGCGGTATTTAAACGAACTTCGAAACGCTGTTATGAATAGAGAATATCGAGACATTAAGTATAAATATATCGGCAAAACCGAAAATTTAACCGACGTAAAGTGCCTAAAAATAGTTTTTACAGATAGTAATTGGTATTTAGCTATCGAAGACACCAGGGGAAATTTTAGGCTTTTAAGGGTGGCTTTTATCGTATCGCTTAGTAAAAGCTCGAAAAATTACCAAAGCAGGGTCTTAGACAAATATAAAACGCATTTTAATAAAATACAAAACGCTATGAGCTTGCCGTCAGAACCATTGCAAAGAGCGTTGTTAAAGGCCTCACCTAAAGTAGCTATATATTTTCAAGAAGGCAGGAAACTATTTTTCCCATCTCAAAAATTTAAAGAGACGCTGGGTGACGGTAGTGTTACTTTTAGCATAGATTTTACTCAAGATATGGAGATATTGCCGTTTATAAAGAAGTGGCTTCCAGATATCGAGATACTAGAACCTCGAAGCCTAAGAGAAGCTTTTAAAGAGCAGTTGGAAATTGCTCTTGATATATTAAATAAATCTACTACAAAATAATATTTTTATTCATCAATGCCCAATAAATCTCTCGTATGATTTTAGGCAATATTAAAATTTAGCATCCAAAATCATTCGTATTCAAAAATATCTTAAAACCTTGATTTTATTGATATTTTGGAAGTTTTATGATTTCTTGGTTTTTTGTATTTCATTTTTTATTTCTCATTTGTTTTTAAAAAGGACGTTTAAGGCTTATGATGGCTTGGTTGATTACGCAGCGAAGGCTCATTATAAGGCAAAGCACTCAAAGAATAAATTTTAACTACGCTATGCTCACTACTTTACAAGATGCGAACGGCAAAATCATATCAACGGTATAGAAAATTTCTAGCTGCGACTTGCGTTGCTGCTGCGAGCAGACGGGGATACGCCAAGCATAGATTAATCAAATTTAAAGGGGTCTTCTCAAGCGTAGCGACTGCAGGGAAGCTAAGAAAAGAGATATTGCATCTTAAAGAGTGCGAATTTAAGGAATAATACCAAAACTACGTAGGAGAGCTTATATCAAAGTCTCTTAAAACCGATAAGAAAAAATTCGCTTAAGTTTAATTGAGTCTAAAATAATAAGCATAATAACGATTTTGACGCAACCCGCCTTAGATTTAAATAACTTTTATTTAAAAATTATTACTTTTAAAAGTTTTTGAGTGTATAATTGCGGTAAGAAATTTCTTAAAGGAGCGGTAATGAAAAATTTAATGATTTTTCTAGTATTCATCGGTATCATCGGCGGTGTCGCCATGAAATACGTCAATGCTTTTCCCGTGCTTGACGAGACGGTCAAGGAGAAATGGGCCCAGGTGCAAAACCAATACAAACGCCGCGCCGATCTCATCCCGAATTTGGTAAAAACCGTCCAGGGTTATGCCGGTCACGAGGAGGGCGTGTTTAAGGAAGTAACCGAAGCCAGGAGCAAGGCCACTCAGATGACGCTTGACGTTAGCGCGCTAGACGATCCTGCTAAGCTAAAAGAGTTTGAAGCCGCTCAAAAGACCCTGGGCGGCGCACTATCTCGCCTTATGGCCATCACCGAAAACTACCCTCAGCTAAAAGCCGATCAAAATTTCCTCGCCCTGCAAAGCCAGCTCGAGGGCACGGAAAATCGCATCGCGGTCGCTAGAAAGGACTACATCGAAGCGGTCAGAGACTATAACGTCGCTCTGCGCAAGATCCCGGGTAAATTTATCGCCGAGATGCTGTATCCCGAGCTAAAACCGCGCGCGACGTTTGAGGCTAGCGAAGCCGAACAAAGCGCGCCTGACGTTTCCTTCGCCAAATAGCCGAATTTAAGGTATAAAAATGAAACGCATTTTATCTGCTTTATTTTGCGTTTTTACGCTTGTTTTAGGGCTTTTGGCGGTAAATTTGTCGGCGGCGGATAATGCCGCCGAGCAAAATGCGTCCGCAAAAGAAACTCCGAGTAAAGAAAGCTCGAAATCCCCCGCCCTAACCGGCAGGCTAGTCGATCAAGCAGGCATCCTAAGCCCAGCCGTTAAGGCAGAGCTAGAGACCGCACTGGCCGCTCACGAAAACAACAC
Source organism: Campylobacter rectus (assembly GCF_004803795.1). Lineage (NCBI taxonomy): Bacteria > Pseudomonadati > Campylobacterota > Epsilonproteobacteria > Campylobacterales > Campylobacteraceae > Campylobacter > Campylobacter rectus. The sequence goes on along the minus strand of NZ_CP012543.1, from coordinate 1,981,847 downwards.
CACAAATCAGGTCGTAGTCGTGACGCTAGAGTCTTTAAACGGCGCTAACATCGAAGAGTACTCTTTAGAGCTAGGTAGACGCTGGGGTATAGGACAAAAAGGTAAAGATAACGGAGTGCTGTTGGTAGTAGCTCCAAACGACAAACAAATACGTATAGAAGTAGGATACGGCCTAGAAGGCATCCTAACCGACGCTCTTAGCAGCAATATCATAAACTACTATATCATCCCCGAATTTAAAAAAGGTGATATCCAAAACGGTATAAAGATAGGCACGCAAAAGATCATTGCGCTGCTTGAGGGGGATGAAAGTGCGAAAAAGGAGGTAGAGGCCCAAGCCGACTACGAGCCGCTCGAGGCGGCCGCCTTGATGACCGGCATTATAACTCTCATCACATCCGGTTTTTTCGGCATTCTAGCCACGCGTATCGGCCTTAGTCTCTTGCTTTCGGGCATTATCAGCCTTTTTGTGAATTTAGGCTTTGAGATAAGCGATCTAGCCGGCCGATTTGCGGTAGTGCTAGGACTTTTTGCGTTATTTTTCTACTTAACGCGAAATATGAAAGCCGGCGGCAAAGGCTCACGCGGTAGCGATTACTCGGGGAGCTCTAGCAGTAGCAGCTCTGGCGGAGGCGGTAGAAGCTCGGGCGGCGGATTTAGCGGAGGGGGCGGAAGCTTTGGCGGAGGCGGAGCTGGCGGCAGATGGTAGTCTTTAAAATTTAGCGTCGAATTTTTACGCCCTTGCTTGCTAAATTTGACGCTAAATTCATTCGAATTTTATTAAATTTGATCGATTGAGACGCAAATTTGGCATTGTCTTTGGCTTTTCGGCACGTAAATTTGCAGTCGAATTTGGAGCGCGGTTTTGCTCGCTCGGGTTAAATTTGACGTCCAAATTCGCCTTGCAGGCGCGTAAAATTTGATATCTATCGCGAGCCGATATTTTAATTTCACTCAAAACGCCGTTAAATTTGCGGCTTTTTCGCGGGCGCCATAGATAAAGTATAACGGCTTTTTAAACTGGCTTTCCAAACCGCGCGCGACGTTTGAGAGCCGGAAGAGCCGAGCAAGGCGAGCTTGATTTAAGTTTGCCAAATAGCCAAATTTAAGGCATAAAAATGAAACGCATTTTAACTAATATTTTATATGTCGTTATTGCGCTGGCTTTGGGACTTTTGCTGGTGGATATCCCGGATGAGGAAAAGGAGCTTCAAAAAATCTCCGACCAGTCGAATTCCTCAGCATTAACGGATAGAGCGGTCGATCAAGCAGGCGTACCGAGTCCGGTCGCAAAAGAGAAAAAGGCGCCGCAAAAGATCGCAGATCAGCTAAATTTCCCCGCCCTAACCGGTAGGGTAGTCGATCAAGCAGGTATCCTAAGCCCAGCCGTTAAAGCGGAGCTAGAGACCGCACTGGCCGCTCGCGAAAACAACACGACCAATCAGGTCGTAGTAGTTACCCTAAAAACTCTCGGCGGAGTGAATATCAGCGGCTATTCTTTGGAGTTAGGCAGATACTGGGGCATCGGACAAAAAGATAAAAATAACGGCGTATTGCTAGTAGTGGCACCAAACGATAGGCAGGCGCATATAGAGGTCGGACATGGTCTAGAGGGCACGCTAACGGACGCTTTCGGCGAAACCATCATCGATAATTACATCGTTCCCGAGCTTACAAAAGGCGACGTAGAGGGCGGCATAAAGATAGGTGCGCAAAAGATAGTCGCGCTGCTTGAGGGCGACGAGAACGTCAAAAAAGATATAGAAAAATTAAGCGAATTTCCGATAGAAGGCTATGTGATGTTATTTAGCGCGCTGCTGATATTCGTTAGAAATATGTTCGGCATAATCGGACAAGCGTGCGCTATTATCGGAGTTAGCGCATTTACTGGCGGCGCTATTTCGCTTTGGGCCGCGCCAAGATTGGGCATCGAGGATTTCGCCGCCAGAGGCGGTATAACGGCTGCGCTTTCTGCGATACTTCTTGGCATAGCTTTAAGAAACATGCTGGCTAAGTACAAGAATGACGCTGGTGATGAGGGCGTCGAAGACAACGAATACGACGGTCCGGACGGAGACGACAAAGGCTTTAAAGGCGGAGGCGGAAGCTTTGGCGGAGGCGGAGCCAGCGGCAGATGGTAGTCTTTAAAATTTAGCGTTAAATTTTACGCCCTTGCTTGCTAAATTTGACGCTAAATTCATTCGAATTTTATTAAATTTGATCGATTGAGACGCAAATTTGACATTGTTTTTTGGCTTTTCGGCACGTAAATTTACAGTCGAATTTGGAGCGCGGTTTTGCTCGCTCGGGTTAAATTTGACGTCCAATCAAACCAAATTTTGATACGATTTTTAACAAAATTCGACTCAAATTCGACGTCGTATTTTGTGTTTATGAAGGCGCCGGATAACCAAATAAAAATAGGAGCAAAATGCAAGGCAATAAAAAAATGCGAGAGTATTTTTCGAGTTTAGACCCCAATGAGACGTCTCAAAAGGAAATAGAAAATTTTATGCGCGGTTTGCTGCAAGATTATGCATTAGAGGTTGCGGGCGTAAAATTTGCTTTTGCCGAGATCGAGATATATACGAACGCGGATAAAAATACCTACAAACGAACGTCAAGCGCCGGCGACATATTTTTTCATAATTTCGGCTTTGATATCTGTTTTAATAGCTCAGAAGAGGCTTACGGCGGGGTGCTCGTGCGCTCGCTTTGGCCGCTTGAAGGTGCCGAGCCGATAGCTGGTCCGCGCAGATGTGCGAACGCGATTTTAAATATATCCGAACCGAATTTAAGCTTTTGCCTTTTAGAAACTGGGGAGAACTCGCAAGAAGCGGCAGAGTTTAGCTGTAGAGTGCGCAGAGCCGACCTTGACGCGAGCGGCGAACGGGTAAATGAGCGCAGGCGGCTTACTTCGAGTAAATTTGAAAGTTGGCTGGAGTCGGGCGAAAAAGAAGCCGAAAAATACAAAAAAGCTATAAACAAATACAAGGACGGAACAGAAAACGAAAAATCAACGCCAAACCAAGCGAATTAGTAAATTTTATCTTAAGGCGGCGGCTTAAATTTGCGCTTAGTTGCACGTAAGATACACTACCAAACCGCGCTTTACCGTTAAATTTTTAATCCGCCACCACCGTAAAAGTGTAAATTTTGGATGAAACGTACGTTTAAAAAAACACGCGCAAATTTTATCCGCCGCAGTTAAATTTGACTTCAAATTTGTAAATTTTCGCCATCTTTAAATTTGCTTGCCGAATTTTGCGTGCCGACCGTCAAATTTGCGCTCAAATTTCGGATTAAATTTTCCCCAAAATCTTTTTATAATTGCTAAAAATAAGCGAGTTTTCGCCAAAATACAAACTCATCGCGCGCACGTATCGATCGAGCGGATTTTGGATGCGGTTTAGCGCCAGTCGCTCGCGAAACGGCAGGTCGTAGCTGCTTAAAATCACGCTAAAAGGCACGGGAAAATCGGTGCCGAAAAGGATTTTGTCGTGGATTTGCGTTTGGGTTTTTAGGTGCGGCAGGATGCGGGCCTTGTTTATGCAAAGCAGCGCCGAAACATCGGCGTAAAGCCCGTCGAATTCGCGCAGCCAACCAAGCAGCGTGAAGTAGTTTGCGCCCAGTTTCTCCGGATCGCGCGAAAACATGGACAAAGCGCCGTCGTTTGAGGCGCCCATGTGTGCGCAGACGATGCGGCAGCCTAGATTTAGCGGCGATTTTAGCTGCTCGATGCTCTCAAGTGCCTTGTTTGAGGCGAGCGAGTTTTCGTCGCCCACGTGGATCACCAGCGGCAGCCTAAGCTCGCTAAGTAGCCTAAAATAGGGCTCATAGCGCTTGTCGTTTAGATCCGTCTCCCAGTATGAGTGCAGCAGCTTGCCGCCTTTAAAGCCCATTTTGTGGTACTTTTCGATCAAATTTAGCGCGTCTTTGCGGTTTGGATTTACGCTAAAAAACGGCACGACCTCGTTTGGATTTTGCTCGTAAAAGGCAAAAACCTCCTCGTTTGAGGCGCAGACGGTTTTGTCCTTATGCACGAGATTTCCGCTATCGTCAAATTTCGCATCGACGCCGAAAACTACGGATTTTTGGACGAAATTCGAGCTTTTAATCAGCCGCGCGAAGTTGCTTTTGTAGCCCTCAAAGCCGTTTTTAATAAGCTCGCGCCTGTTTATGTCAAATTTTTTAGCGAAAAATGCAAGCGCTAGTTTGTCGTAAAATCGGTCGAATTTCACTTCGCTACTAAGCAGATGCGAGTGGATATCGACGGTTTTTATCTGCGTTAAATTTGAGTTTTGTAGGCCCTCCGAGTCGCTCTCCCGCATAGCGGTTTCGTTAAATTCGCTCTGCGAAAATTCGCTTAAATTCGCTTCGTTTGCCGTCAAATTTACGCTCGTTTGGTCAAATTTATCTTTGGCGTAAATTTGATTTGCCCTATCTTGGCAAAACCCGAGCATTTTTGGCGTAGCTATCTCGCCCGCTCTTAGATTTGAGCTTAAACTTATCCGTGCGTCCTGCTTTGACGGTGCGCCGCATATGGTTAAATTTGCTCGCATTAAATTCGCCGCTGTCTTGCGCCTAAAATTTAAACTAAAGTCGGCGACGTTTGCGTCGATTTTGTCGCGCGCTAAATTTGAGCTCAAATTTAAACCAAGATTTGCGACATTTGCGCCCGTCAAATTCGTCGCCGTTTTGCCGACTAAATTTAAATGAAAATTCGAACTCGCCGAATTTGGCGCCAAATTTAAAGCCCTCTCGCCCGTCAAATTTACAAAATCCGCCCGCACACCGCACCCGTTTGCCGCCACTAAAATGCCGAAATCTTCGCGGTTTGGCGCATAAATTTTATCTCGAAACATCGTTTCTCCTTTTTAAAATTTGTCGAAATCATAGCCTAAATTTTAAAAAGTGTCAAGTGATACTTTACGCTTTATGGTTTTCTAAGCTAAATTTGCGTAAGATTTCGTCAAATTTAACGAAAGGAAAGAGATGAGCTACAAGATGAGCGAGCTTTGCGAACTCTCGCAAACGCCCAAATCAACGATACTCTTTTACGTCAAAGAGGGGCTTTTGCCCGAGCCCGTGAAGGTAAAAGACAACGTGCATCAATACGGCGAAGAGACGCTTTTGATGCTAAATTTCATCAAATACGTCCAGAGCAACTTCCATCTCAGCCTAAAGGAGGTAAAGGCGCTCACGCAGCAAAAGGGCTTTAGCTTTAAGCGCTGCTACGAGGCGCTTTTTGATTCGCTCGATACCTTTATGGGGTCAAATTTCGCCCAGACGCTAAGCGCCGAGCAGGCGTGCGAGAGGCTGGGTATCACCGAGACCGAGCTGGATAAATTTATAAAGGACGGATTTATCTTTATGCGCGGCGGCAAGCTAACGGAAAAAGAGGTCGAGATCCTGCAAATCGTGCTAGAGACCCAAAAGAGCGAGCGCGGACGGGAAATTTTACAGACTTATATAAATTTAGCCAAGCAAACGGCTAAAATCGAAGCCGAGTGCGCGCGCGAAATTTACGCGAAAGCAAAGGATAAAAACGCGGCTTTAAAGCTCATTTTCGACAATATCTTGATCCTAAAACCGTATATCTTAAATTTTCACACCTTTAATGCCTACAAAAAGGAGAACAAATGAAAGGCGTTTTTTCGGTTAGGGGCTTTTTGCCCTTTTTGATCGTTATGTTTATCAACGCGGTCGTAGATCTGGGTCACAAGATCACGATCCAAAACATACTTTTTAAGAGTATCGAGGATGAAAATTTACAGATCATCCTGACCTCGCTCGTAAATTTACTGATCTTGCTTCCATACATTATGCTTTTTAGCGTTTCGGGCTTTTTAAACGATAAATTTTCGCGAACGCGCATCACGAGATATGCGGCTGCGAGCGAAATTTTACTCACGCTTTTTATCACTATAAGCTACCTTTGCGGCTGGTTTTACGTGGCGTTTGGCACGACGCTGCTGCTAGCGGTGCAAAGCGCGATATATAGCCCCGCCAAATACGGACTAATCAAAAAAATCGTGGGCGCAGAGAAGCTGGGCGCGGCAAACGGTATCGTGCAAGCCTTTACTATCGTGGCGATTTTGCTTGGTTCGTTTGTTTTTTCGGCGATTTTCGAGAGATACGCCGTAGCGAGCACGGATGCCGGAGAGATGATAAAATCGGTCTGGTTTATCGGCGCGATACTTTTCGTTTGCTCGGTAGCCGAGACGATTTTTACGTTTAAAATTCCGTTTTTCGAGGCGACCGACGCCGGGCTTAAATTTGACGCGAAAAAGTACTTTAAACTAGGCTACCTAAAAGAAAACACTAAGCACATCTTTAACAACAAAAACGCCTTTTTGTGTACGCTTGGGCTTTCGGTTTTTTGGGCGGTGGCGCAGCTGGTTATCGCCGTTTTCCCCGCTCACTACAAAGTTATGAGCGCAGATAACAACGTTATGATCGTGCAGGCGATTTTGGCCGTTAGCACCATAGGCCTGGTTGCGGGCTCTGCGCTAGCGGGCAGCTACTCGAAAAATCACATCGAGATGGGCATCGTGCCTTTTGGAGCGCTCGGGCTTTTTGCGTCGCTACTAATGTTTGCGCAGGGCTCTAGCGCGGCGTTTATGACGCTGGCGTCGTTTTTGTTCGGCTTTAGCGGCGGCATTTTCATCGTGCCGCTAAACGCAAATATCCAGTTTTTCACATCCGAAGAGCAGATGGGCCGCACGCTGGCGGGCAGCAACTTCATCCAAAACATCTTTATGGCGGCGTTTTTGCTGCTTGCTATGGCGTTTAGCATATTTGCCGTTAGTACGCCTGGGATCTTCGTCATTACCTCCTTTAGCGTGCTTATCTGCGCGCTGGCGACGATAAAATACCTGCCGCATCTTTTTGCGCGTTTGCTTATCATGCCGTTTTTTAGGATCGGATATAAGGTTAATGTCGACGGCGTCGAAAATATCCCGCAAAAAGGCGGCGTACTGCTGCTTGGCAACCACATCAGCTGGATAGACTGGGCGGTGCTGCAGATGGCCTCTCCGCGTCCGATCAGATTTGCGATGCATAAGAGCTTTTATGAAATTTGGTACCTAAAATGGCTGTTAAATTTATTTGACGTGATCCCGATAGGCGCGGGCGCTAGCAAAAGCGCGCTGGAGAAAATCCGCGAGTGCCTAAACGAGGGCAAGGTCGTGGCGCTGTTTCCGGAAGGGCATATCAGCTATAACGGGCAGATAGACGAGTTTGCGCACGGATACGAGATAGCCGCAAACGAGACAAACTCCGTCATCGTACCGTTTTATCTGCGCGGTCTTTGGGGATCTAGCTTCTCGCGCGCTCAAAAATACTACCAAAAAATCAGCCGTAAAGTAGACGGCAAACGCGCTATCAGGGTGAGTTTCGGTGCGCCTCTAGCTCCTGAGACCAAAGCCCCGCAGGTGCGCGAAAAGGTCGTCGAGCTATCGTTTTTTAGCTGGGCTGAGTATCTAAAAACTCTAGAGCCGATGCAGTTTAGCTGGCTAAAACACGCTAAAGCAAATCTTTTTAAACGCTCGATGGTAGATAGCACGGGCGCTGATCTAAACAACCTAAAAGTCATCACCGCCGTGCTGCTATTTTTATCCAAATTTAAATTCTCGTTTTTAAAAGAGCGACACGTCGGCGTGATACTGCCGTCATCGGTGATGGGTGGCGTCATAAATTTGATGCTATTTATCAGAGGCAAGATAAGCGTAAATCTAAACTACACGCTTAGCGAGCAAAATTTGATCGGCTGCGCGGATAAAGCGAAGCTAAAAAGCATAATCACGTCGCGCCAGTTTATCACCAAGCTAAAGGCTCGCGGCTTTGAGCTCGAAGAATCTCTAAAAGGCAGACTGATCTATCTCGAAGACGTCGCGCAGGGCATAAGTAAAGCAGATAAAATTTGCGCGATGCTAAAAGCGATTTTGATGCCGCGCTGGCTGCTTGAGCTTATTTATTTTAGCGACGTTCGCATCGACGACGAGGCGGCGATACTCTTTAGCAGCGGCAGCGAGGGCACGCCAAAAGGCATCGTGCTAACGCATAAAAATATAATGGCCAATATCAAGCAAATTTCAGAGATCGTAAATACCGGCGGCAACGACGTGATCTTGGCATCGCTACCGATATTTCACTCTTTCGGGCTTACCGCGGCGACCTTTTTTCCACTTAGCGAAGGTATCGCCTCCGCTCACGTGCCCGATCCCACAGACGCCTTTGCCGTGGGCAAGATGGTCGCCAAATACCACGCGACGATAATGTTTGGCACGTCGACGTTTTTTAGGCTCTATACCAAAAACAAAAAGCTAAATCCGCTGATGTTTTCTACGATCCGATACGCGATTGCCGGCGCGGAGAAGCTAAATGCGATCGTTAAGCGCGAGTTTAAGATGAAATTCGGCGTCGAAATTTACGAGGGCTACGGCACGACCGAAACCACGCCCGTTGTTAGCGTAAATACCGCAAACGTGCTAGAGCCCGAGTTTTTTAAAGAGCTCGTTTTCTCAAAAGAGGGCAGCGTGGGCCTACCGACTGCGGGCACGATAATAAGAATCTGCGATCCTACAAGCCTAGCAAAACTAGAAAACGGGCAGGCGGGCCTCATCCTAATCGGCGGCCATCAGGTGATGAAGGGCTACTACGAGGACGAGGAGCGCACGAGGGAGGCGATCGTCGAGCTAGACGGCGTGCGCTACTATAACAGCGGCGACATCGGCTTTTTGGACGAGGCGGGCTTCCTAACGATCACGGATAGACTATCTCGCTTTGCTAAAATCGGCGGCGAGATGATAAGCCTGGGCGCGGTCGAGGCTCAAATCTCATCCGTGCTGGGCGATGAGGTTACCTTTGTCTGCACCAACGTAGCCGACGAGAAAAAGGGCGAGCAAGTCGTCATGCTCTTTAGCGGCGAGATAAGCGAGGAGGATGTGGCCGCACGCATCAGGGCTTCTGCGATACCGTCCATCATGCAGCCTTCAAAGATTTATAAAGTCGATGCCGTACCGGTGCTGGGAACGGGTAAAGTGGACTTTAAATCAAGCAAAAAGCTAGCGGCCGAGCTTGCCTTGGGCGAGGGAAATTTAGGCACGGCGGAGGAAGCTTAAATTTGAGTGGTAAATTTAGGGCGACGAAATTTGACGCCCGTAAATTTGCAAATTTGATGAAAAGGGCTTAAATTTACGAGTTAAATTTAAGCCTGCCAAAGCTAGCGAAGTAGCGTAAATTTGACCGCCGTAAGCGAGTCAAATTTACACCAAATCCCTACTGCTAAAGATAAAATATCCGCCGACAAGCATAATTGCGCCTAAAATCAGCGGATAAAAAATAGAGTAAATAACAAATCCAAACGCGCTAAAGTTGTTTAACACGAAATTCGACGCTACGCCGATAACGGCTAAATTCGGATCAAACAGGCTAATCGCCGCGATCCTAAAGACCTCGATCGGGTTAATGAGCGCGATAAAAAAGATGATATCTTCGCGCACGTTAGTTTTCATCAAAAAGCCGATCAGCGCGAGATCCAAAAACGCTAGCAAGATAAGCCAGAGTAAAAACGCGACGCCTTGACCCATTTCTTGGTTTTTGATCACCGAGGAGATGAGAAATCCAAACGACAAAAACACGAAGCTAAGTGCGAAAAGTAGGGCGGTGTAGAGGATTAGGATATTCCACGGGATTTCTATTTTTTTAACTAGCCCCGCAATCACCGCAATCGCAAAAGAGAGCAAAAGCGGCACGAAAATGACGAAAATGCGCCCCAAAGCCTTGCCGAAATAGTATTCGCCCAGGCTAACGGGGAAGCTAAGCATATACTCAAGCAGGTTCGTATCGCGGTCGGCGCTGATACTGCGCACGGTCGAGATGAGGATGAAAATGGGCACGATGATGATGCAAATTTGGATAAAAAGCAGCAAAAGCCGCGTAAGCCCACTAAAGCCGAGCACCCGCGAGTCCGTCACGCCGCTAAAGATAAACGTGACGATAAGCCCCATAAAAACCAGCATATAGATGAGAAACCAGCGCGAGCGCAGCGACTCGGCGACGTCTAGTTTGGCGATGAGTAGGAGGTTATTCACGGTTGCCTCCTTGCGTGATCGGCTCGTCTTTGATGATGCGGCCCAGATCCATCTCGACGTAGCGGTTTGACATACTCTGCACCTCATCAAGCCTGTGCGAGATGAAAACCAGCGTCTTTTTGCGCGCGAACTCGCCTAGTAGATCCATAAAATTTCGCCTGGCTTTTGGGTCTAAATTTGCCGTGGGCTCGTCAAACATCATAGCTTCGGTGTTTTTAGCAAAGGCGATTGCGATTAGCATTTTTTGCTTCATACCGCCTGAGAGTTTGTAAAAGGGCTTGTGAAAATTTCCTTTTAGATCAAGCTCCATTTTCTCGCAAAATTTCTCTATGTTTTCCTGCGCGACGCCCGAGCTTTTGCAGACGAACTCGCAAAGCTCTTTTAGGTTAAATTTTAGCGGCGGCGGCGTTTGCGGGACGAAAGATATCACGCTAAGGGCTTCTTTGCGCGCGGTAAATGGATCAAAGCCGTTTACTCGCACCTCGCCGCTGTTTGGTTTAAATTCGCCCAGGATTATGCGCATCAGCGAGCTTTTGCCGGCGCCGTTTTGCCCAAGTACGACCGTTTTTTGCCCCTTTTTTATGCTTAAATTTACGTTTTGAAGTATCTTTTGCGAGCCAAAAGCCTTGGTGATGTCTTTTAAGATTATCAAATTTATCCTTTTAGATGAGCTTTTTAAAGCCGTTGTCGAATTTTAGCGCGTCGTGGTGGCACACGTCGATACAGCGCCCGCAAAGCGTGCAGTCGCCGCCTACGAGACGAAATTCTTTTTTATTTTCGTCGCCGCCCGTTTTAGCGTTTTTCTTCGTGATTTCTAATACGTGAGGCACGAGACAGGTATCGATACAGACTAAACAGTGGTCGCAGCGATCTTTGTTCCAGCTAACTTTAACGGCGTTGGTGCGGGTTAGCAGCGAGTACGTCGCGCCGATGGGGCAGACGTAGCGGCACCAGCCTCTGCGGGAGTAGAAAATCTCGACTAAAAGCACGAAAACCGCAAACCAAATCGCATGAAAATAGCCGTAGATGACGAACCTAGACACTATGCCCGTCACGCTAAAAATCTCAAACACGAGCTGCGCGCTGGCAAAACTCATCGCGATAAAAAGCGCGGTAAAGACGTAGCGCCATTTCGGATCGAACTCGCGGCGTTTGATTATCTTTTTGGCGGCTAAATTTTCGTGTATTTTCTCGCCGATCTCGCCCAAAAAAGTATAAGGGCAAATCCAGCCGCAAAAGGCTCGCCCGCCCACAAGCGCGTAAAAAAGTAAAATCGTAGCCGTTCCGATGATCAAATTTATCGGAAACTCGTGCGTCGCGGCAAATACCTGAAAGCTCATAAAAGCGTCGGTCAAATGAAAGCCTAAGATCCTTGATCCGCTGATGTCGCCTTCTAAAATTTGAATATCCGCGCGATAAGAAAGCACGAATAAAATATGCACCAGCGCAATCGTCATAAGCCGCCAAGCGCGGATACTAAGGCGCTTTTTGCCCTCGGCGTTTTTTACCGTGAGCGTGCTTAGAAACGGGACTTTGGCGACCGTGCAGCGCGTGGCATACTTGTCCATTTTCTACTCTTTAAATTTTGAAATTTCATCAGCTAACGCGCCTAGATCCTTGTCTGAAACATTTGTGAGAAGCCCCTTCATCAGGCTATTTGCCACTTTACCCTCTTTGTAGTTTTTTAGCGAAGCTAGGATTTCGTCCTTGCTTTTGCCTGCGATGCTAGGCGCCATCACGCCCTTGCCGTTTGCTCCGTGGCAAGGCGCGCAGGAGGTTAGATATCGTTTGCTAACGCCCTCGCTAGGCTGATTTGCGACGCTGTTTTGTAGCTGTTTGATCTTTTTGATCTCTTCGCTATCTTGCAAATTCAGCTCTTCGTTTGCGGCTTTTGGTTGCGTTTGTTGCGCCGGTTTTAGCTCGGGCCTGCTGGCGTCCTTTATGGGTGCCGACGGCTGGCTAGTCAGCATAAAAACCATGAGCGCAAGTACCAAAACTCCAAAGATTATCGCTATTTTCTTTCCCATTTTAGCCTCCTATTTTTTTCTAAATTGCTCGTTAAATTCGCTGATTTCATTAGCTAGCGCCCTGATCTGCGCATCGTCCATGCCGCGCACCAGATCTTTCATCAAAGGATTTGCCTTTTGCTTGCTCTTATACGCAGCGATCATGTCGTAAATTTGATCCGAGGTTTTGTTTAGCAGCGACGGGCCGATGATGCCGTTGGCGTAGTCGTCGTGACAGGCGGAGCATTTTACGATAAAGTCTTTGCTAAGCTGCCCTTTGATGAGTTTTAAATTTATGCTTTGTAGCGGGCTTCGCACCATCGCTAGCGCGCCGACTGAGCGGCTAGTCTCGCTCTCCTCGTCATCTAGACCAAATTTGACTCTCTTTTTGCCGTTTATGTCGTAGCTCATAAACTGATCGTAGTCTTTTTGAGCGGTTGCGTTAGCGTCCGCTTTTTGCGTCTCTATCATGCCTGCGGCGGCTGGCGTCGCTTGTGTTTTTGCCGATTGCGTCGCGCTTTTTTTATCATCCTTGCTCTCGCAGCCAGTTATCAGCGCAGCGGCGGCGAGGGCCATGAGACAGCCTAAAATTTTATTTCTCATTTTTATCCTTTGTAAATTTCGTCATAGCCGCGGTTTGGCGCTATATCGATGATCTGTGCCGGGCAAACCTCGGCGCACACTCCGCATCCGACGCAGCCTTGTTTAAATTCGGGCAAATTTCGCCCGTCGCTTTTAGCCATCGTTATGGCGGCGTCTCCGACCGGACAGAGGCTAACGCACAGATCGCAGGGCTTATCCACGCTATTTTGGACGGCGTCTTTTACGGCTTGCTCGCGGTCGTTGTAAATTTTACGCTCGAGCATTTTCGTAACGCCGCTTAAATTTACGTTTTCGTTTTTATAAGCAAGACAGGCCTCGCGCCCTCGTAGCACGCCCACGCCCATCTTTACGTCGTTGATCTGCGTCGTAGCGTGATCTAGCGCGCCGCTGGGACAGGCTAAAACGCAAGGAAAAAGGTCGCATAGATAGCAGCCTCGCTCGTGCGGGTTTATGTAGGACGTGCCGTTTGAGTAGCCCTGCGCGATATCTAGTAGCTCGATGCTGTGATACGGGCAGACCTGCACGCACTGGCCGCATTTTATGCAGAGCGATTCGAAATTTTTAACCGCTCCGGGAGGCCGTAAAAAAAGCTCGTCCGCGTGCGTTTTGGGTAAAAAATATCCGATGCCGTAGCCTGCGGCCGCCGCGCCTGCCGTTAAGGCGATAAAATTTCGTCTATTCATAGCGTTGCCTTTTCGGCGTTATTGGGGCGCATTTTAGGAGAGCCGTCCTCTAAAAGCTTGAGCGGCTCGGAAAACGGCGCAAGCTTAGCTAGAAAATTTAGCCCGCTTATCACGGTGGAGCCATAGAAAAAGCGCAGAGTCGGATAGTACTGCCAAAGCTTGTCGGCGTAAACGAAGTGCAAGTATGGCGTATCGCCGATGCCGTCTCTATCGACGTCGAGTCCTTCGTATTCGTCGAAATAATTACCGCTCCACTCGTTTAGCTCGATCTTTGAGCCCGGGGTGTCGTTGATAGCCGTTTCCATGTTTCCGATAAAATCATTGCCCTTAAATACGCTTTTTTCCTGCGTCGCGTGCATTTGCAGCCCGATGACGTTGTATAAAATTTGATTGTTTTCGAGGGTATTTACGGTGCCTGGATTTAGCGGCGAGCGATCCGAGTAGATGCCGCGCGAGTTATACAAAAAGGTATTTTCTCTGATGTTAAATCCCGAGGCGTCTTTTAGCGCGATACCCACGCCAAACGCTCCGTTTGAGTTGATTATCACGTTTCGGCGCACGAGAGAATTCGTAGAAAACATAAAATACATCCCCACCGCTCCGCCGCTAAATTCGTTATCCTCGATGAGGTTGTCCGCCGAGTACATCGTATGCACGGCGTAGCGGTTATTTTTGCCGAAATTTTTGCGGATTACGTTGTTGCTGGAAAACCACGCCACGATGTCGCGACTGTTATAGACGTAGTTTCGCTCGATCAAATTTTCGTGCGAATACCACGCGCGCACGGCGTCTCCGCGTCTAGGCACGTCAAAGCCCTCTTTTGAGGTGATGTTGTTATCTCTTATTATGGCTTGGTTGCATTCTGATAGCTCGATACCGAAAAGCACGTCTTTAAAGCGGCTTTTTTCTACTAAAAGATTATTGCCTTTTAGGCAGCTAACGCCGGCGTTTAGGTCCATCTGGCTCGTGCCGCTGCCCTCGATGTTTAAATTTATAAGCTTAACGTTTTTTGCCGTTACTTTTATCACGCTTGATTTGCGGTCGCCTCGTATCACGGCGTTTTCGCCCTTGCCTATTATCGTTAGCGGCTTATCGACGATTATATTTCCTTCGTAAAGGCCGTCGTTTAGGCGCAAGATGTCGCCCGGTTCCGCAGCGTTTATAGCGTCTTGTAGCGGACCGGCGAAGACCGTCAAATTTAGCGCGCAAAAGAGCAAAAGCTTAAATTTCATTTGGCTTCTTTGAGCTCTTTTTTCTTTGAAAATACGGCTAGGATACAAAGCGCGCTCATAGCCATCATCACCCAAAATCCTATGCTAGGATACGAGTGCGTCGTAAACTGCGCGACCTTGCCGTCGCCAAGCACGGTCGGCATAAACGGTTTTATCTTAAACGCGCCCCACTCTTGCATATTGTGCCCGTACCAATAAAGCCAGCCCGCAAATGCGCCCATGAAAAGCAGCGGAGCGATGGTCGGAAGCACCATGAGCAGGGAGTTAAATTTGCCGTCGTAGTATAAAAATGCTAGCATGCAAAGCGTGGAAATAAGCAGATAATAAGGCGCAATCGCACGCTCGACGTTGCCGCCGTGCTCCATCGGATACATGCCGATGTAGTGGTTTATGGTGTTCATCTCGTGCACGTCGCCGCCGTATCCGTCAACGTGGAAATAAACCGGAATACCGTCTGGAAAGGCGTCTTTAGGGTAGTTTGGCGCTTCAAGCGCAACGTACCAGATAGGAAAAGAGGGCGTGCCGATCTCGGCTTTTTGCTCGATCATCTTTTCTAGGCTGCTTGCGACGTCCTTTGACATCAGGTGATTTTTGTACTGAAACGAGGTGTAAAGGTCGTAAATTTTATACGAATATCCGGCAAGCGGCTCGCCCGCGGCGATTTTAGCCTTGGCTCCAAAAAAGCCAAGCACCGGGATCGTAAAACAAACGGTCATCAAGACTAACGCGATAATAGTGTAAATTTGATACTTCTTCATCGTTTCTCCTTTGTTAAATTTAAAAAATTTTTCGCAAAACGCTTTTTAAATTTAACGTAGGAGGCTCGAGTTACGCGCGCCGAGCCTCAAATTTAGCGGACTGATTCGGACCGCTAAGCCCGAATCAAATTTGGATTACATTCCTGCGTTTTCGTCGATCCATTTTAGATATTCGATGATATCTTTGATCTCTTGGTCGCTCATGTGCTGATTAGGCATCCTGAGGTTAAAGAAATCTATCATAGATTTGACGTACTCGTCGTTGTAAAATTTAGCAGGATCTTTGATAAAGTCAAACACCCATTTCTCTGCGTTTTCGTGGCGCAAAAGAACGCCGGTTAGATCTGGACCCGAGCTTACTTGACCGATGACGTGGCAGCCGTTACAACCGCCTTTTAGATAGGCTTCCTCGCCTTTGGCGGCAGCCGAGCTCATAGGCGTGGCGATCTCTTTAGCTAGGTTGTTTTTAGCTCTTAGGCCGACGTCTGCGGTTTTAACCATATACTGCCATACTTGGTACTCCCATAGGATCGCGCCGTTTACGTCGCCTTTTTTGTAGGCTTCGTCGGCTTTTGCTTTTACTTCAGGGATTTTGCCGTATTGATCCAGCGCGTCGGTAACTAGCTCTTTTACCTTAGGATATTTTTCGTAATGCTTCTCTTTTAGATACGTAACGACGCTTTGGATAACCTCGTCGGTAGCTTTGTTTGTAGCGATTACTTTATCGTATTCGGCTTTTAGAGCTTCCGGACTTAGGGTTTTTAGCTTGCTTACTTTGGCGGATTCGTATTTTTTGTTCGGATCTTTAACTAGCAAGTAACCCATCATCTCAAGGTGCAGCGCAGAGCAAAACTCGGTGCAGTAGTAAGGGAACACGCCCTCTTCATCCGCTACGAAATTTACGGTCGCGGTTTTACCCGGCTCTAAAGACGCGTGGATGTTGTAAAGATCCACGGTAAAGCCGTGCGTCTCGTCCTGGGCGCGCTCTAGGTTTGTTAGGTGGATAGTTACGTTGTCGCCTTTATTTACCTCGATGTGCTCAGGGTTTATGTGGCTTCTGATCATCGTAGCGTATACGGTTACGTTTTTGCCGTTGCGCTCGACTCTCTCTTGTCCGGCAAGAGTTACGAACGGACTTTCTTTGCCTGTGCGAGAGTTTGTTCCCATCGTATAGGTAGTAGCTGGTTTTAGCTTGCTAGCCGCGATAGAAACTACGTCGTGAGGCTCGCCAAGAGGTATCGGCATATCGTATAAAAGCTCCATCTTGGCACCCGTGATATCGATAAGCTGGTGGTTTTGCGGGTGAAGAGGACCTACCGGGTTAAAGCGATCGATCGAAAGTTTATCAAGAGCGATAGCGTATTTGCCTTTAGGTTTTGACGATTTCCCCTCCATAGTATCAAGGTGTCCGATGTTGTAGTGGACGTTGATCCTATCTAGAACTTTTAAATTTTTATAGTCCCATTTCACGATCTGGCTATCGACGTAAAGAGAGGTATAGATGATGCCGTCTTTTTCGTCAAAAGAGTTGTGCAGAGGTCCAAGGCCAAGTTCCACTTGTCCTTGCAAGGTCTTTGCCATATCAAGCACAGGGATACCGTACGGATCGGTGCCAGCGAACTCTTTTTTGTCGATTAGGTTTTTGATCTTTTTAAAATCATAAACCGTCGCGTGAGTATCTAGCTTGCCGCCGATAACGATATAGCGGCCGTCAGGAGTGACGTCTACGCCGTGCGGGCTCTTTGGCTCCGGGATCAAAAATAGCGCGCCGGCTTTAACCGCGGCCTCTATCGTAACTACTCTATGGCCGTTTATCTCCATATAGTTTTTCTTATCCTGAGCCAGTTTTTCTAAAATTTGCCAGTTATAAACGTGCAAATAGTCCGTGTCGTTTCTGCTCGCGCCCGCTTCAAACGGAGGCAAGCCTTTTTCGATACCGCCCGTATACATCTCGGTATTTATCGAGTTTGTAAACGCCCAGCCGAAGCTCTCGCCCTTACCGGCGTCGCTTAGGTCCTGCCAGTACGGAGGAAGCTCGAGCGAGAAGGAGGCTTTCTCGTCTATCTTGCCTTTTGGATAGTCGAATTTCCAAAACGTTACCGCGCCGCGATAAGCCGCTTCGTATTCGTCCATCGAGTGGTAGCCGTTATCTAGCGGAGCCGCGTACTGCGCCGCTTCGATGACGTATTCGCTGTTTGGAGTGATAAAGCTGCCGCCGTGTTCGCTTTTCATGATAGGGTTAACCACGATCTGAGTCGTCTCGAAATCGTGCAAATTTATCACGGCGATGCGAGGGTTGGCCTTGTCGTTGATGAAAAGATAATCTCCGACGTATTCGCCGTTTTTCTCGGTGAGAGCAGGGTGGTGAGTGTCGCCCCACGTGATTTGTTTGCCTCTGATGGCGCCGCTTTTTAGGATGGCTTTAGACTCTTCGTCGTAGCCGTATCCCTGCCAAGGCTCCGGCGTAAAGACGCCGATATACTTGTAAATCCTCATTGAAGGCACGCCGTAAACCATCACCTGTCCGCTTTGGCCTCCTGATGAGAAGACGATGTAGTCGTCTTTTTTGCCGCTTGGCTGATATGTTTTAGCGGCTGCTAGGATGTCTTTTTCCGTTAGCCCGCGCGCTTTCATGATAGCTTGGAGGTCGCTACCCGATGCACACGCACCGCTAACGGCAAACGCGAGGCTCGCAGCCGCAACGATACCGCAACTAAGTAGTTTGTTCATTGAAAATCTCCTTTCCTAAGATTTTTTCTTGTAAATTTGGATCTCGCCGTTTATGCTAACGGCTATGACGCTATCTTCGTCGTTAAAAATTTTTATCACGGCGTCAGAGTTTTTGCCCATTTTTTCTATCTGTTTAAACTCCGCGTCGCTTCGTAAAATTTCGCCGTTTCCAAGCCCGATATAAACTTTATCCTGCACGATTAGTAGGCTTTTAACGCGCGAATTTGAGATTTTGTAAATTTGGACGATTGGGTTCGGGGCGGCTTTGGTTTCTGTGCTCGCCGAGTTTTTTGTTTCTAAATTTGTAGAGTTCATCAAATTTGCGTTTGCTTTGCCGTTAGCCAAATTTAGATCCGTTTTGTTTTGCGCGTTTTTGACGGCGGTCAAATTTGCCTCGCGCGCTCCGTCTTTATCACTTATCTGTAGCAAATTTACCTCGGCGCTCAAATTTGTGTCCATTTTGCCGACTGCGCTTGCTTTGGCGTAGTTTAAATTTGCTTGGTCGTTAGCCGAATTTGCTGCGCTTGCTCGCTCGCTCGCCAAATTTACTTTTATTTCGTTCGTCAAATTTTCCCCAGCGTCAAATTTGAGGCTCGCTATTTCGCCGCTAGCAAGTCCGAAAATCACGCCCGAGTTTATCTCTGCCGCGCTCAGAGCTACGGATTTTAATTTGCCCAGATTTATTGCCTGCATCGTGCTTAAATTTACGGTAAAAACCGATCTATCCCAGCCCGTTATCAGTGCGACGCCGTTTAAAATTTGACAGGTCGCGATACGGTATGCGCCGTCAAGGTTCGTGCGCGCCTGCTTTTTTGACGCAATGTCGTAGGAGATAAAGGCGTTTTTGCCGGCGACTGCGTAAATTTTGCCGTTTTCGACCCGAAGGTGCGTTATCTGCGACTCAAAGCTTAAATTTGAAAGATTTAGCATACCGGCAAAAGAGCTGAAATCCTCGCTAAATTTAGCTATCTTGCCGCCTGAAAATCCCGCGTATAAATTTGCGCCTTCAAAGTCGAGCGAGGTTATACCGTCGGTTTTAAAATCAAATTTATTAATAAGTTTTAAATCTTTTGCGTCAAGTATCTTTAGCGAGTCTGCAGCGTCGTAGATGGCAAGAGTGCCGTTTCGATTACTATACGCACAGCCTTTTACATCGCTACCGGCGAGATTTGTACCGACTTCGCTTGAGCTTGAGAAAGAGAAAATAAGTAAGGTGCACAAAAACGCTATTATTTTCATAACGCTTTCCAGATTTTAAATTTTCTATTAATGAAACTATACAGCTCGGGAGCTTAAAAAGTATTGATATAAATCAAGGTTTGTAATAATCGGATAAAATAAATCTGTGTTATAGCGTAACACAGATTTTATAAAATAATAAAGCTGTTATTATTTCAAATTTTCGAGCGTCTTTTTGATATTTTGCGTCGTTAAATTTGAAATTTCGGATACGAATTTGCCTTTTTTGTCCAACACGTAGAGCGAGGAGCTGTGCGCGACGGAGTACTCCATAGCCGATTTTTCAAGTAGTACTTTTTGATATTTCACGCCGTATCTTTTGGCTACCTTAGGCAGATCGTCCGCTACGACGCCGTAAGAATTAGGGTAAAAATACTTCGCATATTCATCGACGTTTTTGGCCTCATCGCGCTCGGGATCAAGCGTGATGAAAAACACTACCATATCGTCTCGTTTAAGTTCGTTTAAAACGCCCGCAAGGATGCCAAGAGCCGCCGGGCAGACGTCGGGGCAGGTCGTGTAGCCAAAGTAAATGATCTTGTTTTTCCCCTCAAAGCTCTTTAAGCTAACGGCGCCGTTTGCGCCTTGACCCGTGAAATTATATTTGTCTGAGTAAAGCGCGAGAAATATCGCGCCAAAAACCGTCGTAATTAGTATCAAAATGATAAAAAGTTTTTTCATTGTTCGCCTTTTTGGTTAAATTTATACCTACTGATGTAGGTCAAAGTCTATATAAAGTCCGCTTCTTTTGCCGTTTTCAAGCACCTCGAAGCGGTATCTCATTATGTTTATCAGGCACGCGCTAAGCACTATGTTTGAGATATAGGCGTTATCTCTTTTTTCGACGTCGGCTTTGATGACACCCATATCCATATTTATGCCGCGGATCTCAAGGCTCGGGTTTTTAAATCCCTCCAACCCCTCGATACGAACGAGCGTCGGCTGCATCGTATAAACGGGCTTTGGCGAGAGGCTAAATTTAACCGTCTTGCCGCGAAACTCCACGCCGCAGGAGTGCTGCTCGTTCATATCGCAAGGAAGCGGGGTTAAATTTGCCCCCACGTCCTCCGAGCTTAAAAAATCCTCCTGTGCTTGCGGCTTAAAAAACAGATACGCCGAGGCGCCTAGCGTCAGGATTAGCAAAGCTAAAATTACGAGAAATTTTTTCATTATTTTAATGTTTTTGCTTGCTCATATCCATATGTCCGCCGTGATCGCGGCCGCCCTCTTTTTTAGCCATAACCGGCTTTGCGACGATATCTTTTATCTCGATCTTTTCGCCGTTGTCAAATTCCAGCACGGCTTCGAGTTTGTCGCCCTCTTTTATCGGCGCTTTGATATTCATCAGCATCACGTGCAAGCCGCCAGGCTCGAGGCTCACGGTGCTTTCGGGCGCTATCTCGATGTCCTCTATCTGTACCATTTTTTTCATACCGTCTACTTCTTGGTGCGTGTGTATCTCGCTTATAGCGGCCGCTGGAGAGCTGGCGCCTATTAGTTTTACGGGTTTGTTGGTGTAGTTTTTGATCTCAAAAAACAGCGCCGTATTTTTCGCGCCCGGAAGAGTGGCTTTGGCGTAAATGTTTGAAATCTCGATATCTGCGGCATTTGCGAAGCCTAGAGCCGTCGTTAGTAGCGACGCGACTAAAATTTTGCTTTTCATTTTTTGTATCCTTTTAAATAATATTTTGATATTCGCTATTGTAACACAAAATAGATGTTTTTAAAAAATTTAAGAGAAAATGTAATATAATTGCTGCCTTTATTACGAAATTACACAGCGTTAGGATGGTTTTGAAAAAGATATTTGATTTATTTATTTTTTCCGTTTTATCCTCTCAAATTTTAGCGGCGCAAAATTTAACGGACGCGAATTTGACCTCTGCGAAATACTGGCGTTCCAAGCTAACCGATGCTAATGTCACCTACGGCTACTACGAGAAAAAAACTAAAATCATCGTCGTAAATAAAGCTCAAAAAACTTTGCACGGCTTCGAATATGCAGGCGGCGCGCTAGAGCAGACATTTTCACAAAACGTGATAACCGGCAAAAGCGGGGATAAATTTAAAGAAGGCGACCTAAAAACGCCCGTGGGAGTTTATGATATCATAGATAAATTTACTCCGCCCGATCCTTTTTACGGACCGCTTGCTATGTCGCTATCCTATCCGAACGCCCACGACAAAGCCGCTAAAAAAACGGGCGGAGGCATCTGGATACACGGGCTGCCTATGAACGGCAAACGCGAGGATGAGGTGCGAACGCGCGGCTGCGTAGCGTTTGATAACGACGCACTGGTAAAATTCGGCAAACTAATCGGCGATAAAGGCGTCGTGATAATCAGTGAGAACGAACCCGTAGACGCTAGCAAAGACGATATCGCGCGCGTGCTGGCGCATCTGCAAGAGTGGCTGCAGATGTGGAGAGATAACGAAACTAAAATTTACCTTAGCTTTTATGCGGATAAATTTGTGAAGATAGACGGCAAAAACGCGCTTTCAAAGGCAAAATTCGCCGAAAGGAAAAAGAAAATTTTCGCCCTAAACGAAAAAAAGAGCATCAAGGCGTCAAATTTTAGCGTGACGCCGTATCCCGGCGTCAAAGGGCAAAATCTTTTTAGAGTCGTTTTTGACGAGGATTACGCCGCGCCAAGCCACGAATTTAAAGGGCGAAAAGAGCTCTACGTGCAGTTGGATAAAGATAAATTTCAAATCTTAACGGAGAAATAAAATGCAAGAAAAAAAAGAAATGGTAAAAAATCAAATCGAGGAAATTTTAAAGGCTAGGGACGAGTTTTTCGCCGAACTGGATCGCCAGGTGCCAAAGGTCGCCGGCACGGACGTGTTTGATTTCGCAGCGGTTAAAGAGGCGGATCTAAAGGCGC
Source organism: Campylobacter rectus (assembly GCF_004803795.1). Classification (NCBI taxonomy): domain Bacteria; kingdom Pseudomonadati; phylum Campylobacterota; class Epsilonproteobacteria; order Campylobacterales; family Campylobacteraceae; genus Campylobacter; species Campylobacter rectus. The sequence goes on along the minus strand of NZ_CP012543.1, from coordinate 1,959,614 downwards.
TTTACGCTAAATTTTACGCCTACGATTATAACACCAGAAAGCTACTGCCTAGCGTCTATGAGGCGTTTGGCGTAAAATTCAATGTCTGAACTCGTCTTAAATAGGGCCGCTTATATAAACAATCTAACCAAAATTTGCGCCAAAGCCGGCGGCAAAGATCGCGTCATTTTGGTGCTAAAAGACAATGCCTACGGGCACGGGGCAACGATAGTGGGGCGCGAAGCGGCGAACTACGGCATCAAATTTTGCGCGGTCAAAAACGAGACCGAGGCGCGCGAACTGGAGCCCTTTTTCGAGCATATCCTCGTGCTCTCGCATATCCCTGACGGCGGCGAGAGCGAGCGATTTATCTACGCGGTAAACAGCCTTTCGCTAATCGCTAAATTTAAAAAAGGCGCGCGCGTGCATATCGCCGTTGATACGCTCATGCACCGAAACGGCGTCGCGGTCGGCGAGGCGAAGGCGGCGTGCGAGGCGGCTTTGGTGCACGGGCTACAAATTTGTGGCGCATTTACGCATTTTAGGAGCGCAGAGGAGCTCAGTAGCGATTATTTCGTGCAGAGGCGAAATTTTGATACGGCAAAAGCCGTAGTGCGCGAAATTTGTGGCGAGAGAGATTTGGTCTTTCACTCACATAACTCCGCCGCAACCGAACGCTTCGGCGAGCTAGCGGACGAGTGCGTGCGCGTGGGCATCGCAGCCTACGGATACGCGCAGTTTGATGAGAGTTTGGAGCTTAAACGCGTGGCGTCGCTCTGGGCGCATAAAGTTAGCGACAGGGTGCTAAAAAAAGGGCAATGCGCGGGCTACGGCGCTAAATTTTGCGCGAGCGAGGATATGCGAGTCGCGATTTACGATCTGGGATATGGCGACGGACTGTTGCGCTACGTGGGCGAGGGCGAGCTACGCACTGCTAGCGGACAGAGGCTGCTCGGCAAAATGTCGATGGATAGCTTTTGCTGCGAGGATGCGGGCGAGAAAATTTGCGTATTTGACGACGCTCGCGTTTGGGCGAAGTTTTTCGGCACGATCAGCTATGATGTTTTGACCAAGCTGTCGCCTAGCATAAACCGAAGATGGGATTAAATTTAATATTCCTAAAAACTACAATATATACTAAAATTTTTATATTCCATCGCTTTTAACAAGACTATATCGTCAAATTTATATATTAAATACTTAAACATACTTTCTTAAAATTATCTTTTTTTATTGCTATTTTGTTTATATAAAAATACTATAAAATCGTAGTTAAGCCTTATTTATGCATCTTTTTTATATTAAAACATATATTATAATTCTAAAAAAAATATTAATTTTATAATTTACTATTTGATTTTTATAAAATCCTTGACAATTAATCATAGTTATTATATAATCACGATTAGAAAAATAACTTGATTATGACTTAGTCAAAATTTAATGACCGTAAGGAGTAAAGATGAAGATCTTAGTAGGATGCAAAGTTGTTCCGGAAGAACAAGATATCGCCGTAAACGGTGAAACTCTTGAGCTTAGTAAGGCGAACCCGAAGATCAGTCAGTTTGATCTAAACGCCTTGCAAGCGGCAGTAGATATCAAAGAACAAAATGCCGACGCGAACATAAAAGCGCTCAGCATAGGCAGCAAAAGCCTTGAAAATACGAAGGTTAGAAAGGATATCCTTTCAAGAGGCGCAGACGAGCTTGTCGTTATATCAAACGATAAATTTGAAAACTTGCTGCCTTGCGATACTGCCGAGATGTTTAAACAAACAGCTTCAAATTTAGGCTTTGATCTTATCATCTGCGGCGACGGCTCAGGCGATCTTTTTGCAGGTCAAACGGGTCTTAGAGTTGGCGCGCTTCTTGATATCCCTGCGATCAACTGCGTAAATAAAATCGTATCGGTTGATGCAACGAAAATCGTAGTTCAAAGAGAGCTTGAAAACGAGATCGAAGAGCTTGAGATCGCGCTTCCTGCGCTTATCTGCGTATCTACCGATATCAACACTCCTGCGATTCCTGGCATGAAAGCTATCCTTGCTGCGGCTAAAAAACCGGTAAACGTTATGGATTCAAATTTTGATTTAAGCAGCGTCGTAGAGCTAAAAGAGGTAAAAGCGCCTAAGAAAAAAGATAGGCTAAAAGTGATCGTAGAGGGCGATGGCGACGATAAGATCGCCGAATTTGCGGCAAATTTCAAAAAAGCGTTGAATTAAGGAGAAGGCGATGAGTAAAGTTTCTAACGTATGGGTTTTTAGCGATGCGGCAAATCGCCTAGAAGAAGTAATGGGCGGCGCGAAAGAGCTTGGCGAAAAGGTAATTTGTTTCGTAATGAACGCAGAAGACGCAAAAAAAGCTTTTGCGCTTGGAGCTGACGAAGCTTTGGTTGCTAAAGAGGGCGAGCTGGCAGAAAATTTAATCCCTAGCTTTGCTAAAGCTTTAAGCGGTCAAAACGGCATAGTTTTAATGCCTAACTCCAGAAGATGTAAAGCCGTAGCGGCGATGCTAGGCGCTAAACTAAATGCGGGCGTCTGCACCGAGGTAAACGAAGTGAGCGTAGAGGGCGGCGTAGTTTGCAAAAGGATGATGTACGGCGGTCTAGCCGTAGGTAGCGAGAAAATCGCCTCAAGCATCGCGATAATAGTCGCAAACAGCGGAGCGTTCGCGCCTGCACAGGCAAATTCGGCAAGCGATAAAGAGCCAAAAGCCCTTGAGTTCGTAGAGCCAAAAAGCGCTATCAAATGCCTTAACAAGCTTCCGAAACAATCAAGTTCGGTCGATCTTAATAAAGCAAAAAGAATCGTCGCCGTCGGCCGCGGTATCGCAAAAGAGGAAGATCTTGCGATGGCTCGCGCGCTTTGCGAGGCTCTTGGCGCAGAGCTTGGCTGCTCACGCCCGATCGCGGAAAGCGAAAAATGGATGGAACACGAGAGATATATCGGTATCTCAAGCGTTATGCCAAAGCCTGAAATTTACATCTCTATCGGTATTTCAGGACAGATCCAGCACATGGTCGGCGTAAAAGACGCGGGCAAGATCATCGTCATCAATAAAGACAAAAACGCACCTATCTTTGATTATGCAGACTACGGTATCGTAGGCGATCTTTACAAGGTCATTCCGGCGCTTGTAAATACTTTAAAATAAGGAGAATAAAATGGCGAATTATCACGGTTCAAACGAAGTTATCAGCGAGTTAAGAGAAGATGGAATTTTAATCCTAACGATCAATAGACCGGAGAAAAGAAACGCGCTAAACGGCGCTACTTCGGCAAAAATGGAAGAGATTTTAAATTTAGCCGAGAAAGATAAAGCCGTTCGCGTTATCATCGTAACCGGAGCTGGCGAGAAGAGCTTTTGCGCCGGCGAGGATCTAAGCGAGCTAAGCAGCACCGGCGAGTGCCAAACCGTTACCGAGCACGGCTTCGGCGGTCTTACGAACAGACTAAGCGCTAAACCTATCATCTGCGCCGTAAACGGTACGGCCGTAGGCGGCGGTATGGAGATAGCCGTATCTTGCGATCTTATCGTTGCCGTTAAGGGCGCTAGATTTGGTCTGCCTGAAGTAAAAGTAGGCCTTATCGCATCAACTGGCGGTCTAGTACGCATGGCAAGAGAGCTTCCTAGAAAGATCGCTATGGAGCTATGCTTGACCGGCAAACTAATCTACGCCGACGAAGCAAAAGAGATCGGCATCATAAACTACGTCGTAGAGCCAGAGGAGCTAATGAACAAAGCTATCGAGCTTGCCGAGACTATCGCAGCAAACGCGCCGCTATCTCTAAAGATCACGAAAGAGATTATGCACGTAGCTCCGTCTATGTCGCTTGACGATGCGATGAGATACTCTGACACGGCTTATCGCTTCATCGAAAAGACTGCCGACGGCGTAGAGGGACCTCTTGCCTTTATGGAGAAGAGAAAACCTAACTGGTCGGGCAAATAATCAAATAAGTAGAGCGCGCCTCTTAAAATTTAGAGGCGCCTTATGCTTTTGTAAATTTAAACGCGGTTTTAAATTTTCAAAAACATAAATCAAGAAGGGGCTTTTATGGGGGAGATTATCTTTTCGGTATTTACGGGCGTCTGTCTTGTCGTAACGGGCATAATCTTAAGCGCAAATTTAAGCGCCGAGCAAAAAAAGATAAAAGAGCCGAAATGAACGTTTATGCGGCGGGTGTTTTTATAGGTATCTGCGTTTATTTACTCATAGGTTTTTACGCCGGTAAAAAAGTTAAAAATTTAGAGGATTATTACGTAAGCGGCAGAAATGCGACTACGTTTTTTATAGCCGGTACGATGTTTGCCTCGATGCTGAGCACCAACGGCTTTATGGGCGATACGGCTTACGCTTACGGCGGCAACATCACTACGATCTTTCTTATCAACACCCTTTGCGCATGCGGCTATATCATCGGACCGCTATATTTTGGAAGGTTTATCAGACGCGCGAAAGTAAATACGATGCCGAGCTACTTCTTTTATAGATTTAACAGCAGACGGATTCAAAAATTTGCCGGCGTTATCACGGTCGTCTCTTTGGGGGCGTATCTGCTTAGCGTGATCTCGGGAACGTCCATTTTGATGGAGGCGCTTAGCGGATTTGACAGAGCCGCCTGCCTTTTCATATCGTGGCTATGCATACTGCTTTTTACGATATATTCGGGCTCAAGAGGCGTCATCATCATAGATACGGCGATGTGCTTATGCTTTTTGCTCTCGACCGTTTTCGTGGGATATTTTGTTTTCGCAGAGATCGGCGGAGCGTCAAATTTGATCCAAAAGCTCGCCGTAAATCCCAATACGCCAAAAGATCTATTATCTTATCACGGCAACACCGGCGGCGGAAGCGTGTTTGACATAGTTAGCTACGGTTTGACCCTCGGCATCGTTTGGATGATAACGGTCGCCGTGAGCCCTTGGCAAGCGGGGCGAAATTTGATGGCTAAAAACGAACACGTGATATTTCGCTCAGGCGTGATTTCGGCGCTTTTAACTATATTTTTCCTTCTGTTTCTTTACATCATCGCAATTAGCGTTATAGAGCTAAATCCAAACATGGCAAAACCTGAGCAAGTCATCATCTGGGCGGCGCACGAAGCGGTGCCTCAAATTTTAGGAGTATTTTTGCTGACGGGAATTTTATCGGCCGGCCTTAGCTCGGCTACGACCTTTTTGTCGGTCGTTAGCTTTAGTCTCGCAAACGATATTTTCGCGATAAATTTTAAAAGCGAAAAGCAACAGGTAAATTTTACCAGGATCGTCGTATTCGTCGTTAGCGTCGCGGCTCTTGCGGTGGCGTATTTCGATCTGGCGAGTATCCGCGTGATCGCGTGGTTTGCTAGCACGATAATCGCGGCTTCCTGGGGATTTTTAGCCTTTGCCAGCGTTTGGAGCAAATGGCTTACCGAGCGTGGCGCGTATCTATCGATGATAGGCGGATTTTTCGGGTATCTTGGCAGCAAGGCCTTGGTGGAGTTTGCGGGAGCGCCGCTTAAAAATTTCTTCGATCCGTTTTTTATAGGGGTTTTTATCAGCATCGCTTTGGCGATACTAGGCTCAAAGGGGCAGAAAAGAACCGCTGCGGAGACGGAATTTCATACAAATTTACATATCCTGCCGCAAAGCGAGCAAAATTTAAAAGATTACAAGATAGATAAAATTTACGCTTATGTTTTGATAGCTTCGGGCGCCATCCTTACGTGGCTGCTGATCACGTATTGGGCGGTGCCTTACAATGAAATAAAGGGAATGTTATGAACGCAAAAAACAAAATAGACGTGGTAGCTAAGCTCTCGGCCGAGATGAAAAAGGTCGTAGATGTCCAGCTAGCTAGCGCTCCTGCCGAGCCTGCCGAGACAAACGAACAGATGAGGCAAAACTACGAAAACGAGCGAAAATTTTGGAACGAGGGCGGCCCCGTGATGCATAATAGCAAGGACGTCTGGGTGGAATTTGAAGGAAGCCGCATCAGGACTAGGATCTATTATCCAAATTTACAGAGCGAATATAAAACGATATTTTTCATCCACGGCGGCGGTTGGGTCGTAGGCAGTATCGATACGCACGATAGGATTATGAGAATTTTGGCTGATCTTAGCGGATGCGCGGTGATCGGCATAGACTACACCTTGGCGCCGGATAAAAAATATCCGTTTCAAATCAGGGAGTGCGACGCGGCGATCGATCATTTTTTGGCAAATTCTAAAGAATATAAAATTTCGCCCGAATTTATCGCATACGCCGGCGATAGCGCGGGCGCTAATATGTGTATGGGCACCTATCTATATAGACGAGACAGTGGCAAAGATAGTAGCGGCGTAAAGGCTATGGCGCTATTTTACGGGCTTTACGGCTTAAAAGACTCGGCCTCTCGCTCGCTTTACGGCAACGAGATAGATTGGCTAAGGCCTGAAGATATGGAATATTATTTTAGAGAGTATCTGCAAAGCAGCGAGGATGAGGAGAAACCGTACGTAAATATTTTAAATGCCGATCTTACTCGGGGCGTGCCGCCTTGCTTTATAGGCGCTTGCGAATTTGATCCGCTCAAAGACGACAGCGTTGCATTGTATGAAATTTTAAAGGAGCGCAGCGATAGTAAATTTAAAGAGTATAAAGGCGTTATGCACGCGTTTTTGCACTATAGCAAGATGATGGAAGCAGCAGGCGGCGCCCTAGAAGACGGGGCTAAATTTATCAGTAGTAAATTCAAAATTTCATAAAGGAGTTAAAATGGCTCAAAAAAAAGTCGGGATAGAACCAAAGGTATTCTTTCCTTCGTTAATTATCGTAGGCATCCTTAGCTGGCTAGTCGTGCAGGATCTGGACGCTGCCAACAAAGCCATAAACGCAACGTTTGCTTATGTAACGGGCTCGTGGGGCTGGGCTTTTGAGTGGTATATGGTGATTATGGTGATCGGGTGGTTTTGGCTGGTGTTCGGTCCTATGAAAAACAAAAAGCTCGGCGACGAGGACGATAAACCGGAATTTAGCACGATTAGCTGGATATTTATGATGTTTGCTTCGTGCACCTCCGCGGCCGTATTGTACTGGGGTACGGCTGAAATTTACTACTACGTAACGACTCCGCCGTTTGGTCTTGAGCCTATGAGCAGACAAGCGCAGGATCTGGGTCTTGCTTATAGCTTATTTCACTGGGGACCGTTACCTTGGGCGACTTATAGCTTGCTTTCGGTAGCATTTGGATACTTTTTATTCGTTAAAAAAATGAACGTCGTTAGACCAAGCGGCACGATAGAGGCGGCGGTCGGCGAGAAACTGGCTCGCGGCTGGCTCGGAGTGGTTATCGATAACTTCTATATCGTAGCGCTAATCCTTGCTATGGGAACGAGCCTAGGCCTTGCTACTCCGCTTGTTACGGAGTGCTTCGAGTGGCTTTTCGGTATCAAAAGAACCCTGGCGCTTGATACTATGATCATATCTTGCTGGGTTGTATTTAACGCTATTTGCGTGGCATTCGGCTTAAACAAAGGTATCAAGATCGCCAGCGACATAAGAAGCTATCTAATGATTATTATGCTAGCTTGGGTTGTTATCATCGGAGCTTCGACATTTACGATAAACTACTTCACGGATAGCGTAGGACAGATGTTTAACAACCTAGGCCGCATGCTATTTAACACCGATGCGATCGGTCAAGGCGGTTTCCCTCAGAGCTGGACGGTGTTTTACTGGGCTTGGTGGGTTGTTTACGGTATCCAGATGTGCATCTTCTTGGCGCGTATCTCACGAGGTAGAACCGTGCGCGAGCTTTGCGTAGGTATGGTTGCGGGTCTAACTGCCACTACGTGGATACTTTGGACGATTCTCGGTAGTAACACAATGCACCTTATGATCACAAAAGCTATCGATCTACCAAGTATCATCGCTACGCACGGCCTTGCTCGCGGTATCATCGAGACTTGGGCTGCGTTGCCGCTTTCAACTATAACTATTTGGGGATTTTTCATCCTATGCTTCATCGCTACGGTTACGCTTATCAATGCTTGCTCTTATACGCTTGCGATGAGTACTTGCAAAGAGGCCAGCGGTTACGACGAGCCGCCTCTATGGGTTAGAATCGGTTGGTCGATCCTAGTCGGCGTTATCGGCGTTACATTGCTTGCGCTAGGCGGACTAAAACCTATCCAAACGGCTATTATAGCGGGCGGCAGCTTGTTATTCTTTGTAAATATCATAATCCTTGTTTCGTTCTTTAAAGACGCGAAAAAGAATAATTGGTATTAAAATTTGACCCCAAACGGGGTCAAATTAAAATTTAGGCAGGGTTATAGTTTTAAAATTTAAAAACAAGCGGAAGTATCGCGAATCAAAGCGAGACGACGCGTAAAATAGAAAGGATATAGATATGATGGATTTCAAACTAACCGACGAGCAAGAGCTTTTCGTTGCAGGCGTTAGAGAACTTATGGAGAGAGAAAACTGGGAGGCGTATTTCGCTAAATGCGACGAAGCGCACGAATATCCAATCAAATGGGTAAAAGAGCTAGCGGAGCTTGGCGTAGATACTATGCTGCTTCCTGAGGAGCACGGCGGCATGGACGCTAGCTGGGTAACACTAGCAGCTATCTGGGAAGAGCTTGGCAGATGCGGCGCGCCTACATACGTGCTTTATCAACTTCCGGGATTTAGCACTATCCTAAAATACGGCTCGCAAGAGCAAATAGATAAAATTTTCGCTTTCCGCGGTACGGGCAAACAGATGTGGAACTCCGCTATCACAGAGCCTGGCGCCGGTTCAGACGTCGGTAGCCTAAAAACTACTTACACTAAAAAAGACGGCAAGGTTTATCTAAACGGACAAAAATGCTTCATCACTTCAAGCGCGCACACTCCGTATATCGTCGTAATGGCAAGAGACAGCCAAAGTGAAAAACCGATCTTTACCGAGTGGTTCGTAGATATGAGCAAGCCGGGCATCAAGCTAACTCCGCTTGATAAACTAGGCCTTAGAATGGATAGCTGCTGCGAGATCGTGTTTGATAACGTAGAGCTTGAGGAAAAAGACGTATTCGGCGAGTACGGCAACGGCTTTAACCGCGTTAAAGAGGAATTTGACGCAGAGAGATTTTTGGTCGCTTGCACAAACTACGGCATAGCTTACTGCGCATTTGAAGACGCGGCAAAATACGCAAATCAGCGCGTACAGTTCGGCGAAACTATCGGCAGAACTCAGCTCATCCAAGAGAAATTCGCTCATATGGCGATGAGACTAAACGCTATGAAATATATGGTTTATAGCACCGCTTGGAAGATGGATCAGGGCCTAAACGTAACCGGCGAGAGTGCTATGTGTAAATTTTACTGCGCTAACAACGCATTTGCGGTAGTAGACGATGCGATCCAAGTTCTTGGCGGTATCGGCGTAACGGGACATAGAGTTTCAAGATTCTGGAGAGACCTAAGAGTCGATAGACTATCTGGCGGTTCAGATGAGATGCAGATCCTAACTCTAGGCCGAGCGATCTTGAAGCAATACAGATAGTCGGGTTTTTCAAAGGGGACAAGGGTGGCTACTTACGAAGCGACCCCCTTATCCCCCCTTTTGATCCCCCAAACCCCCAGCACGTTCAAGGTGCAAACATAGCGCAAATTAAAATTTGCGCGTTTGCGTTTGTTCGTCTGGCTAGTGTTTTAAAATATTAATGTTTATAAAAATAAAGTGATATGACGCACTCTAAATTTAGAAAGGAAAAAGATGAAATTTAATACACCAAAATTTGGCCCCCTCTCCGGCGTCAAAGTAGTATTTTCGGCGATGGAGATAGCAGGACCGTTTTCGGCGCAAATGCTTGCCGAATGGGGAGCGGACGTTATCTGGATAGAAAACTCAAAATATCCGGACACCATAAGAGTTCAACAAAACTATAAAGAGCTTAGCCGCAGAAATTTATACGCTCTTTCGCTAAATATCTTTAGCGACGAGGGCAAGGAAATTTTCTACAAACTAATAAGCGAGTGCGACGTATTTATCGAAGCGAGCAAAGGCCCTGCGTTTGCTAAAAAAGGAATTACCGATGAGGTTTTGTGGCAGCACAATCCAAAGCTAGTCATCGCTCACCTCTCGGGCTTTGGTCAATACGGCGATCCTGAATACACCAATCTAGCCGCTTATAACACGATCGCGCAAGCATTTAGCGGATACTTGATCCAAAACGGCGATCAAAATCAACCTATGCCAGCGTTCCCATATACGGCTGATTATATGTGCGGTATGTGCGTAACAAGCTCCGTGCTTGCGGCTCTTTACAACGCGCAAAGAACCGGCAAGGGCGAGAGCATCGACGTAGCGATGTATGAAGTAATGCTAAGAGTCGGCCAATACTACATGATGGACTACCTAAACGGCGGCGAGATGTGCCCAAGAATGATCAAAGGCAAAGATCCGCTTTACGCAGGATGCGGCCTATACACGTGCAAAGACGGCTATATCGTATTTGAAATCGTCGGCTCATATCAGGTAGAAGAGATGTTTAAGCTTCTCGGTATCAGCGATCTTTACGGCGGCGATGACGTACCTGTGGGCACTCAGCTAATCAGCCGCAAGATGAAGGTAAACGATAAATTTGAAGCCGCGCTTGATAAATTCTTCGGCGAGAGAACTATCGAAGAGTCGCTTAAAATTTTAGCCGATCTAAAAGTAGCGGGCGCAAAAGTGCTTGAGGTAAGCGAGCTGCAAAGCAATCCTCAATATATCGCACGCGACAGCTTCACTACATGGAAAAACGAAGCGGGCAAAGAATTTAAAGGTCCAAACGTAATGCCTAAATTTAAAAACAATCCTTGCGTAATCTGGCGCCCGATGCCAAGCTACGGCGAGGATACGGCCGACATCATGGCTCACCTAGGCTATACGAACGAGCAGGTTCAAAAGCTAAACGACGAAAAAATCATAAGGGTGAAAAAATAACATGGATATGATAGGCAAGAAAAACCTAGGCGCGTATTTTCGCGAGCTAGCTCTCACTCACGCAGACAAAACGGCGATCATTTGCGAAGACGCCGAGGGGCGAATTTCAAGCCTATCATATAAAAATTTGGATGAGCGTATCAGCCAAACGGCAAATTTGCTCAAAAGCCTAGGCGTAAAAAAGGGCGAATTCGTAGCGATCCACCTGCTAAACAGCATAGAGTACGTCCTGGCCCTCATGGCTATAGCAAAGCTAGGCGCGATAGCCGTGCCTATAAACGCCAACTACGTTTACGCCGATGCGCTCTTCATCATCCAAAAAACAAAGCCCGTAGCCGCTATAACGCAAGGCGAGTTCGTTAAAATTTACGAGGAGATCGAGGAGAAAAACTATAAATTTAAGAACGGAATCGTTCTTATAAAGGCGCAGGGCAGCTCCCGTGGACACGTAGATTTTGATAAAGAGATAAAAAAGCAAAGCACGCAGCTTAAAGAGGAGGAGTTTAGCAATCTATGCCCGGCCGAGATTATTTTCACTTCCGGCACCTCGTCCTTTCCAAAGGGCGTGCTGATAACGCATTATAATCTGCTTTTTGCGGGATTTTATACCTCTTGGCAGATAAATTTAGAAAGCAGCGATATCTATCTCACCGCTATGCCGCTTTGGCATATAGACGCGCAGTGCACCGTTATGATGCCGACGTTTTCCAGGGGCGCAACGCTCGTGATTTTGGAGAGATTTTCGGCTCGTAAATTTTGGGATCAGATCCTTTATCACAAGGCCACGATCACCGAGTGCATACCCAAGATGATCTGCACGATGATGGTGCAGCCCGTTAAAGCGAACGAAAAGGATCACTACCTAAGACAGATGCTTTTTTACCTGGGTATCGCGCAAAAAGATATGGACGATTTCTTGCAGAGATTCGGCGTAAAAAGCGTGCTAAGCTCGTACGGAATGAGCGAAACGGTCGTTGGACTCATCGGCGATAGACCGAGCGAAAAGAGAAAATTCCCCTCTATCGGCAGAGTGGGCTTTTGCTACGAAGCAAAGATCGTGGATAAAGACGGCAAGGAGCTGGGCGCGAACGAAAAGGGCGAAATTTGCGTAAGAGGCGAAAGGGGCAAAACGATCTTTGACGGATATTTCGAAAACACCGAGGCTACGAACAAAGCCATCGACAAGGACGGCTGGCTGCATACGGGCGATATCGGATATTTTGACGAGGACGAGTATTTTTATTTCGTCGATAGGGACGTAAATTTGATAAAGGTTGCAGGCGAGAACGTCTCTAGCGTAGAGGTCGAAACCTATCTGCAAACCCACGATAAAATTTTTGAAGCGGCAGTAATCGGAGTGCCGGATAACTTTGATAATGAACTGATAAAAGCATGCGTAGTGCTTAAAGAGGGCGAAAGCCTAAGCGAAGACGAGGTCAAACAATACTGCGCGCAGGGGCTTGCCAAATTTAAAGTCCCGAGCATCGTGCGGTTTTATTCGTCTTTGCCCAAAACCTGTACGGAAAAGGTAAAGAAAAACGTGCTCAGAAGCGAGCATTTGAACGAAAATTTAAAATAAGGTTCGTTGTGCTCGTAGGGCGTAACAAAGCGTCTTGGAGCTAGGTTAAGATTACTAGATATAAGCGGAAGTATCGCAAAGATAGGCTAGGCGACTTTTTGCGAGATGAGGGAGTTTATGTTTTATAAATGACCGAAGTTGAGCAAAAAGGCAACGACGCATATCAAAGCGAGACGACGCGTAAAAAAGGAAAAAGATGGATGAAAAATTTGACGCGATCATCATCGGCGGCGGCATCGCCGGCTGCATATCGGCGTATCTGCTGGCAAAGGAAGGGCTTGAGGTGTTGCTCATCGAAAGAGGCAACTTTATAGGGGCTAAAAATATGAGCGGCGGCAGAATTTACGCGCACAGCATCGAGCCAGTGTTTCCAAATTTTGCACAGATCGCGCCGATCGAGAGGCTGATAACTCGCGAGAAGCTATCGTTTATCACCGCGGACGACAACGTCACGATGGAGTACGCTCTAAAGCCTAGCGAAAACAAAGCCGATCTATCGTATTCGGTTTTGAGGGTCAAATTTGACGCGTGGCTGGGCGAAAAAGCCGAGGAGGCTGGAGCTTCTATAATAGCGGGCATCAGAGTGGACGATCTTATTAAAGAGGACGGCAAGGTTTGCGGCGTGATCGCGGGCGGCGAAGAGATGAGAGCCGACGTCGTAATCGTAGCGGACGGCGCTAACTCCACTATCTGCTCAAAATACGGTCTAGGATACGAGCTAAATCCGCATACCTGTGCGGTCGGCGTAAAAGAGATCATCGAGCTCGGCAAAGACAGGATCGAGGATATCTTTAACGTAAGCGGCAACGAAGGCGCTGCGTGGTTATTTGCCGGAAGCGCGTCAAACGAGCATATGGGCGGCGGATTTTTATACACCAACGAAACTTCGATATCTTTGGGCGTAGTTTTCGGTCTACACAACTCGCACGTAAGCGATATGAGCGTGCCTGCGATGCTGGAAAATTTTAAAAACCACCCTGCGGTTAAGCCTCTTATCAAAAACGGCAAAACGACGGAGTATTCGGCTCACATCGTGCCTGAGGGCGGGTTAAATTCTATCAAAAAGCTAAGCGATCACGGCGTGATAGTAGCAGGCGACGCGGCGGGTCTTTGCCTAAACGTAGGATACTCCGTACGCGGTATGGATCTAGCGGTAGAAAGCGGCGTTTTAGCGGCCAAAGCGGTGCTAAAAGCTAAAGCTGCGGGAGATTTTAGCGCAGATAGCTTGTCGTACGAAAAGATGCTTGATGCGAGCTTTGTAATGAGCGATCTTAAGCTTTATAAAAATCTGCCTGAGTTCTTGGGTAATGAGAGAATTTTCGACGATTATCCGAAGATGATGAGCGGCATTATGAAAGATCTTTTCGTTATAAACGGACCTAGCCGGCCGCTAAGAAGTAAAATTTTGCCGAGACTTAAGAAGGTCGGCTATATGAATCTCATCAAAGATGCATTTAAGGGAGTGAAGTCGATATGAAAACCGTAAACGTTGATGCAAAACTAAGTTTAGATAAATTTTTCGTAGATGAGAGTAACGCGCATATCGAGCTTGTGGATGATATAAACACAAGCGAGTTTGCAAAGCTAGAGGTCGCATGCCCGGCCGGACTTTATAAAAAGGACGAAAACGGCTATCACTTCGACTACGCGGGCTGTCTGGAGTGCGGTACGTGCAGAGCGCTTTGCGGTAACACCATAATCAAAAAATGGGAGTATCCAAGCGGTACTTTCGGAGTCGAATACAGAGAAGGCTAAAAATAACTTTTTTAAAAGGAGAAAAACATGAATAGAAGTTTTGCTTTAATGGCTACGATCGCATGCGCGGCCATTGCGGCTAACGGCGCCGATACGCTTGAAGAGGCGTTTAAAAACGGCAAGGCGAGCGGCGACGTGTCCGCTTATTACGAGAGTCGCCACGTAGATAAAGGCGATAAATCGACATATTTTAACAACACCGCTTGGGCTATCGGCTCGGTCGGGTTAAAATACGAAACCGATTTTTACAAAAGCTTTAAAGGCGTCGTAGGTTTTAGAGGCAGCGTGCCTTTTTACGAGGACGATAAGGATTTTGATACCGGACACGGCAAGGGTGATTCTACCGAGAGGATATACGAAAATAACAGATTTATGCTCTTAAATTTATACCTGGAGTATAACGCCTACGACACGGTCGTAAGAGTCGGTCGCCAAAATATGAACTCAGATTGGGTCACGAAGGTAAACGACGGCGTTAGCGTAACGAACAGCTCGGTTTCAAATTTGACCCTAGACGCTCTTTGGACCAGAGCTCGCGGCAAGGTTCAGCTAAACGAGATGTTTAGAGTGAAAAAGATCAATAAAAACAAAGGACTATTCGCGGGCGGCGCGACGTATAAATTCGATAACGGCCTAGCGTTTAGAGGCTACGTTATGCACGCGAGCGATATATTTACCGGATACGGCGCTAAAGCGATGTACGACGGCTCTATTACCGAGGATTTCGGTATGGGCGGTATGATCCACGTTACTCGAACCAGCGAAAGGCATGCCGACGACGGCAAGCTGTTTGATACCTCCGTCTACGCTAAGTATCAAGATCACAAATTTACCGTAGGCTACACTCAAACTGGCAAGAAAAACGGCTGGGGTAGCTTTAACAAAGCGGGCGATAACATCGTGCAGTTTGAAGAAGGCGACGTAATGTACGAAAGAGATGTCAGAACCGTTTATACGATGGTATCTACGAAAGTGCAAAAACTATCTATCGACGCGATACTGGGCACGACTAGCTACAAGCTAAAGGGCGGCGACGAAAAGAGATACAGACAGCACGAATTTAGCACGTGGCTAAGCTATCCGATCTTAGAAAATTTGAGCGCGATAGTTAAATTTGATAAAACGATAAAGGCACAGCCTTATTATCCTGCTATGACGCAAGTGAGTGCGGGACTTAGCTATACGTTCTAAGCTGATTAAAATAAGCCGAATTTGTCTTAAGAATTCGGCTTTTGTATATTTTAGAGATATGGTATTTGTCTAAAAATATTTTAAGCGGGTTAAAATTTTTTAAAGGAAATTTAAACTACAATCCTTTTTCAAAAAAGACGTATAATGAAAATCGTAAATTTATTAGATAGGGTTTGTTTATGGGCAAGGACGAAAGAGCGAATATAAAAAGATCTCGTATGATGAAATACTTTATAGACGCCGCTAACGAGATAATAAAAAAAGAGGGAATAAGTGCCGTAAATATAAGAAATACGGCTCATTTGGCGGGCTACTCCAGCGCGACGCTTTATAACTACTTCGATAACCTGACTCATTTGGTTTTTCTAGCTACGTTTAATCAGCTCGAGGAGTATAATAAAGCCTTGTCGGACTGCATAGCCGAATGTAAAAATTCGATCGAAGTTTATATGAAGGTTTGTAAATGCTTTTGCGATTTTGCTTACGAAAAACCCGAAATTTACGAGATACTGTTCTTTTCGCACAACGACGGCAAATTTAATGATTATATCGAGCAATACTACAAACTATTCCCAAATAAAAGCTATAAAAATTTGCCCAATTTCTTAGGCAAGATGTTTAAGTCCAACGATATTCATAAAAGAAGCCTTTTTATGCTCGAAAACTGTATCAAGGAAGGCTGCTTGGATGAGCTAAACATAAACGATTTTAACGATATTTGCTTGCGTTTTAATAAAACCATACTGCAAGACGTTAAGGAGAAAATTTTATCCAAAGATGAGGCTACTAAATTAACGCTTAGATATTATTACCGAATGTTTTATTGTTATATAAACGAAGAATATCGGCATTTATTGGACGATAGCTATAATGACTTAATGAAGGCTTCGTAAATTTCATAGCATAAATTTAGCTCGTCAAATTTATAAATCAAAGACGGAGCATTAAACGCAAAGACTTTTGTTATAATACGATATAAGACCGATTAGAAAGGTTTTAATCAATGAAAATAAACTCTATCAAGGATGCGATTTATCCTTTGCGCGCCCTATATGTCGAGGACGATAATGAGGTAAGGCAGCAGACTGCAAAAATTTTAAAACTATTCTTTCATCAAGTTATCGACTGCGGCGACGCTCAGGAAGGTATCGAGAAATTTAAAGCAAGCAAAGCGGGTATTGTTTTTACCGATATCAATATGCCGGGCATTAACGGGCTTGAGATGATAGAGCGGATCAAACAGATCGATCCTTTGGTAAAAACGGTCATTTTCTCAGCCTACGACGAGTCTAAATTTTTCACCAAAGCCATATCTATCGGCGTGGACGGCTATATTCTAAAGCCTTTTACGACCGAGGATCTACTAAGCGTGCTTGAAAAAATCACGCAAAGCATCGAAACGAAACCAGGAAAGTTTATTTATCTAAGTGGCGATTTCGTGTGGGACAAGCAGAGTTTAACCCTATGCAAGGCGGGCGAAATTATCAAGCTAACTAAAAACGAAACCTCTTTGTTGCAGCTGCTTTTAAGCTCTAGCGGACGGATCGCAAGCGGTCTTGAGATAGAAAACGAGCTGTTTGAGGACTATGGCGAATATGACGACAAACGGGTAAGAAATATCATATCCAGATTTCACCGAAAAATCGGCTATAAGCTGATAGAAAATATCTACTCACAAGGATACAGGATAAAATGGCGATAGTAGACATCAAAAAAAATCATCAGAGATTTGAGACGATATTTTCAAATTCCGGCGTCGGCATCTTCATCGTGGATAAGAAAAGAAATATTATGGAGTGCAACGAGACCTTTTGTAAAATTTTCGGCTACGAATACGACGAGATCATCGGCAAATCCGCGCAAACCATACATCTAAGCGAAGAAAAATACTTGCACTTCGCAGACATCGCCTTTAATAAAGTAAGAAAAAACGAGGCTCTGCAGCTAAACTACGAGCTAAGGCACAAAAGCGGCAAAGGGCTGTGGATTAGAATTTCGGGCGATTCCATATCGGGAAACGACGAGGTGCTTTGGATAGTGGTGGATATCACCAAAAGAGTGATGGCGGAGAAGAAATTAAAACAAAGCAGGCTGAAGGTCAAACGGCTAAATTTAACGCTCAACCACGAGATCGAAGAGCAGCTAAAGCTCATAAGGCGCCAAGACGAGCAGCTGCAGTATCAATCAAGGCTCGCACAGATGGGCGAAATTTTAAATATGATAGCGCATCAATGGAGGCAGCCGCTATCTGCTATCTCGGCTACGGCTTCGTATCTAAGCACTAGTTGCTTGATGGCGGATAAATTTGACAAAACAGCTCTTTTGGAGGAGCTAGGTAAGATCGAGCAGTATTCCAAGCACCTATCCGAAACGATCGACGAGTTTAGAAATTTCTTTAAGCCCGCTAAGATCAAGGAGGTTACGAGCCTGGAGGAGCTTTGCAATATGGCGATAAATATCGCAAAAGCGATACTGCAAAACCAAAAGATTAAAATTTACGCGAAATACGGCTGCAACCAGACTTTGCTCACATATAAAAACGAGGTTTCGCAGGTTATTTTAAACATCATAAAAAACGCGCAGGACGCCTTTTTGGAAAGAAATATCGACGACGGCGTTATCGAAATTTCAACCTACATCGAAAAGTCCTACCTTTGCCTAAGCGTAAAAGACAACGCCGGCGGCATCAAAAAGGAGATCGCGGATAAAATTTTCGATCTGTATTTTTCTACCAAAGCCAGCAAAAACGGCACCGGCATCGGGCTATATATGTCAAAGATCATCATCGAAGATCACTGCAAGGGCTCGCTCGTCGTAGAGAGCCTAAAAGGCGGTTCAAATTTCATAATCAAACTTCCGAAATGAAGCTTTTCTGAGACAATTTAAAATTTAATCCAAATTTACGCTACAAATGAGCTGCACTCTTTTTATATAATTTAATAAAGATTAAATTTTATGTAAGGAGGAAGCGATGAGCGAACCTGAAGAGAAAATTTATCTGGAGGAGCGGAAGCTTGTTAGAAAGTATTCTCCGCTCAAATCGGCGCTTGTAAACACTCTGTTTTTGTTTGTGGTGTTTTACGCATCGTGGTGGATCTTTCAAGATCCTAGGGGAGTGATGAGGATGTATACCCCTTATGTGGGATATATGTGGTGTAGATGGCTGCTCGTAGTCATCATCTGGATCGCGTATATTTTTGATTTTTGGCCTTTTAAAAGAGAGTGGCTCTATAATGCGGGGCCGGCGAAAAAGGGCATTATCTTTACGGTGATGGTATTTTTTACCTTCTTCGTATTCTTAAAGATATTCTTCGAATTTATTTTAGGCGAGCTTGCCATATCGTATTTTAGCCCGCGAAGACTTGCGGAGCTTGGCATAACCGATTTTTACGCTCTTGAGTACTCGGCTCAGGCCATTTTGATGTTTGCTGCTATCGCGTCGTGGCTCAGCCCCTCTTGGGTGGTGGCTGCGGATAATTCCCCGTGGCAGAAGCTAAAGCAGCCCGTTAAAGGCTTTACCGTTTTTATCTGGACCTTTTTGCTAAGTATGATTGTATATTTCGTATTTTTCCACTCGCAAATGGGAATTTTATTCGATCCGTGGCAAAAATACACATCCATTACTCCGCCTTGGTGGCACAACTTCGCCGATACCGTGCACGGAAATTTCAATATCGCGTGGATTATGTGCTGTACCGTTATGGTCTGGGTGTATGAAACTATCTGGGAGAGGTATCCTTTTAGCCTTATTAAAACGAACTGG
Source organism: Campylobacter rectus (assembly GCF_004803795.1). NCBI lineage: Bacteria > Pseudomonadati > Campylobacterota > Epsilonproteobacteria > Campylobacterales > Campylobacteraceae > Campylobacter > Campylobacter rectus. The sequence goes on along the minus strand of NZ_CP012543.1, from coordinate 1,940,409 downwards.
CTTAGAAGGGTGGCGTCGTTTTTCGGCATTATAGCGATGGCGTTTTGCTTTTCGTTCTTCTTTTACTATCTGCAAGAGCTCATCTGGGGCGTGCATATTAGAGGCGACAGGAGGCTTTTTGCGCCCGATTGGCGATGGCTGCACGTAGGCGAGATAGCTATATTTTGGCTGGTGCCGGTGCTATTTATTAAATTTTACTGCAACAACGCGGTCAATAAATTTTCAAAGCCCGTCAATATCCTTCTTAGAACGATCATAAGCATGGTAGCGGCCATCGTCCTATACTATGTCTATTATCAGGTCTCGCACTTTTTACTAGGCACCCAAAAGGGCTTTTCGCATCCGCAACAATTCCCTATGATTCCTATGATCTGGTTTATCAACGTTATGCTGATAAATTACTGGTTTATGGACGGCTGGCCGGGCTGGAAGCTTGCCGGCAAGAAAGAGGAAGCGAAGGAAGCGGGCGAGGAAGACGATTTTAGAAATAAAAATTCCATCAAAGGCTTGGTAGTGGGCTTTATCATAGGCGTAGTCATCTATCTCGCCGTAGTTTATCTAGCGCCTGCCGTGGGCAATATGCTTACAATTTTTAATAAATAAAGGATCCGAGATGAATGAAGCTAGAAGAGATTTTATAAAAGGCGGCGCGGCGGGCATAGGGCTCGGAGCGCTCGCATCGATGGGGGTGTTTTCATACTCTCCTGCGAGGGAATTTTTTCTTCCGGATGAAGTGCGAAAGATGACCGATTTTGGCGCGATTAAAAGCGTCGAGGTTACTAATATCTCCGAAACAAGCTGGTTTGATAACTCGATGCTGATGGGAGATATAAAAGGCGCAGGAGGACTGCTAGTCAATCAATATCTATTTAACTGGCCACCGTTTGGTAACGGTAAAGGGCTTGCTAAGGGTAGCTACGAAGAGGGAATTTCACAAATCAAGCATCTTCTACCCGATAAGATCGATGAGGCGTGGGAGGTAACCAAAAAACTTTCCGTAAATCCCGATAACGCGGGCGGCTACTCTGCTCTCATAGAGATAGAGCGTCTAAACGGCGAAAAGAAAAAATATCTGCTTGATTGCGGCTGGTCCTATAAATGGATGCACGAGTGTTTTAAGCGGGAGGGGATCGACAAGATGCTGCAAAGCGGCGAAATAGACACCCTCATAATGTCGCACGAGCACTATGATCACTTTTGGGCGCTACCCGTCGTTTTAAAATACAAGCCGGACATCAGGATCATAATCCACGAAGGCTTTTACCCGGAGGGCAGACAATATATCAAAGATTCTGGTCATAAGGGCGAGCTTGTAGTGTTTAAAAAGGGCAGAAACGAGATTGAGCCCGGAATGTGTACGTTTTGCTATGACTGCCCTATCATTACGAGGGTTTTTGGCGAGCAGTCGATCTTCGTAAACGTCAAAGACAAAGGTCTTGTGAGTATCACGGGCTGCTGCCATCAAGGCATCATTACTTTTTCGGACTCCGCGCATAAGGAGCTTAAGTACGATAACGACCAACTCTACGGGCTTTACGGCGGACTTCATATCTCGCCGTTTGACGACTGGGATCCAAAATACGACGATCTGGTTATCGGGCTGAAAAGATGGAACTACCAGGTCATGGCGTGTAACCACTGCACGGGTTTGCTGACCGTGCAAAAATTCGTCCGCGAGGGCTATCCGATCGTAAAGGGCACGGCTAGATTTAGAACCAAAACGTCCGATTATCTGGGCAACGGCGATAAGGTTAAATTTGGATAGAAAAATGGAATTTCAAGATATTTTCCCTTTGAAATTTAAATACTCGTTTGAGGATTACAGGTCGCTTATGAGATGCATATTGATGAAATCTCTTTACGATAGCGACGTAAAATCCTCAAGCAGGTATCAGGGGATGTATAAGGGGAACTATTTTAACGAATGTTGGAGCATCAAATTTGGCTTTTACGGCGGAATTTACGGCATCGTTTTGCGAGAGGTGAAAGATGGCGCGGGCGTATTTGAGCTTTATTATTTCCCCTCCGCAAACGACGAACTGCTCGGTAACGTCTCGCTTTTTGAAGCCGTTTTGGCCGGAGAGCCGGACTTTTTGACGAAGGTGCGAAATTTCTCCGCGCACAAGGAGCTTTTAAATAACTTCGGCGTCGCTACGATCTATTTAAAGCCGCAAGAGCAGGGCATAGCGCTATCTTTTAAAACAAAGCTCAGAGATAGATCGTACGCAAAGGACGGTGTGCGCATAGAGGGCAAGCAGATCATCGCAAAAGAGGGGCTCGATAAAAATTTCCCCTGCTTTAGGGTATCGCTTGCGTTTATGAACTTTTTGCATATCGCGCTTTGTAAAATTTACGAGCCGCGCTACGAGAGCTTTGAAATTTACAAAAAAGCGGCTCGCGCCGTAATCTACGACAAAGATCGAAATTTAAAAAGCAAAAAAGATCCGCTCTGCGGCGAAATTTTTGTAAATTTAATCTACGGCGAGGACGCGGGTGACGGATGCTTTAAATTTAACGATAAATCCTTTAAGAAGCTGCCAGGCTCGGCGCCTTTGTCTAAATTTTTGCTGCGCTTAGCTAAAGAGGATAAAAAGCAAATTTTTATGCAAGGCGGCGAGCGGCCGAATTTTTTCATCATCACCGGCTATCTGGGCTCTGGCAAGACGAAATTTATCCAAAATTTCATCGAGCACGAAACGGCGCAAAATAGATTTATGGGCATCATCCAAAACGAGATCGGCAAAATCGGCCTAGACGGTGCGCTACTGGACGCCAAATACGCGCTCGTAGAGATTGATGAAGGCTGCGTTTGCTGCTCCATGGCGGGGCAGATCAGGCTCGCGATCTCGCAGCTAAAGCCCAAAAAGCCCGATAGCATCGTGCTTGAAACCACGGGCGTCGCCAATCCTTTCAATATCTTAAGCGAGCTAAACGAGATCAAAGACGCGGTCAATCTATGCGCCATCGTCACCATCGTCGATGGGGCGAATTTTTTAAAAGAGCGGGGCAGATCAAAAATAATGCTCGAGCAGATCAAGGCCGCCGACGTCATAGTGCTCAATAAAATCGATCTGATCTCAAGCGAGCAGAAGGAGCGGATACGACAAGCTTTGATCCAAAACAACCGCTGCGCCGAGATATTCGAGACGGTGGGCGCCGAGCTAAATCCAAACTATCTGCTCTACCGCCAGAGCGATACCTCGTATATTGCGTCCGTCCTGCTTGAGGGCAAGATGCATGCTACGCACGAAGACGAGGGGATAGTCTCGTTTAAAAAAGATCTTCCCGAGGGCATCGATAGGCAAAATTTCATCAAATTTATGAGCGATATACCGGAAAATTTTTACCGCATCAAGGGGCTTGCGAGCTTCAAAGATGATGAGGCGCAATACGTCGTGCAGTTTGTAAACGGTAAATTTGAGATAACGCCTTTTAGCGACCGCAAACGCTGCGATAATTTTTTGGTTTTCATCGGGCGAGGGATAGATGAAAGCGCTTTCTCGACCGAACTTTTTTAGAGCTTAGAGATCAAATGGTTTTGATTTATAGAATAAATTTGTGCGCATTTTGAACGGCGATGCGGCACGACTTTATAAAAACGATAGAATGCCGCCGCCAAACATTAAATTTAAACACAAGTTGACTCGAACTCTTGCGGTAAATTTCCCGAATTGATCGCTGCGCTGGGATTTATGTAGTGCGCTGCTTGCTCTTGAAAGTCCTTCGGGTCGTTTGCTCTACTTTTTATCCCAAAATATCCCGAAGCGCCGTTTTTAGATCGCTAAATTTAAAGCTAAATCCGCTTTTTATCAAGGCTTTGGGATAAACCTTTGCGCCTTCAAGCAGTACGCCGGATCCCTCGCCAAACATCAAATTTAACGCAAATTTAGGCACCTTAAAAAACGTCGGTCGCCCCAAAACCTCGCCTAAAATTTGAGTAAATTCGCCGTTTGTGCTAGGAGTCGGCGAAACGAGATTAAAAACGCCGCTTTGACGGTTTTGCAAGGTAAATTTAAACGCTTCCAGCAAATCCGTTACGCAAATCCAACAAAACGCCTGCTCGCCGCTACCGATCTTGCCGCCAAGACCGAGCCTAAACGCCGGCAGCATCTTAGCTAGCGCGCCGCCTCGCCCCAGCACTACGCCTAGGCGAAATATCGCCGTTTGTGTCCGCGCCTTAGCGGCCTCGCTCTCCCACTCGCATGCTAGCTCGCCCAAAAATCCGCGGTCAAATTTGACCGAGCTCTCGTCGTGACCAAGCCCGTTTTCATATATCCCAACGGCTGAAGCGCTGATGAAAAAGGGCGGATTTTCTAGCTCGTTTATAGCGCAAACCAGCGTGCGCGTTGTCTCTATCCTGCTTGCGCGAAGGCGCTTTTTGTAGGCCTCGCTCCACCTTGCGGCGATAGAGGCGCCCGCTAAATTTATAACCGCATCGCAGCCTTTGATGAGGTTTTTGAGCGCGTCTTTGTCGGCGTAGGCGGCCCTTGGTATAGCTACGACCTCGTGCCCCCGGACTCTAAAAAAGCGGCAGAGTTCGCCGCCGATAAATCCGCTCGTGCCGTTTACGGCTATTTTCATGTTTTGCCTTTTTGATAAATTTTATTTTGACGCGTACGGTCAAATTTGATGCGGCGCAAAGGGCAAATTTAGCTCAAATTCCACCTTACGCTACAGCAAGATTCGTGCCTATCGTAAGCTGAGTTTATAATCAAAGTTGCAAATCAAATGTCAAATTTAATGCCTGAAACCTAGCCGCCCGGCAAACCGGCAAGCTAAAATCGCGGCGGGAATTTGTAAATTTTACGGCTGCGACGGGAGACATAAATTTGCCTCTATACCGAGATAAGGTTCAAATTTTACTTGATGCCGTAATTTTCCTCGCGGCTTTTCGTGCTTTCCGGGGCGAAGTGCCGTATCCAATTATCCAAAAAGCGCATTTGCTCCTTTGTGTGAAACCTGTGCTCACCGTTTTTCATAACGGTGAGCGTCGCGCCGGTTTGATTTGCGAACTCGCAGACTGTTTCAAACGGTGTCAGATCGTCGTTTTCGCCGTATAAAATATGCGTAGGCGCCGTCCAATAAATGGGATTTTGCCTTACGTAGCAAAGGTATTTCCACGAAAGTTTTTCGCCGTAGCTGGTGTCCGGCTCGCCTTTTTCGCGTAGCTCTTTTTCGCTTACGTTTGCTTGCGCCATCATATTTGCGATCAAATTTTCTATATTTACGACGGGAGAGATGAAAAACGCCTTTTTTATCGGCGCATCCGTTAAGGCGTGCATGGCGAAAAATGCGCCGATGCTGTTTGCTACGAACATTGCAGAGTCGTATTTTTTAAAAACGGCATCAAAATAGGGCGGAAATTCCTCTTTTGCCTCCCGCGGCGTTTTGGCTTTGTAATCAAAACCGACCACGTCGCAGTCCGCAAAAAGCGACCCATAATGAGACGCTTCCTGCGCACTTCCGTGTTTGCCGTGTATGTATACGACTATATTTTTCATGATTTTGCCTTTTTTCGACCTAGACCGCCTTTAAATTTTAGTTTTCGCAAACTGCGGCGATATTTTCTCGTAAAAAAACCGCCCGAATAAAATTTGGGCGAGTTTCGAGCCGCTTAAATTTGACGGCAAGACCTGCGCTTAAATTTGCCCGTCAAATTTACTTTCTAAAATACTCTTTCACGCCGTTTTCGCTATCTAGTTGCGAGCGTAAATTTTCTAGCGCGGCGATGCGGTCTTGAGTGCTCGGGTGCGTGCGAAATAGCGAGCCTAGCGCGCTTTTGACGCCGCTAAAAGGATTTATGATAAACATATGCGCGCTTTGTTCGTCGGCGTTTGCCATCACGCGTCCGCGCGCGTAGTCCTCGAGCTTTCGCAGCGCGCCGGCTAGGTGTTGGGGCTTGCCCGTTATCATCGCTGCGCCTCTATCTGCCTCAAACTCCCGCGCCCGCGAGATCGCCATACGTATGATCGTGGCGGCTAGAGGCATGATGACGGCTAGAGCGATTAGCATCAGGGGATTTTGCTTGCCTTGACGATTCGCCGCGCCAAACTGCGCAAAATTCGCCAGTATCGCGATCGCGCCCGCAAACACAGCCGCGATAGAGCCCGTCAGGATGTCGTAGTGGCGCACGTGGCTTAGCTCGTGAGCTAGCACGCCCTCTATCTCGTCTTTGTTTAGCAGATTTAGCAGCCCTTCGGTCACGGCTACTGCGGCGTGGCTCGGGTTGCGACCCGTGGCAAAGGCGTTTGGAACGGCTTCTGGGATGATGTAGATCTTTGGCATCGGCAAATTTGCCTTCGCGCAAAGCTCGCGTACGATCTGATAAAGCCCCGTCGCGTGCGCTTCGTCTACGGGCACGGCTTTGTAGTGCTTTAACACGAGCGTGTCCGAGAAAAAATACGAAAAGAAATTCATCCCAAGCGCAATCAAAAATGCCACCATCATGCCGCTGGTGCCGCCTATCGCGCCGCCCACGGCTACGAAAAGCAACATCAGCGCCGTCATCAAAAATGCGGTTTTAAAAAGTTCCATTTATTTCCTTTGCTCGTATAAATTTTACGAAAATATATTGCCGCCGTCTTTTATCTTTTTTATGAAGGCGAAAATATCTCGCCCCACTATGCGCATCGGAACCGAGCCTAGCGCGCCTAGATCGTTTATATAAATCGCATCGTCCGAGTTTAATTTTATGAAAAATCCAAGGTCGCCGTCTTGGCCTATCATATAAAAACCGGGCTCGTAAAGCGCTATTTCGTATGTTTCGTTTCGCTCGGCTAGAGACGCGCGCCCGTATAGATAGGCGCCCGCGCCCATTTCGTTAAAAACGTCTATGCACTCTTCGTCTCCGATATCTTCTAAAAATTTTAGATATAGCGGCGGAAATTTTATCATCTTTTATCCTTGCCTATTACGGCGTTTTTAAAAATTGCGACGTCCGCGCCTGTTTTAGCCAGCTCGGCTAGCTCGCCTTCGCCGCCGATAACGACGCAAATTTGAGCGTCAAACAGATAATCCTGCGCCAGCTTTGCCGCCTTGATCGCAAGCTCGCGGGGCACGACGATAAATTTCGCTCCGGCTGCGTTTGCGACGATAGTTTCGTTTAGATTTTCCGCCTCGACGCAAAACTGTGCGCCGAGCTCCTGCGCGCGCTTTATCGCGGCCTCGTCAAATTTAAATAAATTTTGCTTGCCCGCTTCGATCTGCTCTGCATTTTCGCGCCAAAATAGCGGCTCATAGGGCACTAGCTCGTGGCCGATTAGTTTCATTTTTTATCCTTTATGCCCTTTATTTTTCGCATTGCATGCAGTCCTCGCAAACATAACCGCCGCCGCTTATTACGGCGTCTTTTGCCTCTATAAAGGTGCCGCATTTTTTACATTCGACGAAATTTTCGGCCTCTTTGTCCTCTTTTTTTGCGCCGCCTTTTACGCCTCTTTTGACGCGGGTTTTAAAAAATATCAAATAAATCGCGATTAAAACCGCCAAAAAAGCTAAAATTTTAAATAACATCGCCGCCCTTTATAAGTACGTAATTTCGGTTGCCGCGCCCGTAAATTTGAGCATTGAGCCCGTCTAGCTCGCTTTGCACGCTGCTTCCTTTGTAAAGTAAAATTTGAGTTTGGGCGCCCAAAAAACCGTTGCAAATCCCTAGTAAGTCTTTCGTTTTCATCAGCGCTCGGCTAGTGATTAGCTGCGCCGTAAAGGGCTCGCCGTCCTCGATCTTGCAAGCTTTGACGCAGACGTTGGTTAAATTTAGCTCGGCCTTGACGTAGCTTAGAAACGACGATTTTTTCGGGCTGGGCTCAAAGAGATGCCACTCGCACTCCCTTAAAATCATCGCGAGAAATATCGCGGGAAAGCCCGCTCCGCTGCCCACGTCAATCGCCGTTTTAGCACCCCAAATTTGCGGGAAAATTTCAAGCGGAGCTATGCTGTCTGCTATCTGCTCGTTTAAATTTTTGTAGCTAGTTAGGCTGTGCACGCGGTTAAATTTAGCCAAAATCTCGCTAAATTTGGCTGTTTGCGCGTCAAAGTCCCGCGGCAGGTCAATTTTCATCTAGCATATGTCCCATCTGCTCTTTTTTCACGCGCAGGTAGTTTTCGTTAAATTTGTTCGCGTGTATCACGATCGGCACGCGAGAGACGATCTGCACGCATTTTAGCCCGGATAATTTTTTTGGATTATTGGTTAGCAAATTTATCTTTTCGATGCCGAAGTGCTTTAAGATAAAATCCACGATCTCGTATGTGCGCTCGTCGGCCTTAAAGCCTAGCTGGTGATTTGCCTCGATGGTGTCAAGGCCCTCGTCTTGCAGGTGGTAGGCGTTTACTTTGTTAAACAGGCCGATATTTCGCCCCTCTTGACGCAGATAAATCACCATACCGCCGTGCTCTTCGATATATTTTAGGCTGGCTTCCAGCTGGTCGCGGCAGTCGCACTTGAGGCTACCGATCGCATCGCCCGTTAGGCACTCGGAGTGGATGCGGACGTTTACGACCTCGCCGAACGGTTTTTTGTATATAGCCAAATGCTCCTTCTTGCCCTCCTTAAACGCCTGTATCTCGAATGCCCCGAAACGAGAGGGTAAATTTGCCGTATTTGAAAGCTCGATATTCATAAAATTTTAACTCCTATTATGTTACACTAAGCGTAAATTGTAGCGAAGTAAAAGGAAAATTATGTTTAAACGTTTTAGAAGGCTCAGGATAAATCCCGCGATCAGGGAAATGGTGCGCGAAACTAGCGTTTGCGCGAGCGATTTTATCTATCCGCTTTTCGTCGTCGAAGGCAGGGGCGTGAAAAAAGAGATAAGCTCGATGCCGGGCGTCTTTCAGATGAGTTTGGACGAAATTTTAAAAGAGTGCGAAATCGTGCGAAATTTGGGCATAAAAGCGGTGATATTGTTTGGAATCCCGAGCCTAAAAGATAGCGTAGGCAGCGACGCTCTAAGCGACGAAGGTATCATCGCGACCGCGCTTCGAGCGATAAAGGATAAATTTGCCGATCTAGTCGTGATCACCGATCTTTGCTTTTGCGAATACACCGATCACGGCCACTGCGGCATCCTAGATCACGTTCATCAGACCGTCGATAACGACGCGACGCTGGAGATCTCCGCTAAACAAGCGCTGATCCACGCTAGAAACGGCGCCGATATGATCGCTCCAAGCGGTATGATGGACGGCATCATCGCTACTTTACGCGGGGCGCTGGATTTGAGCGGATATGAAAATTTGCCGATTATGGCGTATTCGACCAAATTTGCTTCGGCGTACTACGGGCCGTTTCGCGACGTAGCGGAGAGCGCACCGAGCTTCGGCGACCGAAAAAGCTATCAGATGGATAGCGCAAACCGCCTGGAGGCCGTGAGCGAGAGCCTAGAAGACGAGGCGCAAGGTGCCGATATATTGATGGTAAAGCCCGCCCTTGCGTATCTGGATATCATCCGCGATCTGCGCGAAGCAACGAGACTGCCGATCTGCGCGTATAACGTGAGCGGCGAATACACTCTGCTAAAAGCTGCAGCAAAAGCGGGCGTCATCGACTATGAGCGCGTTATGATGGAAACGCTGGTCGGGTTTAAGAGGGCGGGGGCGGATCTAATAATCAGCTATCACGCCAAAGAAGCCGCCGCTTTACTAAGAAAATAGCGGCTTGTCTCGCGAGCGCTTTTCCGAGATTTCGCAAAATTTTCGCTCCGCAGGCTATATGCCTAGCGCACGCTCAATTTTGCTTCAAAACTCGAAAAATCATCTCGCGATACTTCGCCTTGTAAATTTTATGGGTAAAATTTGGGAATAAGGGGGCAAAATGCGACACTTTTTGACGCTAAACGACTTCGGTAAAGACGAAATTTTAGAAATGATAAATTTGGCGCGCGAAATAAAAAAAGAAGCAAAGGCGCGAGATTTCAAACCGTATCTCAAAGATCAAAAATTGGCGATGATATTTGAGAAAAGCTCGACTAGAACGCGCGTAAGCTTTGACGTGGGGATGAACGAGCTTGGCGGACACGCGCTGTTTCTCAGCTCGAGCGATATCCAGATCGGGCGCGGCGAACCGATAAAAGATACCGCTCGCGTGATCTCGCGAATGTGCGACCTCGTCATGGCTCGCGTTAATCGTCACGAGACGCTCGAGGAATTTGCCAAATTTAGCCGAGTGCCCGTGATAAACGGCCTTAGCGATAAATTTCACCCAGTGCAGCTGATGGCGGACTACCTCACGATGCTGGAATTTGACGCGGGCGGATGCGTAGCCTACGTCGGCGACGGCAACAACATAGCTCACTCGTGGCTGATGCTAGCTAGCAAGCTCGGCCTAGAGCTAAGGATCGCGACGCCCGCGGGCTACGAGCCGGACGGCGAAATCCTAAATTTAGCGATGAAAAACGCGCAAATCTCGGGAGCTAAAATTTATCTGACTCATGACGTAAAAGAAGCCGTCTCGGGCGCTAACGTCGTCACTACCGACACTTGGGTCTCGATGGGGCAAGAGGCGGAAAAAGAAAAGCGTCTAAAAGACTTCGCGGGCTTTTGTGTGGATGAAAATTTGATGAAATTAGCCGCGCCGCACGCGATATTTTTACACTGCTTGCCGGCCTACCGCGGATACGAGGTAAGCGAGGCGGTGTTTGAGGCGCACGCGGATGAGATTTTTGCCGAAGCCGAAAATAGACTGCACGCGCAAAAAGGCGTGATGGTGTGGCTTGATAGACATCGAAACGGGTAAGTTAAGGAAGTAAATGAAAGAAAAAAATCTACAAAAAACATACGAAAAAATCGACGAAATTTCGGGCGAGCTCGGGATAAAAGAGGGCGAGAAAACGATATTTGAGATCGTGCCGACAAGCGACCCCAATCAAATGAGCCTCAGCCTAAAAAGCGGCTCGTGGGACGGAGTGGAGCCGTGGTTTGGCATCGACGAAAATCAAAATTTGCACACGATGGTTTCGTTAAAATCGCTCTCGCAGCTCATCGAAGCCTACCGCAACGTCCAAAAAGAAAATTTCGAGCTAAGGCTTGAAAAGACGATCTGGCAAAACGTGCCGATAGATTTCGCCGACGTTTGGGTCGTGGCGATGGACGAGATACGCAAGATCGCCGCAAAAAATAAAAACAAAAAAAGCATCGACGTAAATTTGGAAAAACTGGTAAAGGGTATCAAAAAACAGTATCCCAATTTGTTCGTCGATATGCAAAATTTAATGAAAAACGCGAGGAATAAAACGCTATGATAGATTTTGACGCTTACGTGAAGTATTCGCGCCCGGGACCGCGCTACACGAGCTATCCGACCGCGCCCGAGTTTAGCGATAAATTTAGCTACGAGGACTACCTGCGGGAGCTAAAAAACCGCGACGCCTCGCGCCCGATTTCGCTTTATTTGCACTTGCCGTTTTGCCGCAGCGCCTGTTATTTTTGCGGCTGTAACGTGATATATACGAGCAAAGAGGAGCGCAAGGAAAAATACATCGACTATCTCGAAAAAGAACTTGAAATTTTAAGTGCAAATCTCGACACGAGCGCGCCCGTGCTGCAAATGCACTTTGGAGGCGGCACTCCGACTTTTTATAGCGCAGAGCAATTAGACAAAATAATCCGCCTCATAAAGGCTAAATTTAAAAATTTCTCGCTTGAAGCTGAAATCAGCTGCGAAATCGACCCGAGATTTTTAACCCGCGAGCAGCTTGAGGCGCTCGTCTCTCACGGCTTTAACCGCATCAGCTACGGCGTGCAGGACTTTGACGAGCGCGTGCAAAAAGAAATCCACCGCATCCAGCCCTACGAGATCACCAAAAACGCCGTGGATATGGCGCGCGCCAAGGGTATAAACTCGATAAATATGGATCTGATCTACGGCCTGCCGTATCAGACGCTAGAGAGCTTTAAAGCGACGCTGGATAAGGCCTTGACGCTGTCTCCCGACCGCCTGGCGGTGTTTAACTACGCGCACGTGCCGTGGATAAAAAAATCTATGCGTAAATTTGACGAAGCTACGCTACCTAGCCCTAAAACCAAGCTTGAAATTTTAAAATACACTGCCGAGTTTTTTATCAAAAACGGCTACAAAATGATCGGTATGGATCACTTTGCAAAGCCGGGCGACGAGCTTTTTGCCGCGCTTGCTAACGGCACGCTTCATCGCAACTTCCAAGGCTACACGACCAAGGGCGGAGCCGATCTCATCGGCATCGGGCTAACTAGCATCGGCGAGGGGCAAAGATACTACGCTCAAAATTTCAAAGATATGGACGAATACGAAAAGGCCCTGGATAGCGGCGTTTTGCCGTACTGCAAGGGCATATATCTAACTGGCGATGATCTAATCAGAAAAGCCGTGATAATGAGCCTGATGAGCAACTTTGCGCTTGATATCAAGGCGGTCGAGGCTAAATTTGACATCAAATTTTTCGAGTATTTTAAGGATGATTTGGTCGAACTTGAAAATTTAAGCGAATTTGTCACTATAACGCCCGAAAAAATCAGCGTAAACGAGACCGGCACGCTAATCATCCGCAATATCGCGATGTGCTTTGACGCGTATTTGAAAAAAATACCTGAAAATTTACGCCGATTTTCAAAAACGGTTTGATGAGTAGATATGTTTAAATTTGACGAAATTTCCGATAAATGCGTAAAATGCGGTAAATGTATCCAAGTCTGCACGATTCATCACATAAACTCCGACGAAACGACCTCTCCGCGCGGTTTTTTGGATCTTATGGGAGCTTACGAGCGCGGCGAACTGAAGCTTGATAAAAGCGCGAAAAATATCTTTGAGAGCTGCTTTTTGTGCGCGAGCTGCGTCGAGGTCTGTCCGAACTCCTTGCGCGTGGATACGGCGATAGAAAACGTCCGCCGCGATATCGCGGATAAATTTGGCATCGCGTGGTATAAAAAGGCGTTTTTTTGGCTACTGCGCCACCGTGCGGTTATGGATGTTTGCGCGAGGCTGGGATACGTGTTTCAAAGCTGCGCGTTTAAGATCCGCGAAGGCGCGATGAGCCCGAGATTTAGCCTGCCGATGGTGAAAAAAGAGCGGCTTTTGCCCACCGCTAGCAAAAAGAGCTTTTTAAACTCACACGCCGAGTTTATCGATAACGGCGGCGACAAAACTATCGGAGTTTTCATCGGCTGTATGGGAAACTACGCATATACGGGCATCGGCGAGGCTTTGGTTAAGATAGCGCGCGAGCTTGGGTTAAATTTAAATTTGATGAAAAAGCAGGCCTGTTGCGGCGCGCCGGCGTATTTCACGGGGGATTTTGCTACGGTCGAGGTTTTGGCGAAGCGAAATATCGAATATTTTGAAAAAATGCTGGGAGAGCTAGATGCTATCATCGTGCCCGAGGCGACCTGTTCGGCGATGATAAAGATCGACTACGAGCACTTTTTTGCGGGTGACGAACAGTGGCGAGAGCGCGCAAAAGCGGTGAGCAAGAAGATATTTTTAGCAACGGAGTATTTTGAAAAATTTACGAATTTAGCTGAAATTTTGGCTAAAAAAGGCAAAAATTTAGCCACTGTGACCTGTCACGACCCTTGTCACGCTAGAAAAATGCAAGGCGTCTTTAAAGAGCCTCGCAAACTGCTCGCTCAAAACTACGAAATGATCGAGATGAACGATCCTAGCGAGTGTTGCGGCTTTGGCGGAGTGACGATGCAGTCCGAAAAATATCACTTAAGCCGCGCGGCCGGACAAAGAAAAGCCGCGATGATAAAAAACTCGGGCGCAAAAATCGTAAGCGCGGAGTGTAGCGCCTGTAAAATGCAAATCTCAAACGCCTTGCATATCAGCGGCTCAGAAGTGAAATGCGAAAACCCGATGGAGCTCATCGCAAAGGTACTCGGATAGGACTCGGTGCTAAATTTATAACTTTTTTATTTTTTATAATATATAATTGTCGGTTAATGTATTAGCGTTAAATTTAAAATAATTACAAAGGATTTTTATGAAAAAAACAGTTGCGATTAGTTTATTGGTCTGTAGCTTTTTATTTGCAAACGACGAATATAACGTATTTGTGGGTAGCTTTAGCGATGACGTCAAAGAAGAAGCTATCGAAAGCGCTAGAGCTAGCGTGGAACGCAAAGTCGGTGACTTTGAAGACGTAGAAAAGGTCGTGAGCGGAACCTACGGCAAATACCGTGCCATAGCCGTTAAAACCAAGTCTTTGGACAAAGAAGGTATCAAAAATTTGATAGATAAAATCAAGGCTGCAGGATATACTGACGCTTATAGCACGATCGCTAAGGACGAAATCGGCAAAAACGGCGATGAGAGCGGCAATTTAAGCGATAAAAATAGCGCCTCGGAGGCTCCAAAACCGGGCTTAAGGAAAAAACAGGATTTGTTTTTTAAGGAAGCGCCTGAGCCTATGGGGGTAAAATATCTCGAAAATAGCGCACAAGAAGGCGGTCAAGTCAGTCTAAACGAAGCTGTTAAAAATTTGCTCCTTGAAAACCCGGGTTTAAAAGAGACGGAATTTGCCTATATGCAAGTGGGAAAAGACCTAAATATCGCTAATAATGCCTATTACCCAACGTTTGATATCGGCGGAAGCTACGGCTACCGAAAAGAAAAAATAAATAACGGCATAACCGTGCAAAAAGGCGACGGCAAGAAGTTTGCGGCAAACGCGACGCTAACTGAAAATTTATATAACGGCGGAGCCGATAAAAACAGAATGATATCGCAAAGTTATAGGATGGACGCGGCCGCTTACAGCGTAGCCCAAAAGGCCGACAGGCTCACGCTTGAGTTTGCAAACGCTTATCTTGGCGTGCTTCAGACTAAAGAGCTGCTTGATATCGCAAAATCAAACGTGAAAATCCATGAGGAAATTTACTCGCAGATAAAAGATAGAACCAGCTCGGGTTTTGCAAGAGGATCCGAAGAGAGACAGGCTGGTTCTCGCCTTACGCTAGCTCAGGCAAATTTAATATCTCGCGAAAATAACTATAACGATGCGTTAAGCACTTTTGAAAAGCTTTACGGCAAAGGGCTTGCGGCGGAAAATTTGATCGCGCCGAGCTTTGAGTTGCCCTTGCCGGGCAGCGAAAGCGCGGTGTATAACATCGCTATGAGATGTAACCCCGCCGTGCTTTTGCAAGATGCCAACATAAAGATGAATCAATCGGTGGTAAATGAGAAAAATGCGGCTTTTAGGCCTAAGGTGGATCTCGAAGCCAGCGCAAATCACGAGAAAAACGACGTGTTTTACGACAATTATAAAGATACCTCTTACGACGTTTTGCTAAGAGTAAAATATAATCTTTATAACAAAAACGCCGACAAGCTGGAAAAAGAAAAAGCCGTCCTAGCCGTCACCGAGTCCTCTCACGGGCTTGAGAGGGTAAAAAGAGATCTCTCGGAGAGCCTTAAATTTTCGTGGCAGACTTACGTGCTAAATCAAAAAAGGCTCGGATACCTAAACGAGCACGTAAAATACGCTAGAGAAACACTTGATGCATATAGGGACGAGTTTAGGATAGGTAGGCGCGATCTTATCAATTTGCTTGACGCCGAGAGCGAATACAACAACGCTTTAGTCGAGATAGTAAATACTCAAAAAGAGCTTTTATACGCTAAATTTAGGCTTCTTGATAATATGGGTATGATAACTGATAGCTTCGAGCCGGGATTTGCCAAAAAATATATCCAAGGCGCTTGCTCGATAGCCGAAGATCTAAGATAGCTTTAAAAAACGAAATTTAGATAAAATTTATGAAATTTAGCATAGGCGCAGGCAAATATAAAAGGGCGTTTTTAGCGAGCGTCCTTTTCGTGTTTGCGCTTTTTGCCGGTGGCGAGTTTATAAAAGCCTCCACCTATGACAAGATCACTAAAATTTACGGCGAAAACGCCAGAAAAAGAGTGGTTGCTTTAAACGAGCTCATGGTGAACCTAAAGAACGCTACCGAACAAGAAAAGCTCATAAAAGTTAATGATTTTTTCAACCGCTTGCAGTGGAAAGACGATAAGGAGGTGTGGGGTAAAAAAGACTACTGGGCTACTAGAATGGAGTTTTTGGGCAAAGGCGCGGGAGATTGCGAGGATTTCGTTACGGCGAAATACTTCACTCTAAAGCAGCTGGGAGTCTCTGCGCAAAAGCTTTATTTTACCTACGTAAAGGCGCTTGATTACAACCAAGCTCATATGGTTTTGTCTTATTACGACAGCCCAAAGTCCATACCGCTGGTTTTAGATAATATCAACCCAAACATCAAAATAGCTACGCAAAGAAAAGATTTAGCACCGGTTTATAGTTTTAGCGGCGATTCGCTATTTTTATCAAAACAAGAGGGCTTAGGGCAGGCCATCCCGGGCGGAAATAAAAAACAAAATCCAAAATGGCTAAATTTAGTCGATAGAATGAAAGAGGACGGATAGATGACGCTTTTAAAACAAATAATGCTGGCGATAATCTCCTTTATGCTGCTTATTTTCGTAGCAGTCGGGATTTTAAATTTTAGTACGATAAACAACTACATCGTTTCTCAGCTGGGCACCAACGCTAAACATACGGCAAATTCGCTTGGCCTTGCGATAGCCTCGGTAACAAATCCGAAAGATTTATCGGGCGCTCAGACGATGATAAATTCGGTATTTGACAGCGGATATTACCCAATGATAAAGCTAACGGGGCTGGAGGGCGAGACTCTGATAGAAAGCTCGCAACCTCTGGTCGTAAATAGCGTGCCAAAATGGTTCGTAAATAACGTAAAACTCGAGGC
The DNA here is from genome assembly GCF_004803795.1 of Campylobacter rectus. Classification (NCBI taxonomy): domain Bacteria; kingdom Pseudomonadati; phylum Campylobacterota; class Epsilonproteobacteria; order Campylobacterales; family Campylobacteraceae; genus Campylobacter; species Campylobacter rectus. The sequence continues at coordinate 1,923,666 of NZ_CP012543.1, read as the reverse complement.
TCCCGTGGCGCAGAGCGAGATAATGATAGGCTGGAATAAATTCGGTACCCTTCACGTGCAAAGCAATACGGGCATTGCTTATTACGAGCTTTACAATATCGTTCAAAATGTATTTTACGTGCTTCTTGCGATGTCGATAACGGCGCTGCTTATCAGTTATTTGGGCGTAAAGGCGATTTTTATACCGCTTAAAAAGGTGCAAAAACAAGCCGAAGCCATATTGCAAAACAGCTTTATTTTACAAGAAAAAATCCCTTTTACGGTCGATGTCAGGCAGATAGTTTTAGCTATGAACGTGATGATAACGCGCGTTAAAGACGTATTTGAACAAAGTGCGAAGACGCTTAGCAAATACGAAGAGCTGCTTTATAAAGACGAGCAAACCGTGCTTTTTAACAGAAGGTATTTGCAAAATAACTTTAAGGAATATATTTCGAGCGAAGAGTATTCAAGCGGCGCGGCATCGATGATAACATGTAAAGATTTGCGAGATCTAAAACAAGAAATCGGCTTTAACGGGCAACAAAAATTGATAAAAAGTATCGCGTCTATAATATCTCAAAATGCGCTAGGTATGTTGCGCGCCAGATTAAACGAGGATGATTTTATCATCGTATCTCCAAATTTAACGACGCAAAACGCTAAAAATTTGACCGATAAAATTTTGCTAACGATAAAAGAAGAATTTATCAAATTTAACGTAGATATGGATAAGCATCCCGTTTTTGCGGCGATCGTGCCTTACGGTCCAAAGACTCCGCTAAAAGACGTGCTGACAACGGCTGACATCACGCTGGCTAGAGCCAAAGAGGGCAAAAATTTCGCCTCGTTAATTTACAAGAGCGACAAAGAAATCGTACTCGGAAAAGAGCAGTACAAGGAGCTCATCGAAACCTCGCTTAAAAACGGTATGTTTAAATTCGCCGGACAAAAAGTGGAGTCGGATTTTGCTGAATTGGTGCACCGCGAACTGTATATAAGGCTTGTCGATAGCGAGGGCAGATGGCAGATAGCGAGCTACTTTATGCCGATGGTAAATGAAATCAAGATGACCGTCGAGATCGACCTTTACGTTTTAAATAAATTTGCCGATATGCTAAGAGGCGGTATGCTTGAAAAGATGCAATACGCGATAAATTTAGGCAAAGATATTTTAAGCTCCGCTCAACATTTTAACGAGTTTGAAAACGCGCTTAAAAAGATAAAACAATACGCCTCGGCTAAAATTTACATCGAAATCCCGAACAAAGACGACATCGACACGGCAGTACTCGTCGGGTTTCATCAAAGGCTACGCTCGCTGGGATTTGGCTTTGGGCTGGATCATTTCGGATTTGACGCCAAAAGTATCGAAAGACTTAGCGCGGTTAATCCCGATTACGTCAAAATTCCGGCGGCGAATTTGATAGACTTTTTGGGCGGGGAGGCGTCCGAGCAAAGAAGCTGGTTTGAAGCGATGATGATGAGTAGGGGCGTAAAGATCATAGCTACGGGTGTAGAAAACGATGAGCAAAAGCAAAATTTGCAAAATTTGCAAATCAACTCTATGCAAGGAATTCTCATATCTGAAATAGAAAATATCGGATAAAAAATGCAAGAAAAGAAAAACGACGAACTGCTTGATTGTTTGGTGATATTTACCAAGCTACACAACAACCCCTATACCGCCGATGCGTTAGTAGCGGGGTTGCCGACGAACGAAAACGAAGATATCGAGCTTTTTTCTCTAAGCGGTTCGAAGTCGCTTTTTACCAGAGCGGCGGCTAGAGCGGGGTTTATTTCAAATTTGGTAAATAAAAGAATGGAGGATATCTCGCCCTTGGTGCTGCCTTGCATCCTGCTTTTGCGCGGCAAAAAGGCTTGTATATTAGAGAGTTTTGAGGGCAAAACGCACGCTAAAATCATAACTCCGGATATGCCAAACGGCTCAAATTTGATAGAAATCGAAAAGCTAAAAGAGGAGTATCTGGGCTATAGCTACCTGCTAAAGCGCGAATTTATCCCCGAGGATAATAAGCCAAATTTGATAGATACGAAAACCAGCCATTGGTTTTGGGGCACGCTAAAGCGCTCGAGGAAAATTTACATCGACGTTATCGTAGCTAGTATAGTGATAAATTTATTCGTTTTAGCCAGCCCGCTTTTTACGATGAATGTTTACGACCGAGTCGTGCCGAATAACGCCGTAGAGACGCTTTGGGTGCTGGCTCTTGGCGTGGGCGTGGTTTATCTTATCGATCTGTTTTTAAAATTTATACGCACGTATTTTCTCGACGTTGCGGGCAAGAAAAGCGACATTATTATGAGCTCGTTGCTTTTTGAGCGAGTAATGGATATAAAGCTCTGTGTCAAACCAAAATCGGTCGGCTCGTTTGCCAATAACTTGCGCGAATTTGACACGGTTAGAAATTTTTTCACTTCAAGCACCTTGGCCGTTCTCATCGACCTGCCGTTTGCGATTTTGTTTTTGCTGATTACTTATTTTATCGCCGGCTATTTGGTGGTCGTGCCGCTATTTTTTATGGCGGCCGTGCTTTGCTATACGCTTTTTATCAAAAATCCGCTCCAAACCAGCATAAAAAGCACTTTCGAGGCTAGCGCGAAGAAAAACGGAATTTTGATCGAGACGCTAAACGGTCTCGAGACGATAAAAACTATGGGCGCGACCGGAAACGTGCAGTGGAACTGGGAAGAGGCCACCGGCGAGATAGCCAACAAAAGCATAAAATCAAAAATGATCTCGGCCTCGATAAATACCGTTACGTCTTTTCTCGTGCAGCTAAATACGGTCGGCATTATCGTCTTTGGCGTTTATATGATACAAGACACCAAGCTCACGATGGGCGGCCTTATCGCGGCCGTGATGCTTAGCTCGCGCGCTATCGCTCCGATGGGGCAGTTTGCGAGCCTGCTGGCAAGCTACGAACAGACTAGAGCGGCCTACGAGAGCCTAAAAAAGATAATGCAGATGCCCGTCGAGCGTCCCGAAGGTAAAAAATTCGTCCGCCGAAACACCTTTAACGGCAAGATCGAGTTTAAAAACGTAAGCTTTACCTATCCGGAAAGCACCAAAGCCTCGCTAGATAGGGTAAATTTTACGATAAATGCAGGCGAAAAGGTAGGTATCATCGGTAGAAACGGATCGGGAAAAACCACTATCGAAAAGCTTATTTTGGGGCTTTATTCGCCGAGCGAGGGCTCGATCCTGATAGACGGCATCGACATAAATCAAATCGACCCCGCCGACTTGCGCCGAAATATCGGCTACGTCCCGCAAGACGTGGTTTTGTTTAAAGGCACCGTAAGGGCAAATATCGTCTATAAAGCCCCGCACGTCGATGATATGCAGATCATCCGCGCGGCTAAGGTTAGCGGCGTGGATGAATACGTAGACGCGCATCCGCTGGGTTTTGATATGCCGGTACTCGAGCGCGGCGAGGGCATAAGCGGTGGACAGCGTCAAGCTATCGCCGTAGCGCGCGCCTTTTTGCTGGATAGTCCGATCATATTGCTCGACGAGCCGACCAATTCTCTTGATAGCAGCGTGGAAAATAAGCTAAAAAACAATCTCAAATTTAACACGAAAAACAAAACGATGCTGCTCATCACGCACAAAACATCTCTGCTCGAGCTGGTAGATAGGCTCATCGTCGTCGATAGCGGCAAGATATTGCTAGACGGACCGAGGGATGAAATTTTAGCCAAGCTTGGCGGAAAGTAGCGAGCATGGATAAGAAAAATTTAGAGATTCAAGAAAATATCGGGCGAAATTTAAAAGCTTCGACTCAAAATATAAAAAAGATCATCCAGTCTAAAAACTACGACGCTAACGACCTTCGCTTTATGTCGAGCCTCTCTGAAGCGGTGCTAGCCAAGGCGCCGTCGGGGTCTAGGAAAATTTTATACATCGTTGCCATAACCGTTTTTTGGCTCGTAGTTTGGGCGTCGTTTGCGCAGATAGACGAGATCACGCGCGGCAGCGGCAAGATAATCCCGTCGGGCAAAAATCAGATCGTGCAAAATTTAGAAGGCGGCATAATAGAGGAAATTTACGTTCATGCGGGAGACGAAGTAAAGAAAAATCAAATTTTGCTAAAAATCGACGACAAGAGCTTCTCTAGCGTATATGGCGAGTCCAAATTTAGACTAAACGAACTCCAGGCGAAGTACCTGCGCCTCTACGCCGAGTCAAACGACGAGGAATTTGATACCAGAGAGACGGGAGATAAGGACTATGACCGATTCGTAGGATTTGAAAAGAGCCTTTATGATACGAACAAAGCGCGGCTAAGGGAGCAAATCGGCATCCTAGAGGAGCAGATAAAGCAGCGCCAAAGCGAGCTAAGGGAGCTCGAGAGCAAGATCGACCAGACTCAAAGCAGCTACAATCTACTACAAAAAGAGAAGCAGATAACCGAGCCGTTATTTAGAAAAGGGCTGGTGAGCGAGGTTGAATACCTGCAGCTTCAAAGGCGCGTAAACGATCTAAGAGGCGAACTAAGCGCGGCAAAACTCTCTGTCCCTAGGGTGCAGTCTACGATAAAAGAGGTGGAAAATAAAATAACCGAGGCCAAGCTTGCTTTTCAAAACAGCGCGAAAAAAGAATTTAACGAAGTTTCGGCTGAAATTTCTAGACTAAACGAAAGCCAGGTAAATTTAAGCGACAAAGTTGAAAGGACGCTCGTGCGCTCGCCCGTGGACGGCATAGTGAGCAAACTGATGGTAAATACGGTCTCGGGCGTCATAAAGCCCGGTATGGATATCGCCGAGATAGTTCCGGTCGAAGATAATTTGATAGCCGAGGTAAAAGTAAGGCCCGCAGACGTAGCGTTTTTGCGACAAGGACTAAAAGCGATGGTTAAGCTTACCGCTTACGACTTTGCGATATACGGCGGCTTAGAGGGCGAAGTGACTCAAATATCGGCCGATACGGAAACGAACGAAAAAACGGGCGAGAGCTACTATCTGGTCAGGATAAAAACCGATAAAAACTACCTTGGAAGCGAAAATAAGCCGCTTCGCATAAAGGTTGGTATGATAGCTAGCGCCGACATTATAACCGGCAAAAAAACGGTGTTTGATTATTTGTTAAAGCCGATATTAAAGGCTAAACAAAACGCTTTAAGAGAACGATAGGGGTTTGCAGATGAGAGTTTTGGCGTATTCTGGAAATATAGCCGTAATAGACGAAATAAAAGAAAAACTGGCAGGAAAAGACGTCACGACGACGCGACAAAAAGATAAATTTTTAGAGTTTGCTTACAGCAAAGACTACGATGTCGTTTGCGTGGATATTTGGGATGCCGACAAAGAAGCAAGAGAGCTTTTGGGCGCAGTGGAAGATATTAAAATTTTAATACTTTCTCACGAGCCTAAATTTAGCGAAGGTAGAGAATTTTTGCGTCTGGGCGCAAAAGGCTATGCAAATGCGCGTATGCTTGAGGTGCATTTTAAAGATGCGCTTGAAGCGATAGAAAGAGGCGAGGTTTGGCTCTATCCGGAATTTATTCAAAATATGATACAAATGATGACGAAGGAAATCTTGCCGTCAAATTCGTCAAATTTATTAGAAAATCTAACAAATAAAGAAAAAGAGATAGCGCAACTAGTCTATAAAGGCTTAACTAATCAAGAAATCGGCGAAATTTTACAAATAACGGTAAGGACGGTAAAAGCGCACGTTGGCACGATTTTTGAAAAAACCGGCGCAAAAGATAGGATAAATTTGATTTTATTAATGCAAAAAATGGAATAAATTTCTCAAAAACCTTGACTTTAAAGAGAAATTGGGATATAATCCAACTTTCACAAATCAGGATGCTGGTGTAGCTCAGTTGGTAGAGCTACTGCCTTGTAAGCAGTGGGTCGGCGGTTCAAGTCCGTCCACCAGCTCCATTTCATAACAGTGTTTGACCAGAAATACCATTACAAAGCATTTATTTTTAAAAATAGGGTGAGATACTCAAGTGGCCAACGAGGGCAGACTGTAAATCTGCTGACTATGTCTTCCGTGGTTCGAATCCACGTCTCACCACCATGCTACGCGCGGGAGTAGCTCAGTTGGCTAGAGCATCAGCCTTCCAAGCTGAGGGTCGCGGGTTCGAGCCCCGTTTCCCGCTCCAGATTTTGGAACTAAACTGGGAGCTGTAAGATGATAAAAATGTTAAATTTTATGCATTTTCTACGGCACACCTTTTTAATTTCATTTAGTTGTTTATGCTTTTAAAAAATTCTCTAACGCCAAGCGTTTGTAACGCTCATATGGCTCAGAGGTAGAGCACTTCCTTGGTAAGGAAGAGGTCGCGGGTTCAAGTCCCGCTATGAGCTCCACGGATTTTAGAGAAAAAATTAAGCATAAATTTGAATTGCAAATATCATTACGGAGGAAGAGATGGCAAAAGAAAAATTTTCACGTAACAAGCCACACGTAAACATCGGTACTATCGGTCACGTTGACCATGGTAAAACAACTTTGACAGCTGCAATTTCTGCTGTTCTTTCAAGAAAAGGTCTTGCCGAGCTAAAAGACTATGATAATATCGACAACGCTCCAGAGGAAAAAGAGCGCGGTATTACCATCGCTACTTCTCATATCGAGTACGAGACCGAAAATCGCCACTATGCGCACGTTGACTGCCCGGGTCACGCCGACTATGTTAAAAATATGATTACCGGTGCGGCTCAGATGGACGGCGCTATCCTAGTTGTTTCTGCGGCTGACGGCCCAATGCCACAAACTAGAGAGCACATCTTGCTATCTCGCCAAGTAGGCGTTCCGTATATCGTTGTTTTTATGAACAAAGCCGATATGGTCGATGATGCCGAGCTTCTTGAGCTGGTTGAGATGGAGATTCGCGAGCTTCTAAACGAGTATGATTTCCCTGGTGACGATACTCCAATCGTAGCAGGCTCTGCTCTTCAAGCTCTTAATGAAGCCAAAGCCGGAACAGAAGGCGAGTGGTCTGCAAAAATTCTTGAGCTTATGGCTAAAGTTGACGAGTATATCCCGACTCCGGTTCGTGCAACGGATAAAGACTTCTTGATGCCTATTGAGGACGTTTTCTCTATCTCCGGTCGCGGCACCGTCGTTACCGGCAGAATCGAAAAAGGTATCGTAAAAGTCGGTGATACTATCGAGATCGTAGGTATCCGCGATACTCAAACAACTACCGTTACCGGCGTTGAGATGTTCAGAAAAGAGATGGATCAAGGCGAAGCGGGCGATAACGTAGGCGTTCTTCTAAGAGGCACTAAAAAAGAAGACGTTGAGCGCGGTATGGTTCTTTGCAAACCTAAATCAATCACTCCTCACACTAAATTTGAGGGAGAGGTTTATATCTTAACTAAAGAGGAAGGCGGACGCCATACTCCATTCTTTAATAACTATAGACCGCAGTTTTATGTAAGAACTACCGACGTTACCGGTTCTATCACTCTTCCGGAAGGAACAGAGATGGTTATGCCTGGCGATAACTTAAAGATAAGCGTTGAGCTTATCGCTCCGGTTGCTCTTGAAGAAGGAACTCGCTTTGCGATCCGCGAAGGCGGCAGAACAGTCGGTTCAGGCGTCGTTTCTAAGATTCTAGCATAATCTAAATTTATATTTTAGCGGAGATTTTTCTCCGCTTTTTTGAAGGGAATTTATGGCAAAAGGTAATAGAATAAAAGTCGGTCTTAAATGTTCTGAATCAGGCGATATAAATTACACCACAGTAAAAAACAGCAAGACTACGACTGAAAAATTAGAATTAAAAAAATATTGCCCAAGATTAAAAAAACATACTGTTCATAAAGAAGTTAAGTTAAAGAGCTAAGGCTTTTTAGGGCAATAGCTCCAACGGTAGAGCGCTGGATTCCAAATCCAATGGTTGGGGGTTCGAATCCCTCTTGCCCTGCCATCAAAAGGTTAAAAATGGAAAAAATGATAAATTATATAAAGCTTTCTCGCGCAGAGATCGGAAAGGTAATTTTTCCACTCAAAGAGCAAATTAGAAACGCTTTTATAACAGTTTTTGCCGTAGTAGCTATTGTTTCGCTCTTTTTGGCTCTTGTTGATGCGATTATGTCTTTCTCTCTTTCAAAGCTAATCTAAGGTTGAATGATGGCACATAAATGGTATGCGATTCAAACTTATGCCGGCAGCGAAATGAGCGTAAAAAGGGCTATTGAAAATTTAGTTAGAGATAATCATATAGAAGAACAACTAAAAGAGATCATAGTTCCTACCGAAGATGTAATAGAAATCAAAAACGGTAAGAAAAAAATAAACGAGAGAAGTCTTTATCCGGGATATGCTTTTGCCCATCTTGATTTAGATACCGCTCTTTGGCACAAAATTCAATCTCTTCCGAAAGTCGGTAGATTTATAGGCGAGGCGAAAAAACCTACGCCTTTAAGCGAAAAAGATATAAATTTGATTTTAGAAAAAGTCCAAAAACGTGCCGCTCCTAAGCCGAAAATTTTCTTTGATAACGGAGAAAACGTTCGTATTACCGAGGGGCCTTTCGCAAATTTTACGGGCATAGTAGAAGAGTACGATATGATACACGGAAAGCTAAGGCTAAATGTTTCGATATTCGGCAGGAGTACTCCGGTTGAAATTTTATATTCGCAAGTCGAGAAGATAGTATAAGGAGAAGTTTATGGCTAAAAAAGTTATAGGCGAAATTAAATTACATATTGCTGCAGCAAAAGCAAATCCAAGTCCTCCGGTAGGTCCGGCTCTTGGTCAGCAAGGCGTTAATATTATGGAATTTTGTAAGGCTTTTAATGAAAAAACAAAGGATATGGCCGGCTTTAGAGTTCCGGTTGTTATTACCGTTTATGCCGATAGAAGTTTTACGTTTATTACAAAACAACCGCCTGCTACGGACTTGATAAAAAAAGTTGCGGGGATAGAAAAAGGTTCGGATAATCCGTTAAAAAATAAAGTGGCTAAGCTTACCAAAGCTCAAGTGCTTGAAATAGTAGAGAAAAAAATCGCCGACTTAAACACCAAAGATAAAGAGCAAGCGGCCAAGATTATAGCGGGTTCGGCTCGTTCGATGGGAATTTCGGTGGTGGATTAATCCTTTTACCACATAAGGATTTTAATAAAGTTAAATTTATGTATACGCGACGAATTTATTTTAGCGCGTATATTTTAAATTTGGCAATGTGGAAGCATAAAATTTAAAAATGCGGAGAAATTAATGTCAAAAAAAACTACAAAAAGATTTAGCAAACTGCTTGAAAAAGTAGATACTACCAAAAACTACTCTTTAGCTGAAGCTATCGATACCGTAAAACTACTAAAAAGCGCCAAATTTGACGAAACTGTCGAAATTGCATTAAAACTTAACGTTGATCCTAGGCATGCCGATCAAATGGTTAGAGGCTCGGTTGTGCTTCCTGCGGGAACCGGCAAAACCGTTCGTGTAGCCGTTATAGCAAAAGATGCGAAAGCTGACGAAGCAAAAGCTGCCGGTGCCGATATAGTCGGTAGCGACGAGCTTGTTGAGGATATTCAAAAAGGAATTATGAATTTCGACGTTCTTATCGCCACTCCGAATTTAATGGGATTAGTCGGTAAAGTAGGGCGAATTTTGGGACCAAAGGGTCTTATGCCAAACCCAAAAACAGGCACGGTTACTATGGACGTAGCGCAAGCGGTTAATAATGCAAAAAGCGGTCAAGTAAATTTCCGCGTAGATAAACATGGAAATATACATGCGGGTCTTGGCAAGGTTAGCTTTTCAAAAGAGCAGCTAAACGATAATATTTCGACTCTTGTCAAAGCGGTGAATAAACAAAAACCTGCGGCTGCAAAAGGCAGATATATTAAAAGCGCCGCTTTATCATTAACTATGAGTCCTTCCGTTTTGCTTGAGACTCAAGAACTTATGGATTTACGCTAATTTAGCTAATAAATTTTTATCTTAGATTGGAGATAGCAGAGGCTTTTGCTTAATCGCGCTTTATGCCGCTCTGCTTGAAATCGCTAGTCGGAAAGGAGAAAAACTAGATGACGAGAAACGAAAAATCTGAAATAATCAGCAAACTTGAAACCGAATTTAAAGAAAACGAAGCGATCATAGTTTGCGATTATCGCGGCCTTAGCACTAAAAAATTAGAAGCTTTAAGAGATGCGGCTAGGGTTTTAAACGTAAAAGTTCAAATCGTAAAAAACACTCTTGCCAATATCGCTCTTAATAACATCGAAAAGTCCGGTATGGTCTTAAAAGATACAAATATCTTTATCTGGGGCGATCAGCTTTCAGCTACCAAAGTTGCGGCCAAATTTGAAGAAACCAATAGCGAACTATTCAAAATAAAAACCGCTCATATCGACGGCGAAGTCGCGAGCGTCGAGAAGGTCAAGGCTCTATCTAAGATGCCTAGCCGCAATGAGTTGCTTGCGATGCTTTTGCAAGTTTGGAATGCGCCTATCCAAAATTTCACTATTGGACTAAATGCGCTTAAAGATCAAAAAGAAAAATCAGCATAAAAAGGATAAAAAATGGCAATTACTAAAGAGGACGTATTAGAGTTTATTTCTAATCTTTCGGTATTAGAGCTAAGCGAATTAGTAAAGGAATTTGAAGAGAAATTCGGCGTCAGCGCAGCTCCGGTAATGGTAGCAGGCGGCGCAGCGGCAGGCGGCGCAGCCGATGCGGCTGAAGAAAAAACCGAATTTAACGTTGTTCTAGTTGATGGCGGAGATAAGAAAATCAATGTTATTAAAGTCGTCCGCGCTCTTACCGGTCTTGGTCTTAAAGAGGCTAAAGACGCAGTCGAGCAAACTCCTTCAGTTATCAAAGAAGGTATCGGCAAAGACGAGGCTGAAGCAGCTAAAAAAGAGCTTGAGGAAGCCGGCGCTAAAGTCGAACTTAAATAATTTTTACTTATTTTTACAAAGGAGGCGTCGCCTCCTTTTTTAATTTTTAAAAAAGATGCCGCAGACGTGCGGTTATTTACTTTCTTTCAAACTTATGCCATGAGGTAGAATATGTTAAATAGTTTATACTCAGGAAATCGTCTTAGAGTTGATTTTTCAAATGTTGCCAAAGAGATCGATGTTCCTAACTTGCTACAATTACAAAAAAAGAGTTTTGACCAGTTTTTAAACGTAGATAAAAATCAAAGCGAAAGCGGTATAGAAAAAGTTTTTAAATCGATATTTCCTATACACGATCCGCAGAACCGCTTAAGCTTAGAATACGTAAGCTCCGAGATCGGAAAGCCAAAATACACGATCAGAGAGTGTATGGAGCGTGGGCTTACTTATTCGGTAAATTTAAAGATGAAAATAAGGCTGATCGTTCACGAAAGAGACGAAAAAACAGGCGAGAAGATCGGCATAAAAGATATAAAAGAGCAAGAAATTTTCGTTCGCGAAATTCCTTTGATGACGGATAGGATTTCATTTATTATTAACGGCGTCGAGCGCGTGGTAGTAAATCAACTACACAGAAGTCCGGGTGTTATTTTCAAAGAAGAAGAAAGCCCGACGGTCGTAAATAAGCTTATTTATACGGCTCAAATCATCCCCGACCGCGGTAGCTGGCTATATTTCGAGTATGACACCAAAGACGTACTTTGCGTGCGTATAAATAAGCGCAGAAAGGTGCCGGTAACCATCTTATTTAGAGCGCTGGGATATAAAAAACAAGATATTATTAAGCTATTTTATCCTATTCAAACATTAACGATAAAAAATAATAAATTTTTGACTCCGTTTAATCCGGACGATTATCAAGGCAGGGTCGAATACGACATAAAAGACGAAGAAGGTAACGTTTTACACGAAGCCGGCAAGAGGCTAACCAAGAAAAAGGCCGATAAGATCATCGCTGACGGCATCAAATTTGTCGAATATCCGACTGAAATTTTGGTAAATAGATTTTTAGCTCACCCGGTTATCGACAAAAATAGCGGCGAGGTGCTTTACGATACTCTTGCGCAGCTTGACGAAAATAAATTGGTTAAAATTTTGGCTGATCAGGAGAGCATCGAGATAGCAAACGACTTAGCCGCGGGAGTGGACGATGCGATCATAAATTCGTTTATCGCAGATAACGAGACGTTAAAACTGCTACGTCAAACCGAAAACGTCGATGACGAAAACGATCTTGCCGCGATTAGAATTTATAAAGTTATGCGCCCCGGCGAACCGGTAGTTAAAGATGCCGCTCGCGCTTTCGTAAATGATCTGTTTTTTAACCCTGAAAGATATGATTTGACAGGCGTAGGCCGTATGAAAATGAACCACAAGCTAGCGCTTGAAGTGCCTGAATACGTAACGGTTTTGACCAATGAAGACATTATAAAAACGGCGAAATATTTGATAAAGGTCAAAAACGGACAAGGTCACATCGACGACCGCGATCACCTGGGCAATCGCCGCATCCGATCTATCGGCGAGCTTTTGGCAAACGAGCTTCACTTGGGCTTTGTAAAAATGCAAAAAGCCATCAGGGACAAATTTACGACGCTGAGCAATACCGAGGAAATTATGCCTTACGACTTGGTTAATCCAAAAATGATAACCACGACGATAATGGAATTTTTCACCGGCGGTCAGCTAAGTCAGTTTATGGATCAGACCAACCCGCTTAGCGAGGTTACGCATAAGCGCAGACTTTCCGCGCTCGGCGAAGGCGGTCTTGTTAAAGATAGAGCCGGCTTTGAGGTGCGCGACGTTCACCCGACTCACTACGGCAGAATTTGTCCGGTAGAGACTCCGGAGGGTCAAAACATCGGCCTTATCAACACTCTTTCTACTTACGCAAAGGTAAATAATCTCGGCTTCGTCGAAGCACCGTATAAAAAAGTCATAGACGGCAAGGTAACGGACGAGATCGTCTATCTAACGGCGACTCAAGAGGAAAATTTGGTCATCGCTCCGGCTTCTACGGTGCTTGACGAAAGCGGCTATATCGTAGAGGATTTGATCGAGGCTAGACAAGACGGCGAGATGATACTGGCTAAACGCGAGGACGTCAAGCTCATCGACCTTTGCTCGGGTATGATAGCCGGCGTCGCGGCGTCGCTTATTCCGTTTTTGGAGCACGACGACGCAAACCGCGCTCTAATGGGATCAAATATGCAGCGTCAAGCCGTGCCTTTGCTCCGCTCGTCCGCTCCTATCGTAGGAACGGGGATGGAGAGCACGGTGGCCCGCGATGCGTGGGAGGCGATCAAAGCTAGACGCGCGGGCATAGTCGAAAAGGTGGATAATAAAAACATCTTTATCCTCGGTGAAGACGAGGCCGGTCCATATATCGATCACTATTCGATGGAGAAAAATTTAAGAACTAACCAAAATACGACTTTTTCTCAGTGTCCTATCGTTAAAAAAGGCGAAAGCGTCGTAGCGGGACAGATCATCGCAGACGGTCCGTCTATGGAGCGCGGCGAGCTGGCTATCGGTAAAAACGCGCTGATAGCTTTTATGCCGTGGAACGGCTACAACTATGAGGACGCCATCGTAATCAGCGAAAAAATGATACGCGAGGATGCATTTACGAGTGTGCATATTTACGAAAAAGAGATTGAGGCGCGCGAGCTAAAAGACGGCGTCGAAGAGATCACTAAAGATATCCCGAATATCAAAGAAGAAGATTTACTCCATCTCGATGATAGCGGCATAATAAAAATCGGCACGCAGGTAAAACCTGGCATGATCTTAGTCGGCAAAGTTTCTCCAAAAGGGGAGGTTAAACCGACGCCCGAGGAGCGTTTGCTTCGTGCGATATTTGGCGAAAAAGCGGGTCACGTGGTAAATAAATCCCTTTACGCGACTGCATCGATGGAGGGCGTCGTAGTAGATGTTAAAATTTTTACCAAAAAAGGCCATGAAAAAGATAGTCGCTCAAATAAGGTTTATGAAGAAGAAAAAGCGGCTTTTGAAAAAGAGCACCACGATAGACTCTTGATGCTGGACCGCGAAGAGATGCTAAAAGTAGGCGCTCTGCTTTGCAAGACGCCTTTGAGCTCAGCCCAAACTATCGGTAAAAAAACCTATAAAAAAGGCGAGAAGATCGATAAAGAGGAGTTTGAAAACATCAACCGCTTTACCCTAAGCGCGATCGTTAAAGGTTTTTCAAAAGATGTTCAAAGATCATATGACGACATAAAAAATCATTTCCAAAACGAGAAGAAAAAGCTCAAAGAAGAGCACGACGCGAAGATGGAAATTTTAGAAAAAGACGACATCTTGCCAAGCGGCGTAGTTAAGCTCGTAAAAGTCTATATCGCTACCAAGCGCAAGCTAAAAGTAGGCGATAAGATGGCGGGTCGTCACGGAAACAAAGGCATCGTTTCAAACATCGTCCCAGAAGTCGATATGCCGTATCTGCCAAGCGGTCAGCCGGTCGATATCGTGCTAAATCCGCTAGGCGTTCCTAGCCGTATGAATATCGGTCAAATTTTAGAAAGCCATTTGGGACTTGTCGGCTACCGTCTAGGCGAGCAGATAAATCAAATTTTCCAAGAAAAAAAGAGCGAGTGGATCAAAGAGCTACGAGTTAAGATGATAGAGATAGCCTCGGTTTCTAAATTTATGAGCGCTAAAAAAACTCTTGGCAAGATGAGCGACGAGCAGCTTTTAGAATACGCTAAAGACTGGGCGAACGGCGTTAAATTTGCCACGCCGATATTTGAAGGCGTCAAGGTTGATGAGCTAATGAAGCTATTTGAGATGGCGAAAGTCGATATGGACGGCAAGACCGAGCTTTACGACGGACGCACGGGCTCAAAGATAAAAGAACGCGTAAATGTCGGGTGTATGTATATGCTTAAGCTTCATCACTTGGTCGATGAAAAAGTCCACGCCAGAAGCACCGGCCCATATAGCCTGGTTACGCAGCAACCGGTCGGCGGTAAAGCGTTATTTGGCGGACAAAGGTTTGGAGAGATGGAGGTTTGGGCGCTTGAGGCATACGGCGCGGCTCATACGCTTCGAGAGATGCTAACGGTCAAGTCAGACGACGTCGAGGGACGTTTATCGGCGTATAAGGCCTTAACTAGAGGCGAAAACGTGCCTGAAACAGGTATCCCCGAGACGTTTTTCGTTTTAACCAACGAGCTAAAATCATTGGCACTTGATGTCGAGATATACGATGAGGATGAAAATAATGAGTGAGTTAAAACCTATTGAGATAAAAGAAGAACGCAGACCGCGCGATTTCGAGGCGTTTCAGCTTCGTTTGGCCAGCCCCGAAAAGATAAAATCATGGAGCCACGGCGAGGTAAAAAAACCCGAAACTATAAACTACCGCACGCTAAAACCCGAGCGCGACGGCTTATTTTGCGCTAAAATTTTCGGTCCCATTCGCGACTACGAGTGTCTTTGCGGTAAGTATAAAAAAATGCGCTACAAAGGCATCAAGTGTGAAAAATGCGGCGTCGAGGTAACCAGCTCGAAAGTGCGCCGCTCAAGAATGGGTCATATCGAGCTTGTGACTCCTGTCGCGCACATTTGGTATGTAAATTCGCTCCCGAGCCGCATAGGAACGTTGCTTGGCATAAAGATGAAGGATTTGGAGCGCGTGCTTTACTACGAGGCATACATCGTCGAGTCTGTCGGCGACGCGTTTTACGATGCCGAAAATAGCAAAAAAGTTGAAATTTTCGACGTTTTAAACGAAGAGCAATATGTCTCTTTGGCTTCTCGTTTCGAAGAGAGCGGATTTAGGGCCAGAATGGGCGGCGAAGTTATCCGCGATATGCTAGCCAATATAGATTTGGTCGAGCTTTTAAATACTTTAAAAGACGAGATAAGCGCTACAAATTCGGAAGCCAAGAAAAAAACTATAGTAAAAAGATTAAAAGTCGTCGAGAGCTTTTTAAATTCGGGCAACCGTCCTGAGTGGATGATGATCACGAATTTGCCGGTGCTTCCGCCCGATCTTAGGCCGCTCGTTAGCCTTGACGGCGGCAAATTTGCAGTTTCTGATGTAAATGACCTATATCGCCGCGTTATCAACAGAAACGCGCGCTTAAAACGCCTTATGGAGCTTGACGCGCCTGAGATTATCATCAGAAACGAAAAGCGTATGCTTCAGGAATCCGTAGATGCGTTATTTGACAACGGACGACGCGCAAATGCGGTAAAAGGCGCAAACAAACGCCCGCTAAAATCGCTTTCTGAGATCATTAAAGGCAAGCAAGGCCGCTTCCGTCAAAATTTGCTCGGTAAGCGCGTGGATTTTTCCGGTCGTTCAGTTATCGTCGTCGGACCAAAGCTACGTATGGATCAGTGCGGACTGCCGAAAAGAATGGCACTTGAGCTGTTTAAGCCGCATTTGCTGGCTCGCCTCGAGGAGAAGGGCTACGCTACGACCGTAAAACAAGCTAAAAAGATGATAGAGGATAAGACGAATGAGGTTTGGGAGTGCCTAGAGGAGGTCGTTAAAGATCATCCGGTCATGCTAAACCGTGCTCCGACGCTTCACAAGCTATCTATCCAGGCATTTCACCCGGTGCTCGTCGAAGGCAAGGCGATACAGCTGCATCCGCTGGTTTGCGCCGCATTTAACGCGGACTTTGACGGCGACCAGATGGCCGTGCACGTGCCGCTATCGCAGGAAGCGATCGCCGAGTGCAAAATTTTAATGCTTAGCTCGATGAATATCTTGCTTCCTGCAAGCGGTAAGGCTATCACGGTTCCTAGCCAGGATATGGTTTTGGGAATTTACTACCTAAGCCTAGAAAAGACCGACAGCAAAGGCGCAAATAAAATTTTCGCGTCCGTCGATGAAGTAATGATCGCCGAGGAAGCCCACTGCTTAGAGGTGCACTCGAAAATCAAAACGATGATCGACGGCAAGACGCTATTTACGACTGCGGGTCGCTTGATCATCCGCTCGATTCTGCCTGATTTTGTTCCTGAAAATATGTGGAACAGGGTTATGAAGAAAAAAGATATCGCAAATTTGGTCGATTACGTCTATAAAAACGGCGGCCTTGAGGTAACGGCGGGATTTTTGGACAAGCTTAAAAATTTGGGTTTCCGATACGCGACCAAGGCCGGTATCTCGATCTCTATCGCCGATATCATCGTGCCCGATAGCAAACAAAAATATATCAACGAGGCCAAGAAAAAGGTCCGCGAGATACAAAATCAATACGGCGCGGGCTTGCTAACCGACTCCGAGAGATACAATAAAATCATCGATATCTGGACGGATACGAACAACGTCGTCGCAGGCGAGATGATGAAGCTCATCCAAGGCGACAGGGGCGGATTTAACTCTATTTATATGATGGCCGACAGTGGCGCGAGAGGCTCTGCGGCTCAAATTCGCCAGCTAGCCGGTATGCGCGGTCTTATGGCGAAACCGGACGGCTCGATCATCGAGACTCCGATCATATCAAATTTCCGCGAAGGCCTAAACGTTCTTGAGTACTTTAACTCAACCCACGGTGCGAGAAAAGGACTTGCCGATACCGCGCTAAAAACGGCGAATGCGGGATATCTAACCAGAAAGCTGATCGACGTCGCGCAAAATGTGAAAGTGACTATGCACGACTGCGGCACCCACGAGGGCGTCGAGATAACCGAGATCACCGAAAACGGCGAGCTGATCGAAAGCCTGGAGGAGAGAATTTTAGGTCGCGTGCTGGCCGATGACGTGATCGATCCGATAACGAACGAAGTGCTATTTAGCGAAGGTACCTTGATAGACGAGGAAAAAGCCAAGGTCGTAAGCGAAGCGGGTATAAAATCGATCAGTATCAGAACGCCTATAGCCTGCAAAGCCGCAAAAGGCGTCTGCGCGAAGTGCTACGGCGTAAATTTGGGTGAGGGCAAGCTGGTAAAACCCGGCGAAGCCGTCGGCATCATCTCGGCTCAATCTATCGGCGAACCGGGCACTCAGCTAACGCTAAGAACCTTCCATATCGGCGGTACGGCATCGACCGAACAGCAAGACTACCAAGTCGTCGCGCAAAAAGAGGGCTTTATAAGGTATTATAATCTAAATGTTTATGAAAACGGCGGCAAAAAAATCGTAGCAAATCGCAGAAACTCCGCCGTCTTGCTCGTCGAGCCTAAGATCAAAGCTCCGTTTGACGGTAAAATCGAAATCGAGATCGCTCACGAGGATGTAAATATCATTGTAAAAGGCAAAAAAGAAGAGAGAAAATACACGCTAAGAAGAAGCGATCTGGCTAAACCAAACGAGCTAGCTGGCGTTAGCGGCAAGGTTGAGGGTAAAATTTACATCCCTTACGTAGGCGGCGACACGGTCAAAGAAAACGAAAGCATTGCCGAGGTCATCAAAGAAGGCTGGAACGTGCCTAATCGTATTCCGTTTGCCAGCGAGATAAAGGTAGAAGACGGTGAGCCTATCGCTAAAAAAATCCCTGCCGGCGCAAACGGCGTGCTTAAATTTTACATCTTAAAGGGCGATTATTTAGAGCGCGTCAAAAATGTCAAAAAAGGTCACGTCGTGAGCGAAAAAGGGCTGTTTGTCGTGGTCGCCGACGAGGACGACAGGGAAGCGGTTCGCCACTATATACCGCGAAATTCTATCATCAAGGCAAACGATAGCGATATCGTGGATAGCAAAGCCATTATCTCCGAGCCCGAAAGTTACGAGAAAACCGTTATCGCCGAGTGGGATCCGTATTCTACGCCTATCATCGCCGAGGCCGCAGGTAAGGTAACGTACGAGGATATAGAGCCGGGATATAGTGCGGCGGAGCAATACGACGAAGCGACGGGGCAAAGCCGTCTGGTCATCAACGAATACTTGCCTTCGGGTATCAAGCCTACGATCGTGATTAGCACCGATGAAGGCAAAATAATCCGCTATCAGCTGGAGCCGAAAACCGCGATATTCGTAGGTAACGACGAGGCGGTGAAGCAGGCAGATATCTTGGCCAAAACGCCTAAAGCCGTCGCGAAATCAAAAGATATCACGGGCGGTTTGCCGCGAGTTTCCGAGCTATTTGAGGCTAGACGCCCGAAAAATACCGCTATCATCGCCGAGATCGACGGCACCGTGAGGTTTGAAAAGCCGCTTCGCTCCAAAGAGCGCATCGTGATAGAGGCCGACGACGGCGCAACGGCGGAGTATCTGATAGACAAAACTCGTCAAATTCAGGTTCGCGACGGCGAATTTATCCATGCCGGCGAGAAGCTAACCGATGGACTAATATCAAGCCACGATGTTTTGAGAATTTTGGGCGAAAAGGCGCTGCACTATTATTTGATCAGCGAAATTCAGCAAGTTTACCGCTCTCAAGGCGTTGCGATTGCCGACAAGCACATCGAGATCATCGTCTCTCAGATGCTTCGTCAGGTCAAGATCGTCGATAGCGGCGATACGAATTTCATCACGGGCGATATGATCTCTCGAACGAGATTTAAGGAAGAAAACGAGCGCATAATGCGAATGGGTGGCAATCCTGCGATCGCCGAGCCTATTTTGCTGGGCGTTACGCGCGCTGCTATCGGAAGCGATAGCGTCATCTCGGCGGCATCGTTCCAAGAGACGACCAAGGTGCTAACCGAGGCTTCGATCGCAGCCAAGATTGATCACCTCGAGGATCTAAAAGAAAACGTGATTTTAGGCCGTATGATCCCTGTAGGAACGGGTCTTTATCAAGATCAAAAGATCAAGCTAAAACAAAACTAAAATTTGACCCCTAAGCCTCGCCGAATTTGCGGTGGGGCTTAAATTTATCTCCCTTTAAAAATAATCAGATAAAATCGCTCCTTTAAATTTTAAGGAGTAAAAATGAAAAAATTCGATTTGGGAATTTTGTTTGCGAGGCTAGGGCTTGGTATCTGCCTTTTTATGCACGGTTTTGCTAAAATTTTACATGGGTTAGGCGGCGTGAAAGGCATTTTGGTAAAGGCCGGCTTGCCTGAATTTATGGCATATTTTGCATATGTCGGCGAGGTTGTTGCGCCGCTAATGATAATCTTGGGCGTATTTTCTAGGATCGGCGCGCTGCTTATTGTCGCTACGAGCTTTACTATACTATACGCTTACAACGGACTTGGAAATTTATTCGAGCTTACAAACGTCGGCGGATTTAAGGCTGAAATTTTATATCTTTACATCGCTTTATCGCTTTGCATTATCTTTAACGGAAGCGGAAAATACGCTGTTAAAAAAGATTAGCGCGATAAAATTCGGCGTTAAAGATGAAATTTACCTTATATTAAGCCAAATTTAAATAAAATCAAGTCTTTTTAATAAATTTAGTCGAAAGGAATTACTGTGCCAACCATTAATCAATTGGTCAGAAAAGAGCGCAAGAAAGTGACTTTTAAGTCAAAATCTCCGGCGCTAAAAGAGTGTCCTCAAAGAAGAGGAGTTTGCACTAGGGTCTATACCACGACTCCTAAAAAACCAAACTCGGCTTTGAGAAAAGTTGCCAAAGTTAGGCTTACAAGCGGATTTGAAGTGATCAGCTATATCGGCGGTGAAGGCCACAACCTACAAGAACACAGCATCGTGCTAGTGCGCGGCGGTCGTGTTAAGGACTTGCCGGGCGTTAAATACCACATCGTGCGCGGCGCTCTTGATACAGCTGGCGTTGCGAAAAGAACGGTTTCTCGCTCAAAATACGGCGCTAAACGTCCAAAACCCGGTCAAGCGGCAGCCGCAGCGGGAAAAAAGAAATAAAAATTTAGGTTCGCAGACCATGCCATTAGCGGCATAGGTTTGAGTAAAATTTATAAAATTTGAAGGAATAATCAAATGAGAAGAAGAAAAGCTCCCGTCAGGGAAGTAATGCCGGATCCAATTTACGGCAATAAGGTAATCACTAAATTTATTAACTCTCTTATGTACGACGGCAAAAAAAGCGTCGCTACCGAGATCATGTACGGCGCCATCAAGGCTATCGAGAAAAAAAGCGGCGACGTAAAAGGTATAGACGTATTTAACGACGCTATCGAAAACATTAAGCCTCTTATGGAGGTTAAGTCTCGTCGCGTCGGTGGCGCTACCTACCAAGTACCGGTAGAGGTTCGCCCGGCTCGCCAGCAAGCTCTTGCTATCCGCTGGATCATCGGTTTTGCCAGAAAAAGAAGCGAAAGAACGATGATAGACAAGCTCGCTAACGAGCTACTAGATGCGGCAAATTCAAAAGGTGCATCTTTTAAAAAGAAAGAAGATACCTACAAAATGGCAGAGGCTAACAAAGCGTTTGCTCACTACCGCTGGTAAGAGGAGGCTGGTATGGCAGAGAGAAAAACCCCTTTACATATGGTTAGAAACATCGGTATCGCCGCTCATATCGATGCCGGTAAGACTACGACAAGCGAAAGAATTTTATTCTTTACGGGTATGAGTCACAAGATCGGCGAGGTTCACGACGGCGCTGCTACGATGGACTGGATGGAGCAAGAAAAAGAGCGCGGTATCACAATTACGTCTGCGGCGACCACTTGTTTTTGGAAAGATCACCAGATAAATTTGATCGACACTCCGGGCCACGTTGATTTTACTATCGAAGTTGAGCGTTCTATGCGCGTTCTTGACGGCGCTGTTTCGGTATTTTGCTCGGTCGGCGGCGTTCAGCCTCAGTCGGAGACCGTTTGGAGACAAGCAAACAAATACGCCGTTCCAAGAATCGTTTTCGTAAATAAAATGGACAGAATCGGCGCAAATTTCTTTAACGTCGAGTCTCAAATCAGAAACCGCCTAAAGGCAAATCCGGTGCCTATTCAAATTCCTATCGGCGCGGAGGATAACTTTAGAGGCGTAGTCGATCTTGTTAAGATGAAAGCTTACGTTTGGGAAGACGACAAAAAGCCGACCGATTACACCGTAGTCGAGATCCCCGCCGATCTAAAAGAAAAAGCCGAAGAATACCGTGCCAAACTAATCGAAGCGGTTTCTGAAACAGACGATAGCTTGATGGAGAAATTTTTCTCAGGCGAGGAGCTAAGCGAAGAGGAGATCAAAAAAGGCATTAAAGCAGGTTGCTTAAGGATGACCATAACTCCGATGCTTTGCGGAACGGCGTTTAAAAACAAAGGCATTCAGCCGTTGCTTGACGCGGTCGTAGCGTATTTGCCTGCTCCGGACGAGATCGAGGCGATCAAAGGCCTTTACGAGGATGGCACCGAGGTAGCGGTAGAGAGTACCGATGAGGGCGAATTTGCCGCTCTTGCGTTTAAGATTATGACCGACCCGTTTGTCGGACAGCTTACTTTCATCCGCGTTTATCGCGGCAGTCTTGAGAGCGGTAGCTACGCTTACAACACCGTTCAAGACAATAAAGAAAGAATCGGTCGTTTGCTAAAAATGCATTCGAATAAACGCGAGGAAGTTTCGGTTATTCACGCAGGCGAGATCGGCGCGGTCGTAGGTCTAAAAAACACTCTAACCGGCGATACGCTGGCTAGCGAAAAAGATAAAGTTATCCTTGAAAAGATGGATTTCCCTGATCCGGTTATCAGCGTCGCGGTCGAGCCGAAAACTAAAGCCGATCAGGAAAAAATGGCTATCGCGCTTCAAAAACTAGCTCAAGAGGATCCAAGCTTTAGAGTAGGCACGGACGAAGAAAGCGGCCAAACTATCATCAGCGGTATGGGCGAGCTCCATCTTGAGATTATCGTAGACAGAATGCTTCGCGAATTTAAAGTCGATGCCGAGGTCGGCCAACCGCAGGTCGCTTACCGCGAGACTATTCGCAAAACCGTTGAGCAAGAGTATAAATACGCTAAACAATCAGGCGGTCGCGGTCAATACGGACACGTATTCTTGCGCCTAGAGCCGCTACCTGCAGCTAGCGGATTTGAGTTTGTTAATGACATCAAAGGCGGCGTCGTTCCTAAGGAGTACATCCCTGCGGTAGAAAAAGGCTGCAAAGAGGCGCTTCAAAGCGGCGTGCTTGCCGGTTATCCGGTCGAGGACGTTAAGGTTACGCTATTTGACGGTAGCTATCACGAGGTCGATTCGTCTGAAATGGCGTTTAAACTCGCCGCTTCTATGGGCTTTAAAGAAGGCGCTAGAAAAGCGGGCGCGGTTATCCTTGAGCCTATGATGAAGGTCGAGGTCGAGACGCCCGAGGATTATATGGGCGACGTTATCGGCGACCTAAACAAACGCCGCGGACAGGTAAATTCTATGGACGAGCGCAACGGAAGCAAGATCATCACGGCTTTTTGCCCGCTAGCCCAAATGTTTGGCTACTCTACCGACCTTCGCTCTATGACGCAAGGTCGCGCGACCTATTCTATGGAATTTGACCACTACGAAGAAGTTCCAAAGAACGTCAGCGAAGAGATCATCAAGAAAAGAAACGGCTAAGCCGAATTCGGCGAGGGTGCATAATCCTCGCCTTTTAAATTTGTAAAAGTAATCGCTGTTTAACTCCCGTAGTTGGGTGCAGTTTTAAAATTTCGCGCTTACTAAAATTTGATAAATCTTTCAAATTTGTCAAATTTATCGTTTTTTGTGTCCTCATAGCTCAGCTGGATAGAGCGCAGAATTCCTAATTCTGAGGCCACAGGTTCAAATCCTGTTGGGGACACCACTCGCTTAATTATTTGCAAAGTAAAAATTTACTTAAATTCTACAAATTTCTATTTACAACGACGACTATTTTATAAATCTTATTTTTAATGTACCGCCAAATTTAAGATATCTGCGAAGATCGCTCGTTCAAACATATTGAATAGCCGCTTATTTTTTTTTGATGCGACATAATTATAAAAAAATATTTAATATAAAATTAAATACAATAAAGAATTTTAGGAGATTTTTATTTAAGCTTATTTTCTAAAATTAAATTATATAATTAAGAATAATCAAAATAAATTTAATACAAGGAGGACGGCCAAAAGATGCAATCTGTAAATACGTATTGTGGAGATGAGTCGTAAATCAAAGATTTACAGGTAAATAGCTAACGTAAATTTAAGGAGATGCTATGAAAAACTCAAACTTTTCAAGAAGAGATTTTGTTAAGTTAAGTATGGTCGGTGCAGGCGCCTTAGCGCTTGGCGGAGTTAATGCGCAAGCGGCGGTAAGCTCAAAAGACGTCAAATTTGACGAGGAGTGGGACGTAGTCATCGTAGGCAGCGGCTTTGCGGGGCTTGCCGCAGGCATCACCGCAGCCGAGAAGGGCAACAAGGTGCTGATCCTTGAAAAGATGGGTCGCATCGGCGGCAACAGCGTCATCAACGGCGGCTTATTTGCAGTGCCCAATAACGACAAACAAAAAGCAGAGGGCGTGAAAGATAGCAACGAGCTTTTTATCAAAGACTGCCTGAAAGCGGGTCGGGGTCTAAACCACGTCGATCTCATCGATACCATTGCTACCCGCGCGCAAGACGCATATAAGCTCACCATAAAATGCGGCGTAAAATACATAGATAAACTCTCGCATCTGGGAGGTCACTCTGTCCCAAGAACCGTTCAAACTACTAACGGCAGCGGCTCGGGCATCGTTCAGCCGATGGTCGAGTATTTTAAAAATTTACAGGGTGCGGAGCTTAGACAAAGAGCAAAATTTGATGAATTCGTTTTAGGCGAGGATGGCGGCGTAGAGGGCGTAATTATCAGAGAAAACTACAAATTTGACTCAAATAGTCTAAAAGACGACGTCGAAAATACAAGCGGCGAGAAAAAGACGATCAAAGCCAAAAAAGGCGTAGTTTTGGCAGCGGGCGGATTTTGTCGCGACGTATTTTTTAGAGAAGTGCAAGACCCTTCGATAACCAAAGAAACGGATAGTACAAATCATCCCGGCGCTACGGCGGGCGCGATGAAAGAAGCCTTTAGAATCGGCGCGATTCCCGTGCAGCTTAGCTGGATACAGTTTGGCCCATGGGCTTGCCCAGATGAAAAAGGTTTCGGAGTAGGTTCGTTGTTTAACGTAAATGCAAGCTTCCGTTACGGCATCTCGGTAAACCCTAAAACGGGTAAACGCTATATGAACGAGCTAGCCGACCGCCGTACTAGGGCTCAGGCGATGTTTAGGGTTATCGGTACCGACGGCAACTATCCGATAAATTTCTGCGACTCAAACGGCGTAAAAGCCCTACTTCCCGAGCAGCTCGAAAAGCCTTTAAATTCGGGAATTTTAAAAAAATTTGATAGCATTGATGAAATTGCGGCATTTTATAAAATTCCAGCCGATGAGCTAAAAAAGACCGTCGAGCGCTATAACGGCTTCGTAAAAGCAGGCAAAGATGATGACTTTGGCAAGCCTTTAGATAAAACTACTACTGACGGCTATGACGTTTCTAAACCGCCTTTTTACGCTATGCGCGGCACGCCGAAGCTCCACCACACGATGGGCGGTATCGACATCAATACCAAAGCCCAGGTCATCTCGCTAAAAACAGAGATGCCGATCCCTAGGCTATTTGCCGCAGGCGAGATCACCGGCGGCGTGCACGGAGCCAGCCGCTTAGGTAGCGTCGCGATCGCGGATTGTCTGACGTTTGGTATGATCGCAGGCGAGAATATCGGCTAAATCGTAAAACGAAGTTCTCGCGAGTTTATGCTTTGTTGGATCTAAATTTTATCGCTTGATGAACTAAATGTTCTATCTGTGCTCTAAAATTTAGATCCGCCTCGCCTAAACCTCGCGATAGTTCGTTTTAAATTTATATTCTCTTTCGAGTGCTTTTCAGTTGCGCTCCGCTTACTGCTTTTCAAGAAGCGGGGTTTGTTAAATTTTAACTTAAAAGCCTCGAAATACTCGCAAATATTATTTCGTATCGCAGGTCAAATTCGGCTTGCGATACTTTAAAATTTGAAGTTAAATTTATAAAATTTACTCTACCAAAATTTAAGCCCCGTGGCGCGACAGCACCGAATAAACCTGCACGAGTGCAGCAACTTCTAACGTCGCCGGGAATGAGGACTCCTAGAGGTAAGTGGATTTTTGCTTCGGCTTTGCTTCGTAACTGCGAGCAGAACGTATTTCAAGCCCTTTCTTTCTTAACATAATTTAAACAATGCGTTAAATTAAAAAGCAAATTTAATGCCATCAAGGCGCGAGTATTAGCGCATAAAATTTTAAAATTTACCGATTTTTTAAATCAAATTTTGCCGAGTAAAATTTGATTCCCCGTCATCTTTCTTAACCCAAATTTCGCTACAATCTCTTAAAATTTATCCGAACAAGGAGCGAATTTGAAAAATTCTACGGCGAGCGTGCAAAAAATCCGCTGCGACTGGGCGGAGAAAAGCGATCTGGAGCGCGTATATCACGACGAGGAGTGGGACAGGCTCGTAAAGGACGATGCGAAATTTTTCGAGCTCATCGTGCTTGAGGGCTTTCAAGCCGGTATCTCGTGGCATGCGGTGCTGCTTAAGCGCGAGGCGATGCGAGCGGCGTTTGACGGATTTGACGCGCGCAAAATTTCGCTCTACAGCGAGGAGCAGACGGCAAAATTTATGCAAAATCCAGCGCTCATCAGAAACCGCCTAAAGCTAAACTCGCTTGCCGCAAACGCCCGCGCATTCCTCGCCGTCGTGGGCGAGTTTGGCAGCTTTTACGACTATCTTTGGGACTATCTACTACCTAAATTTGACCCGAAATTTGACGGCAAGCCTATCATAAATCACTACGAAAGCCTAAAGCAGATCCCCGCCACCACGCCGCTTGCGGATTTCGTCGCAAAAGAGATGAAAAAGCGCGGATTTAAATTTCTGGGACCCACGAGCGTCTATGCGTTTTTGCAAAGCGCGGGCGTAGTGGACGATCATCTGGACGCTTGCTTTTGCAAAGGAGGCAGATGATGCTCGCGCAGAAGCGAGTTTTTAGCTACATAAAGGAGAAATTCGGCGCGCAGGGCGAGCGAGTATTTGACAAGCACCCCGCATTTGCCGTATTTCGCTACGCAAAAAACCGAAAATGGTTTGCCGTTTTTATGCGCGTGGACGGCGGCAAGCTGGGGCTTAAAAGCGCTCAGGAGCTAGAGATACTAAATCTAAAATGCAAGCCCGATCTTGCGGCGATCCTGCGCGACGCAGATCAAATTTTGCCCGCCTATCATATGAATAAAAAGCACTGGATCAGCGTAAATTTAAGCTCCAAAATCGCGCCCGAGCAGGTAGAGGATCTGATCGATCTTAGCTTTGAGCTTACCAAGTGAGCGAAATTTAGCGGTCGCGAGCTTTGCTCTTAAAATTTTAAAAAATCGATTTTTTAGCTTTCATCTGATAAAATGGCGGTCAAATTTAAAAACCCAAGGAGAAAAAATGAAATTTAGTGGAAAAAATGTGTTGATCACGGGCGCGAGCCGCGGTATCGGCGCGCAAATAGCCAAGACATTGGCGCAGATGGGGCTAAAAGTCTGGATAAACTACCGCTCAAAGCCCGAGATAGCCGATGCTTTGCAAGCCGAGATTATCGCAAACGGCGGACGAGCCGCAGTGATAAAATTTGACGCGACCGACGAGGACGAGTTTATAAAAGGAATAAATTTGATCGTTGATAGCGACGGCGAGCTTAGTTATCTGGTAAATAATGCAGGAATCGTCAATGATAAATTGGCTATTCGTATGAAACTGGAGGATTTTAACGGCGTGGTCAATGCAAATTTGGTTTCCGCTTTTATAGGTTCTAGAGAAGCTTTGAAAGTGATGAGCAAAAAACGCTTTGGCGCAGTCGTAAACGTCGCGTCCATCATCGGCGAGATCGGAAATATCGGGCAAGTAAATTACTCGGCCAGCAAGGGCGGTATGATAGCGATGAGTAAAAGTTTCGCGAAAGAAGGAGCGGCCAGAAACATACGCTTTAACTGCATAACGCCGGGATTTATAGCAACGGATATGAATAAAGATTTACCGGAGGATATCAAAAAAACGTATCTGGACGCAATCGCTTTAAAACGCTTCGGCGATGCAAGCGAAGTTGCCGATGCGGTAGCGTTTTTGCTAAGCGACCACGCAAGCTATATTACCGGAGAGATACTCAAGATCAACGGCGGATTATATATGTAAGCGCGCAAATTTTAGGTATTTGCGAAAATTTAAGCTAAAATATATTAAAATCACGAAATTTTTTATTTTTAGGAGAAGAAAAATGGCAATATTTGATGATGTAAGGGACGTAGTGGTAGAGCAACTAAGCGTGGCTCCCGATGCGGTAAAACTCGAGTCTAAGATTATCGAGGATTTGGGTGCGGACTCGCTTGACGTGGTGGAGCTTGTGATGGCTCTTGAGGAAAAATTCGAGGTAGAGATACCTGATAGCGACGCCGAAAAACTAATCACCATAAACGACGTCGTAAGCTACATCGAGACGTTAAATAAATAAGTTTTTTGCAAGGAGAGGTCTTGAAAAGAGTCGTAGTAACCGGGATTGGGATGATCAACGCTTTAGGGCTCGACAAGGATAGTTCGTTTAAGGCTATCTGCGAGGGTAAAACCGGCGTAAAAAAGATAACTTCTTTTGACGCGAGCGATTTTCCCGTTCAGATTGCTGCCGAGATAGTAGGGTTTGACCCGCTTAGCGTGATGGACGCTAAAGAGGTAAAAAAAGTCGATAGGTTTATCCAGCTTGGACTAAAAGCGGCCAAAGAGGCTATGGCGGATGCAAATTTCGGCGAATTTGATGCTGAAAATTTCGGCGTTAGTTCGGCTGCCGGCATAGGCGGTTTGTCCAATATCGAAAAAAACTCCAATATCTTGCTTGAAAAGGGCCCAAGAAGAATTTCTCCGTTTTTTATACCTTCTGCGCTCGTAAATATGCTGGGGGGTCTGGTTTCCATAGAACACGGCTTAAAAGGTCCAAATCTATCTAGCGTAACGGCCTGCGCGGCATCTACTCACGCCATCATCGAAGCGGCAAAAACGATCATAATCGGCGAGGCTGAGAAAATGCTGGTCGTCGGCTCGGAGTCAACCGTTTGCGGCGTAGGTATAGGCGGATTTGCCGCTATGAAGGCGCTTTCTACCAGGAACGACGATCCGGGGACGGCGTCTAGGCCTTTTGATAAAGACAGAGACGGCTTTGTTATGGGCGAAGGAAGCGGCGCGCTCGTGCTTGAAGAGTATGAAAGCGCCAAGGCTAGAGGGGCTAAAATTTATGCCGAGATAGTCGGATTTGGCGAGAGCGGCGATGCGCATCATATCACTTCGCCTTCGCTTGAGGGGCCGCTTTGGGCTATGAAAAAAGCTTTAAAAATGGCGGGGAATTTGCAGATTGATTACATTAATGCGCACGGCACTTCGACGCCGACGAACGACAGAAATGAAACCGCGGCTTTAAAAGCTCTTTTCGGCGATCGCGTACCGCCCGTTAGCTCTACGAAGGGGCAAACGGGACACTGCCTGGGCGCGGCCGGCGCGATAGAGGCCGTCATTTCCCTAATGGCTATGCAAGAAAGCCTCATACCGCCGACGATAAACTACACCACCAAAGACGAAGAGTGCGATCTAGACTACGTTCCAAACGTAGCTAGAAAAGCCGAGCTAAAAGCCGTTATGAGCAACTCTTTTGGATTTGGCGGTACAAACGGCTCTATTATATTTAAGAAGATATAATGGCGAGTTATTTAGATTTTGAGCAAGGCATCAAGCAAATAGACGACGATATCGCAAACGCGAGGATTCGCGGCGATGAGCACGCGGTGGAAATTTTAAATAAAAATTTAGAAAAAGAAACCGCAAAAATTTATAAAAATCTTAACGAATTTCAGCGCCTTGCCTTGGCTCGTCACCCAGATCGCCCTTACGCTATCGACTATATCAAGGGTATGATGAGGGATTATTACGAGCTTCACGGCGATAGAGCGTTTCGAGACGATGCGGCTATAGTTTGTTTTATCGGTTACATAGGCGCAAAAAAGGTCGTCGTGATAGGCGAACAAAAGGGCAGAGGAACCAAAAATAAGCTAAAAAGAAATTTCGGTATGCCTCATCCGGAGGGTTATCGTAAAGCTCTGCGAGTAGCTAAGATGGCCGAGAAATTCGGGCTTCCGATACTATTTTTGATCGATACTCCGGGTGCGTATCCCGGTATCGCGGCCGAGG
The DNA here is from genome assembly GCF_004803795.1 of Campylobacter rectus. Classification (NCBI taxonomy): domain Bacteria; kingdom Pseudomonadati; phylum Campylobacterota; class Epsilonproteobacteria; order Campylobacterales; family Campylobacteraceae; genus Campylobacter; species Campylobacter rectus. The sequence goes on along the minus strand of NZ_CP012543.1, from coordinate 1,893,718 downwards.
AGCGCGGTCAAAGCGAAGCGATAGCTAGAAACTTGTTTGAATTTGCAAATTTAAAAACCCCGATGATAGCCGTCGTTATCGGTGAAGGCGGGAGCGGCGGAGCTTTAGCCATAGGCGTAGCCGACAAGCTGGCTATGATGAGAAATTCGGTTTTTTCCGTTATCTCGCCGGAGGGTTGTGCGGCTATACTTTGGAACGACCCGTCAAAACAAGAGCAGGCGACTAAGGCATTAAAAATAACCGCAGACGACTTAAAAAGCTTAAATTTGATAGATGATGTTATAGAAGAGCCGATAAACGGCGCGCATAGAGATAAAGAGACCGCTATTAAGGCACTTGCAAGCTATTTCATAACCGAGCTAGACAAGCTCGAAAAACTAAAGATAGACGAGCTTTTAAACGCCAGGATAGCCAAAATTTTATCTGCCGGCGCTTTTGAAGAAAGCAAATAGAGTAATATATACAAAATTTTTAAAATTTGCTAATGCTTCGCAATCAAGTCTTATGCTGCGGTTAAATTTTTAAGTTACATACGATATGAATTTACACGGCTAAATCAACACTCCCGAAAAAACCGAAACTAACATAACCGATTTTAAAGATCGCCATCAGACCGACTTTTTCTGTATTGCTAAATCTTGGGAAAATAATCGGGACGAGTTATCCGCATATTTTAGATACTTCAAAAAGATTGGGCGACTTATATACTCGACCGACGCAACCTTATCATCAAGCGTAAAACACTCCTGAGGCGGTATCATCTCCGGATGGCGCCTTTGAGGTCTTATATCGCTCTATATTAGAAATTTCGGATAAATGAAAAATCGGCGAGATAAGGGGCCGGGATAAAATATATCCGCGGACTAGTATTTACTTTGGTTAAACCTTAGAGAAATATGAGTAAAATTCGGTATAAGCGATTAGAGGCTATAGATGATTTGCGCAGATCGCCCGGCACTCTATAAAATCTTTCTACTATGGTTAAATATCCGTAGCAAGGACATCTGATTATATTTAAGCTCCTATTGCTATTTCTTGCATCTCGTTTATCATTTAATAAAAGCAAGTATGCCAAGAGCGGGGATTTGTTAATCAGATAATATCTTTTTTAGCATCACATACTCTGCCGTCCTGTATTCTTCTTTAAAACCGCAATTTAGAAATAGTTTTATTGCCGTGTTATCAATTGCTATATAATCATATATTTCTTTTACGCCGTTATCTTTTGCTTTTTCACACAATAGCGTTAGTGCGATCTTGCCATATCCTTTGCCGCGGTAAGGTGCGTATATAATAACGCTTGCAACGTATATGTCCCTTTTATCGTCAAAGCGATAAGCAACTTCGCCTACGAATTTATCATCTTTTTGTATATATCTATAAAAATATCTATTATCTTTATTTGCTATCCACTGACTATACCATCGCTTCCATTGATATTGAGGAAACGGAATTATACCGCCCCATGAACGGTTATACGACATTGTTTTTTCATCACTCAGTATTTTTTCTCTAAACCATAAATCTTCAATTTTAGGAGCATATAGTCTTATCATTTTATTTCCGCCTTTTACATTAAGAAGTGAGGATATGAACTCCACATCCTCACAACATAATTATAATAGGACAAATTTTTAAAACAACTCATCATCCATAGGTTCTCTGGCATTTATAGAGCCTAACTTACTTGAAGCTTTATACTCTTTATAGTTTTTCTTAGCCTCATTTAAAGATACCACATTGGGCTCTATTATTTTATCAGGGTTATTTATAGCTTTTGTATTGTATTGCCAAAAACAAACGGGACAAACATCTTGTATTAAATTCTTATCCTCTTTATCTACTATGGTTAGATATCCGCAGCAAGGACATCTGATCATCTTATACTCCTTTCATTTATATAATACAAATACCTCCATACTGATTTATTATATCAAATTCGTCAGAGAACTAAATCAAGAGAAATTTAAAAATTGTAAAAAGTAGTTAAAAATAAAAAAAGAAAGAGCCCGAAACGGGCTCAAATTTTAGTGTAGTTCGCTCCAGACTTTGCGTTTCCAAAGCCATCCGAAGATACCGAATATCAAGAAATAAATCATAATGTAGATGCCTAGGCTCTCGCGTTCGGCCTTTTTCTCGTCGCCGGCTTTTGCCATATAGGCTACGGCTTGATCCTCGGCCTTTTTATTTAGTCCGACGCGCGGCATAGCGGTTCCGGCTAGCATTTTTTGCGTGTCGTTGATGAACTTATGCAGATAATCATCGCCCTTCGAGCGGATCATCATAGATAAATCGGGCGGATTTGAGCCCATATACTCGGCTAGTTTTGCGCTGTTTGTTAGCATAAAGACGTTTTCGTATTTCATATCGTGGCATCTTTGGCACGCGTCGCGGAATACCTCGGCGTCGCTAAGCGTTTTTGGCGCGATAGATTTTAGATACGCGACCATATCGGCTAGCTCGGCGTTTGGATCCTCTCCGCCGGCTCCGAAAAACGGAGGCATCGGATAAGGATGCTCGTCGTTAAATTTGTGCGTTAGTTTTAGCGCGGTAGCCGGGTCTTTGATGACGGCAGCTAAAAATTTCTCGTCGTATAGATAGCCTGCGGTGCTGAGATCCGGCGGCACTACGCCGTAAGCCTCGCTTGATGCGTTTACGTCAAGAGGATCGGGCATGCCGGCGGCGGATAGGCCGTGACAGCCGGCGCAGCCCGCGTTTGCAAAGACCTCGGCGCCTTTTTTGGCGTCGCCTTTAGCAAAATTTATCGCATTTATATCCGCCCAAAAGGATTTGTATTTCTCTAGGTTCGCTTCGGCTTGCTCGAGCTCTTTTTTGGCGTTTTCTATTTTTTTAGCGTCGCCGGAAGCTTCGGCGTTTGCTAATGCGTCCTTTTTATTTTTTACGGCTAGCTCGCCTTGCTCGGCGTCTTGGGCGCTAAAGTCGTAGTTTGTATCCGCTACGTGCGGATGCATCGCTTGATGCGCATAGGGCTCGATGCCCCAGTAGGTAACGCCGGTAAAGATGATTAGGATGATTAAAATTTTAAGCTCTCTCATTTGGCGCTCCTTTTTTCAAGCGTAGTGATGATCGGTAGCGCCACAAAAAATAGCGCGAAAAACGCCACCGAGGAGGCAAAGCCTATGGCCGAGTTATCGATACCTAACGTCACGCCGTCGGCAGGGAGCTTGCCAAATATCGTAAGCACGACCAGGTCTATCATAAGTAACCAAAACCAAACGAAAAAGCCCTTTCTCTCGTGAGCCGGAGCCACGACGTCGCTCCTGTCGAGCCACGGCATGAAAAACAACGACACGCCCGCGACCGCAAAGGCTATCAGGCCTAGATTTTCAGACGGGATACCGCGTAAAATTTCATACTCCCACAAGAAATACCACTCCGGATATATGTGCAGAGGTGTTTTCAGGTGGTTGCCCGGTTCGAAGTTTATCGGATCCATCGCGAAGTTGAACTGAAAACAGACCAGATAAAAGAAAAATATCATAAAAAAGCCGATGTACATAAAGTCTTTTGCCAAAAAGCCCGGCCAAAACGGAATGACTTTAGCGTTTTTCTTATCGCCGCTTAGGTATTTTTCAGCCTCGACTTCAAAGTCTATCTCCTCGCCGGTTTCGTTATTTACGTGCGGGATGCGCAAAGAGTAAAAGTGAATGACGATAACAACTAGCAAAACAAGCGGCAGCAAGCAGACGTGAAGCATGAAAAATCTCGTCAAAGTCGGGTCGCTAGGTATATAGTCGCCTCTGATCCACTCTACTAGAGCGTCGCCGATGAAAGGCACTGCGCCAAAGAGCTGGGTTATGACCTTTGCCGCCCAAAAGCTCATCTGTCCCCAAGGCAGCATATATCCGCTAAAGGCTTCGGCCGAGAACAAGATAAAAAGCAACATACCGCTTAGCCAAATCATCTCGCGGCCTTTTTTATAAGAGCCGTAGTAGATCGCGGTAAAGGTGTGTATGTAGATGATCAGAAATATCACGGATGCGGCGACTGCGTGGATGTGACGCCATAGCCAGCCGTATTCGACCTCTTTCATGATAGTCATATTTACGCTATCGAAGGCTAAATTTATATCCGGTTTGTAGTACATAACGAGTAAAAAACCCGTCACCAAAAGTAACACGAAAAGCGTCGTGAGGATGACGCCCATCGCCCAAAGGAAATTTATATTTTTGGGTATCCAGTATTCGCTGACGAGCACTTTCATCAGTTTATTGACGGCTAGCCTTTGATCCAGCCAGTCTAAAAATCCCGTTGATTTGTGAATTTGCATTTTCTCCCCCCTATGCCTTATTTACGAGCTTTTCGTACTCCGGGCTCGTTTCGCCCAGCACCAGTTTCATACCTTCTATTTTAAAAGGCGGTATATCAAGCGGTCTTGAAGGGGGACCGAAAGTATTTACTCCGTCGGCGTTAAATTCTCCCGCATGACAGGCGCAGAAAAATATTTGTTTATTGGGTTGCCATTGCGGTATGCAGCCAAGATGCGTGCAAAGTCCGATCGCGATCATAAATCTCGCGTCTCCGACAACGACGTCGCGCTTGTCGTTTGGTGGCATAGAAGGGTCTTTTTTGAGGATAAAAATAGGTTGTTTGCGCCATACGACCTGACGCATCTCCCCGTCTTGCATCGGACTAAGGTCGAAGCTCGACGTAGCGCCTGCTTTTACGCTAGGGAGCGGATCCCAAGTCTTTTTAACGGCCACAAGCGATAAAGCCCCGCCGACGGCGGCTACGGCGCCAAACGCCAGACCGATAAAATCTCGTCTTTCTTGTTTTACGGACATTATTTTCCTTTCAGTGATTTTTTAAAACGTATCATTATACCCTTGTGAAAATTAAAATTTCATTTTTTTGGCAAATAGTTCAAGGATTTAAATTAATTTTAAACAATCATTTATCATTTTGCTTTTAAAGCGACTTGGGGTAAAATTTGCGTACAAATTTGGCTCACAGAGTTAAATTTGGCGGCAAAATTTGATGCCGATGTGCGGTAAATTTATAAAGTTTGGCGTGAATTTGATCGGGTGAAAATTTCTGACTTAAAACGAGATAAAATTTAAATTTAGCTTTGACGCGGTTTGCTCGCCTTGCCGTTAATCTTTTGTGCTGCTGGGCTTAAATTTATGTAGTAAGGATAATCCTCAAATTTGAGCTTTTGCTATTGCGGATCGGCTTTGTGCGATTAAATTTGATTTAAAAAGGAGAAATTTATGCGTATCGCTTCGATCGATCATATCGTTTTAACCGTCGCCGATTTACAACGGACGCTTGATTTTTACGTGCGAGTACTGGGTATGCGCGAGGTTGATTTCGCAAACGGACGCAAAGCTCTGGCCTTCGGCTCGCAAAAGATAAATTTGCACGTAAAAGGCGAGGAGATTTTGCCAAACGCCCTAAACGCAAACATCGGAACGGCCGATATCTGCTTGCTTACGGATACGCCGCTTGAGTCGGTTTTAGAGGAGTTGGAGGCTGCGGGTATCGCCGTAGAGCGGGGTATAGTGCCGCGAACGGGCGCGCTTGGAGCGATAAGCTCAATCTACGTGCGCGACCCGGACGAAAATTTGATAGAGATTAGCAGATATATTTAAATTTAACGGATTTAGAAATCCTCCAAATTTGCCCAAAAGCGGTAAAATTTAAACCGAAATAAAGGCCCAAGCGACGGGCAAATTCGGTCGTAAATTTAGTCTTTATCGTTGTCGTCCGGTCTTAAAATAAAATAGGTTTTCTTTGGAGATTATCCAAATTTTGCCCCGTTTTAAGCAAAAAATACTTTTTTAGTTCCAAACGGTTGCTTTTTGAAAAGACAAAATCTATAAAGCCGTTAGCGCGGTCTTTAATCAATAATTCATCGCATGCTTCAAATGAAAAATTTTTATTTACGAAAACGTTTGATAACAAATTCATCGTTACCAGCGAACAAAACAAGTAGGCGACAATGCCTAAAACGAGCATAATTTCGCCAAAAACGATCAAAAATAACGCTACTATTATGCCGCCGTATATATAAATTTGCGGGCGAACGCGGTTTTTGGGCGCGTTAAATTCGTAGCCGTCGCAGCCGAGAAATAAAACTTTCTCCACGCTTTTTATTTGATTGGCGGGAATGGATTTTTTGATTTTACTTGCAACATTGTATCGCACGGCTGAGCCTGAGAATTCGACCGTGCAATGGTTTTTAAATTTGAAAAAATCAACAAAGTTATGTATATTTGATGCGAATATAAAGCATGCCGTGAGTGAGTATTCATAATCGCCGAAAATAAAATAAACGACGAACGCAAAAACAAGCGTGATGGACGACAAGATAAACACCGCATGCAAAGCATAATCTTTAACGATTAACGGCTCTTTGTCGTAATCTCTCGCAAATTTTATTGCGCCGGGATTTGCTAAATTTGAACTTTGGCAATCGCCGCCGACGTTTGAAATTTCGTCTGCACCGCTCAAATTTTACTCCTTAAGGTAAGCTCTAAATTTAGGCTACCGTTTTGCTTTGCCGAGTGGGCGCTAAATTTACTGCGACTCCCTCGCATTCATCTTTATATAGATGTGCAAGATATCTATCGCAGCAGGCGTCACGCCGCTGATCTCGCTAGCCGCAAAGAGCGTCGGCGGGGCGAATCTCTCGAGCTTTTCGACCACTTCGTTACTAAGCCCGCTGATACCGCGGAAGTTAAAGCCCTCGGGGATTTTCACGCTCATCATATCTTTCATGCGGTCGATCTGCTTTTTTTGCTCGGCGATGTAGTGCTGGTATTTGGCTTCGGTTAAAATTTGCTCCAAGCTCGCCTCGTCAAGCGCCTCGAAAAACGGATCCAGCTTGCGCAGCTTTTCACCCGTGAAGCTCTTTCTTGCGACGATTTTTTGCAGGGTCAAATTTTGGCTGATTATCTCCTCGTCCAGGCTATCTAAAAGCTCTAAATTTCGCTTTGTCGGCGTGATCTCGGTGCCGTTTAGCAGCTCTAGCCCGCGAGTCAAATTTGACCTTATGGCTTCTATTTTCTCAAACGTTGCTTCGTCTAGCAAGCCAAGCTCGCGGCCGTATCCTCCTAGGCGCAGCACGGCGTTATCCTCGCGCAAAAGCAGCCTATACTCGGCGCGGGAGGTAAACATACGGTATGGCTCCTTCGTGCCCTTAGTCACTAGATCGTCGATGAGAACGCCGATGTAGGCCTCGTCGCGGCGCAGGACGAACGGCTCTTTGCCATCAAGCGCAAGCGCTGCGTTTATGCCGGCCATCAGCCCCTGCGCGCCCGCTTCCTCGTAGCCCGTGGTGCCGTTGATCTGGCCCGCGAGATATAGTCCGCGCGCTTTTTTGGTCTCTAGCGTGTGTTTTAGCTCGGTTGGCTGGACGTAGTCGTACTCGATCGCGTAGCCGTGGCGCACGATGCGAGCGTTTTCAAAGCCTCTGACCGAGCGCAGCATCGCGACCTGCACTTCATACGGCAAGCTCGTAGAAAAGCCGTTGATATAGTACTCCGTGGCCTCTAGCGTCTGCGGCTCGACGAAAAGATGATGCCTGTCGCGGTCGCCGAATCTATTTATCTTATCCTCGATACTCGGGCAGTAGCGCGGACCCACGCCCTCTATCTGGCCCGTAAATAGCGGCGCTTTGTCGAAATTTGAGCGGATGATGTCGTGGGTGGTTTCGTTGGTGTAGGCGATGTAGCACGGCAGCTGCGTAGGCGCGAAGTCCCGCGTGCGGAAGCTAAACGGGCTTGGTTCCTCGTCGCCGCCTTGGATCTCAAGCACGCTAAAGTCGATGCTTTTGGCGTCCACGCGCGGGCAGGTGCCGGTCTTTAGCCGACCGACTTCAAGGCCAAGATCACGCAGGCTATCGCTTAGATTTTTAGCGCTTAGCTCGCCCACGCGGCCGGCTTCCAGTTTGTTAAATCCGACGTGTATGAGCCCGTTTAAAAACGTGCCCGTCGTGATGATGAGCTTACTTGTTCTATACTCGTTGCCTAGGTGGGTTTTTACGCCCGTGATTTCGCCGTTTCGGCTTAAAATTTGCGTCGCGATCTCTTGGCTGATTTCAAGATTTGGCGTATTTAGCAGTAAATTTCGCATATAGACGCGGTAGCGGTCCATATCGATCTGAGCGCGGCTGCCTCGCACGGCCGGGCCCTTGCTCTCGTTTAGCACGCGAAACTGTATGCCCACGGCATCGGTCGTTAGCCCCATTTGCCCGCCTAGAGCGTCGATCTCTTTTACGAGGTGGCCTTTTGCTAGGCCCCCTATTGCGGGGTTGCAGCTGGCTGCGCCGATCTGCTCGGCTAGGATGGTGATTAGCAGCGTTTTTTTGCCCATTCTTGCGGCGGCGAGGCTGGCTTCGATGCCCGCGTGACCGCCTCCGACGACGATAATATCATAATTCATATTTAAATTTTCCTTGTCCTTAAAATTCGCGATTTTATCAAAAAACAGATAAAATATACAAAAATTTAGGAAAGACGGCGAGGAAATTCGGCTTAAATTTAGCCCTCTTTGCCGCCGCGCCAGCTGACGAAACTACCTAAAATGCGCTTAAGGCGCGCGAGGTTGAAATTTTACGAAAAACTTCGTTATGCTTTTGCCGTCGCAAGGCTTGAAATAGCGTTGATACGAGTTTGATAAGATCGCGTGCGAGTTTCGCTTTATCAAAGCTATAAATTTAAAAATTTTAGAAATTTTTAAATTTACTCTCAAATTTCTTTTTATTTTTTACTATAATATTTTAAAATGATTTTCAAATTTTACCTCAAGGAGAGACGATGGAGTTTTTAACGCTCGTTTTGATCGCCGCTTGCATGTATGTGCTTATGTTTCGCCCGCAAAGGCAGCGGCTCGCGTTTTGCTTGTTCGGGGCGGCAAGCTTCGTTATGGTCGGTATGTGGTTTGTCTCGACGTTCGGCTCGGTATTTGGCTCGGGCAATTACTAGGAGGGCGCCGTGTGTTTTAGCGAAAAGAATTTTAACGCCTTGATGGCGACGGCGATCATGCTTATTTTGGTGATCCCCGTAGGCATCGCAAACGTCTGGCTGGGTTACGTGGTGGGAGAAAGCCCGTGCGTGCTTTGCTGGTGGGAGCGCATAGGTATGATCTTGGTGGGGCTGCTCGGGCTTTTTATCCTCAGATACGGTCCGCGGCCCAGATACGTCGTAGCGGTCTTTTTCATCGCGGCATTCGGGATGCATATGGGGCTGAGACATCTTGGCAACTTCGTCCAGCTCGACGTAGATATGGGGCTTGGCGCATCGATACTGGGCGTGCGAACCTATACGTGGGCGGCGATCGTGTATTGGGCCGTCGTCATCGTAATGAGCCTCTTTTTGATATTTATCAAAAAAAGCGCGGAGCTAAATGCCGATTTTAGCGGGCAAAGAAGCGTGATCAAGCCCTTTAACGCATACGGCAAGGTCGTTTTCTACCTCTCTTTCGCGCTCGTTATCTCAAACGGCGTGCAGGCGTTTTTTACAAACGGCATCCCGCCCTACGGCGGCAAAGCGCCCACCGATAGGATGAGTTTAAATTTGGCTATGAGCTCCAAAACGTGGGAAAGATACGTATGGGACAGGCTCAAATCCTTTAATCTCAAGAAGGATTATCCGCAAAGACCCTATATCCGCGGCGTATTCGATACGAAAAAATTTAACGAAAATTTTGCCGACGGTGCAGTGCCCAGCGCTGTGAAGCTAGGGCTTTTAGGCACGAAGCAGATCGAGATAAAGATGAACAGAGGCGAGATGATAGCAAGCGTCTCATACGACGAGAAAAATCAAGAGTTCGCCCTTACCTCCTCGTATGCGGGTAGCTACTTCACGAAAGATCTTAAAAATTTCGATAAATTTGCGGTGCTTGATTATCAAAACAGCTGGAATCTAGGCCATACGACGGCGAGCGCCTTCGTAGGAGAGGATCTGCTCGTAATCGGTCAGAACAAGACCGCCTACGGGCTAAAAAGGCTCAAAGAGCCGATGGATAAGGTGATAGAGTATAGGACTTTTTTACAAACCAGCGGCGATTACGGCAGCTACTTTGAAAAGGGCGTCGATAGATACACCAAGGACGGGCGGCCGTTCCTTACGATGATACGGGCTAAGCAGGCGTATGCTTTGGCGTTTGCGGCGGATGAGAAGTTTATGTATATAATCAGCGCGCCCAACGATGTCGTAAAAAACGTCGTAATCGGCAAATTTTTAATAAGCGAACGCAAGCTAAGCGCCGAGGCGTATCTAAAGCCCGCCAAGGGGCTTGAGCTCAAGCAAAAGCGAAATTTTAAGGATTACTACGTCGTAGGGGCCGCGAGCGCGGGCGATCAAATTTTAGCCTACAGCAGGGAGTATAACACGCTGCTTAGCATCGATAAAAACAGCCTCGAGGTCGTGCAGGCCTACGAGATGCCACAGATGAGCGAGCCTCATTCGCTCGCCGTCGGCGCGGATCGGCTCTATGTGCTAGGCTTTGAGGGCGACAAAAATCTACTTTACGAGATAGAGCGCCCGTTTTGATCGCTGCAAATTTTAAAATTTAGCTCCGCTTGCGAATTAAGCCCGCGATTTGGCGGCACTTTTGCGGGGTCGCATAAATTTTAAGCCCCCGCGATGCCAAAGGGCGGCGGTAAATTTGAGCCGTTTTTAGAGCGGATTTTGAGGGAATTTTACGGCTTCGTTTTTGCGAGGCCGCTTAAATTTTAACCAAACGGCGCGTCTGCGGCGAGTTTTGTTTGCCCGCCCGGCGCGTCGATCTCTTTTACGAGGCGGCCTTTTGCTAGACCGCCGATAGCGGGGCTTGCCCATGAAATTTACATGAAATTTCATCGCGCCGTTTATGCTCGCACCGCGTCGTCTGCTCTGAGCAAAACCTGTGCAGCGGCAGGCTAATCGCATTTATGTTTGTTTCATATCGCTTAAGTGTGAGCTGCATAGATACCTGCGCGCGCAGAGCTTGAACGTTCTTTGACGACGTAGTGCGAGCCGTAGCGTCGGCTGCGGCAAATTTTACTCAAACAACGCCTTGTTTTTTTGCATCTGCGCCTGGCTTTTTTGTTAGCGCTATGCGGCTTGCATATGCACCGAAGCTTTTGCGCTCGCGCTTATATCTGACGCCGTATCGTTTGCGCTTGCAGGGCATCGACTTGAAATTTTATAGAAAACCGCAGCCTTGGGCGCAAGGTGCGATTAAATTTAAACTTGCGCCGCTAGGTCTTTTTGGGTATGTCGCTTGATGCGCCGCGCTAGCTTTTAGTATCGTTTGCATATAGCCTTCGGCCGTTTTGCCAGAGTTTGCTGCCAGGCGCCTTAAAATTTAGCGCTTGATCGAGTAAAGTTCGTGTCTTAGGCTCGCCACGCTTGCTCTCAATACCCACTACGCGAAAGCGTATCAATCCGCCGCCCAAAGCCAAAGCCCCTCATACGCGAACCGCAGGGCACCAAGCTCATCCGTGATGACGTATTTGCAAAACCCTTTTTTGCGACGGGTGTATCGGCGCCTACCTCGCAGCCTTGCCGTCTTTGCCGGCGCAGTAGCTTACCGCCGCGGGAGTTTTTATGCGCCATACATTTGCGGCTAAATTTTTTAAAATTTCAAAGGCGGATGGGCTGGAGGCGCGCTAAATTTTGACGCACAGGCTAGGGCGCTAAATTTTCGGCCGCAATCTACGCAAAAGCGCAATGAGGTCCAGCCTCGAGTGAAATTTACGCACAGATGCGGCAAAATTTCGCGGTTAAAATTTTACGCAAAGACGCAGCCTGGTTTTTAAAAAGGGCGGTTAAATTTTCCTACGCGCGGTTTGGCTTTTGCGAACGATTTGACTTTTGCGCGCAGTTCGGCTAGCTAGCTCGTTTGCGAACGGCTAGGCTTTTCTGCGGCGCGGACATTATACCGATCCTAAAAGCAGATCGTATATCTCTTTTTGTAGGCGGCTAGGCTTTTCTTTGCGCACGGACCCGCGCGACGACCTGCCAGAGCCCCGCATCGCTTCGTAGCTCCTTCCGCCACGAAAACGACGCCTCGCTCATCTGCGAAAATACATAGCGCATCGCCTCTTCGCCGTTTTGCACGAGCACGATCTCCTCCGCCTCCTTGTGCGCGGTTAGGCGCAGCGCCGTGCCTATGCAGCCGTAAAAAATATCCCACGTCCCGCTTGCGGGCTCATAAATCCTTATCGTCGTGCCGTATTCGGCGTCCGGTTGCGGATTTACGAGCCGCTGCGCGCGCGAGGGCACTATAAACACGTCCTGCACCGCGGATCCGTCCAAAACCCGCGCGAAGAGCCACTCGCCCCTAATTTCGCGCGGCGTGCCGCTCTGCAGGCCGTCCGTCCACCATATGTCCCAATCGCCGATGAGCGGCGCGAAAAAATCGTGCTCGCTCGGTATCTTTGCGCTCCGTGCGTCGCTGCACAGAGCCTTCGTAAATCCGCTTTTTTGCATTAACGCTCCTTGATTAAATTTGAGTGGTTGTGCGCGTGACGAGCGAAAAATTTGTGCTCAGTTTGGCAAAACGGCGTCAAATTTTACTTTTCATATAAAATCAACCGAGGTCGGTGTCGAGTAATTTAACGACGAGCGAAAATAAAATCTGCAAAATTTAAAATTCTCGACGCATTTTTACGACGCTCGGCGTTTTTTGAAGTGCGTGCCTACGAGTTAAATACGCTACTAAATTTACAAATTTACCCCCGCGTTAAAGTCAAATTTCCTTTGCGATTTTGTTCATCTTGGCAAAAATTTCCGCTCGCTCGCCGTCTTTTAGATTGCCCATCTCTAGCTTCGTCATCATCTGCATAAAATCAAATTTCTTAAACATTTTCGCGGCTTCTTTGGCTTCGCGCTCGAGTTTTGCGTAGATTTGCGCTTCGTTTTCGTTGCGGGCTAAATTTTGCAAAAACGAACTCGCCTCGCCGCCGTGAAATTTATCCGCATCAAATTTACCCGCCGCACTGTTTGAACTTGCTTTTTCGTTAAATTTATCCAGCATCTGGGCAAAATCCGTCAAATTTGCCGCCGCAAGCGTAGAGCCGGCTAAAAATTGATCGCCTTTTTGACCTTGAGCGACGCGGTTTGCTAGGGTCTTTAAAATCTCGTTTGAAGCGCCGTTTTTGATCTGCATTTTTATCCTTTTATATTACTAACGTCAAGTCCTAGCAAAAAGTATTCCGTTAAATTTTAAAGGTTTTGGTTAAATTTTAGCTTAAGCTTTTTAAAACATTATGGGACAAGATGCTCTATTTTGCGTATCAGATAGCCTATACGTAATATTTTTATATTCGTATAAATTTAAAAAAATGCCTATTTACCGCAAATTTAAAGATAAACTTAAAAATAAATAATTCATAAAAATTAATCTAAAAAATACAAAATTCGTCAGGCAAATGACGGAAATAAATTTCTAAAAGTAATACAATTAGCTCAAGATTTAAGAGAAATCAAGAATCGTAAAACAAGTAGAAAGGAGAATTTATGAAACAACATAAATTTGTGATCGCCGATTACAAACGTTGTATCGGTTGCGCTACTTGGATGCGGCCTGTTTTCGTAGTGCTTATGGGTGCGGTAAGCTTTCAAAAGCTAGACTGCGGTGCTCCCGTCAAGCAAAAGGCGTCATAATGGCGCAGTGTCGCCGGTGCGATGACGGTCCTTGCGCGAACGTATGTTCTGCCGGGCACTCAGGTTTAACGATAACCGCATTGAGCTTTGCGAGAAGATTTTATAGGCCGCAAACTCCGCACGATCGCTTGCTCTTACGGCGCGATAAGCTCTGGCGCGGAGCTAATGCCACTCATAAGTTACGCGGTAGGGCCGAAATCCACCTCGAAAAGCCAAGCGGGCGCGAAAGATACCGCGATCAAATGCGATATGTCTTCGGGCGCGAAAACGGCCCTGCGTGCATCAAGGTTTGTCTGACCGGCGCGATCATCATAGTCGATCCGCTACACAGCCATCACAAGCTTAGCGGCAGGATCGAGCAGGAGGCGGCACGGGCTTTCGTAATAAAATTTTACGCGGAAGCGAAATTTAAAAGAGCCTCGCGTTTTAGCCGATATAGGCGCAGGACGTGGATGCAAAGGCCGACTTTATCGTTATTGGCGAGCTTTAAAAACTCCTAGCGAGCAAGCAAGAGAGCAAGCGGCGTCGAATTCGCACGCTATAAACGACGAAAATAGCGGCGCACAGGGGTGCGAGACGGTAGGCGTTTATCCGCTTTTTGGTTGGCGTCGCCGTTAGCATCCTGCTCTACGGCGCGCAAAAATCAGCCGTCAAAATCGGCTTTGGATTAAGCGCGATTAGTTGTTTTTACGCGCTTTGCTACTTTTAAAATACCGGTCTTAAGTAGGCCTATTTGCTATTTTCAAATTTATCGTTTTTGTGATTATTATTTGATAATTCTTTTATCTTAAATATTTTTAAGGCGTATTAAAATTTGCCGAGGCCGAGTGCGATTACTCTGCGAGTTTTTGTAGATTTGCGCCGCGACAAAAAGCGAGCGGTTAAATTTCGGCGGTAAATTTAGCCCACTCTGAGGCTAAATTTTATAAAATAGCTCAAAATTTAAGGACGAAAAATGTTTAACGGACTGATTAGAGAGATCGCGCAGGTTGCTAGCTATTCGCAAAATACCCTGCGATTAAAAGCCGCATACCGCCCGAATTTAGGCGATAGCGTCGCGGTAAACGGCGCATGTCTTAGCGTGACGCAGCTGCACTCAGACGGCTTTAGCGTGGAGCTTAGCGCCGAGACTAGAGCGCATATCGCGACGGAAAATTTGCGCGGACGCGTGCATATCGAGCCTGCGATGCGGCTAGGAGAGCGCATAGACGGGCACCTGCTGCAAGGACACGTCGATGCTATCGGCGAGGTCGCGCGTATAGAGCGGCACGAAAACGGGGTTGATTTTTATATAAATTTGCCATTTAGCGTCATGCCTCTGATGGCGAATAAAGGCAGCATCGCGGTCGAGGGCGTGAGCCTCACGATCAACGAAGTTTTGCCGACCGGCGTGCGCCTAACGATCATCCCGATCACTTTTAAGGAGAGCTTGTTTGGCGAGTTTGAGCCGGGGCGCCGCGTAAACGTAGAAAGCGACCTGCTAGCGCGCTACGTGGCTAGGCAGCTGGAGTTTGGCCGTAGTGCCCAAAACGGCGGCAAAAGCGAGATCGGCTGGGACGAGTCGCAGCATATCGCGAGCCTTTATTAGGCACGGCGGGTTAAATTTGACGCCGTTAAATTTGGCGGCGGATTTTGACTTGGCGCGCTAAATTTACCAGCTCGCACGGAAACGGCATATTAAATTTAGCGGTTTTGCGTGCCAGGCGGGGCGATGGATCTAGCTTGCAAAAGCGCACTCTTTACGAAGCGGCAAATGCGCAAGAGCCGTTTTGGGCAGTCAAATTCGGTGTTAAATTCGACAAAGCGGCGAGTTTTTGCGAGCGGGCAAATTTGTCAAATTTGCAAAAAGCGGCTTGCAAGGCAAAAATCGGCCACAAAGCGCAGGCTGTCGCTCCGACGAATTTATCCGCAATTTTTAAATTCGGCGGCAAAATTTACGAGCAGGCAAACGCCGTAAATTTAAACAAATAACGAACGGTCAAACGTAAGAGCAAAGAGTTTAAGAAAAAATGAAGCGGGAAATTTTGGATGTAGTTTTTGAAAACGAGCGATTTACGGCGGGCTTTACGACGCGTTTTGGCGGCGTTAGCGAGGCTGCGTACGAGGGGCTAAATTTAGGAGATCACGTCGGCGACCGAGCTTGGAGCGTCGCGAAAAACCGTGAAATTTTAGCAAATAGGCTCGGTATCTCCGTGCAAAATCTAAAATTTATGCGCCAAATTCACTCGGACGTCGTTTTTGCGTTGTCAAATTTAAACGAACCCGTCCCCGAGTGCGACGCTATCGTTTCAAATCTGCGCGGCGCGGCGCTTTGCGTTTTGGTCGCGGATTGTTCGCCCGTTTTGCTGATCGACGAAAGGCGCGGGGTTGCGGCGGCGGCGCATGCCGGTAGGGCCGGCGTTATGAAGCGTATCTGCACGAAAGCCGTGCACGAAATGGCGCGCGGATACGGCTGCAAGATGAGCGATATACGGGCGTTTGTGGGGCCGAATATCAAGAGCGGTTGCTACGAGATCGGCGAGCTTGACGTCGGAGAGTTTGCGCGATACAAGGCGGACGGGAGGTTTGATATGGACGCGGCTTTGCGGGACGAATTTGCCGCGCTGGGCGTGCGGGATGCCAGGTTTAGCAAAATTTGCGCGCATTGCGACGAGAGGTATTTTTCTTATCGTAGAGACGGCATCACGGGGCGATTTTGCGGATTTGTATTGATAAAATAGCCTTACGGCAGCTAAATTCGGCCTATAATTTCAGATAAAAGCAACCCCGAATATACGCTTTTGGTAATCTTAATTTCACGGATTTTAAGCTCTATATTATTATACCATTTCTACTTGATTTTGTTTAAATTAAGGAGCTGTTATGAAAATAAGATGTAAAGAGTGCGGACACGCCGAAGAGGTAAATCTTGCCCTTTTTGTTAAGATCATAGGCGCTACCGTGGTCGGCGGCGGCTATTGGGCGTGGGTTGCGTATATCTTTGCCTAAACGGGTTTTGCTATGCCGATATGTATAGCTATCGTCGTAGGAGGCGTGGCTATCGCGGCCTTTTCGGAACAGATTACTAAGTGGATTATCGCTAAAAATTATCCATGCGAAAAATGCAAATCTTCAAAATGGGAAGCCGTTATAGAGTGAGCGTATTTTCAGCGCTTACGGTTTATTTTGGCGTAGATGTGCGCGAAATTTCGCAAACGTCGGTGCAAAACGGTATGCGGCGGACCGGGCTGCCCGTCGGCCCAATTCGATTTGTTTCCGCCGCTTTGTTAAAGTCCGTTTTTAGCGTCTAAATTTGAGCTTTAAGGCTCGTTCGTATCGCCGCGATCAAATTTTAAGCTTATTATTTTGCCGAATTTGCCGTTTATCGAGCGGACATAGACGAAAAGTCGCTTAGAGATTAAATTTGACACGAAATCCTTATTTGCGGCGAAATTTGAGCATAAATTTACCTCTATTTTTTTATAATAATCTCAAATTTTATCAAAAACCGAGAAAAATGCCTTACGAAAATTTTAAATCAAAAAATCATCTTGCGGCAAAAATCGCCGCAAATGCAAGGAAATTCGGCGTCCAAACTCTGCAAAACGAGGAGCTCGTAAATATCCTTTTAAAAGCCGAAAAGCTCGAGATTTCGGCCGAGCGGCGCGAAGCGGCGGAGCGGATATTTACGGGCTTGATGAATATCGAGGAGAGCGTGCAGCTAAGCGGATAAAGCCGCGCCGAATTTACTTGCAAAACTTTCGCAAAACCGCGTAAAATCCAATAACTTTGTAAAAAGCCGTATGAGGCCAAAAACGGCGAAATTGCCGAATTTTTATACAAAAACGGCTTTTGCAAACCGCGTAAACGTCGTTAATTTGCAAGTAAAAACCGCTCGAGAAAAAGCGGTAAATTCGCGTCGCCGCGCATTAAAGCCCATGCTTTTAAATTTTTATTAAACGGGCTTTGCACCGTCGTTTTGATTTTGCCGATCGCGCGGAGCTAAAAAGCGCCGTAAATTTAAGGCGTTTTAAAGCTGCGGCAAAATTTGTCGTTTTTTAAATACATTAAGCGTAAAAATTTAACCCAAAAGCCCGATACGCGCCGCTGAAACGATAAATGAAGCGCAAAAAAGCGGTAAAAATTTAGTGGACGCGCGGTTGCGACCGATCAGTCGGTTTGGGCGAAATTTAAGGCGAAATTTAGCCGAGTTTCGATTTCGGATTAGGATAAATAGGGCGTTTGGATACAAATTTGCAGGTTTTTGCAAATTTATTCGAAATTTAAGCGGGTTTTGTCGCCGTATAATAAATTTAGCGTTTGCGGACTATCTTGAGCGTTTTGGTTTCGGGCGCGACGGAGGTTAAATTTGAGCGATGTGTTGTCGGCGACTATATTTGTTTGTTGCGTCTGTGGCGCGGACGGCTTTGTCAAACTGCCGTTTCGCGAGTCGGCCGCTTAAAACGCGTCAAAATTTACCGCACGTAAAAGAGTCGTCGGCAAACGAACATCCCAAAATACGCTGCATTTGTTTTGCAAATTTCGTCGAAAATATATCGCGTTCGCTTTGCCGAGGTTATCAAAACGCGCCGATTTCATCGCGGCAATCTCAAAAATCCGCCGCGTCCGCCTCGCTAACCAAAACCGAAATATCCGATTTTTATCAAATTTGATGTAAAATGACGGCGTGACATCGCAATCAAAATAAGCTAAAAACGTAAATTTTAAAATGAAAATCCAAAGCAAAGGAGAAAATATGCTGTTACTTAAAAATGCCGATCTATACGCGCCAGAACACGTCGGCAGGAGCGACGTTTTGCTCGGCGGAGGTAAAATTTTGGCCGTTTCCAAGGGGCTTGATTTTCGTATTGAGGGGCTTGAAATTTACGATCTAGAGGGTAAAATTTTAGCGCCTGGGCTCATCGATCAGCACGTGCACATCACGGGCGGGGGCGGCGAGGCGGGCTATCACTCGCGCACGCCCGAAATAACGCTATCGCAAATCATCCGCTACGGTACGACGACGGTCGTGGGCACGCTGGGTACCGACGGATGCACGAGGAGCCTGGAAAATCTCTACTCAAAGGCCAAGGCGCTTGAATACGAGGGCATCTCGACCTTCATCCACACCGGCTCTTACGCGCTGCCTAGCGTTACATTTACGGGCTCCGTCACGCGCGATCTGGTGCTCATCGACAAGGTCATCGGCTGTAAGATCGCGATGAGCGACAACCGCGGCAGCTACCCGACCTCTCAGGAGCTCATCAAAACCCTGACGCAGATACGCATCGGCGGCATGATCTCGAAAAAAGGCGGCGTGCTGCATATGCATATGGGCGGGCTAGCGGATAAATTCGATCTGATTTTTAGCGTGATCAAGGATTATTCGTTCCCCGTTAATTACTTTTCGCCGACACACTGCGCGCGGACGAAGGAGCTCTTTGACGAGGCGATCAAATTTCAAAAAATGGGCGGCTACATCGACATCACGAGCGGCGGAAGCCAGTTTATGCCGCTTCACGAAGCCATCGCCTACGGGCTTGCTAACGGGCTAAATTTAGATCGTCTAACGATGAGCTCGGACGGCAACGGCAGCGTGCCTAGATTTGACGAAAACGGCGCGCTAGTGGGCTACGGCTGCGCCTCGTGCGATACGAATTTAGAGGTCATTCAAGCCTGCGTCAAAAATAAAATCCTAACCATCCCGCAAGCGCTAAGCATGATGGGCAAAAACGTCGCAAAATACCTAAATCTAAGCGGCAAAGGCGAGATAAAAACGGGCTTTGACGCTGATTTTGCGGTATTTGACGAAGCTCTAAACCTAGATAGCGTGATCGCGAAAGGGGAGTTTTGCGTGAAAGAGGGCAAGCTCGTGAAAAAGGGATTTTTTGAGTGAAAATTCCTAAATTTAACGGGCACGCTTAAATTTACGGACGGTTTTCGCTTGAGGCGTAAATTTGAGTCGAGTGCCCGAACCTTGTGTTTTTGCCCGGCGTTTCACATAGGCGCTTTGATCGGCGGGCAAATTTGACGAGCCGGGCTTGGTTGCCGGATGCGATGCGGGCATTTTAGCGAACGAGTTTAAATTTGCGGCAGCTTACGGCTCGGTCGAAATTTATTTTACAGTGCGACGGTTTAAATTCGAGCGATTAATTTTGCGAGTCGGCTTGAGCGAGTTTGCTGAATTTAATCGGCTATAAGTATGACCTTTGACTTGTTTGCGCTACGGCATTTTTGCAAGTTTGTTTGACGCGCTCATTTTTGTTAAATTCGACGAATAATCTTGCTCTCGACCTTTGTGGTCATCTTGTCTTTGCGGCGCAAAATTTAACCGTGCAGAAGTTTGGATTATATTAAATTTAGCTTTAATTCAGTTATTTTTAAATATAATCCAAGCTTCAATTCACACACACCAGTCCTAAAATTTGGTTGCGTTTGTTAAAAGCAAATGTTAATGGGTGTGGAGGAGAAACCTAAATTTCGGGGCAACCCACAAGGAGAAAACTCATGGTAACAATGAGAGATTTGCTAGAGTGCGGCGTTCATTTCGGACACCAAACGCGCAGATGGAATCCGAAGATGAAAAAATTCATTTTCGGCGAGAGAAAAGGTATCTATATCATAGATCTACAAAAAACTATCCGCTACTTCCGCTACACTTATAATGTCGTTCGCGACGCGGCTGCAGAGGGTAAAACCATACTTTTCGTAGGCACCAAAAAACAAGCCGGCGCAACTCTAAAAGAGTATGCTGAAAAATGCGGCATGCCGTATGTAAATCACCGCTGGCTAGGCGGCATGATGACAAACTTCGGCACTATCCGCCAATCTATCCGCAAGCTCGAAGTAATCGAGGCTATGGAGGAGGACGGCTCTATAAATTTACTAACTAAAAAAGAAGCGCTAATGCTTCGCCGCAAAAAAGAGAAGCTTTTAGCGTCTCTAGGCGGTATCAGAAACCTAAAAACCGTACCTGATATGATTTTCGTCATCGACACCGTAAAAGAAAAAATCGCCGTTGCCGAGGCTAACCGCCTAAAAATCCCTGTCGTAGCTCCGATCGATACAAACTGCGATCCTGACGTCGTAGATTTTCCGATCCCCGGCAACGACGACGCGATCCGCTCGGTTCAGCTTTTCTGCCAAGAGATGGCCGAGGCTATCATCGAGGGACGCTCTCAGCTTGAAAAAGACGGCGGCGAGCTAGAAGAAGGCAAAGAAGCCGTAAGCCAAGCCGAAAAAGACGCAGTCGTAAATGAGGCTGCGAGCGAAGACTTCTCTGAAGACTTCAGCGAGGACGAAGAGTAATGGAAATCAGCGCACAAATGGTAAAAGAGCTCCGCGAATCAACCGGAGCCGGAATGATGGACTGCAAAAAGGCGCTAACCGAGGCTAACGGCGATATGGAAAAAGCCGTCGATATCCTGCGCGAAAAGGGTCTAGGTCAAGCCGCTAAAAAAGCTGACCGCCTAGCTAGCGAGGGTCTTGTGAGCGTTGTTGTTTGCGATCACTGCAAGACCGCGACCATCAGCGAGATAAACTCTGAGACCGACTTCGTCGCTAAAAACGCTCAGTTTCAAAATTTGACCAAAGACACTACGGCGCACATCCAGATAAATTTGATAAAAGACGTCGAGAGCCTAAACTCAAGCGTTATTAACGGCGTTAAATTTGAGGATTATTTCAAAAGCCAGATCGCTACTATCGGCGAAAATTTGGTCGTTCGCCGCTTTGAGACTATAAAAGCGGACGATAAAGGCGTAGTAAATGGCTACGTGCACTCAAACGGCCGCGTAGGCGTGCTAATCGGTCTAGCTTGCGAAAGCGCAGAAATCGCAAGCAAAGCGGCTGAATTTGCAAGAAATTTATGCATGCACGCAGCTGCTATGAAGCCAAGCGTAATAAGCTATAAAGACCTTGACAAAGAGTTTGTGGAGAAGGAATTTATCGCGCTTCGCGCCGAGCTTGAAAAAGATAACGAAGAGCTAAAACGCCTAGGCAAGCCGCTTCACCACATCCCTGAGTATGCCAGCCGCTGCCAAATAGGCGATGCCGAGCTTGCAAAAGCTACGAAAGCTATCGAAGAAGAGCTAAAAGCCGAGGGCAAACCTGAGAAAATTTGGGATAAGATCATCCCCGGCAAGATCGAGAGATTTTACGCCGACAACACGGTGCTTGATCAGCGCCTTACGCTACTTGGACAGTTTTACGTAATGGACGATAAAAAAACTATCGAGCAAGTCGTTGAAGAAAAAGGCAAAGAGCTAGGCGGCAAGATCGAGGTAGTAAAATACGTTCGCTTCGAGCTTGGCGAAGGCTTAGAAAAGAAAAACGAGGACTTTGCGGCCGAGGTTGCGGCGCAAATAGGCTAAATTTAATGCAAATCTTAAAGGGCGTAAATCTAGGCTTTGCGTATGATTATGCGCTCTTTGAGGATGTAAATTTAAGCGTCAATGCCGGCGGCAGCTGCGCCATAACGGGCGTTAGCGGCTGCGGCAAATCAACCATACTCCACATACTCTCCACTCTTTTGCGACCCAAAAACGGCGAAGTTATCTACGGCGGCAAGTCGCTTTACGAACTACCTGCAAACGAGCTTTTGCGTATCCGCAGATTTGATTTCGGTATCATTTTTCAGGCGCACTATCTTTTTAAAGGCTTTAGCGCGCACGAAAACATCGAGCTGGCCTCAGTTTTATCCGCGCAAAAAATTGACGATGCAATTTTGTCAAATTTAAAGATAGACGGCGTGCTAAATCAAAAAGTAGGCGAGCTAAGCGGCGGGCAGCAGCAGCGCGTCTCGATCGCTAGGGTGCTTTGTAAAAAGCCGCGCGTGATATTTGCCGACGAACCGACGGGAAATCTGGACAAACAGACCGCAAATGAAGTGATGCAAACGCTGTTTAACTATATCAAAGCAAACGATGCGGCGCTTGTTTTGGTCACTCACGACAACGAGCTTGCGCAAAGATGCGACGAGGTTTACCGCCTCGAAGATAAAAAACTATCTTTGGTTTCTGGTGAATTTATTTAAATTTTTATTTTTCCGCTAGCGATGGTTTGGATTCATACTTCATCAAATTTGAGCCCGCAAATTTAAACCGATTCAAGGCAAATTTACCTAAATTTATCTTGCGACGCTCCGTTTTGAACCACGAATTCTAATTTCTTACTCTTTATAAATTTTGCCGTAAAACAACTAAAAATTTAAATTGTTTCTTTTTGAGTTTTCTTTTTTTGTAAAATTTTAAAACTAAGCCGCGTCTACCTTTTGTATTTTTCGTCTCAAAATTTCAATCAAAAATCTAATTAAGAAAACATAATTACTTTTTTAAATAAAACTTGGCCGATTAAATAATTCTTAAAAAAAAAAAAGGGGGGGGGGTAGAATACATAAAATTTATTTTAAGGAAAATATTATGAAAAAGACGGTTTTTGGTTTAGCGTTGCTTTGTGCTTTTGCGTCGGCAAATGGGATGTTGGCGGAATTAGAAAAGAATTGTAAGGCCGGAGATATGTTAAGTTGCGATGAACTTGGCGGTGCTTACGACGTTTATCATTCGTTTTATCAAACGAACAGGGATTATAAAAAAGCATTTAAATTTTATGAAAAAGCTTGCAAGGGCAAAGTTTATAACTCCTGCTATCAGATCGCGGTTTTGTATCAATTCGGCCAAGGTGTAGAGAAAAATTTAAAAAAATCGATCGACTATCACAAGATAGCCTGCGACGACGGGCGGCTAGTAGGTAGCTGCCAAATCGTAGGCAAGATGTATACTGGCGGTATCGGCGTGGAGCAAGACGTCGCTCGGGGCGAAGCTTATATGAAAAAGTCTTGCGATATAGGTAGCTGGATGGCATGCGGAGTTTTTGGAGGGTATTACGAGGATGCTGGCAAAAGTAAACAGGCGGCGCGATACTATCAAAGGGCATGCGATATGGGCGTAGCCGACCCCGATGTCCAAAATAACGTGGCCAATAAAAACATTTGGCGAGGATATTGCGATAAAGTCGATATTTTAAAATAAAAATTTTGATTTGTCATTTTAAAATTTATCCCGAATAAAATCAAATTTATAAATTCGTCGGCAAATGATAGATCGAAAAATAAACAAAAGCCGGGGGTATCGTAACGCCATAAAAGAAAAAATGAAATTTAATGGCCATTTATTCTTGCGATCCATCAAATAAAAAATGCTTAAATAGGCTATGAAAAATCGGCGAATTTATAAAAAGATACCTAAAAACACCTTTTAAACGGCCAAATTTGGCGCATATCAAAACTCGCCCCTAAAATTTACCGAATTTTTAAGGATTTAACCCTAAAATAACGGCATTTAAATTTAAAACGAAAGAGTCAGGTGGAGCTAGTAGAGTTTTTCGCGCCCGAGCGCGTCATCACCTTTATGCTGCTGTTTGCGCGTATCGGCGGGCTGATGCTGTTTTTCCCGTTTTACGCTCACGAGCAGATCCCTATGAGCGTCAAGACCGCGTTTTCGTTTTTGCTCACGCTATTTTTGTTCCCGCTTGCTAGCATTAAAAGCGGCGAGGTCTATTATCTAGCCGTCGAGATCGTGAGCGAGGCGGCGCTGGGAGTTTGCGCCGGACTGCTGCTTCATATCGTTTTTGCCAGTTTGCAGTTAGCGGGCGAGCAGATCTCGATGATTATGGGCTTTTCGATGGCTTCGGTGCTTGATCCGCAGACCGGCCTTAGCTCGCCAGTGATCTCAAATATCATAAATTTCCTCGCGCTTATGACCTTTTTGGCCTTCGACGGGCATCATTTGATCCTGCTTTTTATCTCAAATTCTCTCACGCACGTCCCGCTGGGCGGCTTTTACCCGAGCCCTGATATCGTGCAGTACGCCTCAAAGTCTATGATAAATTTATTTACTTTCGGGTTTATCATTTCCTTCCCGATTTTGGCGCTTTCGCTGCTTTCTGATTTGATTTTCGGCATGCTGATGAAGACGATGCCGCAGTTTAACCTGCTGGTCGTGGGTTACCCGATCAAGATCACGATCGGCTTTGCCGTATTGATCGCGATACTGGCGGGTATGATGGAGCTTTTTAAACAGCTCGCTCTTCGCGTTATCAACGACCTTCCGTCGCTATTTTTCTAAAACTAAGCTTGAAGTAATGGAAAATATTTTAAAATACGTTTTTTAGGTTTAAAAAAGGAGGCCTTTCGTGAAAATCGTTCTTTTAAACGCCAATCCCGCCGTATCGCGCTTGGCGACGCTGGCTCTTAACAAAATGGGTTACGAATACGTCGAGATCGGCGATGTTAGCGAGCTTGAGGGCGTTTTTGAGGTGCTTATCATCGACAGCGATATCGATGTAAAAGAGACGAACCTAAAAGAATTCGCAAATAAAATTTTATACCTTTCTTCTAAACATTCCCCGACTTTCGAGAACGCGGACAGAATACTGCCAAAGCCGTTTTTGCCGACGGAATTTATCACTATCGTGGAGTATCTGGCCGGCAAAGTTAGGGACGCCGAGGACTCGGGCAAGGTATCGGTGAGCGGATTTGAGTTTATGAGCGATCCGGTCGAGGACATCTTAAAAGAGGAGATGATGAAGACGGAGACGGACGAGTTTGCGCTAGATAATGAATTGGGCGAATTTTTACAAGATAGCGCTCCACAGAGCAAAGAAAGCGCTTTTGACGAGCTAAACGAGATCGTCAAAGCAATAGACGATATGGATGAATCAAGCGAAAGCCTGCAAGAAGACGATTTAAATTTGGATGATCTTATCGACGAAGTGGTTAAATTTGACGAACCGGATGAGTTTGAAATCGATGCAAAAGAGGAAAAATTTGACAATATAGAGGGTATTTTAGATGCCGAGGATGCTGGTGATACGGCCGAGAAATTTGACGCGGCGGACGAGCTTGAGGACGTCAAATTTGAAACGATAGACGAGCCTGAAGATGCCGAGGATAAATTTGAGCTGGACTTTGACGGCAGCATCGAGGATATCAAGCATCAAATCGATGAAATAGACGGCATGGATGAGGAGATCAAGGATGAGCCTGCAAATTTTGACGCAGCGCGGGATGCTAAAGACGCCGAGGACGACGATGATCCGGCCGAGAAATTTGACGCGGCGGACGAGCTTGGAGACGTCAAATCTGAAACGCAGGACGAAGCGGAGCCTGATACGATGGGATTTACCGTAGAGGAGAGCGAAGACGAACCGGAGGCCGTGCAAAATTTCACCCGAACGCAAGATAACGATAAATTTTTGATAGAGGAAACGGACGAGCAAGAGGATATTTTTGCGGACGAGGAGATGAAATTTGAGCCGGAAGAACGAGACGCGCAAGCTGAAGATGACGCTTTGAGCGAATTTGACATCGCACTTGAAGCCATAAAAGACGAGCCTGCGGACGATGAAAATTTGACGCAAGATATTTTTGACGAGGAGAGCGCGGAAGATATTTTTGCCGACTTTGAGCAAGAAGAGCAAGAAATCAGCGAGCCTGAAGCCGCTCAAAACGAGCCCGAAACAGCGCATAAGCCTCATCCGAGCGAGTACGGCGACATCGAGCAAATCAGCGAAAAAGATATGGCATTAGCGCTTAACGAAAGCGGATTTGAGGGCGGCGAGGCGGCGAATTTGAGCTCGCAAAAAGCTCAAACGACGTCAAAGATAAACGAGCTAAAGGCTCAAATTTCAGACGCCGTAGCAAAAAATCTGGAAAATTCGCTGCAAGACGGCGAGCTGCGAGAAGCTCTAAAAAATCTCAACATAAAAATCAATATAAGCTTTGAGGAAAAGTAGTTGAAGGGGCAAATTTTAATCGTCTCCGGCCCCAGCGGCAGCGGCAAAAGTACGCTTTTAGGCCGTCTTTTAAAAGAGGAAAACGATCTTTATTTTTCTATCTCAAGCACTACAAGAGCGCCGAGGCAGGGCGAGACCGAGGGCGTGAATTATTATTTTATAAACAAAGACGAGTTTAAAAAAGGCATAGACGCGGGCGAGTTTTTGGAGTGGGCGTTCGTGCACGGCAACTACTACGGCACCTCGCTAAAGCCCGTTTTAAAGGCGCTTGAAGAGGGCAAAATAGCTATTTTTGATATCGACGTGCAGGGCTTTAATATCGCAAAATCAAAATTTGCCGAAAATATCACCTCCGTTTTTATCACGACGGCTAGCAAAAACGAGCTAAAATCAAGACTGCAAAATCGCGGCACCGATAGCGCGCAAACTATCGAAAAGCGGCTGATAAACGCAGTCGGCGAGATGGAGCATATCTTAGAGTACGATTATTTTTTGATAAACGACGACCTGCAAAACTGCTATGAAAATTTGCGCGGGATTTTGCACTCGATGCGCCTAAAAACGTCAAATTTAGACGCAAAAGAGATTATTAACAAATGGAATAATTGATAAAATTATGCTAATATAACGAAAATCAAAAGGAGAAAAAATGGGTCCAAGCGTCCAACAATTGCTTATTATTTTACTTATCGTGGTCTTGCTTTTCGGAGCGAAAAAGATCCCCGAGCTCGCAAAAGGCTTAGGCAAGGGTATAAAGAGCTTCAAATCGGAAATGGAGGACGATAAAAAAGCCGAGAACGTAGAAAAAGTAGAAGAGAAAAAAGAAGAAACCGCAACCGTCGCAAAAACCGAAGATACGGCTAAAAACGCGTAAGGAAAGGCGTTGAAAAAAAGCGTAATAAACGAGATAAAAGGCGCCGTAGGCTTTGACTTTGCGCTGGAAAAGCCAAAAGATAAGGGCTTGGCGCACTACGCGATGCCTACTTTTAGCCTAGCAAAACAGCTCAAAAAATCCCCCGTAGCTATAGCTGCCGAGCTAGCGTCTAAATTTGAAAATAGCGAAGTTTTCGAGGCTGCGGCGCTAAACGGATATATAAATTTCAAACTAAAGCCTGCATTTTTGGATAAATTTGCCTCCGCTAGCCTTGCAAATCCGAGCGAGTTTGCAAAAGGCGGCGGAACTAGCGGCGAGAAAATTTTGCTCGAGTACGTCAGCGCAAACCCGACCGGCCCACTTCACATCGGGCACGTTAGAGGCGCGGTTTTCGGCGATACGCTGGCTCGCGTCGGGCTTCACATCGGCGAAAATATCGCAACCGAATACTACATCAACGACGCAGGCAATCAAATCGAGCTTCTAGGCACGTCTATATCGCTTTGGGCGCGTGAAAATTTATTCGGCGAGAGCGTGGCGTATCCGGAGAAATTTTACCGCGGCGACTACATCGAGCCTATCGCAAAAGAAGCGCTAGAGAAATTCGGCAAAGAGATATTTTACGACGAGAGTCGAAATCTCGAGCTAGCCGAGTTTGGCAAGGATAGGGTGCTGGTTTTAATCAAGCAAAATTTAGCCGACGCGCAAATTTTCATCGAAAACTGGGCTAGCGAAAAGAGCTACTACGATAAACTCTCTCTCACGCTAGATCGCCTAAAAAACGAGAACGGCATATACGAGAGCGAGGGTAAAATCTGGCTAAAATCAAGCGAAGTGGGCGACGAAAAAGACCGCGTCATCGTGCGCGAGGACGGTCGCGGTACGTATCTAGCCGGTGACGTGGTCTATCACGACGATAAATTTAGGCGCGGATTTGATCGCTGCATCAACATCTGGGGCGCCGATCACCACGGCTATATCGCGCGTATGAAGGCCGCCCTGCATCTGCTTGGATACGATGAAAATCGCCTCGAGATCATACTTTCGCAGATGGTGAGCCTGCTAAAAGACGGCGAAGCCTACAAGATGAGCAAGCGCGCGGGCAACGTCGTGCTGATGAGCGACGTGGTCGAGGAGATCGGCTGCGAGGCGCTTAGATTTATGTTTCTTAGCAAGCGCTGCGACACGCACCTGGAGTTTGACGTGGACGAGCTAAAGCGCGAGGACAGCTCAAACCCGATATTTTATATCAACTACGCGCACGCAAGGATCAATCAAATTTTCGCAAAAGCGGGCAAAAACGTCGCCGATATAGTGGGCGTGAAGTTTGCAAATTTGAGCGAGGAGGGCAAAAATTTATTATTTGAGGCGCTTACGCTAAATGATATTTTAGTCGATAGTTTCAACACGCGCTCGATGAATAAAATTTGCGACTACCTAAAGAGCCTGGCGGCGAATTTTCATAAATTTTACAACGAAAATCGCGTCGTAGGCAGCGAAAACGAAGACGAGCTTTTAAAGCTTTTCGCCGTCGTCGCGCTCTCGATAAAAACGGCTCTAGGGCTAATGGGTGTCGCCGCAAAAGACAAGATGTAAGAGTCGGTTTTAGTAAATTTAGAAGCGTC
This sequence comes from Campylobacter rectus, assembly GCF_004803795.1. Classification (NCBI taxonomy): domain Bacteria; kingdom Pseudomonadati; phylum Campylobacterota; class Epsilonproteobacteria; order Campylobacterales; family Campylobacteraceae; genus Campylobacter; species Campylobacter rectus. The sequence continues at coordinate 1,864,832 of NZ_CP012543.1, read as the reverse complement.
AGGTGGCGCTTCTTGTTAAAAACCCCTTAAAATCTATGAAACTTTCTAAAATTTCCGCCGCATTTTTCTTTATATTTTTGATAGCGATAGAGTATCTCGCCCTCACGCCCGCGCAGATAAAACTCATCGAAAACAGCTGGGATAAGGCAAATCATTTCTTCGCTTTTTCGGTGCTTTACGTTACTTTGAATTTTGGCTTTTCTAGGTTAAATTTGGGCGCAAAGGTCGCTATTTTGCTAGCTTACGGCATCCAGATAGAAGTAGCGCAGTCGTTTGTGCCAAACCGCTATTTCAGCCTGCTAGATATCGTCGCAGACGGCATTGGTATAGTTTTTGGTATCTTGCTGGTGAAAATTTTGGACGGATTTAAGGCGAGATTTTAAATTTAAGACTTCAAATTTGACGGTTGGATGGCGTGAGCTCCTCTTACGCTGCACCGTTTTATTCCGCTTAAACTAAAAATTTAGCATTAAATTTATAGCGGTATTTCGCAGGCTCAAATTTACGGACGTCAAATTTAAACTAGCCCGCGGAGTAAAGCGATAAATTTATAAATAGTCGCTAAAATGCGCCCTAAAATTTAACGGTAAGCGGCAAGAAAAGAGCGCAAACCGCAGCTAAATTTAAACGCAAAATCCAAAATAAAAGAGTAAAAATAAAATGGCAAGATAGCAGACGAAGCGACAACGTCGAGGATAGACGGCAAAACAGCGTAAACAGCATAGGCTCGCTGGGTGCGCTCTACCAATTATCAGATTTTTGCCGGGCTCAAACATCGGCCGCGTGGTTTTGGTTGTCAGCGCAGTGGTGTATTTTATGGGCTTTAATCCCCTCGCGCTGCGTGAGGGCGGCGGTGCCGGCGGTCAAAGAGCGGCATTAGATAGCCCGCAGGAGAAAGAAAAAGTCGCCTTTGTTTCAGCTGTGCCGGCGCAGACCGAGGACGCGTGGAGCAGAGTGTTTAAGGCAGGCGGCGCGCAGTATAAGGACCCTAGTTTGGTGCTTTTTAGAGACGCAGTCTCTAGCGCGTGCGGCATGGCGAGCTCGCAGATGGGGCCTTTTTACTGCCCCGCGGACAAAAAAGTCTATCTCGACCTTAGCTTTTTTGGCGAGCTAGAGGCCGAATACAAGGCCGCGGGCGACTTCGCGCAGGCCTACGTGATCGCCCACGAGGTCGGACATCACGTGCAAAATTTACTAGGCACGCTCGGTAAAATAAACGAGCTAAAATCGCGCACGAAAAGCCCTGTAGAACAAAACGCATTGCAAGTAAGGTCGAGCTGCAAGCTGATGCTATGCGGGCGTCTGGGCGCACTACATGGGGCGCTACAAGGTGCTAGAAGACGGCGACATCGAGGAGGCGCTAAATGCCGCGAGCGCGATAGGCGACGACGCGCTGCAGAAAAAATACCAAGGCCGCGTGATGCCAGACTCGTTCGCGCACGGCTTGTCAAAGCAGCGTATGGCGTGGTTTAAAAAGGGGTTTGAAGGCGGGCAGCCAAGCTCGTGCGCGTTTGAGATCTAAATTTGACTTTCTAGCTCTTTGGGTTGCGTTTGGCGAGCGCGAAATTTCTACTAGGGCGCATTTGGATAAATTTAAATGCGGCTTTTCAGGCGTCGTTTGACGCAACTCAAATTTAAATTTCCGTGATTTTAAATAAATTTGACGCGGCACGGTTTGTTCGGCACGCGGCTTGTAAATTTGGCGCAGCAACCGATAAATCAAAAAACGGAGCGAACATGAAAAGAAGAGAGTTTATAAAAGACGCTGCGACCTGCGCGGCTGGGCTTGCTGCGGGAGTAAATTTATTTGCCGAGCGCACTAGCGAGACTAGTGCGGCAAATTTGGCGGACGGCGTAGATCTAAGCGGTGCAAAAAACCTCGGCGAGAAGCTTGCCGCCATGACGCCCTATCTCACGCTAAGTAATAGAATTTTAATGCCGATCATCGGGCTTAGCGCAGATAAATTTGACGGTTCAAAAGATAAAAATGCGCTCGAGGCGGCCCTTGGGCTGGGCTACCGCCTGATCGATACGGACGGAGGCGAGGAGGCGCGGCTACTGCATTTGCGGCTAGCGGCTTAGAGCGCGGGCAGCTATTTATCCAAAGCTCGGTAAGCGCTCAAAACGCGGACGAAAACGATATGATAAAAAGCCTTGAGCGTTCGCTAAAAAAACTAAATACCGACTACGTCGATCTACTTTTGCTGCGCGTAGGGGCGGGCGATGCTGGCTCTGCGTGGCGCGTTTTGCAGAGGCTTTACCGCGAGGGACTTGCGGCTGCGATCGGCATTTGCGACCATCTAGGGGAATTCGGGGTCGAAAATTTAGCCAAAATCGCGCAAGGTAGCGAAGTTAAGCCTGCTGTTTATCAGGCGCCTGCGCGCTCCTATCTGCGGCATTTTGCTATGCGCGGCAAGCTTACCGACCATAGCGTGCAATTACAGCTGCGATATGAGCCGGGCGAAGAGCTAAAAGAGCCCGCGCTCGCGCAAATTGGCGAAAAATACGGCAAAACGAGGATGCAAATTATCTTGCGCTGGCTTGTGCAGCACGGAGCCTGCGTGATAGTAAGCGCCGGTAGCAAAGAGCGTTTGCTTGAAAATATCGATATTTTCGGCTTTGAGCTAGCACGCGAGGATGCCGCGCGGGTAGAAAAGCTCTGGCGGAGTTAGCACGCGAGGCGAGGCGGATCGCCGCGCTATAAATTTGCTAGTTTGATGGACGTTAAATTTGGCTATAAAACCTCGCAAATCGTACCTAAAAAGCGAGATAACAAACCTAAGGAAAATCAATGAAAAACTTGGACTACGAGACGCTTAAGGCGGAGTGGCAAAAAGAGTGGAATGAAAAGGGCGAGAAATACGCCAAGGCCGTAAACGATATGGTGGCCTTTGCCGAGGTGCACGGCTGGGACGCCTACAAGGGCGAGGATGCGGTCGATGAGCGTGAGGGTATGATGCAACTTTGCGAGGCGGTTTTTGAGCTGCTAAAGGATGCCAACGAGCGCGGCGAGACGGCGAAATTTAGAGCCGATTTTCCGCCGTCAAACATTATCTTTGAGGGGTGCGAGGATGAAGCCGGCAATGCTGGCGAAAAGGATAAAGTAAGAGACAAGCTGGGGGATGTCGATCAAATTTGTTCTTTGTGGGGCGAGAACGTCCTTTTTATCGCTTCAAACGACGACGGCAAGACGTTGTATCTGCTGGAGGGCGACCGCGTGAGCGAGGTGGCAAAGGGCGTCATCGCCGTGGGCAAGTCCAAGCGAAACGAAATTTACGCCCTGCTAAATCAAGACGAGGTATGGCTGATCAGGGGCTACGACGGCAAGAGCGGCGGCGAGCTGGTGGCGAGATTTAGCCACGAGCTGGAGATCATCTACGACGAGGCTGGAATTTTACCCTTTAACGACGGTAGCAAGGTGCTTTTGGTCGCCCACGACGGAATTTTTTTGATCTCGCAAAGCGGTGCGAAGCTTATCCATCCGATCTACGAGGATGAGGGCGATGACGACGACGAACTTGAGATAGATATGGCAAACGCGACGCTCTCAAATGACAACGAGCTAATCGTCGCGGGCGAGCAAGATAGCGATCACGTCCTGATGGATAGCGAGGGCGAGCGGCTGGGAGGCATCGGCGCGCAGAGCTCGTATCCGCACTTTTGCCTCTTTAGCGCGGACGATACGCAGCTCATCACAAACTCCTGCCACTTCTACAACGGCGTTACGATCGGCGTGGATAGGGCGCTGCTAAAGCGCGGGCTGGAGGTCGAGGCTTATTCGTATGACGAAGAGGGCGAGAAAAATTTCACGCTGATCGACGATGCGATGAGAGTTTACGCGGGCGTAGCGGCGCGGGACTTTTACATCCTCGGCGACGCATACGGTTACATCAAAGCAGTCGGCAAGGACGGGCGTAAAATTTGGCGCCACTATTTGGGCGGCACGATAAAGTCTATGGCGTTAAGCGAGGACGGGGGGCGTGCTATTTGTGGGTACATACGGCGGCAGGCTGCATAAGCTACGCCTCGGCGCGGGCCAAGACAGCCACACGATCGGCAACGGTAACCACAAAGAGGAGTTTAGACTGATTGCATTTGAAGATAAAATTTATCGGTGGTAGCCGCGGCGCGTTGTTTTAGCGGTGCTTTGTCGTGCCGTCGCTTATGGATTTGCCGTTTGCTAGTTTTTGCGCTTATTTTTGCATTTTTTGATTAGCTAGCGTTTTAGCACGCCGAAAAAGCGCTTGGCTTTTGCGTATCGAAAAATAAAAACTCCAAATTTGCCCGCTTGAAAGCAGTAAAAGCTACGCGATGTTATAGTGCTTTTAAAAATCATCAGAATCAAATTTGGCGTAAATTTGCCGCCCGTTAAAGCCCGCCTAAGCAAGAGTCTATGTAAAAATAGATCCATAAAACCGGTCAAATTTAAATAAGGGTAGAAGTCTATATGTCGGCTTTTGGCTCAATAATCAAGCGCGTCGCCTTGCGAGATCAAGCAAATTTTTACCGTTTATAGCGGCCGCGACTTCGGTCAAATTTCGCCGTCTGTTTCGCGCTTTGGGCCAAATTTGACGCTATCCGTGCGGCAAGCTAAATTTGGCTTAGGCTTTCGCCTCTTTTAGCTTGCTTAAAAACTCTTCGATGTTGTATTTGGCGCGGTACTGCGCGCTCATAAGGTGGATGAGGATGTCGCCCAGATCGATCACGACCCAGTCGCCGGAGCTTTCTATGCCCAGAAATTGCTCGCCAGCGTCCTTTAGCCCCTCTTTTAGGTCGTCCGTTAGCGAGTAGGCGTGGCGTTCGCCCATCGTGGTGGCGATGATGACGCATTTTGCGATGTATTCGCGCCCGCTCATATCGATAGCTTCGATGGCTTCGGCCTTTTTGGCGTCTAGGATTTTGATGATTCGTTCGATTCTTTCTTGCATGTTTTTCCTTGGTAAAATTTCGCCGCCTCGTCCGCTATGCACGGTATCATCAGGCTTTTGTCCAAATTTTGCCTGATTTGCGAGGACGAAACGGGCGCGTTTATGTTTAAAATTTTAAAATTTTCAGGCACGGCCACGTCGTCGCGGCTAGCTACAACGAAGGTCGCGAGCCTAAAGAGCTCATCTATCTCGTGCCATTTATCCAGGCTCGCTAGGTGATCGGCGCCGACGATGAGGTAGATTTCGCACTCGCCGTAAATTTGCCGCATATGTCGCACGCTCTGTATCGTCGGTACGGGGCGATTTTGCGCGATCTCATAGTCGCTCACGCAGACTTTTGCCAGCGCGCCCCAAGCCTCGTTCGCCCACTTTAGCCGAAGTAGCGGCGGGGCGGAAAACTCGCTCTTAAAAGGGCTAATAAAGGTCGGCATGATGATGAGCTTATCCGCATCCAGCCGCTCTAGCGCGGCTTTAATGGCGGCATCGTGCCCGAGGTGAGGCGGGTCGAAACTGCCGCCGAAAAGCGCGATTTTCATAAATTTGCCTTTAAAATTTCGGTGCAGTTTAGCGAATTTGAAGTGAATTTCGGTTGAAAATCAAAAAATTCGCCGATAAAGCGCAAATTAAATGGATATTTTGTAAAATTTGAGGATTTTTGGGCTTTGGCGGGCTTGCTTTTGGCGTCCGTGCAGGGCTAAATTTGCAAAAGGCGGGCTTTAGGGCGGCTTAAATTTACGCGCTTAGCGTATGCGAGGGCAGGGTAAATTTAGCGCGCAAAAAGCTAAAAATACGAAAAACGTTTCCGAGCGCGCTGGAAAAGCGACCGGAAAATGCATCGAAAGGAGCCAAACATGGTAAAAATCGCAATCAACGGTTTTGGACGTATCGGCAGGTGCGCGGCGCGCATCATCCTGGAGCGAAATTTCGCCGGCGAGGAGGTCGAGCTGGTCGCCATTAACGACACGGCTACGCGGGATATGACTCGATATCTGCTCAAATACGATAGCGTGCACGGCGAGTTTAAGCCGGGCGTGCGCGTCATAGACGACGAGAATATCGAGGTGGCAAACGGCGAAAATATTAAAAATATCCGCGTATTTTCGACTCGCGACCTAAACGAGCTAAATTACGCAGATTACGGCGCGGACGTGGTTTTGGAGTGCACGGGTAAATTTTTAACTACCGAAAAATGCGAGCCCTATCTCGCACGCGGTATCAAAAAAGTCGTGATGAGCGCTCCGGCCAAGGACGACACGCCGACCTTCGTCATCGGCGTAAACGACGATGCCTACGCAGGTCAGGCGATCATCTCAAACGCCAGCTGCACTACAAACGGACTGGCTCCGGTAGCGAAGGTGCTCGATGAGAAATTCGGTATCCAAAAGGCGCTGATGACGACGATCCACGCCTACACGCACGGCCAGAGCTTAGTCGATGTCAAGGCAAAGGACTTCCGTCGCTCGCGCGCCGCGGCGCTAAATATCGCTCCGACCACGACGGGCGCAGCAAAGGCTATAGCCAAGGTGCTTCCGCAGTTAAGCGGCAAGATGCACGGCCAAAGCGTGCGCGTGCCGGTCGCTAACGTCTCGATAGTCGATCTAACGGCGATTTTGGGTAAAAGCGCAAGCGCAGAAGAGATAAACGCGGCGTTTAGAGAGGCTGCGGACGGCTCGATGAAAGGTATCTTGCTCGTGGATGACGACTCGCGCGTTAGCAGCGACTTTTGCACTAGCTCATACAGCAGCATTGTAGCTAGCGACACCACCCAGGTTATCTGCGGCGATATGGCTAAAATTTTTGCGTGGTACGACAACGAGTGGGGCTACTCGCACCGCCTCGTAGATCTCGCCGTGCGCGCGGTAAAAGGCTAAAAATGAGCGATATCCTATCCATAAACGATCTTGAGCTGGGCGGCGCGAAGGTATTTGTCAGGTGCGATTTTAACGTGCCGATGGACGAGTTTTTAAACATCACCGACGACCGCCGCATCCGCTCGGCGATCCCTACGATCCGCTACTGCCTGGATAACGGCTGCAGCGTAGTTTTGGCCAGTCACCTCGGGCGACCTAAAAACGGCTTTGAGGAGAAATTTTCGCTGCGAGGCGTAGCAAAGAGGCTTTCGCTTTTGCTGGGTCGCGAGGTTGCGTTCGCCGAGGACGTCATCGGTATGGACGCCAAAACAAAGGTCGCCGCACTGAAGCCCGGCGAAATTTTGCTCCTTGAAAATTTGCGCTTTGAAAAGGGCGAGACCAAAAACGACGAGACGCTAGCAGGCGAGCTAGCTAAATACGGCGAATTTTACGTAAATGACGCATTTGGCGTCTGCCACAGAGCGCACGCATCAGTCGAGGCGATCACTAAATTTTACGACGAAAAGCACAAGGCGGCGGGATTTTTGCTGCAAAAGGAGATAAATTTCGCTCAAAATCTCATCAAACACCCCGCACGCCCGTTTGTGGCAGTCGTTGGCGGCAGCAAGGTGAGCGGCAAGCTACAAGCCCTGCACAACCTGCTTCCACGCGTGGATAAGCTGATAATTGGCGGCGGCATGGCGTTTACGTTTCTAAAATCGCTCGGCGAAAATATCGGAAATTCGCTGCTCGAAGAGGAGCTCGTAGAGGACGCGCGCCAAATTTTGCGCAAGGGCAGGGAGCTTGGCGTTAAAATTTACCTGCCCGTAGATGTCGTCGCGGCTCAGACGTTTTCGGCCGAGAGCGCCGTAAAATACGTCCCAGCTCAAGAGATCCCAAGCGGCTGGATGGGGCTAGATATCGGGCCTGCGTCGGTTAGGCTCTTTAAAGAGGTCATCGCCGACGCGCAAACCATCTGGTGGAACGGGCCGATGGGCGTTTTTGAGATGGATAAATTTAGCAAAGGCAGTATCAAAATGAGCCACGCCATCATCGACACTCACGCAACTACGGTCGTGGGCGGTGGCGATACGGCCGACGTCGTCGAGCGCGCGGGAGACGCCGACGAGATGACATTTATCTCGACCGGCGGAGGTGCTAGCTTGGAGCTCATCGAGGGCAAAGAGCTGCCCGGCATAAAACCGCTCAGAAAGGCTGCGGAGTGAGGTTTTTAGCAAATTTAAAGTGCAATCACACGAGAGCGAGCTTTGCTAAATACGCTCAAATTTTAGACGCAAATTTGAGCACAAACGACGACGTTACAGTATTTCCGCCGTTTAGCGCGCTTGATCTTGCGGCTCATAAATTTAAACTCGGCGCGCAAAATTTCTACCCGTGCGAAAGCGGCGCTCACACCGGCGAGATCGGTAAGGCGATGCTGGACGAGTTTGGCATAAAAAGCGTGCTGATCGGGCATTCCGAACGGCGCGAGCTAGGCGAGAGCGAGGAGCTTTTGCGTGCTAAATTTGACTTCGCCGCAGAGGCGGGCTGGCAGATCGTCTACTGCATCGGCGAAAATTTGAGCGTAAATGAAGCGGGGCGCACGAAGGAGTTTTTAGCGGGACAGCTAAAAAATATCGATCTTGGCTACGAGCGGCTACTGATCGCCTACGAGCCCGTCTGGGCGATAGGCACGGGCAAGAGCGCTAGCGCGGAGCAGACCCGAGATATTTTAAATTTTATCCGCGAGCAGACGAGCGCGCCGCTGCTTTACGGAGGTAGCGTAAATGCCGCAAATATCGGCTGGATAGCTGGTATCGCGAACTGTGACGGGGTGCTAGTGGGGACGGCGAGCTGGGACGCCTCGAAGTTTTTGGAGCTTATGCGCGTCGTCTCGCATCGCTATACTTCGTTGTCTTAAAATTTTGCTCGGTCATTACCTATATGGTAACTCCCGTCGCAAAATTTTAAGTTGCCTAGTCTAGCTTCGCGATACTGCCGCTATCGAATTTGGTTTCAAATTTGGCGTTTCGCGAGATTTGGCGAATTTTAATTTATAGAATTTTAAGTCAAATTGCGCAGGATTTTGAGATGATTTTTGGGGCTTTGCAGTTAAAATTTTGCGTAGGCTAGACGGATGGTCTGCCGAGCAAAATTTTAACAAAATCGCCAAAAAGCGCTCAAAAGCCAAGCAAATTTTAAAGGAGAAATAATGATTTTAAAAGGCAAAAAAGGCCTCATCGTCGGCGTCGCTAACGCCAAATCCATCGCTTACGGCATCGCCGAAGCTTGCCACGAGCAGGGTGCGCAGATGGCGTTTACCTACCTAAACGACGCGCTAAAAAAACGCGTAGAGCCGATCGCGGAGGAGTTTGGGAGCAAATTCGTCTATGAGCTCGACGTAAACAATCCCGCTCACCTAGACAGTCTTGCGGATCGTATCAAAGCAGATCTGGGTGAGATAGATTTCGTCGTGCACGCAGTGGCCTATGCGCCAAAAGAAGCGCTAGAGGGCGAGTTCGTAAATACGACCAAAGAAGCCTTTGATATCGCGATGGGCACAAGCGTTTATTCGCTGTTAAGCCTCACGCGCGCGGTGCTACCTGTGCTAAAAGAGGGCGGCTCGGTGCTCACGCTAACCTACCTCGGAGGGCCGAAATTCGTGCCTCACTACAACGTTATGGGCGTCGCAAAAGCTGCGCTTGAAAGCTCCGTGCGCTATCTCGCTCACGATCTTGGCGCGCGCGGTATCCGCGTAAACGCCATCAGCGCGGGCCCGATCAAGACGCTTGCCGCAAGCGGAATCGGCGATTTTAGGATGATTTTACGCTACAACGAGATCAACGCGCCGCTCAAGCGCAACGTCACGACGCAAGACGTCGGCAAAAGCGCGATGTATCTGCTTAGCGACCTAGCTAGCGGCGTGACCGGCGAGGTGCACTACGTCGACTGCGGCTACAACATTATGGGTATGGGCGACGTGGCGACCGATGCCGAGGGTAAGACGATCCTCGCGTGGGATGCGGCCAAGGCCGAGTAAGCGGCGTGCAAAAAGGGCAAAATTTGACGCGCACGGTATATTACGAGGCTAGGCACAAAGCCGTAGCTAAGGGCGGCTTAGAGGGCATCGCCGCCGTTTTGCGAGGTGATGACGAGGCTAAAAAGGCCTCGCTTTCTTGTGTCCTGGTTTTACCTTGATTCCTACTACGGCTGCAAGTTCCTGCAAAAGAGCGAAATTCTTGCCTTTTTGCAGGAGCTGCTTCTGACCGAGCGTTCGCAAGCTATCAGAAACGACATTTTGCAGCTTCTGGGCGATTACTGCGGCGATTTTAGCGTGCTACGAAGCAAAATTTGCGAGGCGTCCGGCGAGCTTTTGCCCGATATCAAGCGCTTGACTAAAAGATAAATTTAACGACCGGCGCGCTTTTGCACACGGTAATTGCGTCGCGGCGAGCGGTAGCGAAATTTGTCGCCTCCGCATACGCCCTTTTTTGTTGCGAAAATACGGCAGCGTAAAATTTAAAATTTGGAAGCGGCGATGAAAACTTCGGATGAGCTTATAAACAAAAGCGAGCCCGGCCTGGATACGGTGCAACAATGGCCTGCGGAGGCGAAAACCCGTATGAAATTTTGCCGAGAGACGAAAATCATGCCGCACGGCAGCTTTTGGCTTGCAGGTGACGACGCGTTCGTCGATGGGCGCAACCCGCTACGGCTGCGGCGGGATTTTGATAGATCACGGCCGGCTGCGGATCTTGGGCTCTGGCTGCGAGCGGCTAAATCGCGGGATTTATGATTTCAACCTCGGCAAGAGCTTTGCAGAGGCCCGGCGGATGCCTAGTTATTTGCTCGTAGCAGACGACGTTTTGGGCGGATTTTTCGCGATAAACGGCAGCGCATTCGCGGGCGAGGCGGGCAATGTATTTTACTATGCTCCGGGTAGCGGCGAATGGGAGGACTGCGAGATGGGGTATTAGTTTGTTTATTGGCGCTGTGCGGCGTTTGCAGAAATTTTACGAGCCGTTTATATGGGAGGGCCGGCGCGAGGATGTTGCGAGCTTGAGCCCAGATAAAACGATGTTTGCGCTACCGCCTCTGCTCTAGCGGGACGCGGATATCAAGCGCAAGCTAGAACAGATGCGCAGGGAAGGAATGCCGACAGAGCGGTACTTTGCGCTCGTTTTTAAAAGAGCTAAAATTTAACGTTTGAGCGTGATTTGCTCTAAATTTAGCCTAATTTAAAGCAAATTTCGATGTAACCGCAAAAAACGCGGCGCGGTACTTAAAGACGGTTTGCCGTAAACCAAACGCCGTATAAATGCCGTCAAATTTGAGCTTAAATTTGAATAATAAAACAAAAATCGGTACTAAATTCGTGCAGGTTAAAACGGTCGCAAATTTAAGCCAAGCGAGTATTTTAAAATTTATCGCCGAAAGACATACGCCCAATCCTTAAAATAGCGGCTAATTGTAATCGCCAAAACAAAGCTATAATTGCAATCAGGATGTACTGGAGTATCAAACTCGTCTCTAAACGAAGTATATTTAGGCTCGGAGGTTGCGGCCTTAGGCTTGACTTTTAGCGCGAAGCATACGAAAGCATTTCTTAAAATGTCTCCACAAAAGTCCTGAAAAATCGTCATTTTCGTAAAATTTCATCTAAATTTAATCGCTTTAAATTTGAGCGAAGTCTAACTCAAGCAAAGTAAATTTTTCTCTTAAAAATCACAGATTAAGCCCAAAAACCGTAAAATAAGAAAACACCAAATTTAAAGGAAAAATATGCAAAGCCTACTTTTCTCGCCGTTAAAAATCGGCGATCTACAGATCAAAAACCGCATCGTGATGCCGCCGATGTGTATGTATAAGGCCAAAGAGGGTAACGGCTTGCCTAGGTGCTTTCACCGTTTGCACTACGCCGCTCGCGCGCTGGGAGGCGTCGGACTCATCATCGTCGAAGCTACGGCGGTCGAGCCTAGGGGCAGGATCACGAGCCGCGATCTGGGGCTGTGGAACGACGAGCAGCTAGAGGCGCACGCCAGGCTCGTCAAAGAGTGCGTCAAATATGGTGCCGCCATGGCCGTCCAGCTCGCGCATGCGGGCAGAAAAAGCGAGTGTGAGGGGCTGATAGCGCCAAGCGCGGTAAAATTTAGCGAGAGCTACAAAACGCCTAGGCAGATGAGCGCCGAGGATATCGTCTCAGTTAAACAAAACTTCGTCCGCGCCGCAATCAGAGCCCAGTGCGCGGGATACGCCGCGATCGAGATCCACGCTGCGCACGGCTATCTCATCAGCGAATTTCTCTCGCCTGGGGTCAACCTGCGAGACGACGAATACGGCGGGAGTTCCGAAAATCGCACGAGATTTTTAAAAGAAATCCTAAGCGAAATAAAAACCGCGGTGCAAATCCCGGTCGGCGTACGCATAAGCGCACAAAGCTGGGTGAAGGGCGACTGGAGCTTAGATGACAGCGTGCAGCTGGCAAAGAAGCTCGAGGCCTTGGGCGCGGCGTTTATCCACGTCTCGACGGGCGGATTTTTTGAGCGCACGGATAGCGCGCCGACGGTTGCGCCGCTTTATCAGGCGAGCTACGCCAAGGCGGTAAAACAGGCCGTGGGCATACCCGTGATCGCGGTCGGGCTCATCACAAAGGCGTCCGAGGGCGAGGCGCTGCTGCTAGGCAGCGTTTGCGATGCGGTAGCCTACGGTAGAGAGCTGCTGCGAAATCCAAATTTCGCGCAGGCCGCGATGAGCGAGCTGGGATGCTCCGAGCTGATAGAAAACTCGTATAAAAGGGCTTTTAAGTAAAATTTTAAGATGAATTTGGCCTGAAAATATACAAAATTTGATTTAGTTGCGTCGGTTAAATTTTTGATAAATTTAACTAGCCGATTAGGCTCGCGGTTTAGCGAATTTAGACGGACGGTTTGGACTGCGGATTTTGATAAATTTGGATTTTGGCTTAAGCGTAGCGTCAAATTCGGTTTGATTGCGAGACGTTATCGTGGCGGCTTTGGCGGCTTGAGGGGAGTAAATTTGACGCGAAGAGTCAGGCTGATTTTTGGTTTTAATTCGCTTATATTTCATGTCCGTTTCGTAAAATTTTTATTTAAATTTGCGGCGGCAAGCTGACTTGCTTGCCAAACGGTGCGTTTGCTCGCGGTCACGGTGGGCGAGCGGCCGACTTGTGATTTGTCGGCGTGCCTATATCGGCTCCGTAAAATTTGACTTTAAGACGGATAAGATAAATGCGGCATCGAATAAATTAGGAGTAAATTTTACCGAAATTTAGAGTTTTATCTGATTTGCTCAGCCGAAATTCGACTAAAACTCGGCTATTAAATTTTAAAAAGTCGTAGTTTGCGTCGCCGTGTAAAGCACGGCCGATACGGTATTTTTGAATTTAAAACCGTGTGCAACGTTGTTTCAAATCCGCTTGGTTTACGGGTTGTTAAATTTGCCGACTGCATCGCCGAGACGGCATTATTTGAGATATAAAAGCGGTCAAATTTGATGTTTCGGTATGCCGCGATGATAAAATTTCGGTTTTTGCGGTACTAAATTTATAGTCAAACGGTTCATTTTTGCGCTTATTATTAAATTTTATCTCGCGTGCTTAAAGTCGAGCTTTTCAAATTTTAAATTTCAAATTCGAGCGGATAAATTTATAAACTTTATCGCATTTTGTATTTGATTTCTTGCGTAGAATTTGCAGAATTAAAAGATAAAATTTAAGCCGCAAAAACAGCTTAAATTTACATAAGTTTGTAACTAACCGGGATCTTGATGACGTAGTCGCGATCAAGTATCGGGAAGTCCGGCGCAGCGCAGTTTATGAGCTCGACCGCGGTCTCGTCTAGCGTCTCGTAGCCTGAGCTTTTTATTACTTTTACGTCGCGGACGGTGCCGTCTTTTTTGTATAAAAAGCTAACCTCTACGACACCTTGATGGCGCATTTTTTTCGCGCGTTTGGGGTATTTGTGGCGCTTTTGTATTGCCTTTTGGATTTTATAAAATCTATCGTCGCCCGCCGAAGTCGCGAAGTTAAATTCTCCGACCGTTTCCACTCCGCTAGGCGGCAAATTCGAGCTTATACTCGAGCTTGGGGCGCTACTTGGTTGTGCGGCAGGGGGCGTAGGAGTAGGCGGCGACGGCAGTGCGGGCGGCGCTACTTGCGCGACTTGCTGTTTAGGTTCGGGCTCGGGCTTTTTGAGCGGCTTTGGCTTAGTTTTCGGTTTAGGCTTTTCTACGGGTTTTTCCGCGGGTTTTGGCTTCTCCACGGGCTTTGGTTTTTCTATAGGTTCCGGCGGCGGGGTAGGTTTTGGCGGTTCGGGCTCCGGCGGAGGCGGAGTGACGACCGGTTCAGGCGGAGGAGGAGCGGGAGGCGCCGGAGGCGGAGGAGCTGGCGGAGTGGGTGCCGGCGGGAGCGGAGCTACTGGCGGCGTAAAGGTATTTAACGCTATCTTGACGCTTTTTTCTTCGGATATCGGTTTTAGTTCTTCGTAAAATTTAGCGAATATGCCCGCGACGGCTCCGTGCAACAAAATAGAAACGCCAAGCCCCGTTAGGCTAGCGCGTCTATTCAGTTGTCGTCGTGATAGCGAAGTTTTCATGATTTTTTTCTTTTAATATGTCGATAACCTTGATAAACGAGTCGAATTTGCTCTCTTTGTCACTTTTAAGTTCTATTAATGTTTCGTTTTTGATCTCGTTTAACTTCTCTTTTAAATTTTCTTCGGGAACTTTCTCTTCGCCTATAAAAAAATCATTATCTTTGTTGATTAAAACAGCGATTTTGTCGTTTTCGTCTTGCTTTTTTTCTGCGCTTTCGCTGTTTGGTAGGTCGATTTTGATGCTTCCCTGAGCGATAAAAGTAGAAACGCTAAGCACGATGGCTAGCAAAACGAGCATAATATCTATGAGAGGGATTACGTTTAATCCCTCTTTTTTAGGCATTCTCACATGAAGCCTTGTAGCGATTTACGAGTACGTCCACTTTTCTCATAAACGCGTTGTAGATCATCAGCGTCGGTATAGCGACGATGAGACCTAGCGCGGTGGCTTTTAGCGCGAGAGATAGGCCGACCATGATGCTTTTAGTGTCGATGCCTCCGCTCATACCCATGTCGTAAAAGGTAACCATAATGCCTGCGACCGTGCCTAAAAGCCCGACATAGGGGGCGTTTGAGTAAATAATATAAAGCGTGGTTAAATTTCTCGTCATACTTTCTTCAAAGTCGTCTTGGTTTTTGTAGTTTTCAAATTTAACGTTTGCGTAAAAGATTAATCGCTCTATCGTGAGCCACACTACGACAAAACTCATAAGTCCCAAAATACCGATGATAACGTAATCAACGTTGTGTTTGAGAAATTCCATTTATTGCCTTCTTGTAAAAATCCGTGAATTCATTATATCAGATTATGGTATTTATTGTCAATAACAAATAAAAACTTAATATTTTAATTAAATTTATATTTTATATAATATTTATTCTCATAATTTTAAACAGTTTAAAAAATAAAATTTAAATTTCATATAGGATAAAAATGAGTTTTAACGACGTTGTAAAAACCCTTTCCATCGGTGCGAATATCGCCGAGAACGTAACGCCAAATGGCAAGAGAGCAACGAGCGCCGGCGGCGACTACGGCAGGACGACGCAAAGATAAGCGCGAGAAATGCGGCCACACCAAAGCATCATCGCGATACCTCGCTTTTATCTGCGGCGCAAACGGCGCAAAATTTATACGAGAGGCGAGATCGACCGCAGCCTAAACTCGCGATCGGCAGCGCGAAACGAAACGGCAATACTTTTAACCGCAACGCAAATTTACCGAATTTAATCAAACGTATCGACGTTAAGGTCGGTCGCACTAGGGCATAAACGATCGGAGCCCTTGGCGGCTCGGTCGCGTTTAAGACGGCGAGCGCTATAGAGCTCTAGAGAACGGCGAAACAATCGGAGTTAAAACAAAACAGGCTATGCGTCAAATAACGACGAATTTCTCAAAAGCCGACGGTGTTTGCCGCATCCGCCCGGGTTTGAGTCCATAGTCGCGAATCATAAAGGCTACGGCTACGGCAAAAGCGGCAACGGTAATAAAATCGGCGGCAACGACTTGAGCTGTCTTTTTAGCTCGATTACAGCTTTTTGGCGCCCGCAGGATACTCTCTCGCAAACGCAACCATTACGAGAACTTTTATGCGATGAGAGCGGAGTTTGGCGGCCGAGCGTAGATAGCGCCGATAAACCGTAAATGTGAGTGCGGTACGACAACGCTAAAATGCGATTTTCCGGCAAGCCGCTAAAATTTGGCGGCGAAATTTGGCGGCGGCAAATTCGGCGAAAACCGGAGGTCTAGCGCAAAAGCAAAAACCGTAATCCAAGCGGGCGACGCGATGCGCACGGGTGCGGCGTATTATCACGGTGAAACCTTAGCAAGCTCGGTAACGCTCGCCCCGAAAAAACAAATAACCGCTCGTTTTATTTTTTGAGGAAGGATGCGATCAAATTTGCGGGCCTTGCCGTGACCCGGCGCCAGATACGAGCGTCACGGGTTAAATACTCGTAACGGCACGGGCGCGACATCGGCTACAAATACAAATTTGACGAATTTACGCCGCTTTCGCGTTTGATTATGGATTTACGAAGAGGCTTTGCGCGTTTGCCGGCTGTATGCTAAATCTTTAGAGGCTAGCTATACTTAGCTGGCGGCGCTAGCAGGCGCAGTGCCGGGATACGGAGCAACCCTGTTCGAAACCGGCGGACAATATCTACGAGATCGGCGGACGATATGGGGCGAGTTTGGCCGGACCGGCTACGTGGGCTTTGCGGCGAAGCGCTTTCAAGACCGAACAAAAAATCCGAGCGGCGGGCAAATGCATAAAACCCGTGCTGATTGGACGAAATGCGGGTGGCGCGGCTACCGGCGACATCAAGCTTTGCGAGATTAAACCTTAATGCGCTGAGTCTTGGCGCTAGCTACGCGCATCAAAAAGTAAGATACAAAGGCGGGGCGGCTACCACGCCAAAACGTCATCGGCTACCGCGGCCAAG
The DNA here is from genome assembly GCF_004803795.1 of Campylobacter rectus. Classification (NCBI taxonomy): domain Bacteria; kingdom Pseudomonadati; phylum Campylobacterota; class Epsilonproteobacteria; order Campylobacterales; family Campylobacteraceae; genus Campylobacter; species Campylobacter rectus. The sequence continues at coordinate 1,847,996 of NZ_CP012543.1, read as the reverse complement.
GCGGCAAATGCGCCTTTAACGCAAAGTATTAGGCAAACGCTATCGATACGCTCGCGGGATACGACCTTGTTTATTTCGCCTCAAAAGACGTGACGAGCGCGGACAACGACGCTACCGCGCGCATCCCGAGCTACGCTGCGAGCGATATCTATTCGCCTACGCGCCAAGCAGCGGCAAATTTGAGGGCTTGAGACTGACGCGGGCGTTTATGACGCGTTTAACAAAACTTAAATTTTGCAGTCTTAAAGGCGGGTCGGATATGACGGCATCTGCCAACCTAGAGCTTAAAGTAGGCGTCTCTTATAAATTTTAATGGCTCAAGATAAGTTAAAAACTTTCAAAGGAGTTTTTCTCAAAGAGAGTGCGTCTTATTAGTAGCAAACAAAGTGAAGCTAAGCACAAGAACTATGATTTTATCAATGTTCTTGAAAAGTAACGAGCGTAGCGAAGTTAAAAATATCTAAGTTTTTAGGTGAGATAGAAATAAACGAAAGTTACTTTTACTTCGCTTAGCGTCGCTTCGCTAGCTACCATCGCCTAATAGCTAGAGACCGCTCGTTACTGCGTCTTTAAAAACTACGAACGCAGTGAAGTAGAGCACAACGGAGCTAAAAGAGTAAGAGGCAAAAGAGGTAGAGGAGCAACCGGTATTTCTACTTCGCTACGCTCGTAGCTGTAAACAGACGGTATGTTTAAAAGAGACGGCAGAGTTTATACTCAGATAGTCAAAAACTGCTCTGCTAGTGAGTTAATACCTATATTATCGCAATATAGCGAGCTTGATAGCTCTACTATTTATTCAGCCTGCTGGAAAGCTTATGATGGATTAGTCGATTACACAGCTTTAGCTCACTATAGAGTAAAACATTCAAAGAATGAATTCGCCAACGGTAAAAATCATATAAACGGCATAGAAAACTTTTTCTCAAAGAGAGTGCGCAAGCGTAGGACGGTAGCAACCGCAGAGAAGCCAAGCAAAGAGAATTTCTTGTTGCACTTAAGGGAATGTGAATTTAGATTTAATAACGGTAAAGATACAAAAACTTTCTATCATATTTTATTAAAGATGATAAGAGGTCTTGTAAGTAGCAAGACGTAGTTGCAGCTAAAAATCTACCTAAGTTCCGTTGAGCCAATTTTAATTTAAGGCCTTTTAGCATTTCGAAAGCTTAAATTTTAGCCTTTCTTCCCCGGTTTTTAGCATCGCTTTTACCTTTTTTTGCAAAGAGTCGTATTTCGTAAATTTTAATCAAATTGACCGCATTTTGCTATAAAATTTCGGCTTAAATTTTCGAAATAAATTTGACCTGTTCTTGTTTTTTTAACGAGTGTCAAATTTGAAATTTAGCTCGGTAAATGCCGTCTTAAAACGTAAAACACTAAATTTAGCTTGAATTTCGGAGCTTTTGAGCGGTTAAATTAAGGCGATTATAAAGGCTCAAATTTAAAAGATGCAAATAAAATTTAGTTGAGCGTCAAATTTACACTCGCGAATTTGCGGCAGTATAAACATAAAATTTGCGGTAAAATTTTATGTTTTCCAGATGCGGGTTTTTGACGTAAATGTAAATTTGTCGAAATAAATTTTAGCGGCGAATTCAAGGTTAAATTTACCGCCGTAAAGAAGAAATAAAGATAAAAAAGGCGAGCCGAATTCGGCTCGCCGCCGCAAATTTAACGCTTTTAAATTTAGCGTTAAATTTATCGTTTTCTACCCATCCTTTTTAGGTTGTCGCACCCTGACGTATCGCCGCTAAAGCATGCCGAGCGATAGATGCTTCTAGCCTTTGACTCGTCCTGCGCGACGCCTAGGCCATGCTCGTAAAGCACGGCCGTATTGGTGCAAGAGGGCACGTCGCCCAGCTTGCAGCCTCTATCGTAGGCCAGCATCGCATTTACGTAGTCGGGCTCTTTGCCGTCGTTATCCGAGCGGTAAAATTCGCCCAAATAATAGCACGAATACGCCCCGCCGTTCGCGCACGAGTCCTTGTATATCTCGAGGGCTTTGTTTTGGTCTTTTTCCGTGCCGATGCCCACTTGATACATATTGGCGAAATTTGTGCAACCGGCTTGATAGTTATTTTTGCATGCCCTTTCGTAGTATTTTAGAGCGTTTTTGTGATCTTGCAGATTTTGATAGCTGATGGCAAGATCGTTGCATGCCGAGTAGTTGCCGCTTTCGCATTTCGGCTTTAGCACCTCTATGGCGCGCTTGTTAAAGTCGTAGTCCGGATTATCGCTAGCGCCGCCGCTCGAGGCCGCACAACCTATGAGTAAAAGCCCTAATAGAGCAAAAAGTAAATTTTTCATTTTTAATCCTTTCTTTTTTTAAAAATTCCCGAAGAGGTCGTTTAGCGCCTCTTTAACACTCGGGTAGGTGAAATTTGGTTTTTAAAGAAATTTGCGCCGGAGCCTAGAGCTATAACTACGATATCGCAGCTTGTCATATAACTTTACCTAGGATATAGTGCGTAGTTTCATTTATCTTTTTTATATTTACTTTATTTTTTTCAGCCCAGTTTTCGATCACGTTTAGCGCATCGCTTTGCGCGCCCGGCGTTTTGCCCGCGTTTTTTATCTTAAACACGTCCTCGCTGCCGCTCATCGCGACAAAGCTGCCGAGCGGTTTTAGGTGGTCGTTTAGCGTGATAATGCTGTTTAAATTTAAACCGTCGCAGTTGTTTAGGATGCGCTTAACCTGCGCGATGGTTGCGTCGTTTTCGTTGTAGCCCAGTTGATTTAAAAGAGCTGAAATTTCCATATTTTTCCTTTCTAGTTTATGCTTTTTTGACTTACCAAAACGCCCTCGATGAGCTTTTTTATATCGCCGTCTAGTATCGCGTCGGTTTGGCTATACGCCTCGCCGCTGCGGTTATCCTTGACCTGCTGATACGGGAAAAGCACGTAGGAGCGGATCTGATGGCCCCAGCCGATCTCGCTTTTTTCGATACTACCGGCGGCTTCTTGCTGTTTCATCAGCTCTAGCTCATATAGGCGCGATTTTAGCATTTTCATCGCGGTGGCCTTGTTTTTGTGCTGGCTGCGGTCGTTTTGACACTGCACGACGATGCCTGTGGGCGCATGAGTGATACGCACGGCGGACTCGGTTTTATTTACGTGCTGACCGCCCGCTCCGCCCGCGCGGTAGGTGTCGATTTTTAGGTCTTTTTCGTCGATTTCTATCTCGATATCGTCGTCGATCTCGGGGCTTACCATCACGCTGGTAAAGCTCGTGTGGCGGCGACCTGCGCTATCAAACGGACTGGTTCGCACGAGGCGGTGGATACCGTTTTCGGCCTTTAGATAGCCGTAGGCGTTTACGCCTTTAACGATAAAGCTCACGTCTTTTAGCCCGGCTTCTTCGCCCTCTTGGAAGTCCAGGGTTTCGACCTTAAAGCCTTCCCGCTCGCAAAAGCGCAGATACATACGGTATAGCATGCTAGCCCAGTCGTTACTCTCCGTACCGCCCGCACCGGGATGGATGGTGACGATGGCGTTTTTGCCGTCGTCCTCGCCGCTAAGCAGCATAGAAATCTCTAAATTTACTATCTTATCCTCTAACTCGCCAGCCTCGGCAAAGAGCGAATTTATCGTCTCTTCGTCATTTTCCGAGTTGGCTAGCTCGTATAGATCCTTTGCGTCGTCTACGGCGCTTTTGGCGTTTAGGAAGTTATTTAAGATATTTGAAATTTTCGTTTTTTCCTTGCCGATGGCGCCCGCTTTTGCAATGTCTTGCCAGAAATTTTGATCGTTTTCGAGCTCCTCGATCTCTTTTAGGCGAGTTTTTATGCTCTCAGGCTTTACGACGCCCGCGATATTTTCTATTTTTGTGTTTAGGGTTTTTAGAAGTTCCGTGTATTCGTAATTATCCAAAATTTAAGACCTTTTTCGTACTTTTTGGCGTGATTATAACATATTTGTAAGAGTAAAGATAAAATTTGCTATAATCGCGCGTTAAAATTAAACATAAAGAAGAAAAAATGCAAATTTTAAAAACAATAAAACAGCTGCGAGATTTCGTCGCGGCAAATCCCGAAAATATCGGCTTCGTGCCCACTATGGGCGCGCTTCATAGCGGACATGCAAGCCTCATAGAAAAGTGCGTTGCGCAGAACAAAACCGCGATCGTTTCTACTTTCGTAAATCCGACGCAGTTTTTAGCGGGCGAGGACTTTGAGAGCTATCCGAAAAACGAGCAAAACGACGCTAAAATTTGCGAAGAGCTGGGCGTGCATGCGATGTTTGCGCCCGAGGCTGGGGAGCTGTATTTTGATACCGAGCCGTTAATCAGCGCGCCTGAAAATTTAGCAAGCGTGCTCGAGGGCAAGACTCGCCCCGGGCACTTTGACGGCGTGCTTCGCGTGCTAAACAAGCTCTTTCATCTCACAAACGCAAAGCGCGTCTATATGGGCAAAAAGGACGCGCAGCAGCTACTCATCGTGCGCAACTTCGTCAAGACCTGCTTTTTAAATTTAGAGATTATCCCTTGCGAGATCGTTCGTGAGAAGGGTGGTTTGGCGCTTAGCTCGCGAAACGCTTATCTGGACGAGGGGCAAAAGCTAGAGGCGCTTAAGCTTTCGCATTCGCTTAAAAAAGCCTCAAATTTGATCGCTGCTGGCGAGCTAAACGCGCAAACGATAAAAGGCGAGATGCTGCAAACCTTAGAGCCTTTACGCGTGGACTACGTCGCGATCACGGATAGAAATTTAAACGAAATCTCGCTAATAGAGCCGAACAACACGATAATCCTGGTCGCCGCGTATGTCGGCAAAACGCGTCTAATAGACAATCTGTGGGTATAGGATGGGCAAACTTCACTTAGTATCCTTAGGCTGTAACAAAAATCTAGTGGACTCCGAGATCATGCTCGGACGCCTGCAAAACTACGAGATCACGCCCGAGGTCGCGCGCGCCGACGTCATCATCGTAAATACCTGCGGTTTTATAAACTCGGCCAAAGAAGAAAGCATCCGCGCGATCCTGGATATGCACGAAGCGCGTAAAAAAGGCTCTCTGCTCGTAGTAACGGGCTGCCTAATGCAGCGATACCGCGAGGAGCTGATGAAGGAGCTGCCCGAGGTCGATCTTTTTACCGGCGTCGGAGACTACGATAAGATCGATGAAATCATCCTAAAAAAGCAAAATTTATTTAGCCCGGACACCTACTTGCAAGCAAACGAGGAGCGCGTGATAACGGGCTCAAACTACCACGCCTATATCAAAATTTCGGAAGGCTGTAATCAAAAATGCAGCTTTTGCGCGATCCCGACTTTTAAGGGCAAGCTAAAATCCCGCTCGCTGGAAAACATCGTAGGCGAGGTGCAAAAACTCGTAAAAAAGGGCTACTACGACTTTAGCTTCCTCTCGCAGGACAGCAGCTCGTATATGCGCGATCACGCTGTTAGCGACGGGCTCATCTCGCTCATCGATGCGGTCGAGAAGATCGAGGGCGTCAAAACCGCGCGCATACTTTATCTTTATCCGAGCACGACCTCAAATGCATTAATCGAGCGTATCATCGCCTCGCCGGTGTTTGCGAACTACTTTGATATGCCGATCCAACACGCAAGCGATAAAATGCTAAAAATCATGAGGCGCGGAAGCGGCGCGGCGCGGATCAAAGAGCTTTTAAATTTGATGAAAAAGGCACCTAATGCATTTTTGCGAACGGGCGTTATCGTCGGACACCCGGGCGAGAGCGAAGCCGAATTTGACGAGCTTTGCGCGTTTTTGCAGGAGTTTAAATTTGACCGCGTTTCGGCGTTTGCATATTCGAAAGAGGAGGACACGCTCTCGTATGAGATGGAGCAGGTGCCCGCCAAAATCATCTCAAAGCGCCTAAGCAAAATAGAAAAGATCACTCGCGCCGCGATCGAGGCGAGCTTTGCGCGAGAACTGGGCAAGAAATTTATCGTTTCGCTCGAGGGCGAAAGCAGCGAGGGCGAGATGTTTTACGCCGCGAAAAAGGCGCTGTGGGATAAGGACATCGACGGCGAAATTTTGATCAACGAAAGCGACATCGAGCAGCTAGAAACCGGCGGTCGCTACTGGTGCGAGATCACGCAGGTAGCGGGCAGCCAGGCGCTAGGCAAGATCACGGCAAAGGCGTAAGATGAAGGCTTGTGGCTTTTGGACGGTCTTTTTTAGCCGCGTCACCGCACCTTTCAAAACGAGCCTCGCTTCAACGCTGACTAGCCTAAATTTATCCGCTGCATCCATACCAAAAGCGGCCAAAATCGCCGTAAAAGGCGCGAAATGAACGCTCCGGCGCTTAGTTTAAAGACGCTCGAGACGCTAAAATCTGGGCAAAATCTGCTTGCCTTTTCTCACGGCGTCGATAGTACGGCGCTTTTTTATCTTCTGGACGAGGCGGGCGTGAAATTTGATCTTGCAATCGTGGACTATAATGTCCGTGCGCAAAGCAAAGACGAGATCACCTCGGCAAGACAGCTCGCGCTTAAATTTAACAAACAAATCTACGTAAAAAGCGTGTGTCTTGGCGCGTCAAATTTCGAACACGAGGCGCGCGCGGCCAGATACGAGTTTTTTTCCGAGATTTGCCGCGAGCATGGATATGAAAATTTGATCTTGGCGCATCAGTTTGACGATAAATTCGAGTGGTTTTTGATGCAGCTTGGGCGCGGTGCAGGGCTTAGCGAGCTGCTAGGCATGCAGGAGCTCGAAGCCCGCGAGGACTACGTGATCGCTCGCCCGCTTCTAGGCGTGCGAAAGTGCGAACTGGAGCGGTTTTTGCGTGAGCGAAATCTAAAATACTTCACCGACGAGACGAATTTAACGGAGCGGTTTAAACGCGGCTTTATTCGCGCAAAATTTAGCGAGCCGTTTTTGGACGAATACTTTAGCGGCGTAAAAAAGAGCTTTGAGTTTTTGGCGGCTGACGCGTTAAATTTAACTCCCGAAATTTCTAATCCCGCGGCAAAAATTTATCTCGTAAAACGCGGCCCGAGCGAGCTTCGCGGCGTCGATCAGGCGTGCAAGCGACTAGGGCTCGTGCTAAGCTCGGCGCAGCGAAACGAATGCGTGCGCTGCCTAGAAAACGGCGCTGACTGCGTGCTAGGCGGCAAGGTAGCCGTGGGTGCGGGTGAAAAATTTATCTTTGTGACACCTTACGCTAAGCCAGCGATGGAAAAGAAATTTAAAGAAGCATGCAGACAGCTCGCCGTCCCGCCGATAAACCGCGGATTTTTATTTGCTTCTGGCACGGATATTGCGCTATTTGAGGAGCTTTTATGAGCGTTTATTTTACCTCCGATCTGCACTTCGGCCACGAGCTGATGTTGAAAAAATATCCGAATTTTAGAAAAGGTGCGAACGCGGCTGAGATGGATGAAAATCTCATCGCCGTTTGGAACGCACTTATTACGCCCGAGGACGTCGTTTACGACCTGGGCGATGTGTCGTTTCACAAGGATTTTGCGCGTACCTACGAGATCTTGCGTAGGCTAAACGGGCGACATTTTTTGGTGCTCGGCAACCACGACGAGCAAATCGTCGCAAGAAAAAACGAGCTGCTGAGCTGGCGCAAGGCAGACGGCAATTTCATGTTTGAGCAGATCGCGGATTACGCCTTCGTACGGCTCTTTCGGGTAAGCGCGGCGCTGTCGCATTACCCGATGAGCGAGTGGGGCGGCTGTCACAAGGGCGCGCTGATGCTCTACGGCCACCTGCACGCAAACATCGCACCGATCGTCGGCAGAGCGCTAAACGTAGGCTTTGATCTGCACGGCAAAATTTTAAGCGAGGACGAGGTCTGGTCGTATCTCAAAGACATACCGCCTAGAGCCCATCACGCAAGCGAGCTAGAGGGCATTAGCGAGAGCGACGGCGTGGAGCAAAGGCGGGTTTTGATAGAAAATTTTTTACGCGAAATAAACCGAACTGAAAAATAGAGGCTTGACTCAAGTTGTCGCAACGCGATTTTGCAATACCCTAAACGCTATAAAATCTTTAATATATAAAATCAATGTAAATCTGCTAAAAATTAATTCAAAAAATATTTAAAATATGATATCGTTTCAAGCATTAGATAATATATTAATAAGGAATTACAAGTATGTCGCAAACAGCAGGAAAAAAGAAAGTATTTTCAAAATTTAGGCCGTTTATTTATAACGGTGAAATAGACGATAGCTCTGATTTTGTTTGTTCGTTTTATTCTGACGACAATAAATATTTAAGGGATATATTAAAAAATAGGCTCAAGATAAGTTAAAAACTTTCAAAGGAGTTTTTAACTATGATCCTGTCGATGAAAAATAAGTATATAGTCCGTTTCCGAATTTCAGAGAAGAAATTTAGAGAAATTCTCAAGTATTTTACAGAGGATATAGAGGCTACTAAAATAGCAAATTTAACCGGGATTTCTAGAATTTCCATCAACAAAATTCTAAAAAATATCAGAATTTTAATGGCTAGCGAGTGTGAAAAAATTAGCAAGTTTAGCGGTGAGATAGAGATTGACGAAAGCTACTTCGGATCTAAAAGAGTAAGAGGTAAGAGAGGTAGAGGAGCAGCAAATAAAACTCCAGTGTTCGGTATGCTTAAAAGAGACGGCAAAGTTTATACTCAAATAGTCAAAAACTGCTCTGCTAGTGAGTTAATACCTATATTATCGCAATATAGCGAGCTTGATAGCTCTACTATATATTCTGATTGCTGGAAGGCTTATGATGGATTAGTGGATTACGGAGCCAAAGCTCATTATAGAGTAAAACATTCAAAGAATGAATTTGCTAACGGTAAAAATCATATAAACGGTATAGAAAACTTCTGGGGATATGCTAAACACAGATTATCTAAATTTAAAGGCATTAAGAAAGAGAATTTCTTGCTTCATTTAAAGGAATGCGAATTTAGATATAATAACAGTAAAGATACAAAAACTTTCTATCATATTTTACTAAAGATGATAAGAGAAAATCCGCTTAACTTATCTTGAGCCTAAAAAATAATAGACTCTATGCTTCTAATTTTTTAAAATTTAACGATGTCAGGGAAGGTTGGTTTAATTTCTTATTTTCCAAAAGTGGCGAAGAAAAAGATATCGTCAAAGCGTTAGAAAATATTAAAAGTGAAAAAGAAAAAAGATTTATTTGTTGTTTTAGTAAAAAATTTAGAAAAGATTCTAAGAAAGAGCTTCTTATGTGGGCGCATTATGCTAATAACCATATAGGTTTTAGGATAGATTTTACTCTAGATGAAAACGAGATGAGTAAAACATATGACGTAAAATACGGCTACGAACCAAAACTAATAGAAAATATCAAAAACTTGCCTAAAAATAGCGAAATAATCGAAATATTAACTAGAAAAGATGAGATATGGGGGGTATGAACACGAATGGAGGACCATATTAGAATCACACGATACGGACAACGGCGCGACCAATGGAGATGGCAAATTTATAAAAATAAACATAGAACGAGTGGCGATAGGAAGAGGATTTTTGCCTGTTGTTTTTGATTGTGATAGAGGTAATAATATACCTAGAAATATAGAGGACTTATCGTATGCCTTAAAAGGGCTTCTAAAGAATGAAAAAATAAAAATTAGCATATATAAAAGTAGATATGATGATGAGCTTATAGATATTTAAGATACAAGCAAAAATTGATTTGCAATATCTTAAACTTAGTATCCAAGGGCTACTAAGTTTAAGTAAATTTATGAGTTATAAACTATCACTCCCCGTATTTTTCTTTAGATCGTCCCACGTCACCAGCGTGCGTTTGCCCTCTAGGCTGCGGATGCGCGTGATATCTTGCGTCATCTCGAGCACGCCCTTAAATACGCCGTTTTCATCACGCACGGCGGAGTAGTAATATAGATAAATTTGCCGAGAAGCTCCAGCCAAAAGTTGGTCTCGTCACGCTTGCTCTGCGAAAGGCGTCGATGATCTCCGGCACGCTAGCTACGCTCTCGCACGAGTGACAGTTTTTCACGTCGCGCCCGATGACGCCGGCACTTAGCGGAAATACGCGGCGCTTCGTGTCGGTGTAAAATTTCACGATCTCGCTCTCATCGACGAAAGAGAGATCGACGGGCATATGGCAAAAATGAGGTTGATCTGCTCCATCGTGAGCTTGCCTGTGGCGACGTCCAGGACTTTGTTTTGCGCAGTTTTTCGCTCGTTTAGGCCGTATTTTGCCACCAAATTCGCAAGCTTGATTAGGAAATTCGGATCAAAATTTACCGCGCTTAAATTTGAGGCGTTTTGCGTGCTAAAATTCGCCGCAGAGCTCAAATTTGCCCCGCCGTTTTTGTCGGCGTTGGCAGGTGTCTGATTTAAATTTGACCGGCCGAAATTTGCCGCCTTTGCCTCAAAATTTGACGCTCCGACGGCCGAGCCGCGACGATCCTGCGATCGGTAGGAGATTTTAAATCGGCAAAACTCAAAGCGTTTAATTTTGTTCGCTCGTCAAATTTGCCGAATTTTTGGCGGACGGCTGCAAGTGAGCGGTTAAATTTGCGCCGTTTTGAGCCTGCGGCGAGCCTGCAAATTTCACCGCCGAGTTTAAATTCGAGCCCGAAGTGGCGCTAAAATCGTGCGAGCCAGCGGTTAAATTTGCATAGGTATTTTGCGCGTTGCCCCGCAAATTTTGATCGTTTGCCGCATTTGTCGCTGCGCTAAAATTTACTCCAAAGCCGCCCGAACCGTGCCGGCTCGCGTCCGCCGAGCCGACGTTTTGATCGGATAAATTTGCTTCGTTTAAATCGCCGTTTTATAAATTTATCGCGCTCAAATTTGATTTACTCGGCAAATTTGCGACCTTTAAATTTGAGTCCGAGCCGCCGTCGACACTCAAATTTAACGGATAAATTTACTCGGCTTTTCGACGAGAAAATATCCGATCTCATCATTGCCGCGCCTCATCGCGCAAAACTCCTCCTCGCTGATTAGCCTCAAAGAGGTCGGATAGAGCGCCGCATCCTCAAGTGCTAGCAAGTCGAGTAGATTTTCGTAGATCTCGTGCCAAGCGGCGATAAACTCGTCCGCCTTATCGCCGTCTAGCAGCTCGCGCGCTGCGGCTATACCGCCGCGGACCTTGTTGTCAAACCCACATAAAGCGTGACAGGCGGTTAAAGCCCTTGTTTTCGAGCATCGACGAGTAGAACTGGCGCTGTTTTCTGGCAAGGTGCGTCCTGTTAAAGCCGCCCGGTTTATCGTAAATTTCAAGCCATTCGTTTTGATAAATTTCTTTTTTTAGCAGCTCTTTTGCCTTTGCGATTAGCTCGCGCGCGGCGTCGTTTTCGCTGATGTAGGCAGCGATGGGGCAGTCTTTTGGCGCTAGGTGCTTGGGCGGCTAGGATGCTGCGCAATATTTCTGATAGCTCGGCGGCATTTTTGTCGATAAACTCGCTTTTAAAGCCTAAATTTAGCAAATTTGCGCGCACGTTTTTAAAATCGGCCGGCGTAAGTTTCGCTAGCTCCGATTTTGTGACTTTCCTAGAAGCGAAAAATTTGCCGCTCCGCTAAGATAATCTCTTAAAATCGCAGTCGCCGAAGCGGCAGCATTATTAAATTTTATCATTTTTTATCCTTATTTAAAATTTTAAGGATTATGCAAAAAGCGGAGATTAAAAATTTTGATTTATCTTAAGCTGTAAATTTTGACGCCAAACGTCGCGTCGATCTTCTCAGCCTCTTTGCGCATTTTGATCGGAAGGTCGATTTTTACGATATTTTCGTAGCTTTGAAGCGCGTCCATAAACTCGTAAAATTTAGCGGGCGTCTTCATCGAGCCCCTCACCGTTAGCTCATAGACCGAGATTTCGCCATTTTTTGCAGCCTCTTTTGGCTCGCTTAGATTTACGTTTGTGAAGTATTTCGAGGCAAACTGCGCAAATTTATCCGCGTCAAATTTATTTTCAAGCGCGTCTAGCACGGCTTTATCATTTTGATTGATCTCGTTTAGGGCCTTTGATTTAGCATCGTAGATCCTTTGCGTTTGCGCGCTTGCGGCGATTTGCATGCGGCTTTCGTATTTGACTTGCTTGTATTCTTTTATGTTCGGCACCAAAAAGCCAAATATCATCACTAGGCAAGCAACGATGAAAAGTAGCACATATATGAGTAGTTTGGTAACGTCGATATTTTGCAGGCTTCTGTCTTTACTCATTTTTACCCTCTAAGCTGTCGGTTTTGTTTGTGCTGATGAAATTTAACCAGCCGCTATCCAGCTGATAAAAAGAGGTGTTTGATGTGTTAAAAATCGACTTTAGCGGCGTGGCGAGCAGCATATTATAAACATCTCGGCTAGGCGTAGTGCCTTTTACGACGAGTGAGTTTTTATCCATCGCGATCTCGTTTAGCGTAATGCTTGAAGGCACGAGATCGAGTAGATTGCGCACGCTTTGCTTTAAAACGGCGTTTGAGGCCAGTATCTCGTTCGCACTATCTCTTCTTTGTTTTAAAAGCGCGGTAAGTTCGTCGGTCTGTTTGATCTGCTCTTTTATTTGATCTTGCTTTTGTTTGGAAATTTGTGTTTCGTTTCGTAACGAACCGCTCTTAAGCTCGACAAATAAATTTACTGCGGCGAAAAGTAACACGACCGTAGAGATAAAGAGCATCCAAATTTTGCTAAATAGACTAAAGATCGGTTTTTTCTGAGGTTTTATGAAACTGTAACTAGTCATTTTCCAACTCTTTTTTCATCAGTTCCGTCATCGTTTTTAGCGTATCGACGGGATAAACTGCGGTCTTTACCAAAAGCTCGTTTTGCAAATAGTGTAAAAAAGTAGCGCTCGTTCTCTCCATAGCGTCAAAGATCACGACATTTTCGATAAAATCACCCTCGTAAAGCGGATTTGTGTAAAATTCTTTAATCGCGAGCGAGATATGGCGATACATACTCATATCGTGTCCAAATATCGACACGGACGCAGTTACGTCAGTGGATTCGGGCATATTTATATCGTAGTCGAGGTCTGCAAACTCCTCCTCGTTGCCGCTGGTTTTTAGCATATCTTCTAGATCTTCTAGTCCGTCAAGGTTGTTAAAGCTATCGTCCACATCGGTGATAAAATCGTCTATCTCGTCACTGTTTTCTTTGTCGAATTCAGTGTTTTCGCTAGCGTCGTATTCGTCCGTCTTACAAACGGTGGCGTATTTCGCGCCATCGTCCGAAGTGATGCAGATGGCGAAAATTTCTTTGCAGGAGTAGATAAAAAGGGTGTTTGCGGTGGGTAAATTTTGCTTTTCTATCTCTTTTTGTATGAGTACGATAGGCGAATAAAGCACGTCGATATCCGTATCGTCGAATTTTTCTTCAGCGGCTTTTACGTCCGAAAGCTTTGCGTAGACGAGCCAATTTTTAGCGGGATTTATGCAGCTTATTTCTTTTGTTTTGATGCCTAGTTTTTCGAGATGCTCGGCATTTCTAGCCTCAAAAACACCTTGACCGAGAGCATCGAAAAAGAGCGAAACATAAACCCATTTATACTCTTTTTGTAGATTTTTTAGATACTCTTCCGCTTTTTTGGAGATGACGCCTTGCTCATCTAGATCAAATTCTATTTTTATCGTTTTAAGAAGTTTTGCGCCCTTATACGCCTCACCGTAAAATAGGCATTTTTTAGACTCGATAACGGCGCTAAGATATAAAACGCTAAAAAAACGACGTATCAGCAAAGATTTCTCCTAAAATTGCAATGCGTTATCATACCCAAAAAGCTATTAAGTTCAATTAAAACAGCTCTTTTTGCAAGGTTAAAAATTTATCTCTTATCATTTTGGCTTCTTTTTGCAAATCGGGGTCGGTCAAATTTGAGGGCTTAAGCAGGTCGTAGTCGCTCACGGCGATGTCGCACATCATACGTATTTTGTCTAAATTCGCTTTGCTTACCTTGCCTGATTTGCTGATTTTTTGGATCTTTTCTAGATAGTCGTTTGAGCGGGCGATGTAGAGGGCGTATTTTTGCGAGATTTCGCTTTGCACCATTACGGTGTGGGCGAGTTTGTTGTAGATGTCTTTATTATATGCCGATTTTGAGAGCTTATAAGCGGTTTCGTAGTCGCCCGTTTCGTAGTAAAATTTAGCCTTGAGCGCGTTTTTGTAGGAAGGGCTAAGGGTGACAAACGAGATAAAAAGAGCCGCCAAAAGCGCTCCGATAGATAAAACTACGACTTTAGAGCTCATTTTCCATCTCCTTTTTTATCAGCCCCCTTGCGGCTTCTAGCGCCATATCCGTCACGCTAAAAGGCGGCGAGAGCGTGTAAGAGATCTTGCTAAAAGGCTTTGGGATTATCATCTTGTCCCAGCTTTTTAGCTGCCAAAATTTACTCGCTTCGTAGTTTAAAATTTGTATCGGCGCATTTTGCTTTTGCGCGATGACTACCGCGCCGTCGGCGACGCTGTGATAGGGGCCGCGCGGACCGTCTGGGGTGATGATGACGTCGATGCCGCTTTTTAGCTCTCTGAAGCTTTGCGCGAGGGCCTTTACCGCGCCTTTTGAGCTGCTGCCTCTGATCGCGTCGATACTGAAAAACGAAATCACGCGCGCGATGATCTCGCCGTCTTTGTGGTCGCTTATCATTACTTTGGCGCGTCTTTGCGGATTTTGGCCGTTTGTCCACCAGTGCACGTAGGCAAAGCTCATCAGCGCCAGCCTGCCGTGCCAAAACAGCACGACGCAGGGCTCGTTTGTCAAATTTGTCTTAGAAAAGCTCTTTTTGCAGGTTAGAAATATAATCCAAATAAAAAAATAGATGATGCGCGGGGCTAAATTTATAAAAACGCTTCGTTTAAATTTAGCCCACAAGCTCACCGTAAAGCACCATTCTCTTTGGATCGTTCACGCGCACTTTTAGCGTCTTGCCCAGCAGCTCTTCGCTACCTGCGACTTGAACGAGGAAGTTGTTAAAGCTCCTGCCGGCAACGCCGCCGTTTGCGCGAAGCTCCTCGAAATATACGTCAAAAATTTTACTCTTTTGCGCCGCGACGATTTCGTCTAAAATCTCGTTGTGACGGCTTTGTAGGCGGGTTAGGCGAGCGCTTGCGAGGCTGTCGGGGATTTGATTGGTAAATTCCGCTGCCTTCGTAAGCGGACGAGGCGAATACTTAAAGCTAAAAATTTGTTCGAAGCGCACCTTTTCCAGCACGTCCATCGTGTCCTCAAACTCCTCGTCGCTCTCTCCGGGAAACGCTACGATGATGTCGGTTGAAATGCTAACCTCCGGGCACATCGCACGCAGTTTAGCGGCCCTATCTAAAAACCACTCTTTGGTATATCCGCGCTTCATCTCGCGCAGGACTTTGGTGTTTCCGCTTTGAAGCGGCATGTGCATGGATTTACAAATTTTGGGATTTTGACTAAAGATTTCTAAAAATTTATCATCCATATGAAGCGGATGCGGGCTGGTAAATCGTATGCGCTCGACGCCCTTTATCTCGCTGATCTTTACGAGTAGGTCGCTAAAATCGATCTTCTCGTGCGCGCCTGAAAATCTCTTGCCGTAGTTGTTTACGTTTTGCCCGAGCAAGAAAATCTCCTTCGCTCCACTCTCGGCGGCCTTTTTTACTTCGCGCAGGATCAAATTTGCGGGGATCGATATCTCGTCGCCTCTGGTGTGAGGGACGATGCAGTATGTGCATTTTTTATCGCAACCGATCGAGATATTTATGTGGCTTTTATACGGCGAGCCGCGAAATTCGCCGAATGCGTACTCGCTCTCGTCATGATTTATGTCGGTGCTGATAAATTTAGGCGTCTTAACCGCAGTGGAAATTTTACTGACGTTTCGCGCTCCGAGTACGAAATCCACGTAAGGCGCTCGTTTGAAAATTTCATCTCCCAAGTGGCTTGCCGTGCAGCCACAAACGCCGATTTTAGCGCCATTTTTTTTGGCTTTTTCAAAGGCGCCGACCTCGCTAAAAAGTTTATGCACGGGCTTTTCGCGCACCGAGCAGGTGTTGATGAGGATGAGGTCGGCATCGGCGATATTTCCCGTTAGCTCGTAGTCCTCTTTTTGCGAGAGTTCGGCGATGATGTGCTCGCTATCGCGGACGTTCATAGCACATCCTAGCGTTTGGATAAAGAGCTTTTTTTGCGCAGCGCTCAAAGGATATGAACCTCGTACATATAGTCGTTTTCGTTGAGGCCGTAGCGAACGGTCCTGTGATAGACGCTCAGGCCTTTTTCTTCGAAAAATTCGACCAGGGCGATGAGTTGTTTGTGGCTATTTTCTCTGTCGAAATAGAAAATTTGTTGTGGATCTTTTGTGAAAGCCGCTTCGATTTTTTCAAGAGAGATTGTTTTTGGTTTGGCGTCAAGTTGCGTTCTAGCTAGTTTTAGCTCCATTTTTTAATCCTTTGAAATCTTTAATTTAATCTGTGAATATAGCAAAAACATCTTAAAAAACGCATTAAACTTCTTAAAAGTATAAAGCTTGTATAATGCTCCTCTAACTCAAAAATTCCCCCAAATTTAAATAACGGAGCAAAAATAATATGGAAAGAATAGCGGATATCATAGAGTCTATCGCAAACGAAAAAGGGCTTGAAATAGAGGACGTAAAAGAGCGCGTCATAAGAGCTATTATCAACACCGCAAAGAAAATTTACGGCGAAAACTACGAATACGACGCCGTCATAGACAGCTCGACCAAGTCCTTGCATTTGTATCAAAAAATCACCGTCGTAGAGGACGGCGACGAGAGACTGGCCGAAGACAACGAGCACTTTCTGGGCGTAAGCGAAGCTAAAAAAGTGGATGCGGGCGTAGAGATCGGCGACGAGCTAACCTACGAGCTATCTACCGACAACCTCGGCCGCACCGCCGCGCAAACGCTTCACAAGGAGCTTGAGTACCATATCCAGCGCCTAATGGAGGAGAAGATCTTTCAGAAATATCAAGAGATGATCGGTCAAATGGTCTTTGGCTCGGTCACGCGAGTGGATAGCGAGGAAAACACCTTCATCGAGATAGACGAGCTGCGAGCCGTGATGTCGCGCAAAAACCGCATAAAAGGCGAGAAATTTAAACCGGGCGATGTCGTAAAAGCCGTCATCAAAAGCGTCTATATCGACAAATCGATGGGTATCAAGGTGGAGCTAAGCCGCACGTCGCCAAAATTCCTCGAAGCCTTGCTAAAAGCCGAAGTGCCCGAGATCAAAGACGGCCTCGTGCTGATCGCCGCCAGTGCGAGAATCCCCGGCGAACGCGCTAAAGTAGCGCTAGTGGCAACATCGCCCAACGTCGATCCCGTGGGAGCAACTGTGGGTACCAAGGGCGTGCGCATCAACGCCGTCACAAACGAGCTAAGCGGCGAAAATATCGATGCGATCGAGTATTCCGCAGAGCCTGCGATCCTCATCACCCGCGCGATGTCACCCGCAATCATCAGCTCGGTCAAGATCACCGATGAAAACAAGGCCGTCGTAAGCCTGGCGAGCGAGCAAAAGAGCAAAGCTATCGGCAAAAGCGGCATAAACATCAGGCTAGCTAGCATGCTAACGGGCTATGAGATCGAGCTAAACGAACTAGGCACGAAGGGCGAGAGCAAGAATGAAAACGCGAAGGATCTAAAGGCGCTGTTCGGGGATTTGTAGTTGATTTTAGTTTGGAGTGCTATACGCCGTTTTTGATTGCTTTTAGGCGGCAAATTTAGAGCTTGGCGTCCGGGTCGAATTTGAGTAAATAAATTTAGCTCAAATTCAGCCTGTTTCGCGCGCTAAAATTTGCCGCTTTTTTCGTTAAATTTCTTATTTTGTCTTGCCAAATTTTGTTTGCGTTTTTCGGGATTTGCCGAATTTGGCGTCTGCGTCGTCAAATTTTAAACCGCTTTATTTGCCCGGAATTTTACCGTTAAATTTATCCGTAGATCAACAAATTTGCCGCACTTTTCTCGCAAAACCCGCACTGCAAAAACCTGACGCCGAATTTACAAAACCGCCGCAACTATAGAGTAAATAAATCCAATATGTTTAAATTAAATTTTAAAAATATTTAAGGGTGTAATATGTAAAATATCAGCAACAACCTCGCAGGATTAAAAATGAATGAAAAATGGCCGAATCAAAACAAACCCCTCAAAAAACTACTTTTGATAGCCTTGATCGCCTTCGTCGTAGGCCACGCCCTGATGTACATAAACCAAAGGAGCGAGTGGCTATACGAAGGTCAGCCATACAAGAAAGCAAAAGAGTGGCTAATAGGCGCAAATTTTATGATGGTATACGGCAATTTTCTAACCAAACTCCCCTTTGTCGATGAAAAAAGCTTTATCGTTCAGCCTGTGCTTGCCTTGCAGGATTATTTCATAAAAAGATGGAAAGAAAATCTACCCGGCGACGATGCGGAAAAATACGCGGACTGGTATGTTTTTAGGTTGATGATGTATATCGCATCTGACCGCATTTATCTATATATGAAATACAATATGGACGAAGTCAAAAAAATAAACGAAAAAGCCTGGGAAACCATAGAAAATATGATCAAATACGAAGCCAAAGACAAGATGTTTCAAGAGATTAGGTATGCCGCCTTTAACAACTCGTCAGTTATATTTGCAAAAAACGTACTCGTGAACTGGTCTGATATAGAAAATAAAAATGGGCAAACGTCGGTAAGTATAGAAAGAAAAAATATCGCAAAACGTCAAACAGCACGAAAGACTCATAAAACTGCGCGAATATATAAAATATATGAACGCGCTTTACTCTTCAAAATATCCCGAAATTTACGACAAAACTCGCAAAGCGGAGACGGCGGAATACTTTGAAAACGAAAGAATTCACGCGATAGCAAGCCAAATTTTATACTGGCAAATACTGACAAATAGATACGCAAATATAGACGGCTTTTGCCAAACGGATAAAAACGAATACTTAAAAGATTACATACAAACTAGGGACTGGCTGGTGAAAAACAAAGAAGACTTGGACAAATACGACATAAATATATATACGACCGTAATAAAATCCGTGGACGACAAGATAAAAGAGGTTTGCGAGGATGTTAAATTTTAAAATGGGCCGCGCAAACGTCAAATTTTACAAAGCGGCGAAGCGCAATAAATCGGCGTTTAAAGTAAGCAAAATAGTAAAATTTGGCATTTGCGGCGGAGATAAATTTGAGGCGGCGGTTACCCGCCTGATTTGAGGTTATTTATTTTTCGTTGAGCGATACATCGGGTGCTGATAGTCGTTCCTCTCGCATCCCGCAGCCAAAAATCCAAACGCTAAAACAAGCGCGCTCAATATAACTTTTCTCATTTTTCTCCTTATTTGATTTTCAATTTCCGCGCGATTATATCAAATTTTGCCAAACGGGTGAATTTATGAGCGGCTAAATTTGACGGTATGTTTTTATCTACCCTGCCGCAAACCGAGCTTGGCGGTAAAAATAGTCGTCTTTGCCGTCTTGCTAAAAGATTTGTTTCGCCGCTATTTAACCGGCCTCGCCAAACTCCGCCGCAAATCCCGGACGCGCCATATCCTCAAATTTATCCGCCTCATCGCCTCGCCGAGCGGCTATTTTGCGCCCTATTTACGTCAAATTTACCGCCGCATAAGTCGTGAGCGACAAAATGCGACGACCTACCGTGCGTTGCACGGAGCGTGGCTGCGAATTTATCGCTTTGCGCCGACTTGCCGATGATACAAATTTAACTTCGCGTCAGCCCGTCAAATCGTTCGACTCGCATCTGTTACCGCTTGCCTTGCAAACTGCTCAAATTTTGCCGCATAGTCGCACCGAATTTGCGGTTATTTACGTCAAATTTGCCGCCGTTTGACAAAACACGGCATCGCTTTGGCGCACGTTAAATTTACCGCCAGAGCCGCGCTTTTCGTCTTGATCGCCAAGGCCATCTCACCCTATCGTCATCCGCGGCAAACTCGCTATCGCGGCAAATTTTTAGACAAAAGCTCGCCCGTTTCGCCGCCTCTCTAAATAACTCGTTTTGCGCCGCCGCCTTTTGCGGTAGGCTCTACTCTCGCGACAAATTTATCGCCAAACGTCGCTTTACCGTCTTTATGGGGCACTCGTTTCGCGCCGCCCCGAGCCGCAATATATTAAATTTTTATCCAAAAAAAAGTAGAATATCACATCTTAAATTTAAGGAAAAATCCGTGTTGCAAGCATTAGCGCTTAGATATAGACCGCGAAATTTTAGCGAGCTCGTAGGCCAGGAGGCCGTCAGCACCAGCCTCACGCACGCTCTGGACGAGAGCCGCCTCACCCACGCCTACCTTTTTTCGGGGCTTCGCGGCAGCGGCAAAACCTCGAGCGCGAGGATATTTTCAAAGGCGCTGGTTTGCGATCACGGACCGACTAGCCGGCCCTGCGAGCAGTGCGCCAACTGCATAGCCGCAAACGAAGGGCGCCACATCGACATCATCGAGATGGACGCGGCTAGCCACCGCGGTATCGACGATATAAAGGGGCTCATCGAGCAGACCAAGTACGCTCCGGCGATCGCTCGCTTTAAGATTTTCATCATCGACGAGGTGCATATGCTCTCCACGCCCGCGTTTAACGCACTGCTAAAGACACTCGAGGAGCCGCCGCCCTACGTCAAATTTATCCTGGCCACGACCGATCCGCTCAAGCTCCCGGCCACCGTGCTATCGCGCACGCAGCATTTTAGATTTCGCCAGATCTCGCGCCCGGACGTCGTCGCACATCTTGACTTTATCCTAAACCGCGAAAACGTCCCGCACGAAAAAGAGGCCCTCGAGATCCTCGCTCGCAGCGGCGCGGGCTCGCTGCGCGACACTCTCACGTTGCTAGATCAGGCTATCATCTACGCCAAGGGCGAGCTCACGCAAAGCGTCGTCGCGCAGATGCTGGGGCTGCTTGATCCGCAGCGCATAGAGGAGATCTTGGCGCTCGTTATGAGTGGCGACAAATCGGCCGTGAGCGCGGCGGTAGCGCAGCTGGAGAGCTACGACGCCGAGATGGTGATAGACGAGATAACGGCCAATCTCAAGGCGAATTTCCTTGCGCAGAGTCCGAAATACTCGCTGCTTTTATACGAGAGATTTTTTAGGATCCTCTCGCAGGCGCGCTCGATGCTAAGCGTCAGCAGCGACGGCGGATTCGTGCTTGGCGTGATGCTTTTTATGATGATCGAGGCGATAAATCTAAAATCGATCGACGAGATGATAGCCGTGGACGCGAGGGAAAAATTTGCGGATTCGCAGGCGCGCGCGGCTGATTTTAGCGCTTCTCGTGCGGCGTCAAATTTCACGGGCGGACGAAGCGAAGCGGCTAGGTTTAGGGCTCCTGCGCAGACGGGTCAAATTTCAGCCTCTGCGGACGGATCAAATTTGACGGGAGTAAACGCTGCCAAACTCGCCTCGCAAAACGGCGCGGCTTTGGAGCAAAATTTGAGCGCTCAGACTCTAACCGGCTCGGCAAATTTGAGCGCCCAGACGCCTCAAGAGCCGGGCGGCCAAACCAGCGCCGCAAAAACTCAAAATCCGGCTTACGAGGCGTTTTTGGCCAAAATTTACGACCGCAGCTTTGATCTTGGCGAGTGCTTTAAAGACTGCATCGAGTTTTTGGATTTCTCAAGCGGCTGCATGAGTTTGGCCTCGAGTGCGGCTGGCGATGATCAGAGGCGGCTTCGCGAGAGCTCGAAGGTGATTTTGCAGATTTTGCGCAGTCTTTTCGGCGAGAGCGCAAAGATAAAGATAACTCCCAAGCAAAGCCCCGAAATAGTGGGCGCAGAGCAAAAGGACGCGGCGGCAAATTTGACGGCAAAAAGTACTGCAAATTTAGACGATGAGCGCGGCAGTGCGGACAAATTTGAGGGCAACGAAACTGTTTCAGGCCTAGAGAGCGCCAAATTTGACGCGGGCGGCTCGGTGGAAAATTTAAATCAAAACGCCCAAGCGCAAGAGCCCTCAAATTTGACTGGAAATTTGTTTGCAGGCGGTAGCGAGGAGAGGACGGCTACGCCCTTGGTGCAAAATTTAGACGCTAAATTTGAAGGCGGCGAGCAGGACGAGCAAACGGAAAATTTGACGCAGCAAACGCAAGCGCAAACGGCAAACGACTCGGCTCTAAGCGAACAAACTAATAGCGACTCGCCTATGGGCAAAACCGAGCCCTTAAATTTAAACGAAAACGCGGCAAATTTGACGCAAAACTCGCAAACGCAGGCGGGTTTAGTTCAGCCTGCCGAGCCTAAATTTGCGCCTGATTTTGAGAGTATGCGCGACGACACGCACGATTTTCATGAGGCGTATTCGCTGAAATTTAAGACCGATGAAGGCGTCGCTACGGGAGCGGATCTGGCGTTTTTAGACGACGAACTAAGGCTGCTCGAGAGCCAAAACGCCGCGAAAACGGAGCAAAAACCAAGCGGCGCTGCTAAATTTAACCAAAACAGCGCGCCGCAAACGGCTAGCTTCGGCGAGCCGCCCTTTGATTCTGATGGCGTGAGCGAGATGTTTAGCGAGGCGGCGGACTATGAGGGTATCGCCGCACCCTTTGAGCAAGACGCGAGCGAGCCGGCAAGCGCCGCCGCAAGGCAAAATTTAGAACCTCGGCAAAACGGTGATAATGTATTTGGCAGCTTGGTTAAAACGAGTACACAGGGCGCTTTAGCGGATTTCGTCTCGCGAAACGGCGCGCCTTTTGATGCGGCAAAATTAAGCGGCGACAAGCTCCAGGACGAAGCAAATTTTGACGACTCGTCCTCAAACGAGGCAAATTTGAGCAGTCAAAATCCTGCGCAAAATTTGACCGCCAAACTGCAAACCGACCCAAAAGCCGCAAAAAATCAAGCGGTTTTAAAAGAAGCCAAGCGACTGTTTGGAGAGCCTGAAATTTTGGAGATTTGACGATATGCACGACGCCGCAGCACTTCTAATCGCACTCATTTTTCTAATCGTAAGCTTCTTTGTCGCTTTAATCGCCCTCAAGGGTAAACGCAAGCTGCTTTGGCTTTTTGTTTGGTTTATGGTTTTCTTTAGTGACTTTATCCTACTTCGAGTCGTTATGGCCTATTATGATTTTAAATATGCCAAGATAAGTGTCCACGAAAAGCCCGCTATCAGAGCATATTATGCCGGAGAAAGAGAAATAGTCGAATGGAATAGAAGCGCTTTTCCTTTGATAGATCCAACCGATTGGCTAAATTTCCCTGCAAATACGACCGATGCGAATTTCATATCTTTGATAAACGGCTACGTAAATTTTATAGACTACAAAGAAAAAAGTAAAAATCCCGCCACGAACGGTAAATATTTTAGAATTTATCTGGATGACTATACCGCACAAGAGTGCTTTTTATCAGCCAAGTTAAGCACAAGAGGCTTTTTAAAGAGTATCCCGATAACATATGAAGAATTAAATATATTTTTTAATCAACTGCAATCAAATCATGAAAGCGAGGATAAAATAATCATAGAGATAAAATCGTTACTTGATGATAGAAATGCCTCGACGATAGATATAAAACCGTCTAAAATATTAAGCTACATAAAATACAATATGAAAGATCTCAAGCAAATTTACAAAGACAAATGTATAGCTCGCAAAGAAATCAATGAAGATGAGATAGCGTCTGTCGAGCTCGTAATAAAATATCCGTATGCCGTCATAGAACTAAAGCCCGACATAAAGCCTAATGTATTGACAGATATGTTATATATTGATTTTGACTACGGTGCCGTGATCAAAGATAGATATACCGGTAAAATTCTAGCAGATAACGTATATATGAGCGTTGGATACCAGGGGATAGCGGGTGAAATTATAAGGGCATATGGCGGCAATCCCGGGAGTACGGATTTTTGCGATAGCGGCAGAGAGAAGTATTTAGACGTATGTAATCAAAAAATGATAGAGGAATTCTTTAAAGGCGCTGGGCGGTAAAATTTGCAAATCCGTCGCAGCGATAGAAGAGGGGGCGGCGTGCTCGGTAGCGCAGTAAAATTTAAATAAAAAAGCAAAGCGTGCATAAAGCGGTTAATCTCGTAAATTTAGCGTAAGATGTGAGAAGCGACGGACAACAAAAGCTAAAAGCAAATTTGAAAGGCCGCGTTAAATTTGGGCGTTTAAATAGTCGCCGCTACTGACGTAAATTTAAGCGGAGACGGTTTGTAAATTTATAAAATTTAGAGCGTTTTAAAGTAGGTCGGCGAGCCGAAACGACTCGCGCGTAAGATTAAGCGGCGGTAAATTTAGGTCAAAAAATGCGTAAATTTACGACTCGTTTAGGATCGAAAGCAGCTCTTTGTTATCCTTGGTTTTTAGCATTTTGGCGTATAAAAACTTAAGCGCCTCTACGTCGTCCATCGTCGCGATCGCCGAGCGGATAGCCCAGATCTTTTGCAGTTCGTCCGGTTTTTGCAGTAGTTCTTCTTTTCTGGTGCCTGATTTTAGTACGTTGATAGCCGGGTAAATACGGCGGTCGGAGATGTTGCGATCTAGCACGATCTCGCTGTTGCCGGTGCCTTTAAATTCCTCGAAAATTACCTCGTCCATACGCGAGCCCGTGTCGATGAGTGCGGTGGCGATGATGGTGAGGCTACCGCCGTGCTCGATGTTTCGCGCCGCGCCGAAAAAGCGCTTCGGTTTATGCAGGGCGTTTGCATCCACGCCGCCGGTTAGCACCTTGCCGCTTGGCGGAGTTACGGTGTTATACGCGCGCGCTAAGCGGGTGATGCTATCAAGCAGGATGATGACATCCTTGCCCATTTCTACGAGGCGTTTGGCCTTTTCGATGACGAGTTCGGCGACGCGCACGTGGTTCATCGCAGGTAGGTCAAACGTCGAGCTAAATACCTCGCCCTTTACGCAGCGCTGCATGTCGGTGACCTCCTCGGGACGCTCGTCCACGAGCAGTACCATGAGATGCGACTCGGGGTGGTTGCGCGCGATGCCGTGGGCTAGCTCTTTCATGAGCTCGGTTTTACCGCTTCTTGGAGGGGCGACGATTAGGCCGCGCTGACCCTTGCCAAGAGGCGTAAAGAGATCGAGCACGCGGCCCGTTAGCTTCATTGGATCGTACTCGAGGCGAAGTTTTTCCGTCGGGAAAAGCGGGGTTAGGTTGTCAAATAACGGGCGCTCTTTGGCCTCGATTAGCGGCATATAGTTTAGCGCTTCGATTTTTAGCAGGGCGTAGTATTTTTCCTGATCTTTTGGCTCGCGCACCTGACCCGTCACGATATCGCCCACGCGTAGGGCAAATTTGCGAATTTGAGAGTTTGAGACGTAGGCGTCGTTTGAGCTGTCACTGAGGTTTGCGTCTACCGAGCGCAAAAAGCCGTAGCCCTCGCTCGTGATCTCTAAAATGCCCGTAAAAAGTATAAATCCGCCTTGTTTTGTTTGGGTTTTTAGGATCTCAAATATCAAATCTTGTCTGCGAAATTCGCGCGGATTCTCGACGCCTACGCTATTTGCGATAGCGATGAGCTCCTCTAGGCTGAGCATTCTTAGCTCTTCGATTTTGTGTCCGTCGACGGGGATGTGAGTGCGCACACTCGGGTATTTTTTGGTCGTTTTTTGATTTTCCTGCGCGGAATTTGCAGGCTGGGTCGCGTTATTTTCCATCGTGTCCTCTTTAAAATTACGGAATAATTTTGTAGATAAATTTAAGTTTCAAAAAGAAGTTTTGAAAGCTCGCATTTTATAAAATTTTGGCTTTGATGTCAAGAAGCGATATAATCTCGCCAAAAATGAAAAGAAATTTCAAAATGACGGATTTTAAAGACGACAAACGTGAAAAAACGATGATAAAACCGCGCTTATCGGTATAGTTACGAATTTTTTCTTAGCCGGAGCGAAAATCTTTATCGCTATGGTTTCAAACTCGGTCGCGCTGATATCAGACGCTGTAAATAACCTTAGCGACGCAGGCTCAAGTATCATTACAATTTTCGGATCAAAACTAGCTAGCAAGATGCCGGGCGAAGCCCCACCCATACGGCTACGGCAGGACCGAGTATATCGGCGGTCTCATCGCCTCGGTTATCGTGCCGATGCTGAGATTTCAGTTTCTAAAAACTTCGGTCGAAAATATCTTCGCGCCGGAGCCTACTAGCTTTACGATGCCGTTTTTGGCGTTTTTGTTCTGCGCGATATTCGTCAAATTTGCGCTCGGATTTTACTGCAAAAGATCGGCAAACAGACCAAATCTATCTCGCTTAGAGCCGCCCCGCAGGAGGCTTTGGGCGATGCGATCATATCGTGTGTGATCCTCGTCTCCGCCGCGCTATCGTACTTCGCCGATATCCAGATAGACGGCTACGCAGGCGCTTTGGCCTCGCTTTTTATTATCGTAAACGGCGTTTTTGATAAAAGAAACCTTCGATAAAATCATCGGTCGGCGCGTTGAAAAGGAGATCAGCGACGAAATTTGCGCCGCCGTAAATCGCTGCGAGATCGTGCGCGGCGCATACGACCTAATCCTGCACAACTACGGCGCGCAGCGATACTTTGGTTCAGTAAGCGTCGAGATAGACTAGCATTTGCCTCTTAGCGAGGTCTCGCAGAGGCTAAACGAGCTTCAGATCGAGATTTATAAAATTTACAGGATTTATCTGGTTTTCGGCGTTTATAGCGTAAATTTGAGTCAAGAAGGGAGCCGCGCCTGCGTGACGAATCTACTCTCGCGCTTTAGCAGCGTGCGCGG
The DNA here is from genome assembly GCF_004803795.1 of Campylobacter rectus. NCBI lineage: Bacteria > Pseudomonadati > Campylobacterota > Epsilonproteobacteria > Campylobacterales > Campylobacteraceae > Campylobacter > Campylobacter rectus. Next base: position 1,821,385 of record NZ_CP012543.1, on the reverse strand, counting down.
ATTTCACGCGTTTTTCATCGATACTAAGAAAAAGAGCGTGAGGTTTGACGTGATGGTCGATTTTGCCGAGAAAAATCTAGGTGAGCTGCGCGCCGAGGTAGAGCGCGAGATATCGCTAAGCTTTCCTGGATATAAAATTTTCATCGTGATAGATAGGGAGTTTGCGTGAGGGTTGGGGGAGGGACAAATCGGTAGCGCCTAGGACGTTTTAATGTGCTATAATCGTGCGGCTTAAAAATATAAAGCTGGAGCGTAAAATTTAATCTAATCGTGAGAAAAAAATGGCATTTTTAAAAATTTTTACTTGTGCGTTTTCGATGAGTTTTTGCTTTATGAGTATTTACGGGCTTACGACTAGCGCGGTAGAGCTTGCGCTTTTTACGGAGTATGATCCAGCAGGAGATGCCGATCCTCTCGGAGATTTGGGCGATCCGCTTGATTGGCTTCAGCTAAATATCGCTTATTTGGTCGGTTTTTGGATATTTTTTAGTGGCGTGTGCGCGGTGCTTTATAAGCGGCTAAGTTATTTTGACGAAATTGCAAAATTTTTCATAGATTTGTTTTTGCCTGCCGCTGCGACGATTATTTTAGCGCTTATTTTGGGTGCGCTACTCCCGTTTGCGGTTGGGGCACAGCGAGGAGACTTTGTTGTTGCTCAAGGGGTTGGCACATTTTTAGCCGAAATACTTTTTATAATCATAATAGCTCGCTTGCTAAAAAGATAGCGAAAGTATTAAATTCAGCGCTCAAGACACTATTTGTATTACTACAAGATTCCACAGAGCGGTTATGGGTAAAATTCGAGGCCAAAATTTGCGAGCGTTAAAAATTCGCTCGTAAATTTGCCAGCGTTTTCAAGATGCGGGTTTTGGCTAAGTCTGATCAAATTTATGTTTATGTGTGAGCAAAATCTGTCAAATTTGCCGTCAAATTTGGAGACACTCTCCCATTCACGCCAAAGCTTGCAAAATCAAGCGAGGCTTTAGAAATTTTGCGTATAATTAAAAATCTTAAAATGAAAGAAAAAAGTAACCGATGAGCAAATTTAAATGCGCGCACTGCAGAGGCGAATTTGAGCGCGAGGCGTTGATAGAGCGCGGCGGGGAGCTGTTTTGCTGTGAGGGGTGCGCGGGAGTTTATGAGATACTTAACGCAAGCGGGCTTAATGAGTTTTACGAAAGGCTTGGTAAAACTACGCTAAATCCCGCCTGGGGTGCGAAAAACGCGGCGCAAAAGTCGCAAGAGGACCTCGCGGCTATTTATCAAAATTATGTCAAAAACGAGAACGGTTTTAGTAAAATCTCGCTCATCATCGAGGGTATCCATTGCTCGGCTTGCGTCTGGCTAAACGAGAAGGTTTTATTTGCGCAGAAGGGAATTTTAGAGGTAAATATAAACTCGGTTAATAACAAAGCCCTCATCGTCTGGGACGAAAACGAGATAAATTTGGCTCAAATTTTCGCTCTTATCCACTCCATCGGCTACGAGCCCTACCCATACGACGCGCAGGCTCAGGAGCACAGGCTAGCAGGGCAGAGGCGCGAATTTTACGCTAGGCTGCTTGTCGGGATATTTTGCACGATGAACATCATGTGGCTGGCCGTCGCGCAGTACGGCGGCTACTTCACCGGCATGCGCCAGGACGTGCGCTCTATCATAAATTTCGCCGAATTTATCCTCGCTACGCCGGTGCTTTTTTATACGGGAAGCGGGTTTTTTAGGGGTGCTTGGACGGCGCTAAAAAACAAAACGCAAAACATGGATAGCCTCATCGTCACGGGTACGCTTGCGGCTTACATTTTCTCGATCTACGCGATGTTTTCAAGGCAGGGCGAGGTGTATTTCGACTCGGTCGCGATGATAATCACTTTCGTATTTATCGGCAAATATCTGGAAATCTTGAGCAAGAAAAAAGCCGCCGACACGCTTGATAATCTAAACTCGCTAAATTTAAACTCCGTTAGCGTCAAAAACGGCGACGAAATAATCCTAAAAAGCGCGCAGGAGGTGCGTGCGGGCGAGCTCGTGGTCGTGAGAGCGGGCGAGCGCGTGCTACTTGACGGCGTAGTCGTAAGCGGCGCGGCGAGCTTTGATCTCTCTAGCCTTAGCGGCGAGAGCGCGCCTGCGTATCTTAGCGCAAAAGATGGCGAAAACGAGATAAAAAGCGGCTCTGTGTGCGTGGACGGCACGCTGGTTTATGAGGTCGGCGCCGTCTTTAGCGAGTCGGTGCTAGCCCGTATTATAAATTTGCTAGAAACCGCCGCAGCCAAAAAGCCCAAGATTCAGGCACTCGCGGACGCTATCTCGGCGAGATTCTCGGCTGCTATCACGGCGCTGGCGCTAGCGACGTTTGCGTTTTGGTTCTGGCGCACGGGCGAGCTATCCGCCGCGCTCATCGTCGCGATCTCGGTCGTGGTGATCTCGTGTCCCTGCGCGCTGGGGCTTGCTACGCCCGTTAGCACGCTCGTTGCGCTTGGGGCGGGCTTTAGGCGCGGGATACTTTTTAAAGAAGCGCGCATCATCGAAAGTCTAGCCAAGTGCGATACGGCTGTGTTTGATAAGACCGGTACGCTCACGTCCGGGCGGCTTAAGGTTAGTAAATTTACGCACTCGGGCAAATTTGACGCAAGTGCACTTTTTTCGCTGGTTAGCGGCTCGGATCACCCGATTAGCCGCGCCGTAGGCGAGTATCTGCGCGCAAATTTTAGGGATTTAAAACTTTTAGAGTTAAAGGGCTTTGAAAATATCGCAGCGCGCGGAGTAAGGGCTAAATTTGACGGTATAAATCTAGCCGGCGGGAGCGAGAAATTTATGCGCGAGCTGGGGCTTTATAACGGCGAAGCGGTACGCGAGACTTGCTATTTTTTTGCCGCAGACAGGGAGATCGCGGCGGCATTTGAGCTAAAGGAGAGCCTAAAAGATGGCGCTAAAGAGTGCGTGGACGCGCTAAAAAACGCCAAAATGCGCGTAGCGATGCTAACGGGCGATAACGAATACGCCGCAAAGCGCGTAGCAGAGGGGCTTGGCATCGACGAAACGGTCGCAAACGCTCTGCCCACGGACAAGGCCGCCTACGTAGAGAGACTGGCGCAGCAGGGCCGAAATGTGCTGATGGTAGGCGACGGGATCAACGACGCCGCCGCGCTCGCGCTATCAAGCGTGGCTGTGTGCATGGGTAGCGGAGCGGCCGTGAGTATCGCAAAAAGCGACGTCGTGCTAATGAGGGATGACCCCGTCTCGCTAGCAGCTGCGGTTAGGCTCGCGCGCAGGACCTACCGCATCGTGCGGCAAAATTTGGCCTTTTCGCTCGTTTATAACGCCGTGACGATACCGTTAGCGATGGCCGGCTACGTGGCGCCCGCCGTAGCTGCGCTCTCGATGTCGCTAAGCTCGGTCGCGGTCGTGCTAAACGCGATGCGGGCTAGGAGCGAGCGATGAGCGGGGCGGTCGTGGCGATGATGATCGGCGTCTCGACGCTGCTTGGCGCGTGCGGGCTGGCGGCGCTGCTGTGGGGGCTTAAAACCAGGCAGTTTGACGATGAGCGAAAGTTTTTGGACGGGACGAAATTTGACGACGAAGACGCGCTAAACGACGCCTATAAGCTGGAGCTGCGCCGCAAAGAAAAGGGCTATAAGCCGCCTGATTGAGGTTTAAATTTATGGCAAATTTTTCGAGACTTTGTCGATAAAATTCAGCCGATTTTAGGCTGTAAAATTCGCTGCGAAATTTGACTTTGAGCGTCGGCGGAATTTTGCTGATAAATTTGAGGTTTAAATTTGACGGCGAGGGCTTTGGCGGTAAATTTGAGCGATAAATTTTAATCCGTTGCAGTTAAATCTAGCGTTAAATTTCGACTAACTACGGCATAACGACAGGCGAAAATCCGAGTAGATTTTTAGCATCTTAGACGGCAAAAGCGTGCGAGTGCAGGCCCTTGACGTAAAAATCGGCGTTTGGCGCTTTTTGCCAAGCGTCGGGCGGATCGTAAGCGAGATCCTTCTAGACGGGGACGAGCGACTGGAGGCCTTTTTTGAGCAGCGAAATTTAATACTTTGCAGCGTCAAAGAGGAGGGCGGACAAAGCCTGATCGCTAGGCGGGTTTTGGAGGCTTAGGCGAGCGCAGGAGTTTGCTTTGCGGCGCGGGCGTGAAAGCGTTTTTGGCGCGCGATAGCCGGTAGATAACCCAGGTATCGGCGATAGCTTTACCGCGGAGCGAAAACACTTTTAGCGCGCGATAGTGCGCATTGCGACGGCGCGACGACGTATTTTGCCGCAGAGCTATGGCGCGACGGGCGTGAGCGACGCAGACTACGACAAAGCTCTAGACTCTGCGCGTGCGCAAGAGATCCTAAAAACATGGGACGAGAGCTACGACGTAGCCAAGATCCAAGGCGTGCCGGCGTTCGTCGTCGGCGGTAAGTATCTGCTAAACGTGCAGGCGCTCGGCTCAGTGGATGCTATGACTGAAGCGATCAAAGAATTGTTGGTGAAATAATGGACTACAATATCGAAAGGCTCAAGATAAGTTAAAAACTTCCAAAGGAGTTTTTCTCAAAGAGAGCGCGTCTTATCAGTAGCAAACGAAGTGAAGCTAAGCACAAGAACTATGATTTTATCAATGAAAAATAAGTATATGGTCCGTTCAAGAATTTCTGAAGCTAAATTTAGAGAAATTCTAAAGTACTTCACAGAGGATATAGAAGCATCAAAGATATCGAATTTAACTAAAATTTCAGAAGTAACACTATGTAAAATCTTTAGAGAAATAAGAATTCTAATGTCTAAAGAGTAAGAGGTCTTGTGCTCACACTCTCTTTGAGAAAAGAGGTAGAGGTATAGCAAATAAAACTCCGGTGCTTAACTTCGCTTAGCGTCGCTCCGCTAGCTACCGTCGCCTAATGGCTCGGGACCGCTCGTTACTGCGCCTTAAAAAGCTACGAACACAGTGAAGTAGAGCACAACGGTATGTTTAAAAGAGATGGCAGAGTTTATACCCAAATAATTAAAAACTGCTCTGCTAGTGAATTAATACCTATACTATCGCAATATAGCAAGCTTGATAGCTCTACTATATACTCTGATTGCCGGAAAGCTTACGATGGTTTGGTTGATTACGGAGCTAAAGCACACTACAGGGTAAAACATTCTAAAAATGAATTTTAATTATGCTACGCTTATTACTTTATAAGACGCTAACGGTAAAAATCACATAAACGGTATAAAAAACTTTTTCTCAAAGAGAGTGCGTCTTATCAGTAGCAAGCAAAACGTGGCTAAGCACAAGAGCTGCGACTTGTGTTGCTACTGCCTCCTGAAAGGCTACGAGTTTAGCGAAGTAGAGCAGAGGGAGATATGCTAAACAAAATTTAAAGAAATCTTCTCAAGCGTAGTGACGGTAGCGACCGCAGAGAAACTAAACAAAGAGAATTTCTTGCTTTATCTAAAGGAATGTGTTATGCTCTACTTCACTGTATTCGTAGCTTTTCAAGACGCAGCTACGAGTGTAGCGAAGTAGAGTTTAGATATAATAAACAGTAAAGATACAAAAACTTTCTATCATATTTTACTAAAGATGATAAGATAAAATCCGCTTAACTTATCTTGAGCCTATCGAAAATAAGGGCTTTGTCTGCTTTGTGTATAATTTGCAACGAAGGCGGGCGTTTTGGGCGGCGTTGCTTGCAGTTTTGGCGGTTAAATTTATCTTGTGCGAGCTGTTTTTAGGCGGTGCGGTTGCGGATACGCTCGTTGTGAAACTACGCTTTGCGACGTTTTTTAGCTCGCGAGCGAGCGGGACGGTCGGTGTATTTAGCCGCTCGCAAAGCCCCTTGTCGGTTTTTTAGGCTCGCGCAGGCTACCCTTGGCATACAGGCCTGATATGCGCCGCTGCTAAGCGGGTCATTATCGTCGTTTTAAAATTTAATCGCTACGATTGCCGCGCGAGCAAGGTCTGATCCCGCAAATTTCTGCTCCCTCGCGAGCAAAATAACGCCTTGCTTTCGCAAGACCTCTTAATCTACTTTTAGCCTTTTGGTGATATAATTTCTCAAAATTTTAACGAAGGATACAACATGAAAACGCTCGTGATCTTATCGCATCCGAATTTCGCCGCCTCGCGCGTAAACAAAGCCCTATCACAGGTCGCAAAGGGTGCTGTGGATACGGAGGTGCGCCATTTGGAGGGGCTTTACGGCTTGGACGTTGCGCGCATCGACGCTCGCGCCGAGCAAGAAGCACTACGCGGCGCGGATCGTATCGTGTTTTTGTATCCGCTGTACTGGCTAAACGTGCCGCCTATGCTGAAGGCCTATCTCGACGCCGTTTTTTCGCACGAACTGGTGGGCTCCGGCGCGCTTAGGGGCAAGGTCCTGCAGCTCGCGCTAAGCGCTAGTACGCCGCTTAGCGAATACTCTAAGCAGGGCGCGATCGGCTATAGCATGGATGAAATTTTAACGCCGCTTAAGATCGCGGCAAACTACTGCGGGATGGACTTTGCCGTGCCGTTTATCAGCGGCGGGTTTGAGCCCGGCGAGTTTAGCGACGATGCCGTAGATGCCGCGGCTGCACGCTTTGGCAAACTTTTACGAGGCGAGTTGAGCTCTAGCGAGTATCAAATTTAGCAAAGCAAATACCCGCTACCCGCGGCTACGAGTAGAAATTTTACGAGGGCGAATTTTAGCCGCGAAACCGCCGCTTTTAACGAACCGATCGGCAAAAGCTCAAAAACCGCCCCGGTTTAGGGCGAGGCGAACGGTTAGAAGCGGTGCGATATGTCTGGACGGGATGCCGGTTTACGATGCTGGCGCCGTTTTTGGCGAGTCGGTGCTGGCATGCATCATAAATCCGCTCGAAAACCGCCGCGGCCAAAATGCAATTTTAAGTTGGACAAGCGAGAGCAGGATCCATGCGCGAGATTATTTCGGTCGCTTCGCAGTTTGTCCCATCGATTACCGAGATTTTCGAGGTTTAGATCGCAAAGATTATTTTAGACTCTCGATATACTCGCTCACTGCCTCTATATCCTCGTCGCTTAAAGCTTTAGCTTGGGGTTGCATCACCTTGCCCATACCAAAGCTATCGTTTGAGCCGTCTTTGTAGCCTTGCAAGGCTTTTACGCGTTCTTCTTTGCTGATGCTAGTTAATGCGGGGACTTTATTTGCGTATTTTAACTCCGCTTTTTTGCCGTGACAGGCTGAGCATTTTTTGTAAATTTGCGCTCCGTCGGCCGCAAATAGAGATAAATTTAGCGCCAAAACCGCCGCCGTAATGTGAGTGATTTTCATTTTGCATCCTTTTTGATAGAAATTTAGACCGAGATTATAGCCTTAAAAGCTTAAAAGAAAATTTATAAAAAAGTCACTAAAATGAAACCCGAGCAAAGGGAAAAAATCGGCGGAAAATCTCCGCCGAAAGGATTATTTTAAAGTAGAGATATACTCCGAAAGAGCTGCGATATCATCATCGCTAAGAGGTTTTGAGATGGGTTTCATCATAGCTGAAGTTTTAAATTTATCCAAAGTGCCGGCTTTGTATCCTTTTAGGCTCTCAGTGATACTCTCTTTTGAAAGCGTGTTTAGCGCAGGAACCTTATTTAGATACACTTTTTCGGCTTTCGGTCCGTGACAGGCTGCGCATTTTTTGTAAAGAGTCGCGCCGTCCGCGGCAAATAGGCTACCGGCCAGCAATGCGGCCACACCTGAGACAATGATAAGCTTTTTCATTTTTCAGTCCTTTTTGATAGAATTTGTAACTATATTATAGTCTTAAAAGCTAAATTTTACATTAGTTTTTAATATTAAGTTTAGGGTGCGGCGCGGGCGGCGATTTTCATTTAAATTTAGCTTTTTTCTGTATAATTTTCGCTATGGATAAAACAGAGTTTAAAACGGCGCCCAAAAAAGCGCTTTTTCTTGATCGCGACGGCGTTATAAACGAGGATGCAGGCTATGTTTATAGACGCGAGGATTTCGTTTTTAAAAAGGGTATTTTCGCCGCTTTGAGGGAGTTTGTGCAAGCAGGCTACGCGCTAGTCGTGGTGACGAATCAATCAGGCATCGGGCGAGGCTACTATACGCTGGAGCAGTTTGAAGAGCTTTGCGGGTTTATGCTGGGCGAGTTTGAAAAAGAGGGCGTAAAGATAGAGAAAATTTACTTTTGTCCGCATGCGCCGGAGGCTCTTTGCGGTTGCCGTAAACCGGAGCCAGGCATGTTACTAAATGCCGCAAACGAGCTAAACATCGACCTTGCGCGCTCAATAATGATAGGCGACAAGGATAGCGACGTGCGGGCGGGGCAAAGCGCGGGCGTAGGGGTAAATTTAAAGCTGGGCGACAGTCTAAAAAGCGTGGCGGACGCGCTGGAGTTTTTAAAAAAAGAAGGAAAAATATGAAAGATATAAAAAAGGTCGTAATAACTGGCGCTGCGGGCTTTATCGGCTCAAATTTGGCGCATTATTTCGATGAAAATTTAAAAGACGTAGAAGTGCTCGCCGTGGATAAATTTAGAAGCGACGAGAAATTTAGCAACGGCAACCTCAAAAGCTTCGGGCATTTTAAAAATTTGCTCGGATTTTCGGGCGAAATTTACGAGGGCGACATAAACTGCGCAAAGACGCTAGCTATGATCGAGAAATTCGCTCCCGAAGCGATCTTTCACGAGGCGGCGATCTCGGATACCACGGTGACCGAGCAGGGCGAGCTCGTAAGGACGAATCTAAATAGCTTTAAAGATCTGCTGGATATCTGCGAAAAAACGGGCGCTAGGATGATATACGCGAGCTCCGGCGCCACCTACGGCAACGCAAAAAGCCCGCAAAGAGTGGGCGAATGCGAAGTGCCGAGTAACGTCTACGGCTTTTCAAAGCTAAAAATGGACGATCTGGGCCGAAAATACGCTAAAAAGGGCGTAGCGGTCGTAGGGCTGAGATACTTTAACGTTTATGGCGCGAGGGAGTTTTATAAAAACAAAACCGCCTCGATGGTGCTGCAGTTCGGTCTGCAAATTTTGAGCGGTAAAAATCCGCGCCTCTTTGAAGGTAGCGACAAAATCAAACGCGACTTCGTCTATATAAAAGACATCGTGCAAGCAAACCTGCTAGCCCTAAATGCACCAAGCGGCGTGTATAACGCGGCGACGGGCATCGCAAGGAGCTTCCAAGAGATCGTGGATATCTTGCAGCGCGAGCTGGGGTCGAATTTGCCTTGCGAATACATCCCAAACCCGTATGCGCGCTCGTATCAGTTCCATACGCAAGCCGACATCGAGCCGACTAAAAAGGCGCTGGGATATGAGCCTAAATTTAGCCTGGAAGAGGGCATAAAAGACTACGCGGCCGAGATAAAAAGGATATACGAGGAAGAGATAAATGCGTGAAGTACGTGCTTTGGTCGCGGGCGATCTGATGCTCGATCACTATATCTGGGGTAGCTGCGAGCGTATCTCGCCCGAAGCTCCCGTGCAGGTGGTAAAGATAAAAAACGAAACCAAACGCCTAGGCGGAGCGGGCAACGTGGTGCTAAATTTGCTCTCATTGGGCGCGAAAGTTGGCGTCATAAGCGTGCTCGGAGATGACGAAACGGGCGACGAGATAGAGCGGATCTTGCTGGAGCAGGGCGCTAGACCTGAGTTTATCAAGCGCGAGATCGGACGCACGAGCTCGATAAAAAGCCGTGTGATGGCGACGCATCAGCAAGTCGTGCGCATAGATAAAGAAAGCGTCGAAGCCGTAACGTGCGAGGACGAGCTGGCGGCAAATTTCGCCCGCGCGCTGGAGAGCTACGACGTCGCGCTGCTATCTGATTACGGCAAAGGCGTGCTGACGCCGTCGCTGTGCCAAAAACTCATAAAGGCATGCGAAGATGCGGGCAAACCCGTGCTCATCGATCCAAAAGGCGCGGACTACTCGAAATACAAGGGCGCTACGCTACTAACGCCCAATAAAAAAGAAGCGGGCGAGGCCGTGGGTTTTAAAATAGAAAACGACGAGCAGCTTTTTACGGCGCTAAATTTACTAAAAAACGAGCTAAATTTGACCCATTCGCTGATCACGATCTCTGAGGAGGGCATTGCGCTTTTGGAGGACGGGCAGGCGGTTAAATTTCCTGCTCTGGCAAAAGAGGTCTTTGACGTCACGGGCGCGGGGGACACGGTGCTAGCGACTCTGGGCGTGATGCTGGGTGCGGGCGAAGGCGTCAAAAAAGCGATCGAGACGGCAAATTTAGCCGCCGCGGTCGTCGTGGCCAAGGTCGGCTCGGCGACGGCAAGCTTTGAGGAGATAAACGAGCTCGTGCGCCGTAAAAACGCGGCCGGCTTCGAGGAGAAAATCAAAAACGCGGATGATCTAGCCGCGACGCTGGCAAATCGCGGCGAAAAGCGGCTTGTTTTTACAAACGGCTGCTTTGATATCCTGCATGCGGGGCATGTGGGTTATCTCGCTAAAGCGCGGGAATTCGGCGATATACTAGTCGTCGGACTAAACTCGGACGCCTCGGTGCGCGCGCTAAAAGGCGACACTCGCCCCGTAAACGCGCAGGCCGACCGCGCTACCGTGCTGGCGGCTCTTGGGGCGGTTGATTACGTGACGATATTTGACGAGCTCACGCCTCTAAATTTGATCGAAAAACTACGCCCCGACGTGCTCGTCAAGGGCGCGGACTATGAAGGTAAAGAAGTCGTCGGCAGCAGTGTCGTAAAAGACGTGCGGCTGGTGGAGTTCGTGGCCGGCAAAAGCACGAGCGCGACGATAAAAAGGATAAAAAGTGAACACTGTTGAGATGATAAAAAGCGAGCTAGAGGGACATCTAGCCACGATAAAAGCGACATTTGCACTGGAAGCTGATATCAAAAAAGCCTGCGAAACGGCGGTAGCGACGCTAAAGGCGGGCGGTAAAATTTTACTTTGCGGAAATGGCGGAAGTGCCGCAGACGCTCAGCATATCGCAGCCGAGCTAACGGGTCGCTACAAAACCGAGCGCGGCGCGCTAGCTGGCATAGCTCTAACGACCGATACCTCAGCGCTCACGGCGATCGGCAACGACTACGGATATGAGTTCGTTTTCTCGCGTCAGCTGGAGGCTCTGGGCCGTGAGGGCGATCTGCTCATCGCGATCTCTACTAGCGGAAACAGCGGCAACGTCGTAAAAGCGCTCGAGCTAGCGCGAAAAATCGGTATCAAAACGATCGGTTTAAGCGGCCGCACGGGAGGCTCGATGAACGAGCTTTGCGAGCTAAATTTGGTCGTGCCGTCAAACGATACGCCGCGCATCCAAGAGATGCACATAATGATAGGGCATATCATCTGCCAAGCTATCGACGATGCGTTTTAGGCTAAATTTAAAAGCATTTGCGGCGGCGGAGTCAAATTTGGCCCGCCCAGCCGCCTTTTAACGCCGTTTGGCGCACTGGCAAATTTAACTACTTATGAAAACACAAACTCCCGCCTACGCCGTCATCGATCTAAAGTCCTTCTACGCCTCGGTCGAGTGCGTTGAGCGAGGGCTTGATCCATTTGAGGCAAATTTGGTCGTCGCAGACGCTAGCAGAGGCGAGAGCAGCGTGTGTCTAGCCGTTAGTCCCGCACTAAAGGCGCTCGGCGTAAAAAACAGATGCAGACTGTTTGAGATCCCTAAAAATATCAAATATATAATCGCTGCGCCCAGGATGCAGTTTTACATCGACTACGCGGCTAAAATTTACGGCATCTACCTAAAATACGTTGCCAAAGAGGACATCTACGTTTACTCCATCGACGAGGCGTTTATCGACCTCACCTCGTATCTAAAATTTTATAAACTAGAAGCTAGAGCTATGGCAAAGATGATAATGGACGACATCCTAAAAACTACGGGCGTAACGCCGACCTGCGGCATAGGGACGAATCTATACCTAGCTAAAATCGCCCTTGATATCCTAGCTAAGCACAGCGAGGATAATATCGCCTTTTTAGACGAAGCGCTCTATAAAGAAAAGCTCTGGACGCATCGGCCGCTAAATGATTTTTGGCGTATAGGCAAGCAAACTAGAGCAAAGCTTGAGAGATACGGGATATTTTGTATGAAGGATATGGCAAACGCGCCCTTTAGCCTGCTAGAAAAGGTGTTTGGCATCGACGCCTACATCGCGCTAGATCACGCAAACGGTATCGAGCCCACCACTATAGCCGATATCAAGGCCTATAAACCCCCAACCAAATCATACTTTAGCTCTGAAATTTTACCTAGGGACTACGAGAGGCTAGAGGCTCTAATCGTGCTAAAAGAGATGACCGATAGGCTAGCTCTAAAGATGATAAACGAGGAGGTGCGGGCTAGCGGGCTCACGATAAATATCAAATTCGCCGATAAAAATGAACCTGCGCAAAGAGCCACGGTAAGGTTTAAAACCCCGAGCAATATCGCTAGCGCACTCATGGACGCGGTGCAGGAGCTATATCTAAAAAAGATAAAAAACGCAGGCCTCATCAGGCAAATCGGCATATCTGCAAACGACGTCGTAAAGGAAAGCAAAACCGAAAAAAGCCTCTTTGAAGAAGAAAACGCAAAAGAAAAAACGGTGCTAAAAACACTAAATAAGATAAAAGAAAAATACGGCAAAAACTCCATCCTAAGGGCTACCGATCTGCTGCCGGAGGCCACCGGACGAGATAGAAACAAAAAGATAGGAGGACACAAAAGCGGTGAATAGGGATAGAGCCAAAATCTTTAGCTCGTTTAACCCTCTCTCAACTCTAGAAAAAGCCCTAAAAGCGCAGGAGCGAGAAAAGAGCGAAAAGCTAGATCTTGACGAATCAAAAATAGAAGAAATCCTAAATAAAATAAGCAAACTAAAGCCCGCCGACAAGGTAAGAATCACATACCACGACGGGCAGGGCTACGTGAGCATAGAGGGGCTAGTCTCAAACGTAAATTTGATGGATAAAAGCTTAACGGTAGTAAAAACGAGGGTTAAATTTGACGATATCTACGCGGTTGAGGTTGTTTTGTGAGGCGGGATTTTGCGGTGTGCGAGACGCTATAGACGGCATGCAAAACGCTTAAATTTGCTAGCTTTAAAGGCGTTTAAATTTTACTTTGTCTGCACTTTTCTTGATAGCTAAAAATACGGCACAATCCTAAGTCGCGCCAAAAATCGGTATAGTAAAATTTGCCCTGATTAAGCCACCTTGCGCTATATCAAATGCGTGCTTTGCGTGCGTTAAATTTGGTCGCGCGCCTTTTTCAAAGCATTTGTGCGCGAGGAGCTTTTGCTTATTTGCGGTTGCTCAAGAAAACGAGCCGCGCGCTCGCTAAAACGCCTAATTTCCTTGCGCTTTGCCGAAAAACTCTCGCTCGATCGTCTGGATGACGGCTTGCGGTGAGAGATCTTTCATGCAAGCGTGGTTTTTTAGCGGGCAGGCGCGCTTCATACACGGCATGCACTCTAGATTTAGGTGCAGGATGCGGGCGTTTTCGTTGCGCCACGGACAGGTCTGTGTAAATCTCGTCGGCCCAAAAAGCGCGATCGTAGGCGTCTTGTAGGCTGCTGCGATATGCATCGGGCCGCTGTCGTTCGTGACGAATATCCCGCCGCTTTGCCCGGTACCGCCGATATTTTCGCAAAGCTCCTTCACGCTCGTTTTGCCCGCTAGATTTTCGCAGTCAGCGCCGTTTTCGCGTAAAATTCGCTCGATCTGCTCGCACATATCCCGCTCGCCCACGCCGCCGAAAATCATAATCTTAAATTTATCTTTAAAATGCAGCGCCACCTGCGCGAAGTAGGCTGGGTACCAGCGTTTGGCGCTTCCGTAGCTAGCGCCGGGATTTAGTCCGAGCACCGGAGCGTCAAATTTGCGCGGCTCAAAGTAAAGCTTTAGCTCGTCGTCCGCCCGTTTTAAATTTAACGCCGATTTGACGAATTTTAGGTATTTTTGCACCTGATGCGCGCCGTCTTTGCTTTTTTGGAAAATAAATTTTTGCTGCGCCCGCGCCCCGTAAAGTAAAATTTTACTCGCAAACGAGCTTCTAAAGCTAAACGCAGCGTCGAATTTGCCCAGATTTCTCGCCTGCCAAAACAGCCGCCAGAGCCTAAATTTAGCCTTTTTGCTGTTATCTACGACGACGCGCTCGCAGTTTGGATGAGCTTTAAAAAGCTCGCACGCCGCAAACGAGCCAAAAAATACGATTTTGACGTGTTTATCGGCTAAATTTTCGCGATTTTGTGCTGTTAGTAGATCTTTTTTTTTAAAATTTTGCGCTTGATTCTCGAGCTTTTGCGTCTGCGCTTTAAAATCCTGCGACAAATTTTTAAATTTTTGCTCCGAATTCGTCGCCGTTTTGCCAAACGCAGTCGATATTTGCGCTGTTTCGCTAGGTTTTAAATTTTGCCCGTTTAACGTCAAATTTTGCATTTTTGATGTTAAATTTACATCGCCGCCCGATTTAAATTTTGCGTTAAATTCGCTATTCGAATTTAACGAATTCTTATTCGTAAAAAATTGTATTTCCTGCATCACTGCACCGAAATTTTGCGACAAAAAGCTAAAACTTCGTCCGCTTATATCGTCTCCAAAAGCGCCCGCATCATCGCCGACCGTCAAATTTTCCCCGTCGAATTTTCGCGCCGTTTCGTCGCCGCTTGCCGAATGAAAATCGGAGCCATCCGTAAAAGTATCAGCCAAGCCTTCAAATTCGCCCGTCAAATTCCCCGCGCCAAACGTTGCCGCGTGCTTTGCGATGGCCTCCACCGCGGCGCTTGCCATCACGGCGTCGCCCAGCCAGGTCGGCAGCTCAATCAAGATTCGCACGTATGATCTCCAGCGTCGCGTTCGCGTTTTTTTCGATGCCAAACTCGCTAGCAAGCGCCAAATTTCGCTCTTGTAGCATTGCCAGCCGCTCGTCGTCGTTTAAGATATCGTCGATCAGAGCGCAGATGTCGTAGTCTTGCGGCGAGCTCATCACAAACTCCCCCGGTAGTATCTCTGCCGCGCCGTTTTGAGCGGTCGTGATAGCGACGCAGCCGTAGCTAAGCGCCTCCAAAACGACGTTTGAAAACGGCTCGTACGCCGTCGGGAACAAAAACAGCTCGCTGCCTTCGTAAAATCTCGCCGCGCTTTTTTGCGCGCCCGTAAATACGGCGTTTAGGCCTAGTTCCTTGGCTAGATTTTTGTAGCGGGTGGCGTTTTTGTCGCGGCCGACGATCAGGCAGTTTACGCGGGTTTTTAGGCGAGCCGCGATGCGCAAGAACTCCTCCGCGCCCTTGCGTTTAAAGCCGCTTCCCACAAACAGCAGCGTCGGTAGGTGAAAATCAAGCCCGAATTCCTCGCAAAGAGCGAGCTTTGCCGAGCCTTTTTGCACGCGTGTAGGTAAATTTACGCCGTTATAGACGACCGCGATCTTTTCAGGGACGATGCCGTAGGTCTCGCAAATTTGACGCTTTATAAAATTTGAGTTGGCGATGATTTTTTTGGCATTTTTAAAAGTGCGCTTTTCGAGGTATGGAATAACGAAATTTAGGGGATTTGTGAACCAAAAAGGCTTGGTTTTCATATAGACTTTGTGCACGCCGTCACCCGCGCGGTAGATGTCGGCGCAGGTGATGCGCTCAAGGCTGAAATAAATCTCGTCCGCGCTCTTTTGCCGCTTTGCTTGCGAGTTAAAAAGCAGGGCTTTGATCCACGAGCTTAGCTTTTTGCTACCGTTAAATCCGCGAGTCTCGCACTCAACGCCCGAATCTTTTAGAGCTTTAACGAGCCGCGAGAGATATCTCTGCGCCCCGCCGATAGCATCCAAATCGAGCCTTAAAAATACTATTTTTTTCATGTTCGCCTTTTAAAATTTAGCGGTATTTTATAAGTTTTTTGATGAATTTTAGGTTATGCCCAGCGGGCTAGGGACGAGGGCGTAAATAAGTATAAGCGTAAAATAGGTATAATCGCGCAAAAAAAGGAAAATAGTGAAAATTTTGCTCGTTAGAAACGATAATATCGGCGATCTCATCTGCACGACGCCAGCGATTGAAGCGCTGCGAAAGGCTCATCCGCATGCGCAGATAGATATCGTGGTAAATAGCCTAAACGCATGCGTCGTTCGCGGCAATCCATTTTTAAACAAAATCTATATCTACACGAAACCAAAGCACGTAAAAGGAGCGGCGGCAAAGGTGCGGGCATTTTGGAGGAAATGTAAAATTTTACTTCAAATTCGCCGCGAAAAATACGATGCGACGGTGATTTTTAGAAGCGCTTATTCGCCCTCTGCCGCGATATTTGCCAGAGCAGCCGCAGCTAAAACGACCATAGGAGCGGCAAAGCAAAACGAGGGCGGGTCGTTGATAACGCATAAACTAAGCTTTAATCCGCCGCCTCACGAGGTGCTGCTTTGTTACGAGCTAGCCGCGCCGCTGGGAGCGAAATTTGACGGGGAAAAGACGCTTTACGTGCCGAGCTTTAAAAGCGAGAAATTTAAGGATTTTGTATTTTTTCACGTCTCTTCAAGAGTGGAGCAAAACCGTATGGACGAGGCTAAAATTTTGCGGATTTTGGGATTTTTAAAGCAAAATTTTAGGCACGTCGCCGTTAGTGCCGAGGATGCGAAACTGGGCGAAAAAGTAGCGCAAGAAGCGGGCGTGGAGTTTGCCTCGACTGCGAGCCTAGATGAACTTGCAGGCTACATCCGGGCGGCTAAATTTGTCCTTACGCTTGACGGCGGCGTAGCGCATCTAGCTCCTGCGCTTGGCGTAAAAACGGTGCTGGCGCTTGGCAAAACGGACGCCGCTCGCTGGGCTCCCATTTACGGCGGCGCGAAGTGTATCGTGCTGCAAAGCGCGAGTAAAAGGGCGCAGGACGCGGCGGACGAGGAAATCCACGAGGCGGTCAAAAATATATGAAAAAAACGGACAAAATCAACATCCTAGAGCTTGAAAGCTCGCTAGGCTTCGGCGGTCAGGAGCACCGCACGCAGCGCGTCATAAACGGGCTAAATAAGGATAAATTTAAGGTATTTTACGCGCTAAATCCAGGCTCAAAAAGCTTTGAAAAGCCTATTGATTGCGAGTTTGTGGAATTTAACCTAAGCAAGGTCTATAATATTTTTGAAATTTTTAAAATTTGCCGTTTCGTGCGCGAAAAAAAGATCTCCGTCATCGCCACGCACTCGGGCAAGGACGGCAACATCGGCGCGATCGTCGCAAAGCTAACGGGCGCGAAAGTCGTGCGCACTAGACACCTGCAAACGCCGATCAGATCAGCATTTAGCTACAACGTAAATGACAAAATCGTAGTCGTCTCAAACGCCGTAAAATCCCAGCTCGTCTCGCAGGACGTGCGGGGAAATTTGATAGATGTTATCTATACGGGTGTGGATACGGCGCGGTTTAATCCAAATTTTAAAAAAAATATAAAAGTGGAGCTAAATTTGAGCGCGGACTGCGTCGTAGTCGGTATCGTGGCAGTCTTGCGCGCGGCGAAAAATCATAAGCTATTATTTGAAGCTTTTAGCGAGCTAAATCTGCCAAACACCGCTTTAGTCGTGGTCGGCGACGGTCCGCAGGAAGAAAATCTAAAAAAGATGAGGACGCCAAATATCTACATGCTAGGCTCGCGCACCGACGTGAGCGAGTTTTTGGGTAGTTTTGACGTTTTCGTTCTGCCCTCAAAGATGGAGGCGCTGGGCACGGCGCTACTGGAGGCGCAGTCGTGCGGAGTGTCTTGCATCGGTAGCGATGCGGGCGGTATCGGCGAGGCGATAAATAGCGGCGAAACGGGGCTCTTGTTTAAAAACGGTGATAAAGAATCGCTCAAAGCGGCCTTAAAAACACTGATAGAAGACGCGGCGCTTCGGGCGAAATTTAGCGCGAACGCGAGGGAATTTATCGTGCGAAACTTCTCGATAGAGACGATGGTCGCGCAGACAGAAGCGATGTATGAAGCTCTTTGAGAGCGCGGCGCGGCTCATTTTGCGCTTTAAAAGCGTGCGCAAAACGCAGCTGGTTACGCAGCCCATACAAACGGTTTGTTTTTTTAGCAACACGGCGCTTGGCGACACGATTTTTAACACGCCCGTTTTTCGCGTCTTTCGGCAAAATTTCCCGCACGTACGCACGGTCGCGCTGCTAAATCCATCTACGGCACCGCTTTTTAAAACCGATCCGAATATCGACGAAATTTTACTCTACGACGGCAAAAAAGGCGGCTTTTTGCGCGCTTTATCGCAGCTAAAAAAGATAAAACCAGACGTCATCTTTATCCTGCACTCAAACGAGCCGCAGGCTACGCCGCTAGCTGTTTTAAGCGGGGCTAAATACGTCTTTAAGCTGCCAAATGCCGGCAGTAAATTTAGTCCCTTTCACTCAAACACGCCCGAGCCTTACGGAGATGAGAGGTATGTCGTGCTAAACCGCCTCGAGCAGCTTAAATTTGTCGGCATTGAGAGCCGCGATACGAGGCTAAATTTATACCTCGAGGCGAGCGATTTTACCCGCGTCGATGAGATGCTAAAAGGCTACGGCGCGCGCAAATTTATCGGCTTTCAGATGGGGGCGAGCACGGTTTCTAGGCAGTGGTTTTTGCAGCGTTGGCAGGAGCTGGCGGAGATTATTTTGGAGCATACGGACGCCGTTATCGTGCTAACGGGCAGTCCTGCCGAGCGAGCGATGACCGCGCAGCTAGAAGATGTGCTAAGAGACCAACGCGTGATAAATGTGGCGGGCAAATTTAGTCTGCGAGAGGCTGCGGCGCTGGTAGCAAGGCTTGACGTGCTAGTGACGCCCGACACCGGTCCGCTACATGTCGCAGCTGCGCTAAAAACGCCTACGATCGGGCTTTTTGCCGTCGCTTCGCCCGTGAACTCAAATCCGGATTTTGACGAAAATATCCATAAATTTATCAAAAAGCCACGCACCTGTTCGCCTTGCGTCGGCAAAAACTGCAAATTTCAGGAGTGTATGCTGCAAATTGAGGCGCACGAGGTCTGGGAGATGCTAAAGGAAATGATTTGAAAAAGATTTTGTTCGTCGATACGGGGCGCGAATACGGCGGCGGAACGAAGAGTTTCTTGTATCTTTTGCGGGGGCTTGCCGCGCAGCAAAAATACGAGCTTTGCGCGTTTTTTGAGAGTGATTACGAGGCTGGCGAGTGCAAAATCTCGCAAGTCATCGAAGAAACAGGGGCTAAATTTATAAAATTTGAGCCAAAAAAGCAGCCCTCAAAGCTAAAAAAAGAGCTTTTGCGCGCGCTGGGCGGTCAAATTTTAGCAAAATACCTCTATAAAAGAGACTACGACTACGCGCTTTGCTTGCTGCGGCAGGTGCAGCCCGATATCCTTCATCTAAATAATCACTTTTCAACCAATCTCGCCTACATCGCCGCCGCAAACACCCTAAATATCGCGGTAGTGCAGCACCTGCGTAAAAACTCGCCCGTCGAGCCCTTTAAGCTTGAGATTTTAAAGCGGCTAAAATTTACGCCCGTTTGCGTTTCAAACGCGACTTACGAATTTTACGCCGCGCAGATAAAGATGCCTAAAAACGTGGTTTATAATCCCGTGGAGGCGCCTGTTTTGAAACGGGAAAAATCTGAGACGGGTGAAAATTCGGATGCTTTAATCGGCGATAAAAATTTTGGCTCGACTTTTAACGCGGCGATCTGCGACCGAGCTTGCGGCGAGATTTTAGGCTCGGCTTCGGACGGGCTAACGGTGAGCTCAAAAAACGGCGATTTTGATAACGGCGCCGCGTGCGATACGGATAAAATTTACGTTAAATTTGAAAGATTGGAAGCCGGCGGCGAGAGGCAAATTTGCTCGGATTTACACGAGACTGGCGAAATTTGCGGAGAGGGAAATACGGACGGCGAGCTAAAATTTAAACCCCGAATTTACGGTAAGGAAAACGAGCTAAATTTGTGCGCAAAATCCGAGGAAAAAGCAAAATTTGACGCGCAAAATCTACATACTCAAGATCGCGCCGACCAGATGCTTAGCAGGATAAATTTAACAGCTCGAAACGGCGTCCGAAACGCCTCAAACAAAGAGCTTGGCGATAAAAATTTAGGTTTGTCGCAGGCAAATTTGAGTATCGGGCGCGATAAATCGGTAAATAAAGATGCAAAAGCGCTTAACGAGCCGCAAAACGGGCAAAATAACAGCAAAAATAAAAACGAAAGTCGTCCGCAGGACGAATGCGATTTTCGTAAAAGAGGCGAACTAAACGGCGCGCAAAATGCAAAAAATAAAGAGCTTGAGGGCGATAAAAACGCCGCCCTAAAAGCCAAATTTGACGCCGAAAAAATAAATATCGTAATGCCCGCAAATTTCTTGACGCTTAAAGGTCACGAGCTCGTTTTCGACGCGCTTGCGGGGCTAAAAAGAAGCGATATAAAAGTCTATTTCGCCGGCGGAGGCGAGCTAAAAGCGGGCACGAAAGCCAAATTTGACGCGCTGATAAAATCGGGCAAGGCCGAGTATCTGGGCTTTGTATCAAAGATGGACGAGATTTATGCAGCGTGCGACTACGTGCTTGGATTTTCCAGCGACGAAGGGCTGCCTAGAGTCGTCATCGAGGCGCTTGGCTGTGGGCTTGGCGTGGTGTATTCGGATATCGCCGTCATAAGGGAGATTTATGAAATCTCCTCGAAAAAGCAAGATTTTTTTATAGTTCAAAGAAGCTCGGACGCGCTTTTAGCCTGCTTTGATGGTTTGCGTAAGCCAGCCTCAAAAAGCCCCGACGAAGCCGTTATAAAGGCATTTAGCATAGAAAATTATCTTCGCGGGATAGATAGGATATATAGCGAACTTTGACGAAGGCCTCGATGTCTGCGAGGTTTTGCTCGCTAAGCTCGAAAAACGCGCTCGCGTCGATGTCGCGCACGGTTTTAAACACGGAGCTAACGGGCGGCAGATGCGAGTTTATCACGAGCGAGTCGGCGACGCCTCTTTGTTCGCTGGCAAAACAAGGCCCCATCAGGCAGATCGTGGGCGTGCGCACGCTGTCGGCGACGTAGTAGTTGCCGGTATCCGAGCTCGCGTAAAGCTGCATCTGTGAGAGATAAAACGGCAACTCCTCTAGTTTGATTTTACCTATCAAAGAGATGATTTTTAGCTCGTTTTCGCCGAATTTTTTCACGTAAGTATCGCAAATTTGCGAGCTCAAATTTGACCCGTCGCTAGTGCCCTTTTTGCTGCAAATTTGAGCTTTTGCTTGCTTGCCGTTTGCATTATCGTATGTCGTCTTATTGTCCGTGTTTTGGGCTCTGATGGTCGGCGCATTGTTTGTGTTTTTGTCGTCGTTTTCGGCGGCACGTTTTGTGTTTAAAATTAGCTTTTTGTATGCGGTGTTTTGAGCGATAAAATTTGATGCGGCGTAGCTTGCTTCGGTATGATTTTGGGCGTATGAAGTTTGCTTGCCGTTTGCATTTTCAAGATCGCCGTAAATTTCGCTCGCGCCGTTGCCGGCTAAATCCGCGCAAATTCCCCGCTCGCTTAAATTCTTCGCCCGTTTTTCATCCGCATTTTCCGCGAGCAGGTTTTGTAGCAGCGCAGCCTCCTCGCCAACGCCGAAAATATAAACCTCGCAGTCGAATTTGGCAAAAATCTCAAATATTTTTTCCCAGGTTTTTTTTGGCGGCGTTTTCATTTTATTACCCGCACTTAGGCTCACGCCGATCTTAAATTTGTCGCTTTTTACGAGATTTTCGCGCGGGATAACGAGAGGTTTTTGCAAACATTTTTCATATTTTAGCTCGCTTTCGCCGAGCGTTTTTAGGTAGGTTAGCAGCGTGAGATCTTGCAGAGTATGCGGCGCTTTTTTCATACCGAGCGCCAGCAGAGCAAAGTCGCTGGAGGCCGCGTAGTGATGTACGGCGACGATATTTTTAGCTAGAGTGCAGCGCGCTAAAAAGAGATTTAGGCTGTTTGGCATCAGCACGTAGACGCTCTCGTAGCCGCGCGAAAAAAGCTCAAGCGCGAGCCCTAGTTTGGATGCTTTTTTGCGTTTTACGCCGTTTATCGTAAATATTTTTTCTATTCGCCGGTCGTGTTTTGCGAAGGCTAGATTTATCTCGTCTATGAGCACGTCAAATTTGCCCAGCTTTTCAAAGATCACGGTCGAGTTTGCGTAGTCGCCGATTTTAGCGGTTTGTATGAGTAAAATTTTACCTTTTTCGCCTTTAAATTTTAGCTTTTTCATCATAAAAAGATATGGGTAAATCAGCAAATAGATGAGAAAATATATCAAAATTTGGGCCTTTATTTTTTATGAAATTTAGTCTAAATTTAGCATAAATTTATAAATTTACGGACATTTTTGAGCGTGCGCGAGTAAAATTTGGCCCAAAATCGCTTACTGGATTTTAATGATTTTATCGTTATAATGGGCGTTTTAAATTTAAGGAAGAAAATGACCAAGCTGCAAAACCGCCTACAAAACGCCGCTTTATATCTCGTTTGCGTTTTTATCGCTTGCGAGCATATCCCGCATATGACGTCGGCGAAAAACATCTCGCTTTACGTCGCGCTTGCTTGCGCGATCCGGCTTTATTTCACGGATAGGACGCGATTTGCTGCAAGGATCGGGGCAAATTTCAGCCTTTCGCGCGTGCCTGCGTTTTGTCTTATCGCATTTGCTTTTTACGCGTTTTTGATCTCGGCTTTTCCCTATGCGCCGCAGTTTGATTCTCTCGGCAATGCGGCGAAAGAGTTTGGGCGCGGGTTTGCCTTTTTGTTTATTATTTACGTCTTGGCAAACGGCGAGGCCGCTCAGGCAAAAGCCTTTTTTTACGCGCTGATAGCAGGCTTTGCGGTTATTAGCATCTACTACGCCGCACCGCTTTTTAGCGAGTTTGAGAGGCTTGGTAGCGCGGGCGAATTTGACGCGCGGGTTGTGCGCCGTGCGTATGCGGACTACGTGGATAGATTTTTGCCTTTTGCGCTGGCGGGAGTTTTTATCTTTAGGCGGCTTTGGGCGCGGATTTTGGTCGCTTTGCTTTGTCTTGCGGCCGTGGGACTTGACGTTTTGAGCGGCGTTAGGGGCAGCTGGGGGGCGATGCTGGCTTGTTTTATTATGTTTGGTTTTTGTTTATATATCTTAGGCGGCGAGACGAAGCGTAAATTTAAACTCTTTGCCGTTATTTTTGCCGTTTGCGTAGCGGGCGCGTCGGCGGCGGTTTTGAGTTCGCCCACGGCGATGTATAAATTTTTGCAGATCGGTATAGTAAGCGAAGCAAATCTCGAAAATGAGAGCATGAGAGAGCGACTTGCCGGGCTTAGCTTTAGCTCGGGGCGCGATTTGATTTTAAAGGAGCGCTTGCCGCTGCTTTTTGCGAGTCCGCGTGCGATAACTGGGCTTGGGCACGGCAAGGAGCAGTATGACGCTTTTTTGCGCGACGAGGCGGACAAAGGCGCGCAGATCTCGATGATGCAGACGAGGCCAAACGGAGAGCGGTACTGGTTTAACGACGAGCCGTTTTTTATCGGGCACTATTACTACTACGGCGCGGTCGGCACGGCGTTGCTACTGGGCGGTTTTATCTCGCTTTTGGCGTATTCGCTTAGGCATTTTTTACGCTCGCGCGAGCTGCTTTTTGCTGCGATTTTTATCTCGCTAGCGTGTTATTTCGGCGTACGCGGGCTGTTTGAGGCGATAAACTTACGCATACTTTATATGTTTTATATGCTCGGATTTTTCGTCTTGCTAGTTGCGCGGACGGGAGCTAAAGGAGGCGGCGTTGAGCGTTAGCGTTTTGATGTATCATCACGTTTTAAAAAAGGGCGGATTTATCGCTTCTAGCGTGGAGGATTTTGCCTCGCAGATGAGGTTTCTCGCCGAGGCTGGCTACAAAACGCTCACGATGAGCGAATTTATCGCTTATAAAAAGGGCGAGCTGGCCGTACCTAAAAAAAGCATCCTCATCACCTTTGACGACGGTTGGAAGGACAACTACGTCTATGCCTACCCGGTCTTGCGCGAGTTTGGGCTGCGGGCGACGATATTTTTAGTGACGCAGTGGATCGAGCGCGCGAGCATGCGGCGGGGCGAGTTTATCGAGCTAACTCACTCCGAATACAAAAAAGTAGCCCCCCAGCGTCCGCAGGACGTGTTTTTGAGTCTTGACGAGATAGCTGCGATGCGGGACGTTTTTGACTTTCACTCGCATACGCATACGCATTTTGACGAGTATTTCGGCGCGCTCCCGCCTGAGGAAAATTTCGCTCGGTGCCGCGAGTTTATGCGCGCAAATTTGGGCATCGAGGATAGGCTTTTGTGCTGGCCGCGCGGCAAATATGGCGAAAATTTGATCCGTCTAGCTAGGCAGGCCGGTTACGAGGCGTTTTTCACGACGCAGCGAGGTATAAACAGACCAGACGGCGACCTATCGGCTATCAAGCGCATCGCCGCTAAAAAGGACGCCGCGTGGCTAAAACGCACGCTTTTTATCTATCAAAACGACTTTTTGGGCGGGATATACTCAAAGATAAAAAAGTAAAATTTGCCATAAATTTTAGTAAATTCGGGCGTCGTTTTTTGGAGCGTTTGAGGCGATTTACATAAAAATACGGCTAAATTTGGGCTTGGTTTTTGCGGGATTTGCATAAAATTTATCTCAAATTTAGAAAGGTTAGGGTGATGAACGCGGAGCGAAGGTATAAAATTTACGCGGCGGCGAGGTATCTGCTCGCTTTGGCATCTAAAGGATCGTTATGAAATTTCACAAACTTAAATTTAAAATCCTAGCCGCAACGCTGCTTTTTACGGTGATACTCTGCGCCATATTTATCCGTATAATCCCAGATTATTCCACTTCACGAGGCTTCGCCGTAGTTTTCCTTCCCGACTACAACAAATACAAGCAAGGATACTGCCTAAAAGAGGATAGAATTTTGCCCAAAGAGGAGCGATTTAAGCGAGGAATTTTAGATCTTTTAAATAGGCGCATGCTGTTTCAGGCCGTTGTTACCGACAAATGCTACTATGTATACCACTTCGATAATTGTAATTATGGCAATAGGGAATCTGCCGTTAAAGTAGGCTTTTATGAGACGGATAAATTTAATAACGATGATTGGCTGGAAGTTCTATCCAAAGAGTATGAGATAGAAAAACGTAAAAATCAAGGCGCCTGGCCGTATAGAAGTATTTTTGTCGATAAATTTCGGATGAAGCCCGTAAATATCGCAGAAAGGTTAAAGATAAATTTAGTTGGCAGATCGGCCGGTTTTGAGGAGCCCATAGTAGAATACGGCGGTTTGCGTGAGTATATTTTATATTACGATAAAAGCTTTATATTGTATGATAATTTTGAATTTAGATATGCCACGATTACGATATACGAAGGAGATACCATAAAAGATTTGTCTGAAGGAAAACAATATTATGACAACACCATAGAAAATGAATCGCGCGAAAAGAATTATTATTTAAAAATCGACACATGCGGTAATAGCGATTTTAAAATTTATAAAAACAATGTCGAAGAAATAGCGGATCGTCTGGTAAGAGAAGATTTGTTTAAAGGCGGCTAAAAAGCCTTGATTGTAAAATTTAAAAAGAAGCAAAATATGATGAGTGCTGAGCAAAGGTATAAATTTCACAGGGCGGCGAGATATCTGCTCGCTTTGCCGATAGTTTTCTTGCTTGTTTGGTGGGCGGCGGCTTTGATTTTGGCGGTTTTGCCTTTTGAGGGCGTGCTAAGGATTGCCGTTTTTGCGGCAACATTTGCGATTTTGGCTTGCGTGCTGCTTTGGTATTTGTTCAAAAGGTGTAAAAATTTCAAGCCAAGCAAGCTGTTTGTAAAAAATCCAAATCTTAGTTTACTGCTTTTTGCGGTAGAAAATTTATCGCTCGGCGCTTTTTACGGCGGGTTTTTGGCATGCCTCGCGGCGGGGTATTTTTGGGGCGAGCGTGCCGCCGGCTGGAGCGTGGCGTTTGCATTTGCGTTCGCGCCCGTTTGTTTGCTTGTTTTCGTGATCTCGTATGTGTTTAACGAAAAGAAGGCTTAGGTCCAAATTCGAAGCAAATTGAGCGTGTAAAAAACTTGCTTCGGTTAAATTTACGGCGCTAAAATTTACAAAACGAGCGTCAAATTTGACGGACGGCGCGCTTGCCGAAGTTCAAATTTAACTCTGCCTTAAGCCTTACGACATTATCATTTTATCAACGTAAAAAAAGGGCGAGGCGGTCAAAATTGGCGTATGACCACGACTGTTAGCCCGTAAAATTTGACGCAAGCGATAAATGCGCCGCCTCTGTCTTGCCAATAACAAAAAAAGGATACGCCATGGGTATGATAATACTGTTTGTTTACATTATTCCTTACTTGGCAGTTAGCACTATAGTTATGGTCATTACCGCAAAATACACTAATAAAATTTGGATCAGAGGTATCGTAGTGGCCGCGCTATTTCTAATCCCTACTTACGATATCATTATTACAAATATACTTGGGGCGTATTATTGCGCTACCGCTCCAAAAGCCTTTGTAAAACAGACCGTAGAGTATCCGCAGAGTATTTATTTTGAAGATAATGAACAGCCCTTTACAAAAGAAGATGCGGAGCGGATGAAGAGAAACTATCTAGATGGCATTCATTTAAAAACTTTAGCTTTAAATTTATCCGACGGAAACGTGATCATTTTTTCATTTGATGAAAATTCTAGCAAATTTAAAGAATATCTAAAAATTATGAAAGAGTATAATGAAGCTAAAGCTTCCTATAAAGCTTTACAAGAAGAACTTCATAAAAGGCTTGAAAACGGGGAAATAAAATATAAATCTGATGAACATAGTAAATACACGAGTAATATTAGCGCTCAAGAAAAGTTAATGTTCGAGCTTTCGAGCGAATCTAGTAATATTAGAAACAAGATAATTACGCAAAAGATAAACCAAAAGAGCGATATGCCAAAGATAAGCTACACAGTTATAGATAATGAAATCAAATTGAATAAATTTGTTGCCAATTTTCTATATTCTAGTGAAAATATTATTATCAAAAACGATACAAAAGAAGTAATCGGTCATAAAATATCATGCATGAAACTGTTTTACAATATATTGCCTGATTCTGTAGGGGAGAGATATTTTTCAGCCAAGATATGTGGCGAAGACGGTGTACTATATGAGAAGATATTTAGTGTAGATAAATGGCGCCTATGGAACGTGATTGATCACGAGATTAGTCTTAGTCATTTTTTATACAAAAAATACTCAAAAAAAGAATGATAAAAAAGTCAAATTTAATAAAGCCCACCTAACCCCGCTCCAAATTTTCCCTGATTTTGCTCTTTATCGCCTCTAGCTCCTCGCCCTCAAATCTCATCAGCGTTCGCTCCACGCCGTGCTTTATCATCCCCTCTTTGTCGCACGGTACGAAGCCCCAGTCTTTTTGAAATACCGCGTGCTTGCCCATAGTTTGGTTGCCGTTACGCTGCGTGTAGCCGTTTTCGTTTAGATCGTTATCCCACGGTCCCCACTCAAACGCCCCGCTAGGCCCAAACAGCGCGATCACGGGCACGTCGTTGGCCGCGGCTAGGTGCATGATCGCCGTATCCACGCCGATAAACATCACGGAGCGCTTTGAGAGCGCGGCGGTTTGCTTTAGGGTGAGTTTGCCGCCCAGATTTACGGGACTAGAGGAGCATAGCGCCAGCACGTCGTCTAGCTTTTTTAGCTCAGCGTCGTTGTTATCTGCCGTCAGCACTACGCGCACGCCCAGCCCCTCGCAAAAGTCGATTATCGCGGCCATAGTTTCATCGTCCGCGCACTTAAACATCCATCGGCTAGTTAGGTGCACGTGGATAAATTTAGGCGGCAAATTTAGATGGCTGATGCAGTCCGGATCGAAGTACACGCTCACTCGCTTGCCGCTAGGCTCAAATCCAAGCGCGGCCAGGGCATCTAGATTTCTATCCACGGTGTGGCGCAGGCCGCCTATTTTAGGGGCTTTGTGCGTGATTATTTTATTTACGGCTTTGTTTTTGCCCTCAAAGCCCACGATGGTTTTTATCTTTGCGTATTTGGCGACGATGATGCCGCGGTCGCCAGTCGTGGTCTGCACGGCGATGTCGTACTTTTGCTTTTTGATAGCGCGGATAAACTTTAGCTCGCGCCAAAGTCGTTTGAGAAAGCCGACCTCTTTTATATTTGCGCGGTCGTAGATATGGATGTTTTGGATGTTCGGGTTGCCCTCGATCATCGCCTCGGTACCCTTGTTTAGCGCGAAATCTATCTGCGCGTCGGGGTAGATACGGCGCAGGTTTTCGATGAGCGGAGTCGTGAGCAACACGTCGCCGATGTTTCTAAATTTCATAACGAGGATTTTGATTTTTTTATCTTTCATTTTACGTACTTCCAAAATGTATATTGCGAGTAAAGCCTTGCTATCACGTAGCCGCGCCAGCCCTCGCGCCAGCCGCCCTTTAGGAAAAATAGCTTAAAAAACGTCCACGCGGGATTTAAAACGGCTTTAAATTTACTTGATTTTGCGCCCTTTGCACCGAGGCTCGAGTAACGATTTTGCTTGGCGATAAACTGCTCGATGCTACCATATGCGTAGTGTTTGAAGTGGTTTTTTAGCCTGCCGATTTGATTTTTAGCGGTGGTTAAATTTGCTGCGTCCGCCGAGGTTTGTTCGTCCGTTTTGGCCACGCTTTTTAAAACGACCTTTTCGTGTATCTCGCGCCCGTCAAACTCCGCCCGCGTCTTGTCAAACAGCCTAACCGTGTAGTCTGGGTAAAGCCCCATAGTGCGCACTTCTTTGCCGAAAAAGATATTTGCGCGAGCCACCTCGTATGCGCAAAACCCAGGACGCTGCAAAACCTGCAAAATTTCCTCTCGCAAAGGCTCTAAAATCACCTCGTCGCTATCTAGCACGAAAACCCAGTGATTACGCGCTAGATCGACGCCCAGCTGCTTTTGTGCGCTAAATCCCAGCCATTTTTGCTTGTGAAATTTGACGTTTTTAAACTCAGAGCAAATTTGCTCAGTAGCGTCCTGCGAGCCGCTATCGACGACGACGACTTCGTCTGCGAATTCGCAGCTTCTTAGCACCTCGGCGAGGTATTTTTCGCTGTTAAGCGTGAGGATTACGACGCTTAGCATTTATAAATTTCCTCGTTAAAATGCTTAAATCGTTTGTGAAACCAAAAATACTCGTCCGGCTTCTCGCGTACGGCGGCCTCGGTGGCATCTGATTGCGCTTGCGTGGCCTTTAGAACGGCTTCGTCTTTGTCAAAATCCCTAACGTCAATCGGCGGAAAAAAGCAAATTTCGCTGAGGTTCGCCCCTTTTTCGCGGATAAATGCGGGCACGATGAGCGCGTCCGTTTTTTGCGCGAAAATGCTAACCGCAGGCGTATGTAAAACCTTTCGTCCGAAAAATTTGACCTCTACGCCCTCGTCTTTGGCGGTGTTTTGATCGACTAGGATGCCGACTAATCGGCGCGCCTTAACCGCTTTTAGGATTTGCTTTGCGCCGCCCATTTTATCGATTAGCTCGATATCAAAGCGGGTGCGGTTTGTCGCCAAAATGCGCTGCATGACCGCGCTATCAAGAGCGCGTCCGACGATACTAACGCCGCCGAATTTTGCCGCCATCGCCAGCGAAAAGAGCTCCCACTGCCCGTAGTGCGCCGTTTGCACGATGATCGGGCGGCCGGAGGCAAGCGCGTTTTGAAAGATTTGCTCGTTTTTAAATTCGACTTTTTCTAGGATTTTTTCCTTGCTCGCGTTTTGGTTTTTTATAAAATTTACCGCAAATTTGGCGAAGTTTTGGTACGTGTCTTTTATGATTTGCTCTTTTTGCTCGGCTGTTAGCTCGTTTGCGTAGGCGAAATTTAGATTTGCTCTGATGATTTTGGTGTGCTTGGCGTCAAATTTATAAAACAAAAACGCGATGAAATTTAAAAAAGGATCCAGCAAAAACGCGGGCGTAACGGTAAAGATAAATTTAAAAAATCTATAAAGCCAAAGGTAAAATAAATCACGCATCAAGTAGCCTTTTTGCCGCGTTTGCGATAGTCTGCGGCGCTATATCTCGCACGCAAAAGTCGCTTTTATCTATCTTTTTGGCGTCTATTTTTTTGCCCGCGTCTAGCGTTAAATTTACGGGCGTCGCGTAAGCGTTTCTGCCTGAGGGGCGGTTACCAAAAAGCGTGATAGAGGGGCGATTTTGCGCCCAGGCGATATGCGTCACGCCGCTATCGTTTCCGATAACCAGATCACAGCTTGAGATAAAGCTCACGAGCTCTTTTAGGCTTAAGCTTAGCGTTTTTGCGTTTGAGTTTTTTATCAAATTTATGGCTTTTTTCTCCTCGTTTTCACCGTTAAAGCAGACGAAAATTTCATTTTGCGGCTCGTCTAGCAGGGCAATAACGTCTCCAAATTTATCGTAAATTTTACTCGGCTCGCTAGCAAAAGGCGCTATCAAAATTTTCTTTTTTGAGCTATCAAATTTACTTTTCAAAGCGCTAAAACAAGGCTGTTTGGCTAAAATTTCATCCTCGCTAAAACTAAAGCCTAAAGCAAAAGCCGTAAGTCCTAAATTTCGCAAGATGATATTTTCTCCGTAACCATAGCTAAATTTATGCTTGTAAAACAGCGCCGCAAGCGGTTCTTTGGCGCTAAATTTGTCAAATCCGTAACTGTTTTTGCCAAGGAGCTTCGCAACCGCGGCGGATTTAATAAGCCCCTGCAAGTCGATGACATAGTCAAATTTGCCCTCTTGTTTTGCAGACGCGATCAGCTCCAAGCTCTTTTTGTATTCGCCGTTTTTTAGTGGTAGCGATACGACGCGCGAAATTTGCGGACAAAGGAACAAAATCTCGCTAAATTTAGCGTCGGCAAACCACGTTATTTTAGCTTGCGGCAAGTGCTTTTTGATAAACTGCAGCACGGTCGCCGCATGGACGATATCGCCCAGGGCGGAGAGCTTGATAACGGCGATGTTTGGGGCTGAGTTTTTATTCATTTATCGCTTTTATAAAGATTTTTAGCTATCATTTTAGGCAAAAATAGCTAAAAAAGGTTTGAAATGGCTAAAAATTATATCTGCGTTTTTGACTGCGAGACGGTGCCAGACACCGCGCTTTTGCGTAAAATTTACGGCTTTGAGGGAAGCGACGCGGAGGTGGCGAGGCAGGCGTTTGCCGTGCAAAAGGCCGCGAGCGGAAGCGAGTTTTTACCGGTGATGTTTCACCGCGTCGTGGCGATCTCTGCGGTGATGGCGGACGAATACGGTAAATTTTTGCGCGTAAGCACGATGAAAGGCGCAAGCGAGCGCGAAATCCTAAATAAATTTATCGGTTTCGTAAACTCGCACAACCCGCGCCTAGTGAGCTTTAACGGACGGGGCTTTGACCTGCCGATGATTTTAACTCGCGCGATGAGGTACAACGTCTCGTTTCCGAGCTTTTACGAGGTCGAAAACAAGGAGCTTGGCAAAGGCAAATGGGACGGCAACTACCGCGACCGATACAGCGGCAAATTTCACTTTGATCTGCTTGATCACGTGAGCGAGTTTGGCTCCGTGCGCGGGCTAAAGCTGGACACGCTTTGCGCGAGCTTAAATTTGCCCGGCAAATACGACGTGCACGGCGATCAGGTGATGGAGCTGTTTTTTGACGGTAAGATCGATAAGATCAACGAATACTGCGAAAGCGACGTGCTAAACACATACTGGCTTTTCCTAAAATACGAGCTTTTGCGCGGAAATTTGACGCTGGACGATTACGCGGACGACATCTCGGTGATGAGCGAGTGGCTCGCGGCAAACTGTGCGCAGATGGGCTATACGCCGGTTTTTTGCGAGGCGGTCGATCGCGAACTCGTACGCCTTGAAACGCAAAACTACGAGGAAGAGCCCGAACTCGGAGATGACGACGAACAGGTCGGAGTAGAGGAATACTACACCGAAGAAAATATGCCCGAGATAAATTTAGACGAGCAGTGACGGGCGCAAATTTAGTATATTTTACCAGATCGACTAAATTTAAAGGGCTTGCTCTTGGTTAAAGCGTAATTTAATCGTAGTTTTTGGTAAGTGCCGATAGTTTAATTTTTATAGAATATAAGGATAATCAGTGTATAAAAAGATCGTAGCTTTTTCGGCGATATTCGCCCTGCTGTTTTCCGGTTGCGCAGATAAAAGCGCCAGCGTCAAAAAGATAGACGAGATACAAGGACTTTATGCGTATAATGACGGATACTACGTTGTCGGTGACAAATATACCTTCAGACTAAACGAAACGGCAAAAATAGACGATGCCAAACGCTTTTACGCTAGCGAATTTGCCAATAACATAAAAGATGATTTTGCATCTATTTGCATATATGAAGACGATAAAAAGATGGTCGGAACATATGTCATTTTTCTTGATAAAAAGCTATTCTCGGATGAGAGATACGCTGCACTAAAAGCGTCTTTTGAGATGTTTGATCCAAGCAAAAATATACAATGGTCTCAGGCTATGAAAAGCTTTTTGGAGTCGGGATACATAACAGGCTATTACTATCTGAGCGGAAATATGGCAAACATAAGCAATGCTAAAAGAAAAGAAATTTTAACCTCGGGTAAATTTCAAAACCCCATCAAAGTATATACAAATAAAGATTGCGAAAAAATAAGTACAAGCAGCAGCAGGGCGAGGATAAATCTCGGCGATGCGGCGATGGTCGTAGGCATACCTGTCGCCGGTGCGGGGATGATAGTAGCTTTTCCTGCTATATTTGCGGTCGGAGCGGCATTTTACGGTACGTTTTTCGTAGGCTGGGGGCTTGGTTGTTTGCTTGGATTAGCGCGTTGTTCGTAGGGTTGGGGCTAATTTTATTTGCGAGCTTGGTTTTTGAAAATATGCTAAAATAGCGTCAAATCACAAAGGAAAAAACATGAAAATTTTAGTAACCGGAACGGCGGGATTTATCGGATTTCACTTGGCAAACGCCCTCGTAAAAAGAGGCGACGAGGTCGTCGGATACGACGTGATAAACGACTACTACGACGTAAATTTAAAGCTCGCGCGCCTAAAAACGGCCGGCTTTGAGATAAGCGAGATCAAGCAAGGCAAGCTGATAAGCTCAAAAACGCAGCCTAATTTAAAATTTATAAAGGCCGATCTAGCAGACGGCGAGACGATGAAAGAGCTTTTTGAGAAAGAAAAATTTGGCTGCGTCGTAAATTTGGCCGCGCAGGCGGGCGTGAGATATTCGCTAATTAATCCGCAAGCCTACATCGACAGCAACGTCACGGGCTTTATGAACATCCTTGAGTGCTGCCGCCACAACCAAACTAAAAATCTAGTCTACGCAAGCTCGAGCTCGGTCTACGGTCTAAACGAAAATATGCCGTTTTCTACGCACGAGGGCGTAAATCACCCGATCAGCCTCTACGCCGCAACTAAAAAAAGCAACGAAATGATGGCGCATACGTATTCGCATTTATTTGGCGTACCGACTACGGGACTGCGATTTTTCACCGTTTACGGCCCGTGGGGACGCCCTGATATGGCGCTGTTTTTGTTCGTCGACGCCGCGCTAAAGGGCAAGAAAATCGACGTCTTCAACTACGGCAAGATGAAGCGCGACTTTACCTACGTGGACGACATCGTAAAGGGCATTATAAAATGCGTCGATAACCCCGCAAAACCAAATCCCGCGTGGGATGCGAAGCATCCGGATCCTGCCACCTCAAGCGCGCCGTTTAAGGTCTATAATATCGGCAACAATAGCCCCGTAGAGCTCATGGACTACATCAAGGCCGTTGAGCTAAAAATCGGCCGCGAGATAGAAAAAAACTTCCTTCCGCTTCAAGCCGGCGACGTGCCTGCGACATATGCGGACGTGAGCGATCTGGTGGCAGACTTTGAGTATAAGCCCGCAACTAGCGTAAATGACGGCGTAGCTAGGTTTATCGAGTGGTACTGCGAGTTTTACGGGGTTAAAATTTGAGATTTTTCGCGCTATTGCTGGCCGCCTTTTTAAATTTCGCTTTGGCGGCGCAGGATTTGGCTTCGCAGCCTAAAAAATTTTCGGCGGCGCAGGGCGAAAATCTAAGTAGCGCGGTGGGCGTCGATACTATAAGCGCGGTTGCCGTAGCCGATAAAAACGCTAAATTTAAGCTTTTAAAACTTAGCGAATACAAGGGTCAAAACGT
The DNA here is from genome assembly GCF_004803795.1 of Campylobacter rectus. Lineage (NCBI taxonomy): Bacteria > Pseudomonadati > Campylobacterota > Epsilonproteobacteria > Campylobacterales > Campylobacteraceae > Campylobacter > Campylobacter rectus. The sequence continues at coordinate 1,787,274 of NZ_CP012543.1, read as the reverse complement.
CGGCGGTTGGCTAGCTAGCGAGAAGCTTGACGGCGTGCGCGCCTACTGGGACGGGCGAAATTTGCTATCTAGAAACGGCAAAATTTTAGCCGCACCAGGGGGCTGGAGCGCGCACTTTCCGCCTTTTGCGCTTGACGGCGAGCTCTATACCTCGCGGGGCGAATTTGAAAAAATCCAATCGATCGTGATGGATAAAACGCCGAGCGTCGCGGCGTGGAGCGAGGTTAAATTTTACGTTTTTGACGTGCCTGAGGCCGTCGGCGGACTTTTAGAGCGGCTTAGCGAGCTTGAAAAATTTATCGCAAAGAACCCGCAAGCGGGGCAAAATTTAAAGATAATCAAGCAGGTAAAAGTAAAAGATAACGCCGAATTTGAGGCGTTTGCCAAGCATATCGTCGCAAAAGGCGGCGAGGGTGCGGTCGTGCGAGAGCCAAATGTGCCCTACGAGCGAAAACGAAGCAAAAATGCTCTGAAATACAAAAAATTTAAAGACGCCGAGTGCGAGGTAACGGCGATAAACGCGGGTGCGGGCAAATACGCCGGGCTTATGGGCTCGGTAACCTGCAAGGCTATCGGAAACGAGGGTTTAAATCCCGGCTCGGGCGAAAAAACAAAGGACGGAGTCAAATTTAAAGTAGGCTCCGGTTTTAGCGACCGCGACCGCGCAAACCCGCCTAAAATCGGCTCGATAATAACCTACAAATATCAAAATTTAACCGCAAAAGGGTTACCGAGGTTTCCGGTATTTTTGCGGGTTAGAGAGGATTAAATTTGGTTGCTTTAGGCAAAATTTGCCCGCCGGTTGCTTTGAGGCGGGCGTCGTAAATTTGATAAATTTACGCTCGGCGCGGGCAAAAAACGGGTAAATTTAGCGAGGCGCTTTTGGACAAATTTGCCGCTTTGATGCTCGCCGACGTAAGATTATTGGCCGCAAAACGCAATGCTCCTCATCATCTTAAATTATAATGCGTTGCCGCGCGGAGCAAAACTGCGGCGCTTAAATACGATGCGGCGAGCGAGCTTTGGTATGAGAGTGTGCACGACTTTAAGCGGGCGTGAAATAGCGAGGCGGCGTTAAGGACCGATAAGGTCAAATTTACGATGAAAAACTCGGTATGCGACTAGTCAGCGAGGTTGCGGCAGCGTAGTTTTAGCGAAATTCGCACGCTTTACGGTTATGCTCGGAGCGGTCGCCAGAAACGCTCGCGCGTAAATTTACGTTTAGCTGTTTTTGTTTGAAAGGCCTTTTGGTTAAATCTACGAGCTGCGCCGCTTGGATTCACGCCTTTGCCTATTTTAAAATACGAAAGCGCTTTTTAAAATTTAAGCCCGAATTTGCCCGCTATTTTAGTCAAATTTTACGTCAAATTTGCTCTTGCTTGCCGCCGTCTCGCTCAGAAATTTCCTTAAAAAATTCGTTTATGTCGCAGTTAAAAAGTTTTGAAAGCTTAAAAAGGTGGAGTAGATTAAAGTGCTTGCCGTGTGCGTTATTTTCCATATTTGCGTAAAATCCGCCTGAGGCCTGCCCTATACTTAGAGCCGTCTCGAGCTGGCTTAGATTTTTCTCTTGCCGCATCCTTTTTACGTTCGAAGCCACGGTATCAAAAAACTGCTCGTTTTGCGCATCCGTCGTTATTTCGGGTAAAATTAACAGGTGCATCGCTGCAAAAGTTTTCTATAAGTTTAATCTCCATATAATACCGCAGCTATCTAAAATCGCTCATCTTTAAAGGAAGAAAATATGAAATATGTTTTGCTTGGATTAATGGTCGCAAGTTTTGCTTTCGGCACCGCGATTGATTGCAATAAAAAAACGCATTGTAGTCATTTTAGCAGTTGCGCAGAAGCAAAAGAGTACCTAAAAAAATGCGGAAGATACGAGGACGGCGGCACTCAAAGAACCGACGGCGATAATGACGGCATACCTTGCGAAAGGCAATTTTGCAATAAAGAAAAATAATTTAGCAAAGCATGTATAACGTAATGTATTTGTAAATCATATATTAGGAATTACAATGAAAATTTTAATAACAGGCGGGGCGGGTTACATCGGCTCTCACGTGTTAAAGGTGCTTTTAAAGCAGGGCGGGCACGAGATAACGGTCGTTGATAATCTCTGCAAAGGCACGACAAAGGCGCTTGACGCGCTTGAGAAAATCGGTAAATTTAAGTTCGTAAAGGCAAATTTAGAGGATGATTTAAGCGGTATTTTTGCAGAGGGCAAATTTGACGCGATTATCCATTTTGCCGCATTTATCGAGGTTTTTGAAAGCACGCAAGATCCGCTAAAATACTATCTAAACAACACCGCAAACGTCGCTAAAATTTTGACCTATTGCAAAAAATACGGCGTAAATAAATTTATCTTTAGCTCCACCGCGGCGGTTTACGGCGAGCCTCAAGATGATAAAAATGCGGGCGAGGTCGATGAGCAAACCGCGGCAAATCCGATAAATCCCTACGGCCGAAGCAAGCTAATGAGCGAGTGGATCATCAAAGACTACGCCGCTTCAAATGAGAATTTCAAATTTGCGATTTTGCGATACTTTAACGTCGCGGGTGCCGATGAGGAGGGGCTTATCGGACAAAACTATCCAAACGCCACGCACCTAATCAAAGTCGCGACGCAGACGGCTCTGGGTAAGCAGGAGAGTATGGGAATTTTCGGCAGCGACTATCCGACCGCAGACGGCACCTGCGTGAGGGACTATATCCACGTGAGCGACCTAGCCGAAGCGCATCTAAGCGCACTGGATTATCTAAACGAACATGAAAAAAGCGAAACCTTTAACGTCGGCTACGGCCGCGGCTTTAGCGTAAAAGAGGTTATAGAAACGGCTAAAAAAGTAAGCGGGATTGACTTTAAGGTAGTTAGCGCGCCTCGCAGAGAGGGCGATCCCGCGCGTCTCATCGCAAAGCCCGAAAAGATAAGAAATTTAACCAACTGGCGGCCTAAGAGAGAAGATCTCGCGCTCATCATAAAAACCGCGCTCGAGTGGGAGAAAAGGCTGTGAGGATCGCAGTCGTAGGCACGGGATACGTGGGGCTCGTTAGCGGCGCGTGCCTAGCTAAAATGGGCAACGACGTCATATGCGTAGATGTGGACGAAGTCAAGATAAACGCCCTAAACAGCGGTATCATACCGATCTATGAGCCTGGCCTCGCCGAGATCGTGGCCGAGTGCAGGGCAAACGGCGCGCTCAAATTTAGCGTCGATATAAAAGAAGCCTTGGCGCACGCTAGCGTGCTATTTATCGCAGTGGGCACGCCTATGGGCGCGGATGGGCAGGCCGATCTGCGCTACGTGCTGGAAGTCGCAAAAAGCATCGGGCAAAATTTAACCTCGCCGCTAATCGTCGTGGATAAATCAACCGTCCCCGTGGGCACGGCGGAAAAGGTTAGCGAAGTGATCGCTGGCGAGCTAAAAAAGAGGGGCATGGACATCAAATTTGAGGTCGTCTCAAACCCAGAGTTTTTAAAAGAGGGTGCGGCGGTCGAGGACTTTTTAAAGCCCGATCGCGTCGTAGTCGGCGCTAGCAGCGAGTGGGGACAGAGCGTTATGCGCGAGCTTTACGCGCCATTTATGAAAAATCACGATAGATTTATCGCTATGGACGTGAAATCGGCCGAGATGACCAAATACGCTGCAAACGCGATGCTAGCGACTAAAATCAGCTTTATAAACGAGATCGCGGGTATCTGCGAGCGTGTGGGAGCGGACGTAAATTTGGTGCGAAAAGGTATCGGCAGCGACTCTCGCATCGGTTATAGCTTTATATATCCGGGCTGCGGATACGGCGGTAGCTGCTTTCCAAAGGACGTCGAGGCGCTTATCTACACCGCTAGGCAAAACGGCTTTGAACCGCAGGTTTTAAGCGCGGTAGAGGCTAGAAACGCGGCGCAAAAAACGGTGCTTTTTGAAAAAATTTCAGCCTTTTTCGGCGGAAATTTGAGCGGCAAAACGGTGGCGCTTTGGGGGCTAGCGTTTAAGCCAAACACCGATGATATGCGCGAAGCTAGCTCGCTAGTGCTCATAAAAGCGCTGCAAAACGCCGGCGCAAACGTCGTCGCATACGATCCAAAGGCCGCAAACGAAGCCAAAAAATACCTGCTTAACTCAAATTTAAAATTCGCCCCGAACAAATACGACGCGCTAAACGGCGCCGACGCGCTCGCGCTCGTGACCGAGTGGAGCGAGTTTAGGTCGCCTGATTTTATGGAGATGAAACGGCGGCTAAAAAACGCCGTGATCTTTGACGGGCGCAATCAATACGATGCCAAAAATTTGGCGAATTTAGGTTTTAAATATTTTCAGATAGGAGTGAGATCATGAGAAAAATTTTATTTGCTACGTTGGCTTTAGCGCCGATGCTTTTAGTCGGGGGGCAGCCGCAAAAGCAACTAAACGTCTTTGAGTTGCCGGTTTCGAAGTTGCCGTCGGAAAAATTTATAATAGAAGCGGCTTTTTCAAAGGAGGTAGAAACCGATTGCAACGGCGCTTTTTTGCTGGGCGGTAAGCTCGAAGAGATGGATACGGATAAGGGGTTTTATTATGAATTTAGCGGGAAGGACGAGTTGGCGCAGACGTTAATGCTTTGTAATGAAGAGAAGAAAAAAAGAAAAATTTATTATGAGCTAAAACAAGCTTTGCCTTACGTGAGTCCCGTAAAAATAATGGCGCCTAGCGACGTAAAAGTAGAGCTCAGGGTTTTTCGGTTTGAAAAATCAATAAAACCAAAAATAGAAAGGCCAAAATGAAAATAGCCGTTATCGGACTGGGATACGTCGGGCTGCCTTTGGCGGCTGCATTTAGCGAGAAATACGAAGTCACGGGCTTTGACGTAAATGCTGCCCGCATCGAGGAGCTCAAAAGCGGATATGATCGCACGCTGGAGCTTAGCGGCGAACAGATGAAAAAAGCGATAGATAGCGGTATGAAATTTAGCTTAAATTTGGACGATATAAAGGGGTGTAATTTCTTTATCGTTACCGTCCCGACGCCGATAGATAAAAACAAGCGCCCAGATCTAACGCCTGTCGTAAAAGCTACGCAAAGCGTCGCGAAGGTGCTAAAAAAGGGCGATATCGTCGTGTATGAAAGCACCGTGTATCCGGGCGTTACTGAGGAGATCTGCGTGCCGCTGCTTGAGCAAAGCGGGCTTAAATTTAACGAGGACTTTTTCTGCGGATACTCGCCCGAGCGCATAAATCCGGGCGACAAAGAGCACACCGTAACTAAAATCAAAAAAATCACTAGCGGCTCGACGCCTGAAATCGCCGAAAAAGTCGACGAGGTCTACCGCTCGATCATAACGGCGGGCACGCATAAAGCGCCTACCATCAAGGTCGCCGAGGCAGCCAAAGTCATCGAAAACACGCAGCGCGATATAAACATCGCCTTTATGAACGAGCTTGCGATGATATTTAACAAGATGAACATCGACACGAACGCGGTTTTGCAGGCGGCGGGCACGAAGTGGAATTTCTTAAATTTCCGTCCTGGGCTAGTCGGCGGCCACTGCATCGGCGTGGATCCTTATTATCTCACGCATAAGGCGCAGGAGCTTGGCTTTCATCCCGAGATGATCCTAGCCGGACGCCGTATAAACGACAATATGGGCAAATACGCCGCCGGCGAGGTCGTAAAACTAATGATAAAAAGGGGCGTTTTGATAAATTCGGCTCGCGTTTTGGTGCTTGGGCTTACCTTTAAGGAAAACTGCCCGGATATCCGCAACTCGCGCGTGATAGACGTGATCGAGGAGCTTAGGGATTTTGGTTGCCGCGTGGACGTCTATGATCCGTGGGCGGACGAAGCCGAGGTGAAGCGCGAATACGGTATCGCGCCGCTAAAAAGCTTTGACGAGGCGGACTACGACTGCGTCGTGATCGCCGTCGCTCACGATAAATTTAAAGGGTTAAAATTTAGCAAAGCTCTCGTTTACGATATCAAAAACATTTACGAAAACGCCGACGCAAGGCTGTAATGCTCGTAAATTTGATCAGCTCCATCGTCGTTTTTATCGTCTCGATGGGGATAAATTTTTTCCTCACGCCCTATATTTTAAAGAGCCTAGGCAACGAAGCCTACGGCTTTGTCGGGCTGTCAAACGCTATCGTGGCCTACGCTCTAGTCGTAACTGCTGCGATAAACTCGGTTAGCGGCCGCTTCGTCGCGTACGAGTGGCACAGAGGGGGCACGCGCGCGGCTAACGCCTACTACTCGTCGGTTCTAGTCGTAAATATCTTTTTTTGCATTCTTATTTTGTTTGGTGCGGGTATTTTTATATTAAATTTACAAAGCATGCTAAACGTGAGCGACGCGCTGCTAGGCGACGTGCGGCTTACTTTTGCGTTTTATTTTATAAATTTTTGCGTCGGGCTTTTTAACGGTGTCATCAGCGTCTCGATGTTTATCAAAAACAAGCTCTACATCATCTCCGTTCGCAACGCCGCATCTAGCGCTATTTTAGCGACCCTCATCGTAGCGCTTTTTTATTTTTTCAGACCGATGATCGCATATATCGCGATCTCCGCTTTAGTCGCGTCGCTATTTGTTTTTTTTACTAGCGTTTGGGTTTCGCGCCGCATCACGCCCGAGCTTAAATTTAACCCACGAGAATTTGACTTTATGCGGATAAAAGAGCTGCTAAAATCGGGCGTCTATAATAGCTTTAACGCCCTAAACCGCGTGCTTATGAGCGGTATGGATCTGTTTATCTGCAACATATTTTTAAGCGCGAACGCGACTGGAATTTTAGCCGTTTCAAAGGCTGCTCCGATCATTTTAGAGAGCTTTGTGGCACAGCTTAGCGCGATATTTGCGCCAAAATTCGTCGAACATTACTCCAAATCAAATTTGACCGCGCTAGTTGCGGAGGCTAAATTTTCGATGCGAGTTACGGCTTTTGTTATGAGCGTGCCGACGGCTATTTTCGTGGCTTTCGGGCGCGAATTTTACACGCTTTGGCTGCCGTTTAAAAGCGCAGACGAGATAAATCTTATTTATAATCTCTCTATGATAACCCTGGTGCCGATTATATTTATCAGCTACGTTTTTTCGCTTTTTAATCTCGACGGCGCGACGAATAAACTAAAACGCCCCGCGATAGCAAACACTATTTTGGGTGCGGGCACGGTTTTGGCGCAGATCGCCGTGCTTAAATTTACGCCTTACGGCATTTACGGTATGACGGCCGTCGGCGCCGCGCTTTATTCGGTGCGCATTTTGGGATTTGACCTCATAAACGCCGCGTTAAATTTAAGTTTGCCGCTTACTACTTTTTACGGCGTTTATTTTAAAAATTTAGCCGTTTTTGCAGCCGTTTGCGGATTGTTTTTTTGGCTGCGAAATTTCGTGCAAATTTCAAGCTGGGGCGAATTTGCCGCGTATTCGGCGGTTTTGCTTGCGCTCGGTTACGTCGTGAGCTTGTTTTTGATATTTGACAGGAGAGAACAACTAATCGTGATAAATAAAATCAAATCGAAGTTTAAAAGATGAAAAAATTAGTATTCGTTATCTCGCTAAAAAGCGACGAGGCGCGCCGAGAAAAGCTAAAAGAGCGGTTTAAAAACTATGGCGAATTTAAGCTCGTCGAGGCTGTGGGCGGCAGAGCGATGAGCGCCAAAGAGTACTACGGCTACGCGCTACCTGGCCTTGAGGCTTACGGCAGGCTATTAAGCCCGTCCGAGGTCGGCTGCTCGCTCTCTCACGCGCGCGCTTACGAGGAATTTTTAAAAAGCGACGCCAGCTTTGCGCTCATCTTAGAAGACGATGTCATCGGCGACGAAAGCGGCGTAAAAAAAGCGTTTGAAACGGCTGCTAAGATGGATGCGGGCTCGGCGCTCATCTGCGGCGCGCAAGACGGGCTGGAGGGGCGATTTAGCGCATTTGGCAAAAAGCTGGATGAGGATTTTTGGCTGGTCTCAAAGCGCTCTTACGGCACGATTTACCGAGCGGCGGCCTACGTACTTGATAGGCGCGCAGCCGAAAAGATCTTGCAAACGTACAAAAAGGCGCTTTGCGTGGCTGATTTTTGGCAAATTTTGCTTTTAAAAAACGGCTTAAAGATGTATTTTAGTGATATTTTTGCGCATCCAACCGATCTAGCGGACTCAAATATCCAAGCCGAGCGAGTGCAAAGAGCGCGGGATAAAGCTTCGTTTAAAACTCGTCTAAATAGCCTAAAATACGTTGTCGCAACGCGTTTTGAATCGGTTTTTTGCGGGTTTGAACGGATATTTAAAAGATAAAAAACTAAGCTATTATAAAGCTCAAAATTTATAAAATCAATAATTTTAAAGATTTGGTAAATTTTAGCGCATTGATAAAATTTGGAGAGAGAATGAAGGTTTTGTTTATAATTTCAACCTTGCAAGCAGGCGGCGCCGAGCGCGTGATGAGCTTGCTCGCGAGCTATTTTGCGAAATTTCACGACGTAACGCTTTTAAAATTTGACACCAAGCCACCCTTTTACGAACTCGACCCGCGCGTGAAGCTCATAGACCTTCCTTTTCCGATGGTAAAAAAAGGATTTTTCGTAAATTTAATCAGACGCGTAAAAAAGTTTTTTTATCAGCGAAATTTGATCAAAAACGGCGGATTTGACGTCATTATATCTTCGATGGACAGCACAAATATCAATGTGATTTTGTCGAATTTATTTATAAACAAGCCGCTTTTTATCAGCGAGCACGCAAGCGCGTATTTTTTCAAAGGGCGCGGCTGGCTGTTTTTACGGCGTATGCTTTACCCGCTAGCTAGCGGCCTAACGGTGCTAACCAAAGAAGACTATGATTATTACAACTTCGTGAAAAACAAAACCGTGATGTATAATCCTATGTTTGAAGTCCAAAAACAGGGTTTGCCTAAAGAAAATATCATACTTTTCGTCGGGCGCCTCGTCTCGCTTAAGGGTTGCGACGTATTTCTGAAAGCCGTGAGTCAGGTGGATAAAGAGCTGATGGCGGATTGGAAGATCATCGTCGCGGGTTCGGGCGACGAGAGACAAAGACTAGAGCTCATAGCTCACGAGCAACTGCATCTAAATGCCGAATTTATCGGGCAGACGAGCGATATAGCTTCTTTTTACGAGCGGTCTAAAATCATCGTTTCCGCATCCAAAACCGAGGGCCTGCCAAACGTGCTAATCGAAAGCGTATTTTTTGACTGCGCTAGAGTGGCGACTGCGACGAGCGGCGCAAAAGAGCTCATCAATGACGGCAAGGACGGATTTTTAGCTCCTATAGACGACGCGAAGACGCTAGGCGAAAAAATCGAACTTCTAATGCGCGATGAAAATTTAAGAGACGAGTTCGTCAGAAATGCCGCGCTAAGGAAAAACAGCTTTAAAACCGATCAAATTTATCAAAAGTGGATGGATTTTATTACGCAAAATTTAGAGAGTTAAAATGCTAAAGGTTAGCATAATAATCCCGACCTACAACCGCAAAGAACTTTTTGAAGCCGCTCTAAAAAGCGCGCTGGCTCAAGACTACGAAAATAAAGAAATCATAATCAGCGACGACGACTCAAACGACGGTACGCGCGAGCTTGCACAAAATTACGCGGCAAAATTCGACAACGTAAAATACGTCTTAAACCAAACTTACGACCGCGGTCCAAACGGCAATAAAAACAACGGCTTTGATCACGCTAGCGGCGATGCTTTCGTGATACTCGACGACGATGATTTGCTGATAGAAGGCGCTATAAGCAAGATGGCGGTCGTGCTGGAGCGTGGGTACGCTAGCGTCTGGGCGAACTGTTATTTCGAGCTTGACGGCGAGCCGACGACGAAATTTTCGGGATTTGGACTGAGCAAAAGCGGAGAAATTTCGCCGCAGGACTACTACGACGGCAAGATAACGGGCGAGTTTTTGATAATGTTTCGCCGAGATGCGATCGGACAAAGGCGCTTTGAAAAGGGGCTTTACGGTAGCGAAAATACGCTTTGGATCTATCTTTTCGACCATCCCGCTTACTATCTGCACGACGCCGTGCGCATTTACCGCTTTCACCGCAGCGACAGCGTCACGATAAACTCGTTTAAACGCCCGCTTTGTATAATGAAAGGCTACGCGATGACGGCAGAGCTTATTTTGCAAAAGATCGCCGAGAAAAACGCGCAAACCGGAGCTTGCGACGAAAAAATCGGCGGCAGGAATTTAAACGGCGCATGCGGCGCAAATTTGGACGGCACAAGGAGCATAAGCGATAAAAATTTAAACGCGGATGGCGGCGATGCGGATGCGGAGCGTAAAATCTTGAGTTATGTGAGCGACGCGAACTCTCAAGGCAAAAATAGCGACGCAAATTTAAACGCGAAATCAAGTGGCTTAGAAGCTCAAAATAAAAATAGCGATGCAAATTTGAGTCAAAAGACAAGCGCCGAGCCGAAATTTCGCGTAAATGAAGCTTATATCGCGATCCTATATAAAATGGCGGCGTACTACGCGAAATTCGGCGGCGAATACAAAAAAATGTATGAATATCTTTTTAAAAGCCTCAAATTTAAATTTACCAAAGAAGCGCTGGCGATGCTGATTTTAAGCCCGTTTCCAAAGTCGATGATTTTATTTTTAACTAAAATTCGCGTTTGGATCTACAAAAAAACGCGCGGCGAATGAAAAATTAGCCGTTTTTCTCTACTCGATGGGACCGGGCGGCGCGGAGCGCGTGGTTTCAAATTTACTTCCCGCTCTGTGCGAAAAATACGAGGTTCATCTCGTTTTGATGAGCGAGGTCGTAGCCTACGAGATACCCAGCGCGGTAAAAATTCACTTCCTCGAGCGCTCAGATCCATATGAGAGCGGCGTAAAAAAGCTTTTCCGCCTAGCCTTTGCGCTACCCTCTTTAGCTCTAAAATATAAAAAACTTTGCGAAAATTTGGGGATTGACGCGCATTTTGTTTTGATGAACCGTCCTTGCTACGCGGCTCTTGCGGCTAAAATGTTAGGCCTAAAAGGACGGATGGTGATAAGCGAGCGCAGCTGTCCGTCGGTCATCTATAAAAGCGGACTTAGCGGGCTGGCTAATAGAATTTTAGTTAAGGCGCTCTATCCTAGAGCCGATCTGATTTTAGCCAACGCGCAGGGAAATGCCGATGATCTCGTGCGAAATTTCGGCTGCGACGGGAAAAAGACGAAAGTGCTATATAACGCGGTAGATTTGGCAGCGATAAAAACGCTTGCAAATGAGCCGTTAGAGGATAAATTTAAGCCGCTTTTTCTAAATATCGGACGACTTGATAGCGGTAAAAATCAAGCGATGTTAATAAAAATAATCGCAAATTTAAACGACGAGCGCGCGACGCTTGGGATTTTAGGCAAGGGGCCTTTGCAAGGCGAGCTTCAAAATTTGATCGATGAGCTTGGTGTAAGCTCGCGCGTAAAGCTACTGGGCACGGATAAAAATCCGTTTAAATTTATCAAAAATGCGCAGTGTTTCCTTTGCGCTTCGAGGTTTGAGGGCTTTTCAAACGTGCTTTTGGAGGCGCTTGCTTGCGAGAGATTTATCATCTCAACCGATCACAAAAGCGGCGCTAGAGAGCTTCTGGGCGACGATGAGTACGGCATTTTAACTCCCGTTGACGACGAAAAAGCGATGGAGTCGGCGATGAGGCGGGCGCTTGAGGATGAAAATTTGAGGCGAGATTATGAAAAAAAGGCTTATGGCCGCGTAATAAAATTTGACAAAAACGCCGTCGCGGCGCAGCTCATAGGATACTTAGAGGGTGAAAATGGCGAGTAAAATTTCGGGACTCTTGGATAAATTTAAATTTTCAAAACAGACTTGCTTTTTGATGCTTGCGGCGTTTGTTTTTAGCGTGGTTTGCAGGCTGTACTGGGTGTACTGGGCGGGCGAATACCAGCACTTTTTCTGGAACGATCAGCTCATGATCAGCACGAACGACGGCTATGCCTTCGCCGAGGGTGCGCGCGATATGATAGCGGGCTTTCATCAGCCAAACGACCTTAGCTACTACGGCCGCTCAATGCCCACGCTTACGTATTTTTTGTATCAAATTTTGCCTTTTAGCTTTGAGACCATTTTGCTTTATATGAGTGTATTTTTTAGCTCTCTTATCGTTATTCCCGTGATTTTGATAGGCAAAGAGTACGAGATGCCAGGAGTTGGCTTTGCGGCGGCGCTGCTAGCTAGTATCGCAAACAGCTACTACAACCGCACGATGGCTGGCTACTACGACACCGATATGCTCACTATCGTGCTGCCTGCGTTTAGCGTCTGGGCGATGATACGCCTCGCGCAGAAAAAAAACGTAAACGATCTCATTTTTATCCCGATTTTTATCCTGATAAACGACTGGTGGTATCCGAGCTCTTACTCGCTAAATTTTGCCATGCTGGGCGCATTTTTGCTCTACACTTTGATTTTTGATAGGAAAAACGCGCTAAATTACGAGGCTGTCATTTTGATGATAGTGGCGCTTACGTATATCGATTTTTACGCTAAAAGCGCGCTTGTCGTCGCTCTTTATCTAGCGATGAGATTTCGTCCGCAGATCTGGGATAAACGAGCTGTCGCGGCTTGTCTTGCTTTAGCCGTCGCGCTTCTAGGTTATAGCGGCGGGCTAAATCAAATTTTATTTCAGCTTAAATTTTACATATTTCGCGGGGTTTCCGAGAGTAGTGAGCCGGTTTTTCATTTTTATAACGTAAATAAAACGATAATGGAAATGAGCGATTATTCGTTTGAGTTCGAGTCGATAAACGCCTTTGCTAAGCGTATCAGCGGGCATATCGTTACTTTTGCTTTATCGCTCGTCGGAGTCGCGGCGCTTTGTCTTAAATTTCGCTCATTTTTGCTTGCGCTTCCGATGCTGCTACTTGGGTTTTTAGCGCTAAAAGGCGGGCTTAGATTTACGATCTACTCCGTGCCCGTGATGGCGATAGGATTTGGATATTTTGCGGCGCTTTGCGTGAGTTTTTTCAAAAAAGATAAAATTTTAGACAAATTTTGCACCGTTTGTTTAGCGGCGTTTTTTGTGTTTTTCTTTTTGTATTTTGATAAATATTACAGCCTTTTGCACGGCAAATCTCCCGTTTTCGCGCCAAATTTTGACGGTGAGGCGGGCTTTGGCGTATATCTAGCCACGTTTGCGGCGGCGGCGCTTATTTGCGGGGCGGCTTATTTTATGGTCTCAGGCATAAGCTCGCTCAAAAAGCACGCACTTTTAGAAAAAATTTGCGTCTTTTGTATCGCCGCGTTATCTTTGATGCCGTGCCTTGAGCACATTTACGGCTACAAAGTCGGCACGGTCTTTGCCAAAAGCGAGGTCGAGAGCCTAGATAAACTGCACAAAATCGCGGGGCGCGAGGACTACGTGCTGGCGTGGTGGGACTACGGCTATCCGATCCGCTACTACGCGGATGTTAAGACTCTCATAGACGGCGGCAAGCACCTGGGCAGGGATAACTTCGCCGTGAGCTTTGCGCTAGCTAGCAATCAGCGCATGTCGGCAAATATGGCGCGCCTAGAAGTCGAGTACACCGAGCGAAATTTCAGCGAGAGATTTGGGTTAAATTTGAACCAAATGATGAAAGACTACAACGCCACGAGCGTAAATTCGTTTTTGTATTCGCTAAATAGCAAGGACTTCCAGCCGCCGCAAAAAACGCGCGAAATTTATTATTATCTACCTGACTCCATGATCGATATCTTTAGCGCCGTTTTGCGATTTTCAAACCTCGATCTAAACAGCGGCGAGGAGTACGGAGCGATATTTTATCCGGGCAAACCTTACTCGGTGGACGGCGATACGATAAATATCGGCGGAGGGTTTAGCGTATCGGGCGACGCGTCCAAGGTCTATATCGGCGAGCGCGAAATATCCGTAAATACGTACTTTGAAACAAGCTACGACGAGAAAGACAAGCTGGTCGTAAAAAAGCACGAGATGAACGCGGACGGTAAAATTTACCTCATTTTTATGAAGGATTACAGGCGGTTTTTGGTGCTTGACGAAGCGGTGCTAAACTCGGCCTACATACAGCTTTTCGTGCTCGAAAACTACGACAAAGAGTTGTTTGAGCCGGTCGTTTTAAACGGCGCGGTTAAAATTTATAGGTTGCTAAGATGAGGGCGGTAAATTTAAAGGATATTTTTTAAAATGGCTAAATTTGGATTTTTATCTCACGCCGATATGAGCATTTATTTCTTTCGCGCGCCGATCATGCGCGAGCTAAAGCGGCTCGGTCACGAGGTTTTTGCTATCGCGCCAAAGGGCGACTACACGGATAGGCTAAAAAGCGAATTTAACTGCGTGACGTACGAGCTTGACCGCGCGAGTCTAAACCCCCTAACCGTGCTTGAAAACTCAAAAAAGCTAGCCGATATTTTGCGCGAGTTAAATTTAGACCTGCTGCAAACCTCGGCGCACAAGTCAAACGTGTTTGGCACCTTTGCGGCCAAAAAAGCAGGCATAAAGCGCGTAATAAATTTGGTCGAGGGGCTGGGTAGCTTTTATATCGATAACGACTTAAAAACACGTCTGGTGCGCGCCGCGATCGAGACGCTTTATAAAAAAGCGCTAAAGATGAGCGACGGTTGCGTGTTCGTAAACGAGGCTGATCCTGCGTATTTTTTGAGTCGCGGTTTGATAGCCGAGGAGAAAATTTTTAAGATAAAAAGCGTGGGTGTGGATACGATAAAATTTGACGAAAACAGCGTGCCGGCCGCAAATTTGGGCGAAGATCTACGCGGCAAAAAGATAGTATTGATGATAGCGCGCGCGATGCGGCACAAGGGTGTGCGCGAGTTTTACGAGGCGGCCGAGCTTTTGCGCGGGCGCGAGGACTGCGCGTTTGTATTTGCGGGCGAAGGATTTGAAGGAAACAAAAGCACGGCGGACGCGAAGTTTCTAACGGGTGGCGCGGTGCGGTATCTGGGCGCTAGAGACGACGTTCCGGAGCTTTTAAAGGCTAGCTATCTGCTTGCGCTTCCAAGCTACAAAGAGGGCTTTCCGCGCACGGTTTTAGAGGCGATGAGTATGGGTAGGCCGGTCGTTGCTAGCGATGTGGCTGGCTGCAACGAGGCCGTGACGAACGGCTTTAACGGCCTGCTTTGCGAAGTAAAAAACTCCGCCGACCTAGCCGCAAAGATAGAAATTTTACTAAACGACGAAAATTTGGCCGCGCAAATGGGACGAAACGGGCGAGAGCTCGCCCTGCGCGAGTTTGACGAGCGAGCGGTCGCTAAGAAATATATAGAAATTTACAGGAAATTTATCGATGTATAGGACGTTTTTTAAGAGATTACTGGATATTTGCGGCGCGATTTTTTTGATCGTGCTTACGCTGCCGATCATGGCGGTCGTCGCGGTTTTGATATATTTTAAGGTTAGCAAGGACGTCATTTTTACGCAGGCGCGCCCGGGCTTGCACGCTAAAATTTTTAAAATTTACAAATTTAAAACGATGAGCGACGAGCGCGGCGCGGACGGCGAGCTACTGCCCGACGAGATGCGCCTAAGCGGCGTCGGCAAGACTATCCGAAGCCTCAGCCTTGATGAGCTGCCGCAGCTTTTTAACGTGCTAAAGGGCGATATGAGCTTCATCGGGCCGCGTCCGCTTTTGGTTGAGTACCTGCCTCTTTACGACGCAGAGCAGGCCACTCGCCACGACGTAAGGCCCGGTATCACGGGTCTAGCGCAGGTAAACGGCCGCAATGCGATCAGCTGGGCGGAGAAGTTTAAATTTGACGCGAGATACGTCCGCGAGCTAAGCTTTGCGCTAGATGTTAAAATCGCGATTTTAACTGTGCAAAAGGTCTTAAAACGAAGCGGCGTGAGCAAAGAGGGTATGGCCACGACGGAGAAATTTAATGGCCGCAACTAAAATTTACGTTTACGGCTTTAGCGGACACGGAGCGGTAGTAGCGGACGTAGCTAGAGCGTGCGGATACGGCGAGATCGTGTTTTTAGACGACGCTAAATTTGACGGTAAAAGCGTGCTCAAATTTGACCCGAGTCTGGAAAAAGCGGACGTGATCGTGGCTATCGGGGATAATAAAATCAGACGCATCCTGCAAGAAAGAGTAAAAAACGCGGGCTTTGTCTTAGTAAATTTGATCCATCCAAGTGCAGTGATAAGCAAGAGCGCGCAAGTAGGCGAGGGCGCGGTCGTGATGCCAAATGCCGTCATAAACGCGCGCGCTGTAATAGGCGAGGGCGCGATAATAAACACTGGCGCGATCATCGAGCATGACTGCGAGATCGGCGATTTCGCGCATATTAGCCCAAACGCGGCGCTAGCAGGCGGCGTGATAGTGGGGCAAAATACCCACGTAGGCATAGGTTCATGCATCATCCAATGCGTAAAAATCGGCGCAAACTGCATCATCGGAGCGGGCAGCGTAGTCGTAAGAGATATCGCAGACGGTAGCGTCGCCTACGGTAATCCGGCTAAAATCAGGCGGAATTTAAGCTAAATTTGAGAGCAAAATACTGCTCGTCAAATTTGTGCCTGTAGCTACAAAGGACGGTGCAGGCAAAATAGATAAAGTATCCCGCGAGGCGTCAAATTTGCAGTTTTAAAATATATTTCGACGCAAAATTTAACAAAATCTTCATTTTCTACGCTCTAAAAGCAAATTTAAACGAGTTTTTATAAAAATATTTAGATTTTAAGTGCTACAATGCGTAAATTTCTTTAAGGAATAATAATGCAAAGAATTTTCCTAAGTCCGCCGCACATGAGCGGCAAAGAGCAAGAGTACATAAACGAGGTTTTTAAGAGCAACTACATCGCGCCGCTTGGCGAATACGTGAATAAATTTGAAGCGAGCGTCTCAAGCTACGCGGGAGCGCCCGATGCATTAGCGCTAAATTCCGGCACGTCGGCGATCCACTTGGCGCTAAGAGTGCTTGGTATCGGCGCAGGAGACGTGGTACTAGCCTCTACGTTTACCTTTATGGCATCCGTTAGCCCGATACTTTATCAAGGCGCTACGCCTGTTTTCATAGATAGCGACGAAAGCTGGAATCTAAGCCCCGAGCTGCTAAAAAAGGCGATCGCAAACTCGCCTAAAAAGCCAAAAGCGCTCGTCGTCACGCATCTCTACGGTCAGGCGGCAAAGATGAAAGAGATCTGCGAGATCTGCGAGCAAGAAAATATCGCCGTCGTCGAGGACGCGGCCGAGGCGCTGGGCGGATTTTTGAACGGCAAAGCGCTGGGTACGTTCGGGAGGCTTGGCGCATATAGCTTTAACGGTAACAAAATCATCACCACAAGCGGAGGCGGCATGCTAGTGGGCGAAAAAGAGCTCGTTGAGAAGGCGAGATTTTATAGCACTCAAGCTAGAGAGCCGTTTTTGCACTACGAGCATAAAGACTACGGCTACAACTACCGCCTAAGCAACGTCCTAGGCGCGATCGGAACGGCGCAGATGGAGGTGCTCGAGCAGCGCGTGATAAAAAAACGCGAAATTTTTGAAAAGTACAAAAAAGAGCTTGCCGAGCTTGAGTTTATGCCTGAGACCCTAAATTCCCGCGGCAACCGCTGGCTAACGACCGCGCTGTTTAAAGAAAAAGGCGCGCATCTACGCGTGATAGAGGCGCTCGCAAAGGAAAATATAGAAAGCCGTCCGCTTTGGAAACCGATGCATATGCAGCCGGTGTTTGAGGGGGCGCTAGCGTTCACGGACGGCACTAGCGAGGAGATGTTTGCGCGCGGCATCTGCCTGCCTAGCGGCACGGCGATGCAGTACGAGGAGTTTGCGCGAGTAGTAAAAATCGTAAAGGAAAATTTATAAATGTTTAAGGCGACGAAGCTAAAGCGGCTTGCGTTTTTTCTAACCTTTGACATCGTGATATTTGTCGCGTCGTTTTATCTGGCGTATCTGCTTAGATTTAGCGGCGTGCTGCCTGATTATTTTAGAGGCGGACTGGTCGCGGGCTGCGCTACGATGGTGGCTTTAAAGCTATTTTTCATGTGGCTTTTTAAAATTTACAAGGTGCCGTGGAGATTTTTCGGACTAAACGAAGCTAGGAAAATTTTTCTCGTTCATCTTTGCGCGATCGTTGGTTTCGGAGTTGTTTATTTTGCGATGCCTGCAGTTTTTAACCCGTTTCCGCGAAGCGTGGTTTTTATTGACGCCATTATCTCGTGTTTGCTCATAGGAAATTTAAGGATCGCCAAGCGTATGTTTTTGGATTTTTCTAAAAAGCCGCACACAGGCGAGCCTTGCGTCGTTATCGGCGCTACGTCAAAGGCGCTTCACGTTTTAAAGGGGCTTAGGCAGGGTTATATCGACCTTTATGCGGTGGGCGTCGTGGATGGTAGGAGCGATCTGGTCGGCACTTACTGCGACGGATTTTTAGTGCAGCCAAAGAGCGAAATCGCAAATTTGATCAAAGAGTACAACGTAAAAACCGCTATCATCGCGCTAGCTCTTGGTCAAGACGAGCTAGCGGAGCTTTTTGACGAGCTTACGGCTTACGGTATCCGCGATATCAAGATTTTCTCGATGTTTGGTACCGGCAAGGACGCGATCAAAGATATCTCGATCGAGGATCTGCTAGCTAGAAAGCCAAAAGATCTAGATAGCAGCGCGGTGGAGAAATTTTTAGGCGGTAAGGTCGTTTTAGTCACGGGAGCAGGCGGTAGCATCGGTAGCGAAATTTGCAAGCAGTGCCTCAAATTTGGCGTTAGCAAGCTAATAATGATCGATCACAGCGAGTTTAATCTCTATAAAATCGGCGAGATAACCCATAGCGATAAAACCGTGAGCAAGATGATAAATATCGTAAATGAAGCCGATCTGCGCGCGGTGTTTGAGGAGTTTAAACCGCAGATAGCGATCCACGCCGCAGCCTATAAACACGTGCCGCTTTGCGAAACAAACCCAAAAGCCGCAGTCGTAAATAACATAATCGGCACTAAAATTTTGATAGATTTGTCCATAGAATACGGCGTTAGTAAAGTCGTGATGATCTCGTCGGATAAGGCCGTGCGCCCGACGAATATAATGGGCGCGACTAAGCGCGTGTGCGAGCTTTACGCGCTAAACTCGAATTTACCCGCTAAAACCGAGATCGTCGCGGTGCGTTTTGGTAACGTACTGGGCTCAAGCGGCAGCGTGATGCCGAAATTTAAAGAGCAAATCGAAAACAATAAACCGCTCACCGTCACGCATCCTGATATCACGAGGTATTTTATGCTAGTCTCCGAGGCCTGTCAGCTCGTGCTTCAGGCCGCCTCGATCGCAAAGGGCGGAGAGCTTTTCGTGCTTGATATGGGCGAGCCGATAAAAATCGCCGACTTGGCTAAAAAAATGCTTATTTTATCAAACAAAGAACACCTTGGCATCGAATTTATCGGACTTCGTCCGGGAGAGAAGCTTTATGAGGAGCTGTTAATAAATAAAGACGACGTAAAGACGCAGTTTCAGTCTATTTTCGTGACGCATTCGGGCGAGTACGATTTAGGAAAGCTAAACCGCCAGATCGCAAATTTAACGCGCACGGACGACGTCGAGACGGGACTCAAAGAGATCGTGCCCGAGTTTAATCACGCGCTAAATAAGGAGCAAAATTGATAATAAAAGATATTCAGAGATTTTCAGAAGTGAGATATAAGGCTAGAGCCTATATCTGTTACCTTTTTAGTAGAAATTTACCCAACAAGCTCCCCGGCGTATGTATAGAATCGGTAAAGGAAGGCTTTGATAAAATAGCTCACGAGATAGAGAGCTTTGACGCTTTTTACGTATTGGACGCTAACGGTATCCAGCTGGAAGACGCTATTAGTCTAAACGAAAAATATAAAGTCGGCAAGGGCGAAAATCGCAACAATAAAGCCTATTATTATAGGGCTGTGCGCGAAAGGCGCTGCGTATTGAGCGATCCGTATCCTTCGGCACTCACGAATGATCTTTGCGTTACGGCTTCGACGCCGATTTATGATGACAAAAACGAGCTTAAATTTATCGCTTGTATCGACGTTTCGTTGGAAAATATTTTAAATATAGTAGCACCGGGCAAGCTGGAAAGCTGCTTCGGTAAATTTTTAAAATCCGTCTACGCGGCGTTTGCGGTCGCGCTTTTTATGGTGGCGGCATTTCTTTTTGTGGACGGGATGAAGAGATTTTTGTCCAAGGATTTTATGCACATCAATGTTGAGGAGATGTTTGAGACAACGATCGTACTGACGCTTGCGCTGGCGATTTTCGATCTCGTAAAAGCGATATTTGAAGAAGAAGTGCTAGGCAAAGGTAAGCATGACGAAGATGGCGGAAACAAGACTATGCTGCGCTTTATCGGCTCTATTATCATCGCGCTTGCTATCGAGGCGCTGATGCTGGTGTTTAAATTTGCCATCACGGCGCCGGACCACATCATAAACGCCATTTACCTGATCGCGGGCGTGGCGATGCTGATGATCGCGCTTAGCGTCTATCTCATCTCGGTTAGAAATAAGGCGGCCAGATGAAACAAAACATCGGCATTATCGACTACGGAGCGGGAAATTTAAAGAGCGTTTTAAACGCGTTTGAAAGTTTAAATTTAAAGGCGCGGCTAGCGGGTCGCGGCGAAGAGCTGGGTAAATTTGACAAGATCATTTTGCCGGGCGTCGGAGCTTTTGGCGAAGCGATGCAAAGGCTAAAAGATAGAGATTTTATCCCGGCGATAAAAGAAGCCGTAGCCGGCGGAAAGCCGTTTTTGGGCATTTGTCTGGGTATGCAGCTGCTGTTTGATACGAGTGAAGAGTTTGGCGTAAACGAGGGGCTGGGGCTCGTAAAAGGGCGAGTGGTCAAATTTGACCCGTCCAAATTTGACGCGCCGCTAAAGGTGCCGCACACGGGGTGGAATACGATAAATTTTGCCAAGCAAACGCCGATAAATAGGGATCTGGCGGCTAGCGAATATTTGTATTTCGTGCACTCTTATCACGTAGTTTGCGATGATGACGCGGCGCTTGGCTTTAGCGAATACGGCTATAAATTCGTGAGCGCGGTGCATAAAGATAATATCTTCGGCTTTCAGCCGCACCCCGAAAAGAGCTATGAGACGGGGCTAAAAATTTTACGAAATTTCGGAGAGATGTGATGGAAATTTTTCCTGCGATAGATTTAAAAGATGGCAAGGCGGTTCGACTTTTTAAGGGCGAGATGAGTAGCGCAAAAATCTACTCGGATGCGCCTTGGGAGCTAGCTAAAAGATTTGAAGATATGGGCGCAAAGTGGCTTCACGTCGTCGATCTTGACGGAGCGTTTGCCGGCGAAGCGATAAATCTAAAAACCGTAGAAAAGATCGCAAAAGCCGCAAATTTACAAATCCAAATCGGCGGCGGGATACGCGATGAGGCACGAATAAAAAGCTACCTTGATAGCGGCATAACGCGCGTTATCTTGGGCTCGGTAGCGCTAAAAGATCCGAATTTCACTAAAGAAATGGCTCAAAAATATCGCGTCGCCGTCGGCATAGACGCAAAAGACGGCTTCGTCGCCGTGCAGGGCTGGGCGGAGGTGTCGCAGATGAGAGCGACCGAGCTAGCGCGCAAATTTGCCGGAGCCGGAGTCGAAGCGATCATCTGCACCGACATCTCAAAAGACGGCACCCTTAGCGGCGTAAACGTTGAATTTACCTCGCAAATCGCAAAAGCAAGCGGTATAAATACGATCGCAAGCGGCGGCGTAAAAGATATCTCCGATATCCAGGCGCTAAAGCGCGCGGGAGACGTTTACGGCGCGATCGTGGGCAAGGCGTACTACGAGGGGACGCTCGATCTAAAAGAGGCCTTTAAACAGAGCCGCTAAATTTTTAAAGTAAATTTAAATATAAAATTTGCTAAAATTGGACATTTTTTAAAAAAAGGATACGATTGTGAAAATATTAGTAGTCGACGACAGCTCTACTATGAGAAGAATCATAAAAAACACCCTGCAAAGGCTCGGACATCAGGAAATTTTAGAGGCCGAGCACGGAGTCGAAGCGTGGCAAATTTTGGGTCAGCACAGCGATATAAACGTGCTTATCACCGACTGGAATATGCCCGAAATGAACGGCCTTGAGCTCGTAAAAAAAGTCCGCGCCGAGCAAAAATACGTCGATATGCCTATCATCATGGTAACGACCGAGGGCGGTAAAGCCGAGGTCATAACCGCGCTAAAAGCAGGCGTCAATAACTACATCGTAAAGCCGTTTACGCCGCAAGTTTTAAAAGAAAAACTTGAAGACGTTTTGGGCTAAAAGAGCGTAAATTTGAAAGATAAATTTTACGAGCTTGAAGTTCTTTGTTCGCAGGAACTTCGCGAGCTTTTCGAAGATCTCGTTTTTTCTTTGGGCGTTACTTGCACGCAGGAGACTGCCGGCGGATTTATCATCCGAGACGAAGACGAGCTAGATGAAGTGGAATTTGGGCTGCAAGAATACGCAAAATCTCTGCAAAACGCGCTCGGTCGCGAGATCGAATTTAAGATAACAAAAAGCCAAAAAGAAAATAAAGACTGGCTAAACGAATACAAAAAAAACGTAAGACCGATAGAAATCGGTAAATTTTACATCCACCCAAGCTGGGAAGAGCCTAAAAGTGGGTTTGAAAACATCATCATCGATCCCGCGCTCGCCTTTGGCTCTGGTCACCACGAGAGCACGAGCGCTTGCATAGAGTATCTGCAAAAATACGCCGCAAGCGGTATGAGCGCGCTTGACGTTGGCTGCGGAAGCGGGATACTAAGCATCGCCCTAGCAAAGCTAGGCTGCGTCACGGATGCCTGCGATACGGATGAGCAAGCAGTGCAAAGCTCGCAAAAAAACGCCGAGCTAAACGGGGTTAAATTTAATCAAATTTGGACCGGTTCGGTGGCGAATTTGGATAAAAAATACGACGTCGTCGTCGCAAACATCATCGCCGACGTGATACTAATGCTAAAAAACGATTTGATAAATTTGCTAAAAGAGGGCTCGTATCTCGTTTTAGCAGGCGTTTTGGATAAATACGAAACGCGAATTTTAGAGGCTTTTGCATCGCTCAAACCGGTAGAAAGTCAAACCAAAAACGAGTGGAAAAGCTTCGTATTTCAAAAAGCTTAGAATAATTTAAGGAACATAATGGATAACAGAAAAAACGATGATAAAAATTTAAATAACGGCGGAAATAATTTTTTTAATAAAAATCCGATTTTGATTTTCGCCGTTTTTGCTATCGTGATAGTGGTGGCATTTCGCGGACTCGGAGGCGGCGATATGGACGGCGCGCTACTAGGACAAAGCGCCGCCGGCTCAAAAAGCACCTCGTACTCCGAGATAAAAGAGATGATAAAAAACAAGCAGGTTATGCAAGTAGGTATCTCGGAAACTTCGATAAAAGCCGTGGATAACGGCGGCAGGACGTATTTTGCCAAGAGAGTGAACGATCCGATGCTAGTGCCGATTTTGGAGGAGCAAAAGATTCCTTACGGTGCTTATAGCGAGACAAACTGGTTTACCGAAATACTCTTTTCGTGGGTGCTTCCTATTTTTATTTTCTTTGGAATTTGGATGTTTTTAGCTAGCCGTATGCAGCGAAATATGGGCGGCGGTATCCTTGGAATGGGAAGTTCTAAAAAGCTCGTAAATTCGGAAAAACCGAAGGTTAAATTTGCCGACGTGGCGGGCGTGCAAGAGGCGAAAGAGGAAGTTAAAGAGATCGTGGATTTTCTAAAGCATCCGGATAGATATATAAATTTAGGCGCCAAAATCCCAAAAGGCGTGCTTTTGGTTGGGCCTCCGGGCACCGGTAAAACCTTGCTCGCAAAGGCCGTCGCGGGCGAAGCGGACGTGCCGTTTTTCTCGGTTTCGGGATCGAGCTTTATCGAGATGTTCGTCGGCGTGGGCGCCAGTCGCGTGAGGGATCTTTTTGAAAATGCGAAAAAAGAGGCTCCGGCGATCGTTTTCATAGATGAGATCGACGCTATCGGCAAAAGCCGCGCAGCTAGCGGAATGATCGGCGGAAACGACGAGCGCGAGCAAACGCTAAATCAGCTTTTGGCCGAGATGGACGGCTTTAGCTCGGACGCGTCGCCCGTTATCGTACTCGCCGCGACGAACCGTCCCGAGGTGCTTGACGCCGCGCTTTTAAGGCCGGGCAGATTTGACAGGCAGGTGCTAGTCGATAAACCTGATTTTAAAGGCAGGATCGAAATTTTACGCGTGCATATGAAAGATATCAAGCTCGATCACAGCGTCAGTATCGAAGATATCGCGCGTATGACGGCCGGCCTTGCGGGTGCGGATCTTGCCAACATCATAAACGAAGCCGCGCTACTAGCGGGCAGAAAAGAAAAAGGCAAGGTCGAGCAGGCCGATTTGCTCGAAGCCGTCGAGCGTGCGATCGCGGGTCTTGAGAAAAAGTCTCGCCGCATAAATCCGAAAGAAAAGCGCATCGTAGCGTATCACGAGAGCGGACACGCGCTCATAGCAGAAACGACGAAGGGCGCAAACAGAGTCACCAAGGTGTCGATCATACCGCGCGGCCTTGCGGCACTCGGATACACGCTCCACACGCCTGAAGAGAATAAATTTATGATGCAGCGCCACGAGCTGATGGCCGAAGTGGACGTGCTTTTAGCCGGACGCGCGGCGGAAGAGGTGTTTATAAAAGAGATTTCAACCGGTGCGGGCAACGATCTTGAGCGCGCTACCGATATACTTCGCTCGATGATCTCGATATACGGTATGAGCGATATCGCGGGACTTATGGTGCTTGAAAAGCGCCGCAGTACTTTCCTCGCGGGCGGTCAGGCCGATAGGGACTATAGCGACAAGACGGCGGAAAAAGTGGACGAATTTATCAAAACCACGCTTGACGAGCGCTATAAACACGTACTTGAGACGCTGCGAAACTACGGCGACGCGATAGAAAAGATGGTCGAGGCGCTTTACGAGGAGGAGACTATCGAGGGTGCGAAGGTCAGGGAGATCATCGCAAACTACGAAAAAGAACGCGGTATGCCTAGCAGGCTGGTAAATTTAGAAGAAAATAAAGAGGAACAAGCGTAAAATAATGCAAAATATCGGCATGGTCGCAAAACAGGGCTATAAATACATCTTTGCTTTCGGAGTTTTATTTTTGCTTTCGCTAGCTTTGGGCGCGTGCCAAATTTTATTTTTCGCGCTCTTTTCGATCTGCGTCTTTTGGTTTAGAAATCCGGAGCGAGCGCTTGGCAGCGACGACGAATACGCCGTGCTTAGTCCTATCGACGGTAAGATAAAAAGCATAGAGAAAATTTATTATTTTGACACGCAGTGCGTAGCCGTAACCATCCGCAAGGGGGTATTTGACGCGGGCGCGCTCAGAGCTCCTTGCGATATGGAGCTTTTGGAGGCCAAGCAAAGGCACGGGCTGTTTTTGTGTAATGCCATGGAAGCTTCTAAAAATTTAAACGAGCGAGCCTTGTTCGTCTGTAAAAATTTAGACAACAAATTTGCGGTCCGTATCATCGCCGGACCTCTTAGCAAGGGTATTTCGTTTGAAAATTTCAGCCGCCTAAAGGCGGGTAGGAGATTTGGCTTTTTAAGTAGCGGCGAGGTGATTTTGATACTGCCCGCAAACGCCAGAATAAGCGTCAGCGTGGGCGAAAAAGTCGCAAGTGCGGGGATCATAGGATTTTTTAGCTACGAGGAAAAAGATGCAAGACAATCAGCATAAACTTCAGTTAATGTATATTTTGCCCAATTTGTTCACGGCGGCTTCGGCTTTTTTAGGTATCATCAGCATCATCGTCTCCGTGCGCGGCTACATCGCGGCCAGCGCAGGACTGGTCCAGGAGGCAAATAGCTGTTTTTTTAAGGCTATTATTTACATCGTTTTATCGCTATTTTTGGACGGACTTGACGGACGCGTAGCGAGACTAACCAAAACCACGTCCAAATTCGGCGTGGAGTTTGACAGTCTTGCCGACGTGATAGCTTTTGGCGTCGCGCCGGCGATACTTTTTTATTTTACGGTAGGGCACAGTTTCGGGCGGCTTGGTTCGCTTGTCGCCGCTCTTTACGTTGTTTTCGGCGCGATTCGTTTAGCGAGATTTAACGTAATGACGGGCACCTACGAGCCGTCCGTCTTTATCGGCCTTCCGATACCAACGGCGGCCATCGTTTCGGCGTTTTGGGTCGGACTAAGCTTAGAATACGACTTCACTAGGAGCGCCGAGTGGTTTTTGCTGTTTTTGCAAATTTTGCTTTCGGTTTTGATGGTGAGCAACATCCGCTATCCCAGCTTTAAAAAAATCGATCTCAAAAAAGCCGATTTTCTTCGCATATTAGTCGGTCTTACGGTCGCGTTTTCGGTCATCTATATCTATCCGATCGAGGCTGTTACGGCTTTAATGAGCGTTTATGTTTCTTACGGTATAATCCGCTATATTTTTATGAGATGTAAAAATAAAAAAATCCAAAAGGAGAGCGAATGAACGGTAACGTCAAATTTAACGCATTTTTCTCTCTACTTCTGCTGCTGCGCTAAGCAGCGACTCTTTCACACCCTAATAATCAAAATTTAACCACACAAACAAAAACTCCAAAAAGGATAAAAAATGAACAATGATAAAATAATAATATTTGATACGACTTTACGAGACGGTGAGCAAAGCCCCGGCGCCTCGATGAATACCGAAGAAAAAATACGCATCGCGCGCCAGCTGGAGCGCCTAAACGTGGACGTTATGGAGGTCGGCTTTGCAGCGGCTAGCAGGGGCGATTTCGACGCGATACATCAGATCGCTAAGCAAGCCTCAAACGCCTCTATCTGTTCGCTCGCCCGCGCCGTGGACGGCGATATAAAGGCCGCGGGAGAAGCTATCGCGCCTGCTAAAAACAGACGCATCCATACCTTTATCGCTACAAGCCCGATCCATATGGAGTTTAAGCTAAAAATGGCTCCCGACGAAGTAATCAGGCGCGCCGTAAAAGCCGTGGAATACGCCAAAACATTTTGCGACGACGTGGAGTTTAGCTGTGAGGATGCGGGCCGAAGCGAGATGGGCTTTTTAAAAGAAATTTGCGACGCTGCGATAAACGCCGGCGCAAAAACGATCAACATCCCCGACACCGTGGGCTACCTATATCCGGAGGAGATGACCGCTCGCATCGCAGAGATAGTTAAATTTATAAACGGCCGCGCAGTGGTCTCCGTGCATAACCACAACGACCTGGGCCTAGCCGTTGCAAACTCGCTAGCCGCGATAAAAGCGGGCGCAAGACAAGTCGAGTGCACGCTAAACGGCATCGGCGAGCGCGCGGGAAACGCGGCTCTTGAGGAGATCGTGATGGCGATAAAAACGCGCCAAGACATCTTCGCGCCGCTTTATACCGATATAGTTTGTAAGGAAATCTACCCTAGCTCGCGCCTGCTATCCGGCATAATCGGTATCGAGCCTCAGCCAAACAAAGCCATCGTCGGCAAAAACGCCTTCGCTCACGAAAGCGGCATCCATCAAGACGGCGTGCTAAAACACAAAGAGACCTACGAGATCATCAGCGCCGAGAGTATCGGACTGGATAAAAACTCGCTGGTGCTTGGCAAACACTCGGGTCGCCACGCCTTTAAAGATAAGCTAATCAGTCTTGGCTTTGAGCTCGAAGATAGCGCGCTAAACGAGGCGTTTGAGAAATTTAAGGCGCTAGCGGATAAGAAAAAAGAGATCTTTGACGACGACTTGCGCGCGCTGGTTACGAGCGAGATCATCAAGATCCCTGAGGCTTTCGAGTTCTTGACGCTTACGCAAAGCAGCTGCAACAAAGGCCTAAGCAGCGCGGCGATCACGCTTCGTCACGCCGACGAGATCAAGAGCGATGCGGCGCTGGGTAACGGTACGGTGGACGCGATATTTAAGGTCATCGACCGCCTAAGCGGTATCCACGGCGTGCTCAAGGATTACAAGGTTAGCGCCGTTTCGCAGGGTAAGGACGCGCTGGCAAACGTCGTCGTGAAGGTCGAATTTGACGGCAAGACCATCATCGGTCACGGACTTGATATCGATACGATGACGGCGAGCGCTAGAGCGTATGTGGGCGCGCTAAACAGCTACGTAAAAATCACCGCTACAAAGTAAAATTCGAGCGGTTTGACCGCGCCGCTTAGCAAATTTAAGGCTTGGACTCGGGCCTTAAATTTGCAAATTTAGCCTTTAAATTCGGCCGTAAATTTAGAAATAAATTTGACCGGGTTTTGGGGCAAATAAAATACAAAACTCAAATTTAAGCTTGCTCGCATTTACCACCGTGCCATTAAAATTTGCTATAATCAAGCCAAATTTTTCAAAGGAGAAAATATGAAAAAAATCGCATTTTTGTTGATGATTATCGGGGCATTTGCGTTTGCTAAAAGCGAGGAAGCGCCGCAAAAATCTGCGCCAAAGCAGCTCGAGATGGTGCTGATCCTGGATAAATCGGGCTCTATGAGCGGGCTTGAGAGCGATACTATCGGCGGCTTTAACTCGATGATCGACAAGCAAAAAGAAGCGGGCGTGGACGCGAGGGTGACGACGGTGCTCTTTGATACGAATTTTAAGACTCTGCACGATAGGGCGGATATCAAAAAGGTCGAGAAGCTAACGAGCAAGGACTATGTCGCGGGCGGCAATACCGCACTGCTAGACGCGGTCGGCGATACGATAAATAAAATCTCTAAAGTCGAGGATATCTACGCTAAAAACAGAGCCGTACTTTTCGTGATCGTAACCGACGGGCAGGAGAACTCGAGCAGGGAGTATTCAAAGGCTCAGATCAAAAAGATGATAAGCGATAAGCAGGAAAAATACGATTGGGAGTTTATATTTTTGGGCGCGAACATCGACGCCGTTAGCGAGGCGCAGAGCCTAGGCATAAAGGGCACGAATGCGGTGAAATACAAAAACAGCAGCGAGGGCGTGCAGCGAAACTTCGAGGCTGCAGCCGAGATGTCCAAAGATATGGCGATGGATAAAAAATCAAGCTCGAAGTGGCGCGAAAAGGTGCTTGAGGATAAGTAAAATTTGACTTGAGGCGCGGCTTATTGCCGTGCTTTGGGTTAAATTTTGATTTGCCAGGACGGCTATACAAAAGTCGTTTCGGCGATCAAATTTGATAATTTTTGTCGCGTGACGGGTAGAATTTGACGGCGATTCGTCTCCTTGTTATTTTTGGTTTTGATTTTTATTAAATTTGATACCAAGACATTAAATTTGAGCCTAGCTTATTTGATAAAATAGTTTAAATTTATCAGCCGTATTTATATTTTAGCGTTACGGAGTGTTCTAAATTTGAGATATTTTTAAGCGCATCGTTTAGATTAAACCCGAGTCGCAATAGTAAAATTTCTATATTTGAGACGATTGATTTCGATCTGATTTTGGTCGGATTGTTGTGAAAGATATCGTTTCTGGCTTTTCTTATCATAGAAAAGGTTTTTAAAAGATGCTCTTTTGTGCCGTATTCCGGTAGTCTTTGATCTTTATACTCTTTGGCTGTGCAAAAAGATCCTTAAAATCGCTCCACTTAGAGTCGATTAAATTTTCCAGATCGCCCAGGGTAAAAAGGTCAAGCACTTCAAAACTGCTCATATCAAGATTTAAATTTATCTTATTTATATCGGCGATACGCCTAGCTTTGTTAATCAGCTTTTGATCATTGCCTTTTAAAAACCAATCGTCTTGCTCTTCGTTGCTGTAATTTTGAGATAATATAAGGGCGATTTTCGATCTTACGGCGGTTTCAAAGACGTGAATAACCAAAAATAGCGAGTGGTGGGCTTATTCGTTTATTGTAGATACTCATTACAAAGTCGAATACGTCTTTTATCTCTTTTTCGGGATGCTTTTTTATAAATATTCCCGCTTCTTTGCAAGAGCCTAGCAAATAGTTATTATGAAGCATACAGATTGATTTTTTTAGTTTATCGGAGCCGAGCACTCCTGAGTCGTCGCTAAGGCCTAGATTTTCTAATATCTTTTGATAAATTTTATTTTCAAGATACATCTGCTGTAATTGCTCCGATTTGGAGGCTTAATCGCAATGAATTATGCGAGTATCCGCTTTGCGGAAAAGCACTCCAAATTTTACTTCTTCTCCTTAGTGTAATCAATCATAAAATCTACGAATTTACTTTTAAAGTTCGGGTCTTTTATCATTCCGTATTGTATCGTCGCGGCTTCGATATTATCGATCTCTTGATACAGATGCCCGAGCGCGATGCGACTTTCCATCGCGTTTGGATCGGTGAGCTTAGATAGCTCCAAAAGCGCCGTGGCGTTTTGCGGATGATTTGAGCCGATGGCGGCCACGGCGGCTAGAAACAGCGTGCCCGCGTCGTTTATCTTAAATTCGTCGATTATGCGGTTATATATCCTGTAGCTCTCCTCAAAGTCGTTCGTGAAAATGTCGATATAGGCTAGCGTTTGGAGCAAATCGGCGTTGTTCGCATCTCGTTTTAGCAGAGTTTTTATCTTTTCGCGCTCGTAGTTTAGTAGGCCCGAGATTTGCAAAAGCTTGATGTATTGCTCTTTGATGATGTTTGCGCCGTGGTAAAACGCCGCATCGTTTAGTCGCTTGTCATGGAAGTAAATTTGGATCTGCTCGACGTATTTTTTGATGCCCTCATCCTTAAAATTCGCGATAAAATTCAAAATATTGGCCACGATATCATCGGGCAACTTTGCTTTTAAAATTTGCGCTTTTTTGATAAATTCGCCGCTTTGATCGGTCATCTTTGCGATTATCGCGTCAAAGGCTAAATTTAGCGCGGTCTCTTCTTTTTCTTCCTCCAGCCAGCGCACCAGAGCGCCGCTGTTGTTACCTATCAGCGCTATTAACGCATAGCTAACGGGAGCGTCTTTTGAGTTGGCGTCGTGGCCTAGATTTTCTGAGATTTCTTGCAGCAGTTTGGCGTTATCCACAGCATTTATGTCGTTTGCGATAGCGCCCAGCACGCCTGCTAGGTGATTTGTCGGGTCTAGGTGGTAACTTGTTATAAAGTGCTTTGCCGCCATGCTAAAGTTGCCCAGCTGCGCATAACTAAGCGCTAGATCGTAGTGCAAAACCGAGTGCTCGGGATAGAGCGAGATAAGCGAGGCAAACTGCGCGTTAGCCTGCTTTAGCTTGTAGTTTAGGGCGTTTGCTATGGCCAAGGAGAGCTCTAAATTTACCTTCGAGAGCGCGCCGCTAGCGTTTAGGTAGTTGCCGGCCGCGCTTGCGTCGTCTAAAAATAGGCTCACTCCGCCTTTTCTTATGTAGTTTATCGTTTGGCCGGGGTCAAAGACCTTGTAGGGCGCGAAGTAAAATAGCGTCTCATAGCGCTTGGTTTTGTCGAAAAACAGGTCGTTTCTAAAGTGTGCTTGAGCTAAATTTACATCAAAAAGCTCAGGCTTTAGTATGGTTTTTATCGGGAAATTTACGCCTAAAAACAGCGAATCCTCGTGAAAGACGGCCTTTATTTCGTTGGTCGCAGCCTCAAATTTGCCGTCTTTTAGATTTATGATCGCTATCATTGCGTTGATTTTATTTGAGTCGCCGCCCTTGTTTAACGCCAAATTTAGCCTATTTCTAGCTTTGTCATATTGCCCCAGTCTCGCATATAGCATACCAAGAGCGAGATCGGCGTCGAATTCTTTTTGGGCTTCGAGCTTTTTTATCGCCTCGGCATCATCGCCGATGAAGCTTAAAATTTTAGCCGCGAGGTAATCATGGCGGTCTTTGTAGTAGCCGTTTTCTGCATGCGCTAAAGCCGCTAGAGCCTCGATGTATTGGCCTTTGTAGTAGTTTATGAGCGCGTAGTAGTAGTTGTATAGCGGGGAGTCCGCCTCCTTGTATAAAAACGAGTTTGCGAGATTTATGTAGTAGTTAAAATTTTGCTCGTTTTTTAGCTCCAGCGAGCTAACTGCGGCGTTTATGGCGCTAACGGCGACGTTCTCGTCGTTTGCGATAGCTTTTTTAAAGCTTTCCAGCGCTTCTTTAAATTTGCCCTGTCTCATCTGCGAGACGCCTAGGTTGTAACTCGATAGGCTTTGGTTGTAGATAGCGATATTTTCGTAGATTTTCAACGCTTCAAATTTATTGCCTTTTTCGTAGAGCAAATTTGCCTTGGCGATCATATCGTCGATCTTTGAACTGCCGAATTTTTGCGATTCGTAGTGCTCCTCGATATCTTTTACGATCTGTCTTTCGTCTATGGGCGGCTTTTTATCGCTTTTAAAAACCAAAAACAAAACTACCGTTAAGATGAGCGCTAAAACGCCCGCCGCCCCGCCGATGACAAAAAGCTTTTTTTTGCTTTTTTTACCGACTTCTTGCACCTCGGCGGGCTGCTCGGGAGCTACGGGCTCTAGCTCGTCAAGCGAGACCATATACTCGCTATCGCCACTATCTTGTTCCTCTAGCGGGGCCGTTTCCTCGTCCTGCTCGAACTCGGCTTCTTCCAGGATTACTACGTTTTCGTCGTCTTGCGCCACTAAATGTACCCTTTAAGGACTTCCGGGATCTCGATGCTGCCGTCCGCTTTTTGGTAGTTTTCCATTATCGCTATGAGAGTCCTGCCTACGGCTAGGCTTGAGCCGTTTAGCGTGTGCGCTAGCGCATTTTTCTTACCGTCTTTGTAGCGGATTTTTGCGCGGCGAGCTTGGAAATCGCGGGTATTTGATACCGAGCTTATCTCGCGGTATTTATTTTGTCCGGGTAGCCAAACCTCGAGGTCTATCGTCTTTGCCGCGCTAAAGCCCAGATCCCCGCTGCAAAGCAGCATGTGGCGGTGCGGCAGCCCAAGGCTCGTTAGCAAGTCGCTGGCGCACGCGACCATCTCGTCTAGCATCTGCGCGCTTTGCTCGGGAGTCGTGATGGATACCAGCTCGACCTTTTCAAACTGATGTTGGCGTATCATACCGCGCGTGTCGCGTCCTGCGGAGCCCGCTTCTTTGCGAAAGCATGCCGAGTAGCAAGTCATCTTTATCGGCAAGCTCTCGACGGGTAAAATTTCGTCGTTATAAAGATTCGTCACCGGCACTTCGCTGGTAGGTATCAGATACAAGTCCTCGTCCTGAACCTTATAAAGATCCTCTTCAAATTTAGGCAGCTGGCCCGTGCCGTAAAGAGTGTTTGAATTTACCAAAAACGGCACATTGACCAGCTCGAAACCGCGCGCGCTGTTAAAGTCGATCATATAATTAACCAAAGCCCTTGATAGGCGCGCTCCCATGCCTTTTAGCACGCAAAAGCGCGAGCCTGAGAGCTTGACTCCGCGCTCGAAATCAAGCCAGCCTAAGCTCTCGCCAAGCTCGTAATGCTCCTTTGGTGCGAAGTCAAATTTAGTCGGTTCCAGCACCGTTTTTACGCAAACGTTGTCGTCCTCGTCGGCGCCAAACGGCACGTCGTCGTCGGTGATATTTGGCACGCCGCTTGCGATGTTTTCTAGCTTTTCCTCGTATGCGCGCACGATATCGGCGGCGTCGCTCATCGCCGTTTTGTTTAAATTTAGTTCGTTTTTTAGCTCGTCCGTGTTCTCGCCGTTTCTAGCCTTTATGCCTAGCTCCTTGCTCTTAGCGTTTTGGATCGCTTGGAAATTTTCTAGCGCTTGACGCTTTGCTTTTAGCTCGTTAAACGTCGTTAAAAGCTCGTTTAAAACCTCGGGCTTTACGTTTTTTCCTTGTAGTTTTTTTACGAACTCGTCGTAGCGGGTGTCGAGTAGTTTTAGATTTATCATTTTTTATCCTTTTAGACTATGAATGTTATTTTAGCACATATCGCGATGAGGGCGGCCGATGCAAATGAACGGTGAAAGTCGCCCGGCGGGCTAGAGCAAATTTGCACGTCAAATTTGCAACAACGGCCGCAAGCGCGATAAACGCGGCGAAGACCTTTATCATAAACGCGATTTGCAAATTTGAGCCGAAATACCCGCCCGCCTTGGAGCCGACCCTGCCGCCGGTCATCATACCGCCCGTTAGAGCGAGCGGCGAAACGCAAAGCGGCATTATCTTTATCGCGACGCTTGAGGCGGCTTGCTGCGCTTTTTGCGCTATTTTTGCGGACGGTTTCTTTTTGGCTCGCAAAAAAATAATCGCGCCGAAAAACAAAAACCCGACGAAAATGATAGCGCAGATCAAGCAAATAAGCTGTGCGTAAGGATAGATCGCTTGCATTTTCCCTCTTTAAATTTATCTATAAACGCCCGTTGCGGCGCGTATTTTTTCCATCAGCGGCGCTGCGACAGCTCGCGCTCTTTTGGCGCCCTCGTTTAAAATTTCATCCACTTCGCCCGCGTGATTTAGATAATAATCAAATTTCTCTCTCGCGTCTGCAAAATAGTCCCAAACCAGCTCGTTTAGATACATCTTAAAGTGTCCGTGTCCTTCGCCTCCGCGCTCATACCTGGCTTGCAGGGCTTTTTGTCCGTCCTCGTCCAGGAATAATTTAGCGATATTATAGACGTTGCAGTTTTGCCACTGCTTAGGCGCTTCAAGCGGCTCCGAGGTCGTCACGATGCTTGAAATTTGCTTTTTTAGCTCTTTAGCGCCGGCAAAAATATCTATCGTGTTGCCGTAGCTTTTGCTCATTTTCGCGCCGTCGGTGCCCGGCACGGTAGCTACGTTTTCATCGACTTTATACTCCGGCAGGACGAAGATGTCGCCGTGCTCGTTGTTAAATTTGATCGCGATGTCGCGCGCTATCTCGACATGCTGGATCTGATCCTTGCCCACGGGCACGACCTGCGCGCCGTATAGCAGGATATCGGCCGCCATCAAAACCGGATAACTAAAAAGCCCGTGGTGCGAGGTTAGACCCTTGGCGACCTTGTCCTTGTAGCTGTGCGCGCGCTCAAGCAGGCCCATAGGCGTGTATTGACTCAGTATCCAGTAGAGCTCTAAAACCTCTTTTACGTCGCTTTGCACCCAAAATACGTTCTTTTGCGGATCGATACCCAGCGACAAAAATGCGCTCGCCGCCTCATAGGTGTTTTGTTTTAGCTTCCCTGCGTCGGCGACCGAGGTCATGGCGTGGTAGTTTGCGATAAACATAAACATCTCGCTTTGCCCCTGTGCCTCAACCATTTGTTTGATCGAGGCGAAGTAGTTGCCTAGGTGTAGTTTGCCGCTTGGTTGCAAACCCGTTAGTACTCTCAAATTTTATCCTTTTTTGCGGCTTATCTTTTTCCGCTTTACTTTGTTAGATTTTGCTTCGCTTCACTGCGACGCACGACAAGTGCGCCTCATTCGCAAAGCAAAATCTGCCGCGTCTAGCGAAAAAATATCGCGCCTTATTTTTTGCTTTTATAAAATTTGCACGGCTATTTGACAATATTGCCGCTTATTTTTGTTACATTAAACTTTTGCAATCCGCCGAATTTGAACTTAAATTTTAGCCCACTTAAGATTTGACGTTCGCTACTCAAATTTCAGCGATACAAACCGCTCCGAATTTTCACGCCGATACGGCCAAACGCTTTCGCATTAAATTTAAACCGCTCAAATTTAAAAAATAGAAATTTAAAGCCTCAAATTTGAAATTTGCACTCAAATTTCAACTGAAATTTTACTTAGTCCTTTTTCTTGATTTTAGTTGCACCTCGATCTCTTTCGCGACTTGCTCCAGCTCTTTGCCTTCGACGTCGATTATGAGATCGGCGACACTTTTATACATCTTTTTTCTCTCGTTAAAAAGCTTTTTAGCCGCGTTTAAATCCTTTAAAAGCGGGCGTTTGGCGTAGTGCATCTGTGCTTCGCCGCTCTCGTCGATTCGCTTTAAAATCGCTTCAAAACTTGATTTTAGGTAGATGATTTTTCCGATTTTTTTAAGGCCTTTAACCTTTGCAAAGCCGCCGCCCGCCGCGATCACCGAGGATTTTACGTTTTTGGCCAGCTTTTTAGCGAGTTTTGCCTCGCATTTTCTAAAATACTCTTCGCCCTTAGTCTCGAAAATTTCTCGGACTTTTAAATTTTGCTCGCTTTCGATCAGCTCGTCGGTGTCTAAAAATAGCTTACCCGTTTTTTTTGCGATATGCCTAGCTACCGTGCCTTTGCCAACGCCCATAAAGCCGATAAAAACTAAATTTTTACTCACTTTTTCCCTCGTTTTCCTCGTCCGAGCCGCTGCGATTTTTCGGGATCAGCACGATTGGAGTGCCAGGTAGCTCGAATTTCTCGCGCAGTTTGTTCGTTAGGTAGCGCTTGTAGCTAAAGTGCAGGGCGCGCGGACGGTTCATTACGAGCGCGATTTTCGGCGGCGCGAAACCAAACTGCACCGCGTAGTAAATTTTCACGCTCTTGCCCTTTTCGCGCGGTATCGGATGCGCTTTTACCGCCTCTTCGATAGCTTCGTTTAGCCTTGCGGTTTGGATTTTTTGCGTGTAGTTTTTATAAACTTCTAAAATCAGCGGGTAAATTTTATGCACTCTTTTGCCGCCTAGAGCTGAGACGCTGATGATCGGCGCGTAGGCGAGAAATTTAAATTTATCCCTGATCTCGCGGCTAAATTTATCAAAATCTTCCTCGCTTTTGTCCCATTTGTTTAGCACGATGATGACGCCGAGCTCAAATTTAGCCGCAAGACCTGCGATGCGCTCGTCAAGCTCGGTTAGCGGCTCGGAGCTATCAAGTACTAATAGCGCGATGTCGGCGAGCTCTAGCGCGGATTCCGTGCGGTTTAGCGCGTATCTTTCGATGCCTTCTATCTTGCCGCGTTTTCTGATGCCCGCCGTATCGACGAACTCAAAAATCCTATCCTCATAGACGAAAGTCTCGTTTACCGGATCTATCGTCGTGCCGGCTACGTCGCTCACGACCGCGCGAGATTCTTTTACTAGCGCGTTTAGCAGCGAGCTTTTGCCGACGTTTACGCGTCCGATGATGCCTACTTGGATATTTTTGCGTTCATAATCCTCGCGGGCTGACATCTCCCTAACCACCTCGCCGTCGTCGCCGAAATTTTCTAAAAACTCGTCCAGATCCTCGCCCGTGTCGGGCCTGATTTCGTCTTTTAGCTGTTTATAGATCCAGTCCGCTAGCTCGTCGATGCCCGCGTTGTGGCTAACCGAGATAGCAAAGCTCGTTTTTGCGCCGAAATTTACAAACTCGTAGCTTCGCAGCTCGTCTTTTTTGCTATCTATTTTGTTGATTACGAGCGCGGTCGGTAAATTTAGCTTTAAAAGCGCGTAGTATAGGGCTTTATCCTCGTCACTAGGCATCATTTTGCCGTCGACCATAAAGATGATGGCGTCCGAGCTTCTGGCTTCGGCTAGGGTTTTTGCCTTGACGTTTTTAAAGAGCTCGCTGCTGTCGTCGAGTCCGCCGCTGTCGATCAAAACGCAGCTTTTGTCATAAATTTCTATAATCGTTTTGTTCGTATCTCTCGTCGTGCCGCTAACGTCGCTGGTGATGGCTATACGTCTGCCGGCTAGGCGGTTAAAAAGCGAGCTTTTGCCGACGTTTGGCTTGCCGACTAAAATTATCTTTTGCAAAATTTTCCCTTAAAAATCCCATTAAATTTACGGCGAAGTTCGCCGCGTTAAATCTCAATTATACAAATTTTTTGCTTACATTGTTTATAAATTTAAGCCGTTTTGCACTACAATACGCCCAAATTTAAAGGAAAAATTTTGTTTCGCAGATACGTTTTGCGCCATTTGGGCGCTTATTATATGATCATCGCGTGTATGTTTTTTGCCGCCGTCGGAGGCTTTGCGAAGGTTTTGAGCGAGCAGATGCCTAGTATCGAGGTCGTATTTTTCAGAAACGCCGTGGGCCTTGCTATCGTGCTTTACGCTATTTACAAAAGGCCGCCGACGCATCAAAAAGGCGGGCAGCTTTTCGTGCTGATGTTTCGCGGATTTATCGGTACGATCGCGCTTTTTGCTCTTTTTTACAACATCGCTCACATAAATTTAGGCGCGGCTTATACTTTTCAAAAAACCAGCCCCATTTTCACAGCGATTTTTGCGGCGGTTTTTTTAAAAGAAGCGCTTAGTAAAAAGGGCTGGGGCGCCATATTTTTGGGCTTTATCGGCATACTTTTTATCATCCAGCCAAATTTAGGCATCAGCAAAACCGACTGGCTGGGGCTTGGCAGCGGCGTTGGGGCGGCGCTTGCGATGCTTAGCGTCAGAACTCTGCGCAAAAGCTACGACACGAGCGTCATCGTGCTTAGCTTTATGGCGTGGGGAACGGCTCTGCCGATGCTTTTGATGGGGCTTGCCGAATGGGCCCGATTTGAGCCTCTAGATTTTTTGCTTTCGCCGTTTGTGGCGCCAAATTTTAAAGGCGTAATCCTCATCGTACTGATGGGACTTGCGGGCTATTTTTTTCAGTTTTATATGACCAAGGCGTATGCGGCGAGCAAAAAGGCCGGCTCTGTCGCCGCGATAAGCTACATGGACGTCGTGTTTTCGCTAGTAGTGGGCTTTTTTATGGGCGATACGCTACCTAATGCGGCGGCGTTTTTTGGTATAATGCTGGTCGTTATCAGCGGAATAATCGTAGCAAGGGAGAGATGATGATACTAATAGCAGGGCCTTGCGTCATCGAGAGCGAGCAGCTCGTTTTCGACGTGGCAAAAAGGCTGGTTAAATTTAACGAAGATAAGCGGATAGATTTTTATTTTAAATCAAGCTTTGACAAGGCAAATCGCACGAGTATAAGCTCGTTTCGCGGGCCCGGACTTGAAAAAGGGTGCGAAATTTTAGCCAAGGTCAAAAAGGAATTCGGCTTTAAAATTTTAACCGATATCCACGAGAGCTACCAGGCCGCACCCGTAGGCGAAGTGGCCGACGTGCTGCAAATCCCGGCGTTTTTGTGCCGCCAGACCGATCTACTCGTGGCCGCGGCTAAGACAAAAGCCGTGGTAAATATCAAAAAAGGGCAGTTTTTGGCAGCCTCTGCGATGAAGCATTCAGTCAAAAAAGTGCTAGAAACTCGCGGCGTAAAGGGCGATGGATACGAGGTCGCTAAACAAAACGGCGTGTGGCTAACGGAGCGAGGCAGCACTTTTGGCTACGGAAATTTAGTCGTAGATATGCGAAATTTGGTGCTAATGTGCGAATTTGCGCCCGTGATTTTCGATGCTACTCACAGCGTGCAGATGCCAAGCGCTCTTGGCGAAAAAAGCGGCGGGGACGCGAGATTCGTGCCTTATCTAGCGCGAGCTGCGGCGGCTGCGGGCGTGGACGGATTTTTTTATGAGACGCATACTAATCCTTGCGAGGCGCTTTGCGACGGGCCGAATATGTTAAATTTAGACGAGCTAGACGCAAATATCGCTCAAATTTTTAAGATAAAAGACGTTCTTGGCGATGTCAAATAAAGGCTTTTTATACGTGATGATCGGTGCGCTGGCCGAGTGCGGCTGGGCGTATGGGCTAAAGCACGCAAGCGGCGGGTTAGAAAATTTAGCCACGGCAGGGCTGGTTTGCGTGAGCTTTTTTATGTTTATGCTCGCGTTTAAATACCTGCCTACGAGCGTCGCATACACGCTATTTGTAGGCTTTGGCGCGTTTTTTATCGTGATCGCCGAGATCGTAAGCGAATACGCGAGTGGCAGCGAGATAAATTTGATGCGGGTATTTTTCATAGTGATGCTGGTAGCGGGAGTGCTCGGACTAAAAAGGCTCAAAGCGTGAGTCACTTCGTAGCCTTGCTATTTGCGGGCGCTTGCGAGGTGCTAGGGGTGTTGTTTTTGGCTAAGCTTAAAAATGCAAAAGGTATCAAAAAGGCGGTAAATTTTACACTCGTAGCTTTTACGTTTTTTTGCTCGTTGATGCTACTTAGATACTCTATGCGAGCCATCGCGATGTCGGTCGCGTATGCGATCTGGACGGGCATCGGAGCGGTCGGAGCCGTGGGCGTCGGGATGGCGTTTAACAAAGAAAAAATGAGCGCGCAAAAAGCGTTTTATTTGTTTTTGATAACCTTTAGCGTGATAATGTTAAAAATAATTTAAGGAGAAACTATGAAAATAATTGAAGGAAATTTGGCTTTAAAAGGCGGCGAGAAGATCGCTATAGTGGGCGCGAGATTTAACCACATCATCACCGATAGGCTGGTGGAGGGTGCGAGGGACGCG
The DNA here is from genome assembly GCF_004803795.1 of Campylobacter rectus. NCBI lineage: Bacteria > Pseudomonadati > Campylobacterota > Epsilonproteobacteria > Campylobacterales > Campylobacteraceae > Campylobacter > Campylobacter rectus. Next base: position 1,747,258 of record NZ_CP012543.1, on the reverse strand, counting down.
TTTTTACGTCACGGCGGGGATGAGAAAAATTTGAGCCTCATTTTGGTGCCGGGCGCGTTTGAGATACCGATGGCGCTAGAAAAGGCGCTAGCAAGTGGTAAATTTGACGCTATTTGCTGCGTGGGAGCGGTGATCCGCGGCTCTACGCCTCACTTTGACTACGTTAGCGCCGAGACCACCAAGGGCATCGCAAATGTCACGCTAAAATACGGCAAACCGGTGACCTTTGGCGTGCTAACGGTAGATAGCATTGAGCAGGCCATCGAGAGAGCGGGCTCAAAGGCCGGGAATAAGGGCTTTGAGGCGATGACGGGCGTGATCGAGATGCTAAGCTTATATAAAAATTTGGAGGCGTAAAATGGCGACTCGTCATCAGGTTAGGCAGGCTGTCGTTTCGCTGCTCTACGCGCGCGAAATGGGTAGCTGCAGCGAGGAGTTCGTCGAGGAATTTTTAGAAGAAAAAAAGATCCGAAACGATCAGCGAAGCCTCGCGCTGTCGCTTTTTCACGGTATTTTGGAGCATGCAGATGGGCTTGACGCGCTACTAAACGCACGCCTAAAAGAGTGGAAGATAAACGAGATCGGCAGCATCGAGCGCGCAGTGCTGCGACTGGGGGCGTACGAGATGAAATTTACCCCGACCGACAAGGCCGTCATCATAAACGAGGGCATCGAGCTCGGCAAGGAGCTGGGCGGAGACTCGGCGCCGAAATTTATAAACGGCGTGCTAGACGCGTTAAAGGCAGATCTGTGAAGCTCTGCGTCGCGCTTGATCTGGGCTCGAAGCAGCAGTGTTTGCAGCTAGCGGAGCGGCTTGCGGACTTTTCGGATAAAATTTGGCTCAAAGTTGGGCTGCGAGCTTATTTGCGTGACGGAGCGGGATTTGTGGGGGAGCTAAAAAAGCTCGGAAATTTTAAAATTTTTCTCGATCTAAAGCTCTACGACATCCCAAATACGATGGCCGACGCCGCCGAGGAGATCGCAAAGCTTGGCATAGATATGATAAACGTGCATGCAAGCAGCGGCAAGCGCGCGATGACGACGGTGATGGAGCGACTGGACAAGCTCGGTTCGCGCCCGCTAGTGCTTGCGGTCTCTGCGCTAACGAGCTTTGATCAGGCGGAATTTAGCGCGGTTTACGAGCAAAATTTAAGCGACGCCGTGCGAAAATTTAGCGTGATGAGCTACGAAGCGGGGCTTGACGGCATGGTCTGCTCGGCATACGAGAGCCGCCTGATAAAGGACGCAACGAGCGCAAATTTTATCACGCTCTGCCCGGGCATACGGCCGTTTGGCGAGAGCGCAGCAGATCAAAAGCGAGTGGCGGATCTAGGCGTCGCGCGCGAGGCGGAAGCGGATTTTATCGTGGTCGGTCGGCCGATCTATCAAAGCGCCGATCCGCGCGAAATTTGCGAGCGAATTTTGGATCAAATTTAGCGCCGAAGCTTGCATAAAATTTGACGCAAGCTCGTTTTAAGCGGAATTTTCGCGCGAAAGAAATTTTAATCAAAATGCACACAAAGGCGGCTCGGATGACGTCGAAGCGCCGCCGTCATCTTTTTACAAAATCCGTTGGAGTTTGAAACTTTGAGAGTTACCTGCTAGCACCTGCCCCGTGATGCTGTTAAAATTTACTCCGTTGGAGTTTGAAACTCGGAGAGGCAAGCTGCGGAATACCCCTTACAAACCGTTAAAATTTACTCCATTGGAATTTGAAACTTTACGGCCTCAAGATCAGCCATTGACTTCAACCAGTTAAAATTTACTCCGTTGTAGTTTGAAACGCGCTTGGCCTCGCTAGTGCAGGCGATCGACGAGATCGTTAAAATTTACTCCGTTGGAGATTAAAAACGTTTAAGCTTTGCCGCGCCCAAGCTCCCTGCTAGCTTGCGGATAAAATTTCCGATAATGAGTGTGGCGGCGGACGTCTTAGTACTAAAAAGCGGCGCGCATAAGCGCAGCGGCGGCCCGGCGGCGAGGTAAAATTTTAAAAATTTTTCGCACCGCATGGATAAAATTTTAAAATTTGCCTCACACGAGTGAAATTTTGAAATTCCGCACTCTCAAGGGGCTTTAAAATTTTATCCAAATGGTGAGCCGAGCGAAATTTAAATAATGATTGGAGTAAAATTTGAGTAAAGGCGCGAGTGATTTTAAGAAAATCCCCTATGTCGGCGAGGCGACAGAAGCCGATCTGCTGGCGCTGGGCTACACTGACATCGCTTCGCTAAAGGGCGCGGATCCGGACGAGATGTTTGAACGCACAAAGGCGCTCGGACGCGGCAGCGACAGGTGCATCCTCTACGTTTACCGCATGGTTTGCTACTATGCAAATACGCCTCGTCCCGACAAAGCCAAGCTGAAATGGTGGCTTTGGAAGGACTAAATTTACGAATTTGACCCGCGCGAGTCGTTTAAATTTGAGCGGATTTGCTAACGACCGAAGCGGCTGTATCTGCAGCACGAAACGGCGCCTCACAAGAAGCATAAATTTAACGGACGGCGCATCAAAGAGTGTGCAAATTTGTATATGGCACGGTGAAATTTGCTTGCATATCGGTTTTTTAAAAGCCTTTTTGCTTTAACGGTCGTAAATTTAAGCGGTATATCAGGAGGCTTTGCGTATAATCACTTTTCTTATTTTCGCGGACAGATGGGTGAGTGGCCGAAACCACACCCCTGCTAAGGGTGCAGCTTCTAACCGGGGCTCGAGGGTTCAAATCCCTCTCTGTCCGCCACCAGATATTCAAATTTCCTTGCAAATCGCGTATTTACCGATGTTTGCACTCATAAAAAATACAAATTTACTGTACTAAATTTCGGACTTTTTTCGCTTGTGATAGAAAATTCGGCAATTTGTGATAGAAATTTTTCAAGACTTGGAGTAAAGCATGCTCTCTAAGTTAATCACTAAAATTTCAAACAGACCTAATTTTTATTATTTCGATACGGCTATGAAAGACGGTAGAAAAACCACCGTCAGATATTGTCTTTTTACGGACGACGAGAGTGAAGCTCGTACGCTTGCGAGTAAAATAAAGACTAAAGCAAATTCGATGTTAATGCAAAGAATTGCGAGGAAGCCTATTTCTCTAGCTTTATTGATAAGAAATCAAAAAAGATCGAAAGAGAATATAGATTCTTTCATAAAGGCCAATAAGCTATTTTTAGATATCGGCGAATACAAAAGTCTTTTTCAATCTGCCGTCGCCGAGTTTTATAACGTGACATTGTATCAAGAACAAAGCACCCCTGCTCTAGAAACTCCCTCTATCATACAAAAAGACACGCAAAAGCCTAAGCGGCATCTATCGTTTGAAAAAATAGCCAAACGCTACATACAAACCGAATGCGAAAAACTAAAGTCAAGCGATAAGACGAAGGGTTATTACGTAAAGACGGGCAAAATTTTAGACGAGTTCTTTAAAAACAAAGATATGTCGGAACTTGATTATAATAGTGCCGAGAATTTTCAAAGTCATTTGTTAAAAACCCAAAAACTTCACAAGAAAACCGTAAACAATTATATATCATACTCTAAAAGATTATTTGAATATGCTATAAGAATCAACGAAGTCGCCAGCAATCCATTTAAAACCTTAACTTCATTTAAGATTACGGCCGAAGAAAAATCTCCTAAAGACAACTTTACTATGGGCGAGCTTGGTTTGGTATTTGATACAGATAGGCTCGATTTACGAAACTATATGATGTTTGCCCTCTATACCGGCCTGCGGTTAAATGAAATTTGGCAACTAGACGGCACGAGCATAGACGAACGAGAGGGCGTAAAATTTATCAATGTAAAAACCGCAAAGCAAAAAGGAGGAGCCGTTAAATACAGACAAATACCAATACATCAAGATATAGATTATCTTAGCGATATGAAATGGCTTGAAGAGATAAAAGTAGACAGAGGCAATTGCGACTATTTTAGCAAGCGACTAAATAAACATATTCATACAATCATACCGGAAGCAAACGTATCGTTTCACCGACTTAGAGGAAATTTTGCTAAAGCCGTAAAGGATTATTGCTTAGAAAACGGAATCGCAGATATCACATCCATTCTTCTAGGGCATTCCACCGACTTGGCGACCGATACTTATGCAAAAGGCATATCGCTCAAAGTTAAGCAAAAAGTGATGAAAGGTTTGGATATATTTAAATTTTTAAAGGAACAAAAAACACCAAAATAGCCATTTAACGACATTCAAAAGCTTCTGAAGGATGACTTATAAACTTTCGCTTATATTTCAAGAAAAGGATAATAAGTGGAACTAAACGTAAGGAAACTATTCGAAGTAAGCAAATACGATGAGCTTGATCATGGTGCTATTAAACGGCATTATATGTGCGAGCCTAAAAAGTTGTCTGACGATATAAAAAGCTGTTTTAAGCAGATCGGTAGGGTCAAGGGAGCTTCTAGAGAAAAATGGCTTAAGGCCTCGGGGGTGCTTGTAAGTAAATATTGCGAAAGTATTCCTAAAAGCGATATCGAAAAATACCGATCTTTGGCGGATGATTTTACCAAAAATAACAAAAATAAGGGCTTTTTAAGATTCCAAAAAGAGATAGACGAAATCATAGATCACAAACTGTCAAATTTGTATACCGACGGGGCAAATTCTTATCCAGAAAAAGAAACGATAAAATTTACGAAAGGCGGTGTTTTGGTTGGCGGAGAATTTATTTCGAATCGTATCGCAAAGGCTATCGGTAGCTATGCATTAAAAAAATCTAAAAGTAAAAATAGCTATGAGCAGTTAAGGAATAATGCGCCAGATAAAAACATTATGGAATTATTGGAGGAATATTTGGAAGATAAGAGGGATATGCAGAATTGTACAAAGTCTACAATAAAAGAATATAGGCTTGCAATCAGTAGACTAAAAAAATTTTTGGATGAGAATGGGATTAGTCTTGTGGACGTGAAATATGAAGATGCTAAAGGTTTTCAAAAGTATATTTCCAACCAAAGTAGCAAGGATAGATCCAATAATACAATCGGTTATCTGTCTAAATTCTTTGAGTACTTGGAGTATAGGGGAATAATTAATAAAAATCCATTTTTTAAAAATATGCTTATGAGGTATAGAGTAAATAAATATAATAAAAAGAGGAATTTTAAGGATGATGAATTTATAAAGATTTTTTCAGGAAAATACAAGATAGAAAAAGAACTACTTGATTATATAAGATTTATTTTACATACCGGACTTCGTATGGAAGAGTTTATGAGACTAGATAAAGATAGCTTTTTTGAGAAGAATGGCATAAAGCTTATTAGAGTCAAAACTGCTAAACAAAAATTCGGAAATACCTCAGAAGACGAAATGGTCCTTCATAAAAATATTCACGACTTAGCCAGTTATGACTGGATAGACAATATAAAGCGTATTTGTAAAACTAAAAATGCTTTGGAGCATAGGGTTAATAGGGCAATAGACAAGGTTGTAAATAGTAAAGATGTTAGCGCTCATCGTTTGAGGGGGAATTTCGCTCAGATAATTCGCGAGTACGACGCTTGTAAAGGTGTTAGCGAATTTATGCCAGATATTGCTTCGGTACTAAGACATGCGTCAAACGACTCAAATTTTATGAGCAACAAACGAGAGCAATTACCAAATATAACTAATTTAATGTTGCGAAACAACAAGTCTAATTCGGAGCTTATATATTCTCAGAGTAGCGCTATAAGAACACAAATGCATATATTGAAAGCATTTGACGGCATCCCGCAGGAATATTTTGAATATCTTAAAAGTAACGACTTGCCACATCTTAAGACTAAAAATAGTAGCACCGTTAAGCAATGCCAAAAAATCAAAAAAAACCAACGCCGTATTTATATTACTCCAGCTCCGATGACTTGCATCGATATGATTTAAAAATTTAAAATCAAAAGAGTGCAAAGAGGGTAATAATGAGCTTATTACCCTCTTCCTTTTTTCATTTCACTTAAGATTAAATTTATATTTAGCTAGATATGGAGAAATTTAAAAAAACATTGATTCAGACAGGTTTGCTTCGTAAATTTATACCCTACACACCAAACTACACAAATTCTAAACCGATGTGGCGGATTTACTTGCAGTTTCTTAGATTTTATCCGTCAAGAAAAGCGGGGGACAGAGTAAAATTTGTGCCGTACGTATCATCTCGTGCGCTGCAAAATCCCGCCTCACAAAACAACCTCAACCGCGTAGATATCGTCAAATTTAACCCTCGTTTTTACTACCGTTAAGCTTTTATCCATCAAATTTACGTTTGAGACTAGCCCCTCTATGCTCACGTAGCCCTGCCCGTCGTGGTATGTGATTCTTACCTTGTCGGCGGGCTTTAGTTTGCTTATTTTATTTAGGATTTCTTCTATTTTTGATTCGTCAAGATCTAGCTTTTCGCTCTTTTCTCGCTCCTGCGCTTTTAGGGCTTTTTCTAGAGTTGAGAGAGGGTTAAACGAGCTAAAGATTTTGGCTCTATCCCTATTCACCGCTTTTGTGTCCTCCTATCTTTTTGTTTCTATCTCGTCCGGTGGCCTCCGGCAGCAGATCGGTAGCCCTTAGGATGGAGTTTTTGCCGTATTTTTCTTTTATCTTATTTAGTGTTTTTAGCACCGTTTTTTCTTTTGCGTTTTCTTCTTCAAAGAGGCTTTTTTCGGTTTTGCTTTCCTTTACGACGTCGTTTGCAGATATGCCGATTTGCCTGATGAGGCCTGCGTTTTTTATCTTTTTTAGATATAGCTCCTGCACCGCGTCCATGAGTGCGCTAGCGATATTGCTCGGGGTTTTAAACCTTACCGTGGCTCTTTGCGCAGGTTCATTTTTATCGGCGAATTTGATATTTATCGTGAGCCCGCTAGCCCGCACCTCCTCGTTTATCATCTTTAGAGCTAGCCTATCGGTCATCTCTTTTAGCACGATTAGAGCCTCTAGCCTCTCGTAGTCCCTAGGTAAAATTTCAGAGCTAAAGTATGATTTGGTTGGGGGTTTATAGGCCTTGATATCGGCTATAGTGGTGGGCTCGATACCGTTTGCGTGATCTAGCGCGATGTAGGCGTCGATGCCAAACACCTTTTCTAGCAGGCTAAAGGGCGCGTTTGCCATATCCTTCATACAAAATATCCCGTATCTCTCAAGCTTTGCTCTAGTTTGCTTGCCTATACGCCAAAAATCATTTAGCGGCCGATGCGTCCAGAGCTTTTCTTTATAGAGCGCTTCGTCTAAAAAGGCGATATTATCCTCGCTGTGCTTAGCTAGGATATCAAGGGCGATTTTAGCTAGGTATAGATTCGTCCCTATGCCGCAGGTCGGCGTTACGCCCGTAGTTTTTAGGATGTCGTCCATTATCATCTTTGCCATAGCTCTAGCTTCTAGTTTATAAAATTTTAGATACGAGGTGAGGTCGATAAACGCCTCGTCGATGGAGTAAACGTAGATGTCCTCTTTGGCAACGTATTTTAGGTAGATGCCGTAAATTTTAGCCGCGTAGTCGATGTAAAACTGCATCCTGGGCGCAGCGATTATATATTTGATATTTTTAGGGATCTCAAACAGTCTGCATCTGTTTTTTACGCCGAGCGCCTTTAGTGCGGGACTAACGGCTAGACACACGCTGCTCTCGCCTCTGCTAGCGTCTGCGACGACCAAATTTGCCTCAAATGGATCAAGCCCTCGCTCAACGCACTCGACCGAGGCGTAGAAGGACTTTAGATCGATGACGGCGTAGATGCTTGGGGTTAAATTCTTGATTTGGTTTAAGGTTGAAATTTTACTTTCGGCAAATTCGGTTTTTGTTTTTCATAATGGGATTATAGAAAAAATCGGTAAAAATTATGACTTAAATTTACGAAAAAAGGAGGGGGGTTAAATTTTTGTTTTTTTGTGGATATCGTGAGTGTGAGTATCCAAGTCGGATACTCACGGTGGCGGCTAAATATCGTCTATGTGATAGCGTATGCGCTCAAATATTTTTCTTAGCGCTTTTTGGCCTTCAGCCTGTTCAAGTCCTTCGTCGTTTTGATTCTGAAGCGCATTGATATGCTTTTTTAGCTCCTCGATCTGCGCGCCTTTTTGGGCAACCTTTTTTTCTAGATTTTCCACTTTGGCTGTAAACTGCGAGATTGTTTGGGCTAAAATTCTATACGCTTGATGAGGCAACCCTTTTCTGGGCGTTTGGCCGATGGCGGAGTAGTTGATGCCTCGACGCATGCCTAAAACGTTTGCAGCTAGAGTTTGCAGCTCTTTCATCTTTAGCGGCCCAAAGTCGCGGCTTTTGTATAAATTTACTCCATCCGTTCCAAGTACGAAAAATTCGATATGCGCGTGTAAATTTGGATGCCAAACGCCGTTCTCGTCGAAATGGCCCTCATCCCTGTGGATAGCGATTTGTATCGTGCGCCATCCGTATTTTCTCTCTATTACATCGCAAAGCCGTCTGACATCGTCTATGGTATGGCGATCTTCGATCAGTACTATGGCCGAGCGTCTGATGTTTTTTGGATCGACTTGAACTCTTTGACCCGTCCTAGCTATGTAGTTTTGGATCGCCTGCGTAAGCATACATAGGTATTTTTCTTCGGCGAGAAACGCACTCGCGTCGACTTCGTTGAGATGCGAAAACTGCGGATATGCGTGATCCACCGTTTGGCTGCGATCGTTGTGTGCAAAGGCGTTAGGCACGCTACGCTGGATTTTAAAACAAGTCATTTTAGAACTTGTAGTTTGGTTGTTTGTTACAATCGACATTTTTGTCTCCTTTTTTAAATTTATCGTCGTTAGCGCGGTATCCATTATGGATACCGTTAGATAGGCTACTTTTTCTTGCCATCCCCGACCTCCGCTTTCTTGTCGGTAGAGTCGGTAGAAGTCGCGGTAGCCGACTGTTTGTTTTCTTTGCCGGTAGAGTTTTCGTTAGCCGACTGCGACGGAGGTGCCGATATGCTAGAAATAGGCCTAGCTGCATCTTTGTTGAGTACCTCGATGAGCCCATCTATATCGGCGACCGTGTAGTTTGTGTTTTCCGGCGCGCCCTTTTTTGACGTCCGTTCCATATCGATTAGCATCGATAGATAGTATCTTTTTTGGTCGCAGAGCGGCAATGCAAGGCTGTATTCGCGAAAATTCTTTTCCAAATTTTCCATTTCCGCATTGATTTTGGCGAGTCTAAAAAGCGTATCTTCCTTTTTGACTTGCAACTTTCTCGAAAGAGAGGCGTAGTAGGTCCTGGCCTCCTCGAGACTACTAAATATTTTAGGATTACCATTTTTCATGGCAATTCCTCCTTTTTGTTTAAATTTGAAAATCGGCTTGTTCGCCAATTTCCTGTATTAATTATAAGGTTTTTAGCGTAATCCACATTTCAGATTTAGAACATTTTATTTTTATTCAAATAATATATAAATTAGGATATAATTTCATAAATTTATTCATATAGAAAGGAAATAAAAATGGACATTTGTTCGTTTGTGTTACTTAAAGACAAGGTGTCGGATGCAAATCTGATAGCAATCAAAAACAAAATCGAAAAATTAGAGGCTGATGGGCATAAAATTGATATTTTATCGGTGGTCCCCACGCTTTCATCACCAAACATAGGGCTTGCTATCAGCGTCTTTCTAGGCTGGCTTGGATCGGATAGGATTTATAAGGGTGATATGGGACTATCGGTATTTAAGTTACTTATTTGTTCTATGTTGCCTATCTTAGCAGTCATCTTAGGCGCGTTTCCATTGGCTATTATAGGCCTCGTGTGGTACTTTATGGATATAAGCCTAGTATTTCTCGGTATCAAAAAGGATAACTTCAACAAAATAATGCAAGCTTTGAGTAGTTATAAAAATACAAATGTAAAATTAACTGACGAAAAACAAGTCGCTACGCAAAATTTTATTAGCGAGATAAAAGATGCTCAAGCGGTACAAAATTTTGCTCAAAGCAAGAGCGAGACAAAAGAAAGCGCGACAAATTTAAATAAAGAGACGCAATCCCTCAAACAAGAGCTCAAAACGAATATATCCAAAGAAAATATAAATTTACAAACCAAATTTGAACCCGCCGCAAGCGAGAGGCAAACCACGAACGCGACTTCAAATTTATCAAAATTACCCGCAAGCCCAAAATCTCCGGCCATAGGTCTCGTACTTGGCCTTTTTCTAGGCTGGCTGGGCGTAGATAGGTTTTATAAGGGCGACATAATGCTTGGTATATTTAAAATTTTACTTTGCGTCGCACCGGCTCTGCTGTTCGCATCAGCTGCAAAAACAAACAGCGACGCAGAGCTGATGGTCGCGTCTGTGATTATGTGCGCAGGTCTTATTTGGTGCTTTGCGGACTTGTTTTTGGTTTATATCGGTATCAAAAAAAGACAATCTAAATAGACGAATTTAAAATTTAATCCAAGGAAGAAAAATGAACAACGCGTATATGCTGTTTCAAGGCAAAGTTTCAGATACTCATCTGATGGTTATAAAAAGCGAGCTGGATAAAGCCGAAGCAGCTGGCAAGAGGCCTGATTTGACCTTGACGGCCGCTACGCTTAAAAGCCCTATGGTCGGACTGGTGCTTGGATTTTTATTCGGCTGGCTTGGCGTAGATAGGCTCTATAAAGGCGATGTCGGACTTGGAATACTCAAAATAATCCTTTGCATTGCGCCGATGTTTTTTGCCGTGCGAGCGGGACAAAGGGGCGATGAGGATCTGGTGGCTATGGCGATGATGATTGGTTTTGCGGGTCTTATTTGGTGTATTGCCGATTTATTTTTGGTCTATACGGGCATCAAAAAAGACAATTTTAACAAAATAATGATCTCTTTATAATTTTAAATTTAAAGGTAAGTGATGAATAGCACTCTTTTGTTGCTAAAGGGCAAGATTTCAGACGTAAATTTGATAGAGCTCAAAGGTAGGTTAGATAGGATGGCGTCGGTTGGACATTATAGTCTTGATCTCTCGCCCGTTTTATCCACCTTAAAATCCCCGGGTATCGGACTGGTGCTTGGATTTTTGTTCGGCTGGCTTGGTGTAGATAGGTTTTATAAGGGGGATGTGTGGCTTGGTATATTTAAAATTCTACTTTGTATACTTCCTGTCTTTTTGGTAATGGGCGCTGCGCAAAATGGCAATGATGATCTTGCCGGTTTTGCGTCTTTAATCATGTGCGCAGGCATTGTTTGGTGCATTGCCGATCTATTTTTGGTCTATATGGGCATCAAAAAAGACAATTTCAAAAAAATAATGGCTTCTTTGTAAGCCAAATTTAAAGGAAAAATAGTGGGTAATTCGTATCTGTTATTTAAAGGTAAGGTTTCAGACACTCATCTGATGATCGTTAAAAATGAGCTAGATAGAGCCGAGGCGGCAGGCAATATGCCCGATCTAAGGCCGCTAACCTCACAGCTAAAAAGTCCTATCTTGGGTCTTATCATAAGCATTTTGTTCGGCTTTATAGGGTTTGATAGGTTTTATAAGGGCGACGGCGGCGCGGGGGTTTTGAAGTTCGTGTTAGCAGTCGGCATGGCAAGGGCGTCAAAAACCAATCCCGACGAGGCCGCTATCGCCCTTGCCGCCTTACTTTTGTGGTGGCTGGCGGATATATTTTTGGTCTATTTCGGCATAAAAAAGGACAATTTCAAAAAAATCTCGGCCTTTTTCTTAGGCTAAATTTAAAAGGATGAAAAACATGACTAAATTTACTTCCGCCCTGCTAGCATGCCTGCTGTGTTCTAGTGCGGCGTTTGGCTTTGACCCTATCGGCTTTATCAAAAAGACCGTGAGCGACGAGGGCGACATTACTGCAGGCTTTGACAGGAACAACCGTCTGGGTGTCGTCAAGGACGACGTATATAAGCTGATGTGGCAGGATAGCTATGGGAAGGATATGTCCCCGCTTGTTATCCCTTCTATTGAGGAGCAAAACTCGCACGATAAACTTGTGACCTACGCCGAGGCGGTTCGCTACTGCGATGATTTAAATTTTGCCGGTTTTGATGACTGGAGACTGCCCACGGTAAACGAGCTTTTAAGTATCACGGACGATACTAGGTTTAACCCCGCTATAAACAAAGCCTTTAAAAACGTCGCATACAAGATAAACGATAAAGGCGAGAAAATCTATGGCCGGTACTGGAGCTCTACTAAGTATGCCGACGACTCGTCTAATGCGTGGTTCGTGAATTTCAGGGATGGCGACGGTGACTGGAGCGACATTTCTCTTCGCTACTTCGTGCGGTGCGTCCGGCAGTATTGATTTTTGAAAATTTAGATAAAGGAAAAAGTATGAAAAGATATATAGCCGCTTCTTTACTGCTTTGCGGTCTGCTAAATGCAGAAGCGCTAAGTCCTACGTGCTACCGAGATAACGATAAAAACGTAGTGGTATGTAGCGAAAAGAAGCTCGGTAAACTAATGTGGCAGGATGAAAAGCAAAATTTTAAAGGAACGTGGGAGCAGGCGCAAGAGTACTGCAAGCTAGTAAGCCTAGCCGGGTACAAAGACTGGAGGCTACCGACCAGAGTGGAGCTGCTAAGTATAGCGGATAAGAGAAGGTATAAACCCTCTGTAAATACGGCCTTTAAATACATAACAGAATCTGATTATCCACGGTACTGGAGCCAAACTAAAAGTGCCGGCTTCTCGTCTGGTGCGTGGCTCGTGGCTTTCTGGAGTGGCAACGATGACTGGCTCGTCGTTTCTGATCGCCACTTCGTGCGGTGCGTCCGGCAGGATTGATTTTTGAAATTTCTTTTTTGAGAAATTCGGACTTAGCGGCGGCGCTTTGAAAAGCTTTTTTGCTCCCCTTGCGGGAGCTTTTTAAATTTTGGAGAATAAAATGAATAACTTTACTGCTGAGCAGATACTAAAGATAAATGAGATTTTTAGTAGGATCGTCGACTGCAAGGGAAATTTGAAAGTGTTTAAGGATTTTGATTGGGATGCTCGCAAGGGGGACGTTATAGCATATAGAGGCAGCAAAGGCATATCGCTATCAAAGGTTAACAATGCTACCGTAAGTAAGCTTGAGGATTACTACGATTATGACGGCTCAAAGGCTAATATACTTGATATCTGCAAAGATATAACCGACTACCAAGATCTCGGCATAAAATTTGATATAGATGGAAGTGGAAATAAATTTAGAGATGAAAATATCAATAAGCACTTTAATGTATTGCTAGATAAGTATAAAAACGGCGGAACTAGCAATGATTTCTTAGAAAAAAACGATTTTAATATTTTATATGGTGGCTTTTACGAATTATTGATGGTTTGTAATTTTACGCTAGACAAAGAGGGATATACCATCTTTTATCTTAATATCTTTCAAAAATTAATAGAGTATTTTAGAGACGGTAAAAATAGTTTTTATGTCTATACCCAAAGTGGCATCAAAAATTTAGATAGCAAATATGAATTAAGATTAGATGTATGCTTTAAAATTCATCAAATACTTTGTTTGCTGCTATCTAGAATTAATTGGAGTATCGATGGAAGCGGAGAATCATTGAGCGATGATGAGCTAAGGGAAATTTTAGGCGACCTCTTTGGAATTTTTGCGGATTTTAGAAAAGCTATTTTGAAAGCCATCGATATAGTTATCAAAAATAAAATTCTAGGCGAACTTACTAAGGGCGCTAAAAATATCATCTATTACGGCGCGCCCGGAACCGGCAAGACGAAATTCGTAAAAGACCGCCTTGATATTTTAGATCCGAATCGCGCTAGAACCGAATGGGTGCAGTTTCACAGCGGCTTTGAATACGAGGATTTTATAGACGGCATAAAACCGGTCGGGATACAAAACGGAAATTTAAATTTGGCTTTGACAAACGGCATATTTAAAGAATTTTGTTTAAAAGCAGCGCAAAACGATAAAGAAAATTTCTTTTTCATAGTAGATGAGATAAACAGAGCCGACATAGCGGCGGTATTTGGCGAGACGTTATCGCTTTTGGAGGAAAATTACCAAGGAGAAAACATAAAGACCAAAAACTTTCCGTTAAGCAATCAAGAGTTTTTTATACCTGCAAATATCTATTTCATCGGTATGATGAATGACGTGGACAAGAGTATAGACTGCTTTGACTTGGCTCTAAGAAGGCGCTTTACGTGGGTTTTGATGGAGTGCGATTATGGGGTTATAGAAAATGCGACGGATAAAACCTACAGGACAAAATGCGAAAATTTAAATAACTACATCACTAATGACCTCAAATATTTAGTTGAATACAAAGATGAAACTAGGGTAAAAATAAAATCCATTCGGTCTTATTATAATATGAAAAAAATGGATGAATATTACGATCAATTATTTCAAAAAACAACTGATGAAGAAAAAGAAAATAATAAGAAAAGATACGAAAGAACCAGTGGCTTAAATTTAGGCAGAGCTTACGAGATCGGACACTCGTATTTTCTAAAAAATGCTAAAATGAGCGAGCAAGAAATTTGGGATAGACATATAGAGCCAATCTTGCGCGAATACATAAGAACGCAGTTTAGCGACGGCGAAGTAGAGAAAAAGCTAGAAACGGCTAAGAAAATTTTCGTAGGCTAACGCGATGTTTAAAGATAATAGCTCCTGCGATCACGTAACGCATCAAAAAGAAATAACCTTTGATGAGCTGGCAAAAGGTAAGACGGATATAATCTTTTTAAACGGACGGCACGATAAATTTAAACCCAAGATAAAAGACGACAAAGATGCGCACTATATCCTTAAAAAGTGCGAAGACGGTAACTATATATTCGGCAACTATATAGGCCGTTTTGCCTTTGAGGGGCAAGAGTATGTCATAAACTCTCGTTTCGGCAAAGAACTAGAAGCCAAGCTTTTAAAAACTATCGACTCCGCGTTTTTTAGCTCTGGCGGTAGCGTCGCAGGCGCAAGCGGCGACATTCCTATGGACTACGTCCTTTATGCCTCATTTATCAGCCGCTTAAAGCTAGCTAAGCTAAGCGGCTTCCCAAGCGTTTATAAAAAGATTCCTTTTAGAGACTACGCCCTGCACGGAAGTCTTGACGTTAAAAATTTCATCAAAAAAGATCAGCCCTTTATGGGTAAAATTTCAAGCCGCAAAAGCTCGCGAGTGCCCGACGAAGTGGTCGCAAGGGTGCTTTTAAAAGCTTACGATATCTTGGTTAGAAAAAACCCTAAATTTGCGCTTTACGATAAGGAGATTAGAAATTTTTTACTAGCTAACGCTAACGGCGAGATGAAAAGCGTAAAAGATATAAACGTAGCCTTAAACTCAAAATCCGTGATGAACGAGCTTTATAAAGACTACAAAATCGCTCTTCAAATCGCTAGGGTTATCATTTTACAAGATTCAAGATACGCGAACGAAAACGCCGTCAAAAATCTAAATTTCGGTTATTTGCTGTATGCGCCCAATCTTTTTGAGCTTTACGTAAAAGGGTTGATAGAGGAAGCTTTGAAGATATTAAGAGAAAAGCATAATTTAGATTTCATGCTTCTTTATCAATGGCCAAATGATGACGAAAGATATAGGGTTGATTATCTACTAAAAGATAAAAAAGACCGCACTATCGTAATAGACGCAAAGTATAGATACTTTTGCGAGAGGTGCGGCTACTGCAACGAAACCGATATGTCCAATTTAGTCCAAATCGGTAAATATATTGCAGCCTATAAAGCGAAAATGGGGATTTTGGTATATGCTAGAAACTGTTCTTGCCATAAAGTACTTTCTGAAAACAAGGAACCCATTTACTTGATAAATGTCTTGGATTGCCCTAGTAAAAAAGATTTCAATGAGAGCATAGAAGCTTTTAAATTGGGTTTAGCCAATGTCATAAAGAAAAACTTTGAGGAGAAAAAATGAAAAAATTTCTAATGGTCGCATTGGCGGTAGGCTTATGTTTTCAATTAGCAAACGCCGTAAAATTTGGAAGCATTTTAAAAGATGCCGGTGCCGGCGGCGCAAAAGCTACAGCCAAAGCAAGCGAACGGCAAAGCGAAGTCGAGAGCCGAAGCGATGAGGGAGCTTCAAGTCCGCATGCCCAAGAAACGCAATATGGCAAAATAGACGCTAAATTTTGGCATGGAAGCCATGTGGTATATTCGTCAGACGACTCTGATGTTGGCGTTATACTAACGGTATTAAAGCCCATAAAAGCAACGGGCGGAGAAGATCAGGGAAGCTGGGAGGTAACCATAGGCTCTCACCGCTTTGGATGCAATACAGACGATAGATATGAAAAAGTCGATTTTGACGTATTGGGCATTTCTTGTAGCGCACACAAGGATTTTGCAAAAAAAGTCGATATTAAGCTACTTTCCGTAGATGAAGTCAAAATAAAAAGGCTCTCTTTAACTTAAGCTCACACAAAGGAGCAGTAAGTTACGATGAGCACAATGAAAAATAAGTATATAGTCCGTTCCCGAATTTCAGAGAAGAAATTTAGAGAAATTCTCAAGTACTTTACAGAAGACATAGAAGCATCAAAGATATCGAATTTAACTAAAATTTCAGAAGTAACACTATGTAAAATCTTTAGAGAAATAAGAATTCTAGTGTCTAAAGAGTGTGAAAAGATAAGCAAATTTAGCGGCGAGATAGAAATAGACGAAAGCTACTTCGGAGCTAAGAGAGTAAGAGGTAAAAGAGGTAGAGGAGCAAGCGGAAAGCAGCCGGTATTTGGAATGCTAAAGCGTGACGGCAAAGTTTATACTCAAATAGTTAAAAACTGTTCTGCTAGTGAACTAATACCCATACTATCGCAATATAGCGAGCTTGATAGCTCTACTATCTATTCTGATTGCTGGAAAGCTTATGACGGATTAGTAGATTATGGAGCTAAAGCTCATTATAGAGTGAAGCACTCTAAAAATGAATTCGCTAACGGTAAAAACCATGTAAACGGTATAGAAAACTTCTGGGGATATGCTAAACACAGATTATCTAAATTTAAAGGTATAAAGAAAGAGAATTTTCTGTTGCACCTAAAGGAATGCGAATTTAGATATAATACTAAAACTACACAGGAAAACTTATATCAGAAACTATTGAAATTGATAAGAGAGAATCCGCTTAAGTTTAATTGAGCCAATAAAAATTACCTCAAAAAGCGGAGATATTAGGGAGGAGACTTTGAAACAAAAGCTTCATGTGCCGATTTTTAAAGGCCTTGTTTGTCAGAAAAGAAAATATAACGATGAAGGCGAAGCCTATGAGTGTCACGAAGATATGAGTGTTCAATATCCGCTCATAAAGACTGCCGATCTTAAAGAATATGCCGAAAGAATGATAGAGGATTTCGTTAAAACCGATCATGGATTTTTTTGTAGTAGCCAAGGGAGAACATCTAGTAGAAATGTTTATTATGTCTATAAAGATATGGTATTGATAGGAAATTATGATCATTATGATGCTTGTGGTACGGCTCATCCTGCTTTTGAATCGCAAATTTACATAGGCGAAAAGGAGATACCAACCTCAGATATCGTAAAAAATAAAGTGGGTTTGGCTGTGGCTATTAAAAAGCATATAGCGGATAATTTAGACAAATATGGATATGATTCTCGCGATAATGAACGCTTGCAAGAAATTAAAACCGTAAAAGACAAAGCGAATATAAAAATCGTAAATGATTATTTTATAATAGATCAGGGTTCAATCGATACATTCTATCTGTCCAACAGCGCAAGCTCAGACAAATATACTTTAACTTACCAAGAGGTAGAACCGTATTTGACGGACGGGATTAAAGGATACTTTAAAAATGCAGGTAGGCAAAATTTAGATCAAAATTTTAGGCTTGAGCCGTATCGAATTCCTGCACACGAAGCCTCTGCACCGCAAAATCAAGCATCCGTAACGCCGCAGTCAAATTCGCAAATTTTAGGCAAAAAATACAAATTCAACGACGGTTTTAGCATAGACGTAAACTCCGGCATCGTCTTGGACGCGATTTACGGACTAATGTGGCAAGATGCGGCGGAAATTTTTAAAGGTTCGTATAAAGACGCCGTGAGCTACTGCGAAAATTTAAACCACGGCGGTTACTCGGACTGGAGATTACCAAGCGCCAGCGAGCTTTTAAGTATAACCGACTACGGCAGATATAAACCGGCTATAAACAAAGCTTTTAAATATGTCGGCAAAGAGGGCGGCGATAAATACGGCTCGTATTGGAGCTCGACCGGAGCCAGCTTTGATGCCGACGGAGTCTGGGTCGTGCAGTTTAGTAGCGGCTTTGACAACTGGGTTAAGATAAACTCAGGGGATAACTTCGCGCGCTGCGTGAGAAATTTAAAATAAGGAGAAAATATGAAAAAATTTATCTTTCTAGCAGCATTTTGCGCTCTTTTAAACGCGGCGGAGATAACGCCACAGTGTCAAAGAGATGACGCTAAAGAGGTCGTCGTATGCTCCGATAAAAAGCTTGGAAATCTAATGTGGCAAGACGGCGCAAAGATAGCGGAGGCTACGTTTGAGCAGGCTAAAGACTACTGCGAGAATCTAAATTTTGCGGGATATGCCGGCTGGAGACTACCGAGTAAGGCTGAAATTTTAAGCATAGCCGATAAAAGCAAATATGAACCGGCTATAAAAAGGGAGTTTAAATACATAGCCGGAGTCGGCGCGTCTTATTGGAGCGGGGATAAATTTGAAGGCGATAAAAACCGTGCGTGGATAGTTGTTTTTAAACGAGGCGGGGATAATTGGAGCGAGCTAGATAAGCAAAATTTCGTTCGCTGCGTGAGAGACGCTCAAATTTCGCAAGCTAGTCAAAATACTCCGTCCAATAATAACTCGGCAAATTTACATAACGACTCTAAGGTAGAAACTCCGAGTTTAGCCAAATCCGAAGCAGCGCCCGCCGCTCGCGTCGCACCGCCAAGTAACGAGGCGATGTACCGCGACGATAGCAAAAGCGTCGTGATAGATAGCGTATATAAACTAATGTGGCAAGACGGAGCTGATATATTTGAAGGTGATTGGGACGAAGCGGAACGCTACTGCGAAAATTTAAATTTCGCAGGATACTTAGGCTGGAGATTGCCAAACAGATTAGAGCTTTTAAGCATCGCGGACGATAGTATGGTTATAAATAAGTCCTTTAAATACATAGGAAAAGACGAATACGAAGCTTACTGGAGTTCTACTAAAAACTCCAACAGCTCGTCGATCGCGTGGGTCGTGGTTTTTGAAGGTGATGACGGTTACTGGGACGACATTTCTGGTCGCCGCTTCGTGCGGTGTGTCCGGCAGTATTGATTTTTGAAGATATTAATAAAACCAAAAGGAAAATAGATGAATAAATTTATAATGATTTTAGCCGTGTTTTGCGTAGCACTAAATGCCGAGCCTTAAGGGCGGTTTGCTATAGTCATAATGCCAAGGATATAGTAGCGTGTGAAGAAAAAGGACTAGGCAGGCTAATGTGGCAAGACGGAACTGATATATTTGAGGGTAATTGGGACAAAGCGAAACGCTACTGCGAAAATTTAGATTTTGCGGGATACTCGGACTGGAGGCTACCGAGCAAGGATGAGTTTTTGAGAATACCAAATAAAAACAAGAACAATGTTTTTCAAAAACACAGAAGAACAATATCTATGGAGCTCTACAAAGCATCCAAAATCTTCATATTTTTCATTTGTATCAAAGAAAAATATGCATGGGATAGTGACAATTACGGCGGAGCTAACGATCTAAATTTCGTTCGTTGCGTACGCAACTATTAATTTTAGGAGCAAAAATGAAAAAAATTCTAGCGTTTATAGCACTTTTTGCGATATTCGCCGTAGGTGCAACTGCCGATCAGATGGGTGAAGTTGAGGCCGAAGAGTTTTACAAGTCAGAATTTAAAAAAGCCGGACTTCCGCCTGCATTAAAAGGAGAGGCATATAAAAGAGTTTTTAACGAGTATATGGATGAAGATCCTGATGGGCTTTTGAGAAATGGCAAGCATAAAGAACTAGCTAAATTTAGGACCAAATACTGTTATAGAGGCTTTTATGAAGCGTGCCAAAAGCTGGGAGAGCAATATATGCTTGGCTTAGGAGTAGAGACGGATTTTAAACGGTCGGTTCTGCTTATGAATTACAGTTTGATAAATTCTGAGTATAAATACCTCAAAATACGTAGTAAAAAAATGTTGGATCTACTAAAGTCAATAAGCGAAGAAAAAGTAAGCGCCGACAAGCGTACAAAAGCAATTATCCATGCTTTTGCAGAAGCTACAATGCAATGCTATCAAGAAAAAACAAAAGAAAGAAACTGTCTATTTTCCTTAATATTATCTGAGGCTATTCCTACTAGCCTAATAGACAATGAAATTCCAACACTTAATGGTCAAAAGGCTCTTGATATAAAATTAGCTGTCGTTGAAATGATGAAGGAAGACATTGGAAAACATAAATCCTCTTCCCAGTTTGTTCCCATGATCATATACTATAATGAAATGCTTTCTTATGCATCTAACTCTAGGACACAAACTCCAAATTTAACTCAGTCCGAAACGGCTCCTTCGAGTTATGAAGTGACGTATCGTGACGATAGTGAAAGAACTGTAGTGGATACTACCTATAGATTGATGTGGCAAGACGATGATAAAATATTTGAGGGCACATGGGACGAAGCTAAACATTACTGTGAAAACTTAAATTTTGCATGGTATGACGACTGGAGCCTGCCTACAAGATCTGAGCTTTTGAGCATCATTGACGATAGCAAGGATCATCCAGCTATAAACGGCACCTTTAAAAACGTTAAGCAGGATCGATACTGGAGCTCTATGAAAAGCGCGGATAGCTCACCTAATGCTTGGGTCGTAAATTTTAAATTCGGATACGAAGGTTGGAGTAGCGCGTCCGGTAAAAGTTTTGTACGATGCGTTAGACGGTATTGATTTTGAAGTTTCCGTAGAGACAGCTGTATAAATAAGATTAAAATAAAGGGAAAATTCGTGAATAAATTTTTTATAACCTTAACGCTATTTTGTGTAGCCTTAAATGCCGAAGCCTTAAAGACGTTTTGCGATAAAAATGACGCTGAAAATATCGTAATATGCGAGGAAGTAAAACTAGGTAAGCTTGAATGGCAGGATGGAGCGGAAATTTTTCAAGGCACTTGGGATGAGGCGGGCCGCTATTGCGAGGATCTAAATTTGGCCGGTCGTTCAGATTGGAGATTGCCTACTAGATCGGAGCTTTTAAGTATCACTGCCGATAGCGAAAACAAGTTAACTACAAACGAAGCTTTTAAGAACGCCAAATCGGCATATTACTGGAGTTCCGTAAAAAATTCCGCCGATTCGTCCAATGCATGGGCCGTAAGTTTTAAAGGTAGCGAAGGGGCATGGGGCGTTAAATTAACCAATCGTTATTACGTTCGTTGCGTTAGAGTCGTTAAATCCCCTCAAGCAGGTCAAAATATGCGACCTAAAAGCAATGAACCTAAAGTATTGGATGATATTTTGAAGGTAATTTCAAATTTGGCTGAACCCAAAATAGTGTCATCCGATTATATTTTGTTGGAACATAACAACTTTATACGTCGAAACGATGTTAAAGAGGTTGTGATAGACACGGCGTATAGACTAATGTGGCAAGACGGCGCCGAAATATTTAAAGGGACGTTAGATGAAGCAAAACAATACTGCAAGGATTTAAATTTTGCAGGCTTTAGCGACTGGAAACTACCTAGCAGGAAAGAGCTGATAAGTATAACTGATGGTCGCTATTATTCTAGCCGATCCATAAATCCTGTTTTTAAAAACTTCGAAACCGGTTTGTACTGGAGCAATACGAAGCACGCAGAATATCCGTCCATCATGCTGCTTATTAGTTTTGATTTATTCGGCGGCGTCGGCTGGGCTGGAGAGAATGCTGATTGCTTTGCAAGATGCGTGAGAGAGTATTGATATTAGAAAACTAAAAATAAAGGATAATCTATGAATAAATATTTAATAGCTATAGCGCTACTTTTTGTATCAGCGAACTCCGAAGCCTTAAAAGCTGTTTGTCATAGAGACGACGATAAAAGAGTCGTAATATGCGAGGAAGACAAGCTTGGGAGATTAATGTGGCAGGACAACACTACTTATAAATACGAATGGAATGACTCTAGACGCTATTGCGAAAAGCTAGGTCTAGCCGGATATTCGGACTGGAGGCTGCCTACTAGATTCGAACTTTTGAGCATTACCGACGATGATAGGTATAATCCAGCGATAAACGAAGCCTTTAAAAATGTCGAATCTGGGAAATATTGGACAAGTGAAAAAAGTGTAATCAGTAGGAATTGTATATGGAATGTGAATTTTATAGACGGTAGCTACGGCGACTTCGAAAGATCTTCAGATCGCCACTTCATCCGCTGCGTCCGAAACTACTAAAATTTAAAATTTCGGCCTTGAGGCGGTGAATGTTTGCCGCCTTCAGGACATTACAAAGCCTAAATTTGGTATAATTCAGCCCAAAGGAATAAAAATGAACGATCCAAAAAGAATAATGTCTCTAAGCGTTAAATTTGATAAAAAACGCTTTTATAAACAGCACATCGCCATTGCTATGGAAAACAATCTTTTTGAGTGCGCTTTTGAGCTAAATTTGGGACTTTTGGAGCTTAAAATTTCAAAGAAGGAAAAAGAAGAGACACTCTGTGCGCTAAAAGATATAGTTCACAGGGTTCCGCAGAATCAGCTTGCTAGATGTCTTTACAAGCTAGCCGTTTGCCTTGCGAGACAAGATAAGCTCGGCGAAGCTCAAAAGTTGCTCAAGGAAGCGCTTGAGGCTTTAGACCGCGACGACGAACATCTAAGGGAAAAAATCGAAAATGAGCTTTATGAGATAGAGCACAAAAAGCATCCTCTTCGAGGAATTTTTAATAAGAGTAATGAAGACGACTTATCGCTTGAATTTTAGATTTGACAGGATAAAGAATGCATAATAAAAATAAAGCATCAAAAGTGCGCGAGGATAACCCAAATCAGCTGGAATCAAACAGAAAATCCGCTCTTTTGGCTAGGTATAACAGATTAAAGTTAATATATTCAAGCCATAGGGTTAAAACAGAAATTTTATTCAAAGAAGCATACAGAAGCTTTTTTAATAGCAAACACGACATGTTTGGAGAATTTTTTCAAAAACTGATAAACAAAGGCGAGTCAGAGGCTATGGATTATCTAAAACCCAAATTGACTCCTGACGACATAAAAACAGGATATACGCCAAATCAAATATCTGCTTTATGTTATTTTGAGGAAGATGCAAAAGGTCTACAAAGAAAAAGAGGGCTACAAAAAGATCAGTTTGCGGATCTGCTTAGTGGCAAATATATAATAGCTATACTGTCGGAAGGTAGAAATAATAGGGTATGGCTTCCGATAAATGAAAATAATTTTTTGGAAGCATTAGAAGCCGTTTTTCAAATAGAGGCCGATGGGCCGGAAATGCTATATGCACCATTTTTTATTATGATTGATTCGGAGATCAATATGTATGGTGCATTAGAGGCAAAATTTCCTAAAAATCTTTTTGAAGACTTTGCTCTAGGGATAGATAAAATTTGTAAAATCGTGATTGCAAAAAAAATGACCAATCTTGCAAAGTCGCCTCCACCGAGTCCGTCCGCAATGATGTACGCCGCCCCATCACCGGTCAAGTTAGCATCGCCTACAACGGCTTTTTTTACGCAAAATTTAACCTCAAATCCAATCACCCTGATAGACTTCAAAGAAAAAATAGCTATCAAAATCCAAGATAAGACCCTGCATGTCATGGGGCTGTTTTCAGATAAACTAATAGAGTTTTTAAAAGAGTGCAAACATATCTTAAACAAAAATAAGAAAGACGAAATTTTACTCGTTAGTCCAAATGCCAAAGAAGACGAGGAAACGACGGCTCAAATTTTAACCTTTTACTCCATGATGTTTATGCTAAATCCAAATTTCATAAACGATCTATTTCATCCTAAAATGTAGCAGTGGCGGCTTTCAAAAGCTTCTGAAAGACTAAAGCTATAATTCTTGCATATTTTTACAAAGGAGAAGATATGCAAGAACCACAAGATAGCGCGCAAAGCGAAATAGCCGGGAAAAGCGGCGAGGAGATAATCGCCTATATCAAGGAAAAATACGATAAATTTGCCTACGAAACCCAAAACTCCGTCGAGGCGCTAGAGATAAAATTCGTACTAGCAGCGGCCGGTATAGGTATAGACGACCCTAAAGAAACCGTCGAGAGATTACAAGACTGCGTTTCCTACTTTAAGGAAAATATCTTTCCGTGCACCTATTTGCTAAGACAAAGAGCAATAGAATACACCCGCGCTCAAAATACTTTTATAAAATCTATGAATAAGTTTATAAAAAACATCTCCCTTATCAGGCTTGAGGCATTTGTTTTTGGGACGATATTTGGCGTTTTTTTGATGTTTTTGCTGCATTTATAGTAAATTTGGGCGCAAATATTACCGCGCCCTTTAAATTTAACTCAAATTTTTACCTTTCCGCTAAATTTTTTACCTCTTTTGCCTTATTTTTCTCAAATTTGCCTCTATTTTTTTAAACTCAAATTTTAATCAAACCCCGACAGGCGCGTCATTCAAAAGCTTCTGAAAGAAAGATGCGACAATTCCATCATAATTTCAAAACAAAGGAGAAAAGATGAGACCGATAGGTTTTTTAAGGTACGAAGAGGGAGAGCAAAGCTCTGGCGAGATAGGATTTGCCAAACAAGAAGAAGACGCGCAAATTTGCAAGGGGGGCAATCTCATAATCCCTTGCAACTTCACTCACGCTGCTATCATCGGCGAGACTGGTTGCGGCAAAACTACTTCGATGATATATCCAAATTTGCTCGACAGGATGCAGCGAGGACACGGGGTATTCGTGTTTGATTACAAAGGTTGCGAAGAGAGCGCGGTTAAGGCTCTGGCTAAAAGAGCGGGCAGGTTAAAAGACGTCGTCGTGGTCGGAACGTTTCTTGGTGAAAAGATAAATTTGATAAAAGATATCTCGGGCAGAGACTTTAAAAATACTACTAGCGCTCTTATGAAAACCATAGATAGTTTTTGGCAAGAATACGGCGCAAATTTGACGCTGAGTATATTTAACTTTTTAAAAGCATTGGGCGAATTTACGGACATCGTTGGAAAACATAACATAAGGGGTTTTGCTCAAGCCGTCCGCCTAAGCGACGCATATCCGTTCAATATCCACACTATAAGAAATTTGACGCAGGATATTTTAAAATTTACCGAATTTTTAGCAAGCGTTAACGGCGACTTGAAATTAAACCTAGACCAAGTCGTAAACGAGAAAAAAGAGGTTCGCTTGAGGCTTAAAGATCTGCTAGCGTCTAAGCAAAATTTGAGCGATATTATGGGTAGATTTGACCTTACTAAAGCAAAAAACGACGAAAAGGTAATAAATGACTTTAGAAATCTCTCCATCATGGCTACCGTTATCAACGAACTAGCCGACGACGAGACGGTAAACGCTGATAAAAACAGTATCTCGCAGTATCTAAACGAAGGCAAGATAGTTGTGTTTAACGCGATAAACTCAAGTAGCCAAACCTTGGCTATGCTTTTAGATAGCTTTATTCCGAGCTTTATCAAAAGAGCCGGCGGGGAAAATTTGATCCCTATTAGCTTATTTTTGGACGAAACGGCAAAAATCGCCGGCAAAAACTCAAATTTTCACGAGGAAATTTTGCGCCAAAGCAAGGTCGAGCTCATTCTCGCCTTTCAAAACGAATCTACTCTAAAAAAGGAGCTGGGATATGATAAATACGAAGCTTTGATAGGAAATATGGTGGACATATATCTGATGAAAAACAAAAGCTTGTTCACTATCGGCTCGGGCGCGGTAAACTGCTCTAGACTAAAGCCTTTTGAGTGCTTGCATGACGGCGAGAGAAATTTACTCAAGCCGATGTTTATAGACGAGGTCGAAAAGCGCGAAGCGGCCTATGAGTTTGAGCTCATAAATAAACTACAAGAAAAAATGCTCGAAAAAAAAGCCAAAGGATGCGTGATGAAATTTAGCGAATGGCATTTTAGAAACGGGCAAATAACTCTCGTGGACGTAAAGAGCGGAAAGGAAAAAATCGGTGAGCTAAAAGATAGCGTGCTGGGAATTTAATGCGGCAGGGGCGATGGGTAGTTGCGAGGCCTAAGTCGTGATTACGGCATACTAGAGTCTGTTCAAATTTATATCGGAGAGCTGCTTCATGCTTTGGACGCATATTTCCTTGTTCTTTTCAAGCACGCCCAACACGCGCTCCAAAAGCGGCTCGGAGGCATACTCGCAAAGGCTAAGTAGCTCCATGATGAGCTGATTTTTACGGTTTAGCGCTGAGCTTTGGCTTTGCTTGTTTAGTAGCTCTTTTAGAAGATCAGTCGAGTTGTCGTCGTCTAAAAATAGCTCTTGCTCGCTAACCTCAAGAGCCTTGGCGATAAATGGGATTAGCTCGGCTTTGATCTCTCTGTTGCCGCTTAGGTAGTTGTATATAGATGGTATCGACGGACTTTCGCCGCTACTTTTCAGGGTCGGGTTTAGAGAAAGAAATCTATTCAAAAAGTCTTTTTTCTTTAAGCCCTTGTTTTTTAGGATCTGATTTATACGCTCGTATATTTGCATAATTTATCCTTTGCGGGTAATTTTAAAATTATATTGAGCGCGATTATGCTATTAGAAATATTTATTCTATACGGCAAAAATTGATAAATTTTAGTATCCTGCAAGAATAATTTTTATAAAAATTATTCATTGTTTTAAATTTATTTAGGAGATTTTTATGAAAAAGTTGTTTTTAGTTTTTGTTTTATTGTTTGGCGCGTCGTTTGCGTTTGGAAAAGATGCGCCGATAGACATAAGATTTGTGCGCAAGAATAATAACGTTAATTATATTGAGATAAAGTCTTTATATAATGGTTCTTTAACTGTTGACCTTTCTAAATCGACAGTTAATGATGGAGAATGTATGCTCATAGATTATGAAAAAGTATATGCGGCGCTTGCTTCAACACTTCTTTCTATGTTTACCGGTAACGACGCATTTGACGAAGTTACAAATGAGGGCGTTAGGCAAATCCCGGATCAAAGAGTAGTGAGGCTTGATTTTGGTGAGACTGTTGGATTTAACACTGTGGATTGCGCTGTAGAAAATATAAAAATAGTAACAAGCAAGGGCACATTTAAATTTAATCTAAGGTGATCTTGGCAACAGATCGTGTTTATTTTAATTTATAGGAGGAAAATTTTATGTTAAAGTTTAAGTTTTATTTTTTTGGGTTTGTAAATTTCGTTGCTTTGGTTTTTATACTTAGTGCTTTGACGGAATGGAAATTTGAGGGTATTTTAATTGCATCAATGTTTTTTAGCTTTTTTTGACTGCTACACAAATCACAATCATCGATGCTAAAAAAACAAAAAAGAAAGAGCAAAGACTTGAATATTTAAAAAGCATATGTCCTGATATTCCAGCTTTTCATTTACAGCGCATAAATTATCAGATATTAGGACAAGTGAGCGCATGCGAAGAAGATTCTTTGGATACCGATATTAACATTAGGGAGCAAGCTGTTAAACTGGGCGCCAATGGCTTAGTGGTAGAAAATGAATCAACAAACTCTAGAACTGTTTACGGCGATGCTAAAGTAACTAAAGGATTTTTTGGTGGGGTAAATGTAAAACAAAAAAGAGATACTTATATTAACACCAAAATCACGGCTTATGCTTTAAAAATATATAAATGACGTTATGGCTATATATTACTGGGTAAAATTTATTAATACCCTGTTTTAAAATATAAAGCCCTAAGTATTGTTCTTGATATTATTTTACAATGTAACAGTCAGTATTTATCCTGTTTATTTTATAGTTGTAGCGAGATTTGAGATAGCCGATTAAAGGCTATCTCAATATGCAAATACTCCTAGTATTTCAGTGGTATCAATATATTTTTAACCATTAAAATACATTCTCTATGTATTATTTTTTTCTAAAACCTCTTTTATCCTTGCGCTTCTGCTCTCTACGCTATCTTCTTCGCTAAACATCCTGTGTTTGCGATGTTCAAAAAGCGGTAGCTCTTTAACGAAACCATAAATTTCCTCAAAGCTCAAAATCTTGCCGTGCAGGTCGTAGCCGACGTTTAGTGCCTTGCTTTTTATATTTGCGATATTTGCGTGGATGTGGCCGTATAGCTGGATCGCACCGTGGTGACCTGCGTTCCACTCGGCTAGCGGATAGTGAAAGAGCACGAGGCGAAATTTATCCTGCCCGTGCTGCACCGTTATCTCTTTGTATTCGCAAATCTCCTCAAACAGCGCGTTGCCGTCCTGTTTTTTTATGGATAACAGCTCGTCTTTATGCTTTTTTATCGCCTCGTCGTGATTGCCCAGCACTAGGACGTGCTTGCCGTTTAGCTTGCTAAATATGGATATATTGGTCCCCATATCCTTGTGAAAGCTAATATCACCTATGTTATAGACCGTATCGCAGGGATTTACCCTCTCGTTCCAATGGCGAATGAGCGCGCTATCCATCGCCTCCACGCTAGAAAAGGGCCTAAAGCACGGATGAAATTTCATGATATTGCTATGTCCGAAATGCAAATCGGAGGTAAAATAAATCATTTTTGCTCCCTTAAATCCGCTTCAAATTTCTCGCCGCTTTTTATCTCCATTATCTCTAGCCTTTTAAAAAATACGGCTCCCACGTCCATAGAAAAGACGTTATTCGTGCGCCCGGTTATCCTATTTTCTTTGCTTGCGACGTGCCCGTGAAATATCTGCTTGCCCGTATTATTGCCCTCCCAAAACGGCTCTATACTCCACAGTACGTAATCCTCGTCCTGCTCCTCTTCGCTTTTGCCGCCGTCAAAGGCTGCGTGGACGAATATGCTTTTTTCAGAGCTTACTACGTGGGGCATATCGCTGATAAAGTCCTTGAGCCACGAGAGCGCGAAACTGTTTAAATTTCGCTTGTAGATCGATCTTTTGGTTTTGTCGCCGCCGTTTCTAAGCCAAATTTGATGATCTAGCGCGTCGCCGCCGAAATACCCGTCCATCATCATTTTCTCGTGATTTCCCAGTACGTGGATCAGCGCGTATCCGTTTCTAATAAGCTCGGCGTATCTTTTATAAAGTCCGATCGTATCCTCGCCGCGGTCGCAGCTGTCGCCCAGGATTATAACCAAATCGCTTTTTGTTAAATTTATCTTTTCAATCATCAGCTCAAAAAGCCCGAGGGAGCCGTGCAGATCGCCGAATACGAAAATCCGCGCGTAATCATCTTCGTTTATATGTTTTATCTTTATCATTTTTGGTTCTTGCGTTAAATTTGTGGAAAATTTCGGGTTAAGTTTTGTATAAAAGTAATGGAATTTTATTCATATAAGATAAAAATCGGCTGAAATTTGCGTAAACTAACACAAATTTCAGCTGCAAAGATTATTTCAAGTGTACGCCCACGCTGTTTCTGACAATTTCTTCCAGCTCTTCTATCCGCTTTGAGTCGTGCGGATGAACAAATTCGTAGCTCTTGATGCGAAATACCGCATCGTCCTCGTCTCCGTCTAGGTAGTATTGGACAAAACAGTAGTAACCGTGATCCGAAAAATAAGATGTCTCAATGAAGCACAAGTATTCTTCTGCTTCTTCGTTAAGCTCTATTTTTTCCAGCGTTTCATCGCTATTCTCCCACATCCAAATGTCGTTTGGCAGCTTAAGCAAATGCGTGTTAAGCATATCTTGCGCCGCAACTTGAAAGTACTCACCACAAAAAACGATACTGCAGTTCTTAAAAAAATCTGCGTATTTAGCCATAGGCTCTCCTTTTTTAAAAGATATGAGAACAGTGTATCGAATCGAGAAAATAGATGCAAGCAAAAATGGCCTGCGCATGAGAAAAATCGTTAATTTTTTATAATAATTTAGGCTCTCTTTAACTTAAGCTCACACAAAGGAGCAGTAAGTTACGATGAGAGCTATGTTCTTGAAAAGTAACGAGCGTAGCGAAGTTAAAAAACAGGTATATAGTCCGTTCAAGAATTTCTGAAGCTAAATTTAGAGAAATTCTAAAGTACTTCACGGAGGATATAGAAGCATCAAAGATATAGAATTTAACTAAAATTTCAGAAGCAACCCTATGTAAAATCTTTAGAGAAATGAGAATTCTTACGTCTAAAGAGTGTGAAAAGATATCTAAGTTTTCAGGCGAGATAGAGATTGATGAAAGTTACTTCGGATCTAAAAGAGTAAGAGGTAAGAGAGGTAGAGGTGCAGCAAATAAAACTCCAGTGTTCGGTATGTTAAAGCGTGACGGCAAGGTCTATACTTAGATAGTTAAAAACTGTTCTGCAAAATGAACTGATACCTATACTATCGCAATTTAGCGAATTAGACGAGAGCGTTATTTATTCTGATTGCTGGAAAGCTTATGACGGATTGGTTGATTACGGAGCCAAAGCCCACTACAGAGTGAAGCACTCTAAAAATGAATTCGCTAATGGTAAAAATCATATAAACGGTATAGAAAACTTTCGGCTACGACTTACGTTGCTACTGTAAGCAGAGTGGGGGATATGCTAAACACAGATTATCTAAATTTAAAGGGATCTTCTCAAGCGTAGGGCGGTAGCGATCTTAGGAAAGCTAAGAAAAGAGAATTTCTTGCTACGCCTAAAGGAATGCGTTTTGCTCTACTTCACTGTATTCGTAGCTTTTCAAGACGCAGCTACGAGCTAGAGTTTAGGCACGATACCAAAACTACACAGGAAAACTTATATCAAAATCTCTTAAAATTAATAAGAGGTCTTGCAAGTAGCAACGCAAGTCGTAGCTAAAGTCTGCTTGGCAATTGAATCTTCAAACGATACGGCATATCGGCGACGATCTCTTTACCCTAAACAAGGCTCTCTTTAGGCGCGACGAATTTATGTTTATTTATCAAACGCCCGATCGGTGCCCCGAAAGATGCGTCGGTTTAGGCGGCACGAGGCCGCGATTGATATTAGAGCGAATATGTTGCCGCAAAGATGCGTTAAAAAGGCTTGCTTTTGGGTGCGGACGTTGCGAAATTTGCGCGAAGTTCGGGCTTTGGGCGAGATTAAATTTTTAAGGCGTTATCGTTATTTTCGGGCGCATTTGTCCGCGCGCCAAATTTTCTCTAAAACCATTATGCGAACTATGCACCCGCGAACTATCCTTACTAAAATAACGGCTTTTTACGCTATTTATCTTTTATTTTCCAAATTTTAGCATTTTGCTGCGCTCGCCACATCTCGTAATATTTCCCGCGAGCCTCTAGCAGCTCTTCGTGAGTGCCGCGCTCTACGATCTCTCCCGCGTCGAAGACTAAAATTTGATCTGCGCTAGCGACGGTAGAGAGGCGGTGAGCGATCACGACGACGGTTTTATTTTTGGTTAGCTCGCTCACGGCTTTTTGCACGGCTAACTCGCTGGTCGTATCCAGCGCCGCGGTAGGCTCGTCCAGGATCGCTATCGGAGCATTTTTTAGGATCGCTCTGGCGATGGAGATTCTTTGTTTCTCGCCGCCGCTTAGATTTGCGCCGATCTCGCCGACGCGAGTATCTAGTCCCTGTGGCAATCTAGCGATAAATTCGCCGCAGTTTGCCGCCTCGGCCGCCTCCAGTATCCGCTCGTGCGAAGCCTTCGCGTCTGCTGTTTTGATATTGTTTTTTACCGTATCGTCAAAAAGATAAACGTCTTGAAATACGATGCTTAGGCATTTTAAAAGTTCTTCTTGTGGGATATTTTTCAAATTTACTCCGCCTATTTTTATGCAGCCTTCCTGCGGATCGGCGTAGCGCATCAAAAGCCTCGCCGCCGTGCTTTTGCCGCTGCCGCTAGACCCCACGATAGCGTTTAGGGTGCCGGGCTTTATCTCAAAGCTCACATTTTTTAGCGCGAGATCGTTTTGTCCGTCATAGGCGAAATTTACGCCGCTAAATTCAACGTTAAATTCGTTCGGGACGCCACGAGGCTCGCTGGATTTTAGATCCTTCGCATGTAAAAGCTTATTTACGTGTTTAAAAGCGACGTCCATAAGATCAAACACCGACGATGCCGCCAACAGCAAAGAAAACGGCTCGAGCAGGCTTGAAAGCGCTATTAAGGCGGCGCAAAGGGCGGCTAGGGAGATTTGTCCGTGTAAATTTAAATACGCTCCGATGCTTAAGCAAACGCACATAAGAACCGTCACTACCGAGTTAAAAGCCAAAGTAGGGGCCGCAGATAGTGCGAGGGATTTTAGCTGGATTTGGCGCACGCGCTCTATTTGTTCGTTTAAATTTTTAGCGTTTTGCCCGACTTTATCGAGCGATTTTAAAACGCCTATTCCTTGGACGTATTCGATGATTTGCGATTCAAGCTCGGCGTTAGCTGCGGCAAATTCGCTCCTTTCTTCGACGGCGAGCTTGCGCCTGAGCCTATAAATAGGCGCCGCCAGAGGTAACGTAAAAAGCATAATAGCGGCCAAAACGGGACTGGCGAAAAAGCTCGCGATAATAACGATAAAGCCGATAATAACGGGCTGTAAAAACATCGTCGGCGCCATATTCATAAACATCACCGACTCGTCTACGCTAGCGGTAAATACCGCGCTTAGTTCGCCTGTTTTATACTTATGCACGCTTTGAAGAGGCACGGACATCAGCTTGTTTCCCAGTTTTTTTCTAAGCTCGTAGCCGACTTTTATAAAAGTATCGCCGTGATCGTAATACGAGCCTTTAAATTTAAACGCGCAAAAACAAACGCAAAATATCCCCATTAAAGCTAGGCTAAGATACGCTCCGTCGCTATTTCCCGCTGTTATGGAAGCTAGCAGAGGATAAAAACAAACCAAAAACGCCCCCTCGAAAACGGCCGCTAAAATCGAGCAAAACAGGCTTTTTAGATACTCTTTTTTATATTTGCCCGCGATTTTTACGATGATTTTAAAAAGTTCGCGAATGGAAGTAAAATTACTTTGCATTTTTATCTCCTTACATTCCAAATTTGCGTCTGCTCAAAGTCGCGCCATAGCTTCGCGTAAGCTCCTTCTAGCGAGATAAGCTCATCGTGAGTGCCGCTTTCTACGATCTCGCCGTTAGCGAAAACTAAAATTCGGTCAGCGTTTTTTATAGTCGAAAGACGGTGCGCTACGACGATGACGGTCTTGTTTTTTATCAAATTCGAAACGGCTTTTACGATTTGCTCTTCGCTTTGCGGATCAACAAACGCCGTCGGCTCGTCCAGGATTATTATCGGCGCGTCTTTTAGTATCGCCCTTGCTATCGCGATGCGCTGTTTTTGTCCTCCGCTTAGTTTCGCTCCTCGCTCGCCGACTATCTCGTCGTAGCCTTTAGGCAGACTTTCTATAAACTCGTGGATATTGGCCGCCTTAGCCGCCGCTATGACCTCTTCTTTGTCGGCGTTAGGCTTTGCTTTCGCGATATTTTCATATATGCTTTCGTTAAATAAAAACGTATCTTGAAAGACGAAAGATATCAAATTCGTTAAATTTCGCGGCGCGATCTCTTTTACATTTACGCCCCCGATCAAAATCTCGCCCTCGCTAACGTCGTAATATCTGGCCAGCAGCATCGCGGCGGTGCTTTTACCCGCTCCGCTAGCGCCCACCAGCGCCGTTACGCTGCCCGCGCCGGCTTTAAAATTTACGTTTTTTAGAGCCGGCTCGCTAGCATTGGGGTATTTAAAATTTACATTTTTAAACTCTACGTCGCTTGAGGCGGGCTCTTTTGGCGAAGGGCAAACGGGAAGCGCAGGGATGCTTAAAAAGCTTAAAATACTTTCCGCCGATATTTTCGATTTCATTATGAAATTTCTAAGCATCATAACGGGCATAAAGCAGCCCACCAGCGCCGTTCCCGTCAGCATCGCGCCCGTAAGATCGCCTAAATTTAACGAGCCGTTTAGATAAAATATCGCGGCAAAAACGCCGAGGGCGAGATAAGTCGGCACGGGCGAGAGCGCCGCAAAGCCGAGCCGCGAAGGCACGGACGAGAAGCTTAGCCACTCGCGTAGGCCGTCGGCGTAATCCCGCAAAGCGTCGTCGTATCTTTTGAAAGTATTTTCGCCGCTGTTAAAAGTGCGCACGACGGACATAGCTTGGACGAATTCGATTATCGAGGCATTTATTTTGGCTTGATTGTTGTTGTAACGTTCTTGGTATTTTGCGTTGTCTTTAAAAGCGAAACTTATCGTGACGACGCCCAAAAGAAACATCGCCGAAGCTACCAA
This sequence comes from Campylobacter rectus, assembly GCF_004803795.1. Lineage (NCBI taxonomy): Bacteria > Pseudomonadati > Campylobacterota > Epsilonproteobacteria > Campylobacterales > Campylobacteraceae > Campylobacter > Campylobacter rectus. The sequence goes on along the minus strand of NZ_CP012543.1, from coordinate 1,713,015 downwards.
AAAGAGCCGCCAGTCAAACCACGCCAGAGCCGCGAAAGACGCGATGGGCGCGACCGATACGGAACCGATGCTAGGCGTTGTATCCGCAACATAAGCGTGCAGGTTCTTGACGTCGTCGAGCATTATCTTTTTTATTTTGCCTGTGCCTAAATTTAGCGTTTCTCCGTAAGGAATCGCCGCAACGTTAGCCGAAATCCGCATACGCAAAATTTGCTCTAGCTTAAACGCCGCTTTATGCGAGACGCCCAGGCTTATCGTCCGCAAAAGCATCTCTGTAAAGACGAACGCAAATGCCGCGCCTAAAAAAGTAAAATTCATTTCGTCTCGCGACAAAGCTTCGATCGCAAGCGCGAACGCGATGAACGCCGAGACCTTGCAAAGCGCGCCGAGGCCGGACAAAACGACGGCTAGCTTGATCTTGCCCGCTACGGGACTCATGATCTCGTTTAAAGCATTTTTGCCTTTTCTCATAAAACTTCCTTAAAATTTTATTCGTATATCGGCGATCTTGATATCCGTTATTAAGAATTATAGCGAAATTTTTAGTTTATGTTTATCCGGAGTTTTGTTTTTTATCTATTTTTTAATAGAACCTAGCCACCGAATTTAAAAAGAAAATATGTCAAAAGACGCAAACAAAACCGAGCTAACGCGAGAGATAACGCAATCCTCTAAAAAAGATTTAAAGACAAAAGCGCCTGCGCTAGGCTTTTTGTTTCGCCGAAAATAATCTCAAATTTATTCAAATTTTAATCAAAGCCACAAATTTTCCCTGCGCTCCGCTTGAATAAAAATCAAAATTTGCCGCTTTGGCTTTTGTAAAACCGTCTCAAATTTCGCTCCGAGCCTAGCTAAATTTGCGTAAAATTTAGGGCAAAACTTAAGCGGTCGAATTTGAAAAGCGAGCCCCGAAACTCGCTAAATTTTAAATTTGACCAGCCTATACATCGGATCGAAGCGAAAAGTGAGTAGATTTTGCAATATCCCAAACAGGCTCATAAAGGTCACAAAGCTGCTGCCGCCGTAGCTGTAAAAGGGCAGCGGGATGCCCACCACGGGTGCAAAGCCGATCGTCATCATGATATTTATACTCACGTAAATAAAAATAAGTATCCCGATCCCCGACGCCATCGTTTGCGTAAAATAATCATCCTTTAGCCCGTAGTTTAGGCTAAGCAAATGAGCTATCAGCGCGCCGTAAAAGCCAAGTAGTGCGAGTCCTCCGTAAAATCCGTATCGCTCGATCGTGTATGCGAAAATAAAATCGCTAGTTGAAATCGGCAAAAATTTAAAATGCGTCTGCGTCGCCTCGTCTTTTGGCTTACCCTTTAGTCCGCCGCTGCCGATAGCTATGATGCTCTGGCGCACGTGGTAGTTGGACTCCTCGCTTAAAAAATCGGTAATGCGCTTTTTTTGATAATCGTGCAAATTTTCGTATATCACGGGCGCAGAGAGCAAAACCCCGGCAAATATCACGACCCAAATTTTTTTATTTACTCCGATGATAAAAAGCACGGCGTAGCCGACGATGAGCAGTATCAGCGCGGTGCCCAGATCGGGCTCTTTTAAAATCAGCACGAAAGGCAAAAGGATATAAAAACTAAGGCGTAAAAAGTCCTTGAGGCCGTAGCCGTTTTCTTCGGGCGGGCGCTGTTTGATGAGGTAGCCTAGCATCAGTAGGAGTGCTGGTTTCATGATCTCTGAGGGCTGAAGCGTAAAGTGGATAAAAGGAAACTCGAGCCATCTTTTCGCGCCCAGTTTGCTCACGCCGAACAAATCGACGCTGATAAGCAAGACGATGCAAATCCAGTAAAATAGCGGTATGAGCCAGGAGATCTTGCGAATAGGAAGTAAAAAGAAAAATAAAAACGCCGCTAAACCGACACCAAAATAGACAAGCTGCTTGCCGGCTAGGATAGAATTTGCCTCAGAAACCAAAATGTATGATAAAATAATAATAGGAAGTATCAAAAACGGCTGAACGAAGTCAAAATGGGTTAAAATTCGCCTATCGAGTCTTATCAAATTTTTGCCTTTTTTGGGCGATTATAGCATTTTAAAGGAAACAAATCTAAAAATGACGGAAAAAGAGATCAAAATTTGCGAGAGCGCGCAGGCTAGGGCTGACGCGTTTTTGGCGGCCGAGCTAAACGTCGCTAGAAACCAAGCGCTAAATTTGATAAAAAGCGGACTGGTTAGCCTAAACGGCAAGCCGCTAACTAAGCCATCGGCGAAGCTAAATTTAGGCGATGTTTTGAGGATCAAATTTGAGCAAAGCGAGCAAAACGCGGCTAAATTTGAAGCGGAATTTGAAGTACCGATCATTTACGAGGACGAGGATTTGCTCGTGCTAAATAAACCGGCAAATTTAGTCGTCCATCCCGCTCCTAGCGTCAAGGAGCCCACGCTTGTGGACTGGCTCGGGGCAAAGGGGTTTTTGCTGTCAAATTTAAGCGGGCAAAGCAGAGCGGGCATCGTGCACAGGCTGGATAAAGGCACTAGCGGAGCTATCGTCGTAGCTAAAAATAACGCCGCTCACGCCGCGCTTTCAAGCCAGCTAAGCGATAAAAGCATGGGGCGCATTTATCTGGCGCTAACCGATCTGCCGCTCAAGCAAAACTGCACCGTCTGGCGAGCTATCGGACGAAACCCCGCTAACCGCCTAAAAAAGGCGATCGTCCCAGACGGCCGCGCGGCAAAAAGTGCCTTTGCGAATCTGCTTTTTAGCGAATTTGACGGCCCTGCGCAGAGCAAAAACGCGGGCGTAAATTTGATCGCGGCAAAGCTTTTTACGGGTAGAACTCATCAGATAAGAGTGCATCTAGCTAGCCTAAACCGCCATATTTTGGGCGATGCTTTATACGGTTTTAAGAGCGAAAAGGATAAAATCGCCCGAGTAATGCTTCACGCCTACGGGCTGTATTTCACGCATCCGCGCACGGGCGGGCAAATGAGTTTCGTCGCGCCTATCCGAGATGATTTTAGTGAAATTTTACTGAGTAAATTTAGCAAGGAGAATATAGATGAAAAGATTGATTTCATGGGGCTTAGCGAGCTCTTTAGTCATTGTGATGAGTGGATGCGTATCATCTAGCGCGCCAACGCAAATAAATGCAAATTTGCCGACTATTCAAAATCTAAAAACCATCAGCGATATGACCGAAGTGGGCTTTGAGTGGACGCCTACTCCGACCTCAAACGTCGCGGGCTACTATCTGTACCGCTCAAATCCAAACGAAAACAACGGCAAGATGAAAGTTGTAGCCGATATAAAAGACCGCTTTGCCAGCCACTACGTGGATGCAAATTTAGCTCCCGAGACGACTTATTCGTACGAGATGAGAACATATAGCGAAAACAAGCAAATCTCGGATGTAGGCGTCGTTATCAGCGCTACGACCAAGCCGCTTATAGACTCCGTGCCTTTCGTTAGAGCGCTCACGAATTTACCCGAGCGCGTAAAGCTCATCTGGAGACCGCATCCGGACCTTCGCGTGGCGTCATATCTCGTCGAAAAAGCCGACATAAGTAAAGAAAACTGGCGGCAAATAGCCGAGATAAAAGGTAGATTAAATGCCGAATTTATCGATAATGACGTGAAATCGGGCAGAAGCTATAAGTATAGGGTTTTCGTTAAAACCAATAACGGCACCGTCTCAAAACCCAGCCAGATCATAGACTCCACGACGAAGCAACTCCCAAGCGAGGTAATAAACGCCCAAGCCACCAAAAATGCGCCTAAAAAGATCATTTTAACGTGGGACAGCGTGGCTAGCGATGATTTTGGCTACTATAAAATTTACAGCACTTCGAATAAATTTTTACCATACACTTATCTGATTAAAACCACTTCAAATAGCTACGAGGATCTCATAAACGAAAACGGTGCGACCAGATACTACAAAATCACTATCGTCGATAAGGACGGCTTGGAGTCTAAAAAGCCCGGCGAGCCCGTCGTCGGGATGACGCTTGCGGCTATCGAGGCGCCCGTTATCTCGTCTATCGTGGGCGATAGCACGGCGGTTAAGCTAACTTGGGATGCATCCGAAAAGGCGCAAAGCTTTACCGTGATAAGAGAAGGCGGCGGAAGCGAGCAGAAATTTACAAATATAACCGGCAATGAATTTGTCGATAATAGCGTTGCTTACGGGCAAAAATATAGCTACAAGGTGATCGCCGTCGATGAATACGGCATAAACTCCGACGCCTCTGCTAAAGCCGAGATCGCTATCGAATAATGCCCAATTTCATAGCTAAAAAAGTAAATTTTACGCCGAAAGAGTGCGGCGAGATAAGCTTTTTGTGGGAGGCTCGCGGTAGGCAGGGCGTTAGCCTTATTTATACCAAAAGCTCTAGCGAGGAGTTTTTTATCACGCTAAAAAAGCGCGAAGAGGACTGGGTCGTAAAGGGCGAGAAGCTAACGAAGCCCGCTAAAATAGGGCTTTTGCAAAATGCTTTGGTTAAATTTAAAGAGCTTTATTGCGAGCAAATTTTAAGCGAAGCTATCGCGGTAAAAAATACGCGCCTCACGCAAAAAGACTCGGCGATCTTTGACGTAGGAGAGCTGCTGGAAAATTTAAGGCAGAGCGAATTTGAGAGCAAATTTATCGAGATCGGATTTGGTTCGGGCAGGCACTTGCTATTTCAGGCGGAAAATAACCCAAATACGCTGGTTATCGGCATCGAGGTTTATAAGCCTTCGCTCGAGCAGGTCGCAAAGCTGGCCAAAACGCGAAATCTAAATAACGTTATGCTCGTAAATTGCGATGCGAGGCTGCTTTTGTCGCTTATCGAGTCAAATTTTATAGATAAAATTTTCTTGCATTTTCCGGTGCCTTGGGACGACGCTCCTCATAGGCGCGTAGCCTCGGCGAAATTTGCTCTGGAGTGCGAGCGAACGCTAAAAGCGGGCGGTAAATTTGAGCTAAGAACCGATAGCCGCGAGTATGCGGACTTTACTTTGGCTCAAATTTTAGATCTATGCAATGCCGACGTTCAAATTTACAAAAACCGCGATCTAAAAGTAAGCAGTAAATACGAAGACCGCTGGAAAAGGCATCAAAAAGATATTTACGACGTTATCTTTACCTGCGAAAAGCAAAGCGAACCTAGAGCAGGTCAAGGCAAGCTAAAATTTGAAAACGGCTACGATGCGAGCAAGATCGCGGCTAAATTTAGCAACCAAACGATTAAAAAGGATGATTTTTTCTTGCATTTGGAGGAAAAATACGAAAAAGACGGCGGCGAAATTTTACTTCGCGCAGCGTTTGGTGCATTTAACGCGCCCGAGCACTGCTATGTTTTGCTCGGCGAAAAAGGCGCGGAATATTTTATAAAAAAGCCGCTCGTTACGGCTGAAAATTTAAAGGCGCATCTTGCGTTGAAGGAGTATTTGGCGGATGCAAAAAATAATTAGCGCAAGCGGGCTTTGTCTAGGATACGAGGGCTGCGAAAAGCTCATAACGGACGCGGAATTCGACATTTACGCCAATGATTTCGTTTTTATCACGGGGCAAAGCGGTAGCGGCAAATCGACGATTTTAAAATCATTTTACGGCGAGATAAAACCGAGCGCGGGCTCGCTAAACGTTTGCCTGACCGATATGATGAATCTAAGCGGGCAAAATCTCGATAAACTAAGGCAGCGCATCGGCGTGGTTTTTCAAAACTACCGCTTGATAAGCGAGTGGAATATCGAAAAAAACGTGATGTTACCACTGATGATAAAAGGCCTTAGCGTTAATGTTTGCAAAAATCAGGCAAATAAGCTTTTAAAGCACGTAAATTTGCTCCACAAAGCGCACAAATATCCAAACGAGCTAAGCGGCGGCGAACAGCAGCGAGCGGCGATGGCCAGGGCGCTCGCGCATAATCCGAATTTACTTCTTTGCGACGAACCGACGGGCAGCCTCGATGAATACTCAAGCGACGTCATTTGGGGGCTTTTGCGCTCGGCAAAGGAGTTTTTAGGCACCTGCATCGTAGTCGTTACGCACAGAGTGCCAAGCTCGCTTAGGGTGTCTTATAGGCATCTTACGATAGAAAACGGACGCATACATGAAATCCTTTAAAAACCATCTGGGCGTGATAATTCCGCTCGTTGCGCTACTCGTGGGCATCCAGTTTATCTTGCTGGCGGATAGGGTAGTGGGCGAATATGAAGCCGTGATGAACAAAGACTACAGCATCATCATCGTGAGTCAAAACGAGCTAAACGTTACCGACATAAGGCCGCTGGTTTATACCTTCGAATCACTGGAACCGCTTAGCTCAAAGCCTGTGCTAGAGAGGCTTGCTAAAGATATCTCATCTAAAAACATCGCCGTTTTGCAAAACGCCTTGCCTAAATTTTACTCGCTTAAGCTAAACGCCTTTCCGAGCACGCAATATATGCAAAAAATAAAGGATAGAATCTCAAAGATTAGCGGCGTAAGCAGAGTTGAGACCTTTTCAAAAACGCACGATAAAATTTATAAAATTTTGCAGCTGATTAAAAATATATCGGCGATATTTTCTGCTCTAATCGGACTAATCGGACTTATGCTCATCTCAAAACAGATGCGAATTTGGCTATATGAGCACAAAGAGCGCATCGAGATAATGACGCTGCTTGGCGCTCCGTCGTGGCTAAAATCGGGCGCGCTATACAAAACCGCATTGTTTGATTCGTTTATAGCGACCGTTGTGGTTGTAGTTTTTTACCTGATTTTGCCCGATTTGCAACCCATTAAAGACGCGGTGACCGAGCTAAATATAAATTTTCCCGCCATAGATGTGTTTTACGAGGGCGGAGTGCTATTTGGCGTTTCGCTGGCGATTAGCTTTTTTGCCGTTTATCTCGTGATGAGAAAAGCAAGGACGATATGAGAAAAATTTGGGTTTTGCTGGCTGCCGCATTTTGCCTAAACGCAAGCACGGGCGAAAAGATAAAAAATCAAACGACATATCTTGAGTCCTCAAAAGAGCTTGAAAAGCAGCTAAATAAAAAGCTGGACGACCTAGCCGGCGATATCCTTGGCGGCGAAAAAAGCGTCAATCAAACCGACGATAAGATGAAGGAGCTCATCATGCAAATAGCGCAGCTCGAAAATAGCGTCAAAAGCGCTAGCGGCGAGCTTGACGAGCTGGTAAAGCAAAATAAAGATCTCACGCAAAGTCAAAAAGATATCCAAAAAAGCATCGTGCGTATCATCTCAGACGAGTTTTCCTTCGATCTTATAATGCCAAAAGAGTATGAGGAAGGCGTAGATAGTATCATCGCGACCGAAATTTTAAGCAAGCTAAACTCGGTGCTAAAAGATGATTTTAACGAGCTTGCCAAGCAGTATGAAAGCACGCAAAATTTGATAAAAACTCAAAACGATAAGATAGAAGGCATAAAATCAAATTTAAAAACCTTTAAATTTAAGCAAGCCGAGCTCGTTTCTTTGCAGTATAAGCAGGTAAAAACTCTAGCGAATTTAAAGCGCGATAAAGAAATTTATCAAAAGCAGCTCTCGCGCCTGCAAGCTCAGCAAGACGAGATCAGAAAGACGTTAGAAGAGCTAAAAATCGTCGCAAAAAGAGAGAGCGAGGAGGCTAAAAAAGCTCTAGCCGCGCAAAAAGCCGCCAAAGCAAAAAAGCAAAAAAACAAGAAAAATCAAAAAGGCGAAGCCGTCGCAAGCGCACCTGAAGGCGACGTGAAGCAGTTTGGCTCGAGCTATCAGGCTAGCCTTGTGAAAAAATATAGCGGCGAAAAGACGATCGCGCCGTTAGATAGCTTTACCGTCAAACAAAAATTCGGCAACTACGTCGATCCCATCTACAATATCAAAATTTTTAACGAATCGGTCGTGCTAAGCTCAAATTTAGCGAGCGCAAAGGTGAAAAGCGTCTTTAGCGGCAAGGTGGTTTTCGCCAAAGAAACCGCGATGCTAAATAAAGTCGTCATCATCGAAAATCCAAACGGTATTCATACGATTTACGCGCACCTTAGCCAGATAGCGCCCACGATAAAAGTGGGCGCGAAGGTGCAAAAAGGCTACGTCATCGGGCGCGTAGAGCGCGATCTGACCTTTGAAGTAACGCAGAAAAACTACCACATAGACCCCTTAGAGCTAATCAGCCTAAAATAGTACTTACGCGCTAAGATTAGCAAAATTTAAAGCAAATTTGGCTAGAATCCGAAAATTTAAGGAGATGAAAAATGGAGAAAAAAAAGCGAATTTTGGTTAAATTTTCAGGCGAGGCGTTAGCCGGAGATAGCGGCTTTGGCATAGACAACGCAGTGCTTAAATTTATCGCAAAGCAGATCAAAGAGCTCGTCGAAAACGGCATCCAAGTGGGCATCGTTATCGGCGGAGGCAACATCATACGCGGCGTGAGCGCGGCTAGAGACGGCATCATAAAGCGCACCAGCGGCGATCATATGGGCATGCTGTCTACCGTGATAAACTCCATCGCGATGAGAGAGGCTTTAGAGAGCGTGGGTCTTGACGTGCGCGTACAAAGCGCGATAAAGATGGAAGCTATCTGTGAGACCTTCATCGTCGGACGCGCAAACAGACACCTCGAAAAAGGCCGCGTCGTGATCTTTGCCGCAGGCACGGGAAATCCATTTTTCACTACCGACACGGCGGCTACTTTGCGCGCTATCGAGATTGATTCGGATATGATAATAAAAGCTACGAAAGTAGACGGCGTTTATGACAAAGACCCGCATAAATTTGACGATGCGACGCTGCTAAAAGAGCTAAACTACGAGCTTGCGATGAGCGATGACATAAAGGTTATGGATGATACGGCTATCGCGCTAGCTAAGGACAATTCGCTCCCGATTTTGGTGTGCAATATGTTTAAAGACGGAAATTTATTAAAGATCATACAAGGCGACGAGAGCGCGTTTTGCTCTATCGTGAGAAATTAAATGAAGGAGAATAAATGAGATCTGAAGAAGTAGCGGCAAGGGCTCTAAAACTAGTCGGAGACGATAGATACAAACTCGCTTTGGCCGTAGCAAAAAGAGCCGAAGCTCTAGCCGGCGGTGCAAAAAGCCTGCTTGATATCGACGTTAGCAAGATGAAATTCGCCGATATCGCCTTGCGCGAGATAGCCGAGGGTAAAGTGGCTTTAGAGGGTATAGTTGAAGCAGCTAAATAGCGGATTTTTACTAGAACAACTAATCGATGATATAAGCGACTGCAAGGATGTCGCGCAGGCTAGAAGGTTGCTTAGCACGCTTGCAAATTTTACGCCGAATTTAGAGCGCGCCATCGAGTGCTGCGTCATCTCGCATGCGGGGCAGTTTAGAAAGAGCGGTGAGCCGTATGCTATCCATCCTATTTTGGTAGCTTGCATCGTGGCGCATATGGGCGGGGGCGAGGATATGATCGTGGCAGCCCTGCTTCACGACGTGGTCGAGGATACGGATAGGTCGATAGAGAGCGTGCGGGGAGACTTCGGCGAAGGGGTCGCAAAGCTGGTCGAGGGGCTAACTAAAATCGTAGCTATCAGAGAGGACAAGCTAGCAAGCTCGGAGTCAAACGAGCGTCTGGCAGCGTCTGCGATGACTTTTCGTAAGATGCTGCTCATCTCTATCGAGGACGTGAGAGTGCTGGTAGTGAAGCTTTGCGATAGGCTGCACAATATGCTCACCCTAAAGGCTCTGCGCCCCGAAAAGCAAAAGCGAATCGCCGAAGAGACGCTGATGGTTTATGCTCCGATAGCGCATAGACTAGGCATTTCGTCGATAAAAAACGTGCTCGAGGATCTTAGCTTTAAATACGCTTTGCCCGAGGAATATAAAAAAATAGACGATTATTTAAACGAGCATAAGCAGCAGCTCGTGCTAAAGCTAAACGCATTTACCGATAAAATTTTTCAAATTTTGCTCGAAAACGGCTTTAGCGAAAGCGATTTTGAGATACAAAAGCGCGTCAAGCATCACTACTCGATCTATCTGAAAATGCAGAGAAAGGGCATCTCGATCGAGGAAGTGCTCGATCTACTCGCCGCGCGCGTACTGGTTAAAGAGCCGCAGGATTGCTATTTGGTGCTTGGAAATTTGCATATAAATTTTAACCCTCTGATCTCTCGTTTCAAAGACTATATAGCGCTTCCTAAGCAAAACGGCTATCAAACGATACACACGACGATATTTGACAATAAAAGCATATTTGAGGTTCAAATTCGCACCTTTGATATGCACAAGACCGCAGAATACGGCGTCGCCGCACACTGGAAATACAAAAGCGGCGGTTTTTTAAACCCTAAACTCGACTGGTTAAGCGACATCAGCGGCATAGAAAACGGTATGGAGGAAGTGGGCGAAAACCCCGAGGAGCTCTACGAATACGCAAAAGACAGCCTTTATGTCGAAGACGTCGCGGTGTATTCGCCAAAGGGCGATATATTCACGCTTCCGCGAGGCGCGACGGCGCTTGATTACGCTTACGAGATACACACGCAAGTGGGACTATATGCTAAAGAAGCCTATGTAAACCGCGTGCGAGTACCTCTGCTAACGGAGCTAAAAAACGGCGACATCGTAAGTATCGTAACGGGCAATGAGCCCAAATACCGCTGCTCGTGGTTGCCCAGCGTAAAAACAGGCAAGGCTAAGGCCACGATACGCTCTTATTGCAAACAAAAAATAAGAGATATAAACAACATCGTCGCAATCGAAATTTTAAGCGGCATTTTCGCTGTGCCTTCAAAAACTATCGAGCAGTGGCTGGAGACCGAAAATTTGACTAAAAGAATTTTTAGGGCCGCATTTGACTCGGTGTATCTGCAAGACGTGGTAAACGCGCTTAAAAAATACGTAAAAAGAGACCGCCCGTTTGCTATCGCGATGACGGACAAATACAACGTCAAAAAGCAAAAATTTGAAAACATCGTGATTTACTCAAATCACAAAATAAACAGCGTCGAGTTTGATTATTGCTGCAATCCAAAGCGCGGCGACGATATCGTGGGCTTTAGAAACTACTACCACGTTACTGTCCACCACAAGCTTTGCGAGCGATTTATGAAGCTGGCCGAAGAAAAAAACGAGATGATCTTCGTCAAATGGACGCGGGTCGCTCCGCATAGATTTAAGATTATATTAAGTCTTGAAAATAGGCGCGGGTCGCTGGCGGAGTTTTTAACATATATGGCGAAAATGCAAATCGACCTCGTAACTATCAGCCTTACCGAGACCAGGGAGGCGACGGCGGATCTTTTTGAATTAACGATCGAGCTTGGCGAAAATTTGAACGTAAATGAGATAAAAGAACGGCTAAAAGACCGTTACAAGATAATAGAATTCGTATCGCTAGACGACGCGTATGGACATAATTAAGGAGAAAAGGTGAGTGTAAATTTAGACAAAATAATGAGCGATATAAAAAAGGGTGTCGCCGAGATTATAGATGAGGAGCGCGTTGCAAATTTAGTAAAAAACTATTACGAAAAGGGTGAAAATTTCTACGTTAAAGCGGGTTTTGATCCGACGGCTCCCGATTTGCACCTGGGTCACACCGTCGTGCTTCAAAAGATGGCGTTTTTGCAAAAACACGGCGCGATAGTGCAGTTTTTGATAGGCGATTTCACTGGACAAATCGGCGATCCTAGCGGCAAAAGCCAAACGCGAAAAAAGCTCGACCGAGAGACCGTGATGGCAAACGCCAAAACCTACGAAGAGCAGGTTTTTAAAATACTTGATCCGCAAAAAACCAAGCTAATGTTTAACTCGCGGTGGCTAAACGAACTGGGGGCTGCGGGCATCGTGGAGCTAGCCAGTACCTTTGCGGTGGCTAGGATGCTCGAGCGAGATGATTTTGAGAAAAGATACAAAAGCGGCGCATCGATCTCGATCAGCGAATTTTTATATCCGCTCCTTCAGGGCTACGACAGCGTCGCGATGAAGTGCGATATCGAGATGGGCGGCACCGATCAGAAATTTAACCTGCTTATGGGCAGGACCTTGCAGCGAATTTACAACGTCGGCAAAGAACAAGCCGTCATAATGATGCCGCTTTTGGAGGGGCTTGACGGCGTGAATAAAATGAGCAAGAGCCTAGGAAACTACATCGGCGTGACCGAGGGGCCAAACGAGATGTTTGCTAAAATTTTAAGCGTGAGCGATGAGCTGATGTGGCGCTGGTACGAGCTTTTGAGCGAAAAAAGCGCGGAGAAGATCGCAAATTTAAAATCGGACGTAGCTAGCGGCAAAGCTCATCCAAAAGCCGTAAAAGAAGCCCTTGCGCTTGAAATCACGACCAGATACAACGGCGAAGCGGCGGCAAAAGAGGCAAAGGCCGAATTTGACCGAGTGCATTCGCAAAATTTGATCCCCACCGAGATGGAGGAGTTTGGGCTAGCGGCTCCGGTTTGGATCGTGCACGCGCTCACTCACTGCGGCCTGTGCGCCAGCAGCTCTCAGGCGCGCCGAGATATCGCAGCAAATGCTGTGAGCCTAAATCAAGAAAAGATCGCTGACGAGCAGCTAAAGCTGGGCGTGGGCGAATATGTTTTGCAGGTAGGCAAGCGTAAATTTGCAAAACTAAAGGTGACCTGATGCAACCGGTAAAAATCGGAAAATACGAGATAAAACATCCGATAATCCAAGGCGGAATGGGGCTTGGTATCAGCTGGGACAAACTGGCCGGAAGCGTCAGCCTAGAAGGCGGTTTGGGCGTGATAAGCTCGGTGGGAACCGGATACTACGAAGGGCTAAAATATGTATCCAAAGAGCTAAACTCAAAGCCCTACGGCAGCCAAAATTTCTATTCGCGAGAGGGACTAAAGGCCGTCATCGACAACGCGCGTAAAATTTGCGGCGACAAACCGCTCGGGGTTAATATCCTATATGCCAGCAACGACTACGAGCGCATCGTAAAAGACGCCTGTGATCATGGCATAGACGTGATCATCACGGGAGCGGGACTACCTACGAATTTGCCCGAATTTACCGAAGGTTTTCCGGACGTCGCTTTGGTGCCTATCGTATCCTCGGCAAAAGCGCTAAAAATCATCTGCAAACGCTGGCAGGGGCGCTACGGCAGGCTCCCTGACGCGGTGGTGCTCGAAGGACCCCTTAGCGGCGGGCATCAGGGCTTTACCTACGAGCAGTGCATCGATCCCGCGTATAGTTTGGACAATTTAATAACGCCCGTTAGCGAAGAGATAAAGCAGTGGGGCGATTTTCCGCTCTTTGCGGCGGGCGGCATCTGGGATAAAAACGATATAGATAGAGCCGTCTTGCTTGGCGCAAACGGCGTGCAGATAGGCACTCGCTTCATCGGCACGCACGAGTGTGACGCTAGCGAGGAGTTTAAGCAGGTGCTACTAGCAGCCAAAAAAGAGGATATAGAGCTGATCAAAAGCCCCGTCGGCTATCCGGCGCGCGGCGTCAGGACAAATTTGATAAATCTGGTCGATAAACGTCAAGGTCCGAAAATCAGCTGCGTAAGCAACTGCGTGAGCCCGTGCCAGCGCGGCAAAGAGGCAAAAGAGGTGGGATACTGCATCGCGGATAGACTTTACGACGCCTTTGCCGGGCGCAAAGAGACAGGGCTGTTTTTCACGGGCGCGAACGGATACAGGCTAAACGAGATAATAAGCGTGAAAGAACTATTTGAAAAACTGATAAATGGCGAAGATAATTAGAAAAATTTTTATAATTTTATTTTTGGTTGCCGCGGCGTTTGCGAACGATAACTTTTTTGATAAATTCGACCGCGAATTTGACGGCGCAAATGGCAAAAAAAAGACGGAATTTCACCAAGAATTGCGCGTACTATATGTCAAATCCATCATGCGCAACGACAAAGAGCTAACCGCAAAGTCGCTACAGCGTTTGATAAAAAGCGCTAAAGTTTTGGGGCTTGACACGAAGTCGTATGAAAAAGAGTTAAAAAGCTTGCCGCAGCCAAAAGCCGCACCTGCACCGAAGAAAGAAAAAGAGGCGCCAAAACCTAAGCAGGCCGAGGCAAAAGAGCAAAAAGAGGCTAAACAAAAACCGGCCGAGCTAAAGCAGCTATCCGCGCCCGTAAATAAGAAAAAATCCTCCGAACAAGGCAAACTGGCCTTAGTGTCCGTGGTTAGAGGCGGGGATAGTTTGGAGCTGAAATTTAACAGACCTCTAAGCGGTAGCGATATAAATAAATTTACCTTAAATCAAAAGGGTCTATATCGAGATATATACGAATTTAAGGGTGTTTGGAGTCCGGGAACGGTTGAGAGCATAAAAGGATTTTTGGTCGATGAGGTGCGCATAAGTCAGTTTAACGCTCAAACCGTAAGGGTGGTCTTTGCGAACAAATTCGAGATAAATTTAAGGCTAAGAGCCGAGGATAAATCGCTAGTTTTTAAAAAGGCCGCACCCGCGCAGGAGCAAAAATCCGTAAAAAAGGAAAAATTAAGCTCTAAGCAAGCCGCCGCAAAAGAAAATAAGCAAAAGTCTCAAGCTGCGCCGAAGCAAAATGCGGAAAAGACGATAGATCTAAAACAAGCTTGGACGCAAGCCGGCCAAACGACCGAAAAGAAAAAGGGCGAACAAGCTAAACTAACGCCAAAACAAGAGCCCTCAAAAACCGCGACAAAACCAAAACCCAAAATAGCGCAAACGCCGCAGCAAAAACCCGCTCAGCCTCAAGCCCAAAATCAAAAGCCGACCCGACAAAAACAAGAAAAAGCTCAGGCTAAAGCGGATGCCAAAAATACTCAAAACGCCGCTAAAAAAGAGGAGCAAGAGACGCTTTTGCCGCCCGTAAAAACGGCAAGCGCTAAGAAAGTCCAAAGCGCTAAAGGTAAGGTTATCGTCCTTGACGCGGGGCACGGAGGCGACGATCCGGGCGCGATAAACGGCTCGCTAAAAGAAAAAAACATCGTGTTAAGCATCGCTCAAAAGGCGGGCAAAGAGCTCCAAGGACGCGGCTACAAGGTTTATTATACGCGTAGCAAGGATAAATTTATCAACCTTCGCGACCGCACGAAATACGCTAACGACAAGGCCGCCGATCTTTTTATCTCTATCCACGCAAATGCCGCGCCGAACAAGACAAAGGCGGCGACTATGCACGGCATCGAGACGTTTTTCCTCTCGCCGGCTCGTTCCGAGCGCAGTAAAAACGCAGCCGCGCTGGAAAACAAATCCGACATCGAGGAGATGAATTTTTTCTCCAAGCAGACCTTTTTAAATTTCTTAAATCGCGAAAAGATCATCGCTTCAAACAAGCTTGCTATCGACGTTCAGCGCGAAGTTTTGGCGCGAGCTAAGTCGGTAAGCTCAAAAGCCTCCGACGGTGGCGTTCGCGAGGCGCCCTTTTGGGTGCTGGTAGGCGCGCTGATGCCTGCGGTGCTGCTTGAGGTCGGCTACATCACTCACCCGGGCGAGGGCGAGCTCATAAATAACTCAAAATATCAAGACGCCCTAGCCAAGGGGCTCGCAAACGGCGTGGACGTTTATTTTTCAAACCAACGATGAAAAGCGCTCGAGTCGTTTTTAAAGGCGGTATCCCGTTTAGTCCCGAATTTGACGACATTTACTTTAACGCAGACGATCCCATAGGCCAGAGCGAGTATGTTTTTAGCTCCGTTTTTGATGAAATTTGGAGCAAAAAGAGCGAATTTAACGTGCTTGAGACGGGATTTGGCGCGGGGTTAAATTTCCTCTGCGCCTTTAAAAGATTTAAAAACTCGGATAAATTTTTAAATTTCGTCAGTATCGAAAAAATGCCGATCACTAAAGATGATCTAGCCAAAATTTACGCGAATTTTAGCGAGCTTGCGGACGTTTCTGGCGAGCTTTTGGACGCCTATCCTCCGCTTATTCGCGGATTTCACAGGCTAAATTTAGCCCCAAACGTTACGCTTACATTGTGCTTTGGCGACGTTGCCGAGGTTTTGGACGAGCTTAGCTTTATCGCGGACGCCGTTTTTATGGACGGCTTTGCTCCCGCTAAAAACGAAGCTATGTGGAGCGAGCGGATTTGCGGTAAAATCGCAAATTTATGCGCATTCGGTGCTAGCGTTTGCACGTATTCGGCCTCGGGCGCGCTAAAAAGAGCCCTGCAAAATAGCGGTTTTGAGGTAAATTTACTCAAAGGCTACGGCAAAAAGCGCGAGATGCTGCGGGCCAAATTTGCGAGCGGACGACAAGCCGGGAGCGAAATTTGGTTTAGTAGGTTCGACCCCGCGAGCAGGGCTGCGCCAAAGACGGCGCTAGTTATCGGCGGTGGCGTAGCGGGCTGCGTTTGCGCGTTTAAGTTGCGCGAGCGCGATTTAAAAGTCACGATCGCCGAAAAGCGCGGCGACATCGCGCTAAACGGCTCTGGAAATCACTGCGGGATTTTGATGCCGCTCATCACGAAACCAACCGTAAATTTGGGCCGCATGCATATGAACGCGTTTTTGCAGGCGGCGCGCTTTTACGGCCAAAACCTCGGCGCCCAGGAGATAGAGTTTTGCGGCGCGACTGACTACGCGTATGAGCGAAAGACGCTGGAGCGCTTTTACGAGTGGCGAGAATTTGACGCGGATAACGGCGTTTTTGAGCTAAAATTCGAGGGCGAGCCTTACGCTAGCGCGTTTATTTTTAAGGGCGCAAAAGCTCGTCCTAGAAAAATGTGCAAGGCGGCAAGCGCAGGCATAAAAACGCTTTTAAACTGCGAATTTACGGGCTTTGA
Organism: Campylobacter rectus; assembly: GCF_004803795.1. Taxonomy (NCBI): domain Bacteria; kingdom Pseudomonadati; phylum Campylobacterota; class Epsilonproteobacteria; order Campylobacterales; family Campylobacteraceae; genus Campylobacter; species Campylobacter rectus. Next base: position 1,696,360 of record NZ_CP012543.1, on the reverse strand, counting down.
GACGCTTGAGGGCGGCACGGTTAGGGCGCACTTTAAGGACGGACAAAGCATCGACGCCGACGTACTCGTGCTTGCTGTCGGTAGCGAGAGTATGGAGCTCTTTGCGGACTACGACATCAGGCTTAGCTCCGTGCGCGGCCAGGTCACGCATATCGAGCCTGCCGTCCGGACGTCTGCGCCTTTTAGCGCCAAAGGCTACGTTTGCCCGCCTGTCGATGACGTGCAGGTGATCGGCGCGACTTATGATAGAAATCTTTTTTTGGACGAGCCGCGCTCTAGCGACGACGAGAAAAATTTGGCCGACGTCGCCGAGTTTTTAGGCGGCGAATTTGCGGAAAGCGAGCGAGTAAATTTAAGCGGCGAGCAGGATCAAAATTTAACTATCGGCCCAGACGGCGACGCTAAAAACGCGGATCATTTAAAAACAAATAACAGTAGCGTAAATTTAAACGAAAACACCGATAATGTGGAAATTTTGCGCGGCGCGATCGCGGACGAAAAAATCATCCGCAAATTTAATGACGAGCCGATAGATGTCGCGTCTCTTGCGAACGGTGAAAATTCGAGCGAGATAAAAACGGTTGCGACAAGCGATAAAATTTCGCTTACGCGGGAGTTTGGCGAAATATCACCCGCCTCGTTCGCATACGAAACAAGTGTCGAAAAATGCGCTAGCTCAGAGCATCTTTTAGGCGTAAAATTTATAAACCAAATCAAAACCGTAAATAAAAATCTGCCGGATTTGGCAAAAAACGTGGGAAAAGCAGACGGTTTTAAGTCGTCAAATTTTACAAAAATAAGCCCTTTGGCAAATTTGCAAAGGCCGATGAACGCAAAGGATGCCGTTAAAATCGGTAAAGATGCGAAATTTGTCTCGGCGGGCTCGGCGGAGTTCTTAGATTCGTCAAATTTGGACAAGCGAGCCGAGTCTTTAAATTTGACAAGTTTAAAGCGGCGGACCGATCGTTTAAATTTGCTAAATTTGACTGAAAACAAAGATGCGGACTGCTCGGCACAGACGTATGATGCGCCAAATTCGGCTATGCCCGAAAATCTCTTGAACGCTGCAACCAAAACCCCGCCCAATATCCGAATAATCGGCTCAAAAGTCGGCTATCGCAGTTACAGCGGCGACCGTTTTCCGCTCATCGGACGACTTTACGACGAGGATTTTTATAAAGACGCCTACAAGTCGCTGCTTTGGACGAAAAATAGGCCAAATCCGTCTCCAAAATACGTGCCAAACGTCTATGCGAGCACCGCTCACGGCTCGCGCGGGCTTTGCACGGCGGTGCTGGGCGCCGAGCTCGTCTGCGATCTTATTTTCGACCGTCCGCTTTGCATCGAAAAATCGCTTTTTGACGAGCTTCATTTGGCAAGATTTCTCGTTAGAAAGCTCAAAAAAGGACTAAGATAGGCGGAAATTTTACGGGACGATTTGGATAAATTTGATAAAAATATCTCGTCTTTAGCTTAATTTTGCTTAAAATTTGCATAATTCCACTCTTTTTTCTGCTTTTTAAGCCATAGCGAGCATTGTTTAAAATATGGCAATTTTATATTTGCGCCGATTTGGATTTTAAATTTTATTTAATGCTCGTTAAAATAATTTTATCTAGCGAAGAGAGTTTCTAGAGTCGCTAAAAATGCTTGCCTTTTTGGCAAATTTTAGATTTTTTCGGTGCTGGAATTTATGTTTGCGCGATAAATTCCATTACGGCTAAAATTTGAAAATTTATTTTTGTGCCCAATTTTATTTATCGCCGAATTTTTAAATTTTGACGCGGTCTCTTTAAAGTTTGTTTATTTGTTAAAATTTCCGCGATATTTTTAAATTTGCCTTTGAGCCAGTTCGGTTTTAAGCTGCGCGGATCGCCGAGCCCAAAGCCTAGCGGCCGTGCCGATAAATTTACCTCGTAAAGTCCGCTATTGCGGCATTTGCCCTAAAAATAAGCGCTTAACCTTTCGTTCGGCGCAGCAAACGGATGTGTATTTTAGCGAGAGTTGTAGTTTGATAATCTCAATCGTCGCCGCGCCGGCTTGTTTTGCCTCCGGTTTTATATGGCGCAGAGCGCGCAAATTCGGCACTGCTTGCCGCGATAAATCGGCCTGGACTTGCCGCGCCGCCGATACGAATATTTATCGGTCCGTCGGCTTTTTAATGCGCCTAAGCTCTAAACGGTAACGGCATTATTTTTGTCGATGCGAGTAAAATTTACAAGAGAAAATATGATATTTAGTGCGATTTGGTGATTAAAATTTACCGTTTGCAGATGGGATTTTAAGTAAAACAACGAATTTGTAGGCGTTTGCGACAAGCGAGTCTTCTAACGGTAATTAAATATGGCTCAAGATAAGTTAAGCGGATTTTCTCTTATCATCTTTAACAGTTTCTGATATAAGTTTTCCTGCGTAGTTTTGGTATCGTGCCTAAACTCTACTTCGCTATGCTCGTTACTTTTCAAAACCTCACACTCTTTAGACATAAGAATTCTTATTTCTCTAAAGATTTTACATAGTGTTGCTTCTGAAATTTTAGTTAAATTCGATATCTTTGATGCTTCTCTTGCGAAATACTTTAAAATCTCTCTAAATTTAGGCTCTAAAATCTAAAAACGGACTATATGCTTGTTTTTAAATTTGCCATGCTCGTTACTTACAAGAACATAGTACCCATCGTAACTTACTGCTCCTTTGCGTGAGCTTAAGTTAAAGAAAGCCTTTTATTTTTTTAGCAAACCGTAAAAGTTTTGGCAACCAAATATAAGGTTTGCCGCCCGGTCGCTGCATCTTTAAAATTTTTAAAAAAAGCCGAATTTTTTATCGTAAATGGCAGAAATTATCGTAAACGGTAGAAATTTTGGTATGCTGCACTATAAAAATCGTAGTGCGAACGAAAATTTAACGAACGGTAAAAGAGCGTTTTGTAGACCGCTTGCAAGATTAAAGGCCTAAAACAGGCGAAATTCGCCTATTTTTTACCGAGAAAATCGCCCGCAATCCTAAAAATATCATCGACTATCGAGCCGTCTTTGTTCTGATCTAAAAACCGTATGAGCATCGACATAACGGAGCCGTTGTCTGCCGAGCCTTGCAAATTTGAGGTTTTTAGTTGATTATTTAGCATGTCCGCAATCATCGGTGCGATTATCGGCAGCAGGGTTTTTATGGAATCTGCGCTGATGCCTAGCTGCGAGCCGACGTTGCCGGCGAGGGCTTTGCTGTTTTCTTTCGAGCCCGTTAGCACTCCCAACAGCTCGTTGCCCTCGGCGACGCTGATGTTTTGCGGGTCGCTTTTCATCTCGTCTAGGTTTGCGCGGCGGATCATCTCGAGGAAATTCGACGAATCCGCGTCCGATTTAAAATTTTCATTCGCTCTTTGCATAAAAATAGGCGCGATCTTGGAAACTACGGCCTCTACGTCGTTTGCGCCTAGTCCGCTTTTTTGCGACATCGCATCTAGCACGCCGCCGGAGCCGCCTAAAAGTAGCTTTAATATATCCATTTTTACCCTTTTTATTTTTTCGCGAGTTTAAAATTTTGCCGCCGCTTGTTTAGAAAGAGGCGGCCAAGCAAGCCTGAGGGCGGCTTATTTGTAGTTTTTGATCGCCGCGTCCAGGATATCTTTTGCAGCGTCAGCGCATTTAAATTCTTTTACTTTGACCCATTTATTCGGCTCAAGCGTTTTGTAGGTCTCGAAGAAATTTTTGATCTTATTTAGCGTCGCCTCGGGCAGGTCTTTATAGCTCTTGATCCCGTCAAATCGCGGATCAATCTTGGTGACCGGTACGGCTAGTAGCTTCTCATCCATACCCGCTTCATCCTCCATCACGAGCACGCCGATGAGGCGGCACGGGATCACGCTGCCGGCTTGCAGAGGGTATTCGTTTAGCACCAAGATATCGGCAGGATCGCCGTCGGCTGCGAGGGTGTTTGGCACGAAGCCGTAGTTTGCCGGGTAAAACATCGCCGAGTATAGCACGCGATCGACCACGACCGCGCCGCTATCTTTGTCGATCTCGTATTTGATGTTCGAACCGTATGGGATCTCGATCACGGCGTTGATTTTGTCCGGGTTTGAGCCTGCTTTGATTTTTGAAACGTTCATTTTAATCCTTTGTAAAGCTCTTATCTCGCGGCGTTTTTGCGGCTTTGGCCTAGTGAAATTTAGCGTTAAATTTGAGCTAAATTTCGCCGACTTATAAAACGCTTTGAGATGTTTGCCTTGAAATTTAAATAAGCGATTATATAAAATCTCGGCTAAATTTGGAGTAAAACGAGAGTTTGGATTAAAATTCGGCGGGTTTTTGAGGCGGCGAATTTCGCTTGCTCAAATTTAAATGCATAAAATTTTAGGACGATTTGATGAGCGCCGAAAAAATCGATGATTTATTCATTAAGCGGCGGTAAATTTAAGAGCAAAGGACGAGTTGGTTGATGAGGGGAGGCGTCGTTTGCGCTTTAAAATGGCAAAAACGGATTAAATAAGCTTGATAAGAGGATTTAAATTTTTCAAATTTGAGCGGCTCTCGCGCGTTGATACAAGGCATGCAAAATTTAAAAAATCTTAGGAATTTCGGTTTGCCGGCGAAATTTGTTTTTTGAGGATTTAAATTTGACGTAGCGGGTTTTGTGCGGGAGATTTAATTTTAGATAAATTTAAAAGGCGGCGGTCGCCTAAAAATTTTGCATAATCAAAATTTCGCAAAACTCTTGTCGATCTCGCCGCAGATGCATACGAGCGTGTTTTTGGCGGTTGATCCAAGCTTATGGCGTCGCCGTTTTTATCGGCAAACCGGTAATGCTTAGAGAGGCTAATTTCGGAGACGATCTTTCTTTGCGGCGCAAAAACGTCGCTAGGCGTAGAGAGACTGCTTTTGCGGCGGCGGCCGCCCGCACGGTGTTTTTGCCGACTAAGCGCTGCATTTTGGTTGTCGGCGGGACTCGTAAATCCGTCCATTATAAATGCCGTGCTTACAAGAACGGCCGAAGCGATATTTTTGAGCATTTTTTTATTTGAAATTTGAATTATGCGGTGGATTTTAATGATATTTCGCAAACGTTTGTTGATTTTATATAAGTTAATTTTAGAGTCCGAATTCGGACTCTAAAATTATAAGGCGTTGATGAGCTGTTTGATGTCGGCGACTATGGGCTCGATTGCGCGCTCGCCATTTACGATATAGAGCAGATTTTTGCTTTTGTAAAATTTACGTATCGCTTCGATCGGCTCCAGATAAACCTTCATACGGTTATTAAAAACCTCGTTGTTGTCGTCGGCTCCGCGTGCTCGTCCGAGTACTCTCTCGCGTGCGACGGCTTCGCTAACGTCCACTTCGATCACGCCTTTTAGCGCGATCTCGCTTTGCGCGGCTAGCACCTTGTCTAGCTCGGTCATCTGCTCGACGCTACGCGGATAGCCGTCGATGATGACGTTTGATTTGTTCGAGCTTTTGATCGCCGAGACGATTGCGTTTACGACGACGTCAAGCGGGACTAGGTTGCCCTTTGAGATGAAGCCGTCGATTAGTTTGCCAAGCTCTGAGCCGCTGGCAACCTCTGCGCGAAGTAGATCGCCGGTCGAGAAGTGCGCAAATTTGGCATCTTCTTGTGCGATTAGCGATGCGTCGGTGGTTTTGCCGGAGCCCGGAGCGCCGATGATTAAAAATAGTTTTTTCATAAAATTTCCTTTAAAACGGCTTGTCTTTTTTGCTTATACTTCGTTGAATTTTAACTTTTAGCTTGATGAACTATATGTTCTATCTGCGCTTAAAAATTAAAATCCGCCTCGTCTAAGCGAAAAATACTTTGCCTTCATTTTTACTATAAATTTTAAAGCGGAAGTATTTAATACTTTGCTTTCCTATGGTCGCAACTACAAACAGAAGCGACGAAATTTCTTCGCAACATTTAAATTTATCGCAAGATACTTCGCCTTTTCTTTAAAATAAAAAATAAAATTAAATAAATTTTGTAGCGGAAGTATCGCCAAGCTAGACTAGGCGGTTTTAAAATTTAAGCGTGCGCTAGGCGTATAGCCTGCGGAGCGCCAAATTTTAAAACCAACGACGTATAGCGCGGTGAGACGACGCTTTTATGCTTATTTTTCTTTTTCTCGCAGCCTTAGCCCTAATTCTCTCAACTGCTCGCCGCTAGCTTCGCTAGGCGCCTTAGTTAGCGGGCACTGAGCGCGCTGGGTTTTAGGGAAGGCGATGACATCGCGGATCGAGCTGGTTTTATTTACCAGCATATTTAGCCTGTCAAAGCCGATCGCTATACCGCCGTGCGGAGGCGCGCCGAAGCTTAACGCATCGAGCAAGAAGCCGAATTTCTCGCGTTGCTCGGCTTCGTCGATACCTAGCAGCTTAAATACCTTTTGCTGAACGTCGTTTTTGTGTATCCTCACGCTGCCGCCGCCAAGCTCATAGCCGTTAAGCACGACGTCGTGAGCGACCGATAGGATGTCTTCGAGATCGGGCTCGTCGATGTTTTTAGGCATAGTAAACGGATGGTGCATAGCCGAGTAGCTGCCGTCGTCGTTTTGCTCAAACATCGGGAAATCAAGCACCCACAAAAACTCCATTTTGTTTTGGTCGATGATACCCATTTGCTCGGCAAGGAAAATCCTAAATCGCCCCATATAATCAAGCACGACTTTTTTCTTGCCGGCGCCGAAAAAGACGACGTCACCGACCTTTAGCTCGCAGCGCTCTACGATCTCGTCAAGGTCGCTTTGCTCGAAAAATTTACAAAGCGGTCCTTTTAGCCCGTTCTCTTTCATCTGGAAGTAGCCAAGGCCTTGAGCGCCGAATTTGCGGACGAATTCCTCAAATCTATTCATCTCGCGCTTACTAAAGATATTATCGCCGTTTGGCACTTTTAGCGCTTTGATGCGGTTTTTCTTAGGCTCGCTTGCGATTTTGCTAAAGATTTCATTGCTGGAACGCGCGAAAATGTCGATAACGTCGTTCATCTTTAGATCGTAGCGCAGATCGGGCTTGTCGCTGCCGTAGCTCTCGGTCGCTTCTTTGTAGCTCATACGGCGAAAAGGGATTTGGATATCGTATCCGCATGCGGCAAAGACGTCTTTTAGCATATTTTCGGCCATATTTAGGATATCTTCTTGCTCGATGAAGCTCATCTCGATATCTATCTGCGTAAATTCCGGCTGTCTATCGGCGCGCAAGTCCTCGTCGCGGAAGCATTTTGCGATCTGGAAATATTTATCAAAGCCTGAGCACATCAAAAGCTGTTTAAAAAGCTGCGGGCTTTGCGGCAGGGCGTAAAACTGACCCGGATATACGCGGCTAGGCACTAGATAGTCTCTGGCGCCCTCCGGCGTCGCGCGGGTTAAAATCGGCGTTTCAAACTCGATAAAGCCCATTTTATCTAGGCTGTTTCTGGCCGCGATCGCCGCTTTTGAGCGCATTTTAAAGATATTTTGAAGTTTTTCGTTTCTAAGGTCCAAAAATCTGTATTTTAGCCTGATGTCCTCATTTACGCTCTCGTCGCCGATGACGAAAGGTAGCGGCTCGCTCGGGTTTTCGACGATTACTTCGTCTGCGACTACTTCGATCTCGCCCGTTTTTAGGCGCGGATTTACCAGGCCTTCGCCGCGAGCGCGAACCTTGCCTTTTATCCTTAGCACGTACTCGTCGCGAACGTGCGATGCGACCTCGTGAGAGCTCTTGCTATCTGCCGGATCGCAGACGATCTGGATCAGTCCCGTGCGATCGCGCAGGTCCAAAAATATAACGCCGCCGTGGTCGCGGTAGGTATTTACCCAGCCGCAAAGCGTAACTTCTTTGCCTATGTCGGCACTGCTTAAATCAGTGCAGTAATGGCTACGCATTTTCACTCCTTTTGCTGTTTTTAACGCGCCATTATACTAGAAATTTGCTTGCGCACAGCTTTTTTAAAACAAAATGTGATAAAATCAACCTTATGAAAAACGAGAATTTACTGCTTCCAAAAGAGGTGAAAAAAGTCGGCGTAGTCGCTAAAATAAATGCCGATTTGGCCGGCAACATAGAAATTTTACGTGAGATTTTGGCTCGCTACGGCACTCAAATTTTACTCGAAAACGCCGCGGCCAGACACTTAAATTTAAAAGGATACGAGATACGCTCGCTAGCTAAAAAGTGCGATTTTTTGATTTCGCTCGGAGGCGACGGCACTATTATCTCTCTTTGTCGCAAAACGGCCGAGATTTCGCCTTTCGTGCTGGGTATCCATGCCGGTAGGCTCGGGTTTTTGACCGATATCACGATGAATGAATGCGAGAAATTTTTCGCCGAGTTTTTTGCGGGCAAATTTGAGGTCGAGACTCCTTTTATGCTTGACGTTTTTTTGCATAAAAAAAGCGGCGAAATTTTACGCAAGATCGCCTTTAACGATGCGGTTATAGCGGGCGAAAAATCAGGTTCGATGACGCATATAGAGGCTTTTTGGAACGAAAAATACTTTAACGCGTATTTCGGCGACGGCGTCATCGTCTCCACGCCGGTTGGCTCGACCGGATACAATATGAGCGCGGGCGGAGCTATCGTCTATCCGCTCAGCGACGTTTTTGTGGTGACGCCCGTTTGCTCGCACTCGCTCACGCAGCGTCCGGTAGTGCTTCCGCGCGGATTTGAGATCAAATTTAAAACCGCAAGCGCGGCGGTGCTGGTGATCGACGGGCAGGACAGGTATAAAATGAGCGAGCTTGAGAGCGTGAGTATGACGCTAAGCGCGAACACGGCGCGGCTAATCCGCCATGTCGGCAGAGATTATTTTCAAATTTTAAAAGAAAAATTACATTGGGGCTATAATGATTGAGCGGATTTTGATAAAGCAAAATTTGAGTTTTGAAAACGTCGAGTTAAATTTCGGACGCGGACTTAGCGTATTTACGGGCGTGAGCGGCGCGGGCAAATCAGTCCTGATGGGCTCGATAATGGCGGTTTTGGGGCTAAAAGATAGTGAAGCAAAGCTGATCGAGGCCGACGTCTCGCATAAATTCGACCTTGAAGAATTCGGTCTTGAGAGCGAGGAGATAAATACCTTTAAGCTTTTTCGCGACAAAACGACGCGCTACTTTATAAACTCGCAAGCCGTTTCTAAAAAAAATCTCGCCAGCATCGCCAAAGAGCACGTCAAATACCTATCCGCAAAGGAAATAAACGAATTTGAAAACGAGAGATTTTTAAATTTGCTAGATAGCTTGCAAGCGAAAAAAGACGCTAAATTTAATGAGACGCTTGGCGAATGTAGGCTCAAATTTGACGAATTTAGCCGGATCTCGCGCGAGCTGAAAAAAATAATCGACGAAGAAAAAAGAGTGGAGGAGCTAAAGGAATTTGCCTCTTTTGAAATCAATAAAATAGAGAGCGTGAGCCCGAAGATCGGCGAATTTGACGAGCTGATGGAGCTAAAAAAGCGCCTGAGTAAAAAGGATAAAATTTTAGAAGCGTGGAATAGGGCGGAGCAAATTTTTAATCTCGAGCAGGCCGTGACGGACGCGCTAAACATCAGCGATATCGATAGCGGCTTTTTTGAGGAGGCGATGAACGAGCTGCGAGTGGCGCGCGAAAATCTAAACATGGACGAGCTGGAAGACGTGGATGTGGGGGGCGTGCTGGACCGCATCGAGGCGATAAACTCGCTCGTGCGTCGCTACGGCGGCGAGGAGGAGGCTTTGCAGGCGTTAAAAATGCGCAAGGCGGAGCTAGCAAGATACGAAAATATAAGCTTTGAAAAGAGCGAGCTGGAGCGTAAATTTAAGCAAAATGAAGCCGCGGTAAATGCGCTGGCGGACAAAATCAGTCAGGCTCGCGCGGCAAATTTAAAGGAGCTTGAGTCGCTCATAAATTCGTTTCTAAAAGAGCTTTATATGAGCGAGATTTCATTAAAGATAAATAGCAAAACTCTTGACGCAGCCGGCAGAGACGAGGTAAATTTGAGCCTAAACGAGACGGCGCTAAAAAATCTAAGCTCGGGCGAGCTAAACCGCCTAAGGCTAGCTTTTATCGCGAGCGAAAGCAAGATCACCGGAGGCGGCGAGGGCGTCATAATCTTAGATGAAATAGACGCTAATCTAAGCGGAAAAGAGGCGATGAGTATCGCAAACGTGCTGCTAAATTTGGCCGAATTTTATCAAATTTTCGCTATCTCGCATCAGCCGCAGCTCAGCTCAAAAGCAAACGCGCATTTTTTGGTCGAAAAGCGCGGCGAAATCTCGAACGTAAGGGAGCTAAAAAGCGAGGAGCGCGTGAGTGAACTAGCCAGAATGATAAGCGGCGAGCGTATCACGGAGGAGGCGATAAATTTTGCGAGGCAGCTTTTGGTAGTTTAAGTTTGGCTTAAAATTTATGTTTAAAAAAGAAAATAAATGGTATATTTGCGAAAAATTTGAACGAGACGATAAATGGAAAAAAATAAAATTTTAATAGTGGAAGACAACAAGGCTCTGGCCAAGCTGATCGCCAAAAAAATGGAAGATAAGGTCGAAATGGATATCGATATAGCGCACAGTTTGGCCGAGGCGCAGGCGTTTTTAACCGATCCGAAAGAATATTTTATCGCGCTGCTTGATTTAAATTTGCCCGATGCTCCAAATGGCGAAGTCGTAGATTACGTCATCTCAAAAGGCTTGCCTAGCATCGTGCTAACGGGCAGCATGGATGAGGCTACCAGAGAGAGCTTTATCCATAAAGACATCGTGGACTACGTCTATAAGGGCAATATGGACGATATAAATTATATATTTCGGATCATCAACCGTCTCAGCAAAAATAGACAATACAAAGTAATGGTCGTCGAGGATTCGGCGCCTTTTAGAAGCGCTCTTAAAAAAATCCTAACCAGCCTCCAGTTTCAGGTATTTACCGCCGCTCACGGCGAGGAGGCGATGAATTATTTCACCGATAATCCGGACATCAAGCTCGCCCTTTGCGACTACAGGATGCCCGTAAAAGACGGCCTTGAGGTGCTAAAAGAGATAAGAGCTATCGGCGATAAAAATCAAATCGGCGTTTTGATGATGACGAGTCCGAGCGAGAATGTAAACGGCGCGATATTTTTAAAAAACGGCGCAAACGACTTTATCGCAAAGCCTTTTGTGAAAGAAGAGCTCATTTGTAGGGTAAACAATACTATCGAAGCGATGGAAAACATAAACCAAATAGCCGATTTTGCGAATAAAGACTTCCTGACCGGCGTTTATAATAGGCGGTATTTTTACGAAAATATGAACGAATACGTCGCTTACGCCGAGGAGCATATGGAGCCTTACGTCGTAGCGATGCTGGATATCGACCATTTTAAAAAAATAAACGATACTCATGGGCACAATAGCGGCGATAAAGTGTTAAAAACTCTAGCCAAAAAGCTGATCGACGAGACCAAAGGCGATGATTTGATAGCGAGATTCGGCGGGGAAGAATTTTGCATTATTTTAAAAGATATCTCGAACGAAGATGCGGTTAAATTTTTCGTAAATTTAAGAGCGAATATCGCAAACTGCAAGGTGCAGCTAAAAAAAGAGCAGATAAGCTTTACCGTTTCTATCGGAGTGGCATTTAGCAGGAGTGATTATAGGCTGGACGAGCTTTTGGAGCTTGCCGACGAGGCTCTTTATAGGGCGAAAGAAAACGGACGAAACAGAGTAGAAATAGCCTGATGATAATAGACACGCACTGCCATTTAGATGATAAAAGCTTTGATAACGACATAGCGCAAGTTATCGCAAATGCCCGAGAAAACGGTGTCGGTGGAGTGCTGATACCGGGTGCTGATATTAATGATTTACCAAAAGCGGCTAAAATAACGCGCGAATTTGATAATGTATTTTTTGCCGTCGGCGTTCATCCGTATGATAAGGATGAATTTGACGCGGACGTGCTTTATAAATTTGCAAAAGACGAAAAATGCATCGCCGTGGGCGAGTGCGGACTTGATTATTTTCGTCTGCCTAAAGACGAAGATAAAAAAGAGTTCGAAAAAAAGGAGCAAAAGCGCGTATTTAGGGTGCAACTCGATATGGCGGCGGAGTTAAATTTGCCGGTCGTTTTGCACATCAGAGACGCGAACGAAGATAGTTTTAATATCTTAAAAGAGTATGCAAGCAGGTTAAAAAACGCGGTTTTGCACTGCTACAACGCGTCGCCCTTGCTTTTAGAGCTTGCGAAAATGGGCGAATTTTACTTTGGTATCGGCGGGGTTTTGACATTTAAAAACGCGAAAAATTTGGTTCAAATTTTGCCTCAAATTCCGCGAGATAGGCTTTTGCTTGAAACCGACGCGCCTTATCTGGCGCCAGAGCCTTTTAGAGGCAAGAGAAACGAGCCTGCTTTTACACGGTTGGTTGCCGCAAAGATGGCTGAAATTTTAAATTTAAAAGAAGAAGAGATAATGGAAATAACGACTAAAAACGCGAAGAAAATTTTTACGAAATTTAACACGTAATTTTAAGGAGAAAAATGAAAATCTTTAGAGTAGCAATGCTGTGTCTGGCATGTATGGGGTGGCTTTTTGCCGCCGCAACCAACAAGGATGCAGATCAAACCCAAAAGATGATATTGGAAGAATTCGACATAGATGCTAAATTTTTAAAAAGCTCTCACTACGCTTCTATAAAAAATTCCATCAAAGACGGTAAAAGAAAAGAGTTTGCCAGGACCGTTAAAAACGGCTACAAGCACATCCCGGTGCTTCAAAAAATCATAAAAGAATCAGGTATCCCGGAATCGTTTTTGTATCTTGCTATGACGGAGTCCGGGTTTTCAAACCACATAGTTTCTAAGAAAAAAGCCATAGGAATTTGGCAGTTTATGGAGTCTACGGCGAAACTTTACGGCCTTAGAGTCGATAAATATACCGACGAGAGAAAAGACCCCGTAGCGGCTACGGCGGCAGCTACGAAATACCTGCAAAGCCTCAAAAACGATTTTGGCAAATGGTATCTTGCGATGATGGCGTATAACTGCGGCGAAGCGAGGTTGAGAGCAGGGATAAGAAAGGCCGGAACTACTGATTTGGCCGCGCTGCTCGATGATAAAAAAAGCTATATCCCAAAAGAAACAAAAAGATTCGTAAAGAAAATTTTAACCACCGCGCACATCGCCAAAGAGCAAGACGATTTGCTCGCTAAAACTCAGGCTTTAAGCGGCACGAACGGCATAGAGCTATCAAAGATAAACGTCCCGGGTGGCACTACGTTAATGGAGGTCGGGGATAGCATAGGGCTTAGTCTAAAAAAGATGAAAGAATACAATATGCATTTAAAATTCGTCTATACTCCGCCTACGGAAAAGCCTTATTATCTCTATATCCCGGCAAATAAAACGAAAATGTTTAGCGATAACTTCGAAGTGGCGCAAAATAGAAAATTTGAAATTTATACCGTCAAAGAAAACGACACTATCCTAAGCATCGCCGAAAAAACTGGCGTAAATCACAAAATCATAAAAGAATACAACGGCCTTGCCTCAAACGAGATCAAGCCTAGCCAAAAACTAGTCATTCCAAGCGAACAAAATGTCAATTACTTGGCTCAATACATAGTAAAAAGCGGCGATACGCTGGGCGAAGTTTCGCAGAAATTTGACGTGGCGCTCGAGGATCTAAAAGAAGCCAACACGCTTATGAGCTCAAACGGTTCGATCGGAGCTAAACTTGCCGCAACCGAGTAGAGCTAAATTCGTATTTTTTAGCCTATTTTTAGTATTTTTTATGAGCGGCTGTTCGTTTTTGACCTTGCCTTTTGGCGGGATCACAGGCGGCTCAAAAAAAAGCGGCAAGATAAACAGTTCAAGAAGTATGCATGAGGCCACTATGCGCCCATACACCATAAATGGAAAGACCTACTATCCCACCGTCGTAAAGGTCGGCGATAGAGCCAGCGGCATAGCCAGCTGGTATGGCCCCGATTTTCACGGCAAGAGGACGTCAAACGGCGAAATTTACGATATGCACGCTATGACGGCGGCGCACAAGACTCTGCCGATGAACACGATGGTGCGCGTGACGAATATAAAAAACGGTAAAAATATCATAGTTCGCATAAACGACCGCGGTCCTTTCGTCGCGGGGCGCGTGATAGATCTGTCAAAAACGGGCGCGGTGAAGCTTGACGTATTTAACGCCGGCACGGCTCCGGTTTTGCTCGAGGTCGTAGGTTTTAACGGTAGCGTCGGCGGAGCGGTCGCCACGTCGGCTAAGCAAGGCTCAAAGCAGCCGGGCTCGCAAAAGCCGAGCGTCCAGGCTAAAGCGCAACCGCAACAACAGCAAGCATTCGTGGGCGGTATTTTCATGGTACAAATCGGCGCGTTTAAAAATTTAAGCGGCGCAAACGCTTACAAACGGCAACACGGGGGTCAATACGGCAACGGCGCTTATGATACCGTTATAAAGTCCTACGAGCTTGACGGCGGTAAAATTTATAGAGTATTTATAAGCGGCTTTAGAAGCGAAGAGGAAGCCAAGGATTTCATAAGCGCCGGGCACATATCGGGCGCCTTTTTCGTGAGGGAATAAAATGCAAAGAAAGACAAAAGAGACGGACATCAGCCTAGAGCTTGAAATTTACGGTAGCGGTAAAGGCGAGATAAGCACCGGTATAGGCTTTTTCGATCATATGCTAGAGGCCTTTTGCAAGCATGCGCTTTTTGATATGAAGCTCGTTTGTAAGGGCGATTTGCATGTTGATTTTCATCACAGCGTAGAGGACGTAGGTATCGTCATCGGGCAAGCTTTGCGCGAGAAAATTTATCCGCTTAGCGGAGTAGAGAGATTTGGCGAAGCGACGGTGGTGATGGACGAGGCGGCGGTAAACTGCGCCCTTGATCTCTCAAATCGCCCGTTTTTGGTTTATGAAAGCATAAACGAAGGCAAAGTGGGCGAATTTGACGTCGAGCTGGCAAGCGAATTTTTTCAGGCGCTGGCATTTAATGCCGCAATCACGCTACATATCGCTAAAATTCGCGGACGAAATTCTCATCATATTTTGGAGGCCGGCTTTAAAGCCTGCGCCGTCGCGCTAAGAAGAGCTCTGGCTAAAAACGCCAGAGTCGGCGTGCCTAGCACGAAAGGCGTGCTGTGATAGAGATTGTATTTTTAGACGTCGACGGGTGCCTAACCGACGGTAAGATCGTTTATAGCCCAAACGGCGACGAGCTTAAATTTTTTGACGTCAAGGACGGATACGCTATCGAGAGCTGGCTAAAACTCGGGAAAAAAGTCGCTATCATCACGGGCAGAAGCTCGCCCATCGTCGAAAAAAGGGCGCAGGATCTAAAGATAACGCACGTGCATCAAGGCGTTAGCGATAAATTTGAAACCGCAAAGCAAATACTTAAATTTGAAGGGCTCGAGTTTAAAAACGCCGCAGCCATAGGCGATGATTACAACGACTACAAGCTGTTAAAAAGCGTCGGATGGAGCTTTAAGCCAAAAAATGCGATTAAAGAGCTTAAAGTAAAAACGAAGCTTAGTCGCAAAGGCGGCAACGGCGCGGTTCGCGAGATGATAGAGATGCTCATCCGTAGCGAAGGGCTAAAGCGAGAGTGGGCCAAGCGTTGGTTATAAGGATTTTTTATTTAGTCGTTAGTGTTTTTAGCGTGGCGATGGTTTATTTGGCGATCGAGGAGCCTTATTACAGCGAGCTTTTAAACGGCGGCGAAGTAAGTGCGAATATGCAGATGAATGCGGTTACGGACTACGAAATGAACGCTACGACAATAAGCGCAAGATACGAGGCCGACACGTGGAACAGATATCCCGAGTTTGACGAATTGGTAAAATTTAGGGCGGAAATTTTTAAAGGCAATAAAAAGCATAACGTTAGCTCGAACAAGGCGTTTTATAACGGCGGACGCATCATACTTCAGGGCGATGTGCACTATGCCAATAACGAAAATTTAACCTTTGTCTCGGAGGAGGTCGTTTATAGTACGGCTACGAAAGTGGCGACCACGCAAAAGCCTTTTATGATGACGCAAAACGAGGATAAAGTAGTCGGTAAGGCCCTAGTTTATGACTTTGAGCTAAAAAAGGCGTATATCAAAAAAGCGTTTGCTATGATAGAGCAAAATAAAAAAGACAGGACAAAGAAATGATAAAATTCGGTTTTAAAAAAGCGGTTTTGGCTTTGATGCTGGGCGCTTTGCCGCTCTTAGCGGAGCAGGTGGAGGTTACCGCAGATGAGTTTTACGCGGATGAGGGCAAGCAAATAAGCGAATTTAAGGGTAACGTAAATATCAAAAAAGGCAAAGATACGCTCACGGCAAATTTAGCGGTGATATATTTTGATAAAAAGCGAAATCCGCTAAAATATGTCGCTTCGGGCAACGCTAAATTTAGAGTATTTATCAAAAACAAAACCTACGACGGTAGCGGAAACGAGCTGATTTACGAGCCTGCGCAAAATCTCTATACGATAAACGGCAACGGCTTTTTGCATGAGATACAAACCGATAAAAAAGTTTATGGTGAAAAGATCACGGTCAATCAAAATAGCGGTACTTACAACGTAAACGGCAGCAAAAAGGAGCCGGTTAAATTTATCTTTCAAATCGAGGATAAAAAGTGATCCGTGTTTTAAACGCAAAATTTCTCATCTCGGCACCCGATATCTCGCTAGCTCCGCCCGCAAATTCCAGCGAAGTGGCGTTTCTCGGGCGCTCAAACGTAGGCAAAAGCAGCCTCATAAATGCTTTGGTTAATCAAAAAGGCTTAGCCAAAAGTAGCTCGACGCCCGGCAAAACGCGCCTTATCAATTTTTTCGAGGTCGAATATGCGCGTGGTATCAAAAACGAGCAGGACGAAGTTAGCGAGGAGAGGGCAAATTTGACCTTTGTGGATCTGCCCGGCTTTGGCTATGCTAAGGTCGCTAAAAGCATGCATGCGCAGTGGAGAAAAAACCTCGACGAGTATCTAAAATTTAGAGCCAACATCAAGCTTTTCGTCCATCTCATCGACTCGCGCCAGTTTGATATGCAAATCGATAGGGACGTGAATGATTATCTGCAAAGCTTCCTGCGCCCCGACCAAAAAATCCTAAATTTTCTCACCAAATCGGACAAGCTAAATCAAAGCCGAAAAAGCGCGGTTTTAAAGGTCTATCCGGGTGCGCATTTCGTTTCGGCGCTTAAAAAAACCGGCATAGAAAAGGCAAATGAGCTTATATTTTTAAATGCGCTGGGGCTGCGATGAAATTTGATAGCTTAGAGTCTCGCGCTTTAAATTTGATTAGGAATTTTATATCGGTGTTTATAAATTTAGCCTCCGCAAAAGCCGAATTTATAAAATTTGACGTAAATTTATAACGATGCGAGCGGACCTAGCTATGCGAAGACTGAGTGCGGAGAAGCGATTTTTAAAACAGCTCGCTTGGGTCGCTTTTCTTGCCCTTTATCAGAGCATAACGACTGTTTTTACGCACCTGCCGCCTCTTATCGGGATATTTTTCACCTATATGATCGTGCTGACCTTGCAAAAGCAAAAGACGCTCAAAGGCTTTGGCAAAGAGTGGTATTTTTGCCTGTTTTACCTTACTTTTGCCGAGCAGGCGCACGGATTTGCCTTGTTTTCGGCGACGATCGCCTTTATGCTTTTTTATTATTTTATGTCCGACTGGCTCATCGTTACGCTAAAATCAAGAGAGCTTTTGGCGGTCGGATTTGTCGCTAGCGGCTACGTTTGGACGTGTGCGACGAGCTCTTTTATCTCCTATGCGGCAAATTTACCGATGCTAAATTTTGACTACGAGTATCTCATCTACATCGGCGTAGAGTCCGTTTTGGCGGTGGTTTTGTTTAGGGGACGCCTATGAGGATGCGCATAGTGTTTGGCATCATATTTAGCGTTTGGGTGCTTTTGCTGGTTCGCGTCTATTATCTTAGTGTCAGATCAAACGACTTTTACGAGGAGATCGCCGAGCAAAATGCGGTAAAAACGCAGTATCTAGCTCCGGTGCGCGGACTCATTATGGATGTTAAAGGTCGCCCGATGGCGGTAAATCGTCTCGGCTTTTCCGTCGCGATAAGACCTCATCTAAACGGCAAAAGGGCTGAAATTTTAGACGCCGAGCTTGAAAATTTGCAAAATTTATTCGAGGATTTAAATATCACGAAGCTAAAGCGCGAATACGTAAAAACCGACTCGCCCTACAACCAAGACTTCATTCAGATTATCGATTTTATGGACTACGACAAAATGATACCGCGTATCGCGGAGCTCTCGCTGCGCGAAAATTTAGAGATCAAACCCGCCTCAAAGCGCCACTACCCCTACAACAGCCTAGCTTCCCATATCATCGGCTACGTCGGCCGCGCAAATCAGCAAGACATCGACTTTGATCTCGTCGCAAAGCTAACGAGTCACGTCGGTAGAAGCGGTACCGAGCGCTTTTACAACTCCGTTTTGCAGGGGCAAGAGGGCGTGCGAAAGGTAAAGGTAAATGCGCTAAATCAAGAGATCGAGGAGATCTCGGTGAGCTATCCGCAAAGCTCAAACATCGCCCTTAGCATCGACCTTGAGCTGCAAAAATATATCGAGGAGATTTTCGGCGACAACGCGGGCGTCATCATCGTGATGGACGTAAAAGACGGCTCGATACTGGCTGCGGGTAGTTTTCCGGAGTATGATCTAAACCCCTTTGTCACAGGCATCTCGCAGGCCAAGTGGGACGAGCTCGTTAAAAGTATCGATCATCCTTTTACGAACAAGCTCGTAAACGGCCTTTATCCGCCGGGCTCGGTCATAAAGATGGGCGTGACGATGGCGTTTTTAGATACGGGCAAGATAAGCCGCTCCGACGGGTATTTTTGCTCGGGCTCTTTTGAGCTTGGAGGGCGAAATTTCCGCTGCTGGAACATCTACGGACACGGTTTTATGGATATGAACTCGGCTATCCGCGAGAGCTGCGACGATTATTTTTACAAAGGCAGCTTAAAAGTGGGCATCGATGCCGTAACGCCGGTCTTGGAGCGACTGGGTTTCGGGCAAAAAAGCGGCGTGGATTTGCCCAATGAATTTGTCGGTATCGTGCCCGGACGCGAGTGGAAGATGCAAAAATACGCCCAGCCGTGGTATCAGGGTGAGACGCTCATTACCTCGATCGGGCAGGGTAACTTCCTCGTGACGCCGATGCAGGTGGCGCGCTATACGGGCATCCTGGCTACGGGCAAAAATATCGTTCCGCATTTTTTGCACGGCATAAACGGCGAGAAGGTCAAATTTGAGCCTGCGGGCGATATCCTCACGCCGTTTGAGAAAAAGCAGCTGCCCTACATCCAAAAGGCGATGTATGAGGTCGTAAATCACAAAAAAGGCACGGCGCACAAGTATTTTAAGGATGCCAAGCTCACGCTCGCGGCAAAAACGGGCACCGCGCAGGTCGTGGGCATCTCGCAGGCCGAAAAAAAACGTATAAAAGAAGAAGATATGGAGTATCTGCGCCGCTCGCACGCATGGGTCACGACATACGGGCCGTATGAGGAGCCTCGCTATGTCATCACCGTCATCATCGAGCACGGCGGGCACGGCGGTTTGGCTGCAGGGCCTCTCACGGCTAAAATCTTTAACAAACTGCTTGATATGGGTTACATCGACAAAAAATACGAAATCACTTCGCTAGCCGATACCGAAGCCGCCCAAAAGAAGAAAAATTAAAATTCGAGTTTAAATTTGACGTTAAATTTCGCTTTTGGCGACGGCGAATTTAGCCGCGGGCGCTTTAAATCCTTTTAGATGCGATTATTTAAATTTGACCGGCCGTGCTTTTAAATTTTTAACTGCGACGAATGCGAGCAAAATTTGACCTGAAAAACGGTAGTTTGAGCTTTAAGGCGAGTTGTTTTTATGCTTTCGCGCTAAGTTAAAATTTCGCAAATTTTAAAACTTAACTTTTGGGCGCGGCGGCTTAAATTTTACCTTCGGTTTTTCGGTGCGCGCTTAAATAAAATTTGACGAAAATTTTATCGCTTTTACCTCGGCGGTCTTTAAAATTTCCAAATTTAGCGTCGAATTTGCATTTGAGCGCAGCCGAATTTTAAAATTTGAGCCGATTTGCGGCAGTTAAATTTGTGAAATCTCATTATACGCTCGGCCGAAAACAATCGAAATTTGAGTTAAATTTTACGCTGACGCATCCAAACTTGCGATTAAAGGCGGATAAATTTGGCGTTTAGGTTGGGTTGATTTAGCTCTCAAACATCTTTGAAAGCTCATTTGTAGCTATATCCAAGATTTCGTTATTTGCATCCAGCGCTATTAAATTTTGCGCCTTAAATTTCGCTAAAATCCTCGAAAACGTCTCGGGCGTGATGTTTAGGATGGATGCTATTTTGAAGTGTTTTAGTTCGTTAAAAAGATCGGCGTTATTTACGAGAAATCTCGCGACTTTGGCCTCGGAGTTTAGCACGAGTTCTTGGTGTATCAGCTCGCTTGTGATTTTTAGCTTTTGCGAGAGCGATTTTATGATTTGCAGCGAGACGTGCGGGTTTGATAAAAACTCGGCGTAAAATTTGTCGTAATCGATCTTTAACACTTCGCCGCCCGTTAAAAAGACCGCCGTCGCCGGAAATTTGATATTTTCGAAATTTGCAAGCTCGGCGACCAAACCTATCCCGTTAAACTGATGCATAAAAATCTCTTTGCCTTTTGGGCCGATTTTATAGAGTTTGATCGAGCCTTTTATGAGGAGGTGGAGCCACCTTGACTCCTCGCCCTCCATAAATAAAAACTCGCCTTTTTTATACTTTTTTAAGATGCTAATGTCCTTTAGCCTTTTTAGCTCGGCCTCGTTTAGTCTTTGAAAAAACGGGATTTGCTCTAACATTTTGCCTTCTTATTTATTTTTTAAAAGATCTCTGATCTCGGTTAGAAGCGCGACGTCCGCAGGTATCGGAGCGGGTTCTGCGGCTTTTGGCTCTTCGACTTTTGGTTTTTTGAGCGAATTTATAGCCTTAACGACGCAGAAGATACAAAACGCGATAATCGTAAAATCAACCATCGTTTGTATAAACGAGCCGTAATTTACCGTTACGGCGGCCGTATCGCCCACTGCTTCTTTTAGCGTAAATTTTAAATCCGTAAAATTTACGCCGCCGGTTAGCACGCCTACGACGGGCATTATGACATCGCCGACTAGCGAACTAACGATCTTGCCAAAAGCTCCTCCGATCACGACACCCACGGCCATATCTATAACGTTTCCACGCATCGCGAACTCTTTGAATTCCTTGACGAAACTCATCTTTTTCCTTTGTTTTAAATTTGTTCTTTAATTATATTTATTTTAGCTTCACGCAAAATAAAAAGGCGAATTAAATACTTAAAATGCTATAATCGCCCCAAAATTCAATAAGGAAAAACAAAATGTATCGTTTTGCGCCGTCGCCGACCGGCGATATGCACCTTGGAAATTTAAGAGTTGCGATCCTAAACTACGTCTGTTCGCTCCAGGATAAAAGCGGCTTTATCATCCGCATCGAGGATACCGATAAGGAGCGCAATATCCCGGGAAAAGACAAGGAAATTTTAGAAATTTTAGAGCTTTTCGGTATCAAATGGGACACGCTTTATTATCAAAGCAAAAATTTGAAATTTCACCGCGAGTTTGCGGCAAAGCTTTTGATAGATAAAAAGGCGTTTTCGTGCTTTTGCACCGAAAGCGAGCTGGAGGCTAAAAAAGAAGCCGCCAAGGCTAGAGGCGAAGCCTACCGCTACGACGGGACATGCGAGCATCTAAACGATAACGAAGTGCTAAATAACCAAAAACCTTTCGTTGTGCGTATGAAAAAGCCGCTATGCACGATGAAATTTAAAGACGCGATAAAAGGCGAGATCAGCTTTGAGCCTGAAAATGTCGATAGCTTCGTTATCATGCGGGCTGATTTTACTCCGACTTATAACTTCGCCTGCGCGGTCGATGATATGCTAGAGGGTGTCACTTTTGTCATCCGCGGCGAAGATCACGTCAGCAACACGCCAAAACAAGACCTCATCCGCGAAGGCCTAGGCTACGCGCAAAAGATAAACTACGCCCACCTGCCTATCATCCTAAACGTCGAGGGCAAAAAAATGAGCAAACGCGAGAACGAAAGTAGCGTAAAATGGCTGCTCTCTCAAGGCTTTATGCCAGAAGCCATCGCAAACTACATCGTCTCGTTAGGCTACAAGGCGCCGGTTGAAATCTTTACGATCGAAGAAGCGGCGCAGTGGTTTGATATCTCGAAGGTTTCGGCGTCTCCGGCTAAATTTGACGTCAAACAGCTTGAGCACATCAACCGCGAGCACATCAAAAGAGCAAGCGATACAAGGCTAGCTGCACTAATGAGCATAAAGCCCGAATTTGCCGCGCTTGCTAAATTTTACACGCAAGAAAGCAGCCTACTAACCGAGATAAAAGCCAAGGTCGATGCGATTTTTGCGAGCAAATTTATCCCGGATGAGTTTAAGGAGGGCTGCGAGGCCATAAAAGCCGCCGCAACTTCGTTAAATTTGAGCGAATTTGGCGAATTTAACGAGCTAAAAAAGGCCCTTATGGACGCTACGGGATTAAAGGGCAAAGGCTTTTTTATGCCGCTTAGGATTTTGCTCACGGGAGCAGAACACGGCCCCGAGCTTAGCGAGCTATATCCGCTTATAAAACCGTATTTAAAGGAAATTTTACGATGATATTTTCGGTATTTTTAGAAGCGATCGGCGGCATCTTGCACATCGTTATCAGCGCCTACACGTGGATCATCATAGGCGCGGCGATCATAAGCTGGGTGCGCCCAGATCCCTATAATCCTATCGTGCAGCTGCTCTACCGCCTCACCGAACCCGTCTATGCCGCTATCCGCCGCGTGATACCGACGGTTTTCGGCGGCATAGATATAGCGCCCATTATCGTACTTTTGGCGCTTCAGTTTATAGATAGATTTTTCGTAAGGCTTATGTTTGCGTATGCTGCTTAAATTTATACTGCCCGCGATTTTTGCGGCGGCGGCGTTTGGCGGCGTGAAAACTTACGAAGAGATAAAGGACGAACCGAAGGGCTTGGCTAAGGATTACTATTTCTATCGCCTCTTAAAGGAGGGCAACTATACCAAAGAGCATGCGCAAATTTTAAACAAAGACGTCTTTCGCCGAGCAGGCGTGCTGGCAAAAGAGCTAGCCGTAATCCTACCGCCCAAAAAAGCTAAAGGCGTATGCGATAGCGTGGGTGCGAAAAATATCCTCGACGCCAACGTAACCTGCCAAAAACAGCGCCTTAGAGTGCCTTTTATGATGAAGCTAAAAAAACAAACGAGGCAAAAGCTAGCGGATAAATTTAAAAACTCCGACCCGCTTCTTTACCGCCGCTTGAGCGCGCTAAACGCCAAGCGTCCGGAGGACGAATTTGCCAAATTTAACGACGCGGACGCGTTTTTGGTTTATTTTAAGCAGTCCTCGCGCAAAGATAAATTCGAGAAAAAATTCGATGCGAATTTTATGGACTTGCTCGCTTTGAAAAAAGATTTTCACGTGCTTGCTAACAGCCTAATAATCGATAAAAAATCGGCTAAATTTAGGCAAAATTTTCTCGCGATAAAGGAAACCGAGCTCGCCGGTAAGGACGCTTTTATGCTCGGTATCAACGCGGTTTTGTTAAATTCGCCAAAAGACGCGGCGAGGTTTTTTGCTAGAGCCGAGGTGGCCTTTGATAGGCAAGATAAAAAAGATAACGCCGTTTTTTGGCTCTATCTGCTAAGTAAAGACAAAAGCTATATTGAGAAGCTAAATCAAAGCCGCGACGTAAATATCTACACTCTTTACGCAAATGAGCTAACAAGCGCCGACCCCGCCGCAAACATCGTCTCGCCGACGCCTACGAAAGAAAAGGTAGCGGGCTACGACATAAAAGACCCGTTTTTGTGGCAAAAGACCTTTAAGATAATAAAAGAGATGAGCGCGCAGGACGCCGCAAAATACTCTGAAATCTTTAATACCAAAGAGACGCTGGGGCAGTACGCCTATCTGATGGAAAAAGCGAGCGGCTACAAGGATAGCTACTTCGTTATGCCGTTTGTTGGTGAGCTAGAGGACGTAAATGCGACTAGAAAGGCGCTTCTTTACGCTATCGGCAGACAGGAGAGTCGCTTTATCCCGGCCGTCATCTCTACCTCTTACGCGCTTGGTATGATGCAGTTTATGCCGTTTTTAGCTAATCACATCGGCAAAAAAGAGCTGCAAATCCCGAATTTCGATCAGGATGATATGTTTGACCCGCGCCTTGCGCTAAAATTTGCCAATCATCATCTTGATTATTTGGAGAAATACCTCTATCATCCGCTTTTCGTCGCTTACGCGTATAACGGCGGTATCGGCTTTACTAAAAAGATGCTTCAGCGAGGCGACCTTTTTAACGGCGGCGCTTACGAGCCCTTTTTGTCTATGGAACTCGTGCCCTTTGCCGAGAGCCGCGAATACGGCAAAAAGGTGCTTGCAAACTACGTTATTTATGCACGGCTTGTCCGTTCCAGTACATCGATTTCGACACTTTTTGAAAGCTTAAAAACGCCTGTCTTGACGGATAAATTTCGAACGCAAGGTTGATTTTATCGCTTAAAATCTCGGGCGTGCCGACCTCGAAATACTGTGCCCACGGCACCTCAAAGCTCACCTTTTCTAAAAGCGGATCGTCCGCGGCCAGGCGTCTAACCGTGATGCCTCGCTGCGAGCCGTTTGCGACGAAGCTCTCCTCTAAAACTTTGACATCTTTGGGATGCACGGCCACGACGAATTTCTCTCTTTTTTGCTCGCCCGCAAGCTCGCTGTAAATCGGGTTTAGATAGGTCGCGACGATGAGGATGTTGGTTTGCGCATCGATGATCTCAGACTTGCTCGTGTATGCTAAAAGCTCGTTTTTTAGCGGTTCATGGATATATTTTTTATCCGCGCAGCCGGCTAACGCCAAAATAAAACTTAAAAAAAATACGCTCTTTTTCATTTTAAAACCTCGCTAAATTTGGCCTTATTTTAGATAAATTTTGCTTTTAAAAAGCCTAAATTTGCTATAATCCGCGTAAATTTCAAAAATTCGGAGAAAAATGAAAAAAGCGGCGATGGCGTTTTCGGGACCTTCAAATAGCGGCAAAACCACGCTTATTTTAAAGGTCGCCAAAAAATTTATCAATGACGGACTAAAGGTCGTGATCGTCAAGCATGACCCGAGCAATAAGGCGAGATTTGACGTCGAGGGTAAGGACAGCTACAAATTTAACCAAATCGGCGCGGATGTCGTGGTCATAAGTCCGACGCGCACGACCTTTTTCTCGCAGGAGAGCAAAAGCATCGAGGACGTCGTAAAGATGGCGGGCGAGTTTGATCTACTGCTAGTCGAGGGGCTAAAAACCCTACCGCTGCCGCGCATTAGCGTGTTTAAAGATGAGATAAACGAGGATTATCTTAGTTTTTCAAATGCGATCGCAAGCTATAAAAAAGACTACGTCATAGATAAGCCCAACTTCGATCTGGACGATACGCAAGCTATCTGCGAGTGGATACTAAAAAACGCAAAGGTTTTAAAATGAACGAAATTTTTAATACGATTAAAAAGATCGCCGTAAAAATCGGCGAGGAGATAAAATACGCCGATCTAGGCTACACGGATCACGCCAACGCCACGGGCGACACGCAGCTAAAACTAGACGTGAGAAGCGACGATATCATCACGGCCGAGTTTGCAAATTTAGCCTGCATAAAAGCGCTCGTTAGCGAAGAAAAAGAGGATATGCTGGCTCTAAACGAGAGTGCTAAATTTATCGTCGCCTACGATCCGCTAGACGGCTCTAGCCTAGTGGACGTAAATTTTTCTATCGGCTCGATTTTCGGCATTTATGAAAACGAGCTAACGCCGCAAAATCTAAAAGCCGCCGCCTACGTCGTTTACGGCCCGCGCCTAGAGCTAGTGCTTTGCGAGGGCGAGACGGCTCCCGCGCTTTACCGTCTGGGCAGGGACGGCGAGTTTAAATTTATCAAAAATCTATCGCTCGCGCAAAAAGGCAAGCTAAATGCCACCGGCGCGACGCAAAAGGGCTGGAGCGAAACTCATGCTAAATTTATCCGCGAGCTGTTTTTGCAGGGATATCGCCTCAGATACTCAGGTGCTATGGTGAGCGATCTGCATCAAATTTTGCTAAAAGGCGGCGGGCTTTTTAGTTATCCTGCCACGACCGACGCGCCAAAGGGCAAGCTAAGAGCGCTATTTGAGGTGCTACCGTTTGCATTTATCTACGAGCGCGCGGGCGGTGCGACTAGCGACGGTTACTCGGCAACGCTTTTTGATATGAAAGTGGAGAAAATCCATCAAACCACGCCTTGCTTTTTCGGCTCCAAAGACGAGATAAATTTACTGCATAAATTTTATGGAAGCGCGAAATGAGCGAGCACGCAGCGGACGCAGCTCAAAAAGACGAATTTGAGCTGGAGCTTGAGCGCCAAAGAGAAATTTTACAAACTTGCCAGAGCGAAAAGGGGCTAAACTCGTGCTTTGCCTGCGAGGCGATGTTTGAGTGCAAAACCCGCAAAAACTACGTAGACGCCGTATATATCTCGATGTCCAAAGGCGACGGCGGCGGATTTGATTTTTAAATTTAAAAAGGAAAAATATGAATACGACTTATATTACGACTCCGATTTATTACGTAAACGACGTGCCACACATCGGACACGCATACACGACCGTGATAGCCGATACTGTAGCGAGATTTGCGAGGCTAAAGGGCGATGATACGTACTTTATGACCGGTACCGACGAGCACGGGCAAAAGATCGAACAAGCCGCCGCAAAAAAGGGCTACACGCCGCAAGCCTACGCCGATGAGATAAGCGCGAAATTTAGGGAGCTGTGGGATAAATTTGAGATCAGCTACGATCATTTTATCCGCACGACCGACGACTATCACAAGCTCACGGCGCAAAACGCGTTTCTTAAGATGTATCAAAAAGGCGACATCTACAAGGGCGAATACGAGGGATACTACTGCGTTAGCTGCGAGAGCTTTTTTACGCAGACTCAGCTTTTGGAGGACGAGAGGTGTCCGGACTGCGGCAGGCCGACGAATTTGGTGAAAGAGGAGAGCTATTTTTTCAAACTTTCAAAATACCAAGACGCGCTGCTAAAATGGTACGAGGAGAACGAGGACTGCATCGTACCGCGCGGCAAGAAAAACGAGGTCATCAGCTTTGTAAAAGGCGGCCTGCGCGACCTATCGATAACGCGCACGAGCTTTGAGTGGGGCGTGAAGCTGCCTGCTAGTCTAAACGAGCCAAAGCACGTGATGTACGTCTGGCTGGATGCGCTCATAAACTACCTTAGCACGCTTGGCTACACGCGCGGCGATGACAAGATGAACTACTGGAAGGGCGCGACGCATATCGTAGGCAAGGATATTTTGCGCTTTCACGCGGTGTACTGGCCGGCGTTTTTAATGAGTCTTGATCTACCGCTGCCTCGCTGCGTCGCAGCTCACGGCTGGTGGACGAGAGACGGCGAAAAGATGAGCAAAAGCAAGGGCAACGTCATCAACCCAAGCGAGGTCGCAGACGCGTACGGACTGGAAAATTTCCGCTATTTTATGCTACGCGAAGTGCCGTTTGGACAGGACGGAGACTTCTCGCAAAAAGCTATGATCGAGCGCATAAACTCCGAGCTTAGCAATGATCTTGGCAATCTTTTAAGCCGTATAGTCGGCATGAGCGAAAAGTATTCGGACTTTGAGATAAAGGGTGAAAATTTACGCAAATTTTACGGCGAGGTTTTAGATAGCGGCAACGAATACTTGCAAAACGCTATCAAAAATTTAGAGAGTTTCGCCACGAATCGCTACCTTGAGGAGCTCTTTAAGGCGCTAACGCTCGCAAACGCGTCGATAGCTAAATTTGAGCCGTGGAATCTAATGAAAAACGGCAAAAAAGACGAAGCAAACGCGCTCGTGTCGCTGTGCGCGAACCTGCTGGCTCGCGTGGCCGTCCTGCTAAGCCCGGCGATGCCAAGAACCTGCGAAAAGATCGCGCAGACGCTTGGTTTTGAGATCTCGACGGCAACTTATGAAAAAATCATCTTAAACAACGAAATTTTGGACTTTAAAGCGCAAAAAACGCAGCCGCTTTTCCCGAAAATCGAAAAAGAGCTGATGGCGACTGCGGTGCCGAGCGTAAGCGAACCTGCTAAAACCGCCGCCGCGCCGCAAGAAAAATCGGATGCGAAAATAAAAATCGACGACTTTAAAAAATGCATCATAAAAGTAGGCACCGTGCTTGAGTGCTCAAATATCGAAGGTAGCGAGAAGCTGCTTAAATTTAAGATCGATCTTGGCGAAGAACAGCCGCGTCAAATTTTATCGGGGATTGCCAAATTTTACGCTCCTGAGGGTCTCGTCGGCAAGCAGGTCTGCGTGCTGGCAAACCTAAAGCCGGCTAAAATTTTTGGCCATATATCAGAGGGCATGATCCTTAGCGCAGAGGACGGATCGCTGTGCCTCATCGCGCCGACCGCTACGGTCAAAAACGGATCAGAAATAGGCTAAAACAGCGTGAATATCGAAAACCTAAGGCGCCTCATCAACGGCGAAGCGCTAAATAAACCAAGCGTCAGCGCCGTGGAGGGCTTTGCGTTTGAGAGCAAGAACGTGCGCCAAGGCTACGCCTACATCGGGCTTGGCGCAGGCGCGGACGAGATAGCCGCGGCCGTCGCAAACGGCGCCTATGCCGTGCTCGTCGAGCAAAGATGCGAAGTCATCGATCCCGAAGTCGCCTTTATCAAGGTCGATAGCCTGAGTGCCGCGCTGATGCGGCTAATGCGCTTTGAGGCCAGCTACAAAAATCTCAAATTTTGCTCCGTTAATCCCGTACAAAAGGCCTTGCTCGCGCGTATGAGCCTAGGCAAAAACGCCGGCGGCAACGCAGCCAGCTTGCTTCCTGAGGATGCAACGCAACTTTTTATAAAGATAATGAAAGCGGGCACGGGGGATCTATTTTTCACGGGCGATCTTAAAATTTTATCCAAGATCGCGCCGCTTTACGACACCGTCTTTAGCGATGTGGACGCGGTTTGCGCGCAGGGCGGCTCGCTGTTTGCCTCCAGCGTCGTTTGCGAGGGCGTTTATTATCCAAACTTAAATTTTCCAAAAGTTTTCATGCACTATCTTTGCGGACTTTTGAGGTATCTGATCCGCGCGGGCTTTTCTTTTAAGCTCGGCGACACGCGAAATTTGGGGCATTTCGAGCCTATTTTTATAAATAAAAATTTTCGCGTCGTGCCTTTTGGCGCGAGCTCTCAGGCCTTTATCGCAGAGAGCGATGACGAGCTTTTTGATATGGAGGTGGCGTTTCTCGCGCGAAATTTTAGCGGCGGCATCGAGATCTGCGTGCCGGAGGATTTTGCTGGAAGCGCGGCAGCTACGATGAGATTTAAGGAGCTTGCCGAGCTAAAAAATCTTTCAAATTTTCACTACGCGCTCGTTAAATGCCAAAAAGAAGAGCTTGAAGCGATGCTAAATTTGGCCGCGCCCGAGCCTGATTTGTTCGGTGAAATTTTATAAAAACTCAAATTTAGCGCGTATTTTGAGCCTTAACTTTCTCGCAGTCGCAAATTTGATTTAATCTTTAATTTATCCGCTCGCTATCGCCAAATTTGTCGTTAAATTTGATTGATTAAATTTCGCTCGCAAAAGCTTTGATACGAATTTGAAAAATATTTAATTTTATTCCAAAATTTGAAGGACGGAAATCGTCAAATTTCGCCAAGCTCGGCTCAAATAACCGCCCTAGTCGTGTTGCTAAACTCTAGAGACAAAGCGACAATGATGCAGACGAATTTAAGCAACGCGCTCGGTATCTCTGCGGTCAATTGCGGCGGTTTGGATTTTGGTTAAATTAGCCATCCGCTTCGCAAAATCATAATTAACGGTGATTTGCGTATCGTGATCTTTTAGCTCAGGATGTCCCGCGGTTTCTACTGCGACCTTGTACTCCGGGCTTTAGTTTTTGATAAAAAAGCGCTCTTGCAAAAGCAAATTTGACGGTTATTTGTGCATCAACAACGTTATCTGATATGATCCTGTCGTCATAGCCTTTTAGTTAGCTGAAATTTTAAAGGCGGCTTGGGGAAATCGTAGTTTTTGCCGGAGCGGAAGTATTTTTGCATCAGTTTATCGCTGGTATCCGGGTCGAGCTTTGTTTGTAGTGGAATGCCGTAATCTATGGATACGAAGATTTTTCAATCCTCGCGAGGAAATCCGCCTTATTTCTTTTTTTGCTTATGTCGATAGGCTTAGCGACGGAAGCGGCCGGTACATCGCTGGAGCCTAAAATATACGGCCGGTCCGCGTAAATAGCCCAAAAACCGCGCCGCTGGCGCAAGTAAATGAGTGCTAGCAGTGAGATAAATACGGCGGAGATCAACTTTTTGCTCTTTCAAATTTACGGCGATTCGGTTTACGCAAATATTTAAACCGCACGCGTCCAAATTTTACTTTAAATTTGCGTATTTTATCCTATCTTTTTCGCCCGCAAGCTCAAATCCTCGCAGTCTCAGGCGGCAGCTATCGCATTCGCCGCAGGCCTCGTCCTCGAGCTCGTAGCAGCTCCACGTTAGCTCCAGCGGAGAGCCAGCCTCTAGCGACTTTCGCACGATGCCGGCCTTGCTTAAATTTACCAGTGGCGTCTCTATACGCAGGCTAAAATCCTTTGAGGTGCCGGCATTCACGGCGCTTTCTATCTTGGCGATAAAATCCGCCGTGCAGTCGGGGTAGCCCGAGCCGTCCTCCTCGACGATGCCGATGTATAGCGCCTGCGCACCCTCTTTTTCGGCTAGCGCGGCGGCGATAGAGATAAAGATACCGTTGCGAAACGGCACGTAGGTGCTAGGGGTGTCGGGCTTGGCGCCGTCTTTACGGATGGCTAGGTTCTCGTCCGTTAGCGCGTTGCCGCCGATACTTGCTATAAAATGGGCGTCTAAATTTACCTTTTTTAGCGCGCCGATACGCTCGCAGATCTGCTCAAAGGCTAGCTTTTCGCGCTCCATCGTTCGCTGTCCATAGTCAAAATGCAGCGCGACGATCTCGTAGCCTGCGCGTTTAGCGAGGACGGCGCAGAGGGTGCTGTCCATGCCGCCGCTCATTATGCAAACCGCTTTTTTCACTTTTTCTCCTTTTTTCGGCTTGTCTTTTGAGCGCTTTTTGCGGATTTCGTTAAAATTTGACTCGATAGGCTACATGCCTTATCTTCGTCAAATTTTAACTTCAAAACCCCAAAAATCATCTCAAAATACTTCGCCTTGGTTTTCCTATTTAAACTTGAAGTCAAATTTACGAATTTCAGCTTTAAATTTTTATTCACTGAGACCCGCACTTTGAAAATGTCAAATTTGCCTCCATTAAAATTTACAAAACCCGCGATGCTTTGCTCGCAGAGCAAAGCTATGTCGCCACCTTGAACGTGCAGTGGGGTAGGTGGGGGCTTGGGGGCGGAAGGGGCGACGCTTCGTAAGTAGAAACCCCTTCCGCCTCCAAAGAAATAGAAAAATTAAAATTTGACGCCGATACCGTTTTTAGCAAATTTGGCTTTATTAAATTTGACCAAAATTTTCGCTAAAATCATACTCAAATTTTACTAAAGGAAAGCCAAAAATGATACTTTGCGAGGACGATTATCCGAGGATCTTGGATCAAATTTGCGACTATTTGACCGCGGGCGAGGTGGAGCTAAGCTTTGTGGATGCCGAGGAGATGAAGGAGATAAACGTCCGCCAGCGCGGCATCTACGAGACCACGGACGTGCTGAGTTTTCCGCTTGAGATGCAGCTACACGCGCCGCTTGGCTGTATCGTGATAAACACCGAGCTAGTCGCTGCTAAAGCCGCCGAGCTGGGTCACTGCGAGGATGACGAAACGGCGCTGCTTTTCACGCACGGACTGCTTCACGTGCTAGGCTACGATCACGAGAGCGACGCGGGCGAGATGAGGGCGAAAGAGTGCGAAGTGATCGAGAAATTTAACCTGCCAAAGAGCCTCATCGTGCGAACGGAGGATGCGGGCGATGAGTGAGCCGAATTTGACGCGCAAGGCGCCGGACGACGAGCTGGCGGACTTGCCTGAAAACGTCAAGCTCGACGAGGGCGAGGTCGTGTTGTATAAATATTTATGTTCTATTAGATTTTTTTGCGTGTTGAAAATTATTGCTTTTACCTTATGCGTGTGGGCTTTTTGTAGTTTATTTTTAGAGAGTGGAACGTTTATGAAAATATGCGTTGTATGCAGTACTACTCTTTTTCTTATGGCAACATATCGCGAAATCAAGAATTTTATCTACGAAGGATTTTATGTAACAAATAAGCACTTAATCACTTATAATGGTAAAAAAATAAATTTAAATGATGTATGGTTTTTAAAGGGCGGTTCGGCCGCTTATCATAAGGTTGATTTTTACGAGAACAAAAACTACATACAAGATTGTTTATATGATTATGAAAACGATGATTTGGACGGCTTTTTGACGGCTTTGTATGAGGTTTCGGGCAATAGATATATTTTGCAGTTTGGCTCGGAAAAGATTAATACAAATGCTTTAGAATCTAACGGCGTGACATTTATAAAATTAATTCAGGAGTAGCCGAATTTAGCTCCTTTTGCGTCAAATTTACGGGTACGTCAAATTTGCGAGCCGAATTTACCTTGAGCGATCAAATTCGAGCCCGTTTTGCCGCTAAATTTACTCTCAAATTTTAGATAAATTTTATCTCGCCGTCGCCAAATTTTGCCGAAACAAAGCCGCCCGCTACAAATCAAATTTATCCCAAAACGCATCCCGCAAAGCCGTAAATTTATCGCCGAAATGATCAAATTTGCAAAATAAAGAGCAAGCGCACTCAAAACCAAAGCAACGCGAAAGTTAAATCTAACGGAATAAATCGCCGTTCGTGCGCGTCGCCCTCACCGCGTAAAACCGCCGCCGGTAACGCGCTCATCGCTACTTAAATCATAGGGCGAATTTGTCGCTTATACGCGCCGCTTAACTTAAACAAATATTCGGCTGCGCATTTCATTGCGCCCGAAACATCTGCCTTTAAAATCCAAAATCGCCCGCCTCTGCGTTTAAATTTCCTCAAATTTGCCGCGCGCAGTGGTTAGATATTTAATAATTTTGGCTAAATTTACGAAATGTTTTATGTTCTATCGTCTTTAATCATTATTTTTATGAATTACGTTTCTTATCGCGGGCTTTTCGCGGATGCCGCGCTCAGGCCGCTTGCCGCGTATAAAAGGGCGCTTGGGCTGTTTTTCCTTACGCTTGCCATCGGCGGCGTCGCGCTTGCTTTTTCGCTGCGGTTTAACTTTTTGGGACCGAGCCTTCGCATCGCCTGTTCGCTGATGCTGGCGCTGACGTTTATTATCTTTTCGTTCGTGCTATTTACGAACGTCGTAGCCTTTGCCGCCCGTCCTGTAACCAAGCGCGCGTTTAGCGAGAGCAGGCGTAAATTTTTGCGCCTTTATCTTGACGTCACGATACTTATCTTGGCGTTTAGCTACTTTTTTAGAGGTATCTTTAACGCCGTAAAATTGCCCGAAGTAAAAGCCCAAGATATCGAGCTAAAGGGGCTAAAGGACGAGCTAAAAATCGCGGTTTTAACGGATATTCATCTGGGCGATTTTTTAGGAGCGGACTTTGCGCGAGCGGTAACTAGACGCGTAAACGAGCTGGACGCCGACGCAGTCGCGATTGTGGGCGATATCGCCGACGTGAAGCCGCATCGTTTGGCCGAGTTTATCGCGCCATTTAATGAGCTAAAGAGCAAATACGGCACCTTTTACGTGCCGGGCAACCACGAGTACTATAACGGCATAGACGGCACGATGAAAGTTATCCGCGAGACGACGAATTTTAAAATTTTAGGCAATGAAAACGCGCGAGTGGGCGGAGTAAATTTAGCCGGCGTTTATGATATCATCGGTTTAAGGTTTAAAGCGTACGAGCCTGATCTGGTCGCGGCTCTGGACGGTCGCGACGTAAATTTGCCTACCGTTTTGCTCGCTCATCAGCCTAAATTTTTAAAGTACATGGACGAAAGCGCGCCCGTGGATCTGGTCGTGAGCGGACACACGCACGGCGGGCAGATTTTTCCGTTTTCGCTGCTGGTAAGGCTGGATCAAAAATACGTCGCCGGGCTATACCGCGCGAACAAAAAAACGCAAATTTACGTTAGTCGCGGAGCCGGATTTTGGGGGCCGCCGGTGCGCGTGATGGCGCCTAGCGAGATTTCGTTATTAAGACTAAAAGGAGTTGTATGAGGGGACTTATTTCTAGGATATTTGGGTTTGTGGCGGCGGTTAAATTTCCGAGATTTGTGCAAACCTTTATCAATGAAAAATACGTAAGCGGCTTTAAAATCGACATGAGCGAGTTTAAGCAGCCAAAGGAATACGAGAGCCTCACGGCGCTTTTTACCCGCGAGCTACAGCGTCCGCGAAATTTCGACGTTTCGCCGCAGGCCTTCATCAGTCCTAGCGACGGCACGTGCCTGGAGCTCGGAGTTAGCAAGGAGCTAAAGGCGATCAGCGTCAAGGGCCACGAGTACGGTATAGCAGAGCTTCTGGGCGATAGTATGGACCGCAGTGAGCGAGACGCTGAGCTAGAGTACGTAAATATCTACCTAAGCCCGCGCGACTATCACCGCTACCACGCGCCTTGCGATATGAGGATTTTATCCGCGCTCTACGTGCCGGGCGAGCTATATAGCGTGGCCGTTAGCGCGCTGCTAAAGGTGCCGAATCTATACGCCAAAAACGAGCGCGTGGTGCTAAAATGCAAGCTTGCAAGCGGCAAAAAGATGTGGCTGGTCTTTGTCGGCGCGCTAAACGTGGGCAAGATGAAATTTGATTTTGACGCGCGCATACAGACTAACGCCTGCGCCGGTAACGTCGCGCTTTATGAATACGAAAATTTAAGCGCGAAAAAGGGCGAGCAGCTGGGGATGTTTGAGCTGGGCTCGACGATCCTCATCCTTAGCGAGCAGGGCGCGGTCAAATTTGATCTAACAGCCGAGCAAAAGCTAAAATACGGCGACAAAATAGGAACTATCAACTAAGGAGGCGCAATGGGAACGCAGCTAGTCGAACAAAACGAGCTAAAAGAGACGCTGGAACTAAAAGAGCGCATCGAAAACAACACCGTCGTCGAGCTCTGGGAAAATAGCGAGGACTACGAGCGCCTAGCCAACGCGACGCGCAAGACCATGCGATATATCAACGATGAGCAGATAAAGAGCTTTGCCGATGCGCTAAATCAAACGAACGAAAAGATATTAAATTTGACCTTCGAGGGCGTGAAAAAGCATCACGAAAAGAAATTTGAGCAGATCAGAAAAAGGCAGAAAATCTACGTCGCTTCGGCATTTGCGGGTGGCGTTTTGATCGGTGCTTTAGCGGTTTGGGTGGCGTTTAGGATTTTTGCGGGATAATCTGTGCTTGCTTTTGGTTTTACG
Organism: Campylobacter rectus; assembly: GCF_004803795.1. Classification (NCBI taxonomy): domain Bacteria; kingdom Pseudomonadati; phylum Campylobacterota; class Epsilonproteobacteria; order Campylobacterales; family Campylobacteraceae; genus Campylobacter; species Campylobacter rectus. The sequence continues at coordinate 1,660,866 of NZ_CP012543.1, read as the reverse complement.
TGTAAGTCGGTTTGCATTTTGGCTAAAAGAGCTAAATTTAACGCGCCTGCTTTTCTGGCTTGATTATGACGCGAGCTTGCATGCCGGCTAAAAGGCTTAAATTTGAGATTTGCGAACCGCCGCGAATTTGATTTTAGTTGCGGCGGTCGCAAACTCGATCGCCGCAAATAGTTAATTTTCTTGCGTTTGCGCGAACGTTTCGGCTCTAAGTTTTGCTTTAGGCAGCCGAATTCGGCATTTTGATTTTTAGGCGCGATTACGAAAATTTCTTTTTTAAAAATTTGAGCTTTACGACGCTATTTTGCTTGGCTTTTGGTTAAGGCAAATTTAGCTTTGATCTAAGCTTGCAGCGTAAGAAGAAGCGTAAAATTTTGCAAAGATAGCCGCTTTTTCGTGCTAAAATGCGTTGTTTGTAGATTTTTAAAAGATAAATTTACTCAAATGCGCTTCAGCGATAAATTTTAAAATTTAAACCGAAACAAAAGCGCTCGATTTTACGGCGGCTTTGTTAAATTTTTGGCTCTAGCGCGCCATCCGAGTAAAATTTACCGTTTAAATTTATATTCGTATCACCGATTTTGACTAAGTAAAATGAAATTTTGCCGTAAATTCGGGCGGATTTGGCGCCGACAAATTCGGCTTATGAAAATTTGACGCGTAAAAATCAAGTATTGAATTTAAAATCGCTTTAAACGAGCTTTAGGCTGACGGCCGGACGGTTGTGAGCAAGACGGCAAAACCGCTCAAAATATAAAAAAGCCTGCGCGGTCGATTTCTTAAATACGGCGAGCAGCCGACACCTTGCGGTAGACGTGTGATATTGGCGGGCGATTTTAAAAAGCTCGTAATCGTGGCATCGAGCGGATATTTCGTAAAAGCTAGCGAGCCTGGCGAGGAGTCTTGCTAAACAGGCGGAGCAGGGGCGGATATGGCTTTAGCGGCTGCTAATTTAGCAATCAGGCAAAAACGTTAACTTGCCGACTAGGCGAGTATTTTGTGAACGTATCAAACGGCTAAATAAACCTTACGGCAAGGCTGCTTGGCGCCGGAGCGACTTTTGAAAACTCGTGCAAAATTCGACAAGCGAAAGCTCAAAATAAATGCCCAATTTAAAACGCTAAAATTAGGATGAATTCCGCTCGACCGAGCGATCAAATTTCACGGGAAAACCAGCTCAAACAAAACTCAAAGTCTAAATTTTATTTTTTTCGCAGCGTATCTTATTATCCGCTGCGTGTTTTCGTTTTGCTAGCTTTGCCGGCGTATGAGCAGCTTTTTGCGGCAGCGAAATTTATCTTTAGATAGCCCACGGCGATGTTTGCGATCGAAGAGCACCTCGTCCCTTAAGTGTCTCCGGCACCGAAAAACGGAGCGCGGGTAGCCAACGAAAAGCTCTAGTCCGCTAGTTTGCGACGGTTTTGGTAGCAGGCCTTCCGGCGCTAGCCTACGCAAACAAAATTTGACGAGCGCGCCCACTGCGTCATAGTTTTTAGCGAGTCTTGCGTGTATTTTTTGATAAAGGCGCGCACCGCATACTCGTCCGTGCCGCGCTTTGCGATCTTGGCGACCGCGCTCACCCAGGTTTTAAAGTCGTTTAGGCCGTAAATTTCGATGTTTTACGGGCGGCAAAGTCCGGTGAAAATGCTTAAATACGCCCGTTTCGTTTGGACTTCTCTCGCCTAAATCGCGATCAAAATCTCCGCCGCGCGCCTAAAATCCGCCCCCAAAAGTTCATTAAGCGCGTTTTCGTGCGCCAAAAACCTTTGTAAATAGTCAAAATTCGGCGTGTTCGCCGCGATTTGCCCGCAGTAGCGCTAAGCGTCAAATTTGGGATAAACGGACTTTATCCTTCGCGATAAAATTTGCGCTGAATTTTTCAAATGCTTTGCAGGATCGTCGTTTTAATTTTAGTAAAGCTATCATTTTAGCGTAAATGCGGCGTCAAATTCGGCGCAGTTTGCCGGCAAAAACACAAACGAAGACGGCATCCGGCGATAAATTTACGCAAACCGTGCCTAGCCGAGAGCCGAGGATGAGAGTAAAATTTGCCGCCGAATAATCAAAAAAGTAGCAGCGTCAAATTTGTCCTTAAATTTGACTATTTTTGTAAATAAAATATTAAATTTGTCGCCGTTATGCCCGTCAAATTTAACGGCACACGCCAAGCAAAGCGTCAAATTTGACGTAGTTTCGCGGCTAAATTTAAATATCCGCCCGCAAAAGAGAGCGCTAATTTTGGCAAAAACTCGGATTTGACGCTCAAAAGTAAATTTTTATTTACACTCGACTTGCGGCATCTGCGCTAAAAATATCGGCATTTTTTGCTTGATGAGAGCGGCAAATTTATCCTTCCGAGCGCTGTTTGGAAACTTTAGCGCGTAGTGCACGACTCTAAGCCCGCAGTTAAGGCGCTTGGCGTGGATTAGATTTATCTCGTAGTTGTCAAAATCAGGGTTGCCCGCGATCGGCTCGTAGATCGTGTAGCCTTGATACTCTTTATCATTTAGAAATTTAAAATCATATTCCGCTTTACCGTATTTGCCGTCTTTTAAGCCTTTTACGACTATGTCCCGATACTTTTGAATATCCATATCGTAAATCGTGACGCTCGTTAGTTTGGTCCATTTAAAGCCCACCTGCTCGCTTGGTAGGTAAAATTCCGCCGTTCTGCTATCTTTGTGTTTTAAGACGAATTTATCGCCGTCTATCGTGATTTTTTGAGGCAGCTTTACGTCATTAAGAGTTTTGTTAAACATAGACAAGCCGGCTTTTTTAGATGTATTTTCCGGTGCGATCGGCTTGGGATCGCTTTGCCAAAAAGCGCAGCCTCCAAGCAAAATAGCCGCAACTACGGCAAACGAAACGGTTTTAAAACTCATATTTTCTCCTTTACGGTTGATTTTTTAAATTCCAGACACTTTTTAGCTAGCCCCGCCTCGCACTCTTTTTCATGCAGCTTTTGCGCCTTTTGGCGTAGCGCGGCGGCTTGCTTTTTATCGCCGCTCTCAAGACGGCGCGCTAGATTTAGGCATCCGCGCGCGTCGCCGGCTTCGCAAGCCTCGCGAAAAAGGCTCTCGGCCCCTCGTTTTCGTCCGCCTTTATCGCTTCGCCTATGCCTCTTTCGTAGATCGCGCCCAGGTTCGTGCAGGCCGGTTTTAGCCCGTTGTAACAGGCGATCCCGTAAAAGTTAAAGGCTTTTGCTATATCTTGCGGCGCGTCCGCACCCTCAAAATACGCGTCCGCTAGGCTCTCGCAAGCATCCAGCCGCCAAAGCAGGCAGGACTTTTCAAAAAGCTCCAGAGCGCGCGGAACGTCCTTTTTTACGCTGCGCCCCCAAGATAGCATCTCGCCAAACTTGGCGCAAGAAGCTCCAAATCCGCCTTCGCAGGCCTTCTCGTGAAATTTTACCGCCTGCTCGCTATCTTGCCGCGCTCCGCCGAGCCCCTTTGCGTAGAGCTCTCCTAGCGCCGCACAGCCGTTTGCTACGCCCCTGTCGCACGACTCTTTGCCTAGCTCGTAGGCCGCCTCAAACTGCCCGTTTTGATACTGCGCCCAGCCGCCCTGTAGCTCGTCTAGGCGCTCGCTGCCGCCGCATTTGTAGGCATTTGCGGCGCAGGCCTTGTTGTAGTAGGATCTAGCAGCCTTGATATCCTGCGCAAAACCCGCCTCGCCGTCCTCGTAAAGCCTGCCTAAAGCCTCGCACGCTTCGTAAATTTTGCCCTCGCACGCAAGCGAGTAAAATTTGAGTGCGTTTTTCGAGTTTTTCGCGGCTTCGTCGTTTGTGCCCGTCCAGCCGTCCGCGTACATGCCGCCTAGATAGTAGCAAACTACGGCGTATCCGTGCTCGCAAGCTTTTACGTAGAGGTATAGCGCCTTGCTTTCATCCGGCGCGACGCCAACGCTCGCTTCGTAAATTTGAGCTAGATTATAGCAGCTTAAACCAAATCCTTTTTCGCAGGCTTGCTCAAAAATAGCGGCGGCTTTGGCGTGTTTGCCGCTATTTTGGTGTAGCGAGGCTAGGCTGTCGCAGCCTCTTAGCTCGCCCGCGTCGCAAGCTTTTTGGTAAAATTTACCGGCTTTTTCGTCATCTTGCTTTACGCCTCTGCCGCTTTGGTATAAAAACCCAAGCCTTACGCATCCGCGCGCCTCGCCTGATTCGCATGCTTTTTGCCAAATTTTTGCCGCCGTTTTTTCATCGCCCGCGTCGTAGGCGATTTGAGCTTCGTCCGTCAAATTTGCGAGGGCGAAATTTAGCGCAAAAAGCAGTAGTAAGAGCTGTTTTATCATCGCGCTCCTTTGTTAAATTTTACTAGCTTTATTTTTCTCAAATTTAACCTATTTTGCTTCTTTGTAGAGTTTGCAGCCTAGATTCTCGCCCATTTGGCAGACTTTTGAGTAGTACTTTTTCGCCGTTTGCAGATCTCTTTGTGCGCCTAGACCATCCTCGTATAGGATGCCAAGCAGCATGCAGCCCGTGGGATGGTTTTGATCGCATGATTTTTTATAAAACTCGGCCGCTTTTTTGTAGTCTTTTTTGACGCCCTCGCCGCCATAGTATGCCTTGCCGATAAAAGTGCAGCCCTGAGGTTGCCCGCGTCGCACGCTTTTTTGGCTAGTTCGTTTGCTTTTTTGACGTCTTTTTTCACGCCGCGACCTTGTCTGTACTGGATGGAGAGATTGTTACACGCGGATGCGCTGCCTAGGTAGCAGGCTTTGTCGTAGAGCTTTGCGGCTTTGGCATCGTCTCTTGCTACGCCTTCGCCTTCTTCGTATAAAAATGCTAGATTAAAGCAGCCGCTAGCGATATTTTTATCGCATGAGGTTTTTAAAAGCCTTGCCGCGTCCTTAAATTGCTTTTCCTTGTAGGCAACTATGGCGTCGCCCTGGGCTTTGGCTCCTTCGAAATTTATTTGAGCGCAGAGTAAATTTAATGCGGTTGCGCAAACGGCTATGATCTTTTTCAAATTTTTTCCTTAAATCTAGCGCGAGTCAAATTTGAGCTACAAAACCCGCGCCGAGCTAAATTTAACCGCATCTTTAAAGACTAAAATTTTATGGTGCGGTTACTAGAGTAGCCAAGATGCCGACGCAAAAATTTATCTTGCCCGCGCTTAGGCTCGTAAGCTGCGCGGCAAGAAAGGAAGGGCGGTCAAATTTAGCCCAAAACCGCTCGGCCCGAAAAGTCAAATTTGACCAATTTGTGGTTCGTCGCTACGCAGCGCAAAACGATATGCTCCGCTTGCTTGCTTCTAGCGGTCGCAATTGCTAAAACGCTACCGCTACAAAGTACTTCGGCACGGATACCTTGTGCTCCTGCGCTCTTTGAGAAAGCAGTTTGCATCCTATGAGTTGTTGTTTGCGGACGAAACTCGGTAGCGAAAAATAGCGGCAAAAGGGTTAAATTTAACCCCAAATCAAGCCTGCCGGAAAGTTAAATTTAGCCCGCTTTGAGAGAGCTTGCCGCTACGAATCTCGAAGCGATATGCCCTGCTCGTTTGTTTTAGCGCGGACGCCTTGCTCCTGCGCTCTTTGAGAAAGCGGTTTGCGCTCCCGCAAGCAACGCTCCGCCTTTAAACGTTAAACCTGAAATGCATTACGTCGCCGTCTTGAACGACATAGTCCTTGCCCTCTAGGCGCATTTTGCCGGCCTCTTTGGCCGGGTTTTCGCCGCCGCAAGCGATGTAGTCCTCGTAGCCGATGACCTCGGCTCTGATAAATCCTCGCTCAAAGTCGTTGTGGATGACGCTGGCGGCTTTTGGCGCTTTCCAGCCTTTTACGATCGTCCATGCGCGCACCTCGACGACGCCTGCGGTAAAATAGCTGATCAAATTTAGCTTTGCAAACGCCGTTTTGATGATCTTTTCTAGGCCGCTTTCGTTCGTGCCTAGCGAGCTTAAAAACTCGTGCGCCTCTTCGTCGCTAAGTCCGACGAGCTCCTCTTCGATCTTAGCGCAGAGCTTGATAACCTCGTGTCCCGAGCGCGCGGCAAATTCGCGAAGCGCCTGCACGTATTTGTTATCCTCCGAGATGCCGTCCTCACCCACATTTGCGCCGTAGACGACCTCTTTTGCGCTGAGCAATCTTAGCTCTTTGTTTAAATTTATAAACGCGTCCTCGTCCTTGCCGCCGAAGCTGCTCGCGCTTTTGCCGTCGTTTAGGTGAGCTAGCAGCGCGTTTGCCGTCTCTAGCGCCTCTTTCGCGCCTTTTGCGTTCGCTTTGGCTTCGCGGGTTAGGCGCTCGATTTTTTTGTTTAGCTGCTCGATGTCGGCGAGGATGAGCTCGGTCTCGATGATTTCGACGTCTCGCACGGGATCGACGCCGCCTTCTACGTGCGTGATGTTTTCGTCTTCAAAGCAGCGCACGATGTGCAAAATCACCTCGGTCTCGCGGATGTTTGAGAGAAATTTATTTCCCAGCCCCTCGCCCGTGCTTGCGCCCTTTACGAGCCCCGCGATATCGACGAATTCGATAGTCGAGTATTGGATTTTATTTGGATTTACGATTTTGGCTAGCTCGCCTAGGCGCTTGTCGGGCACCGGCACGACGGCTTTATTCGGCTCGATCGTGCAAAACGGATAGTTCGCGCTCTCGGCGTTTTGCGCTTTCGTTAGTGCGTTAAACGTGGTTGATTTGCCGACGTTTGGCAATCCTACGATACCTACTGCTAGTCCCATTACAGCTCCTTTGCCATAGCGCATAGATAATAAAGATTCATCCGCACGCCAGCTCCCGTCGCGCCTGCTTTATTATATCCCCATGCTTTTTCGGTGTATGCGGGGCCTGCGATATCTTGGTGCATCCACTTGTCTTTAAACTCGTCTTTTATAAATTTATCGAGGAAAAGTCCCGCCGTGATCGCGCCGCCGTAGCGACTGGACGCCGTGTTGCTGACGTCTGCGATCTGGCTTTTGATTAGCTCGCGCAAGTGCGGGTTAAACTCTAAAATCGTAGTTAGCTCGCCGCTTTTTGCCGCTTTTGCTTTAAATTCCGCCTTTAGCTCCTCGTTGTTACCCATTATGCCGCTTGTGTATTCGCCAAGTCCGACCACGCAAGCGCCCGTTAGCGTCGCCATGTCGATGAGGATATCGGGCTTAAAATCCTGCGCGTAGCTAAGGCAGTCTGCGAGCACCAAACGGCCCTCGGCGTCGGTATTTCGCACCTCGATGCTAACGCCGCTGCGAGAGATCAGCACGTCGTCCGGTTTATAGGCGTTGCCGCCGATCATATTTTCCGTCGCGCCTAAAATCGCGTGAATTTCAAACGGCAAATTTAGCTCCGCCGCGCCTTTTATGATACCCATCGCCGCAGCCGCACCGCTTTTATCGGCCTTCATCGTCAGCATATAATCAGCCGGCTTTAAGCTAAGCCCGCCGCTATCGTAGGTTAGCCCCTTGCCGACGAAGATTACGCGCTTTTTCGCGTCTTTTGGCTTATAGATGAGGTGGATGAGGCGAGGCGGATGGACGCTGGCTCTGTTTACGGCCAAAAATGCGTTCATCTTTTCTTTTGCGAGGAATTTCTCGTCGTAAATTTTGCAGCTTAAATTTGGATAGTTTTTGGCCAGATTTTGCGCCTCTTCCGCCATTTTTTGCGGAGTGTAGATTTCGGGTATTTCATTTACGACGTCTTTGGTGAAATTTGTCGCCGTAGCGATTATCTCGCCGTGAGTTAGGCCAAGCCGAGCCTCTTTTGCGTCAAATTTGACGTCGTTAAATTCCTCCGAGCTAAAAATAATATCTTTAAGCGCGTAAATTTCTTTTTTTTCTTTATACTTGTTAAATTCGTAAGCTCCCAGCAAAAAGCCTTCCGCAAATGCCTGAAAGCTCGTTTTTGCGCAGCCGCAAGCGCTCAGATACGAATTTAGTTTCACCGTTTTTACGTTTAGCGTTTTTAGCGCGTTATAAGCTTTTGCCGCACTCAGGCGAAATTCCTCGAAATTTAGCTTATTTAACGGCACGTAAAGCCTTGCTTGTTCGGTTAAAAGCAAGATGCTCTCGCCTTTGTAGTTGGCGAATTTAAACGCCTTTTCGTCTTTTATAAATTTATGTTTTAGATCTTTATCTACGACGAAAATCAGCTCCAAATCGGCTTTGATTTTGCTTAGTTTTTTATTGATTATTTGCAACCGCATTTCTGTGTCTCCTCTCATTTAAAATTTTATTTTCTATGCGTCTAAAACCCCAAAGCAAAATGCCCAAAAAGAGCGCGACTATCGGCACGGCGACGTACCAGTGCTCTTTTGCTTTGTGCAGGATATCAAGTATGTGCTCACCTAAAATCCACGCAGGGATTATCGTGATCGCGGCCCAGCACCACGCGCTTATCAGGTTTATAAAGGCGTATTTTTTCGCGCTATAGCCCGTTAGGCCGATACACATCGGGATGATGACGCGAAAGCCGTACATATAGCGCTGCATAAAGATGATCGGCCAGCCGTATTTTTTCAGCATTATGTGCGCGATGGCGAATTTGCGGCGCTGGGTGTGAAGCTTTCTGGCTATGTATTTTTTGTTATAGCGGCCTAGATAAAAGTAAATTTGATCTCCGACGAAACCGCCCAGCCCCGCGATAAAGATCGCCGGCACGATGTGCATATGCGTCGTGTGCGCGAGGATGCCCGCCATTATGAGAGCCATTTCGCCTTCCATTATACACCATAAAAAAAGTATGATGTAGCCGTACTCGGTGAGTAATTTTATAAAAAATTCTTCCATTTTAAAGCTCTAATATGCTGTAAATTTTAGTAAGCGGGCGTAAAATTTCGCTACCGCCCAGATCCTTTAAATCGATTAAAAAGCAAGCTTCAACGCACTTTGCGCTTGTTTGATTGATTAGCTCTACGCTTGCTTTGGCAGTGCCTCCCGTAGCGATTAGATCATCGATCAAAAGCACCTTTGCGCCTGCTTTTTCACCGAATGCGTCGATGTGCATCTGCACTTCGTCCACGCCGTATTCTAGGCTGTATTTTTGCGAGATCGTGATGTAGGGCAGTTTTTTGGGCTTTCTGATCGGTACGAAAGGCAGCCGCAGCCTAGCCGCTAAAGCCGCTCCAAATATAAATCCGCGCGACTCGATGCCACATATAAAGTCTATATCGGCGTCTTCGTAGCGAGCCGCTAGGTGATCGATTAAAAAATTAAACGCTTCTTTGTTATTTAGCAGCGTCGTGATGTCGCGAAATACTATGCCCGGCTTTGGAAAATCGTTTATACAGCGGATAGAATTTAATAAAAATTCCTTCCCCGCTTTGTCTAGTTCTTTCATTTTTTTGCCTTTAAATTTGATTTATAGCAGCGCTTCGATTTTGCCCTCCAGCTCGCGGATGCGCTGGCGGAGTTTGTCGTTTTCCAGGCGGTACTGCGAGTTTCTGGTGCGAAGGGCGTTGGCGTCGTTTTTGACTTTGTTTAGCTCGTCGGTGAGGATGTCGATGTTGCCAAGACCGCGCTGGAGCTGGATTTGCAGCTTGCGTATGACGACTTCGGTGTCTTGGAGGTTGTTTTTCATAAAATCGCGCGTCGCACGCTCTTTTTTAAGCAAGGTTTTAAAGTAAAACACCATAACGGTGAGGTAGATACAAACGCAGATCAAAACGGTGAGCACGAGCCAATCGGTCATTTCTCGCCTCCTAGCTTTTTCACGCGTCTTTCGTGTCTGCCGCCAGCAAATTCGGTAGCAAAAAAGGCTTTTATCGTATCTGCCGCGACCGCGTCGCCGATCGTTCTAGCGCCCATGGCTAGCACGTTTGCGTCGTTATGCTCGCGTGCGAGCTTTGCCGTGGTGACGTCGTGACAAAGCGCGCAGCGAACGTGCGTATGGCGATTAGCCGCGATACTGATGCCGATACCCGTGCCGCAGATTAGCACGCCGTATTCGTTCTCGTGCCGTAAATTTTGCGCCAGAAGTGCGGCAAAATCGGGATAATCGACGCTATCTTTGCTATGCGTTCCTAAGTCGCATACACTAAAACCTTCGTTTTTTAAAAGCTCGCAAATTTGCGCCTTAAGATCAAAGCCCGCGTGGTCGCTCGCGATAAAAATTTTGTCTATTTTCATGAAATTTCCATAAGCTAAAAAATGCTTAATTATAGCAAAAAAGCATTAAAGTAAAATTTCGCCGCGAGCCTTTAGGAGCGAAATTTGGGCTAAATTTTAAAATTTGCCGTTTACAAAAACATCCTCATGATCATGACGGCATATCGTATCGGCTCGAAAAAATAATCTTTTAGCGGCGAGATCACGATGATAACTAGCGCGATAAAGCCGTATCTTTGTATGCTGTTTAGCCAGTTTGCCGCGCCGTGAAGCCCGAAAATGCGTAAAAGATATTCAAGCGCTTTCGAGCCGTCAAGAGGCGGGATAGGGTAGAGGTTAAAGAGGGCTAGGACTAAATTTACGGCTGCGAGCATGAAAACAAACTCCGCTACCGTGCTATCAAAAAAGCCATCAAAACCGATCAATTTAAACGCGCAAAACGCTAGCGCAAAAAGGGCGAGGTTGTATGCGATGCCAGCAAGCGCGACGAGGGTAGCGGCCTTGTAGCCGCCGTTATAGAGCACCGTGCGTAAATTTATAGGTACGGGTTTAGCCCAGCCAAACGTCACTCCAGTGCTAAGATACATGAGTGCGGGCACTACGATAGTGCCTAGCGGATCGACGTGTTTTATGGGATTTATGCTGAGCCGCCCCAAATTTTTAGCGGTCAAATCGCCGTATCTATACGCCGCATATCCGTGCGCGATCTCGTGCCCGACGACGGATATAACGAGCACGGCGACTAGGATCGCAACCTGAGCGAAGTCGATGTTGTCAAGGTTCATTCGATCTTGTTTCCGTCGTTTTTAGCTTCTGCTCTGGCGCCATCTAGCAGCTCGGGCGAGTTTTGTATAAAATCCACGCTCTTGCCGACCCTGTTCCATCTGATTTTGTATTCGTCGTCCCAGCTAAAATATACAAACCAAGGCTTGCCGACGATATTTTTGTATGCCACGGGGCCCCAAAAACGGCTGTCGTTTGAGTGGTCGCGATTGTCGCCGATCATGAAAAACTCGCCTTCCGGAACCTGAAAATAAAATGCGTTAAACGGATAGTTGCCCGTTTTTGGCAGCTCGCTCACGATAACGGGTTGCATGGCGAATTTGCCCGCGTTTAGGTAGTTTACGGCCAGTTCGAATAAATTTACCTTCTCGTCGTAGTGGATACCGCCGAATTTATAGGGTTCTTTGACGAAAAGTTTGCCGCCGAATTTAACGATATCTTTTTCGTCGAAATTCGCCTTTATAAACTCCTCGCCCTCGTGCGGGTGTAAAAATAGCGCCTTTTCGGTAAATATCACTTCATCGCCGCCGACTGCGAAATTTCGCTTGACGTAGTGGATCTTTTCATCGTGCGGATAGCGAAAAACCACGATATCGCCGCGCTGCGGTTTGGCTCCCTCGATGAGGTGGCCGTTACCGTTAAAATCGGGCAAAATCTTGACCTCTATCCACGGAATGCGCGGGGTCGAGATGCCGTAGCTAAATTTTTTAACGAAAAGATGATCGCCGACTAAAAGCGTATCCTTCATCGAACCTGATGGTATCACGAAGGCCTGCGCGACAAAGAAAATCACGAGCAGGACGATGATGACCGTGCCCGTCCAGCTGTTTGAAAAATCCAAAAATTTATTAAACGCTTTTTTCAAAATTTATGCCTTTTTCGCGCGGTTTTTGGCTGATTTTATGGTGTTTGACAGCAGCATCGCGATAGTCATCGGACCTACGCCTCCCGGAACTGGCGTTATAAACGAGCATTTTGGAGCTACCTCGTCAAATTTGACGTCGCCCTTTAGCTTGCCGTCGTCCATACGGTTTATGCCTACGTCGATTACCACCGCGCCCTCTTTAACCATATCCGCCGTTACGAAATCCGCCCTGCCGATGGCTGCGACAAGGATATCGGCGTCTGCGCAAATTTCTTTTAAATTTCGCGTTTTGCTATGCGTCACGGTTACGGTCGCGTTGGCGTTTAGCAGTAGATTTGCCATCGGTTTGCCCACGATGTTGCTGCGTCCGATCACGACGGCGTTTTTGCCCTCTAAATTTATATCGTAGGCTTTAAAAATTTCCATTATGCCTAGCGGCGTGCACGGTACGAAACCGTCAAGTCCGCTAGCTAGCTTGCCGACGTTTATAGCGGCAAAGCCGTCCACGTCTTTTGCGGGGCTAATGGTTTCTAAAATTTTATTCGTATCGATGTGTTTTGGTAGCGGCAGCTGCACTAATATGCCGTCGATACCGTCGTCTAAATTTAGCACGTCTATTAGCGCGATTAGCTCGCTTTGCGTCGTGGATTCGCTCAGGCGGTGCATCACGCTTTTTATCTCGCAGGCTATGCAAGCTTTTTCTTTGGCCGCGACGTAGGTTTGGCTGGCTTTATCCTCGCCGACCAGTATCACCGCAAGGGCCGGCTCTATGCCTTGATTTTTCAAATTTAGCGCTTCAAATTTTACTTTTTCCTTTACCCGCGCGCTTACGTTTTTTCCGTCCAATATCGTCATTTGCGTCCTTTATCGCATTTTAATCACAAAAGTTGTATGATAGCTAATTTTAGATTAAATTTACGAAAAAGCGAAAGATTTTATGAAAATTCGGCTGATTTTTTGGCTGTTTTGCGCAGCGTCGTTTGCGAGCGATTTTATCACGAAAACCGAATACGCAAAGATGCTCTATCAAAACCCGCGCGGCATCGGCTGCGACAAGTGCCACGGCAGGGGCGGCGAGGGCTCGCTCATATCAAAGTATAGGCATTTTGATAAAAAAACGAAACAGGTCATCGACGACGAACTAAGGGCGCCGCAAATAAACAATCTTGATTTTAAGACCTTTAAAGAGGGCGTGCTAAGCGCTAGAAGCGTGATGCCCAGCTACTTTTTAACCGATGAGGAGATAAATTTGCTTTACGAATACGTAATAAATTTCAATAAGGATAAAAAATGACGAACAAAGAAGCTTTCGAGCTAGCCAAAAAGTATATCCCGGGCGGCGTAGATTCGCCGGTCAGGGCATTTGGGAGCGTGGGCGGAGAGCCTTTCGTAGTAGAGCGAGGCGAGGGCGCGTATCTGGTTGATATCGAGGGGAAGCGCTATCTGGACTTCATCCAGAGCTGGGGGCCGCTTATCTTCGGGCACTGCGATCCCGATATCGAGAATGCGGTGATAGCGACGGCTAAAAAGGGGCTTAGCTTCGGTGCTCCGTCAAATTTAGAAACGAGGCTTGCAAAACTGATCTGCGACGAGTTTAAAAACGTCGAAAAGGTGCGCTTCGTAAGCTCCGGCACCGAGGCTACGATGAGCGCTATCCGCGTAGCGCGCGGCTTTAGCGGTAAGGACGGACTCATAAAATTTGAAGGCTGCTATCACGGGCACAGCGACGCGCTTTTGGTAAAAGCAGGTAGCGGCGCAACCACCTACGGCAACGCCTCTAGCGGCGGCGTGCCTGCGGACGTGGTGAAAAACACCTATCTGGCGCGCTATAACGATATAGAAAGCGTGCGAGCGATATTTGAGGCAAATAAAGGCAAAATCGGCGCGCTGATAATCGAGCCTATCGCGGGAAATATGGGACTCGTGCCTGCGGATAACGAGTTTTTAAGAGTGCTTAGGATGCTTTGCGACGAAAACGGCGCGGTGCTGATTTTTGACGAGGTTATGAGCGGATTTCGCGCGAGCAGGCACGGGTCGCTCGAATTTAACGACATAGAGGCCGATCTGGTGACGTTCGGTAAGGTCATCGGCGGAGGCTGCCCGGCGGCGGCGTTTGGCGGAAAGGCGGCGATCATGGACTGCCTAAGTCCCGAAGGCACCGTATATCAGGCCGGCACGCTAAGCGGCAATCCCGTAGCTATGGCCGCCGGCATCGCAAGCCTAAGTAAAATTTTCGCAGACAATGAGCTTTACGAGCGGCTAAATAAGCTAGCCGTCCTGCTCGCCCACGGACTAAAAAGCGTCGCCGTCAAGCACGGCATCGCGCTGCAAACGACGGTGCGAGGCTCGATGTTCGGCTTTTTCTTCACGGCAAGCGAGGTCAAAAACTACGACGATGCGTTAAAAAGCGATACCAAGCTTTACGCCAAATTTCACGCCAAGATGCTAAAAAAAGGCGTTTATCTCGCGCCTAGCCAGTTTGAGACGGGCTTTATCTGCGCCGCGATGAACGAGGAGGATATCAGATTTGCCGTTAGAGCCGCCGACGAGAGCTTTGACGAAATAAGTGCGGAAATGGCGGGCGACAATGAAAAGATGCGTGAGATCAAAGCAAGGATCACCGAGCTCGAAGAGCGCCTAAAAGAGGCCAGACAAGAGCGTGAAGCGATACAAGAGCAGATAAAAAATAGCTGGGGATTTGCCTGATGGCGAAGATAAATTTAGGCGAAGTGGTAAAAGGCGCCGAGCAGCTAAGCCTAGGCATCTCTATCGTCGTAGCGCTCGCGATCGGAGCGGGGTTTGGCTACTGGATGATGAAGGAGACGGGCTGGACGTGGACTTTGTTTGCGGGCGTCGCCGTCGGTATCGCCGCAGCCGCGCTAAACGTCAAAAAGGCCTATGACGCGCAGATAAAGAGCCTTGAGGAGCTAAAAGATAGCGGTAAATTTAAGCCCGCAAAGGACGAGGACGATGAGTGAATTTTAGGCTGCTTGCCGTTTACGGCGCGTTTGAGGCTTTGCTTTTACTTAGTTCGGCTTTTTTTGGGCGGGCATGGTTTTACAGCTCGCAGACGGCTTTTTTCGGTTCGCTTTTAGTGCTGGCCGCGACATTTAGAGCCTACAAAAAGCGCGTAGAAAACGGCGTGCGAGACTATGACGCCTTTGCGGACGACGATATAGACGAATGGGGCGAAAATCACGAGGAGTTTCCTGACCGCCCTCAAAGCGCTAAATTTGACGGGTATGACCCGCACCGCGAAAATGCCGAGCCGTCGGACGCGTCAAATTTGAGCGCCTACGCAAAAACGGACGCGGAATTTAGCCTAGCCGCGGAGCTAAATTTAAAAGATAAAAACGAGCGGGTTAAATTTGACGAGAATCTAACGGAGCAAGCCAAAGGTGAAAATTTAAGCAAACAGGCTAAATTTGACGCTGCGGACGGCTCAAATTTAAGCGAGCGAAATCGGGCGCTAAAATTTGAGAAGCAAAATTTAAACGAAAATGGCGGCGACAAAACGGTAAAATTTATTCAGACTAGCGGACAAGGTCGAAATGAGCGGGTTAAATTTGATAAGGCAAAAGACCAAAACGAAGTCGCGCAAGACAAATTCGACGAGCTAAATTTAAATGATGCAAACCAAGGCGATCAATCGAATTTAAGCCAAGCAAGCAAGCCAAATTTAAACAAATCAAATCAAAAGGACCAAGCTCGGCCGTCCAAAAAGCGAAATTTCGTGCAAAATTTGAAGCAAAATTCGCCAAATTTCTTCACCGCTTTCGTGCCTTTTCGGCTGATCGCGTATGCGGTTTTGGTCGTCGGGTTTTTGGCGTTAAAAAGACATAGCAACCTTGATATTGCCGCATTTTTGATCGCGCTTGCGGTTATGCCCGCGGGCGCTTTGATATATGGAGTGAGAAGCAATGAAAATTAGCTCGGCGATGACGATAAAATCGATGTTTGCACTATTTATCGGGATGTCTTTTTTGTTTGTGGGCAACGGACTCATCATCAGCTCTGCCGGCGTAGAGCTAAAAAAAATGGGCGCGGACGAGGTGCAAACGGGCTTTGTGATCGCGACGTTTTTTATCGGGGCGATGCTTAGCACTATCTTTTCGCACAAGATCGTCTCTAAAGTCGGCCACATCAGGAGTTTCGGGATATTCGCGTCGCTTTTCGGTATCGCGGCGATGTTTCACGACTTGAGCGCAAATTTATACCTCTGGGCGTTTTTGCGCGGGTGTCTGGGGTTTTGCTACTACTCGATCTTAATGATAATCGAAAGCTGGCTCAACGCGCGCGCTAGAAACGAAGTGCGCTCGCGGGTGTTGGCGTTTTACGAGATCACGTTTTACGTCTGCTTTGGGCTTGGTATCCTCGTGCTCTCGCTAAATTTATCCACCTCGCACGTCTTTTTGCTAAGTGCGGCGTTTATTTTATTTTCTAGCATTCCGTTAAATTTGATCCGCATCAAAGAACCGCCGATACCCGAAAAAAAGAGCGTCTCGATCCCAAAAGTCTTTACTTTGGTGCCTTTGGCGCTGATCACCAGCATCGTCGCAGGGATACTGGTAAACGGCTTTTTCACGATGGCTAGCGTTTATGTTTTGTTGCAAGGATACGGCGCGAAGGAGGTTTCGTTTTTTATGACCGTGGCGATGATGGGGGGCTTTATCGCGCACTCGCTAATAGGCGGTTTTTCGGATAAATTCGGCCGAAGACCCGTGATAATGTGCTGTGCGGGCGTGTCGCTGTGCGCGGCAACGGTGTTTTTGATACTAAAGCCATCTATTTACGCACAGTATGTCTTGTCGTTTTTCCTCGGTTCGGGCGTTTTTTGCCTCTACGCGCTCGCTCTTGCCCGCGCCAACGACGTTTTAAAGCACAAAAACCAAGGCGTCGAAGTCGGCCGCGCGATACTTTTTAGCTACTCTATCGGCTCGCTTTTTTCATCCGTGATAATGGGCGCTAGTATGAAAATTTGGGGTTTTGACGGCTTTATGTGGGTTTATGTGGCGCTTCTTATATTTTTGATCGCATTTTGTTTCACGCAAAAAACTGTTCCGGCTCAGAGCCGAACAGACTTTGAGCATAGTCCCGGCACGATGGCCAATAACTAATGAAAATCTCAAATTTGACGATATAACTGTATGGAATCGGTAAATAACGCGCCAAGCTCGCAAATCGCAACCCAGGCCGCCCTCGGCGGCGCACTGCCAAAAACCGGCGGCGTCCCCGGCGCAAACGCAGGACAGACGGGGCAGGCGGGCGAAATCAAAAATCTTTTTAAAAATCAGCCCGCACCCGCGCAAAATTTGGACTCCGAGGTCGCGGATAACGCCGTAAAAGACCTGGATAAGCTCGTAAATAAGCTCTTAAACGAGTTAAAATCAAGCCCTGCGCAGGCCAAAGAGCTCGCCGCGCAGGCTAAAAACCTTCAGCTCTCGCCAAATCTCGCAAAAGATATGAAAAGTCTCGCGGCTCTTGCCGAAAACGAGCCTGATCTAAAGGAATTCGCGCTTAAACTAAAGGAGTTTTTAAAGCCCGTCGCCGAGCTAAAAAACGCGCCGCTAAACGAGCAGATAAAAAGTTCGGGCATTATGCTAGAAGCAAATTTAAAAGACGCGCTAAACGGCAAATTTAACCTGCCCGGCGCGATAAATAAGCTGTTTGGCGATATAAAAAATCTCTCAAATCAGCAGCTTTTGGAGCAAATTTGGACGCTAGCTAAGGACGATAGCCTAAGCACGAAAGAAAGCTTTGCGAGGCTTGATCAAATTTTACAAAACGCTAAAACCGCGGCCAAAGATACGCTAGCAGGCTCGCCTTTTAAACAGCTGTTTGAAATCGCGGATAAGCTTGAAAACGCGGCTAAATTTATGGATAAACAAGCAAACGCGATGAGCGGCAGCGGGCTAAGCCTAAACGAAAAAACGCTAAACAACGAGCTAAATAAAATCTCGCAGCTACTAGCAAACGCGGGCGAAAAAATGCAAAATTTAAGCAGCGAAAAACTAAGTCAAAACAGAGGCTTTGCTTTAAATTTCGCCGAGTTAAAAAGCGCGATAAAGCAGCTGTCGGATGAGATTAGCGCGCTTGCGGGCTCGCAGGATAAATTTAACGATTTCGCGCAAAAAATCGCCCGAGATGGCGCGGAAGGAAGTGAGGGCGCGACGCTGCAAGACAAGTTGCAAAATGCGGCTAGAAAGTTAAATTTCGCCCTGCAAATCGCCGATAAAGCTGGCTTTGAAGCAAAAAATAATCTCGATGAAGTCGGCAAGCTGATAAAACAGCAAAACATCGCTCGAGCCGAGCTTGGCGCCGTGACGCCAAAAAGCGCCGAAGAAACGGCAAAAATCCTGCAAAACGACGTAAAAGGTACGCTTTTAAATATGCAGTCAAAGTCCCCGGACGCTAGCCCTGTAAAAGACGCCGCCTCAAAGCTGCTCGCTCAAATCGAGATGCACCAGCTGGCCTCCGCGGTCGCAGGCGGCGTGCAGACCTATCTACCGTACGTCTGGGAGGGCGTAGAGGGCGGAAATATCAGATTTAAGCAGGGCAAAAAGCAAAAACACTACGCGCAAATCGATCTGAATTTTCAAAATTTCGGCCAAATCAACATAATGGTCGCGCTTAGCGAAAACAAATACATCGACCTTGCGATCGCGACGCAAAAAGAGGAGTTTAAAGAGCTCATTTTAAGCGGCGCGAAGGAGCTAAAAAGGGCTATCGGCGAACAGGGGCTCATTGTTTCGAATTTTAGCCTAAAAACTATGCCAAAGCTGCGCCTTAGCGGCGTTTACGGCGGTCTGGATACGCTTGATATGGGTTTTGATAAAAAGGCGTAAATTTGGCAAAAATGCAAAAAACTAAAAAAGCCGTCGCGTTAGGCTACAACCGCCAAAAAGATAACGCCCCGAAGGTGCTGGCGACGGGTTCGGGCGAAGTGGCGAAAAATATCATAAATCTAGCCAAATCCCACGACATCCCGATCAAAGAGGATGCCGATCTGGTCGAGATTCTAAGCAAGGTCGATCTAAACGAAGAGGTCCCGCCCAATCTCTATAAAGCCGTCGCTGAAATTTTTAATTTTTTATATAGAATGACTAATAAAAAATAAATGCAATAAAATTTTATGTTTTCTGCAACTTTTTGTTTATTTTTCGCTATAATTGCGCTCAAATTTTAAATAGGTTACAAAAATTGGGAGGCTACCATGAAAATTTCCACCAAAATAGCCGCGATGATCGTGATATCGCTTGCTATTTTATTTGCTGCGCTTGTTTTTGAAAACAAGTTAATAAGCGATAAGAGTATCGCCTATACTAAACAAGAGCTTATAGTCTCTTTAAAAGAAGACAAAAAAGTCGCTTTGCAAGAAGAAGTGGACATAATAAGTTCTTTCATAGAGACCGTAAAACGACAGTATCAGGCTACTAACATTAGCAACGAAGAGACTACGACCGATATTTTGGCGTATACGGAAGCTATTAAATTCGGTTTGGGCGGATACGTGATAATAATAGACGATAAAGGTCAGATTATATATCATCCGAATGCGGAGATGTTTAAGCAAAATTTGACGGATATAAACGGATTTAAATATGTAGATAAACTTATCGAGACGAGCGTTAAAGACGAGTATGTAGAATACGCTTTGTTGGACACTAATACGAAATCTCCGGTCAGAAAGATCGCAAATAGTAAAAAAATAAACGTCGGCGGCAAAGATATGATATTTATCATTACGGCCAGTATGGAGGACGCATACGCAAGAGCCGACGAACTGGGTAAAAACATGGAAAAGGCGGCAAATGACGGTACTAAAACCTTTATAATGATGGCGCTTGGCATAGCCGTAGCCGTTTTGATTTTGACTATGCTTTATTCAAGAGCTTCTATAACCAAGCCTTTAAATACCTTAATAGATAGAGCCAGAAATCTTTCGAGCGGCGACGGCGATCTGACTAGAAAACTCGAGATAAACGGTAAAGACGAGATCGCTCAAGCGAGCGAAGCTATAAATAATTTTATAGAAAAAGTTAGAATTTTGATAAGCGACGCTAAGCATCTATCTTCGGAAAACAGCTCTATAGCAAACGAGTTAAGCTCTACATCCTTACAAACGGGCAAACGCGTAGAGGATTCGACCCTTATCGTAAATAATACGACTCAAAAAGGCGAAGAAATTCAGTCGTTTATGAAAAACTCCGTAAGCTTTGCCGAAGAAAGTAAAACCGAGCTGCAAAATGCCAGCACGCACATCAAATCGGCCAATAAAGCTATAAAAGAGCTTGCGGATCAAATAACCAATTCCGCTCAAGTAGAAAGCGAAATGGCCGTAAAAATAGAACAGCTTAGCCGCGATGCGGAACAAGTAAAATCAGTGCTTGACGTTATAAACGATATCGCCGATCAAACAAACTTGCTTGCGTTAAATGCCGCTATAGAGGCTGCAAGAGCGGGCGAACACGGCAGAGGTTTTGCCGTCGTCGCGGATGAAGTCAGAAAGCTTGCCGAACGCACTCAAAGTTCATTGGTGGAGATAAACGCCACCATCAGCGTTATAGTGCAGGCTATAGGCGATAGCAGCGAACGAATGAGCGCAAATTCAAAAACCATTCAAGAGCTCACAAACGTAGCAAATCGCGTAGAAAATACGATAAACGTAATGAGCGAAGCAATGAATAAAGCCATAGGAATGTCGGATAAGACGACCGAAGATTTCATAAATACGGGCAAGGGTGTAAATTTGATGATGGAGGGAATCTCTAATATAAATCACATTGCTACCGAAAATGCAAGAAGCGTAGAAGAGATAGCGGCCGCGGCGGAACATCTAAATAAAATGACCGATACGCTAAATAATAAGCTAGCCGAATTTAGGACCTGATTTATCTAAAGCGGAGCCTTAAATTCAAGGCTCCAAAAAACTCGGCTAAATTTAATATAAATAAATATAAAATAGCCCCGAATTTAACTCATAAAAACGGAACGAATTTGAAACAAAAATTAGTCTTAGTCGGCGCCTCGACGGGCGGTCCGGGACATCTAAAGAAGCTATTTAAGGGGCTTGAGCTAAAAGGCGCCAGTATCATTGTTGCCCAACATATGAGCCTCATGTTTATCCCTAGTTTTATAGCGCAGTTTGACAAGGAGTGCACCGCCGAAGTGGTGATGCTAAGCACGCCTACGCAGCTTAAAAGCGCGATATATATCTGTGAAAAAAACTCCGAAATAATCTCAGCTAGCCCTCTAAAGGCAGGCATTTGCTCGCCTATGAAAGAGACTACGTATAACCCAAATGTAGACGTTCTTTTTCACTCGGGCGTGCAGGCTTGCGAATTTGCCGACGTTATGGCGATACTGCTAACAGGTATCGGCGATGACGGCGCGAAAGGGCTAAACGAGCTATACAAGGCGGGCGCTAAATGCGTTGCCGAGAGCGAAGAAAGCGCGATTGTTTACGGTATGCCAAAGCGCGCGAAAGAGATCAATGCAAATTTAAAGTCGCTCCCGATCGGCGGCATAAGAGCGGAATTGGAAAGGTTTTTAAATGCTTGAAAATGCAAATTTGACGCCCGCTCCCAGCGATGCGGCGGGACTAAATAAATTCGTCGATGTCATCAAAAATATGTGCGGCGTGGATCTGGAGTCCAAAAAGGAGATGATAAAGCAGCGCCTAGCTAATTTCTGCCAAGCAAACGGCATTTCAAGCTTTGAAAATTTGAGCTCGAAAATCGTCGTAGACCGCACCTTAAGGCAAGAAATCCTAAATCTCATCACGACAAACGAGACCTATTTTTACAGAGAGCTTGCCCAGCTGCAAGCCGCGATTTATTACGCTAAAGAGGAGCTGTCTAGCGCGCGTATCCTTTGCGCGCCGTGTTCGAGCGGGGACGAGGTGTATTCGCTGGGTATGCTCGCGCACTCAAATTTGCTTGACACGAGCCGCGTTAGCATCGTGGGCATCGACATAAACTCCGAGGCTATCGAAAGCTGTAAGAAGGGCGTTTATAGCGAGCGCTCCTTGCACCGCTTAAACGACAATCAAAAAAACATATACTTCACGAAATGCGACGGCAAGTATGAAATCAAGCGTGCGATGCTGCCTAGATGCGAGTTTAGCGTGACGAATATCTTTGACGATTCGATCTTTAAGCTCGGTAAATTCGACATCATTTTCTCGCGAAATATGATGATTTATTTTAATGAAGAGTTTAAGCTAAGAACCGTCGAGCGCTTTCATAAAATTTTGAGCGATCACGGCAGGCTCTACGTCGGACACGCCGATCTGGTGCCTTATACCGCGCTTTATAAAAAGCATATTTCAAACGGCACGACTTATTACGCCAAGGCCTAAGCGGGTTAAATTTGGGCCGATACGATGCGCGAGCCCTGGCTAAATTTTAAAAATTCGCACCAAATTTGAGGATAAATTCGGTGTAGCGGCCGATTCGGTCTCGTTTTAATTTTATTCAAATTTGATTTATTTTGGCGGATAAATTTAGGCGGGCAGACGGCTATCTTTTTGATACGAACGGTAAATTTGCGCTTGTTTTTCGTTAAATTTGCCCGCTTGTTTGCAGATTTTCTTACACACTAAATTTACGCTGTTTTTTGCTAAATTTTATGAAGGCCGATTTTTTACGCAGGCCAAATTTGGCGCGAATTTATCCCTCATAAACCCTCTCGTTTTTGCTATTTTTATCAAAATTTGCGCACAGGCTCGCATCATCCGCAAAATTCGATCGCGGATAAATTTACGAAAATGCCGGAGAAAGGCGGCTAAATTTAAGCCGCTCGCGTGAAAAGCTAGATTTGCGCCTCTTTTTGCGGATTTGCTTGTGCGGGCTAATTTTAAATCGCACTGTTTTTACGAGTCGCCAGGACGGGCGAGGTCGGGGTGAAAACGGATGGCCGGAGATAAGTTTTTTGTTTATCGCAAAGCAAGCAAGCGGACGGATGGGCAAACGGATTAATTTAGCTTAAAATTTAGGCTAAATTTTTAAAAACTGCATGCTTCTTAGACTCTGCAAGCGGTAAATTTAGGTTAAATCTTGCCGGATTTATGCCGTATCCGCAAAGAAACGGCTCCTTGCTTAAGGATAGCGAACCATAAATTCAGCGTCAAATTTAGCTCAAATTTTGGTCGTTTCCACAAAAAGCGGGCTCAAGATAAGTTAATCGGATTTTTAGCTGCGACTTGCGTTGCTACTTATAAGACCTCTTATTAATTTTAGCACAATATGATAAGGTTTTTATAAAAACATCGCTTCGTGAGCGTTTCGCTTGTTTTATCATTATATCTAAACTCTACTTCGCTACACTCGTAGCTTTTCAAGACGCAGTAACGAGCGATCTCTAGCTATTAGGCGACGGTAGCTAGCGAAGCGACGCTAAGCGAAGTAAAATACCGGTGTTTTGTTTGCCGCTCCTCTATCTCTCTTGCTTCTTACTCTTTTAACTTCGCTACGCTCGTTACCTAAAAGCACATCGATAAAATGATAGTTTAAAACTCTTTTGAAAGTTTTTAACTTATCTTGAGCCAAAGAGTATTTAAAAGCGAAGTCGGCGTGCGGCAAATTTAGACTAAATTCGGCATCAAATTTAGTCTAAATTTTTATGACCTTTCGTAAAGCGGCGCAGAGACGAGGCGGTCTTGCGACAAAGCGAAATTTTATCCCGCAACACTGAAAAACGCAGCTAAATTTAGATTAAAGCATACCCAAATTTTACGCCAGCTCGTCTTTGTAAATTTTACGCACGGCAAGCCAGTAAAATGCTCCGAGGATAAACGCGCAGCCCATCAGCGCGGTGATCTGCGCGAGACTAAGCCCCAGCTCGAAAAGCAATCCTATGCCTCCCGATACCGCAGCGCCGACGGCTAGGCAGACCATATCGTTGTAGGCGATGATGCGGCCGTAAAATTTGGGATCGCACTTTTGCTGGATGAGCGTGTAAGTGTAACTCCAAAGCGTCGAGGTAAAAAATCCCGCACACAAAATGCCGATAAATCCGAGGTAAAAGTTAAATTGCAGCGCGCTCCAAGCCATGATACCAAGCCCGTGACCGATGTAGATATAAACGAGGCTGGCGTTTGAGACGAATTTGCTAAGCACGAGCGGGCCCATCATAAGGGCGAGCGAGCGGCAGGCGTTTATGTAGCCGATTATTAGCGAAGTCGAGAGCAGGCCCGCATACGGGTAATCGGCCAGCAACGCCACGAGTGCGTCGTAGCTGGTTACGCCCACCACCGCGTGAAGCATGATGAGGTGGGCTATGAGCGGATTTTGTTTGATGTATTTTAGGCCGTTTTTTAGCATCTCGCGGATTTTTTCGCCACCTTTTTGAGCTCTTACGGCGATGTCCGTTTTTAGCAAGATCGTAAGCGCAACGCCGTAAAGAGCGCAGTCAAGCAAAAAGGCGCTTTTGATCCCGAAAAAATGGATATAAATGCCCGCTAGCCCCATACCCGCGGTGTATGAAAACGCCCAGATGAGCGAGTGGATCTCATTTGCGGTTTTTAGGTCGTCTTTGTTTAAAATTTTGGGGAAAAGGCTCATCTCGACCTGAAAATACGTTCCGCCGGCTCCGACTCTGATAAATATTATCGCAAAAAGCAACCACATCAAGGAGAGTTTGTCGATAAAAACGAGCATAAAAACCGTCACCATCTCTACGACCGTGAGCGCTATTAGCATCGGTTTTGGGCTAAATTTATCCGCTACGATACCGCTAAAAGGCGATAACAGCACGCCCGGCACGAAAGCTAGCGCAGCCGCCGCCGTGATAGCCCAAACGGGCGCGTCAAGCTCGATAAGCAGCGTGAAAATACCCGTGTGCGAGAACCAAACGCCGAAATAACAAATCAGCTGTATGAGCGAGAGGCGCGCGAAAACGGGCTGGGTTTTTAGTAGGTCGATAAATTTACTCATTTTGGGCTTCGGGTTAAATTTGAGCGCTAAATTTGCCGCTTAGTTGGCTTCTAGCTTTTTGTAGATGCGCTCCTGAGCGAAATTTTCTTTGATAAAGCTGTTTTGGTTGCTGATCTGGCGAAGCGTATCGCCGCTAATCTCGAAATTTAACTTTTCGCGGTATTGATTCGTCACTCTTAGGGTGTTGCCGGCTATCTCGTAAATGCCCGTTTGCAGCTCTCTTTGAGCGATCTTTTTTTGATAAATGGTATCGATCTTAAACGTCCCGTCGGCAGAAATCGTAAAGACGCTTTTTGAATCCTTGCCACAGCCGTCACAAAGCACTTTTGCCTCATAAACGCCGACTAGATTTTCTTTGTCTATTTGGGCGCCGCACGTTTCAAAGACCTCCGTGCCGCCGCATTTTTGGCTATTTACTGCGCTATCGCTTGCGTTCTTGCTCGCCGCACAGCCCGCAAATATCATCGCCGCCGCTAAAAACAGAATATTTTTCATTATTTTTCCTTAAATTTTGGCTAATTATACTAAAAATTTCGGCTTGGGTGCTGACTTTTTAGCAAAAAACGGCTAAAATTATGAAAATTATTTCAAGGAGCAGTTATGGAAGACAGTATCCCGTTTATCGTATTTGCCGTGGTCGTGCTGGCCTTTGCGGTTTTGTTTTTAAAATCCGGTATCAAGATTATCTCGCAGTCCGATATTTATATCGTCGAGCGTCTGGGTAAATTTCATAAGGTGCTTGACGGCGGATTTCACATCATTATCCCGCTTGTAGATCAGATCCGCGCGCAGATCACCGTGCGCGAGCAGCTGGTAGATATCTCAAAACAACAAGTTATCACGAAGGATAACGTAAATATCAGCGTCGACGGTATCGTGTTTTTAAAGGTCGTCGACGGCAAAATGGCCCTATATAACGTCGATAGCTACAAACGCGCGATCGCAAATTTAGCTATGACGACGCTAAGAGGCGAGATAGGCGCGATGAACCTTGACGATACGCTCAGCTCGCGCGACCGCCTAAACTCCGCGCTGCAAAGAGCGCTCGGAGATGCCGCCGATAACTGGGGCGTAAAGATCATGCGCGTCGAAATCTCCGAAATTTCCGTCCCGCACGGCATCGAAGAGGCGATGAATCTGCAAATGAAAGCAGAGCGCGAAAAACGCGCGATCGAGCTAAAGGCGCAGGCTGAAAAAGAGGCACTCATCCGCAACGCCGAGGCGTTAAAACAAGAAAAAGTCCTGCAAGCCGAGGCTATCGAGCGTATGGCCGATGCGAAAAAATACGAGCAAATCGCGCTAGCTACGGCTCAAAAAGAGGCGATGGATATGATAAACGAAAGCATGGCGCAAAACGCAAAAGCCGCCGAGTTCCTACTCGCGCGCGACCGCGTCGGAGCCTTTAACGAGCTAGCCAAAAACGGCTCGAAAGATAAAATTTTAGTCCCTTACGAAGCGACCGAGCTCATCGGTTCTCTAAGCGTTTTAAAGGACTTTTTGGGCGCTAGGGCGGCAAAATGATACCCGTGTACTTGATGCTGGCTGCAGGCGTGGCGCTCATAGCGCTCGAGTTTATGCTGGGTAGCTTTTTCGTACTATTTTTCGGACTTGGATTTTTAGCGGTCGGAGTTTTGGGATTTTTTATCGATATCGCTTGGGAGTATCAAATTTTACTCATCGCTACCACCTCGCTAGTCTTGCTTTTTGCGCTTAGAAAGCCGTTAAAGGCCAAATTTAATTCGCACGAAAACGAAGTTAAGGACGACTTTTTAAACGAGAGCGGCGATGGCGAGATCAGAGAGGGGATGGTTTATTACAAGGGTACTTTGTGGCGCTACGACGGAAATTTAGCCGAGGGCACAAAGGTGCGCGTGCTTGGCACCAAAGGCAATAAAGTCGTTTTACAGCGAGATTAAATTTGAGCTTTTGAGGCGACTTTTGATGCTTTAATCCAAGTCGCCTCTTTCGTGCTGCTAAAATTTAAACGAAAAGGATAGCGGTGAAACTTGCCGTAGATGCGTATTATGTGGGAAGCAAGGCTAAAGTCGTAGGGGTTTTGTTTGAAAACTTTAGCGACGAAAAGCCGATCAAAACCATCTCGAAAGCAGTCGGCGACGTGGCGCCCTATGAGAGCGGAAGCTTTTATAAAAGGGAGCTACCGTGCATCGTCTCGCTTTTGCAGGATCTTGATGTGCGGGATATCTCGCTCATCGTGATCGACGGTTTCGTTTATCTTGACGACGAGGGCGGATACGGTCTGGGCGGGCATTTATACGAGCACTTGGAGCGCAGAGTGCAGATCGTGGGAGTAGCTAAATCGCCTTTTAAAGGTAGCTGCAAGCTCGTAAGAGAAATTTGCAGAGGCGGTAGCAAAAGGCCGCTTTTCGTTAGCGCGATCGGTATGGATATAGACGAAGCGGCACGGCTCGTAAAGGGGATGAGCGGCGAGTTTAGGATGCCCGGCTTGCTTAAAATTTTAGACGACGAGACTAAAACAGAATTTTAATAAATTCATCGAGAACGGCCACCGGATTTAAGCGGATAGCTTAAAAATTTTTTATTCTGACGGCGATGAAATTTTGACGTCGTTTTTGTTTTCTTTGCCGCATTTATGACATTTTAAATTTCAGTTTAAAATTCGCAACCGTAAAAAGTCAAATTTGACGCCTGCAAGCTTAAATTTTAGTTAAAATTTAAAAAAGGCTAGTTAAATTTAATATTTATTTAACTGTTGATGCTTTTTAAAAATGGATTTATAGCGACTATATCGCCGATTATCATCACGATATCGATAATTGCAGGCAGATCAAGCTTCCTTATAAAAAGTAGGTTATCGCTGAGACGAAGACTAAGTCTGCTCCCGACCAAATAGCGTAGTCGATGTCTGCCGAAATGTATCTAAGGACTACCGAAAGCGAGTAAAAATAAAATTCCGAACAAAAACGAGTGAACCGATTTGCGAGGCGTTAAATTTGAGAAAAATGCGATAAAATCGGCCTTTAGGTTTAATTTTCTAAAAAATCAAAAATAAAAAAAGATTAAAATTTGCCGCGAAAGTTTAAAGTTCTCTTTTTTACGCAGCTAAAAAACGGAATTAAATTTGTAAAATTCGGGCAACGGAGCAAAGTAAATTTGGTATATTAAAAGATGAAAAAGCGGCGGCTCAGTTAAATTTTCGTTTTAAAAAGTCTAAGAATGAAGCAAAAAGAGATTGCGACGAGCGACGAAATTTGCAGCTAAAATTTGTGGGCATAGCGGTGTTTTGACGGTTTTAAAATTTAAGCCGACTTCGGACTTAAACTTTTAATTTCGACTAAAAGCAATCAAAAAACAAAAGAGTAGTCAAATCTGACCTCGGTCGCCTTTAAATTTCAATATTTATGATGCAAACGACACGCGTTTTGTCATTTGAATGGTTTTTACCGTATTTTTGCTCATATCGCCGCAGCGCTGCGCGCATTCTTGCGCCTTGTTGCCTTTTGCGCATTGTTTCGAGTCGGTGCAGTCGCCGCGTTAGGACAGAGCCCTTTGCTTGCACTATGATGAGAACGGTCTCGCGTCGCGCCTTGATGCTTGCGCATTTGGCGCTTACGACGCCTTGATGCTGGTAGTTTGCCTATTGGCGTAGCGGTGCTTTTGCGTGTTTTGCTCGGCAGTAGTCGGTTTATTTACCGCGCATCCGACAAAAACTAGCGCCGAAATCATCATCTAAAACTAAATTTTTCACTTCTGCCCTTTAGTTTAAAATGTTTTGCGATTAGCGAAATTCGTTTGGGATTTTTTCTAAAATTTGGATAAAAATTTGAGCAAAAACAGATGAAAATAAAATTTAAAAGAGCTTTTGTATTAAATTTGTCGCAGTTTGCAAGTGTGCAACTCGCCTTTTTGACGGCGTAGTCCGGATCGGTGCAGCAGCGGACGAAAATAATCAAAGACTCTCTTTAGCTTCAGCAGCGGCAAGCTACGATGAGAACTATATTCTTATAAAATAACGAGCGGTCTCAAGCCTTTAAGCGACAGTAGTCGGTGAAGCGACGCTAAGCGAAGGTAAAAACAAACGCATAGTCCGTTCAAGAATTTCAGAGGTTAAATTTAAAGAAATTTTATGGTATTTCTGCCGATATATAAGCCATAAAAATAGTCCGGTTCGCTAATACTTCTAGATTCTCCGTCAATAAAATTCTAAAAAATATTGGAGTTTTATTGTCCAAAGAGCGTGAGAAGATAAGCAAATTTACTCGTAACTACTTCTTGAAAAGCTGCGAGTGCAGCGAAGATGAACTATCCGGCATCTCGTATTTTATCACGGCTTTTGCTTTTTCATCATTATCTGCATATATTTTCATTTGGAAAAAGATCACTCATAGGCATCCTTTCGTATGTGTATGGTTTGATCTGTTATGCGGTTAAGCTTATCATTGGTGCTATGAGTACAAAAAATAATAGTCCAGCCGTCTTCTTTTAGTCCTTTTAATGTTTCTATTATGATATCTTCATTATCCGTATCCAACGATGATGTCGTTTCATCTAAAATTAAAATTTTAGAATTCTTAAGAATAGCCCTTAAAAATGCTACTCTTAGTTTTTCTCCGCCCGAAAGCTTATTGCCGCCATCGCCGATTAGTTCATCGTTGTCCATATGATCCAAATTAAGTTTTTTTAAGTATGGCAAAACCCTGTTCGTATCGTATCCGCAATCCGGATAAAAAATATTTTTCAAAACGGTATCATTATGTAAAAATACATATTGGCCGCAATAGGATATAATATTTCTTAGCTCGATATTAGAGTATGAATTGATATCTTTTCCGTGGATAAAAATCATACCGTCATCAACTTTATATAAACCTATCAATGCTCTTACTATCGATGTTTTGCCGCTTCCGCTTTGTCCTCTTATTTGTATAAGTTCATTTTTGTTGCACACAAACGATATGTTGCTTATTAGCACTTTATCGTCTATTTTTATTTTTAAATTTCTTACCAAGATTGGATGGTTTATGTTGTTTTGATTTTTTATTGCTATGTTTTTTTCTTTTTCATCTTCTATTTCTAAGAATTGTAAAATTTTTTCAATTGAAACAATTGATTTTTGTATCGTTTGCAGGTAATTAAATACATTTCTTACCGGATTATAAAATCTATATGAGTAGTCGGAAAAGACTACAATCGTTCCGACTTCTAGCAGTCCGAGATTTATTTGGTGTATGGCATACAATAAAACCAAACAAATACCTATCGTCCTAAGACATCCTTCGATAGGCATAAAAATCGATAAGCTTTTTATGCCTATTTTTCTATTGTTATACGATATTTCCGATAATTTATCAAACCGCTCGCATTCCGTTTTTTCGGCATTAAACGACTTTATGGTTTCATACCCGCTTAATAATTGCTCTGCTGCAACCGTCATTTTAGAGTCCGCTTCTTGAGAAATAGACGAAGTCCGTTTTTGTATTTTAGCTGTCTTTATGCTAAATATGTAAATAAAAGGCATCACAATAAGTAGTATCATAAAAATCATAGGTTCGATATATTAAAAATATGGAAATGAAAATAAAATCAAAAACATCGCTAAAAATGGTATAAAACGGTCTTTCAAATATATATTCAAGCCTCTGAGTGTCGTTCATTAGAATATATATTAAATCGCCTTTTGAGCGTTTCGTAATTTCTTTAAAGTCTATTTTGGTTAATTTCTTAAATAATTCTTTTCTTACGTTAATAATTATGTATTGAGCGGTAGTAATGGCTATATAGCAAAAGAAATTTCTAAAAATAATAAAAAGAATCGACGAAAGTAAAAACAAAACGACTCCGGCGACGGCTAAATTATATTTTGCAGGGGATTCTACAAATATTTTAACAAAGTCATAAATAAATCCGCTAAAAGTATCCTTGGAAAGAGAAGTGACGGTAAAGCCAAGAAACCAAGAGGGTAAAACCGCTAGCATAGATGAAATGATTGCCATAATGATACATATGGACATAATGTATTTTGAAGTTTTTGAAATTTTAATTATTTTTAATATAGCCTTCATATTCAAATTTATCCTTGTAAATTCAAAAAACGGGACATAATGGCTTGTCTTTGCGATAAATTATCTATATAAAACCAAACCCCATCCGGCTCAAAACAATTTCTCTTATATACATACGACTTTTATCTTGAGACCCTGCGGGATTATAACCAATCATCTTGATTTTGACAAAATGTTGTGTAGGCTCACAATACACGGCGCTTTTTATGGTTATACTCCACGGGCGTCTTATATCCAAGCGAAGTATCGCGTCAAATTTACCACAGTCTGCGAGCGGGTAAAATTTAGCTACCTGCGGCCGATGAGTCGGCTTTTTGACGGTATAACCCGGACAAGCGCGATAGCAAGCGCAAAATAATCAAAATTTTTAGCTTTGTCGTTAAATTGTTTAAAAAATGCACAAAACGGCAATCTGAAAGTATTAAAAAACGCGAATTTATCAAAGATAAAAGCATTTTTCGCTAAACTCGCGTAAAAATTTAAAGGAAAAATTTGACTAGACTAAGCGCGGATGAGGCGGTAAATCTGATAGAAAATGCCGAATTAAACGAGCTTGGAGCGATGGCTTTGGCGCGCAAACGAGAGCTACATCCCCAGGGCGTCACGACCTTTATCGTGGATAGAAATATTAATTACACGAATGCGTGCTGGGTGGATTGTAAATTTTGCGCGTTTTACCGCGATCATAAGGACGAGGATGCCTATGTGCTGGGCTTTGACGAGATAGGGCGTAAGATCGAAGAGCTCATCGCCATCGGCGGAACGCAAATTTTGTTTCAAGGCGGGGTGCATCCGAAGCTAAAAATCGAGTGGTACGAGGATCTGGTGGAATTTATCGCGAAAAACTACCCGAGCGTCGCGATTCACGGATTTTCCGCCGTCGAGATCGACTATATCGCGAGGATTTCGCGCATCAGCACGAGGGAGGCGCTGCGTAGGTTGCGAGAAAAGGGACTCTACTCTATGCCCGGCGCCGGAGCCGAGATACTAAGCGACCGCGTCCGCGACGTGATCGCGCCTAAAAAATGCGACGTGCAGACGTGGCTGCGCATCCACCGCGAGGCGCACGAGGAGGGGCTAAAAACGACGGCTACGATGATGTTTGGCACCGTCGAAACTACGCGCGAGATCGTGGAGCACTGGGAGCATATTAGACGCTTACAGGACGCTACAAACGGCTTTCGAGCGTTTATCTTGTGGAGTTTTCAGGGGCTAAACACGCGCCTAGCCGCCGAGCACCCCGAGATCAAAAAGCAAAGCTCGAACCGCTATTTGCGCCTGCTTGCCGTCTCCAGGCTGTTTTTGGACAATGTACCCAACATCCAAAGCAGCTGGGTCACGCAGGGCAGCTACATCGGGCAGCTGGCGCTGCTGTTTGGCGCAAACGACTTGGGTAGCACGATGATGGAGGAAAACGTCGTCAAGGCCGCGGGCGCTAGCTACCGAATGAATCAAGACGAGATGATACGTCTCATCAAAGACATCGGCGAAAAACCCGCCAAACGCAATACCAATTACGACATTTTAGAAAGGTTTTACGAATGAAAATCATAAATTTAAAAGCTAAAAATCTACAAATCCCGGCCGTTTTTGAGGCCGGCAAAACCCTGCCCGTGGTGAGCCTTAAGCTTATTTTTAAAGTCGCGGGAGTTTGCGCGGAGGAGAAGGCCGGACTGGCTAAATTCGTCGCGAAAATTTTCGACGAAGGCACGCTAAGCAAGGGCGCGTCGGCGTTTGCTAAAGAACTTGAGATGCGCGCGATCAACCTATATGCGAGCGCCGGATTTGAGACGTTTTCTTTTGAGCTAAACTGCCTAAAGGAGCACTTTTTTTTTGCGCTTGCAAAGCTAAAGGAGCTTTTGGATGAGCCGAATTTGAGTCAAAAAAGCCTTGAAAAAGTGCGAACCTTGACGCTGGGCGAGATTTCGGGCAACGAGAGCGACTACGACTATCTAGCCAAAACCGCGTTAAATGAGCTGCTTTATCCGGGCACGAATCTGGCAAGACCTAGCATCGGCACGAAGCAAAGCGTAGAAAGCATCACGCTAAAGGACGTGAAAAATTTCATCGCTAGCAAGCTTGATCTAGCCAATTTATTCGTCGTTCTAGGCGGCGAGGTAGCGCCGGAAGAGCTAAATTTGGATGAGGTTTTAAGCTCGTTAAAAGTAGGCGAACCGCGCGAGCTAAAGCATCTAAAGACCAGCGAGAAATTAAGCGAAAAAATCATAATCAAGCCTAGCGAACAGGCTTATGTTTATTTCGGTGCGCCTTTTAGCGTCCCTTGCGAAGAGCGCTTTAAGGCCAGGGTTGCGACGTTTATCCTCGGCGACGGCGGTTTTGGCAGTAGGCTGATGGAGGAGATCCGCGTGAAGCGAGGGCTCGCGTATTCGGCGTATGCTAGGAGCGAATTCGCGCTTAGTTACTCGCAAATTTGGGGTTATCTGCAAACCAAAAACGAGAGCAGAGACGAGGCGGTCGCGGTCGTGAAGGATGAGTTTAAAAAATTCGTCAAAAACGGCGTGAAGGCGGGCGAGCTAGCGCAGGCCAAAAGATTTTTGCTGGGCTCTCAGCCGCTTCGCCAAGAGACGCTTTTTAACCGCCTAAGTATCGCTCAGGGCGAGTTTTACAACGGCTTTAAGCTAGGAAATTTTAAAGACGAGTTAGAAAAAATCTCAAAGCTGAAACTTGCCGAGCTAAACGCGTTTATCGCAGAGCACGCGGAGATAGAAAAGCTTAGTTTCGCCGTGCTTTACAATGAAATTTGATGAAAAAGACAGAGTAGATCTAAAAAAAATCGGCGTAACCACTCTGCTCGACCTTGCACTTAAGCTTCCTAAAAGCTTCGAGGATACGAGCCTGGCCGCCGCGCCAAAAGACGGGCACGTCAGCATCGCCGTAGAGATAAAAAGCGCATATCGTCAGGGCGGGATGCTGCACGCGCAGTGCCGATGCGAGGCATGGGGGCAAAGCGTCAAAATCGTGATTTTTAACGCCAAGCCCTGGCACTACGGCGCTTTTAAAGTCGGCAAGAGCGTGTTTGTGAGCGGCAAATGCGCCTATGCCTACGGCTCGTGGCAGCTAACCAACCCCAAAATCGTCACGAAAATAAACGAAATCATACCAAAATACAAACTTTCCCTTAGAGACGATTCGTTTAAAAATTTGATCCAAAAATACGTAAATTTGCCGAATTTACTCGCAACCGGGCTTTTGCGCGAAGAGGCGGAGTTTTTGCTTGGTTTGCACAGAGGGGATGAAAAAAGCGCCCGAATGCTGGAGGCTCTCGTGCGAGAAAAAGCGGGCGAAGACGTGCTAAAATTCGTTGAAATTTACAACTACTTAAAAAAGCTAAATTCTAAAAAAACTCATTTTAAGGCGCCTAAAATCAAGCTTTTTAGTATCTCGGAATGGCTAAAAAATTTGCCGTTTGCTCCCACAGACGATCAGTTAAATGCTATCGCCGATCTGCGCTCGGATTTTGGTGGCGAGGAGGCGGTGCGACGCGTCGTGATGGGCGATGTGGGCAGCGGCAAGACGCTTGTTATGCTAGCCGCCGCGCTTAGCGTCTATCCCCGTCCCGCGCTCATCATGGCGCCCACGTCGATACTAGCCGAGCAAATTTACGCCGAAGCGGTGCGTTTGCTGCCTGATTTCATGCGGATAATGCTTATCAAAAGCGGCGACAAGCCCGAATTTGACGGCGTAAATCTCATCATAGGCACGCACGTTTTGCTCTATCAAAGCTTGCCCGCCGCGCCTTTGGTGATGATAGATGAGCAGCACCGTTTCGGCTCGAATCAGCGCGAGAAAATCAACGCTCTAGCTAGCGGAGGTCTGTGGCAAAACCCGCAGCTTGACGAGGTGGAGAGCAAATTTGACGGCGAAGAGAAGGTGAAATTTGATAACGGCACAAAATACGAAAACGGTAAAAATGTCCTTTTAGCGGCGGCAAAACATAACGGCGAAATTTTAAATTTTGCCGAAGCGGACGGCAAATTTGATAAACTTGGCATAGTAAAAATCGGCAAGCTAAGCGGTGAAAATTTTAGCGAAAAACAAATCTGCAACGACGAAAATGAAGGTAAATTTAGCGAGACGCTCAAAAATAAAGATGAAAGCGATGAGATACTCGGCGGTCAAATTTACAGCGAAAATAGCGTTAAAAGTGTAGAGAAATTTAACAAAACTCTCGGCGACAAATTTGCAAGCTTGGCGACAAAAGACGCGGGCGACGGGCGAGAAAATTTAAGCCCGTCAGAAAAAAGTAACGGACTGAAAAATTTAAGCACGGACAAAAAAGGCAATGATAAAATCCGGAGCGCGCAAAAAAATGGAGCTAAGAGCGTAAATTTGCGCGAATCTAACGAGCCGAGAGCTCACGTGGTGCAGTTTTCGGCAACGCCGATCCCGCGCACGCTAAGTATGATACAAAGCAGCTTTGCGGAGTTTAGCTTCCTGCGACAGATGCCTTTTGAAAAGCATATCCACACGCAAATTTTACAAAGTGCGGACTTCGGCGAGCTGTTGGCGCACATCAAAGCTCAAATCGCCAAAGGCAGGCAGATTGCCGTGATCTATCCGCTGGTTGAGAGCAGTGAAAGCTCGAACTATCAGGGGCTGGAGGATGCGCAGGATTTTTGGCGGGCGAATTTTGCAAACGTCTATGTCACGCACGGCAAAGACAAGGAAAAGGAGCAGGTGCTGCGCGAATTTCGTGAGCGGGGCGACGTACTGCTCTCGACGACGGTGGTCGAGGTCGGCATCTCGCTGCCGCGGCTTAGTACGATCGTGATCGTGGGCGCGGAGAGACTGGGGCTAGCGAGCCTACATCAGCTGCGCGGGCGCGTAGGGCGAAACGGCGGGAGCGGATTTTGCTTTTTGTTTACCAAGCTCAAAAGTCCGCCGACGCGCCTAAGGGAGTTTTGCGAGACGCTGGACGGCTTTAAGATCGCCGAGATAGACCTCAAAAATCGCCAAAGCGGCGACATCCTAAACGGCGCGTTTCAGCATGGCGCGACATTTGAGTATTACGACTACGAGGAGAACATCACGCAGGCCGCAAAAAGGAGGCTGGAAAATTCCGTCAAATTTGGCTAAAACGGCAAAAATCGACCGCTTTGTCGGGGCTTTTGCCGTAAATTTGAAATTTTAAACAGAGGTAGAAAATTTATCGGAGTTGATTTAAAAAATAACGCGAAAGGATTGCGATAAAAATCCTTTAATTATCAAAGATAATCCTTAAAAACGATTAAATTATGGCTCAATTAAACTTAATTGGATTTTTAGCTGCGACTTGCGTTGCTACTTACAAGACCTCTTATCAATTTCAACAGTTTCTGATATAAGTTTTCCTATGTAGTTTAAATTCGCATTCCTTTTGGTGCAACAGAAAATTCTCTTTGCTTAGCTTCCTTGCGGTCGCTACACTCGAGAAGATACTTTTAAATTTAGATAATCTATGTTTAGCATATCTAATCTATGTTTAGCATATCTCCCGTCTGCTCTACTTCGCTACACTCGTAGCCTTTCAGGAGGCAGTAGCAAACAAAGTGAAGCTAAGCACAAGACCTCTTACTCTTTTAGATCCGAAGTGGCTTTCATCTATTTCAAAGCAAGCGAAAGCGGTGCTGCAGGCAGGTTTATAAAGCGAAGTTTTCTAGGCGGGCTTGCGAGCTGGAAATTTCACCTGAAAATTTACTTATTTTTAACTTCGCCACGCTCGTTACTTTTCAAGAACATAGTTCTCGTCGTAACTTACTACTCCTTTTGTATAAGCTTAAGTTAAAGAGAGCCAAATTATTTGCATCTGTTTTTATATATTAGCGACTTTTTGAGTATTTTTCGAGTTGCGCAAACACTATGCTGGACCGCAAAATACGGCATTTTTAAAAGTCGGACGCTACTTGACTAAGAAAATTTTGGGCGTATTTGCCAAACGGCAAATTTTTGCCTGTTTTGTTGATATGCACTGCCGAAGCGGCTATATTTATGCTTAAATTTCGTCTTAAATTTGACATTTTTTATGATGCGGCGCTGATCTGCGAAAAATGTCGGACTTGCGGGCTTTGATACTAACGCGCAAGATGGCTCTAGCAGGACGGATGATGGGGGTAAGAATTCGGTCAAGCGCGTTTGTCGGGCGACTAATAACAAAAATACGACTAAAATTTAAAAAGCGTAATTATTTTTGTTGCTTTTGGGCGCACTGCGGAGTTTTAAAAAGCGGATGCAAAGAGGATGCCGCATATTTAAATTTGTATAAGCATCCCTACAAACTCAAAATATTTATTGCGCCGAGCGTCTTGTTTGGGTGTTAGGCGGATTAGCCGAAGGATATGCGAGAGCTTGGGGGGCGGTATTTTTATTTTTTCTTGATTTTTGCTTTGTTTTAAATAGCGCTCTTTTGGATGAATAAAATTTTAGCTCCGAAAGCGGCTGCTTTTATTGGCCTTAAAACAGCATTTAAAAAAGACTATATTTGCTGCAGTTAATTTGGGTCGGCGTAGAGATTGCCTTTTTTATTTTAGATTTGGGAGCTAGCGAGAGCCAATCGGCTCTCTTGGATGGGGCCTTTACCAAAAAAACAATAGCCTTTTTGTATCAAACGACAAAAACTTGATTTGGCGAGATCGAATTTTTGAATCGAAGCAATCTACTATTGAGCTTTTATTGAAAGTTACGGGATTTTAAAAATCGGATTGGTGACCCTTACGAGAATCGAACTCGTGTTACCAACGTGAGAGGCTGGTGTCCTAACCGCTAGACGAAAGGGCCAACAATGATTAAAGCAGTGGTGCCCCGTGTAGGGTTCGAACCTACGACCCCATCATTAAGAGTGATATGCTCTACCAACTGAGCTAACGAGGCAAATGGCGCAGCGGACGGGGCTCGAACCCGCGACCTCCGCCGTGACAGGGCGGCATTCTAACCATCTGAACTACCGCTGCACCTAAAATGGTGGTCGCTATAAGACTCGAACTTATGACATCCACCTTGTAAGGGTGGCGCTCTACCAACTGAGCTAAGCGACCAAAAAGACTAAATCGTGGCGACCCTTAAAGGATTTGAACCTCTGTTGCTACACTGAGAGAGTAGAGTCCTGGGCCACTAGACGAAAGGGTCTAAAAATAAAAAATGGTGTCCTGTGCTGGACTCGAACCAGCGACCCCTTCATTAAAAGTGAAATGCTCTACCGACTGAGCTAACAAGACAAATGGCGCAGCGGACGGGGCTCGAACCCGCGACCTCCGCCGTGACAGGGCGGCATTCTAACCATCTGAACTACCGCTGCACCTAAAATGGTGGTCGCTATAAGACTCGAACTTATGACATCCACCTTGTAAGGGTGGCGCTCTACCAACTGAGCTAAGCGACCGAAAAGACTAAATCGTGGCGACCCTTAAAGGATTTGAACCTCTGTTGCTACACTGAGAGAGTAGAGTCCTGGGCCACTAGACGAAAGGGTCTAAAAATAAAAAATGGTGTCCTGTGCTGGACTCGAACCAGCGACCCCTTCATTAAAAGTGAAATGCTCTACCGACTGAGCTAACAAGACAAATTTTTTCAAAAAACGAAACGTAATTATATATAAAAAAGGCTGATTTGTCAAGATAAAAGCCGCTGTTTTTAAAATATAACCGTAGATTTTATTTAATTTATTAAAATTTTTATTCGATAAAATCGCGGAAGGAGTTAAATTCCAGCTAAATAAAAAAGCGCGAAATTTGACTCCAAAAAGCTAAAGGGGGATTTTATAATCCCTTAAATTTAGCAAGAAAAGCAGGTTTTAAACTCATACGCCGTCGGTCTTGCCTCATACGGCCACACCTGGCTTTCAAATTTATAATGCTGATAATCATCGATAAAGGTCTCGGTCATTATCGGGCGGAGGTATTCGTTGTCGCGGATGAGCGCCTCTAGGCTGCCTCGTAGCGTATGCGGGAGCTGCTCGATGCCGCGTTCGCGGATCTCATCGAGATGTAGTTTAAATAAATTTTCATCCATCGGGCCCACAGGCTCCATTTTGTGCTTTACGCCGTCAAGCCCGGCCATCAGCATCGCCGAAAAGGCCAAATACGGGTTTGCCGTGCTGTCTGGAAATCGCATTTCCGCGCGCACCGATTTTTCGCCCGAGCCGTATGGTATGCGGATCGAGGCCGAGCGGTTTTGACTGGAGTAGGTGAGTATCGACGGTGCTTCAAAGCCCGGGATTAGGCGCTTATAGCTGTTTGTGCTAGGGTTCGTAAAGGCCGCGACGCTCCTTGCGTGGTTTAAAATCCCGCCGATATACCAACGCGCGAAATCGCTTAAATTTGCGTAGTTTCCCTCGCCGTAAAATAAATTTTTACCGTCCTTCCATACCGACTGATGCACGTGCATACCGCTGCCGTTGTCGCCGTAGAGCGGTTTTGGCATAAAGGTCGCCGTCTTGCCGTTTAGATGCGCGACCATTTTGACGACGTATTTGTAGATTTGCACGTTATCGGCGGCTTCGACTAGGGTGCCAAATTTTACGCCGATCTCGCCCTGCCCCTGCGCGACCTCGTGGTGTCCGACGAAGACCTCGAGCCCTACTTGCTCTAAAACCTGCATCATCTCTGCGCGCAGATCGACCATACTATCGGTCGGTTGCGTCATCAGATATCCGCCTTTTCTACGCGGCCGGTGGCCCGTATTGTAGCTGTCGGTAAAATCTTTGGCGTCATTCCACTCGCCCTCTTCGGTATCGACTTCATACATCGCGCAGTTTGGGCTATCGACGATTTTTACGTTGTCAAATACGAAAAATTCGTTCTCCGGGCCAAAATACGCCGCGTCGCCCATACCGCTTTCTTTGATGTAGGCCATCGCTTTTTTGGCTATCGAGCGCGGGCATTTTTCGTAAATTTGACCCTTGTAAATGTCGTAAATATCGCAAAAAACGACTACCGTAACATCTGCAGTAAAGGGGTCTAAAAAGGCGCTGGTAGCCTCCGGGCACATTAGCATATCGCTTTTATCTATCGGTTGCCAGCCGCCCAGCGAGCTCGCATCCATCGGCACTCCGTTTTCAAAATGCTCCTTCTCTACGGATTTTATGTTATACGTGATACTGTGCCAAGCGCCGTTCATATCGGTAAATCTAAAATCCACGAATTTGACCTCGTGTTCTTTGCAAAAATCAAAAAAATGATCGACGCTTTTTACAAATTTTCCCATTTTTCGCTCCTGTGTTTATTGATTTCGTAATTGTATCATAAAATTTTACTTTTAAGATTAATTTAAATAAAATTTTCTACCCGATCTAAAATTTTACAAATTCCCTGTCGCGATTTTTAAATACCGCGCACTTGCTAAAGCCCAAATTTCTGGCGATTTGCTCGCATTTTTCGCCGTTTAGACCGACTTGATCCTTTGCGTGCGCGTCAGAGCCAAACGTGATAGGTATGTCTTTTTCGGCGATCATTTCTAGTAAATTTATGCTCGGATACTGTTCGCCGATGGGTTTTCTAAAGCCCGCTGCATTTATCTCGACCGTCAAATTTGCCTTTTTTATAGCGTCAATAGCGTCTTTAGCGAGGATTCTAACGTCGGTTTTTGGCATAAATTTAAACACCTTTAGCAAATCCAAATGCCCAACTATGTCAAATTTGCCCGACTTTGCCATCTTTTCGATATAGTAGAAATAATCCCGCCAAATTTGATCTATGTCGCGCTTTTCGTATTCGCCGATAAATTCGGGATTGTCAAAGCCCCAGCCGCCTAAAAAATGTACCGAACCGATGAGATAATCGACCTCTCTAGTTAAAACCCGCTCATCCATAAAGCCTTCTAAAAAATCGACTTCGTAGCCGAGCAGGATTTTGATCCGCCCGTCAAATTCGTCTCTGAGGCGTAAAATTTCGCTCTCGTAAGAGGGCATTTGCGAAAAATCCATACGATACGCTTCGTCAAATTTCATCGGCGCGTGATCGCTAAAACCGAAATACTCGCAGCCCGAATTTATCGCGCTCAAAACATACTGCCTGGGCTCATCTACGGCGTGTTTGCAAAGCGGGGTGTGGTTGTGCAGATCGACTCTCATTTTTATCCTTAAATATTTTGCAAATGCTACCTAAAATTTGATAAATTTAAGGATAAAATTTTGCTTTTTAAACTTACATTTCATTAAATTTATATATAATCAGCCCAAATTTAAATAGGAGTTTTTATGACGCAAGAAGAACTTGACGCCTTGATGGCGGGCGATTTCGAGGACGAAGAAATCGGCGAGGAAAAAACGGAAGAAAAGGCGCCGCCTGCGGAGGAAAGCGTTAAAAAAAGCAACTCCGTATCCGGCGAGCAGACGATGAGCTACGAAGGCGCCGAGATGCGCGTATCTCCTAATATGCCATGGCCTCCGCCTCCACCGACGGACGATCACAAGATGGTTCATCAGCTAGACGACGTCACTAAGGACAGCGAAGAAAAAGCTACGCAGATGTTTGATAAGCTCGATGCGATCAATAATTTCTTGATGGACGCCGAGAGCGGGCTTGGCGATATAGCCGGCGGCATAGAGGCT
This sequence comes from Campylobacter rectus, assembly GCF_004803795.1. Lineage (NCBI taxonomy): Bacteria > Pseudomonadati > Campylobacterota > Epsilonproteobacteria > Campylobacterales > Campylobacteraceae > Campylobacter > Campylobacter rectus. The sequence continues at coordinate 1,619,668 of NZ_CP012543.1, read as the reverse complement.
AATATAGAAATTTTTACGAAACTGCATAAAAAATTTCCTAATATCGCGACTTTTTCCGAGGCTCTTAAAAAAAATAGCGAGCTAAAAAATGCGGCAGAAACGACGCTGGATAACGTCAGAATGGCGGAAGACGAGATAATGATGGCGATGGATATGATGCAGTATCAAGACATCCATCGTCAAAAGATTGAGCGCGTCATCAACGTCATGCGCGCGCTTAGCAAGTATATGAGCAGTCTGTTTGAGGGTAAGATCGACGACGAGAAGCGCGTATCCTCGGCCGTGCATATCGCAGGCGATACTCACACCGAAAATCTCGTCAGTAACGACGATATCGAAGCGCTGATCGAAAGTTTGGGCAAAAAATAGTGCTAAAGCCCGAGCTTTTATCTCCCGCGGGAAATTTAACCAAGCTAAAAATCGCGCTAGAATACGGTGCGGACGCGGTTTACGCCTCGGTGGCGAGCTTTTCGCTTCGCACGCGTTCGGCGCGCGAATTTAACTTAGAGAGTTTTAAGGAAGCCATCGAATACACGCACGCAAAGGACAAGAAATTTTACGCGACGGTAAACGCTTTTCCTTTTAATTCGCAAATCGAGTCGCTAAAACGCCACCTGCAAACGATATCGGCGATGAAGCCCGATGCCTTTATCGTCGCGACTCCGGGCGTGATGAGCCTAGCAAAAGAAATAGCCCCCGACATCGAGATCCACCTCTCTACGCAGGCAAACGTTATGAACGCGCTCGATGCCAAAATCTACCACGAAATGGGTGCAAAACGCATCGTAGCAGCACGCGAAATGAGCCTAAAAGACGTAGTGAAGATAAAAGAGCAAATCCCGACGCTGGATATCGAAATTTTCATTCACGGCTCGATGTGCTTTGCGTATTCGGGGCGCTGTTTGGTTAGCTCCGTGCAAAGCGGCCGCCAATCAAACCGCGGCAGCTGCGCAAACGACTGCAGGTTTAAATACGAACTTTACGCAAAAAGCGATGAAAGCGGGGTTTTATTTCGCCTCGAGGAGGACGAAGGCGGCACGCATATAATGAACTCCAAAGACTTAAATTTATCCGCGCACATCAAAGATATCATCGAAAGCGGCACGGTCGATAGCCTAAAAATCGAAGGCCGCACGAAAAGCGAATACTACGCCGCCTGTGCGACTAGAGCATACCGTATGGCCGTCGATGACGCTATGGCTGGCAAATTTGACGCGCAAATTTACGCCGGCGAGCTAAATACGCTAAAAAATCGCGGCTTTACCGACGGCTACTTGGTAAATCGTCCGTTTGAAAAGGCTGATACGCAAAATCACGCCAGCAGCCTAGAGGAAGGCACTCATCAGGTAAATGCTTTGACTTTAGACGGCGAGTTTTTTAAATGCAAATATAAAATTTTCCCGGGTAGCGAGTATGAGATCGTAGCGCCCATAGGCTCGCAGATAGATGAGCGCGAGAGCGAAATCTCTCAAATTTTCGGTCGCAACGGTAAGAAATTTATCAAATTTAAAAAACTCGTAACCAAAAAAGGCAAAGAGATCGCCGAGATCCACAGCGGCAATGAAAACGAAGTAAATTTGGGCGCTAGGCTGCCTAAATTTAGCTTTTTAAGAGAGGAAATAAAATGAAATTCGTATCTATAATAATGGGAAGCAAGAGCGACTACGACGTAGTTAGCGAGGCGGCGAAAGTGCTTGAAAAATTTAATGTCCCTTATGAGCTAATCATCAGCTCGGCGCACAGAAGTCCGAAGCGAACGAGCGAGTATGTCGCTGCAGCCGAAGAAAAGGGCGCGCAGGTATTTATCGCGGCTGCCGGCATGGCAGCGCATCTAGCGGGCGCTATCGCGGCAAACACCACTCGCCCCGTGATCGGTATCCCGATGGGCGGCTCGGCGCTTAGCGGCGTGGATGCGCTTTATTCGACCGTGCAGATGCCCGGCGGCATGCCCGTAGGCACCGTGGCTATCGGCAAGGTCGGCGCGGTAAACGCAGCCTATCTGGCGCTACAAATTTTGGCCCTAAACGACCTTAATCTGGGCGACGCGCTAAAAGCCGACCGAGCGGCGAAAGCCAAGCAAGTAGAGGAGGACTCGGCGAAGGTGGAAATTTTACTCGCCTAAAGGAGCAAAGATGCAGACATACTTAAATATCGACGAATTTTGCAAGCTCGTGCACCTGGAGCGCGAGGTGATCGAGGGGATGATAAACCGCGGCGTGTTAAATACGAAAGAAGAGGGCGGCGAGATCCTCATAGAGGCTAGCCAAGGCACGATGAGCGTGGTGCCTAGCGTCGTGGCCGTGCCGGCTCCGCAGATCGGCGCGGACGGTTTTAGCTTCGTAGAAAAGACGATCGGCACGATACTGAATTTACACGAAAAGGTGCTTGATGCTAAAGACGAGACGCTAGAGACCCTGCGCAACGAAAATAAATTTTTAAAAGAGGCGTTAATCTCGATGCAAGAGCTTTACGACGAGGATCGCCGCACGGTCGAGACGCTAACGTCGCAGCTAAAAAATTCGCAAGAAGAAGTCGAGTTTTTAAAACGAAAATACAAACTTATGTGGAACAAAGCGGTTGAAAATTTCAAAGACGACAAGGAATAGGCGTGGAAATTTTAGCGGTAGAGGGCTTTAAAATTTACGGACTAAAAACTCGCACCAAAAACGTCGACGAGATAAGCTCTAGCGGTAAAATCCCGGCCTTGTGGGCTAAATTTACAAAAGAATTTTATGACGGCAAAAGCGAAATTTACGGCGTTTATTGTAGTTACGAAAACGGCGTAAATGGGCTTTACGATTTATTTATCGGTACGAAGTCGCTTTGCCCGGGCGGCGAAATTTTAGAGATAAAAAGCGGCAAATACGCTGTTTTTAGCTTTCCGAGCGAGCCGCAAAACGTAGCAAGATTTTGGAGAAAAATTTGGAAATATTTTGAAGGCTCGAAGCTAAAAAGAGCCTACGAAACGGATTTTGAGCTTTACGGTAGCGACGGGATAAAAATTTATATCTCGGTTTTAGATTAGGACAAAATGGACAATAAAAATAGCGAATCAATCTTAGGCTTTATCGAAAAATTCGGCAACAAGCTGCCTAATCCCACTATGCTTTTCGTCTATCTTTCGGTTATTACGATTTTGCTATCGTTTGCGCTAGAGAGACTCGGCGTTGGCGTCAGCTATCAGGCTATCAAGGACGGGCAGATCTCGCAGCTAAGCGCAAACGTCGTAAATTTGCTCTCAGCTGATAGCATCAGGACCTTTGTCTCGTCCATGCTTAAAAACTTCACCGGTTTTTATCCTCTTGGCGTGGTTTTTGCGATCATTTTAGGTATCGGCGTGGCGGATAAGGCCGGGCTTTTATCGGCGCTGGTTAAAAAAATCGCCCTAAAATCGTCTAAAAAATGGGTGACGCCGATCGTGGTTTTTTTGGGCATTATGTCAAATGTCGCCTCATCGGTCGGCTACGTCGTGCTGATACCGCTCGGAGCGATTTTATTTGCTGGCTTCGGGCGCCACCCTATCGCGGGACTTGCCGCGGCTTTTGCGGGCGTTAGCGGCGGCTGGTCGGCAAATCTGCTAATCGGCACGAACGATCCGATGTTTGCGGCGTTTTCTACGCAGGCGGCCAGCGTGCTAAATCCCGACTACGTCGTTTTGGCTACGGCAAATTGGTATTTTATGATCGCATCGACCTTTTTGATCGTGATGGTAGGCTCTTTTGTTACGGATAGGATCGTCGAGCCTAGGCTGGGCAAATTTAGCTTTGATGGGGCGTTAAATTTGCACGAGCGCGGCGAGATCAGCGCAGAGCAAAAGCGAGGGCTAAAATTTGCCCTCATCGCGTCGGTTATTTTCGCGATCCTTTTGCTAGCGGCGCTTTTACCGTCAAATTCGCTCTTTGGCGCAAAAGAGGGCGAGAGCTTTACGAAGTCCGTTTTTATGCACTCTATCATCATTTTTATGATGCTATTTTTTATAGTAGCGGGCGCTGCATACGGAGCTGGAGCGGGGACGATAAAAAACAGCGGCGACGCGGTCAAATTTATGGAACAAGCCGTCGCCGAGCTATCGGGATTTTTGGTTTTGATATTTTTCGCGGCTCAGTTTACCTATCTCTTTAACGCCTCAAACATCGGGCTGGTACTGTCGATAAAGGGCTCGGTTTTCTTAAAAGATATCGGCTTAACCGGGCTTAGCCTAATTATCGTTTTTATAGTCGTGATCGCGTTTATAAATTTATTTATCGCCGTGGATTCGGCTAAATGGGCGATGATGGCGCCTATTTTCGTGCCGATGTTTATGAATCTAGGCCTCTCGCCCGAGCTAACGCAAGCCGCGTTTAGGATAGGCGACTCGACGACGAATATCATCACGCCTTTGATGCCGTTTTTCGTGCTGATAGTGGCGTTTATGCAGCGCTACGACAAGGGGCTGAAAATCGGCTCGGTAGTCTCGATAATGCTGCCTTACACGGTCGCGTTTTTGATCTCGTGGGCGGCGCTGATGTCGGTTTGGTACGTTTTGGACCTACCTTTGGGGCCGGGCGCGATTATACACTATCTAAAATAAATTTTAAAAAGGAAGAAAAATGACGTTTTCAGAGATTATTTTGACGTTGCAAAACTACTGGCGCGAGCAGGGTTGCGTGATACTGCAGCCATACGATATGCCTGCGGGCGCGGGCACCTATCATCAGGCGACTTTTTTAAGGAGCCTCGGGCCAAAGCCGTGGGCGACGGCGTACGTTGCCCCATCTCGCCGCCCGACCGACGGTAGATACGGTGAAAACCCAAACCGCCTGGGTGCTTATTATCAGTTTCAGGTGCTCATTAAACCAAGCCCGGAAAACATACAGGAGCTTTATCTAAAAAGCCTTGAAAAGCTCGGGTTAAATTTGAAAAATCACGACATCCGCTTCGTCGAGGATAACTGGGAGAGCCCGACGCTGGGCGCTTGGGGGCTAGGCTGGGAGGTCTGGCTAGACGGTATGGAGGTGACGCAGTTTACGTATTTTCAGCAAGTAGGCGGCATCGCGTGCGAGCTGGTTTCGGCTGAGATCACCTACGGCCTTGAGCGTCTTGCGATGTATCTACAAGACGTAAATAGCGTCTATGATATCGTTTGGGACGATAGGGGCGGCAATATCGTGACCTACGCCGACGTGCATAAGCAGGGCGAATTTGAGTGGAGCAAATATAACTTTGAAATCGCAGACGTAGATATGCTATTTCGCCAGTTTGAAAATGCATTCGGCGAGTGCAAACGCTGCCTGGAGGCTAAAATTTCGCTGCCTGCGTATGATTATTGCATGCTTGCGGCGCATACGTTTAACGTCCTTGACGCGCGCGGAGCGATCAGCGTAACGCAAAGGCAAGACTACATCCTAAAAATCCGCGAGCTGGCCAAAGAGTGCGCGCTGACGTATAAAGCCGGCATCGATGCCGCAGCCGAAAACGGTGCGAAGGGCGAATAAAATTTGATGAAAATCGGCGAAATTTATAAAATTTTAGACGAGATTAGCCCGTTTGCGAGTCAAGAGGAGTGGGATAATAGCGGGCTGCTCGTGGGCTCGTTTGAGGCGTGCGCGCAGCGCGTTTATCTTAGCCTTGACGTCGACGACGAACTTTTGGACGAAGCGCAGCCAAATTCGCTTATCATTACGCATCATCCGCTCATTTTTAAAGGGCTAAAATCGCTAAATTTGGACAAATATCCAAGCAGCTTAATCGCAAAAATGATGGCTAAAAATTTAAGCCTGATCGCGATGCATACCAATTATGATCTAAGCCACTTAAACGAGTACGTGCTAAGCGAAATTTTGGGTTTTACGCCAAAGGGGCGCGATGGATTCTTGCTTTATGCGGATGTAAATTTGAGTTTTGACGAGCTTTGCGTGTCGGTAAAAGATAAATTTAAACTTGAAATTTTAAGAGTCGTAAAGGCGCAGAAAAACGAGCGTATCGGACGGCTTGCGCTTTGCACGGGAAGCGGCGGAGATCTGATAGGCGAGGTGCGGGCGGATGTGTTTTTAACCGGAGATATCAAATACCACCAAGCGCTTGAGGCCGCACATAATAATTTAAATTTGATAGACATCGGACACTTTGAGAGCGAGCGGTATTTCGGGGAGTCGCTTGCAAAATATTTGCAAAATTTAGCGATTCCTACTATAATATCCAACTCAAAAAACCCGTTTTCATACAGTTAAAGGAAAAAAATGAATAAATATTTAGAACAATTAGTCGAGCTCTCGACGATCGACAAAGATATCGACGATTTTACGCCGCGCCTTGAGAAGGTTCAAAGCGTTTTAAAATCGACCAAGGACGAGCAGGCGGCGATTTTAGCGCAGATCGAGGATGCGGCTACGAGCGTGACCGAGCTAAAAAATCAAAAATCTCAAACAAACGCTCATATAGCCGAATTTAGCGCAAAAATCAAAGACGTCGCCAAAAAAAGCAACTCCGCAAAAACCGAAAAAGAGATAAAAGCGCTCCAGTTGGAAGACGAGCTGGCCAAAGAGCAGCTAGAGGCCGCAAACGAAGAGGTCGAAAGGCTCGAAAAAATCATAGATAGCAAAAATGCGCTCAAAAGCGAGCTTGAAGCGAAGGCTGCGGAGCTGGGCGAAAATTTGACCAAAATCGAGAGCGAAATTTCGGCCGAAGTTGGCGCTATCGAGCAGCAAAGGGCTGAAATTTACGCTAAAAAAGATAAGTTAGTCGGCGAGATGAATCAAAAAATCTTGACCTTTTACGAAAAGATCCGCAAATGGGCGCATAACACCGCCGTCGTGCCGGTCAAAAAACAGGCCTGCTACGGCTGCTTTATGCAGATAAACGACAAGACTTATTCTGCCGTCATCAAGGGCGAAGACATCGTGACCTGCCCTCACTGCGGCCGAATTTTATACAAAGAAGCGGCGAACTAGCCTTTAAATTTGATAATAATTTATTACGTTTTAGTCCTCGCGGCGTTTGCCTTGGGGGCTTTACCGCTTGCGATTTTAGCTTTTAAAAAAAAGTACAGAGCCTCGATCCCCGCTAGATTTTTTTTGTTTAAAAATCCCAAATTTGACGCCTCGCGCGTGCATTTTCATGCGTGTAGTTTCGGCGAGGTGCGTTCTATCGCGCCGCTAGTTAGTAGATTTAAAGACGCGGCCGCAGTCTCGGTCGTAACCAAAACCGGTTTTGACGAGGCGAAAAAGATCACGCAAAATACGCGCTTTTTGCCGTTTGAGATATTTTTACCGTTTTGGCTAAAGCCTGCTAAAATAACGGTTATTTTTGAGGCCGAGCTTTGGCTGGGGCTTGTTTTTTGGGCTAAATTTAAGGGCTCGCGCGTCATTTTGATAAACGCTAGGATTTCTGATAGGAGCTACAAAAGCTATCTAAAATTTGGCTTTTTTTACGTGTATTTGTTTAAATTTATAGATAAAATTTACGCCCAAAGCGATCTGGATAAACAGCGCCTAGAGCGGCTCGGCGCCAAAAATATCGTCGTTAGCGGCAATATAAAATCAGCTTTTTTGCCAAATCCGAGTCAAATTTACGCCAAACCAAAAGAGCGCGCGATCGTGCTAGCTAGCACTCATGCGGGCGAGGAGGGGCTGATCTTGCGCGAGTTAAATTTGAGCGCAAACGATAAGTTGATACTCGTGCCGCGCCATCCTGAGAGGTTCGGTGAGGCAGGCGAGATTTTGGCTAAATTTGCCGCAAAAAACGGACTAAAATTTGCTAAATTTAGCGAAGCCAAAAATTTTGACGCGCAGTGCGTGCTGGTCGATGCGATGGGCGAGCTGGTAAATATTTACAAATTTAGCGACGTCGTCGTGCTCGGCGGTAGCTTCGTGCCAAACGTGGGCGGACACAATCCGATCGAGGCGGCGCAGTTTGAAAACGTGGTGATAAGCGGGGAGTTTATATTTAATCAAAAAGCCTTGTATAGCGCGGTTGACGGCATAAAATTTGCAAAAGCGGATGAGATAAGTTTGCTTTTAAGGCAAAATTTACCCAAAGCAAAAATCGTCGCCAAAGGCGATGTAAGCGAGATTTTAAAAGATATTGAGGAAAATTTATGAAAGAAGAAAAAGCCTATAAGCTGCTGGCGATCCAGGAAGGCATCTCAAACAACGAGGCAAAGGAGCTGATTGACGCTGGGCTGGTTAGCGCCAAAGGGCAAAGGATCGCCGTGGCGCGCACGGTTATGAGCGCGGCGACTAAATTTAACGTGCAAAAGCTGCCGCGCCCAAGCGTGATTTTTGAGGATGAAAACCTGATCGCGGTTGATAAACCGGCATTTTTAACGTCGGAAAAAGTGAGCGAAATTTATAAATTTCCGCTTCTTCACAGGCTTGATAAGGAAACTAGCGGCGTGCTGTTACTCGTAAAAAACGAGGAATTTCAAAAAAAAGCGATCGAGGAGTTTAAAAACTGCCGCGTAAAAAAAGAGTATGTCGCAGCTGTAAAAGGCATCGTGAGCGAGGAATTTAGCGTAAACGAACCTATAATCACGCTAAAAAACAGAGGCGGAGCGTTTTCTAAAATCTCGCCAAACGGCAAAGATGCGCTCTCCATCGTGACGCCCGTGATGGTCGCAGGCAAAAAAAGCCTCGTAAAAGTCGAGATAAAAACCGGCAGAACTCACCAAATCAGAGTGCATCTAAATCATGCGGGATATGGGATCGTAGGGGATGAAAAATACGCTAAAAATAAAGCCGCTAGAATGTATCTGCATGCTTATAAAATCGAGCTTTTGGGATATAAATTTAGGTCAAATTTAAGCGAGGATTTTAATAGGCTCGGTTTTGAAATTTCAAGAAATTTTGAGATTTAAAGAGCGATAAAGCTTAAATTTATTAAAATACGCCCTTTAACCATAAATATAAATAAAAGGTAGAATGTGTTTGAACAAATCAGCGAGTCGTTTCGTTTAGCCGTTAGTAAAATTCGTTTCGTAGATGACGAAAAAGCGCTAAATAACGCGCTTGACGTGCTTAAAAAAGCGCTACTGAAAGCCGATGTTCATCACAAAGTTACCAAAGAGTTGCTAGCTCTCATCGAGGCCGATCTAAAGCAAAGCGGGATAGGTCAAAAGCAGTTTTTAGACGCTATAAAGTCAAATTTGACAAAGGTTTTAACCGCGCCGGGCAATCAAGGCTTTGTCTTTGCGCCCGTAGCCCCTACGACCGTGCTGATGGCGGGCTTGCAAGGTAGCGGCAAAACCACTACCACGATAAAGCTGGCTAATTATCTAAAACTTAGAAAGAAAAAAGTTTTGGTCGCGGCGTGCGATTTGCAGCGCTTGGCGGCCGTCGAGCAGCTTCGCCAGCTCTGCGAAGCAAACGAGATAGAGCTTTTTAGCATAGAAAACGAAACCGATCCGCTAAACGTAGCCAAGCAAGCGCTAGCTAAAGCAAAAAGCGGACTTTACGACGTGCTTTTGGTCGATACCGCAGGACGCCTGGCGATAGATGAAGTTTTGATGAAGCAGATAAAAGATATCAAATCAGCGCTCCAGCCGCATGAAATTTTCTACGTAGCCGACGCTATGAGTGGGCAAGACGGCGTTAAAACGGCTAGCGCATTTAACGATGCGCTAAAAATAAGCGGCGTGGTGCTAAGCAAATTTGACTCGGATAGCAAAGGCGGCGTAGCTATCGGCATAGCAAAACAGCTAAATATCCCGCTTAGATTCGTTGGTATCGGCGAAAAAGTCGGCGATATGGAGAGCTTTATCCCCGAGCGTATCGTGAGCCGCATAATGGGCGAGGGCGACTTGGCGACGTTGGTTGAGAAAACTAGCGCCGTAATAGACGAGCAAGAAGCAAAAAGAATAAATAAAAAGATCAAAAAAGGGCAGTTTAACTTTAACGACTTTTTGTCGCAAATGGAAAGCGTCAAAAAGCTCGGAAATATGAAAAGCCTTATCGGAATGATACCGGGGCTATCAAGCGTCGCAAATCAGATAAAAGATATCGACCTTGATAACTCGAAGGAAATTTTGCATATCAAAGCGATGATAAATTCGATGACGCAAAAAGAGCGTGAGAATCCTGATTTATTAAACAACAGCCGAAAAAGACGTTTGGCGGCCGGATCCGGACTATCTCAAGTAGAGGTAAATCGCTTTTTGAAGCAGTTTGAAAACGCATCGAAAATCGCAAAGAGATTTTCCGGCAAAGAAGGCTTAAAAGGGCTTGGAAATTTACTAAACCAAGCTAAAAACGCTCGCCCTAATTAAAGGGCTTAAATTTGGCTACGAGCGTGGCTAAATTTAAGCCTATTTAAAAAACACAAGGAGAAATATAATGGCAACAGTAGTAAGACTAACGAGAATGGGACGCAAGAAAAAACCTTTTTATCGTATAGTCGTAACGGATAGTAGAAAAAGAAGAGACGGCGGCTGGATAGAGTCGATCGGATACTACAACCCGATGGTTGAGCCTGAGGTAGTAAAATTTGACGCTGAGCGTTTGGCTTATTGGAAGGGCGTCGGTGCGAAACTTAGCGATAGGGTTGCAAAAATAACTAGCAAATAATAAAAATGGTAGAAAATTTTTTACTTGAGTATGCTAAGCTCATCGCCGATTTTCCTGAAAAAGTAAAACTCGAGCGAGTCGAGCTTGGCGAAAATTTTGCCGAACTGATAATATATGCCGATAAGGTCGATACCGGAAAGCTAATCGGTAAAGACGGCAGGATGATAAATGCGATAAAAACCGTCATAGTAGGCTACAAAGCAAAAGACGCAACTTCATACCGCGTTACGGTAAAGCCTCTTGAGTGAGCTCGTAGAAGTCGCACTGCTTGGCAAAACGGTAGGATTAAAAGGATTTGTCAGGCTTCATAACAGAGGCGACTTTCCTAATCAATTTAAAAAAAATGCTATTTTTTACGACGGAGACGGCAATGAGCTCGTCGTAAAAAACTATAATAGCGCAAACGATACTATTGTTTTTTGCGGTTTTGAAGATATAGATAGCGCAAAAACTCTTACAAATAAAACAATCTACACTACAAAAGAAGAAACTAGAAAAAACTGCAAACTAAAAAAGGGCGAATTTTTTTATTTTGATGTCATCGGCTGTGAAATTTACGAAAACAACCAAAGGCTCGGCGAAGTAGAGGATATAGACGAGGTCGGCGCAAATCATCTATTTCTGATAAAAACGGATGGAAATTTGATCGCCAAAGGGTTGGAAAAAAGTTTTTACATTCCGTATATTGATGTTTATGTAGAAAAAGTCGATGTGGAAAATAAAAAAATTTATACCAAAAACGCTATCTTGATTTTAGAAAATTCCTGATGAAATTTACTTTCGTTACGCTTTTTAAAAACCTCGTTAAACCGTATTTTGAAGATAGTATTTTAGGCCGCGCTGTAAAAGAAAAGCTCGTCTGCGTCGATTTTTTAAATCCTAGGGATTTTAGCGCAGATAAACATAAAAAGGTTGATGATTATATGGTTGGGGGCGGTGCAGGATTGCTGATGGCGTGCCAGCCTCTTGATGATACTTTTAAATTTTTACTAAAAAACGAACCGAAAGCTCATATCGTTTTTCTTGCGCCTGCAGGAAAGAAATTTAACCAAAATGACGCCAAACGCCTAGCGAAAAAAGAGCATATTTGTTTAGTTTGCGGCAGATACGAGGGGATAGATGAGCGTATAGTAGAAAAATACGCTGACGAAATTTTTTGTATCGGCGATTTTATAATGACGGGCGGAGAGCTTGCGGCGCTTTGTGTCGCCGATGCGATTTCGCGCAATATTAAGGGTGTTTTAGGAAATAATCAAAGCCTTGAAATCGAGAGTTTTGAGGGTGATTTGCTCGAAGCTCCGTCTTTTACAAAACCAAACGATTATAAAGGCCTCGGTGTGGTTTCAGCGTTTTTAAAGGGAGACCATGCTAAAATCGAAGCTTTGAAAAATAACATGGCGTTCTTAAAAACTAGGTTTTTTCGTCCGGATTTACACCGAAAATTTGAGCCGCCGACTAAGGAAAAAAATGAGAAACAAGTATATTGAGGCATTTGAACAGGCTCAAATCGCTCAAAAGTCTGTGCCTAATTTTCGTGCGGGAGATACTTTACGTATAGCCATCCGTATCAAAGAGGGCGATAAATCGAGAATTCAAAATTTCGAAGGTATCTGTATAGCAAGACGCGGAAGCGGCGTCGGCGAGACTTTTATCATTAGAAAGATCGGTGCAAATAGCGTCGGCGTAGAGAGAATTTTCCCTATTTATAGCGAGAGCCTGGAGAGCATAACAGTGCTAAGACAAGGTCGCGTTCGCCGCGCTAAGTTGTTTTATCTACGCGATAGACGCGGTAAAGCCGCTCGTATTAAAGAGCTTAAAAAATAATTTCACTTCTCGCAAAGGCCTGATTTTGGCCTTTTGCTTTCTTTCATTTTATCTAATATCAAAAAATATTTAATTAAAATCAACGGCTTTATTTAAATTTCTACTTACAATCCGGTTATTATTTTATAAACAAAAGTTTAGATACGGAAAAACCATATGGTAAAACGGCGCTTTTAACGGCGTTGCGGCAATGAAGCTTTTTGGCGATTTGCACAACAAAAAGCGCATAAATTTGACGAAAGAAGTCAAATAAATAAAATCTCGCGCTTTATAATGGCGCAGGGTTTAAATGGTAAGATAAATTTTGGTATCGGCGACTATAATGTTATCTTGAGTGCACTTGATATGGTTACGCTTGAGCCAAACGTTTTGTGCGCGCTGGCGTTTTGAAAAACGGCATTTCAAGGCTTGGTTTGAGTAAAACGATGACGTCGGTCCGTTTTTTAGAGTCCTAAAATCTTAATTTTTCTATTTTTGGGTTGTATTTTAGCAAACTTCTTATTTGCAAAACTCATATCAAAAACTATCAAATTTAATTGATAATCTTTTGTATTTACATTCAAAATAAAATAAATTTATACTTAAAAAGAATCGAACATAGGGGCGTTTTTGTTTAGTTTTTTAGGCAAATTTATCTATCCGAAATATAGCTTGGGCGCTTTAGTACTGTAGTTAGCGTCTCGCGTAGAGCGTTTTAAGACCCAAGCTAAATTTATAAAATATATCTAAATTTTAAATACGAGTAATCGTATTTGACGCAAATGAACTAAAGTTTAGAATCGAAATTTCCGCTCAAACTAAAATTTAGGCAAACATAAGTATCGATAAGGATAGTAAAAAGCCAAATTTAAAAAATTTCTAAATTTTTATAGTCGTATTAAGATTATTAAAAATTTAAGATTTAGGTTTTACAGGCTCTTAAATAAAAATTAATATAACAATTTAAGTTTAATGTTGCTTTTTAAATACAAATAATAAAACAAAAAGCAAATAGCTTAGAAATTTTCAGTATCATTCCGCTCGTTTTTTCGCCCACTTTTTAAAAATCGCACATTACCATAAAGTATTAAAAATAGCGTTATATTGGTTATTTAAAGCATATATAGAAATTATACTTGCGAGAAAAAAGAACAAAATAGTAATAAAAAAATAAATAAAAAATTAAAATTTTAATTTAAATATCAGTTTAATTGCGCTATAGTTTCACTATTCAATTTCATTATAAAGGAGACCATTATGGGAACCAGAAGAGAACACGACTTCATAGGTGAGCTAGAGATAGCTGATGATGTTTATTACGGCGTGCAGACGTTTAGGGCGCTTGATAATTTCCATATGAGCGGACGACCGCTTAAGGATTATCCGTATTTCGTAAAAGCATTTGCCCAGATCAAAAAAGCCGCAGCTCTAGCAAACAAAGAAGTAGGCGTTCTAGACGCGCAAAAAGCCGACGCAATCGCAAAAGCGTGCGACGAGCTAATCGCGGGTAAATATTTAGATCAATTCGTAGTAGATATGATCCAAGGCGGTGCCGGAACAAGCACCAATATGAACGCAAACGAGGTTATTACAAACGTCGCGCTCGAAAGCCTAGGCCACAAAAAAGGCGAGTATCAGTATCTGCATCCAAACGATCACACAAATTTGGGTCAAAGCACCAACGACACTTATCCAAGCTCGATTAAGGTCGCGGCTTACGCGAAATTAACCGACCTTTTAAAGGCTATGGAACTACTTAAAAACGAGCTGGAAGCTAAAGCAAAAGACTTCAAAGATATCATCAAAATGGGCAGAACCGAGCTTGAGGATGCCGTTCCTACTACGCTTGGCAACACTTTCCACGCATTTGCAAGCTATATCAAGAGTGATATCGAAAAAATCACCGCAGCAAGAGAGTCTATGGCTGTGCTAAATATGGGCGCGACCGCGATTGGAACGGGCATTAACTGCCATCCTGATTACAAAGCGGCCGTTCATAAAATTTTAAGCCAAATCACGGGCGTAAATTTCAAACCTGCCGATGATTTTATCGCAGCTACTCAAGACACTGCAGATTTCGTTCACGTTAGCGGCGCGCTAAAAACGGCTGCCGTTCGCCTAAGCAAGATAGCAAACGACCTAAGACTAATGAACTCAGGCCCAAGATGCGGTCTTGGCGAGATAAATTTACCTCAGATGCAGCCCGGCAGCTCTATCATGCCGGGTAAAGTAAATCCGGTCATCGCAGAGGTCGTAGGCGAAGCATGCTACGAAGTAATCGGCAACGACGTAACCATCATGCTTTGCAGCGAGAGAGGCGAATTCGAACTAAACGCGTTTGAGCCGGGCATCGCTTACGCGCTATTTAACTCGATCTTTATCCTTGAAAACGCGATGAAAACCTTAGCCGAAAAAGCGATCAGAAAACTAACCGCAAATCCTGAGGCTTGCCTAAAATCAGTGCTAGGTTCGGTCGGTATCGTAACTGCGTTTAACCCATACATCGGCTACGAAAAATCTGCAAGCATCGCTAAAGAAGCGTTGCAAACGGGTAAAGCCGTAGGCGACATCTGCTTAGAGAGAGGATATTTGAAAAAAGAGGAAATCGATAAAATTTTAGAGCCTAAAAATATGCTAAACCCTCATATGGGCAAATAAATTTGAGTTAAAGTCGAGGTGCGCCGAAGCGAATTCGGCGCATTTTAAATTTGTAAGTTAAAAAATTTAAATATAAGGAGTTTTCCTATGGATATAATGCTGATTTTACAGATTATAGTCCTACTTGGAGGTATCTACCTGGGCGTTAGGCTGGGAGGTATGGGTGTCGGCTACGCCGGCGGTCTTGGCGTAGTCGTTTTGGCGATACTCGGTATGAAAGTGGATATGAAAGATATCCCGATGGACGTTATCCTCATCATCGCGTCCGTTATTTCTGCCATCACTGCGATGCAAGTCGCGGGCGGACTTGATTATTTAGTTCAGGTCGCATCTAAAATTTTGCGTAAAAATCCAAAACAAATCAACTATCTAGCGCCTATCGTTACGTATATGCTTACGATACTAGCGGGCACGGGTCACACTGCGTTTTCTATGATTCCGGTTATCGTCGAGGTTGCTAAGACGCAAAATATCAAACCTAGCGCGCCTCTTGCGCTCTCGGTCGTTTCGTCTCAGGTGGCCATCACCGCCAGCCCGATATCTGCGGCTTTCGTTGCGATGACGGGCGTTTGCGAGCCTCTTGGCGTTAGCTATCCGATGTTACTTTTTGTCTGCATATCTACTACTTTCGTAGCTATGCTAGTTACGGCTTTTATCGTAAATAAATTTTACGATCTAGACCTCTCAAAAGACCCTATCTACCAAGACAGACTTGCTAGAGGCGCGGTCGCAGAGATAAAAGAGGTAGAGTATCAGGAGCTTAAACCTTACGCGAAAAGATCGGTCGCGATATTTGCCGTCGGCGTTTTGATTGTCGTTTGCTATGCGCTTATTATTTCAAAGAGCCTAGGCATCGTGGCAAAACCTATCCTTTCCAGAGATGCCGCGATCATCAGCTTTATGCTTACTATCGGCTTTCTTATCGCCACGCTTTGTAAGGTTGATACTAGCAAATTGCTTTCTACCAGCACTTTCCAAAGCGGTATGAATGCGTGCATCTGCGTCATCGGTATCGCATGGCTGGGCACTACTTTTGTAAACGGCCACATCGACGGTATCAAAGAGGTAGCCAAAAACGTCGTTACGCAGTATCCGTTCGTGTTAGCTATCGCGTTATATTTCTTAAGCTGCTTGCTATACTCTCAAGCCGCAACCACTCGCGTTATGATGCCTGCGGTCGCTGCTGCGCTGGGTATGACGTCTCCTGAAAACTCAGGTCAAATTTGGATCCTAGTCGCTTCATTTGCCGCCGTTTCAGGACTTTTCGTGCTTCCTACGTATCCGACCACTTTGGGCGCTATCGCTATGGACGATACGGGCACAACAAGAGTCGGTAAATTCGTATTTAACCACTCGTTCTTCGTGCCGGGCACCATAATGGTCGCTCTTTCGGTCGCGTTTGCATTCCTCATAGCTCCTGTTCTTATCTAAGGATTTCGAGCTAAATTTAGCCGAGACTTCGCTCTCGGCTTTTTAAATTTAAGGACTTTTTCATGAAACGAATCGGAATTTTAGGCGGTATGGGGCCGTTAGCCACTATCGACTTGTATGCCAAGATCGTAGAACTCACAAACGCCGCAAAAGATCAAGACAACATCCATATCGTCATCGACAACTACCCGCAGATACCTGACCGCACGGCGTATATCCTGCACGGAGGCGAGGATCCGTTTCCTTTTATGAAAGAGTCCGCGATAAGGCTCAAAAACGCGGGTTGCGAGGCTATCTGCATAGCTTGCAATACGGCTCATTATTTTGCCAAGCGCCTAACGCAGGAGTGCGGCGTAAATATCCTGCACATCGCTAAAATCGCGACTGCGTCGATAAAGTCGAATTTCCCTCACGCTAAAAAGATCGCCGTCATCGCCACTACCGGCACGACCGCGGCTAAAATTTACGAAAACGAGCTGATCGCCGCAGATCTTACGTGCGTAAAAATTCCTGAAAATTTGATGACCGACATCATGGACTGCATCTACAAGGGCGCAAAAGCAAATAAGCTAAAGGAGTACGTGGGTCTCTTTAACGACACGATCGCGGCTATCGAGGCCGACGCATATATCGCGGCTTGCACGGAGATACCGCTATTTTTGCCGTATGCGACGAAAAAAGATAAATTCGTAGATGCCACTCTCGAGCTTGCTAAAGCAGCCGTTAAATTCGGCCTGGAAAAATAACCGAATTTGCGTCTAATCGGCGCAAATTTACCCCCTCTTAAAACAAATTTTTATAAAATCCAAGCTAAATTTAAAGGATAAACGATGAAATTCGGCGAATTTAAAAATGCAAAAACTTTAAGCCTGGCAAGCCTGCTCTGCGAGCAAAATCCGCAGCTAGCGGAGCGGATAAAACAAAACGAGTTTTTATATATTTCTTGCTTTGAGGATAAAATTCTAGGCGCCAGCAATCTCATCCGCTGCGAGATCGGATCGGCTAGTTACGTGTTAGCGTTGCTTTGCAAATACTCGCTTGACGCGGCTAAATTTGACGAGCAAACGCGCGAATATTTTGAGGGGCTTGACGAAGGGTACCTAAGCGGCGAGTGTAACGTCGGCGAGGAGGAGTTTGAGCAGATCGCAGAGTTTTTAGAGGGGTGCGAAAATATCGTGATCGATAGCTCCTTTTTGGCGCATGCGGACGCGAAAAATATATTCGAGTTTTTGCAAATGCTCGGTAAAAACGTCGTTTTGGCTGACGGCGAGCAGGGCGAGTTTAAAACGGACGGCGAGCTAGCGCCGCTAAAAGAGCCCGAGAGCTTTGACGGCAGCGTCGTGTTTTTTATGGATGAGGCGGACGGCTCAAATTTAGATGGCGAGGTAAAGGAGCTAATCGGCTCGGCGTCGTTTGCCGCGGCCGCAAAGGTAAAAGACGGCGATATGGTGAGCGTGCAGGCTAAGGGCGCCGAAGCGAAGGCTAAATTTAAGCTAGAGCCGCAGATGAAGGGCACGGTTGCGCTTTGCAGGGCGAAATTTAGCGGATACGCCTTTAAGCTCGTTAAGATCTCAAAAGAGGCGTAGCGGCATACGGTTAGATTTAAATACTCGGCAAAATTTGACGGATAAAATTTGAAACGGGAGAGCCGAAAGTTAAAGCAAAATTTGATCGTATGATCAAGCCTTGCAAGCTAAAATTTAACTGCAAAAAGGCGGTTTCGCAAACATTGATATAAAATGGCGGAGCGATCGGATGCGGCAAAACAAACTCCAAGGACGGCTAAGATACTAAAAATTCAAATTTTACTATTTCGCCGAATTTCACAATCGCAAATTTAGCCCCCTCAAAAAAGGCAATGTTTTAGAAAATTGAGCGCTAAAAATCCGAAAATAAAATTATTTTCACGCAAAAGCGTTTAGCGCAAAATTTGACGGTGCGGTATTGGCGGGTTTAGCAAAGCAGCATTTAAAAAGCTTCAAAATCAAAATTCGGCTCCGGGCCGGGTCTTTTTAAACATCGTAAAATTTGGCGCGGTCAAACACGTTGCGTAAATTTGCGGCATCGGCGAATTATATTTTAAATTTGGCAAAAATTTGACGCCGTAGCCTAAATTCGGCAGAAAGCTTGCCCAAATTTAGCTGCCGCCCGCTAATTTGCCAAACAAAATAACGCCCGTGCTTTATGGCGGCTCATCCGCAAATATATTTTTTCGGCTCGGTGTAATCGGCCGCCGTAGCCAAGCTCGGTTGCAAAAGCCGTAAAAAGAGGGCCGTTTAATAAACGGCTTCGCCAACGACAAAACCGCGACTAAAAGGCCCTACGTGAAGCAAGGCTTAAAAATCACGTCCGTAAAAATAAAATCCTCTGCTTTACCGAAATTAAATTTAAGCTAAATAAAATTTTATCCAAATGCACGAAATTCGGTAAAAAAATCGCCCCAAAAGCACGCAAAATTCGCTTTTATAACGATTTTAAACGAAAAAGGGTATAATCGCCGTATGAAAAAATATCTTTTGTTTTTTTTACCTATTTTAGCGTTTTCTTTTAGCCTTAGCGTAAATTCGGGCGCAGAGGACGGCAAGACCTACAGCGTGCTAAATTTGCTGGACGAAAAGGAATTTGCGTGCAAAGAGGAGATCCTAGCCTACGACCGAAAGCTATACTACTGCGACATCCCGGGCGGTGCACTGCCAAAAGTGAGCGATAAAATTTTATCTCTCGTTGAGGTGAGGTTTCGCGAGGAGAAAGGCGGTATGAGGATATACGTCGTGCCGCGTGCAAATTCGCGCCTCATTTCATCTAGCGATCTTCTTTACGGCGAGTCCGTCGTGCCCTTTAGCAAAAACGGCGGGCTTGCCAAGCGCCACACGATCGTGATAGATCAAAATTTAAGCGAATTTAAAAAGCAAACAAACGCGGGGGTAAATTTCGCTCCGATATTTGAACGGATGATATCCCCTAGCGTCGGGCCGCTCGATCTAAACAAAGCTCCGATCGAAAATAGCGACAGCAACGATATAAATATGTATCTGGACGTGAAAAAAAGCTACGACGCCAAGCGCTACGACGACGCGATAGCTACTAGCCAAACGGCGTTAAGGCGCTATGCAAACAGCATCTTTGCCAGCGAGTTTTTGCTCTATAGACTGCGCGCTTTGGATAAAATTTTAGACTCGCAAAACAGCTTCGAGGGCTCTGACGCGGCGGATATCGCATCCGAGGGGCGCGCGTGGATGAGACGCTTTGTCTCGGACGAAAACTACCCCGAGGTGCTATATCTCGTGACCAAGGCCTACCTCAAGCAAGAGCTCGTCAGTGACGCAAACTACACGCTAGATATCCTTATAAACGAGCATCCAAACTCAAATTTTACAAAGCTGGCCATACTCGAGTTTGCCGACAGGCTCTACGTCACGGGCAGACAGGACGAGGCCGTGAGGATGTATGAGAACGTGCTCTATTCGGCGCAGACGCTCGATGTCGCCAGCCGCGCGGCTCTGAGCCTCGTGCAGGGCAGTATCGACAAAGCCAAATTCGACCGCGCCAAAGAATATATGCTAAAAATCCTAGATAGAAATCACGAGTATCTACTAAACGACACCTCGAAGCTAACAGCTCTGGCGGGGATATTTCACGAAAAAAAGATCGACGACATCGCTGCGAGAATTTATGAAATTTTACTCGCTCGTCTAAATAAAAACGACGATGATTACGAAACCGTGCTAAAAAATCTAGGCATCGCGCTAATGGGCACGCCCAATACGCAAAAAGCCTACGACTATCTAAAAAGATATCAAAGCGAGTTTGCGGACGGGCAGTACGCCGCTGTCGTGCAAAATGCGCTCGATAGGCTATTTTTCGCCAGAAACGACGAGAGTAACGCGACTAAGCTGCACGAGCGCTACGACGCCCTCATCGAAAAATACGGCAAAACGGACGTCGGAGCTAAGGCGCTAAAAGAGCAGGTTGCTCTCTATCTAAAAGAGCGTAAATTTGAGGATGTTCTGCGCTATACCCAGGCTGTGCGCGATCTAAACGATACGGACGCTAGCGCCGTCTTGGCTCAGGCCGCGCTAAATTTAACGAGTGAAGCCATCCGTCAAAACGACTGCGCTATGGCTGTAAATTTGACCGAAAACTACGGCATAGGCGAGAAAATCGGGGCTAAATTTAAGCTCTTTGACTGCTATATGCGCCTATCGCGCTTCGCCGCCGCGCACGAGCTAGCCTCGCAAAATATCCTTGCGCCCGATATGCTCGACCGCGTGGAGTGGCTCATCAAGCTAGCCTCCGTTTTGATAAAGACGCAGAAGTATAACGACGCCTTGCGCGTGGCCGACGAAGCCCTGGCTGTCGCGTCCAGGCAGGAGTACGCCGACGTCTCGCCCGTGCTTTTTTATAGATTTGAGGCGTTGATGGGGCTTGGCAAGTTCGCCGACGCCGCCGCGACGATAACGGCCGTCGAGACGCTGCGCAGAAACGACTTTAAGGTCATCGAGCTCTACGACCGTATGGCCGAGGCGACATACGGCGCGAACGATTTTTTAAACGCGTCGGTTTACGCTAAAAAGGCGATCGACCTACAAAAACGCCTACATATCGACACTTTTAGCCCGAAAATCGACTTTGAGTACATCGGCTCGCTAAGTAAGCTGGATAGACTAGGCGAGGCTCTGGACGTTGCGCGAGAACTCGTAGATACGCGCTTAGATCCGGAAAACAGACTGCGAGCACTAGCTCAGATCTCGGAAATCTACATCAAGCTAAAACGCGAAAGCGAAGCAAAGCCGTATCTGCAGGAGTGCGTCGGCTCAAATTTACAAAGCTCGTGGAAGGCCATCTGCGCCGAGCAGATGAAGCTCGTGGAGTAAATTTTGAGCTTTTGCTTTTTACGTTAAATTCGGCCAAAATTCGACTGAAAAACCCGCTCAAATTTAGCTTTAAATTTGATAAATTTTACTCGACGCAAATTTGGGCTAAATTTTGCACCGCCTGCTTTTTACTTGCCTAAATTTAACTCAAAAGCCTGGATCAAATTTGAGCTACTTTTCTAAAAAACCAGTTTAAACTTTGCCTTGCGTTCGCCTTTTAACCAGTCTAAAATTGCTATAAACTAAACTAAAATTTGATTTATTTGGCTTAAAATTTTGAGATATTCAAATTTTGCGCGGCAAAACCCGAGCCCTTTTAGTGTTTTGTGGGTTTTATGCGAGGTTTTATCTGTGGTAGATAAATTTAAGTCGTCAAAATCCGCCGCGTCAAATTTTGAAATTTAAAAAATTCGCGTCAAAAAGATGCGAGTTAAATTTGCCGTCAAATTTTAGTAAAATCTTAAAATTCAGCACCGAATTTGGACGAACAAAAACGCGGTCAAATTTCGCTGTGCTCATCCGCCGCAAACAAAAAATCCCGAAAAAAATAAAATTTGCAGGATTAGGCAATGATTTTGCAGGACCAGGCTAACGCAAATTTTAAAATTTGAATATAATTGCGTCAAAACAGTGCGGGCGCCGAAAGCAAATCTGCCCGCCGCCAAAAAGAGCCGCCGTGTCAAAATCCGCCTCAAACGAGAAGTTAGAGCCGCAGAGATTTTTCTCGAACGCCGATTTGGCAAAGCTATTTTGCTCATCGCTATTGAGCAATTTTCGGAGTATTCGGTAGGGCTTGCAGGCTCGATAATGGCCGCAAACATCGGCAAAAGCGCGGTCTCAGCAGTCTCGCTCGTAGAGTTTGTGATGGCGCTTTTTATCAGCGTTTTTGCCGAGGTCGCGACGGGCGGAGCAGTCATCGCCGGCAGTATCTGGGCTCAAAGCAAGCCGGCAACGCCCGAAACGCCGTAAATCAATTGCTTTGGTTTAGCCTCATCATCTCACTCGTCGTCACGGCGCTCATCTTGGCTGGCAAGGATTTTATATTCGGCGCGGTTTTTGGCGACATATCGCCCGAGGTCAGGCGCGACGTGGACGCGTATCTCACGATCGTCGCATTTTCGCTATCGTTTTTGGCAGCGTATTCGGCGGGTGCGGCGATATTTCGCACGATGGGCAACGCCAAGCTACCGATGTATATCATGCTCGCAATGAACGTGCTAAACGTCGTTCTTACCGCGGTCGCGATCCATACTTTTAGGCTGGGTTCACCGGCATCGCCGTCCCGACGCTGGTCGCTAGAGTCCTAGCCGCCGCGATAGTCGTCTATCTGCTGCTTGATGTTAGGCTTAAGCTACACATAAGAAAAACTCTAAAATACGACTTCGACTACGCGATGATAAAGCGAATTTTAAGCATCGGCGTGCCATACGGCTTTGAAAACGGTAGTTTTTCCTCGGGCGCATCGTGGTGCTCAGCCTCGTGACGATGTTCGCGCCGCCGCGATCGCCGCAAACGCCATGGGCAGCACGATAGCGATGTTTCAGGTGTTGCCCGGTATGGCTATGGGCATGGGCTCACCGTCGTGATATCGCGCTGCGTCGGGGCGGGCGACTTCGAGCAGGCCAAATTTTACGCCAAAAAAGTCTTGATTGCCGTCTATATCGCGCAGCTAGTCAGCACGGCTTTGGTACTCCTACTTTTGGAGCCCGTTTTGCGGCTTTATTCGCTCTCGCCTGAGGCCGCGGCGATGACGACGCAGATCGTCTGGTGGCACGGCGTCATGATGGCGCTCATCTGGCCGCTAACCTACACTTTGCCCGTGGTTTTTCGCGCCGCCGCCGCGAGGTATCCGATGTGGGTCAGCGTTTCGTATATGTTCGCGTGCCGCATCGCGCTGGCGTATTTTTTCAGTCTCGCGCTGGGGCTTGGGATGCTGGGGACTTGGTACGCGATGTTTGCGGACTTGGCGGTCAAGCCCATGCTTTTCACGCGCAGATACCTTAACGGCAAATCGACTAAATTTAAAGCGATTTGAGTAGATTATTAAAGCAAAAATATTTATGCAAATATAAAATTTACAATTTATATTTTATTTGCGGCAAATTATGCTTATATTGCCGCATTTATGATATCATATATCAAATTATAAAAACAAGGAAACTGTTTTGAAAGATAAATTAAATCACTTCATTTGGTTTCTTTGGGGGACCAAGACCAAAAAAACACTATCGTTATTAGCTATTTCATCTATCGTGCTTTGTGCTGTTTTTATCCGCACTATTCCAAATTATACTACCCAACTTGGATTTGAATTAGTTTGGTTGTCTGACTACCTCAAATACCAAAGTGGATACTGTATAAATGAAGATAGAATTTTAGATAAGGAGGAAATTTACAAAAAAGCCATAGGGCAATATTTGGATAAAAAGCTAATTTTAACTTGCAAGATAGATGAATATAGAGTTTATTATTATGGTAGCTTTTGGAGAAGTAAATATCAGATAGGATATTATGAGCTGGAAAATATAAATTTGCAAAACTGGATGCAAACTCTAGAAAAATATTATAGAGATGGTAAAACTACGGAAGAAATATTTATAAATGAATTAAAAGCAAAAAAAACAGATCCAAAAAAATACATTAAGATAAATTTAAAAGATATGAGTGCTGGGTTTGATAGGCCAATAATTTTTGGCGATTACGCTTTTGATCTGATGCTTGACTACGGTTTTGTTTTACATCAAAATTTTTTTGGAATCAATCATGGTATTCTTGAAACTGAAAATATAAATATTATGAAAGAAAGGGAAAGGGTCTATTATCTAAATAAAAAAAATAGCTCACTATATACTATTAAATTTGATAACTGTGGCAACATAGATTTTGATATGTATGAAAAATTTTTACAAGCTAGGGAGGCACAAGGTGGCTAATAAGCCTAGAAAATAAATTAACAGCATAAAAAGGATAAAACATGGCGACATATGATCTTAATCTAAATAATGATTATGCAAAGGAAGTGTTAAGCTATTATATATGGGGTCAAGATACGCAACCACCTATCAATAAAATAGCTGATAGCAGATGGATAGACAGAAAAGGGACGGTTACTCTAAAGATAGATGCTAATCAATTTTTTGATAAAGCGCGCAATATCGTTAATGCTAAGGATTTTAAGTTGTTTGAGGTATTTTTTAGTGGGAAGACGAAAAATAAGAATGAATTGGATAAGAATGATTTGAACAAATTTAAAATAATAGATATAAACAACGAATATCATCTTACACAAGAGCAGTTCGCTTTTATTTTTTATAAAGATAGTGATAAATACAATATAGCTCTTGAACCCAAAAAATACCCTGCTTCCATATATCTTTACAATAGAGGATTGTATAATCCTGACTTTGCAAAACTAGCCTTTGTTTTTGGGAGCTTAAAGGTGGGATTAGACACTAAAGATATAAAATACGTACTAGATAAAGACTTAAATCCATTGAGAGTAGAAAATGTATCTTTTGCATTTGAGAGATATGATGACTTTGATCTTACTGGGGGAAAGGGGAGCGAAGCTGTAAATCACATACTAAAACAAGTGGCTGATCCGTCTGGTATCGGTAAAAAAGTCATTCTTGACTTTGGCGATAACGCTACAATTAAGATTGGGGTAATAGATAAGGATTCTTTTGATAGCTTGCCGAGATTAGACGCTAGCGATCTTGATTGGAAAGATTTTTTAAAAGGAGCATATTTTGTAATTTTTAAGAAGTATGGACTCAAAGCGATTACAATGCTTTTATTTTTTGAAGAATATAAGCGCATAAGAGAAACGGGAGTGATTGATTTTTTAGATGAGAGTGGCAGAGTAGTAATATTTGGTAATAGTGAAGATTATGTATTTTATAAAACCAAAACTCAAAATTTTGAATTATCCAGCAATGTAGATATAGACTATAAAATTTTGGGAATAGATGTTGTCCCCGATTTTATTATTGCTTACGTAGAAGATCTTAATCATTATAAAAAGCATTTGGATAAAGGTATAGTTTATGTCGGTGGTAAAGGGTATAATGTTTATAATATTGATGAGAAAAGTGTAATTTTGGACTATAGCGGCAATGGTGAGGTAATTTTCACAGGTATAAAATTGACTGGTGGAAAATTTAATACAAATAAAAACTCATATATAGGATTGAGCAATGAAGAATATGTGCTTGAAAAACCGAATTTGGCTGTATCTAATTTAAAGATAATAACTAAAGATAAAAAAGAATTAGTAATCAGAGATTTTAATGATCGCATCAATAAATTTCTTGGGATAAAATTAAAGAAACTAAGACGGGCATCATTTAAGAAGTTGTTTTATTTTCGTTATAGTTTGATATTGCTTACATCAGAAAAGTATTGGCCTGAAAGACAATATCAACACTCGTTGGAACTTAAAATAATATACCAACATTCTCTTATTTGGTCATATTTTCAAACACAATACAATACGCAATATGAAGATGAAACAAAATATTGCGTTTATAAAGATGAGTATGTTAAGGGTGTGATATTTAACTTTCTTGACCATCATAAAAACCATATTGATAATGGTCCCGATGGTAACTTAATGAAGGAACTTCCAGAAAATATTGATCAATACTTGTCTATATTGAGAAATAATTACAAAGACGCTTCTTCCACTCCCTATATTTCTGAATCAAATGATAATCTCAGGACCGTTATGGTAATAAACGACAAAATATTTGGACGTAACTTTAAAGAGCTTGGAAGCTATAATGGGCATCCTTTTGATATTGTAGTTTCGTTTTATGACATAGACGATTTATGGACTTATGATGATGGTTTTAGTGCATTCCTTGATAAGACCAAGGAATACTATAATATGTATAAAGACAACAAAGAAGAGCTTTTTAGGGTCGAAGCTTATTTGTGCCATATTAATATTTCTAAAATATAAGCCCCTCGTCGTCTTGTTTTATGAGCGTGTCTTGCGCGTCTTGCTTCGGTACCGGCGAGATTTTCGTATATATTTCGCTCACGCCCTCGTGCGCGGTGTGAAAGACTCCTTCGGGCTCGACGAAGGTTTTGAGTTTTGGCGGATACTCCTTCATATAGCTTTCCATAAATTTCTTAAACACCGGAGCCGCCGTGCGTCCGCCGCCCTCGACTTTCCTCATCGGCGTATTATCGTCGTTGCCGTACCACACGACCACCTCGACCTCGGGCGTAAATCCGCAAAACCACGCGTCTATGTTGTTATTTGTCGTGCCGGTTTTGCCCGCGACCTGCACGCCGTTTAGCCTCGCGTTTTGCCCTGTACCCCTATCTACGACCGTCCTTAGCATATCGGTCATTATATACGCTTGCTCGGGTTGGGTCACGACCAGGCGCTCCGGCTCGAAAACCGCTTCTAAATTTTTATAGTTTATGATACGTTTGATCAGGCTTGGCTCCACGATCTCGCCGCCGTTTGGAAATATCGAGTAAAATTTAGCAAATTCTAGAGGCGAGATACCGAAACTGCCAAGCGCGATGGAGAGATTTTTGGGTATGCCGCCAAAACCCATCTCGCTAAGCTTTTTGTAGGCCGTATCGAGCCCGATCTCGTTGAGCAAATTTATCGTGGCTAGGTTGCGTGACTGACGCAGGGCTTCTCGTAGCGTGATATAGCCCTGGAAGCCGCCGCTGTAGTTTTTCGGCCGCCACTCGTACCGGCTGCCTTCGTTAAAGACCCTTGATATGTCCGCAGCCTTGCTCATCGGCGAATAACCCATATCTAGGGCGATCTGGTAGATAAAGGGCTTAAAGCTAGAGCCCGGCTGGCGGGTGCTCTGCGTGGCGCGGTTGTAGCTGCTTTTGGCGTAGTCCACGCCGCCCACCAGCGCTAGGACCTCGCCCGTCTTTGGCAAGGTGACGACGATAGCGCCGTTTAGGATGCTGGCGTTTGCGTCTTTGTTACGTTTTAGTATCTCGTTATGACCGTATTTTAGCGCTTCGGACGCCATCTGCTGCACTTTTAGATCGACGTTTGTTTCTATGACGTAGCCGCCCGTTTTGATGTCCTCAAAGCGCCTCGCAGCCTCTTTTAGCACTTCATCTACGACGTATGGGGCTTTGTTTTGCGTGAGCGTATCGTCAAAGACCACGGGTTGCTCGACTAGCGCGGCTTTATACTCGGCGTCGCTGATCCAGCCTAGCGTGTTCATCCTTGCTATTACGTTGTTTGCACGGCTTAGCGAGAGGTCTAGGTGGCGGGTGGGATCGTAGGTGCTGGGAGCCTTCGGCAGGCCGACTAGGATCGCGATCTCTTTTAGCGTGAGCTCGTCAAGCTCTTTTCTGAAATACCCCTTCGCCGCCGTCTTGATACCGTGGTAGCCGTGTCCCAGATAGACGTGATTTAGGTAGCGCTCTAAGATTTGCTCTTTGCTTAGCTCGTTTTCAAGCTTCATCGAGATGATCATCTCCTTGACCTTGCGAGTTAGCTTTTTTTCTCTGGTTAGCACCATGTTTTTAACGAGCTGTTGCGTGAGCGTGCTAGCTCCTTCGACTAGCTTGCCCGCCTTTATATCCTTAACGATAGCTCGCGTGATGGCCTCGGGATTTACGCCGCTGTGTTCGAAAAAGCTCGTATCCTCGATCGCCACCAGCGCCTCGATGACGCGCGGCGGGATGTCCTCGTACTTGACGTAGATCCTATTTTCGTCAAAGATATTTGCGATGAGTTCGCCGTTTCTATCGTAAATTTGAGTCGTTAGCTTTGGCCTAAAGTCGATGATATTTGACGCGTCAAATCTAACCTGCGAATAAAGATACACAAACGCCGCACCCAGAGAAACAAAGATAAAAAACAAAATCGAAGCTAAAATTCTCATAAAAAGGCCTTTAAAATTTTCGCATTTAGCCCCATTGCGGTGCTAGTTTCGCCGTTTTGGCTTAGGATGTATTTTTTGTTGAAATTTTCTATCGTCATAGCTCCGGCTTTGCCCTGCCAAAGATCGCCCGATAGGTAGTTTTGTAGGTCGGTTTCGTCAAATTTGGCAAATTTATACTCGGCGAAGCTTACGTTAATAAGCTCGAATTTTTCGCCCAAAAATATCATCGCGGTTACGATTCTAGCGACGTTACCGCTTTGCATTCGTAGCATTTTAAGCGCCTCTTTTTCGTCTTTTGCTTTACCTAAAATTTTACCGTCGCACACCACGACGCTATCGGCGAAAAGGACGTTTTTCGCGCCGTCGTTTGCCTTTAAAAACTGCTCTTTTTTTGCCGCGACGATCTTTTGGACGTAGACGTGCGGCGGTAAATTTTTATCTACGCCGCTCTCGTCGTAGTCAAAGAAGACCTGCTCAAATTTGACGCCGTGATCTCGTAAAACCTTAGCTCTAGTGACCGAGCTCGAAGCCAAAATAATCATCAAAACTCCCTGTAAGACACGCCAAGATACGCCGCAAATAGCGCGAATGCGATGTTTAGCGGGATGAAGTAATAAACCGTAACGATTAAGTTTTCATGAAGCTCGACGTAGTCGCTATTTTGTATGGATTTTGCGGTTTTGCTTAAGCGGTAGGTGACGTAGACGACGTTTAAAAGCAAAAATCCCCAAACCGCCCATTTCGTCGTTAAAATCGTATTTAGCATCGGGTCTGCGTTTTTGATCGCATTTTGCTTGCCAAGCATCATGCCCGTCACGCCTATGACGAGTATCGAGCCGTAGATCGCGTAGCCAAGGCGCTTTATCATAGAGATTATCATTTGGTATTTGTGCGTATCACCCTCGATATTTTTCATAAAAAATTTCGCCATAAGTAAAAAATTCGCCTGAAATCCGATAAAAACGACCACGGCAATGATATGTGCGAAAGGCAAGATATGTGCCGGGCTGGTAAAAGCTATGTTAAATTCGGGCATTCGCTCCCTTTAGTTTTAAATTTGTTTGCGCTAAATTTTCTTTGACGGCGACAAAATTCGACGTTGCGGCGCGCAAGTAAAATAAGTTCATAAATTTATATTTCCTTTAAATTTTAATCTTAGCTCGCAAAACGCAATTTTTTAAGCGCGCTTTTAGTTGTTAAATTTCATGCTTTGCGGTATCGAATTTACGCGCTAAAACCTTGCTCGAATTTGGCTTTATTGGCCGCCGCTACATTATTCATCGCCAAATTATTCGATCTTTCAAATCTTTATAAATTTGAAGAACTAAAATTGCCGCCGAATTTACGAGCTTGAAAACCGCCTTAAATTTATCAAATTTCGTTGCCGAATTTGACGAGTTAGTCTTTGCCGACTTTTGCTTTTTAAATTTGTCGGCAAAAGGCAAAAATCAACCGTCAAAAATCGCTCTGCGGCTTTAAATTTTACTCTATAAATTAGCGCAAAATCCACCGATTTTTCTTGATCCGGGAGTTTTGCGCCTCAAAGATACAAGCCAAATTTAAATCTAGCGAATTCGGGAGCAAATAAGCTATTTTTCAAGCTTGATTTTAGCAAACTCAAACGCCTGCCTCATCGCATCCTCGATCGCTAGCACGTTTTTGCCGCCGGCGGTTGCGAAATCATCCTTGCCGCCGCCGTTTCCGCCTAAAATTTGCGCCGTAAATTTGACCCATTCGCCCGCTTTTAAAGCCGCATTTTTCACACCTGCGGCCAGCGCGATTTTGCCTTCTTCATTTACTTGCACGAGCAGGATCGCGGCCTTTTCGTTCTCGTTTTTAAACTCGTCTATCGTAGCCTTTATATCGCCGCCGTCAAGCACCGCGACGCAAAGCTTGGTCTCGTTTACATTTACGCATGCCAGAGCGTGCGCGTTTTTGGCTTGCTTAGCCTTATCTTTTAGGCTTTTTATTTCGGCTTTTAGCTTTTTTACCGCGCCTATCGGCTCGGTGCTTTTTAGCTCGGTTTTCAGCTCCTCGATCTCGCTGCGCCAGGCTTTTGCGAGATTTAGCGCGGCTTTGGAGCACACGGCCTCGATCCTGCGCACGCCCGCGCTCACGCCGCCTTCTTTAGTGATGAAAAACGCGCCTATCTGGCTTAAATTGCTTACGTGCGTACCGCCGCAAAGCTCCTTGCTAACCTCGCCGAAGCT
Source organism: Campylobacter rectus (assembly GCF_004803795.1). NCBI lineage: Bacteria > Pseudomonadati > Campylobacterota > Epsilonproteobacteria > Campylobacterales > Campylobacteraceae > Campylobacter > Campylobacter rectus. The sequence goes on along the minus strand of NZ_CP012543.1, from coordinate 1,589,276 downwards.
TAGCACGCGCACCTTGTCGGCGTATTTCTCGCCAAATAGCGCGATCGCGCCGCTATTTTTGGCATCCTCGATGTCCATTATCTCCGTTTTTGCCTCTATATTTTCGCTAATCGCGGCATTGACGAAATTTTCGATCTTTGTTAGCTCCTCCGCCGTCACGGCCTTTGGATGCGAGAAGTCAAACCTGAGCCTGCTTGCCTCGACGCTAGATCCGGCCTGCGCGATATGCGTGCCAAGAACGCTTCTAAGCGCAGAGTGAAGTAGGTGCGTGGCACTGTGGTGGCGCGCGATCTCGGCTCTTTGCTCGCTTACTTTTAGTTTTACGGTATCGCCGATTTTAAGCTCTTTTTTGACTGTGACATTTGATAAGCTTAACCCGAAAAACTTCTGCGTATCTAGTACGTCGGCCGCGCCCGCGACTTCGCCGCTATCGCCCGCCTGGCCGCCGCTTTGCGCGTAAAAAGGCGTCACGTCAAACATCGCCCAGCCTTGCTCGCCGGCTTTTAAAATTTGCGTTTCTTTAAAATCCTCGTCAAGCAGCGCTAAAACCTTGCTCGTGCGCTCAAGCTCCTCGTAACCGCTAAATTCATTTTCGCCGAATTTCTCTAAAAGCGCCTTAAAATCGCCCTTTGCGCTCTTATCGCCGCTGCCTTTCCAAGCAGCTTTAGCGCGCGCTTTTTGCTCGCTCATCAGCTCGTCAAATTTAGCTTCGTCGACTTTGAGCCCCTTTTCGCGTAGCATGTCGGCGGTAAGATCTAGCGGAAATCCGAAGGTATCGTAAAGCTTAAACGCAGCCTCGCCGCTAAAAATATCTTTCGTGCGCGTTAGCTCGCTCTCAAAAAGCTCGAGCCCGCTTGCGATCGTGGCTAAAAATCTCTCTTCTTCGAGCTTGATTTGCTCTTTTACCGCCGCTTTTTTCTCGTTTAGGTAGGCATAGTGGCCGCCCATTAGCTCGCAGACTTTATCGACGAGGCGGTACATAAAGGGCTCTTTTATACCTAGCAGATATCCATGCCTGATCGCTCGGCGAAGGATACGGCGAAGCACGTAGCCGCGGCCCTCTTTGTCAAATGTAGTGCCTTGAGCCAGCAAAAAAGTCACCGAGCGGATGTGATCGCTGATGACGCGGTAGCTAGCGCCGCTCTCGTAAGCGTAAGGCTTGCCGCAAAGCGCGGCTACTTCCTCGATAAGAGGCATAAAAAGCGAACTGTCGTAGTTGCTAAATTTGCCTTCCATTATCGCCGTGACGCGTTCAAGTCCCATGCCTGTGTCGATGCTAGGCTTTGGCAGCGGGGTTAGTTTGCCGTCGCTGCTGCGCTCGTATTGCATAAAAACCAGGTTCCAAATTTCAAGAAATCTATCGCCGTCGCCGCCCATATAGTCCTCAGGCGTGTTAAAGTGCTCGCCGCCTTGGTCGTAAAAGATCTCCGAGCACGGTCCGCACGGTCCCGTATCGCCCATCTGCCAGAAGTTATCGTGATCGCCGAATCTATAAATGCGCTCTTTTGCGATGTGCTGTTCCCATAGCGCAAACGCCTCGTCGTCTCTCTCGTGAACCGTGACGTATAAGCGGTCTTTGGGTAGTTTTAGCGCCTGCGTGACGAACTCCCACGCATACGCGATCGCGTCACGTTTAAAGTATTCGCCGAAGCTAAAATTTCCCAGCATCTCAAAAAACGTGTGGTGGCGCGCGGTGTAGCCGACGTTGTCTAGGTCGTTGTGCTTGCCGCCTGCGCGGATGCAGGTCTGACAGCTCGTGCGTATGGGCGGAGTAGGGCGCGGCACTTCGCCGGTGAAAATACTCTTAAACGGCACCATGCCCGCGTTTGTAAAAAGCAGCGTAGCGTCGTTTGGCACGAGCGGCGCGGATGGGATGATCTCATGACCTTTGCTTGCGAAAAAATTTAAATAAGCCTCTCTAATATCCATCGTTTTTTTCCTGATTTAAATTTTAAAATAGGGCTGATTTTAGCATAAATTTGATAAAACTTGTTTGAGGCGGGGCGGGCTTAAAGACGCGGGTAAGATTTCAAAAATCGCTCGCATTATCCGTTTAATTACTATTTTTTACTATAATTGCCTCAAAAACATTAAAATTCTGGAAAAATATTATGAAAAAACGAGTTGCTATCGTAGGTTTTGGAAATAGAGCAAGGCATTATTACAACGAGCTTCGCCGCTCGGAGCACTTTGAGTTGGCGGCGATTTTTGACGGCGTGCAAAATAACGAAATTTACGGACGGATTCCCTTTTACGACAATATAAACGACCTTTTGGACTCCGTGCAAATCGACGCTCTAATCGTTACCGACACGCATAAATATCTAAATTTGATACCCAAATGCTTAAATTTTATAAAATTTATATTGCTTGATCCTTGGCTTTGCAAATCAGGCGAGATAAGAGAGCTCAAATACTGCTTTAAATCCCAAAATATCGGTGCTTACGTGGCATTTATCGATAGGTTTAATCCCGTTATCGCCTCGGTAAAAAAGGAGCTTGCCAAAGAAAAAGAAATTTTCTCGTTAAATATCGCTCGCGGGTTTAACAAAGGCGTAAATTTGCAACTTGAAATTTTACAAAACATCGATGCGGTGAGGTTTATAACGGGTAGCGAGATAGTCTTTAGCAATAAAATTTTAACCCAAAACGAAGACAAAAGAAGCGAAACCGACACGCTTTTTCAACTCAAATTTAAAAACCAGACGTTAGCGAGCATCCACAACTCAAAACGCTTTAGGGCCGAGCGATTTACGATCGAATTTGCCGCGAGCGGGGGCGTGTATTTCGGCGATATACTAGGGCTTAAACTAAACAAATATACGGCCGATGGGCAGCAAAATTTGAAAGTTTATAGCGACCTTTCGCCCGTTAAAGCTATGCTTGGCGAGTTTTATCAAGCCTGCTGCGGCGCAAAAAACGATCTAAGCACGCTCGAAGATGCGCTCAAGGCTCAGGAGATTTGCGAATGAGGCTAATTTTATTGCTAAATATGGGCGGGCCAAATGAACTTGGCGAGGTCGAGGTTTTTTTGAAAAATATGTTTAACGATCCTTGTATTTTGGGGATAAAAAGCCCGTTTTTGCGTAAATTCGTCGCATTTATGATAACCAAATCGCGCCTAAAAACCGCGCAAAACAACTACCGCCAAATCGGCGGCAAGTCGCCTATTTGCGAGCTTACGGCAAGGCTGTGCGGTAAAATTTCGCATTTTTTAGACGAGGATACCGCCGTAGCCTTTGCGATGAACTATACGCCGCCTTTTGCCAAAGACGTTTTGGCCGAGTTTGCGGACGTTTCGGAGATCGTCGTTTTCCCGCTCTACCCGCATCACTCGGTTACGACCGTGACATCTAGTTTAAATGATTTTGAAAAAGCGCTAGCCGAGTTAAATTTAAAAGCAAAAACAAAAATCATAGATGCCTTTTTCGAGGATGAAAGATATAGCGAGATCGTTGCGGACGACATAGCAAAAAGCGCGCAAAATTTAAACGTCGGCGAGATAACGCTGATATTTTCGGCTCACTCTTTGCCTCAAAAGATCATCGATGCGGGCGATATTTACGAAGAGCACGTCAAGCGGCACGTGCAAATTTTGTCAAAGATTTTGGAAGAGCGAGGGTTAAAATTTAAGGAAATTTTGCTCGCGTATCAGTCGAGGCTGGGGCCCGTAAAATGGCTCGAACCGTCGCTAAATCAGGCTCTTGAAAATCTAAAAGATAAAAAGGCGCTCGTTTATCCAATCTCATTTTGCATCGATAACTCGGAAACCGTTTTTGAGCTGGCAAAAGAATTTAAACATATCGCAGACGGGTTAAATTTCGAGTTTTACGACGTTGTGGCTTGCCCGAACGACGGCGAAAAATTCGCTAGATTTATCGCAAACAAAGCCGTGGAATAAAATTTGCTTGCGATAAATCATCTTTGTATAAAAAGGATGTAAAATGACGATCGAAGAGCAAAAATTTATCCAAAAGATTTTAGCCGAGCTTGCGCAAAAAGCCGCGGAAAATAGCGCCAAAGCGGCAAAAGACGGCGATTTTGAAAGAGAACTTAAAGTTGCCACTAAAGCGATAGAAACCACTAAAGAGCCGGATGTAGAGGGTTTCAAAAAGAGGCTTACGGAGCTTGGCGCGGCAGGATTTTTATCGCAAATGAACGAGCAAAAAATCCAGGAAAAATTAAGAGCCAAAAAAGAGGAACTGATGGAGGCTCTGGGGCTAAATGCCGATATGAAGCAAAGCCTAAGGAGCGAGCTTGAGGCCGTATTGGACGAGCTTTTGGCTAAATACGAAAAAGAGCTGCGAGCCAGCCTGCAAAGCAACTCTTTGCTAGAAAAACAGCAGTCTTTACAAAATAAAAATTCCTCAATGCTGGGTGCGGCTTTGGGTATCGTATAAATTTGTCGCGGTTTTGGGCGGTTTGGTAGTGCGGTAAAATTCGGGAGACGCCTTATAGGTGAAATTCGTGTTTTGCTCCGGTTGCGATAGCGCCTCGGAAACCAAAATCATAATGCGATAAAATTTGTGCAAAAGCTATGGCTTTTAAAGTTAAATTTTTTGATATTTGCCAAATTCGAGTTACTTGGCATTCTCGCGCCTTAAAAACTTAGAATAACGCTTTAAGATTTGATTGCAAGGCGGCAAAAAACGAATTGAATTTTGCTTACGTTAGGGCAAATTTTGCTATGCCGGACCGCGAGCTCTTTTCTGTGTTTTAGCGACGGATGATTGAAAATTAAAAAATTTTTAAAAATCAATCCTAAAATTTATTAGTTTTCAACCGGCAAATTTATTGTTTTTATGCGGAGGTTTTTGGTCTCTACTTAAACTGCCCGAACTTTTATCAGAGAGTTGAAGCTTTTCAGCTCCAGCTCGCCGCTCTCGTTTTTGACGACCATATACCAAACCTTTGAGTCGTTTTTCCAGCTTCCGTCATCAAGCCTGGCCTCAAATTTATCCCCCTCTTTTGCTCTGAAAGTGAAAGAGGTGTCATAATACTTATGTTTGCTATCCCAATTCTTGCCGTTGCAATCGATAAATTCTCTACTGGCCTTACCATCCGCAAAGCTTAGCCTAGCCATATATGCGTGGCCGTTTTTCCTAGGGTCTATGCTCTCAAAGGTCTTGACTATGAACTGTTTGTCCTCTTTGCGGCTTTCTATGATAGCCTTTGCTTGAGACACGATCTCAAGCAATTCTTCGTTTGATAAAAGGGTTAGATTTTCCATTATTTACCCTTTATGACACGTTCAAACTCGTTAATATCGACATCCATATCAAGAGCTCTTTGATACTCGGCTCTTTCATCGGCGCCGTCTAAATTTTGAGCAAACCAGGTGAAAGTCTTTTTATCTATATCGTTTAGCCTTACGGACTCTCTGTCTTCCGGCGACAAAATAGTATCCACAAATACTTGAATTCTTTCTAGCGTAGTGTTTGACGGAAAGCTTCCGCCGCATATGCAGCGGCCATATATGCCCTTGTTACGCTAATTTGCTATGCCTGAGAGGATGGCGTTTGCCTCGCCTTTGTTGTAGTATGTCTTTTTGCATTTTATATCCTTTATTAAATTTGATACAATAAAGGCTCCCGTTTGGGAGCACCTAGCGGCGAGATGGTATCTTGGCGGATTGGTCTCGTCGCACTCTATCTTTTTTACTAATCTAGTAAATTTATGCTGTAATTATATACTATTTTCGTAAGTTTGTCAAGGGTTTTTATACTATTTTAGTAAAAAATATATATTTTCTTTACTAAAATAAGATATTTCTGCTATAATCACAAAATACGAAAGGATATATATGACAAAAAAAGAATTTGACAACACCCTCAAACAAATGGCCCTAACAAGACAAGAGTTTTGCAGGCTGACTGGGCTCGCGTATAGCACGGTAGCGAACTGGAATGACGAGAAGCTTCCTATACCATCATGGGTTGGCAGCTGGATAGAGAATTATGAAAAAGCCAAGAGCTACGAGAGTATGAGAGATCAGGTGTTTAGAATAGAAAAAATCAAATAATTTAAATGGCTTTTAAAAGGTGTTTAAAAAGAAAAATTTACGTTAGAAATCAAAGTGAAAAATTGCGGTTTATGCTCACTTTGATTTTAAGCGTAAATTCACTTTGATTTGAAAAGTGGTTTTACAGAACTTAAGCGATGATTATTTTGGCGTTTATAAATTTGTAGTTTGCGCACTTCGTCAAATTTTAATTAAGCGCTAAAAACGGCGCAGTTTTTAAGGCTAAATTTTAAAATTTCAGCGGTTAAATTTAGCCAAAAAGGCAAAATTTAACGAAGCAAAAACTTTCAAATTTGACGTAAAACGCTAAATTTAAAACCCCTAAAACGAAAATAAATTTAAAAACTTCTTCGCGCGTTCGCTTTTTGGATGCGTGAAAAACGCCTCCGGCTCGCTCTCCTCGACGATTTTGCCCTCATCCATAAAGACGATACGATTCGCCACCGAGCGAGCAAAGCCCATCTCGTGCGTTACGATTAGCATCGTCATGCCGTCTTTTGCGAGGTTTATGACGACGTCTAGCACCTCGCGCACGATCTCGGGATCCAGCGAGGCCGTTATCTCGTCAAATAGCATGATCTCGGGCCTCATGCAAAGCGCGCGTACGATAGCGATACGCTGCTTTTGCCCGCCGCTAAGCTCCTTTGGATAGGCGTATTTTTTGTGTTTTAGGCCTACTTTTTCCAGCCACGCCTCGGCCTCTTTTTCGACCTCTTCTCGGCTTCTTTTTTGTGCTTTTACAGGGCCTAGCACGATATTTTCGATGACGTTCATATGGTCAAACAGCTCGTAGTTTTGAAAAACCATGCCCACTTTTTGGCGGATTTTGATCCAGTCCTTGTAGTCTTTATCGATCTTTTCGCCGGCTATCTCTATCTGCCCGCCGTCAAAGGGCTCAAGGCCGTTTATACAGCGCAGAGTGGTGCTTTTACCACAGCCCGAGGGCCCTAGGATCACGACTACTTCGCCGTTTTTGACGCTAAGGTCGATGCCCTTTAGCACCTGCAAGTCGCCGTAAGATTTGCTTAAATTTGAGAGTTTTAAAATTTCGCTCATTTGATTCCTTATGCCCATCTGTTTTCAAGTATCTTGGATATTTTTGAGATAGGATAGCAGACGAGAAAATATAATAAAAATATAAAGCCGTATATCCAAAACGGCACGGTCGGATTTGCTGTTAGGCTCGCCGTTTCGATCGTTTGCTGTCCGACTTTTAGCAGGTCGGGCACGCCGATGAGGGCGACGATCGGGGTGGTTTTGATGATACGGCTTAGCAAATTTACGCCCGCTGGCACCAGGCGGCGCGTGGCTAGCGGGATCACGACGTAAAGATAAATTTGAGCCTTGCTAAGCGCCAGAGCCGCCGCACTCTCAAACTGATGCCTCGGTATCGAGACGATCGCTCCGCGCACGATATCCATCATCTCAAACACGCCCCACAGGCTAAAGACGATGAGCGAGGCGTTAAATTTGGAAATATCGAGCCCAAATGCCTTGCTCGCGCCGTAGTAAAACAAAAATAGCCAGACGATTTGGGGCATTATGCGTACGATTTCGAGGCAAATTTTTAGCACGAAAAAGATAAATTTGTTTTTTGAGCTCATAGCCACGCCCAAAAACGTGCCTAAAACCAGAGAGATGGCGATCGAGATGGCTGAAATCTGCACGCTCATCCACAGCCCCTCGAAAATCAGCCGCTTTAAGACCAGCGGGTCGAATAAAATACTAACTCCGTCCAACTCTCATCCTTTTTTCGAGCCAAAATAAGACCAAAGATATCGGCAAAATGATAATCAAATAGCTAACTACCAGCATAAAAAGCGCCTCGTCGGTCATGTAGTAAAGCCCGATGATATCCTTCGTCGCATAGACCAGATCGGGTAGGGCGATGATGCTGACGACCGAGGTTTCTTTGATGAGGAAGATGACGTTAGCGGCGATGGATGGGATCGAGACGCTAAAGGCCTGAGGCAAGATAACGTAGCGTAAAATTTGCCCCTGCGTGAGCGCGACGCTAAGCGCGGCCTCGATCTGCGTCTTTTTCACCGCCTCAAAGCCTAGCCTAAAGCTCTCAGCCATATAGCTGCCGCCTAGAAACGCAAGCCCCGTGACCGCACAGGTAAAGGCGCTCAAATTTAGTCCGAATTTGCTAAGTCCGTAGTAGAGAAAGAAAAGCTGTATGAGCAGCGGCGTATTTCTGGAAACTTCAATGTAGCCGTTTATGACGGGCGTCAGGACCTTGATCTTGTAAAATTTAACCAGCGTGCAAAATATGCCGATAATAAGCGAGAGCAAGATGCCGTAAAGCGAGAGCTTGACTGTGAAAATGCCCGCTTTTACGAACATCTGCGTAAATTCTTTTATAAACTCAAAATCCATAAATTTTTTAGCTTCTTTTTGATAATTTCGCGAGATTGTAACGTATTAATACTAAGATTTAAAGACAAATTTAGTATTAATACGAAATGTAAAAGTAAAATTTATTTTTTTAACATAGGCTTAAACGGGCCGTAGCGGTGAGCATTTTCGTCAAAGCCGTCGTTATAAGGTCCTACGTCCATATCCATCGGTTTTATGTCAAGATCGGGGAAATCTTTCTCTCGGTTAGGCTTAACGGGGCGTTCTTGCGAGTTCATAAAGGCGCTGACGTCGTATGCATCCTCCCAACTTAGCGTCGCATCGCCCTTTGGCATCGTGGTTTTTACAAACTGAGCGGCTTTTATGAGGCGGTACATCCCGGCGCCCGTGTTGTAGCTGTCTTTGCCCCAAATCGCCGGAAACAAATAATAATCTCCGCCGCTAGCAAATTCGGGATTTAAAACGCCTTCGCCGTTTTCGCCGTGGCACGAGGCGCATTTATCGGCGTAAATTTTCTTACCGTTTTTGGGATCGCCCGCTCGGTTTATAAATTCGGCTTTCGGAATCCCTTGACCTTTTACTTTCGCACCCACTTCGTAGCCGGTAGAGAGCCACTGCATATAGGTCATTATCGCGCGCATCTCTTTTGAGTTTGCGGGTATCGGTTTGCCCGACATCGAGCGCTGGAAGCAGCCGTTTATACGGTCTTGTAGGGTGATTAGCTGATCGGCTCTTGAGTTATACTGCGGAAATCTCGCGTAAATGCCGACAAACGGGCTTTGATTCGGTACTACGCCTCCGTTTGCGTGACAGCTCGAACAGGATAAATTATTGCCCGCGAAACGCTTTTTCTCGTCTTTTGCCTGAGGTCCCAGATGTCTCGTCGTTTCATTTACGAGCTTTGAGCCGTAGATGACGGTTTTCGCATAAGGCGAGTCGCCAAGCTTGGCTTCATCTATGATGCCGTTTTCATCGATGCCTGCGGGCAGCCTAAATTCCTGTGTTTTTACTTCATAGGGCAGGGTGTTTTTGGCTTTGTTTTTAGCTACGTCAAACGCAAAAGCGGGCGTCAATAAAAACGGAAAAGCTAAAGTTGCGAGAGCTACTTTTTTCATTAAGTCTCCTTAAAATAAGATAAAAATATATGTTTGAAATTATACGAAAATATTATTAAATTTTTTTTAGTAAAGATGTGTTAAGATTTAAAAAAATACAAATAAAGGACGAATTTGAGAGCGTTTGGGGAGTGGGAAAAACAAGAGCTGATATTTTTATCGCTGCCGCACGAAAACACCGATTGGAAGCCGTATCTGGACGAAATTTTAGACGCTTACGAGAGGCTCGTGGCAGCTATCGTACCGTTTCAAAAGGTTGTTTTGATCTGCCCTGATGAGAGGATTTTCGAGAAGAGATTTGCTAAATTTGATAACGTAGAGTTCGTAAAAATCGACACTGATGATACGTGGATACGCGACTACGGTATGATCGACGTAGAGGATTTTGCTGACGCGGATGCAGGCTCAAACGGCAAAAATTCGACGTCGGAAGGTGTGGCGTGCTGCGAGCGGGGCGGCGGCGAAAATAGCTCGCGCAGAGCTAAAATCGTCAGCTATGATTTCAAATTTAACGCTTGGGGCGGTAAATTTGAAAGCTCGAAAGATAACGCCGTAAATTTGGAGCTCGCTAAGTGTTTTAAAAGCGATTTGCGAAGTATCGATCTCGTGCTTGAGGGCGGCAGTATCGATTTTAACGGGCGCGGCACGCTACTAACGACGCAAAAGTGCCTGCTAAACGACAACCGCAACTCTCATCTAAACAAAGATCAGATCGAAGCGCGGCTTAAGGAGCTTTTCGGCCTTCGGCGCGTGATATGGCTTAAAAACGGCTTTATAAAGGGCGACGACACCGATAGCCACATCGATACTTTGGCGCGTTTTATCGCTCCGGATACGATCGCCTACGCCTCCTGCGACGATCCTGACGACGAGCATTTCGAGGAACTTGCCGCGATGAAAAAGGAGCTTGAAAATACGGGCTTTAAGCTCGTGCCGCTACCGCTTCCGAAGGCAAAATTTTACGGCGGCAAGAGGCTTGGCTGCACGTATGCGAATTTTATCTTTATAAACGGCGCCGTTATCGTTCCGACGTATGGCGACGATAACGATAAAATCGTGCTTGAGCGACTCGCGCAGAAGCTGCCTAATCATAAGATAATCGGCGTAGATTCGCTCGTTTTCGTACGTCAAAACGGCTCGCTGCACTGCTCGAGTCAAAACAAGTATAGCGGTGCGAGCGAAGCGAAGCAGGTTTCTAGCGAACGAAGTGAAGCGGAAAACAAGTATAGCGGTGCGAGCGAAGCGTAAGAGCAAAATTTAATGCAAAAAATTTTCGACTACGAGAGCGACGCGGTAAAAGCTGCAAAAAGCAAAGACAAGGGCGAAAACAGAGCCGTCATAGTCGCGGGCGCGACGGCTTTTGCGCTAGCGGTGGTTAAATTTATCGCCGGACTTGCCAGCGGCTCGGTCGCGGTGCTGGGCTCGGCCGTGGACTCGGCGCTAGACTGCGTCGTGTCGCTTTTAAACTTTTTGGCGCTTAAAAAATCGCGCGCCGCGGCAAATGCGAATTTTAACTTCGGCTACGGCAAGCTAGAAGCGGTCGCCGCGATGTTTGAGGGCATTTTCATCATCGGCGCGGCGGCTTTTATCTGCTACGAGAGCTTGCTCAAATTTAACCAAAAAAACGCCGAAATCGACCTAAATTTAGGCATTATCGTTATGCTTTTTTCGCTCGCGGTCACTGGCGGGCTGATAGCGTTTTTAGGCTCGGTCGCAAAACGCACGGCAAATCTCATCGTAAAGGCCGACGCGCTGCACTACAGGAGCGACTTTTATGCCAATCTCGCCGTTATCGCCGCACTAGTCGTCGTGAAATTTACGGGCCTAACCGCGATAGACGCGATTTTTGGACTGGTTATCAGCGGACTGATCGCGCACTCGGCGCTAAATTTGATAAAAGAGAGCCTGGGCGTGCTCCTAGACCGCGCGCTAGAGCCCGAAATAACGGCGCGCATCGAGGAGATAATAAAATCAAAAAAGGAAATTTTAAGCTACCACTATCTAACGAGCAGAAAGAGCGGCGAGAGCTGCTTTTTGAGCGTGCATTTGGTTTTTGAGCGGGGCATTTCGCTCTTTGACGCGCACGCGGTTTCAGATAGCGTAGAAAGCGAGATAAAGGCCGAGTTTAGCGAGCTTAGTTGGCAGATCACGGCACATCTGGATCCTTGCGACGATAGGCTTGGGGCTTGTCAAATTTGAGGCTAAATTCATCAATCTAAAATTTAAGCCGCAAAGGACGCGCAAATCCGTGCGCTAAAGCTGGTAAATTTGGATAGGCGCGGTGCGAGAGCGGAGAATGGCGCGTGAAAGCTAAATCTAAATTTACGCTATTTTGCCCGCAAATGCGCGCTAAATTTGCCAGCCCAAACGCCTAGCATAAACCTTGTTTTAACTAAAATTTGAAGGAAAAATATGAAAATTTTATTCGTTTGCCACGGAAATATCTGCCGCTCGACTATGGCGCAGTCGGTTATGCAAAATTTGAGCGAAAAGGCAGGTCTGGCCGGGCGCCTTAGCATCGATTCACGCGCCACGCACGAGGACGAGATAGGCGAGCCGCCGTATTACGAAACGGTGCGGGTTTTGAAGCAAAACGGCGTGCCTGTGACGCCTCATAAAGCGACCTTGATAACGCAAAAAGATTTTGATAACAGCGACCTTATCTTGATAATGGACGATGAAAATTTAAGGACTCTAAAGCGTAAATTCGGCGCTGAGGCTAAATTTGACGAAAAAGTAAAATTCCTGCTCGAATTTAGCGACTCGCCAAGAGGCAAGATAATCGCCGATCCATACTACACCCGCGATTTTGAGCGGTGCTACGAAGATGTTTCTAGCTCTTGCGCGGGGTTGCTTGAAAGGCTGAAGCAAATTTTATGAGCCGGCTGGAGCGGCAAAATTTAGCTTGCCGGCCGGCCGTTCAAGCCCTAATTTATCCCCGCTTTGATATAATTTTGAAATTTTAAATCATAAGGAAAAATATGAAAGTAGCGCTAATCCAACAAAAATTTCACGGCACCAAAGACGCGACCGTGCAAAGGACGCTCGAGCTTGTGCGCGAAGCTAGCGGCGGTGGAGCCGAGCTCGTGGTGCTTCAGGAGCTGCACCAGACGCAGTATTTTTGCCAGAGCGAGGAGACGAGGTTTTTTGATCTTGCCGAGGGCTGGGAAAACGACGTCAAATTTTGGGGCGAGGTAGCGCGGCAAAACGGCGTCGTGCTAGTCGCTTCGCTCTTTGAAAAGCGCGCGGACGGGCTGTATCACAACACCGCGTTCGTCTTCGAAAAAGACGGCAGCGTCGCGGGCAAATACCGCAAAATGCACATCCCCGACGACCCGGGCTTTTACGAGAAATTTTACTTCACTCCCGGCGACATCGGCTTTGAGCCCATAGATACGAGCGTAGGCAGGCTCGGACTTTTGGTGTGCTGGGATCAGTGGTATCCCGAGGCTGCGCGCCTCATGGCTCTGCGCGGCGCGAAGCTACTCATCTATCCGACCGCGATCGGCTGGTTCGAGAGCGACGAGGAGGAGGAAAAATCGCGTCAGCTAGAAGCCTGGGTCGCCGTGCAGCGCGGGCATGCGGTCGCAAACGGCCTGCCCGTGATCGCCGTAAATCGCGTGGGCTTTGAAAAGGACGAGAGCGGCGTGATGGACGGGATCAAATTTTGGGGCAACAGCTTTGTTTTCGGCGCGCAGGGCGAGGAGCTTTTCCGCGCCGATAGCCAGAGCGAGCTGTGCCGCATCGTCGAGATCGATATGACCAGGAGCGAGGAAGTACGCAGGATTTGGCCGTTTTTGAGAGACCGAAGGATAGATGCGTATGCAAATTTAACAAAAAGATTTATTGATTAAGGCTTGTCTTTTTGGTTTATACTTCGTTGGATCTAAATTTTACTCGGTTACTACCGACTAGGTAGCTCCCGTCGTAAATTTTAGATCCGCCTCGTCTAAAAACGCAAAAATACTTCGCCTTATTTTTTACGGCTCGTCTCGAGAGCGCTTTTTCAGTTGCGCTTCGCTCACTGCTTTGCAAGAAGCGGAGTTTGATAAAATTCAGCTCGACAGACTACATGTCTATTTTATCTGCACAACCCCAAAAATCATCTCACGATACTTTGCCTTGACTTTTTACGTTCAAATTTGAAGTAAAATTTAGATCCGCCTCGTCTAAAACCGCAAAAATACTTCGCCTTTATTTTATCTTGGCGGCTCGTCTCGCGAGTGCTTTTTCAGTTGTGCTTCGCTCACTGCTTTGCAAGAAGCGGAGTTTGATAAAATTTAGCTCGGCAGACTATCTTTGCTTCGCTTTGCTCGCAACTGCAAGCAGAGGTCTAGCCTACGCTAAATTTTATCTGCACAACCCCAAAAATCATCTCACGATACTTTGCCTTGACTTTTTGTACTCAAATTTGAAGTCAAATTTACAAATTTTACTCGCCGAGACCCGCACCCTGAAAACGTAAATTTAAAATTTGCGGCGCGACAGCAACCGCTCACGTGCAGTGGGGTTGGAGAGGGTCTGCTTTGCAGTCGCGAGTGCATAGCACGACGCAAAGGAAAAGGACGCTCTACTTTAGCTTCACTACGTTCGCTACCATCGCCCTACGGGTTTGAGACCGCTTCGCTCGTAGCTGTAAACAGAGCGTAAGTAGTTCTGCTCTGCTTCGCATTCTACTCGCAGCTTTTAGGGAAGCAGTTACGAGCCGCAGGCGAAGTAAAGCCCTTCCTCTCCCAAAGAAAAGAGAAAAGCGGACACAGAAGGGAGCTCTCCTTTGCTTAGCTTCGCCGCGTTGGCTATCGTCGCTTCGCTCTGCCAAAGCAGCTTGCAGGCAAAAAGAGACCGGCTTTGCTCGCAACCGCTTCCTAAAAAGATACGAACGCGTATTGCGCGAGGTAAAGCGGAAGTAAAATTTTGATTCGATGACTATGTGCTCTGTCTTTGCCGAAATTTTACCGCCCCCCCCTCAAAAAAATCATCTCGCGATACTTCGCCTTATCGTTTTACGCTCAAATTTAAAGTCAAATTTGGCTAAATTTGCAAATTTGAGTCGTCAAGACCCGCACCTTGAAAATGTAAATTCGTTACACTCAAATTTAACTAAAAACCTGCGACGCTTTGCGTCAGCAAAGCTATGTCGCCACCCTTAACTTTAGCTTCACTGCGTTCGCTACTGCAAGCAGAGCGTTGCGAGCGCAAAGCGCGAAGCAAAAACAAAAATACTTCGCCTTTATTTTATCTTGGCGGCTCGTCTCGCGAGCGTTTTTATAGAAACCTCGCCTGCGGCGTCGCTACGCTGGTTTTGAATGAGTTTTAAATTTTCGCCCTGCGGCAGACTATCTTTGCTTCGCTTTGCTCGCAACTGCAAGCAGAGGTCTAGCCTACGCTAAATTTTATCTGCACAACCCCAAAAAATCATCTCACGATACTTTGCCTTGACTTTTTGTACTCAAATTTGAAGTCAAATTTACAAATTTTACTCGCCGAGACCCGCACCCTGAAAACGTAAATTTAAAATTTGTGGCGCGACAGCGCTAAATTTAACCTGCGCGTAGTGCAGCAACCTCTAACGTGCAGTGGGGTTGGAGAGGGCTTCTGTGTCGCTGTTGCGCTAGCAGAGCTGCAAGCAGACGGGAGAGGGTCTGCCTTTAGCAGCTCTCAAAGAGAGTGCGTTTTAATAGTAGCAAACGAAGTGCAGCTAAGCACAAGGCGAGTGCATAGCACGATGCAAAGGAAAAGGGCGCTCTACTTTAGCTTCACTACGTTCGCTACCGTCGCTTCGCTTGAGACCGCTTTGCTCGTTACGAGACGGCAACAAGTTGCCCCTACGAAGAAAAGCGTCGTAAGGGGAGGGGATTAAAAAAAAAAGGGGGGGGGGAGCTCTTTTGCTTCGGCTTTGCCTCGCAACTGCTAGCAGAGCGCAATTTAAGCCCCCACCCCCTTTACAACAAAGTAAAAAACAACCTCAAACGGTTGTTTTTTACGCAAAGAAACTTAGCTTGCAACACCAAATTTAACCAAATCAAAATTTAGCGCCGTAAAGATGCGGGTCTCGGTGGGTAAAATTTAAAAATCGAGCCGCATAAAAAATATAATTTTCGCTTCGCTTATAAAAAATATATAAATTTTACCTTAAGAAATATTTTTCTAAGGCTAAAGTGTGTAAAATAGTCGCAAATTTTGAAAAAGCTCGCAAAAAGAGTGAAATTTATACGCAAAATGCGGATTTTGAGGGTAAAATCAGAAAAATTCTTTGAAAGGAAAATAAATGAAAACTACATCTTTGGCATTAGCCGGCTTGCTTTTCGCGTCTGCGCTGGGCGCAAAGGAGTTCGTCTCTATCGGTACGGGAGCGATGACGGGCACGTATTATCCGGTCGGCGGGGCGATATGTCGCCTCGTAAATAAAGACCCGCAGATGAAATGCTCGGTGCAATCAACCGGCGGCTCGGTCTATAACGTAAATAATGTGCTAAAAAAAGAGCTAAATTTCGGTTTCGTCCAAAGCGACGTGGTTTATGATAAATTTAACGGCGTGGGCAAATTTGAAGGCAACGGCGATCAAAACCTACGCGCCGTCGTCTCGATCTACCCTGAGCTTCTCGCTTTTGTCGTCTCAAAATCAAGCGGCATCGGCTCGATAAACGGTCTCGAGGGCAAAGCGATCAACGTCGGCAACCCGGGCAGCGGCAACGAAATGACCGCGCTTAACGTGTTTAAAGCTTACGGTTTTGACGAGAAAAAGCTAAAACATCACGGCGTGCTCACTGCCGGCGAATGCCCGCACGCGCTAAAAGATAAGAAAATCGACGGCTACTTCTATATGGTCGGCCACCCGACGGCTAACATCACCGACGCGGCAAACTCGCTACCTATCGACATCGTAAATATCGAGGGCGAGCAGGTGGATAAGATGCTGGCCGCGATGCCGTATTTTGCCAAAGGCACGATACCAAAAGGCACCTATGAGGGCGTCGATCACGACGTAAACAGCATCGGCGTGAAAGCCGTCCTGGTCACCGATAAGAGTATGAGCGACACTGCGGTGGCTGCGGTCGTAAAGGCCATTTTGGATAACTTCGACGAGTATAAGAGCCTGCATCCCGCACTCGCAGCGGTCACCAAAGAGAGCCTGATAGAGGGGCTTTCCGCGCCTTTGCACCCTGCTGCCGAGGCTGAGTTTAAAAAAGCCGGCATAATAAAATAAGCTAGCTAAGCCATGCGGGTTAAATTTGACCTGCGCGGCTTGTTTTTCGGTTAAATTTGCGCGTCAAATTTTGGTTTCGGACGTTTAAATTTGATGCGGTAAATTTAATGGCGTTTTGTTTTAAGCATTTAAAATTTGACGCTTTGTTGGCTTGTTTTCGGGCTACGAGTTTGCTTTAGCCGCATCAAACGTCAAATTTTAGATTTGGCTCATGCGCGCGTTTGCGGTTTATTTTGTTTGCATTCGTGCGAGTAAAATCGAAGCGATTTTGCTTGCCGTTTGCAAAACCCGCATCTTTACGGCGCTAAGTTAAATTTGCAGTCGTTTCGGACGGAATCAAAATCAGGCAAAATACCGTCGCCGATAAAATTACGACATAATCAAAACGGGCTAAAATTTATAAATTTAGCTTGCAAATTTGCGTCGCCGCTAGCTTAAAATTTAGCTTCAAATTTGATCTAAAAAGCAAGGCGAATTTGACGCAAAAAGGTAAAAATTTAAGCCGAATTTATATAATCGAAATCGCAAAAATTGTAGAAAGAAAAATTTAAGAGGTCAAGAAAAGAGCAAATATGGATAAAAATTTAAACGATACGCAAATAAATACCGAACTGCCGCAGGAAAAGGAGGAGTTCGTCGAGGTAAAGACGCGCGAGATAAACTCGAGCTTTTACCTTTATCTCACGAGCATCATCTGCTTTTCTTGGTCGGTTTTTCAGCTTTATATCGCGTATTTTCCGATGAACACGACGATGTCGCGCTCGGCGCACCTTGCTTTTGCTATCTGTTTGCTATTTTTGCTCTATCCGCTTAAAATTCACAAAAAAGCCCACTCCAGCCTGCCGTTTTACGACATCGCGCTTTGCGTTTTGGGTACGCTAGCCGCACTCTACCCGCTCATAGAGTTTTACGCTCTAGCGCAGCGTCCCGGAGACTACACGAGCTTTGATATAGCCGTAGCCTGCGTCGCCGTGGTCGTGCTGTTTGAGGCTGGTCGCAGGATCATCGGTCCGGCACTTCCTATCATCGCAGCTATATTTTTGGCGTATGATTATTTCGGTCAATACATGCCCGATATCATCGCGCACCAGGGCGCTAGCCTAAACAAGCTCGCAGGCCACATGTATCTTACGACCGAGGGCGTTTTTGGCGTGCCGCTGGGCGTTAGCGTGAGTTTTATCTATCTTTTCGTCTTGTTCGGTTCGCTTTTGGAGCGCGCGGGAGCGGGGCAGTATTTTATAAATTTAGCCTTTGCTTTGCTCGGTAAATTTCGCGGCGGACCGGCGAAGGCCTCCGTTATCGCCAGCGGACTTACGGGTATGGTGAGCGGTAGCTCCACGGCAAACGTCGTAACGGTGGGCACCTTTACTATCCCGCTGATGAAAAAGGCCGGCCTAACCGGCACCAAAGCCGGCGCGATCGAGGTGGCCGCGGGCGTAAACGGTCAGCTGATGCCGCCTATTATGGGCGCGGCGGCCTTTATCATCGCCGAGTTTTTGGGGCTTAGCTACACAAACGTTATGATCGCGGCCGTGATTCCCGCATTCGTGTGCTATTTGTCGCTGTTTTTCATCGTGCACCTTGAGAGCTGTAAGCTCGGGTTAAAAGGTATGGAGCAAAGCCCGGGCGTATCTAAATTTAAGATTTTCGCGAGCGGTCTGCACTATCTTATCCCGATTTTTATATTGCTTTATACTTTGCTAATCGCTAAGGAGTCTGCGATTTCCGCGGCTTTTAACGCCATTTGCGCGTTATTTTTGATCATCCTTTTTCAAGAGCCGGTTAGAAAGATAGCTCACGGCGAAGACATCGGCAAAGAGGATGTTTTGGTAGGCTTTGCGGATATATTTTGGGCGATGGTAACGGCGGCAAAAAGTATGACCACGATCGCGATAGCTACGGGTTTAGCCGGTATCATCGTGGGCTCGATCTCGCTAACGGGCGTCGGTCAAGTGCTGTCTGAAGTCGTGGAAAATTTAGCCGGCAACAACATCGTGCTCATCCTCTTTCTCACGGCGATAATGTCGCTGATACTAGGTATGGGCTTGCCCACGACGGCAAACTACATCGTCGTTAGCTCGCTGGTTGCGCCTGTGATTTTGTTTTTGGCGCACAAAAACGGCTTTCTCATTCCCGCTATCGCGGTGCATCTTTTTGTCTTTTACTTCGGTATCCTGGCCGATGACACGCCTCCTGTCGGCATCGCGGCGTATGCGGCGGCGGGTATAGCCAAAGCAAATCCCGTAATCGTGGGCGTGCAAGGCTTTTTTTATGACCTGCGCACGACGATCTTGCCGTTTTCGTTCGTGTTTAACAACAAGCTGCTTTTAGTACAAAGCGTAGATCAGGCAAATCCGAGCGACCCCAAGGGTATCGTGTGGATCACGAGTCCGCTCGAGATAGCGCTCATTTTCGGTACGGCGCTAGTGGGTATGTTTGCCTTTTCTTCGGCGCTTCAGGGCTATTTTGTTAAACGCATAAATCCGCTCGAGCGAGCTTTACTTTTGTGCGTGGTGCCGCTAACTTTGGTGCCCAATATCTGCGCCAAATATATCCCTTTTATCGCGAACGAATACGTCTCTTACGTATTTGGCGTTGGGCTTTATGCGGCGATATTTGCGTTTGGTTGGGTGCAAAATAAGACCCAAAAGCTAGCGTAGACGCTAAATTTATGCGTTTTTGATTTGCGCTGCGTTTTGTAAAAATTCGCTTCAAAACATAGGCGCTTCCGAGGGCTTTGCATATAAATTTAGCGCAGCGTTTTGCTGGTTTCGGTTTTGGTTAAATTTGGCGTCATTAGCGTCAAATTTAACGCTTTAGACTTTAATCGCATCGTTTTTTATATTACGAGCTTTTTGCTTTTTATGCGTTCTATGGGTATTTTACGCGCTTACTGCGACTATGATTTTTACTCAAATTTTTCCAAACGAACGTATGAGTCGGCTCAAAAATTTGTTTTTATATATCGATTTTAGCGTTATATGTCTTTGCGGCGTCGGGAAAATTAAATTTTAGTTTTCCTGATAATCCTTAAGTCCCGTTTTCGGTGGTTTTTTGTCGTTTTTGACGTTTTTGCAAAAAAGACTTTTGGCAAAAAGTCAAATCCTCAAAGCCGGTTTTTTACGGACTAGCTTGCCTGCCTCGCGTTTTTAAATGCGCTAAAATTTGAGATTTTATAGCCGGCTAGATGAGATTTAGGCTTTATTTTTACTCCTTTTTTGGATGCTAAATTTAGCCTTTGCTATTTGCGGTTTATAGGCGCTATTATTAAGGCGCCTAAAGTAATCTCTCAATCCTCGTAACGATAATCGCAGGCGCGTTTTTATCGGCTGAAAGTTTTGAAATTTATTATTTTATCTGATAGAATTTTTGATAGTTTAAATTTGTTTAAATCTTTAAAAGCCGTAGCGGTTCGTAAAAAATCGGGGTTAAATTTAACCGCTAAATTTAACCCGCGAAAGAAATTCTAAAGCTTATTCGATCTTTTTAGATCGCTTGCAAATTGGCATCCGAGCTCGTCGCCTATCTTGCATGCTTTTTCAAAAAGCGCATACGCTTCTTTAAATTTTTTCTTCTCCAGCAGATACGATCCCGCCGTAGCACAGGAAAAGCCGTCGCCAAGCTCGCAGCCTTTATTTAGCAGCGCGTGCGCCTTCTCTTTGTCGGTCGCCATGTATATGCCGCCGGCACCCGAGCAGGCTTCTTTTGCATCTAGCTCGCAGCCTTTTTCGTATAGCTCAAGCGCTTTTTTACCGTCCGGCACAATGTCCTTGCCCAGCTGATAAAGCGCGCCCAGTTTTGCGCAGGCTAGGCCGTTGTTTGCATCGCAGGCGGCCGCAAATTTCTCGCGAGCTACGACGAAATCCGATCTATCGTAGGCGGCTTGTCCATCCTCAAAATCGCCGCCCAAAGCAAAAACCGCGGCAATTAGCAATAGAATTTTTTTCATTATCTCCCTTTAAAGTTAAAAATATTTTATTTTAGCATATTTAAAATTATTTTTTGTTTAGCCGCTTTTCGCGCGCTTTGAAATCGGGCATCAGCTTCGCGATGAAGTCGTAGAAGCTTTTTTGATGGTGCGGGTAGATTAGGTGAGCGAGCTCGTGCAGCACGACGTATTCGACTAGATCGGGGGCCTTTTCGATCAAATTTAGGCTTAGGTTTATATAGCCTTTACGCGAGTTGCAGCTACCCCAACGCGTGGTCATTTTGCGCACGACGACGCGGTTTATTTTACGGTTTACGGTAGGAGCAAATTTGGCTATAAAATGCCCGTAAATACGCCTCGCAAAGGCTTTTTTGCAGTTTTCTAGCGCCCCTAAACCGGGCGCGTAAATTTCGCCGTCAAATTTACGTCCGTCCGAGCTATCAAATTTAGCATTATCAAGGCGCGGGTCAAATTTGCTATCGTCAAATTTACCGTCAAATTTAGCGCCGTAAAGGTACGGGTCTGGCCCGTCCGAGCTCAAATTTAAGCCGCTAAAAATCTCCGAATCGCCTGCAAAGCGTCTTAAATTTACACCCTTTAAATTTGGCTCAAATTTGATGCGGTAAACCTCGCCCAGCAGCCTAAACTCGTCCTCTCGCGGCAAATTTGCTAGCGTTTTTTCGCGAGCCGATTTTAGCCAGTCGTAGTGTTTTTGCACGAACTCTAGCGCATATTTTTGCGCAGCGTAAAAGGGTAGAGAGACCGAGATCTCGCCTGATTTAGCGACCTTTAGGCGGGTTGTTTTCACACCTTTTTTAAAATTTAGCGCGACGTCAAATTCGCCGCATTTTACGCAAACGGTTTTTACACGAGGCGTTTTTCTTGCCATTTTCTACTTCTCCAGCGCCAGGTGTTTACGAGTCCGCGTAGCCACTCGTCGGCGGTAAATCCGATCCAAACGCCGATGATCCCCATGCCCTGCACGATACCTAGATAGTATCCCAGCGGCAAGCTCACGCCCCACATAAACACCGCACCCGTCATCAGCGGAAATTTAGCATCCCCGCTCGCGCGCAGGGCGTTTACGATGACGATGTTAAACGTTCGTCCCGTCTCAAGCGCGATAGAAAGGGTAAAAAGCGGCAGCATGACGGCCTTTAGCTCCTCGGTCAAATTTAACCGCTCCATAATCTCAAATTTACCGAAATACGCCGCCAAAACGACTGCTAGAGTCGCGATAAAGCCGATACGAAGCGCGCGGAAAGTGCGCGAGTAGGCCTCGTCAAATCTCATCGCGCCGACTAGGTGGCCGACGATGACTTCGTTTGCTACGCTGATGCTGGCTCCGCAAAGAAGGATGAGAAGCGTGATCTGAAAGTAAATGGTCTGCACGTTTAGGCTAGCCTCACCCATGCTCGCTACGAAACCGAAAGCCACCATATACTGCGCCATCCAGAGCAAATTTTCGCCGGCACTTGGAAGCCCCACGGATAAAATTTTACGCAAGATTGCAAACGGCAGGCTAAATAGACGCTTAAAGAAAATTTTAACTTTCGCGTAGCGAGTCAGGATCAAAAATAGCACGATAACGCCCACCAGTCGCCCCACGACGGTCGAAACCGCGACGCCGTAGAGGCCGTAGTTCGGTAGTCCCAGCCAGCCAAAAAGCGCGATAGCGTTGCCGCAAAGGGTGATGACGTTCATAAGTAAGGAGACCAGCATGACGGCGGTGGCGAAGTTATAAACGCGAAGCACGGCAGCTAGAACCATGCCGATACCGTCAAAGGCTAGTGCGATACCGAGCATATGCAGGTAGCCAAAACTCTGGGCGCGAAGCTGCTCGGGGACGTTTAAAAGCTCTAAAATCTCAAATCCGAAAAAGTAAATAAAAACTGCGCTGCCAAGGCCGATGATCGTGTTAAACGTGATGCTGGCGTGCACGACGCGTTTGGCTAGGTTGTGATTTCGCGCGCCTAGAGCCTGCGCGACCACGACCGAGCAGCCCACGCTAAGGAAGCTAAAAATAGTCATAAAAAGATCCATGATTTGATTGCCCGCGCCCATGGCGCCGACTAGATGGACGCTGACCTTGGTCACCATATATGTGTTTATGATGAGCGTCACGAAGTGCAAAAACATATCTAAAAATATCGGAATAGTGAGCTTTTTGAGCGATAAATTCATAAATTCTCTTTTGTAACGTGGATTTTTAGATAACGCGCGATTATACCCAAATATAAATTTAAAGCGTTTTAAGTATGCAAAAGGGCGGGATTTAGGCGGCTAGCGCGAATTTGACCGCTGCAAATTCATAGGCTACAAGCAAGTTGCTATGACTTTATTTTCCCGCTGTCGCCCGTTTTTTCGCCATAAATTTTTACCGTTAGCGAGCCGACTACCGCATTTTGTTTGAAATTTATGCGGTGCGCAAATTCGCTTCATCGGCAGGGCTTGGTTTGCGAGTTTGACGGCGGTTTATCGTTTTTGGGCTCGGGCTTGTTTTATAAATTTTTGCAAGCAGAACCGCTAACGGCTCGCCTTTTGCCGATTGATCCGATTTCTCGCAAGATATGAGGCCGCCGCCGTTTTGCCGATTGATTTGCGTCTTGTTTTTCTTAAAATTTGAGCTGTATTAAGCCGTCTTTTATCTTAAAATTTACCGCTCGCAAATAAGTCGCGCTCCGCCTCCGGTCCGCCACAAATTTTACGGTTTGCAAACAGACCGCCGCCGTTTGCTTTCCAGCTAAATTTATCTGTCGTAGTTGTCGTTTCTTATGGTAACATTTCTCGCCGTCTCGTTTCGTTTTGTCTTGTTTTTGCCGTTTTTAAGCCCGGATCGCGTGCCGATATAATCTTTTTATTAGCTTAATCAAGTATAATTGAAAAAAATTTAATCTAAACGGATATCAAATGCACAAAACAAATTTCACGTCACGCTGGGCGTTTATCATCGCTTGCGTGGGTTCGGCTATCGGTATGGCCAACGTCTGGGGATTTCCTTATAAGGTCGGTACGAACGGCGGCGGCGCGTTTTTGCTCGTTTATCTGTTTTTTATCGCGATATTTTCCTACGTCGGGCTCTCGGCGGAGTATGCTATCGGCAGACGCGCCAAAACCGGTACGCTAGGCTCATACGAATACGCGTGGAAGAGCCGAAACTGGGGCACTTTCGGTAAAATTTTAGGCTGGATACCGCTAGCGGGCTCGATGTGTATCGCTATCGGTTACGCGGTCATCATCGCATATGTTTTAAAGGCGCTATTTCAGGCGATCACGGGCTCGCTGATGACCGTGGATACGAACACTTGGTTTGAGTCCTTTGCGCTTTCGTCCTATTCTGTCGTGCCGTTTCACTTTATCGTCGTTGCCGGTACGCTATTTACGCTATTTTTCGGCGCGCACAGCATCGAAAAGACAAACAAAATCATGATGCCGCTATTTTTCGTGCTATTTTTTATCCTCGCTATCAGAGTGGCGTTTTTAGACGGGGCGTTTGGCGGGTATAAATTCGTCTTTCACAGCGACTGGGGCAAGCTCGCCGACCCGATGGTGTGGGTAGCGGCGATGGGGCAGGCGTTTTTCTCGCTATCTATCACGGGCTCTGGTATGATCGTCTACGGAGCGTATCTATCAAAGGACGAGGACGTCGTCGATAGCGCGCAAAAGACGGCGATCTTTGACACGATCGCTGCGTTGACGGCGGCGCTCGTTATGATACCGGCGGTTTTTGCCTACGGCATGGATCCCGCGGCGGGACCGGGGTTACTTTTCGTAACGTTGCCTAAAATTTTACAAGATATGGTCGGCGGGCAAATTTTCGCGATTATTTTATTTACGGCTGTGATTTTCGGTGGCATAAGCTCGCTGCAAAATATGTTCGAAGCCGTCGCCGAGTCGATAATGCACAAATTCCCTAAACTAAAGCGCGGCGTCGTGCTGACCATGCTTTGCGTGATATGCTTTGGCATCGGCGTAAATATGGAAGCCATAACCAGTTGGGGGCCGTGGATGGACTTTGTCTCGATTTACATCATCCCTATCGGCGCGGTGATCGGTGCGGTGTCGTGGTTTTGGGTCATAAAAAAAGAAGAGATCATGGACGAGATCAACACGGGCGCGGCAAAAAAGCAAGGCGCGTTTTGGTACTTTACGGGCAGATATATCTACGTGCCGATGGCGCTTACGCTTTGTATCATCGCGCTTAGTATGCATATCTCGTTTTAAGGCGCGCGCGTGGCTCTAATCGACCTTATCGACGTTAGTAAAAAATTCGGTCCGAATGAAATTTTAAACAAAATAAGCCTCAGCATAAACGAGCGCGAGCGTATCGCTATCATCGGCAAAAACGGTAGCGGCAAAAGCACGCTGATGAAGCTGGTCGCGGGCGCGCTAGAGCCTGATAGCGGCAGGCGTATCGTGCAAGGCGGCGTAAAAGCCCAAATGCTCGCGCAAAATCCTAAATTTGACGATGCGGCTACCGTAAAAGATGCGCTAAATTTGGAGCTAAAAGAGATTTTCGACGCTAGGGGCGAGTATGCCGAGGTACTAGAAGCGCTCGGACGCGATCCGCATAACAAAGAGCTAAACGCGAGGCAAGACGAGCTAATCAAATTTATCGAGGCGAAGGACGGCTGGCAGATCGAGCGCAAGATCGAGTGCGTGCTGGAGGAGTTTAAGCTAAAAGAGTACGAAAACCGCGCTGTTTCTAGCCTTAGCGGAGGCGAGATACGCCGCGTGGCTCTGGGCGCACTGATACTTAAAAAGCCCGATATTTTGCTGCTTGACGAGCCTACCAATCACCTTGACGTTTATATGGTGAGATTTTTAGAAGATATGTTAAAAAGCTCGCGCCAGACGATAGTTTTTATCTCGCACGATCGCTATTTCATCGACGCGCTAGCGACTAGAAGCGTCGAGATCGAGGATGGCGCGCTGGCGTCGTTTGACGGCGGTTACGCGAACTATCTAGCTAAAAAAGAGGAAATCCTAGCCAGCCTGGCCAAATCTCACGAAACGCTGCTAAAACAGCTAAAAGCCGAGGAGGAGTGGCTGCGCCGCGGCGTCAAAGCGCGTCTAAAACGCAACGAAGGGCGCAAAGAGCGAGTGCTAGCCATGCGTGAAGAGGCTAAGAAAAATCCGGGCGTGATACGCCGCGTTAGGCTCGAGCTTGAGCGCGCGAGCAAAAACTTCAACCAAACGCAAAGCGTAAACCGCAAAAAAATGCTATTTGAGATCAAGCAACTAAGCAAAACCATCGGCGGCAAGCAGCTTTTTAGCGATTTTAACGCGCGCGTTTTGCAAGGCGAGCGTATCGCGATAGTCGGACGAAACGGCAGCGGCAAAAGCACTCTTATTAAAATTTTACTCGGGTTTGAAAAGCCTAGTAGCGGCGAAGTTAGGCGTGGCGAGGTGCGAGTGGGGTACTTTGATCAGTCGCGAAGCGCGCTGGATGACGATAAGAGCCTCATCGAGACTTTTTGCCCAAACGGCGGCGACCGCGTCATGGTGCGCGGGCGAAATATGCACGTCTACGGCTACCTTAAAAATTTCCTATTTCCTAAAGAATTCCTCGATAAACCCATCGGCGTGCTAAGCGGCGGCGAGAAAAACCGCGTGGCGCTCGCGCTACTTTTTAGCAAGGAGTACGACGTACTCGTGCTTGACGAGCCGACAAACGACCTAGATATCGCTACTATCAACATCCTTGAGGACTATCTGCAAAGCTTTGAGGGCGCCATAATCATCGTGAGCCACGACAGATACTTCGTCGATAAGATCGCGCACAAACTCTGGGCATTTGAGGGGACGGCGATCGAGGTGCTACATCAAGAATACAGCGTCTATCTCGAGCTAGAAGACGAATTAGCCGAGCTTGGTAAATTTGAGGCGAGCCTAGCTAGCGAAGTCGAGCAAGCGCAAAAACAAAAGAGCAAAACAAGCGCGAAGCTAAGCTACAAGCAAACGCAAATTTTATCCTCGCACCCCGAGAAAATCGCCGCGCTAGAAGCTAAGATAAAAGAGCTAAACGCGGGCCTTAGCGATCCTAAAATCTATCAGCAAATCGGCCTAACCGCGCTTTATAACGACCTAGAAGCGGCAAAAAGCGAGCTGGAGACGCTCGAAAACGAATACTTTGAAGTTTTAGAAATCGCCGAAAATTTGGAGCAAATTTGAAAAAATTTACCAAAATCGGCAGGGTTAGCGGGCTACATATGAGGACGATCAAGCAAAACGAGGCCGTCGCCGTGAGCTTTGAGGTAGGCGGACAGAGATTTAGCGCGACGTTTTCGCCGCAAAAATTTGATCTAGAAACGGGCGATCTAGTCAAGATAGAGTATGAAAAAGAGGGTTTTTTAAACAAAATTTTCACCTTTGAGACGCTCGCGAAACACAGCGAAAACGCAAGCAAAAGCGCGAAATTTCTAAACATTTTTGCCTTTGTTTGCTATGTTTGTATTAGTTTGCTGCTATTTAGCGGGATAGCGACCTTTCTTTTTACGAGCGGCGACAAATTCGACTTCGGCGACTTTACGACGCTTGCTATACTTTGTACGACCTGTTATCTCGCGGTGAGAGCAGCCGCGTCGAAATTTAAAATTTTGAGACAATTTGCGTAAATTTTGAGCTCAAATTTGCCTTTAAGCGTTAAAATTTAGGCTCAAAATTTAGGGTAAATTTGAAAAAATCGATCAAAAGCGGCAGGATAAAGTTTTAAATCGCAAGCCCTGGAGCCGAGCGAGGTTGCCATTGTAGGTTTTGGAGCGGGCGAAGCGAGCTTTGAAGGGGCATTTAGATAGTCAAATATGCTTCAAAACGGAGTTTTGATTTGCGTAGAGCGCGTAGTTGATAGCGTCTCGGATAAAACATCCGTCTTGAAAATATCGCTGGGGCAGAGGGCGTATGCCGCATTTTTGCGTTTTAGCTTATATTAAGCGCATTTTTCGTGCCCGGCGATAAGGAGATTTGGCGGCAAGATCGATTTTGGCGATTTTGACCGGTTTTTTGGTTTGTTTTTTGTTTCCCTCCGCGATTTCACGCTAAAAGCGGAGGCGGACGGATCTAAAAAACAGAGCTTTTAAAAATAGGCGGCACTTTGAAAAATAAAAAATTTATACTACTTTGCTTATTTGCGCTTTTTGCCGTGCTTTTTACGGTATTTTTTATGGTTTATGTCGTTAGCTACGAGGAGGAGGGCGAATTTACCCGGATAGGTAGCAGCGAATTTTACGTTACGCCGCAGGGTAAAATTTATGCGCTCATCCCAGGTGGAGGCAAATTTGAGCTAAAAGGCGTGCGGGCGGATAAATTTAGGGTTTTTGCATCCGGCGGCTATCGCGGGCGAAACGTCGGCATGGGCGAAAGCGCCGTCTACTGCGGCAATCTAGCCATGATCGGACTAGATCCCTCTCGCGCTAGGGCGATTGGCAACGGGTATTTCACGGACGGCGAGATTAGTTATTTTTGTAGCGACGCAGGCGAGAGAAACTACGAGCTAGGAGCCTTTGCCGAGGCGGTTCAAACCGCGGCATACGCGATACTAGGCGCAGATAAACCGCAAAGCTATATCTATAAAACCGGACGCGTTTCTAGCGTAAATTTAGCCCCTATTTTAGATTTCGGCTTCGCGGCAGAAAACGAGGCTTTGGGCGGCGAAAGCGGCAGGGTATATTTTGAAGGCAAGCAGCTAGAAGGCGCAGACGCTAGGGCGCTAAGATACGTGAAAGACGCGCGCGGACGAGCTAGCGATTATTACGTCACGGACGGGCGAAACGTCTATTTTAAAAGCTCGCGGCTCGCGGTAAAATTTACGACGGGGCTTTACGAGGCAGCGAATTTTGGCGGCGTGCATTATCTTTTAGAGCCCGCTAGCGGCGTAGTTTATGCCAACGAGCATGAGTTTGCGCCCGAATTTGCGCCTTATTCGCTACCCTTTGGCGCCTCCGGCGCGCACGCCTATCATCTGCTTTTTCGCGGCAAGGGTGGGATTTACTTTTGGCAGCGTCATAGCGGCGGCGAAAACGGCGAGCTAAAGCGCGCGGGAGACGATCCGTTTACGGGTGATATTTTGCCGCTTGCCGGTAGCGTTTTTATCAGCGGCGGACAGACTTATTTCGTGCAAAGCCGCGAAGTGTGGCACAGGACTAAATACCGCAGGCGGCTAGGCTCGCGTCATACCGAGCTTTTTAGGCTTGAGGCGAGCGAGCGGTGGCGCAAAATAGGTCTCGTTCGTAACGGCGTATACGGCGCGGTTTATGCAAACGGCGATAAAATTTACTATTTTGACGCGATGGGGACGGGGCAGATGATTGACGCTAGCGTTTATGAGATCGCGGATATTGCTATCGTTGAGATATTGACGCGGCCGTATGATCCGCGCGGCAAAAATCCGGACGGCGAAGAAATCCGCAAGATGATAAAAGAGGGGCGGCTCGTGCCGGCGCAAGGCGAGCTCGTTTTTGAGGCGGTTAGCAGCTACGACGAGAGGTATGCCCTTTGGGGATTTTTAGGGGTTGCGATTTTGGCGGCGATCATAGGTAAGGTTTTTGAATCTCGCAAGCGTGCGAAAACGCCGAAAAATCAAACTACGACAAAACCTCGCGGTAGGCGAAATTCGGACGATAAATTTATCGGAAAAAGCGGTTAAATTCGAGTTCGAAATCGCGAATTAAAAATAACGTCAAAAACTCGCAACGAGATAAAATAAACAAGGTAAAAATTCATAAATTTATATCCTCACGAGCCGCTACTTTTTAGAAATCTTTGCTTGCTTGCGTGTCGTCTTTTAAATGCGGCGAAATTTAAACTCAAGCCGCCAAAAAGCTCATAACTATGCGAAATTTAAGCGGTATAATTTTAAATTTATAAAAATCCGCGCGTCTTGTCTTACTTTAATAATTTCGTCAAAATTTAAACGCGCCAAATTTTTTAAAATTTTTTATCCAAGAAAAACAAAAAACGATAGAATAAAATCGCAAATTTATTAAATAAAGATAAAACATAAAAAAATTTTACTTAGCTTGTCGGTTTTTGGCGGATTTGATGAAGACGGCGCAAAGACGCAAGCAAAGCCAAATCTTGTTTGCAAAAACGGAAAATAAGGCTTTGCCGATAAAAACGGCAAGACGGCTATCAAGGCCGAGCGTGATAAAGTAAGCGAGTTTAAAAACGGGCTCGCGGCGGTAGGCGTTTAAAAATACCGAAAAATAGGCTTAATTTCAAAGGCAAGGTCGTAATACCGATAAAATCAGGGTTTAAAATGGGGCGGCTCCTGCGGCTCTAGGCGAAAAAGCGTCATAGACCGCTTGAGAGATTTTGTTTTAAGGCGGAATTTATAATAAGCGCCAAAAGACGGCAAAAGCGGCATCTACGCGAAAGACGGCAAGGAACCGATAGCCCCGAAATACTTGAATCGATCCGCAAATGCCTAAACGAGGGCAAACGACGGATCAAAATACGGTACGCCGACGAAAATAAAAAGCGTTTCTTTAAAATTTAACAGTAATCCAAACTTTTTATAAAGATACAAAATTTGACGCGGTTTTGATAGGCGGCAAAACGGACGAGATAACGCGCATTTGAGTTTGTCGTGCCTGCGGAATAAAAAAATGGATTTAAAATGTCAAATTCGGGTGTTGCGGTTTGTGAAAAAGGCGGGAAATTCGGCTTTGTCGCTTTGGTATGAAAAAAGACCGAGATAAAATTTGACAAATAGAGCTCGAGTATGGTTTTCGTGCGCAATAGAGCGAAAAACGGGGCTCTACGGCAAAATTCGAAAGCTAAAAAAGGAGCGCGATGCTCCTTAAAATTTAATTAGCAAGAAGGTACGTTTCCGCTATCTTTTGCGTAGTGGATCACGAAATCGCAAATATCGGGTTGAAATTTCTTAAACTGCTCGCCTTTTAAAAACTCCGCCGCATTCGGATACTTTTCCGAGTATTCTTTTATAAGATCGGCTCCGCCGTTTTCGCAAAGTTTTTTCCATTCCTCTATCGTGTGTTGAGCCGAAAACGCGTCTCCTTTTATGCCGGTGGCGTCTTTCATAAATTTAAGATAAAGCTTTTGCCCTCGCGCCGGATCGGCGGAAGCGAAACTCGTAGCCAAACCTAAAGCTACTATCGTCACAAGCGGCACGCGCGCAAATTTAGCGATTAAAGATTTCACAAACATATTCTCCTCCTAAAGTTAAAATGGTAACTTAATCATACACTAACGCACGTAAAATTTTTGTGACTAAGTTACTGAATAATTTTTACATCGTTGCTACAATTCACCAAATCCTTAAAATAATAATCTAGTTTAAAATTTTAAATTTTATACGAAAGGACATAAATGGACTCAAATAAGATTATCGATGAAGTTCTCTGTGAGCTTGAAAAAGACGGACACAAGATGACGCGTCGCGAAGCTATGAAGCTTATCGCGATGTCGCCGCTGGCCGCAGGCTTGTTATCGACTGCGGCGACGCCTAGCACGGCTGAGGCAGCATCATCCGCCGTGGGTAAAATAGTTATAGTCGGCGGCGGACTTTCGGGGATTGCGGTAGCGGCAAAGCTGTGTAGGAAGCTTAAAAAGCCGGATATTACGGTTATTGAGCCAAATTCCATCTCGGTTTCTTATCAGGCAGGACAGACGCTGATCGCCGCAGGCGTATATACGAAAGACGATATCATATATCAAACCAAAGA
Organism: Campylobacter rectus; assembly: GCF_004803795.1. NCBI lineage: Bacteria > Pseudomonadati > Campylobacterota > Epsilonproteobacteria > Campylobacterales > Campylobacteraceae > Campylobacter > Campylobacter rectus. Next base: position 1,557,961 of record NZ_CP012543.1, on the reverse strand, counting down.
CTATATGCCCGATGGCGTTACGTGGATAAAAAAATCCGCGGCAAATTTCGACCCGACCAATAATAAAATAATCTTAGACGACGGCTCGGAAATAGGCTACGACTACTTGGTGGTTGCAATGGGAGTTATGTTAAATTACGGTGCGATTGATGGGCTCGAGGGCGAGATAACGACTCTGGGAAATAGCGATTCGGTGCGTAAAAAGATCGGCAAAAACGGCGTTTATTCGTTATATTTTGCAGACGGCTCGGTAGATACTTATAACGGGATCCAAGAGATTATACAAAAGGCGAAAAATTTAAAGGGCGACAAGAAGCTTCAGTGTATCTTTACCGATGCTCATACGGCGATAAAGTGCGGCGGTGCGCCTAAAAAGGTAATGTATATCGCAAACGATCTCATCACAAAAGCGGGTGTGAGAGATAAGGTGGAAATGCTATTTTATACAAATAGCGATAAGTTATTTAGCGTGCCGGAATACGCAGAGGCTATCGAAAAGCAGTTTAAGGCGCGCGATTTTAAGTGGGAATTTAAAACCCGCCTCGTAGCCGTAGATACGGAAAATCAAACGGCTACGCTGGAGCGCACTTGGACTGAGAAAGGCGAATGGGATAAGGATTTGGAAGAGTTTGAAATGATAACAAAGAAGGAGAGATTTGTTAAAAATTTCGACTTTTTACATATAGTTCCGCCGCAAAAAGCTCCGGATGCCGTGGGTAAATCTCCGCTTGGCTCGCCGGCTAGCTGGGTGCCTGCTCATAAAGAGACTCTTCAGCATATTAAATATCCTAATGTGTTCGCCATAGGCGATTGTGCCGCCGTGCCTCTTGGCAAGACGGGCGGAAGCGCAAGAAAGCAGTATCATGTGCTAGTGGATAATCTAATAGCCGTGATGGAGAAAAAGGATAAATTACCCGCCGCTTATAACGGATATACGGTTTGTCCGTTTATTACGAGTATCGGCACGGTAATGTTTGCGGAATTTGACTGGTCCGGTAAGCCTGCGCCGTCATTCCCGTTAGATCCGACAAAAGAGCGATGGATAATGTGGTTACTTAAGGTTTATCTGATGAAGCCGATGATATTTCACGGAATGCTTCCGGGTAGAATTTAATACGAAATTTTCAAAAAAGGAGAATATATGCATTTAAAATTTGTTGGTGCGATCGCACTTGCTACGACACTGCTATTTACCGGATGCGCTACATCCGGCGTATCCGCCCCGGTGCAAGCTACGGCTACAAAGCCAAGCGACGCGGTAGCGTCTTTGATAGCTAAACATAAGCTTGAAGTGGTTGATTTTAAATACGCCAGAAGCAAGCTAGGCAGCGGTATGCGCGGAGCTACGGATGCGCTATTTATAGATGCCAGGCCGGATCGCCACTACAATGCCGGCACGATACCCTCAAGTATTCAAATTCACGACGCAGACTTTAAAGATCATATAAAAAGAATCGACAAAACTCCGAAAGACAAGGAGATTATCGTATTTTGCCAAGGTTGGGACTGTGCAAAGAGTCCAAAAGTCGCAGCAATGCTCAAGGAAATAGGATATACAAACGTAAAACTATATCAAGCGGGTTATCCCGAATGGTCCAAAAAAGACTATATAGAAATTGGCACGGCGGTCGTGAAAAACGCATTTGACGGCAATACGGCGCTTTTGATTGACGCTCGCCCTTATGCTAAATTTTTAGCCGAATCCATACCGGGCGCCATATCCGTAAACGACACCGATATTTCTACTTTAATGGGGCGTTTTCCAAACGATAAAAGTACGTCTATTATTACATTTTGTCAAGGATACGACTGCAAAAAATCTCACGCAGTAGCCCAAAAACTCGTATCTGTGGGATATACGAAAGTAGCCAACTACTCGGCCGGACTTCCGGCATGGAAAAAGGCGGGACTAAAAACCACTAAAGGCGGCGAAGAAAAAGCCGGCGGCGGAGCCGTAACCAAGCTAAGCGTACCGTTTATGGGGCCGGTTAAAAAGGGATTTGATGAGGGTTCGGTAGACGGCGAATGGTTTTTAAAAAATTATAAAAATTTACCAAAAGGCGTAACTATCGTCGATGTAAGAAGAAGTGACGAGAGAGCGGCGGGATTTGTTCCGGGATCTCTTCATATCTCGCTTGAAGAAAATGATAATAAGACGTTTTTGTCAAAACTTCCCGATACTTACGTGATATTTCACTGCTCTGCCGGCGGACGTGCGTTAGAGGCTCAGGGCAAGGCTAAAAAAGGCGGCTTTACAAAAGGCGTTTATATAGATGCGGGCGTTAAATGCCAAGGCAGCGACTGCACTTTTACTCCAAACGAACCTTTAGACCCAAGCGACTGGTAAAATTTACAAAACCGCACCGATTGGTGCGGTTTGACTAAAATATAGCCATACGGCTTTAAAATTAACTCTTTATTTTCTTACCGATTAAAATTATTTTTAAATTTTAAACTAAATGAAATGTAAAATTTGACTTATTTACTTTTTTCGGGTAGGTTGAACTATGCCTGCAAATATCAACAAAGGAAAAATGTGATAAAACTGCAAAAATCTAAATTTAACCCCAAAGTCTTTTATCCATCCGTTTTTACGATACTTTTGATAACCGCGTTTCAGGCTCTGGCGCCAAAATTTGCGACCGAGGTTTTCAAAGGTATGCAAGGCTTCATCGCCCAAAATTTCGGTTGGTTTTACGTACTGGCAGTCGCCGTCATCTTGATATGCGTTTTTATTTTAGGATTTGGTAAAACGGGCGAGATAAAGCTGGGTGCGGATCACGCTAAGCCCGAGCACAAAAATATCTCTTGGTTTTCGATGCTCTTTGCCGCTGGTATGGGTATCGGGCTCGTGTTTTTCGGCGTTAGCGAACCGCTTATGCACTATCTAAATCCGCCCACGGGCGAGGCGCAGAGCCTAGAGGCGCAAAAACTCGCGATGAATATCACCTTTTTTCACTGGGGTATGTGCGCTTGGGCGGTGTATGCCATCGTGGCGCTGATACTGGCGTTTTTTTCTTACAGGCACGGTTTGCCGTTAGCTCTACGCTCGGCGTTTTATCCGCTGGCTGGCGACAAGATTTACGGATGGTTCGGCGATGCGGTCGATACCTTTGCCGTCGTGGCGACGCTTTTTGGCGTGGCGACTTCGCTGGGATACGGCGTTTTGCAGATAAATGCGGGATTTGCGCACGTGTTCGGCCTGCCGCAGATGCACGTTACGCTACTTGTCGCGCTTTGCCTAGCCGCGACGCTATCTGCGGCTAGCGGCGTGGATCGGGGCATCAAGCTGCTTTCAAACGCCAACATCGCGCTTGCATGCTGCTTTATGCTCGCGGTGCTGTTTTTGGGCGAAACGACGCAGCTTTTAAAGGCGCTCGTGCAAAACAGCGGCGAATACGTCTCTACGCTTGTTTCAAACACCTTTAATCTATACGCCTATAAAAAAGCAAATGACGCGTGGTTGGGCGGCTGGACGCTGCTTTATTGGGCGTGGTGGCTTAGCTGGTCGCCTTTTGTCGGGCTTTTTATCGCGAAAATTTCAAAAGGCAGGACGATTAGAGAATTCGTCGTGGGCGTGCTTTTGGTGCCGACGGGATTTACTTTTGCGTGGATGAGTTTTTTTGGAAATTCGGCCATAAATTTCGTCAAAAACGGCTTTGGCGAGCTAGCCGCTACGGCAAATTCCGACTCCGCAGCCGCTCTTTTTATGTTTTTGGAAAAATTTAGCTTCTCAAGCGCGCTTAGCGTCGTTGCCGTGCTAATGATCGTGATATTTTTCGTTACTTCCGCCGACTCTGCGGCGATCGTGATGAACATGCTGTGTTCAAACGGCAGGGACGACACGCCCGTGTGGCAGAAGGTATTTTGGGGCGTTATTATCGGAATGACGGCTTGCTTTTTGATGCTAGGCGGCGGGCTGGCGTCGCTCCAGGCGCTCACGATCGCTTCGGCATTGCCGTTTACCGCCGTGCTTATGGGCGCCATTTTCGGGCTATTTCGCGCACTTAAGGTGGATGTGATAAAAAAGCAAACAAACGCCTTTAATAATATGCCGATAAGCGAAATGTCAAAGTCCTGGCAGGAGCGCTTAAGCGCGATCATCATGTTACCTAGCAAAAAAGACGGGAGTAAATTTATAAACGAAACGACGGCTAGAGCGCTAGATGAGGTAAGGGCGGAATTTGAGAAAAACGGGCTAAACGCCGAAGTGATAAAGCGGGAAAATTTTATAAATTTACGCGTGATGCTGGGAGAGGAGACGGACTTTTGCTACGGCGTGAAGCTAACTAAAAGCGAGAGTCCCGACTACACGAGAGAGCTGGAGGGTGAGGACTTGTATTACCGCGCCGAAGTGTATCTAAAAGAGGGCGGGCAGGACTACGATATACTGGGCTGGAGCGAAGCTACGATAATAAACGACATCATCGAGCAGTATCGCAAACATATGCAGTTTTTGCATATCGTTAGGTGATGCGGGTCGGCATTTGACAAATTTAAACGCGTTTTTACGGCTACTTATTACAAATTTAAGCTTGAGACGCCGGCAATCTAAGTTAAATTTGGCGGACGTAGATTAAAATTATTTGTGCGCTTGGTTTAGATATTTTATATCGGTCGTAAAAGTCAAATGCCGTATCTTCGGCTGCGCGCCTGCTTGTTTTTTTGCGGTTTAATCTAGCGAGTAAATTTGCATCGTTGGCGCCTTTTTGCCTACAAAAGCCTAAAACAAAACATCCGAGCCAAAAACGAAATCCGCTTGAAAAATTATCAAATTTACTAAAAAACCGGAGTCGCGCGCCGACATTGCCCGCCGCTAGCAAATTTTAATCGAATTTTCGCTAAAATCGTATCAAAATTTAAAAGGAACGAAAATGAAACTGGGAAATTTCTTGGCAAACTCAAGCCTAAGCAATCAATACCTGGAGCAAGCTCAAAATAACGGCGCAAAAGCCCTAAATAATATCTCCGTACAGCGCGCCTTAAGCGGCGTAGATAGCGCAAATCTCGCCATCGCCGACTCTCTTCGCTCTCAAAGCTCCACGCTCGAGCAAGGCGTCGCAAACGCAAACGACGCTATCGGCATCCTGCAGATCGCAGACTCCACGCTCGCAAATATCACGCAAAGCGCCGACCGCATCGGCGAGCTCTCGGTGAGATATAGCGGCGGCATCCTAAACGCCGACCAGCAAAAGATGATAAAAAGCGAGGCAAACGCGCTGGTGGACGCGATGAAGCAGAGCACGCAGCAGGCTAGCTTTAACGGCAAGAACGTATTTGGCGGACAGATGAGCTTCCTCACCGGCAACGGCACGGCGAGCGTGAATCTAAGCGCGCCGAATTTTAGCGGCATAGACGTGAGCGACGGCGAGAGCGTGAGCAAATTTATCGGTAGCGTAAATGCCCTGCGCGGCGAGATCGGTGCGGCGCAAAACGGCATAATCTCGGGCATAAACGCAAGCCTAACTAAAAACGTTGCGCTAAAGCAAAGCGAGTCTCAGCTGCAAAACAACGACATCGCTAAAAACGTAAGCGCCTTTAAGCAAAACGACCTGCAAGCAAACGCCGCGATCCTTGCTCAAGCGCACAACACTGCTAGCTTGCAAAGCCGGTTTAATAGGCTTTTGGGTTAAATTAACTAAAATTTGACATTCGGCCGTCGCTTTCCTTTGAGCAAACTACCTAATTTAAGCTCAGCCGAGCGACCGAGCTTAAATTTAACGCATCAAGGGACGATATCGACGTTTATGTCGTTTTTGACCTCTACGGTTACGCTTTGCGTAGTGCCTGTATATTCGGTGTAGTCGGCGCCCACGGTTCCTTTAGTAAAGTCTTTAAGGTTTAGTTTATCTCCGCTTTCGCCGTCTATTTTTAGCTTGTTGTTGCCATCGGTCATATCAAGCACGTCTTTGGCGCTTAAAGTGGTTTCTACGTCGTTTTCGGCGCCGCCTAGTTTTAGCTTTTCGATCTCCTTGACCTTGCTAAAGTCTATGTTTTCGGAGATGTTTAGCGTATCCTTGCCCTCGCCGCCTTTTATGACGGAGTTTGTTATATCTGCACCCTTTTCGACCACGATGGTATCATTACCCTCGTCGCCTCTTATCTCGGAATAATTATTAAAATTCGCTCCGGATTTTACGGTGATGGTATCGTCGCCTGTGCCTGCATGGACCATAGAGTTTGAAACCTTGGCTCCGCTATTTATATCTATGGTATCGTTGCCCTCGCCGCCTATTATGCGCGAGCCGCTTTGGATCTGCGCTCCATCGTTGATAGATATCTTATCATCTCCTTCGGCGGCGTTTATATCAGCCTTATTAAAGGTGGCTCCGCTATTTACGTTTATAGTGTCGGCATCCGCGCCCGTGTAAAGATATGTACCTTGTTTAAACTCCGCTCCGCTATTTACCGTTACCGTGTCTTCGCCGTCGCCGGTGCCTACGCCTGAGCTGTATCCCAACGTCGTAGCATTTTCAAACTTACTGTTTGAGATCGTTACCGTGTCGTTATCGCCTTCGGTAAATAGCTCCGAGTTTACAAATTTGACGCCGTCAAGCTCGACATTTTCCTCGCCGGCTCCCGTATTTACGGTCGTATTGGTGAGCGTTACGCCTGATTTTATATTGATATTATCGTTGCCGGCATTGGTTGAGACGATAGAGTCGCTTCTGTTGTTTGCAGAACCGGTCATATCGGACTCGATATTTATCGTATCGACGTCTTTTCCTGTCGTAACTCTGACGTCCTTAAAGGTCGAGTTTTCTCCTAAAGTTACCTCGTTTGCTCCGTTGCCCGCATTGATATCCACTTTGTCTAATGTAGAATTTTCAGCCGTTATCTTGTCGTTTCCTTCATCGGTATCTATTGTTGTCTTTGAGGTCGAATTTTGCCCTTTGACGGCGGAGTCTTTTATAGTTACGACATCATCGCCTTCACCAGTGCTTACGCTATTTCTACCCTCCATTAAAGAATCGCCTTGTATCTCTACCCTATCGTCTCCGCTACCGCTTTTTATATTGGTTGTTTCGACTTTACCGGCGTCTATCTGTACGTGTTTGATACCGTTATCGCCCATATCTATATTTGCGCCCTGGAAGTCCGATACTCTGCCTGCGTAGTTGCCGCTATTACCCATACCTTGGAGATTTACAGTGTCGTTGCCGTCACCCATATTTATCTCGGTCTCCGTCGCCGCAGAGTAGGAGTATCCTTGAAGCGGATTCGTAGTCTTGTGCTCAAACCTTACTACGTCGTCGCCTCCGCCGGTTTCTATTTTTGCAAAATTTAAAGACGCTCCGTTGTGTATATTGACTTCATCTCTACCTTCTCCGGTTTCTATCACTCTTTCTTCGACGGTAGCTCCGTTTTGTAGAGTGATACTATCCTTGCCACTTCCGGTCGTTATGATATTTTTCGTAGGCGTACTGTTTTCTATTTCGCCCAGTCGCACGCTTCCATCTACTTTTACTTCGTTATCTCCGTCGCCTAAATTTATAGATGTATCACCTTTTAAATTTACTTTAGGCGTCGCTGCGAATTCTAACGTATCGTTGGATATATTTACGACGTCTTTATTTTTTCCGCCGTAAATTTGCGTATCTTTGAGCTCGACTTTGCTGTTAGAATCCGTCCTTGCGATGTCTAACGTATTTTCTCCGTCGCCCAAGCGTATCTCGCTATTGGTCATCGAGGAGTCTTTGACGTCTACTTTGTCGTTACCTTCCCCCATATCTACGGATAGATTTTCGGCGGTAGAATTTGCTATATTTACCGCATCGTTTCCTTCTTCGAGCTTCATGACGGAGTCGGATATATTTTCGTTTAAATTTATGACGTCGCCTCCTTTGCCGGTTTCAAAGGTATTACCTCTTACAGTTGAGCCTTTTTCTATATTGATAGTATCGGTTCCATCTTGGGTTGAAATTTTTGAATTTTCCAAAGTAGCGCCAGCTTTTACGTTGAGCGTGTCGTTGTCAGTAAAATTCGACATCGGCATATGCGGATCATTTTCTCTTCCCAAGTGGATATTACCACCTTTGAAAGTAACTCCATCTTTTAGATCAAGAGCGTCGTCTCCGGCATTCATTTGAAGCCGAACCTTATCCATAGTTACGCCTTTGTCTATATTTATATGATCTGTTCCGTTACCGGTCATTATGCTTGAGTAATCGGCGTCTATCGAATCGCCTGTCATATTGCTATGTACGTTCACGACGGATTTGTATTCATGATTTGTTCCGCCATTGTCCAGATCGTTATTTGTAACGCTAACTCGAACGTTTTTTAAATCTCCCGATAAATCAACCGTTCCGCCGCCTTGATTTTCTATTTGCACGTTTTTTAAGGTGGAATTTGCATCCACTGTCACGTCGCTTAAGCCCGTATCGCTCGTTGAGATATAAGTATTTGTTATCGTGCCGGATTTTACATCTATTTTATCATCGCCTCTGTATCCGGTATTGATTACGCTGTTATTTAAGGTGCTGCGCGTTACTTCTACCAAGTCGTTATCACTTCCTCTATAGACCGAATAATCGCCAGCAAAAAATCTGGCCCTTTCTCCCGTTACGTCGTTAATCCTGATTATATCGTCTCCGCTTCTGGTGTTTACAACCGTATTGTTCATATTAGCTTTGTTTATATTTACGACGTCTTTTCCTACGCCTGCATCGCTAGCGTCGTTGTCGGCATATATATTCGTATCTTTTAGCGTAGAGTTTTCTTTGATGGAGATCGTATCGTCTCCGTCTTTGGTGTCCATCGTTTTGCCGTCGATGTTGCCGTCTATGACCACATTGTCGTCGTTGTCTATGATGTTGCCTACTCCGCTACCGGCACTTATCTCGCTATTGTTCGTAGTTACGTTTAGCGTTATTGCTTCTTTGTAAATTCCGAAATTTGTTATGCCCGGATCTATACCCGCACCCAAATTTGAGCTCATAACGCCTTCGTTTTGATTGCCCGCGTCTTGACCGTAGTCATCTAGGACCCTTATCCTTATTTTAAGATTATTTATGTCGTTGGCGTTTGCGAGGGTTACTTGATTGCCCGCAGTCCACGTAGCTCCGCCGTCGGTCGAGTATTCTGTAAGCGGAGAATAATCAACTCCGGTAGTGCCGCCGCTTACATTTAAATTTAACGTAACGGGTTTAGCTGCTACGGCTCCGCTTAGGGATAGATTATAGACCAAATACGTGTCGTTGCTCGTCCCGTTTAGTCCGCCTTCTCTGGCTTCGGCCTCTGCGGTTACACTTAGTGTTTTTGGCGTTGGAGTCGGCGTTGGAGTCGGCGTTGGAGTCGGCGTTGGAGTCGGCGTTGGAGTCGGCGTTGGAGTCGGCGTTGGAGTCGGCGTTGGAGTCGGCGTTGGAGTCGGCGTTGGAGTCGGCGTTGGAGTCGGCGTTGGAGTCGGCGTTGGAGTCGGCGTTGGAGTCGGCGTTGGAGTCGGCGTTGGAGTCGGCGTTGGAGTCGGCGTTGGAGTCGGCGTTGGAGTCGGTTGCTGAGAATTAGCATTCTCAGCAACGCCGCTTGCTGCGGCGCTAGCGAATACTTCGCTGCTTACAGAAACCTGATTTGATGCTAGGTCGCCGTATGAGGCGGTTACGTTTGATATATGGCCGCCATGAGTAAATACGACTTGGCTTAGACTTACGCCGTCCGAGCTAGCCGCTCCGCCATCGGTATTTCCGCCCGCTGCAGTTTCTTCCAGGCTTTGAAGCTGTGTTCCCTCAAGGAGTGCTTGCTGTAAGGCGCTAATGTCGGCCGTTACGGTTTCGTTTCCAAAGCTCTCTTGCGCCGCGATACTTTGATCTAGCACCAAGGCATCTTTGCCTATCATAGTTACGTCTCTGCCGTCGTTTTGGGTTATGACGACCTTTGACGAGGCATCTTGAGTAACTATTTTTTCTCCCAAATAGACCATATCTCCCGCTTTTAGCGACCTTTGAGCGCCGCTTTGATCTATGACCATAGCGCCGCCAACGACACTTTTTACGATACCTGCTTGAGCTTGCATGACGATCCTTTGCTTTAAATTTTTCAGGATTATATAACTTTTTTCTGCATTTGTATATTGTACCTGAGTACAGGCACAATCAATGCTATAAATTTTATGCGTGAGATGTAATTCCCTGATCTCAAGTGGCTACGTAGATCGCATATAAATCGATAAAATATATTTCGACACCAGTAATATATACCCATCAAAGCCCATTTCTGAGCCGTTTCCGGTAGTCACCATCAAATACGACAATTATAGCGAGGAAGTATATCAAACTTGAGCAAATCGGTGATACGTCCGTTTGTAAAAACGTAGATTTGGGCGCAAACGCTGTAACGCCTTTAAGACCGAATGCTGAAGCTAAAAACTGCGATTTTATAAATTTAGTTTTTTAAAAAGCGACAGGCAAAAATACTTTTAACGAAATTTGAAATCAACAAATTTGCCTGAAATTCAGCGGCAAATTTTAAATACTCATTTATATTTAAGAAATTTTTAAATCTGCTAAATTTTAATATTAAGAGATGCAAACGGTCTGCCGGTGGGCGCTGGAAATCCGACCGTCGGCAAGAAATTTGACGCTCAAAGCTTATGTATTATGGCAAATCTATTTGTAAAATACGCAGTTGCCGACTTAGAGCGGGTGTGAGACCGCGGTACAAAACCGAATTTACGTCGGCGGCGGCAAAATGAGATCGCCAAAAAGGCTTATACGCCGGTGAATTCAATATTTGGCCGCAAGATTGGCAAAAATTTCTATGTCCGGCTAACTATGGGTAACGCGTTTAACAAAAAATATTTTGAAATCATCGCCCGATAAATGCTCTACGACTATCCGCGAACATTTTCCTTGATTATTGGCGCATAACCGATCGGCAAATTTCAGGTAAATTTTACAGTCGGTCGCGCAGCAGGCTGCATTATAGGTTAAATTTGTGGCGAGATTTGCGGATAAAATTTGATAAATTTGAGCACGAAAGATCGCTCGCTCGAGTAAAAAATCGGTTTTTTGGAGTGCGATTCGAGCGTAAATTTCAGTCAAATTTGCCGACTTAACGCTCGGGATGAGGGTAAATTTGCTAAATTTAGACGCAAATTTTATTCTTTTTTCTCCTTAAATTTACCCATTTTTGCGTTTTTACGGCATTTGTTTTGCAGTCTGGCGTTTGAGGCGTAAAATTTACAGATAAATTTGCGGTGTTTTAATTAACTCGAGTGCGTTTTATCATTCTAACAGGCATAAAATTTGCCGAGTTTTAGTGCAAATTCGGCTTTCTTGGCATTTTGATGCGGGCGTAAATTTGCTATTTCCGGCAAAAGATTTGTCCGAGCCCGTAAGCTTACATTAATAAAATTCGCGCAATTTAAATTTACCGCGCTTTGCTATATTTTTTGAGTAAATTTACGCGATATTTCGTAAAATTTGCGGTAAATGGGCAAAAGTGCGCCGTTGAGGGCGGATACCGAGTTTGGCTGCGATTTTGGCTAGAAGCGTTAAGCGTCGCCGACCAGATTTACGCCCGGTTTTTAAATTTATACTTCGTTGTTACGGCGCTAAAATTTTACTACTGTCTTGGTTTTTAGCGAGTAAAATTTTTTTTCGGACGCGACGGCAGAGTTTAAAATTTAACGTTTTTGTATCCGTTAAATTTACTAGCAAATTTAACGAGCGACGGCAAGCATCAAATTTGAAGCCCTTTTAAAGCCGGAAATTTAAACCTATATTATTTTTGCCGAATTTGACTTGGTGTCTTGCGGCCTAGCGTCAAATTTAAATGCAAAATTTGACGTAAATTTGAGCTTAAAATTTAAAATTACATTCTGAAATTTTCTTTAAAAACGGCGATTTAAGATAAATTTAGCTGCTTTAATCCGCGCAAATTTGCTTTGGCACGCAAAATTCACTCTTTTTTATAGGCGGCAAATTCGTTGCAAAATCGGCACCGTTTGACCGCCGACGAGCGCTTTTTGATTTTATTTTAAGCACTATTTTGGTGAATATAAGATAAGATTAAGTCAAATTTTTTTAAGGCTGGATTTTGAAACGCGCTCTTTTTCAAGCTATCTCGCACATTGTCGTTTTTGCGCTGGCTGCGGCTTTTGCGAGCGGTTGCGTTATGCAAAAAAAGGCGACTCCCGCTCCGCCAAAGCCCGTCACGAGTGCCGAGATAAAGCACATCTGCGACGGCAAAACTCCAAAAGAATGCAATAATATGGGCGTGAAATTTGAAAACGACAAAGATCACGAGCGCGCAAAGCTCTGCTACCAAAAGGCCTGCGACGAGAACGAAGGCATCGCCTGCTCAAATTTAGGTTCGCTGCACCAAAAGCTAAAAAGTAAGGACGAGAGCGAGATTTTGGCGATATTTTTGAAATCCTGCAAGCTTGATAACAAATACGGCTGCTATAATGCGGCTAATTTCTACCGCCTCGGACGCGGCACGGAGCACGATTTCGCCGCAGCGCGCAGGCTTTATGAGAAGTCATGCCTGCAGCTAAATCACGCGCAAAGCTGCTCAAACCTTGGCGGAATGTATCAATTTTCGCTCGGCGTCAAAACTGCCGACTCCAAAACCGCGAAGAAATTTTACAAAATGGGCTGCGAGATGGGCGATGAGATCGGCTGCAGAAACCTCTCGCTCGTGGGCGACGAATAAATTTTACTATCTTGCGCAGCGACTTCGTCTTTGTTAAATTGCTTAAAATTCGTTTAAATCCGCCGCGAAACTTAGTAAAATTTATAGCCGTCCGGCTATTTTGCGGCGTAAATTTAAGCTACGAGACACCGATTTTGCCAAACGCGATTGTGATTTGAGTTAAATTTACTCCGCTGGAGTTTGAAACTTTTGATTTCGCGGACAAACAAAGTCCGTCCTTAGTTAAAATTTACTCCGTTGGAGTTTGAAACCGTATTCTTCGCATACTTGATTTTCGGGCATTATCGGTTAAAATTTACTCCGTTGGAGTTTGAGATATGTTTCGGGTCAAATTCGCGGCCGCCAGTATCGGTTAAAATTTACTTGCTTGCCGCCAAATACCTGCACCTTTACGGCGCTAAATTTCGTTTTTGAGCTTGCAAAATCAAAGGATACTTCTAAATTTAGCAGATAACGGGCAAAATTTGGCTCACTGCTGTTTGATTTTGGATATATAAAAACGGTTTTGCGTGCGGATAATTTATAATTTCTTGCTGGCGTTTGCTTGCGATGTATCGCGAAAAAAGTCGGCTAAATTCGGAAGAGTTTATTTGCGGGCTGGTAGGGCGGCAGAAAATTTTTGTTGGCGCGACGTTGGTTTTGCGGTTTTAGATTTGCGATCAAATTTGTATGCAGAGAAGCCAAGTATCCCTGAAACCGTAGCCGTACCTAGCGCAAGTGCCGGGCTTAAATTTTTGCTTACGGCGATGGATTATAGTATCGCAAAATTTAGTTTAAATTTTTAAAGTTAATTTTGATTTTTAGCGACTTAGCGTCATCAAATTTTAGTGATTAGTCGGGCCAAATTTACAAAGCTGTTGGTTGCGCGAAGCAAATTTATAAACCGAGCACCGTTTTAAGCAGCATATAAATAAGCGCCGCAGAACCGGCGGCTATCGGCAGAGTGATAACCCACGCAAGCACGATAGGTTTGACCATTTTCCAGTTGGCGTCGCGGTTTAGGATACCGATGCCAAGCACCGCGCCGATGAGGATGTGCGTCGAGGAGACGGGGATGCCGAGCTTGGTTGCCAGCAAGATGACGGTGCTGGCGGCTAGCTCGGCACTAAAGCCCGTGGTGGGCAAAATCTCAGCCAGCTTGCTGCCGATAGTGGCGATGACCTCTTTGCCAAGAAACCAAAGCCCCACGACTAACGAAATGCCAAATGTCACCATCGCGACGCCGGGCACCGGGGCGGTGGCGTTTATCGAGCCTGTTCGTAATACGTCCAAGATGGCGGCAAAAGGACCCACGGCGTTTGCGATGTCGTTGGCGCCGTGCGAGAAAGCAAAGGATGAGGCCGTAAATATCTGAAACCACGAGAAAATGCGGTTCGTGCTCTTTTCGGCATTGTCTTTTTTCATCACGTTTATCATCGCAAGCGTGGCTAGGTAGGTGACGATGCCGATGACGCAGATGATCCAGACCGTGCCGATGAAGCCGATGTCAAGATCCAGGTGAGCCAGCCCCTTAAACAGCATCATCGAGGAGATGATGATCGCGCCGATGCCGGCTACCATCGGGATGTGCTTACGCATGGCTTTTGACGTGTCGATCTCTTTTTCGCGCTCTTTCATAGCTTTGATGGCGAGTTTGTATTCGCTGCGTTCGCCGTTTTCGACATCATCCTCGTCAAGAACCGCGATCTTGCTTAGTATTCTTATTTGTTCGCTTTCGGGCTTTGTTTTGAGCTCTTGCAAATAGCGCTCTTTATAGGCTTTGCGCTCGCGTTTTAGCATCTTTAGCTCTAAGGTAAATTTGCGAGTCGGGATCAAAATTTTAGACTTTATGTAGCCGTAAATGAAGTAAGAAAGGATGCCTCCTAGCAACGGCGAGATGACCCAGCTTACGGCGATCCTGCCTATCTCACTCCAAGAGACCATAGCTAGGGCCTCGCTGCTGCTCATCGTCGTAAATCCCATCGCGAGTCCGGCGCCAACGATACCGCCGACGATCGAGTGAGTAGTGGAGATAGGCAGGCCTTTTTTAGACGCGATAAAAAGCCAGATACCCGAGCTCAAAAGCGCCGACATCATAATCAGCACGAAAAGCATCGGCTCGGTTCCCTCCTGCGGGAAGCTCACGATGCCCTCGCGGATGGTTTTGGTTACCTCTCCGCCCGCAAATATCGCGCCGCTAAGCTCGAAAACCGCAGCGATGACTAGGGCTTGCTTTATCGTGACGGTCTTTGCCCCCACGCTCGTGCCAAAGGAGTTTGCGACGTCGTTACCTCCGATATTAAACGCCATAAAGATGCCGAAAATACTAGCGATACTAAAAAGCAAAAAGTGATGAGTCGGGATATACTGATAGCCCCAAACGAAAAATCCAAACGCGGTAATAGCGAAGATCGCAAAGGCAAAAAGATTGTCGTTTCTCAAGCAAGTCCTTTTAAAATGAATGGTTAATTATAGCTATATTTTTCTTAAGCAAGCCAAATTTAGGCGGTTTTATCGGCTTTAAATTTTAGCTTCGTTATAATTTGCCCACTTAAATTTAAGGAGAAAAAATGACCATCAGAGAGAAAATTTTAGACGACATCAAGACGGCGATGAAAGAAAAAGATAACTTTCGCCGCGACACGCTAAGGCTCATAAACTCCGTCATCAAGCAAGTCGAAGTCGATGAGCGCGCCGAGATGACCGACGAAAAGGTGCTACCGATCCTGCAAACCCAGATCAAACGCCGTATGGACTCGATCGAACAGTATAAAAAGGGCGGCAGGGACGATCTGGCGCAAAACGAGCAAAAAGAGATCGACATCATAAACGGCTATTTGCCCAAACAACTAAGCGCGGACGAACTAGAAGCCGAGATAAAAGAGGTCATCGCCAGCCTTGGCGAGGGTGCAAATATCGGTGCGGTGATGAAAGCGGCAAAAGAAAAAATCGGCGCCAGAAGCGACGGCAAGAGCATAAGCGAGTGTGCAAAAAGGCTGTTGGGCTAAATTTGCTTTTAAATTTAGCTAAACTCGCTTTGAGATTTGGTTGAATTTGAGATATGCGGGCGGTTTTTAATAGGCATAGTTTTGCAAAAAGCTTGAAGATCAAGGTAAAATAAGCTACTGCACGGACGTCGGCGGTTTGTTTTCGCATCAAGCAAAGGCTTGCCGCAAGTCGGCGTCAAGATAAAGTAAGCTGTATGCTTGGAGCCGGTAAACCGCTCGTTTGCGTCGATTTATGCTTAAATTTCGTATGAAATATCCGGTCGCGATAAAGGTTAGAGCCTGTGCTGGGTTGTGTTTTAGGTTTGTATCTTTTGCGCAGCATAGAAAGTGGCTCCCGATGGTAAATTTGGCGGGATTGAAATTTAGCAAAAATTTAGCGAATTTTTGAAATCCGAAAAAACGGTTCTTGCTTGATGATTTTTGATCTGATTAAGTTTGGGATAAGTGGCTATACTAAATATTTGCTTAGATTGTCCGATCGGGGCTGTTTGGGTTAAATTTGATGAGAATTTGATAAAAGATCAGCTCGGCGCTCGGAGTAAATTTATATCGGTAACAGCCTAATTTATCTGAAATTATTTTGGAATTTAAACTAAACCAACAAGGTCGGAGCATATCCGCTTTTGTAATTTCGAGCTTTTGGCTGGCTGAAATTTATTTGACTAGAATTTGGTAAAAATTTAAGATAAGTTGAATATACTTGATTCAAATTTAAAACGAGCAAGTTAGCAGGCTCTACTTTTTGTAAAATTTTGAAGAGAGCTTGATTGTCATAAAGCTAAATTTTAATAAAATACGGCTTATGCCGCACTTATCGATAATCGTGATGATTATTTACAAACTTAAAACAAATCATAAATATTTGATTATTTTTTAGCGGTATCGCTGTTTTGGTATGGCTATTATGTGATATTTAAATTTTAAACACCGCGCCTAGAGATCGCAAAATTCTTGCTTTTTTCGCCTTGCTACCGCTGTTTTATATCTTATTTTTGAACAATTATAAAAAGCTTAAATTTATCGGGCATTGTATTTTGTGAATTTTGGTTATTGGAAATTTGCAAAATCGGCTATTTGTATTTTAAAAAGGCTCAATTAAACTTAATCGGATTTTTAGCTGCGACTCCGTCTTGCTACTTATAAGACCTCTTATCAATTTTAATAGTTTCTGATATAAGTCTTCCTGTGTAAGTTTTAGTATTATATCTAAACTCTACTTCGCTACACTCGTAGCTGCATTTTGCTTGCTACTGATAGCACTCTCTTTGAGAAAAAGTTTTCTATACCGTTTATATGGTTTTACCGTTTGTGTTTTGTAGAGTAGCAAACTAAAATTTATTTTTTGAGTGCTTTACTCTATAATGAGCTAAAGCTGCGTAATCTACTAATCCGTCATAAGCTTTCCAGCAATCAGAGTAAATCACGCTTTCATATAATTCGCTAAACTCCGATAGTATCGGTATCAACTCGCTAGCAGAGCAGTTTTTAACTATTTGAGTATAAACTCTGCCGTCTCTTTTAAGCATACCGAATACCGAAGTTTTATTTGCTGCACCTCTATCTCTTTTTCCTCTTACTCTCTTAGCTCCGAAGTAGCTTTCATCGATTTCAAAACAAGCGAAAACGGTGCTGCAAGCAGGTTTATAAAGCGAAGTTTTCTAGGCGAGTGTGCGAGCTGGAAATCTCACTGCTAAATTTACTTATTTTTAACTTCGCTACGCTCGTTACTTTTCAAGACCTCGCACTCTTTAGACATAAGAATTCTTATTTCTCCAAAAACTTTATATAGGTTACTTCTGAAATTTTAGTTAAATTTGATATCTTTGATGCTTCTATATCCTCTGCGAAATACTTTAAAATCTCTCTAAATTTAGGCTCTAAAATCTAAAAACGGACTATATGCTTGTTTTTTAAATTTGCTATGCTCGTTACTTACAAGAACATAGTTCTCATTGTAACTTACTGCTTCTTTGTGTGAGTTTAAGTTAAAGAGAGCCTTAAAAATAATATAAACGGATTTTAGGTTTGTAAAAATGGCGATTTATTTGCTGCAAAAATATACGAGATCTTGGTAATTTTAGTTTTAAACATTACATAAATAAATATGCAAAAGTATATCCTAACGGCTTTTGTATTTTTCTATAAATCAGGCAAGCTTGCTTAGATAGGCGTTATTTTTGCCGAAGAAAAAAGCGGATGGGCGAAAAATACTTTTCCGGAGATTAGAATTTCTTGGACTTCTTAGTGTGTTTTATTTAAATTTACGAATATTTTTAATAAAGAAGTAGTGAGCAAATTTAGGTCAAGAGCTATAAATATTTTTGACTTAAATTTAAGTGTTGTATTTTATAAAATTTTATAGAGCGTTACTTTACGCTTTCTTCTATGGTCGTGTCTATTATTTTAAATATTTCTTTGCTTGCTTGCTTTACTTTGGTAAATCTATCGACGAATTTCTGGATATCGTTCATATGGTAACCGCATTTTGACTCCTCTAAGTTGGCTTTTACGAGGTCGCTTATTTGTTTTGCCGGAACGCTTGCTTTTTCAAAGCTTTTCGAGTTTGCAAAATATACGGCTGCATTCTCGTACCATGCATTCAAATTTTGTGCTTGTTTTTGCATGTTTTCGTCGTCGCCTCTTTCGTTGATGACGTTTCCGTATGCGGTTTGTAAATATGTCACGCGATTGATCTTGCCGATGATGCCGATGGCTTTATTTTCGACATATTTTGAGATTTTTGCGCTTTGCATTGCGCCTTGGCTAAATACGTTTACGGCGTCTTTAAATTTAGACACGCTCACGTTTGCAACCTGTGCGATTTGCGTGATTTTGTTGGAATTTTCGTTTAGATCGTTTGTTTGCTGCTGTAAGGTTTGGATGTTTATGCCGATTTCGCTCGTAGCTTTTTGCGTATTTTCGGCTAGCTTTCGAACTTCGTCTGCAACCACGGCAAAGCCTCGCCCGTGTTCGCCTGCTCGCGCAGCTTCTATTGCGGCGTTAAGAGCTAGCAAATTCGTCTGCTCGGCGATATCTTTGATCAAATTTACGACAGATGAAATCTCTTCGGTCCTGTGGGTTAAATTTTTAATAGCTTCGGTAGACTCCGTGATAAGATGCTCAAGGTTGCTCATATTGGTGCTAAGCTCGTTAACTGCGGACATGCTTTCGTTTGCTTTCACGGAAGTATCCTGCGCCATAGTTGAAATTTCGGTTAGATTTTTAATGCTTTGGTTAAGGTCATTTTGCACCTCTAAAATACCGTCGTTTCCGTTGCCGAGCTCGCCGAATTTCTCAGACAATATACCTCTGGTTTTGCCCTTTTGCCCGGCTTTTATACCCTCGACGCCCTCGCTCATAGATATAGCGTTGCTTCTAAAAAGACCGCGAAAACCTTCGATAAAGATATTTCTATAGGTTATTCCGTTTTCGGCCGATTTTACGCAGGTACCCATCTCTCTTTGCAGGGCTTCGATTTGATCTAGCAAATCATTGATACCAAGCGCGATTTTGCCGATCTGCGAATTTGGGTCGATCTGCAAGATTCTAGGCTCTAAAAAGCCGTTTCTGGCCTGCTCGACCACATCTAAAATTTCATCGTAATTTACTTTTTCTTTTTTAAAAAACATATTTTCCTCGATTTATAGTCTTTGTAAATCATTCATTAGCTCATCATAACTTTTATTTTTTTCTCGTAAAATATTATCAAGAAGCTCCGATGAAGCATCTATACCACCGCCCTTTTCAGCTTCAAGAAGTTGCTTGTAGAGCGGGATAATGATTTCTAGAGCCTTTGGATTTGGTTTACGTCTAACCGAATAGTAGCCTATGATATTGCCGTTTTGATCAAGCGAAGCTGTGACATTTGCAAAAACCCAATAAAACGAACCGTCAAAGCTTTTGTTTTTTACATAAGCAAATACTTCCTTTTTGTTTTTTATATATTCCCATAAAATTTTAAAGACTATGCGCGGCATATCGGGATGCCTTACGATATTGTGAGGTTTGCCTATAAGCTCATCGCTTCTTGCCCCTACTATTTGCATAAAAGGAACATTGCAGTAGGTTATTTTACCTTTAGTATCGGTTTTTGACACCAAAAACGCGTCGCTACTAACCTGACGTTCTTGCGAATTATTTTGCATTTATCTTCCTACTTCAACTATTATTGTCGCCCTTGAACGGCATTTCCAAGATCCCACATAGGCATAAAAATACCAAGCGCCAAAAGTATAACCATACCTGCCATAAATAAAAGCATAATCGGCTCCACATAGCTTGAAATGTTATCGACTAAGTCGCTAAATTTAGCTTTATAATAATCTGTTATCTTTTCAAGCATAGCATCTATCGCACCGCCTTTTTCACCCGCGCTTAACATCTGTATCAGCATGCTTTCATAAAGCTGGGTATCTCTAAAGGCCTCCGTCAAGGATACGCCTCTTGAAACCGCCAGTCTAATCGTAGCGAGTTTATCGTGTATATCTTGGTTTTCTACCGTTAATGTCGCTGTCTCAAGGGCGTCAGCGATAGGAATACCGGCTCTTACAAGCTCGGTAAAAATAAGATTAAACCTGTTCATAGTCGAGTAGAATATGATTTTATTGATCAAATAGACTTTTAACATAAATTTATCAAATTTGTATTTAAAGTCATCATTTTGCTTATACATATATTTTATGGCATATATGGCAGCTATGAAACCGGCCAATATATATAAACCGTAATTGCTCAATGCGCTTTCTATGGAAAGAAGTATGACGGTAGGAACCGGTAAATTTGCTCCAAGCTGTTCAAATATTTCCCTAAACTGAGGAACGACGAAAATCATTAATATAACAAAAGCTATAGCCATAGCCGACATTACTATGATCGGATATCTCATAGCTTTTTTAAATTTTCTTTGATTTTCCCAAACTTCATGCAAAATTTCGGATAATTTATGTAGTGACTCGGACATATTACCTGTGCTTTCGCCAAGCTTAACCATAGCTATGACGACATCTCCGAGCTCGCCCTTAAATTTTGTTATAGCATCGGTAAGGCTTTGACCTTGGTTGAGGTCGTCATTTAAGGTTGCAAATATGGCCTTAAGCCTCTTGTCTTCGGTTGATTTTGATACTTCTTTGATGCTATCGTGTATGGAAATTCCCGCATTAGTCATAACGCTTAGTTGTCTAAAGGCGGCTATTAAGTTATTTATTTTGATTTTTGAGCCACCGAAAAAAGTAGATACTTTGTTCATTAGATCGGCAAATTGTTCTTCTAGCGGGACGTTTTTGGTTTCTCCAACTTTTACCACTACGCCAGCGTTTTTTGTTTTTGCTATGGCTTGTGCTTCGCTTCTATTATTCGCCTTTAAAGTCATCTTTTGGCGACGACCATTGGCCATATATTCAACTTCAAAAAATTTCATACTTTAGCCACCCTAAATATCTCATCTATTGTCGTAACTCCTCTTGCTGCTCTTATAATACCATCTTTAAACATATCTATAAAATGCTCTTCATACGCCACTTTTTTTATATCTTCTTTTGTAGTACCGTTTGCTATCATCGCTGAAATTCTGTCGCTTATCGGCAAAACCTCGCTTATCATCTCTCGTCCTACATAGCCGGTTTGAGAGCACTGATCGCAACCGACGTGTTTATAAAACTGATAATCTTGCGGTAAAAAGTCTTGAAACTGTTCTTGTAAATTTGATGGTAAAACGGTTTTTTGCTTACAATTTGGGCACAATTTGCGCACGAGTCTTTGAGCTTCTATAGCTACTAATGCGCCGCTGATTAGATAAGGTTCTATTCCCATATCGGCTATTCTGGTTACGGCGCTTATCGCGTCGTTTGTGTGGAGTGTTGAAAATACCAAGTGACCTGTAAGTGCAGCTTGAATAGCTATACGAAGCGTTTCTTGATCTCTGATCTCGCCTATCATTATAATGTCGGGATCTTGCCTCAAAATTGAGCGAAGGGCTGAGGCAAAAGTAAGCCCGACTTTTTCATTTACGTGAACCTGTTGTATCATATTTAGTTGATACTCTACCGGGTCTTCAACGGTTATGATTTTTGTCTCAACGCTTTTTATATCGTTTAATGCGGCGTAAAGAGTGGTTGTTTTACCGGAACCGGTTGGTCCCGTAACCAAAATAATACCGTAAGGGGCCTTCATCGCTTTATTAAATTTATCAAAAGTATTTGGGTGCATGCCTAAATTTTCAAGACTGATTAGCACTTTTGATTTATCCAAAATACGTAAAACTATACTTTCTCCATGAAGTATCGGCAAAGTGGAGATACGGAAATCATACTCTTTTCCTGACACTTGAGCGGAAAAGCGTCCGTCCTGAGGCTTTCTACGCTCTGCTATATCCATATTTGAAAGCAGTTTCATACGTGAAACCAAAGGAGGAAAAAGGTCCTTATCAAAAATAAATAGCTCAGCCAACATACCGTCAATCCTGCCTCTTACGACACAGTTTGTTGTTGTGGCTTCGATATGTATATCGCTTGCACGGCTTACTATCGAGGTTCTTAAAATTACTTCGATTAATTTTAATATGCCTGAGCTATTTTCGTTGGCATTTGCGCCTACTACCGTTGTTGACGATAGCTCTTTTCGGATTTCGGCAACTATGCCTTTGACGCTATCGTTTAACTCGACTTTGCTCAAATATTTATCTATTTTTGAAGGATCGGCTATAGCTGTTTTTAGTAGTTTTCTATTAAATATCGCCTGGAGTCTATCTTGTCCGGATATATCAAAAGGATTTTTAAAAGCAACATATACGGCGATCTCATCTTCTTTTATCGGTAGCGCCTCGTATGTTTTTAGCTGATTTAGCGGAACCTTTTCGCAAAGTTTATAATCTATATCGATATTGTCCAAATCGATATATTCAAATCTAAATTTAGTCGCTACGGATTTTAAAAAATCCTTTAAATTTAAGGCGAAATTTTCTATTATTTCATTGAGAGTAATGCGTTGTTTTTTGTATAGCTCGCCAAGTACATCATATATAGTGTCGTTTTGTAAATTTGGCGCTTCTTTATGAAGGACCAATTCAAAATCTTTTTTTTCTTTTAAGGCTGTTTCTATATTTATGTATTGTACTTGTGTTATAAGATTGTTTTTTAAAATATCTGTTAAAAATATTTCATAAATTTTTTCCACAAGGATATCCTTTTATGCTTTTTAAGATAATAAAATATAAAGTGAGAATATTAATTATATTCTCACAATTTTTAATGGCTATTTTAAGACGTATGGCCTTACAGAACCGTATCGTCTTCTATTTGTCTCATAAGATCTTCGACGCTTGACGAATTCGCCTTATCGTTGTATATCTTAAGAACGCTTATGGCATCATCTTTTTGCTTTAGATTGTATTTTGACTTTGCAAAAATTATCCAACTTTCTTCGTTATTGCTATCAAGTTCGTTGGCTATCAATGCCCATTTTTCACTATTTTTATAGTCTTTGATGTCATAGTATCTTCTTGCAATCAGCACAGCAATATCCGAGCTATTCGACTTATCGAATTTAGCCGTTAATTCATCTACCGAAATTTCTGAATCAGAGGATTGAATTTGAAATTTATTTAGATTTTGCAAACCACCCATATTTTTTGCAACCATAGGCTTTTCGGAATCAAAATTTATTATTTCTTCCGTCGGAATTTTTACTGCAACTTGCTTGCCGCCTATATTTTTATGCATATTAACCGACTGCGAATCTTGCGGCATATCGGTTAAATTTACCCAGCCGTGCTGTTGAATTTCGGTATTTGCATTATCTAGCGTATCTTCATTGGCTATACTGTTGTTTTGAGTATTCGAAATGTTTTCTGTTCCGCCAAAATTATCGGAATTTAGCAAAGTATTATTGCTTGGATCGATTTTTTGTTCCGGCTCAATATTTTCGGAATGTTTTATATCGTTTTTATTGCTTTCTTTTATATCGTTACTTATCGTTGTGCTACTAATATTGTTATTTAGTAACGAGTCTTTTAATAAATAAAAAGTAAGCGACGATACGGAAACCGATATAGCTAAAACAGCAGAAATAGCGTATATGTAGTTCTTTTTATCTGAAAACTTAAACTCTCTTCTCTTTTTGTCGTAGGCTCTCCATCGCCTTTCTAACTCCAATACCTCATATGTCTCAAGCATCTATAAGCTCCGATTTGATGGCTGCCATCTCTAAAATTTTTGTTACCATTTTGTCACCCCCTATGATAGTTGGTTGATTTGCGTCAAAATATTCGTAAAGTTCAAAAATATTAAACATTAGCTTATTTAACATTCTTAAATTTCCTTGACTTAACTCATTTAAAAGTTTAAACTGCTCTTCCGTAAATTTTAAAAATATATAAAAAAATTGACTGTTTTGAAGTTTATTTTCTAGATAAACTTTCATCTCCTCGGTATCGATAGAGCCCATTTCTATACTTTCCCACACTCTTGATTTAAAATAATCTCTTGATAATACATCTTTATCAATGGTCTCATGTGTGGCAAATAAAAATTTAAATAACCCGCTATCCGACATTATACGAATTTTTTCTAATAAAATTTCAGGATAAAGCTGTGACTCGTCAAGAATAACAATAATTGGTTTTTTATCTTGATTGTTGTCGATCTTAGCTTCGTATGCTTTTATAAATTGCTCGTAACTTTCAATTTTTTCTTGAGATTCTTTCTTAAAAATTCCTTCGTATAACGATTTTACAAATTCTGTCTCATTAAAAAACGGATACGGGAAAAAAATAATATCGTCGCGGTCTTTAAGATCGCTGACGATTTTTTTTAGTAAAAACGTTTTCCCGCAACCGGGTTTGCCGCAAAACAAAATCAGTTTCGCCGGCTTTTGAAGTAAATCCAAAATTTTTTTATATGCAATAATAGACTTATCTAAATTTATATAGTTATTTTCGCCAGCAACGTCAATAAATATATTTTTAAGAGTAGTGTATTTATTGCCCATATATTGACCTTGAAAAACCTAAATCTTTAAGAGATTGATTAACCGGAGTGGCATTTGATACGTCAACTATTCTTGGAGTTATTATAAATACAAGCTCTGTTGTTCTAATGTTATCTTTTGTGCTTTTGAATGCATTTCCAAACACCGGAATATCTCCCAAAAACGGCACTTTTGTATTTTCTTTACCTTTCGATTGAGCTATAAGTCCGCCTAAAACTATTGTGTCTCCGCTATTTACTTGAACAACCGTAGATAGTTTCTTTTGTATAGTATCGGGTGCGATTTCTCTTATTTTCGTGCTTTGTCTTACGTCATCTTCGTTGTATTTAAAGCTACTAAGAGACGGGTTAATGCGCAGCATGATTTTATTATCATCCGAAACTTCGGGCAAAATATTTAGTAATATTCCTATAAAAACCGAATATTGTTTATATGTTATAGTGGTTTTGCCATTTAAAGAATTGTTGTTTTGGCTTTCTTCTTGGACACGGTAATTCACGTTATCGCCTACCGAAATTAAAGCCTGCTGGTTGTTTAATGTCGTAATCTTAGGGCTTGATATTACTTTCGTTTTTCCGTTTGTCTCAAGAAAATTTAATACACCATCAAGATTAAAATTAAAACCGGACAATAGACTTAGCTCTCTATTAAAGCCTCTGCTGAAACTGTTTCCTCTATTTGACCAAGTGAGGCTTCCGCCATTGCTATTTTGTTCCGAGAAAAGCGGTATACCATTGGCAAGACCCGTTTTAAAGCCTATACTAAATTTACTCCAATCAATACCTTTTGTGTAGCTATTTGCCAGCTCAACCGATACTATGGAGACATCTATGATGACTTGTTTTTTAAGTCTTTCTTGAATATCTTTAATGTAATCTGATACTCTTCTTAGTTGCGCTGCGGTTCCCGTCACGGTAACTAAACCGGCATTTGCGTTAATAATAGGATCTGGCGCAACTATACTTTCTGTCGTATTGTTTAGAATAGCTTTGATCTCGGTATCTAATTTTTCCCAGAAATCAAATTTTTCAATAGTCCTTATTATGTTGTCAAGTTTGCCGCCGCCTTTGGTGACATCTGCTTCACCATCGTCTTCCGTTTCGCTTCCAACTTCAATAGGAGCAGAATCAACCGAAGCCTTTGTAATGGCGGTTCCTTCTCTAACCGATGTTATGTAATCAATTTTAAAAGTTTTGGTTTGAAGAGATGAAATTTTTAATATATCTTGAGAAAAAGTATAGCTCATATCTTTTTCAGACAGTAAAAGACTAAAAATTTCATTTAATGTTTTATCTTTTATGTTGATTCCAAAAAGCGGTTCGCTTATGGCGTCTTTTGCAAATTGATCTTTTGTAACAACGCTAAAATGACACATATCGGATAGTTGCGTTAAAATCTCTTGAACGGAAACTTGCTCATTGATTTTGAGGTTAAAAACTCTTTTTTCGCAAGTGTTAGCGTTTGCCGCCGTTAATGAGAATGCAGTTATGATAGATATTGTAAAAATTTTATTTAATTTTAATAACGACATTTTTATTTGCCCCTTTTGTCAAATTTAAGTCAATTTTTTCATCTTTGCTTATCAAAGTAACGCTCTTAGAACTAATATTTGCCAGTTCATATTCGCCCACATTATCCTTTGCCTGATACCATTTGCCATTGATCTTGGCTTTGTTATTAAAAATAGCTTGCAAAGCAAACGTATTGCTAAAAGAGCTATTGTTGTCATGGTTTGCGGCTTTTGTCCTTATAAAAGGATCGGATATATTTTTAAGTTCCGATTCGTCTAGACCTTTGCGCTGCTCATTGATTGCACTAAAAATCTCATCATAGTGCTCTATCTGAGTTTGAGAGTTGTCTGCTAGAGATACCGAGCAGAGCATCAATAGAAAAAATAATGCGCGAGTTTTCATTGATATTTCATCCCCCATATATAAATTCCCATGTTTCCTTTGAGCTTACCGTCGGTAGAATTTATATCTATGCCGTTGATATCCACTACCAGTTTTGATTCTTCGATAGCGTTTATATAGGCTATGATATCCTTATAATTACCGTCAACCGATACGTTAATATCAAGTATTTGCTCTATCTTTTTCGCATTTGGTTCTTTAAAGGTATTTACGATCTTTGTTATTTTTACGTTATTTTTATTTGCCAGAAACGCTAGGCTATCTAAAAAATCAGCCCAACTTTGTTCGTTGAAAATTAGATACGATAGCTCTCTTAGTTTATCATCAAAATATTGATTCGTATTTTTAGCATCTGCGAGTTTTTCTTGTTGCTGCTTTAGCCTGTTTTGTTCTTGATTTATTTTAAAATTTCTATCGTTATTTCTATCGTTATTTTGACTTACTCCATCCAAAAAGCTATTTACTTCGTCGAGGTCTTTGGTTATTTGAGCATTGCTCGCCATTGAACTGTCAAAATAGTCTTGGGCGTATTGTATAATGGCATAATATATGATTACGCCCGACAATACAAGTGCTACGAGTAGCATCATTGTAACTTCGCTTGGCTTTTTTCCGTCGAAATAGTTATCGATCTTTGTAAATGTATTATCTTTTCTCATTATTTAATCTTTATAGTAACGTTTGTTTCATACGATGGCGCTCCATAGTTCTTATCGAGCAAAATTTCTTTTGTCAATATGGAATATCTTTCCGAGTTGCTTACGTTTTGTATAAGCTCCGTTAGCTTCTTTTCATCTTTGCTAACTAGGGTAACTATCATATTTCTATCCGAGTTATTGATTTTTGCAGTCTGTATGTCTTTGTTGTTTATTAAGTTGCTAAGCTCAAATAGTACGACGCCTTTCATAGGATAGTTGACTTTCTTGTCATAGATTTCGTCGATAGTATTTTTTCTAAATTCTATCCTCTCTTTTTCTACCTCGATTAGCTTTGAGGTATCTAAAATTTGCTGCTCAATAGCCGCCAAAGCCGCTTTTATTCTAGTTCTGTCCGCATCATTGATTTCATATTCGCTCTTTTTGTCTGCGGTATCTATATCCGTTATGATTCCGGATACGTAAAGATATAGCGGATGCAATGAACCGATTAACAATCCGGTTAGTGCATACATCATAAGTTTGCCGCTATTGCGCTGAAGTAACGGAAGCGGACGCAAGAAATTTGAGAAGTTAAAATCATTTTCCTGAGTTTCTTTGTAATATTGTGCATTTATTACCATAATGCTATGGATGTTATTTACTTCTACTTCTTTTGAATTTATAGCGATATTTAGTTCAAGATTTTTGGTGGATATATTTAGTTTTTCTTGCATAAATTTTGCAAAATCGCCCATAATAGCATCGGACATTATATATATATATTTGAAATATTCGATCCGCTAAATCTACTTAGACTATTTACGATATCGCCTATATAATAAGCTATTTCGTCAAAAATTTCTGTTATTATATTTTTATTTTTATCGTCCGGCGTATCCGTTCCGTCTTTGATAATATTTAAAAAAGCACTATCGTTTAGCTTGTCTCCGCTTAAAGAGGCAAATTTCTCGTTAATATTTTTTATGGAATATCTAAGCGGCCTTGACTGCATATATTCCCCATTTTGATAGACAGCTATAAAGGCATCGTCTTCTTGCATTACCATAAAGGCATCCGTGTCTTGAGCCGCAAGTATATTTTTTTTATATAGCGCGTCAAAAGCCAGCGGCGCAGCGACTACGCAATCTATAAACGGGACTTTTTTTATTGCCAAAGCAAACAACTTGTCGATAGATAGAACATCCGAAATAAATACATTGAAAATTTTAGTTTCCGACGAGATACCCGGAACTTCGTTGTAAACGATTTTGTATTCAACCGAAGGATCTAAGCCAAACTGCTCATAAGCTTTTATGGTTATTAAATTCGACGTATCGTCTTCTTCCGTCGATATCGGAATTTCCACGCTTCCTATCGTGATATCTTTGTATTTAATGTATGATATAAAAAAGCTGTTTTTATTAGCTTTGCTTAATTCCACCGGATAAATTTTATTATTGGAAAAAGCATACGAGGTTTGTAGATATGGATCGTATGTTATTATATTTCCTACATCGCCTTTGTTTTTTGCCATAGTTTTAATTTTCCTTCAAACAAATGTCAATATATAATTGCTCAAAAATAATACAAGCCTGTAATCAACGGTGGTATTATAACATAAAAATCAAGCAAACTTAATAATTATTTAGTAAGTTATTCAGGCTTTTTATAGTTTTTTCGTCTTTGCACCAGTCTTTTTTTACGACTACTACGAGCTTTACGAGGATTTTACGCTCAGTAAAATTTGATATTAATTTTCTTGAATTTATCCCGATTCTTTTGACGGTTTGCCCGTTTTTTCCAATAATTATCGATTTATGTATCTCGCGTTCGGTGATTATCGTGGCATAAATTTCAGTGATTTCCGGTTTTTCTTTGACTTTATCTATGAGTACGTCGGTGGAGTAGGGGATCTCGTCGCTTAAGTTATCATAAAGCGCTTCGAGGATAAATTCGCGAAAAATTTCTTTTTCGTTTGTCGGCGTTAAAAACTCGGGATCGTAAAAATGCTCGTGCTCGGGCAAAAGCTTGCAAATTTCGTCCAAAAGCGGCTTTTTATAGGTCTGTTTTTTTGCGCTAAAAGGTAAAAGCGCGGCAAATTTGTCTTGGAATTTTTGATACCGAGCGATTTTTTCAAGCACTTTGGCGTTTGAGACCTCATCAACCTTGGTAAGCACCAGGATATGGGGTTTTTGAGGATTTAAATTTAAAAATTTGATGTAGTCATCCACATCATCGTGAATGGGCGCCAAAAATACGATCGCGTCGCAGTCGCCCATCGATTTTATCGCTTCGCTTATCATTAGTTTGTTTAGCGTCTTGTTGCTCTCGTGAAGTCCCGGCGTATCGGTAAAAACGATCTGATCCTCGCCGTTCATCACGATACCGCTGATCTTACGCCTCGTGGCGTTTTGCTTGTGCGAGACGATAGTGATCTTCGCACCAAGCAAACAATTTAAAAGCGAGCTTTTGCCCGCATTCGTGCGACCGATGATGCTAACAAAGCCTGATTTCATAAGATATATCTCGCCAAATCTTGATCCTTGACGACGTCCGAGAGACGCTTTTCTACGAGGGCTTTGTCTATCTCTACCGTCTCGCCGCCGTGCTCGTTAGCCTCAAAGCTGATATCCTCGATCACGCGCTCGATCACGGTGTGTAGGCGTCTAGCGCCGATATCTTCCATTTTTTCGTTAGCGTTTTGGGCTATTTTGGCGATAGCTCTGATAGCTTCATCGTTAAATTTAAGCTCCACGTTTTCGGTTTTTAAAAGCGCTTCATATTGCTTGAGTAGCGAATTTTTAGGCTGGGTTAAAATTTGATACAACGCATTTTCATCTAGGCTATCAAGCTCTACTCGCAGCGGAAAACGCCCCTGA
Source organism: Campylobacter rectus (assembly GCF_004803795.1). Lineage (NCBI taxonomy): Bacteria > Pseudomonadati > Campylobacterota > Epsilonproteobacteria > Campylobacterales > Campylobacteraceae > Campylobacter > Campylobacter rectus. Next base: position 1,527,908 of record NZ_CP012543.1, on the reverse strand, counting down.
AGCTCCGGGATTAGGTCGCTTGGCTTGCTGATGTGAAAGGCGCCCGCGGCGATAAAAAGAATGTGATCGGTCTTTATGGCACCAAATTTGGTCGTCACCGTCGAGCCCTCCACGATAGGCAGCAAGTCGCGCTGTACGCCTTCTTTGCTCGGATCTTGTCTGCCGGAGTTTCCGGAGCTCACCGCGACTTTATCGATCTCGTCGATAAAGATTATGCCTTCGTTCTCGGCTCTTCGCACGGCTTCTGTTTTGATGCTCTCCATATCTAAAATTTTATCGCTAGCTTCGTTTTTTAGCGCCTCTTTTGCGTCTTTTACCTTCATCTCTTTTTTGACGGTTTTGTTGCTTAGGCCGATGATTTTGACGAAGCTCTCTTGCATTTGCGCCATATCGGGCGGCACGTTCGCTCCCGCATCAAAGCTGTTTTGCACGACTTCTATCTCGATGCTAAGGTCGTCTAGATCGCCGTTTTCTAGCCTACTCATCATCTTTTCGTAGCTTTTTTCGTAGTCGGCTTTTTTCTCTTCGCTCGCACCCGTCGGTAGAGGTGGCAGGAGTTTTTTTATTATCTTATCTTTAACGTATTTGTCGATTTTATCGCGGTTTTTCTCGCGCTGTTCGACTTTGACCAAATTTACCGATGCAGCCGCCAGGTCGCGCACCATGCTTTCAACGTCGCGTCCGACAAAGCCTACTTCGGTGTATTTGCTAGCTTCTACTTTGATAAACGGCAAGCCCATCATCTTTGACAAGCGCCTTGCGATCTCGGTTTTGCCCACGCCAGTCGAGCCTATCATTAGGATGTTTTTTGGCATGATATCGTCTTGCATCGTTTTATCCAGTTTCATCCTGCGGTAGCGGTTTCGTAGCGCGATGGCGATGATCTTTTTGGCATCTTTTTGTCCGATGACGTAATCGTCTAAAAATTTCACTATCTCTTTTGGGGTTAAATTCATCTTTTCTCTATTCTAAAACGTAGGTTTTTATGTTCGTGTTCGTGTAAATGCAAATTTCGCCCGCGATCTTTAGGCTCTCTTTTACGAGCTCCTCTTCGTCGATCCGGGCAAATTTATCCAGCGCGCGAGCTGCGGAGAGGGCGTAGTTGCCGCCGCTTCCGATGGCGGCTATCTTGCCGTCTTCGGGCTCTACGACGTCGCCCGTTCCGCTTAAAAGGAAAATTTTCTCGCGGTCAAGCACCAGCATCATAGCTTCTAGCTTGCGCAGATATTTATCCTTGCGCCACTCTTTGCTAAACTCGATCACCGCTTTTAGCAGGTCGCCTTTTGCGTGATCGAGGTTGTTTTCAAACATATCAAAGAGATTAAACGCATCGGCGGTGCTGCCGGCAAAGCCCGCTAGGACCTTGCCGCCGTGGATTTTGCGGATTTTTACCGCATTGCCTTTTAGCACTGTGTTGCCAAAACTCACCTGTCCGTCGCCGCCGATGACCGATTTGTTCTTGCCTTTGTAGGCTAAAATGGTAGTCGCGTGAAACACTTATTCGCCCTCGACGTCTAGTTTTAGCGTGGCGCGCACTGCGTGGCCGAGTTTTACGTCCACTTCGTAGATGCCTGTCGCTTTTATCGTATGTGCGAAGTCAAACGCCTTTTTATCCACCACCAAATGATGATTTTTTTCTAAAGCTTCAGAAATTTCATCCTTTGTCACTGCGCCAAATAGCGCGCCGTTTGCTCCGAGCGGCTTTTTAACCTTGAGCGTGATTTTTTCGATCTCGGATTTTAGTTTTTCTATATTTGCGATCTCGTATTTTAGCTCCTCGGCCTTTCGTTTTTGCTCGGCTTCGTACTGGCGCAAAACATCGGGAGTCGCAGCCTTAGCAAAGCCTTTGCCGATTAGGAAGTTATTTCCGTAGCCTTCCTTTACCTCTTTGATTTCGCCGGCTTTTCCGAGCGATTTTACGTCTTTTATTAGTAGTACTTTCATTTTTATCCTTTATTTAGTTAAATTTGCGTCCGTTTTTGCGTCCGATGATAAATCTTAGCGCGTTTAGCTTGATAAATCCGTTCGCGTCTTTTTGATCAAACACGCTGTCCTCTTCAAACGTACAAAACGCTTCGCTAAAGAGATTGTCCGTCTTGCTGTCGCGTCCTAGCACGATGACGTTGCCTTTGTAGAGCTCGACTTTGACCGTGCCGTTTACGTTTTCTTGGCTCTTATCTATGAGCGCTTGTAGCATAATGCGTTCAGGCGACCACCAGTAGCCGTTATAGATGAGCTCTGCGTAGCGAGGCATTAGCTCGTCTTTTAGGTGCGCCGCGCCGCGGTCTAGCGTGATGCTCTCGATCGCGCGGTGAGCTTTTAGCATTATCGTGCCGCCCGGAGTTTCGTAGCAGCCGCGGCTTTTCATACCGACCGAGCGGTTTTCTACGAGGTCTAGTCTGCCGATACCGTGTTTTGCGCCTAGGCGGTTTAGCTCGGCTAGCAGCGCCGCCGGGCTCATTTTTTTGCCGTTTATGCTAACCGGATCGCCTTTTTCGTAGCCGATTTCTATTATCTCGCTTTCGTTTGGAGCATCTTTTGGGCTTACCGTCCAGCGCCACATATCGGCTTCCGGAGCGTGAGTAGGGTTTTCAAGCACTAAGCCTTCGTAGCTTATATGGAGCAAATTTGCGTCCATAGAGTAGGGGCTTTTGCCCGGTTTCTTTTCTATCTTGATGCCGTTTTTTTCCGCGTATTTTAGTAGCTTTTCGCGGCTGTTTAGATCCCATTCGCGCCAAGGGGCGATGATAGTTAGGTTATCTCCCAGCGCGTAGTAGCCTAGCTCAAAGCGCACTTGGTCGTTGCCTTTGCCAGTCGCTCCGTGGCTCACGCCGTCGGCGCCTACTTTGGCGGCGATTTGGGCTTGTTTTTTAGCTATCAGCGGGCGAGCTATCGAAGTGCCTAGTAGGTATTCGCCCTCGTAGACGGCGTTTGCTCTAAACATAGGAAATACGAAATCTCGCGCAAATTCTTCTTTTAAATCCTCTATAAATATATTTTCGGGTTTTATACCTAGCTCCAGCGCTTTTTGGCGTGCGGGTTCCAGCTCCTCGCCCTGGCCGATATCGGCGGTAAAGGTTACCACTTCGCATTTATACTCGTCTTGTAGCCATTTTAAAATAATGCTCGTATCAAGTCCGCCCGAATAGGCGAGAACGACTTTTTTCACATCTTTTTTCATTCTCTATCCTTTATATTGAGATGACGCGTATTTTAGCCAAATTTGATTAATTTGTTATAAATATTTCCGCTAAAATCGCGTGCACTAAACGTCAAATTTACATTAAATTTAATATGCGATGACGAGGAATTAAAAATTTAAGCCAAATTTGGCTAAAATCGCCGCCATGAGAGTAGATAAATTTTTAAATACCGTAAATATCACAAAAAGGCGCGCAGTCAGCGAAGACATGTGTAAAAGCGGCGTCGTGAGCGTAAACGGCGTCGTCGCCAAACCGGCCAAAGAGGTTAAGATCGGCGACGTGATAACGATTAAATTTTTAACGAGAGAGGCGTGCTACGAGGTGCTGGCGATCCCGGAGACCAAAAGCATCCCAAAATCAGCCCAAGCGCTATACGTAAAAGAGCTATGATAGAGCTAAATTTGGGACTTGGCGAGCTTAGCGAGGTGGTAAAAATTTTACCCCAAAGCGGCGTCGTTATCTTGCAGGGAAATTTAGCTAGCGGCAAAACGACGCTAGTTAAAGCCATCGTAAAGGCTCGCGGCATTGATACGGAGGTTACTTCGCCTACGTTTTCGGTCATGCAAAGCTACGGAGATAAAATTTATCACTACGATATCTATCAAAACGGACTTGACGCGATTTTACAAAATGGACTTTTTGAAAATTTGCTAGAGGAGGGGCTTCACCTGGTAGAGTGGGGCGACGAGCGACTGGAAAAGGCGCTGGCAAATTTGGGCGAAAAATGCGTCAAGGTAGTCATCTCGCCTAGCCAAAAAGGGCGAAAATACGAGGTTTACGGTGCATAAATTAGAAGTAAAAGATTTACAAAAAACGATCAAAAAAACAAACATCATAAAAGGCATCTCGCTGGAGGTCAAAAGCGGCGAGGTAGTGGGCCTTCTGGGGCCAAACGGCGCTGGTAAAACGACGACGTTTTATATGATCTGCGGACTCATCTCGCCAACTAGCGGCAGCGTGTTTTTAGACGGCGCGGACGTGACGAAGGTGCCGCTACACAAGCGCGCGCATATGGGGATCGGCTATCTACCGCAAGAATCAAGTATATTTAAAGATCTCTCCGTCGAGGAAAATTTACTGCTCGGCGCCGAGATCTTATATAAAGACGAAGCCGTTCGCGAGAAAAAAGTAAATGAAATGCTAAATTTGCTAAATATCGAGCCGATACGCCTGCGAAAGGGCGTGAGCCTAAGCGGTGGCGAGCGCAGACGCTGTGAGATCGCTAGAAGCCTCATCATTACGCCTAAATTTTTGCTCCTGGATGAGCCTTTTGCCGGCGTCGATCCGATCGCCGTTAGCGACATACAAAGTATCGTTCGAGATCTAAAAAAGCTCGGCATCGGCGTGCTCATCACCGACCACAACGTCCGCGAGACGCTAGCTATCTGCGACCGAGCCTACGTGATCAAGGACGGCAGCCTGCTAGCTAGCGGCAGCGCGAACGAAGTCGCGAACAACAAACTCGTGCGCACCCACTATCTGGGCGAAGAGTTTAAATTTGTAGAATAATGCTAAAGCAAACTCAAGCTCCCAAAAATAAGCTCTCGCACACGTTGCGCTCGTGGCTGCCGATACTTAGCAGCAGCGTCGAGGAGCTAAAGGAGACGCTTGAGCCGTTTTTAGCGGATAATCCGTTTGCTAGCGTGCAGCAGCGAAATTTAAGCGAGCTACCCAGCGCTGCGCCATCCAAAAAAGAGAAAAACTTTTTCAAAGAAATATCAAAAAACAGCGTAACCGACAATATCGAAAGCTTTAGTGTGGCTAAAACGGGGCTTTATGACAAGCTAATCGAGCAGATAGATAAGCCGCTGTTTCCGACCGAAAAATCCCAAAAAATCGCGATGAAAATAATCGAGTGCATAAACGAGGAGGGCTACTACGAGCCCGAAGCCTTTGACGAATTTAGCGAGGCGGAGATCGAGTCGGTGCGAAAGCGGTTTGCCTACCTCGAGCCCGCTGGCATCGGCGCAAAGGACTACAAAGAGAGCTTTTTGTTTCAGCTTGAGGAGCTAAATTTGGACGAGAAGCTCTTTGAAAGCGCTAAAAAGCTTGCGTTAAATTTCGAAAACCTCTCCCAAATGCGCAAAATCCCGCTCTATAACGAAGCTCTCGCCGTCATCAAGAGGCTAAAAAATCCACCCGCGATCGAGTATATGAGCGAGGCTGCGGCGATCATCCCCGACATCGTCATAGACACGAGCTCGGGCGGCATCGAGGTGCGTATCAATGATGACTTTTACCCCGAGATCGTCATCGACGTGGATGGGCTGGACGAAAAAGAGAGCTTCGTCGCCTCGCGCGTAAAAGAGGCAAAAGACCTCATAGACGCGCTTGATATGCGAAAAGCCACGCTGCGCAAGATCGCCCTCATGCTAGTGGAGTATCAGTATGATTACTTTTTCGGCGGCGACATCAAGCCTATGCGCCTAAAGGACATCGCCGAGGATCTGGGGCGAAACCCGTCGACCATCTCGCGCGGCATCTCAAACAAATACCTAGAGTGCTCGCGCGGGCTCGTGCCTATAAAGAGCTTTTTCTCCGCCGCGATCGACGAGGACGTCTCAAACAAGGCCATCAAGGATTTCGTGGCAAATCTCGTCCGAAACGAAAATCCCGCCAAGCCGCTTAGCGATCTAAAAATTTTGGAGTTTATAAAGAAGGAATTTAACGTCGAGGTCGTCCGCCGCACGATAACCAAATACCGCCTCGCGCTAAATATCGGCAGCTCCAGCGAGCGCAAAAAGACCTATCTGCTGCAATCAGGTAAGTAAAATCTGACGCTTGGAGCGGGGCAAATTTGCCAAGCGACGCAAATTTGAGCGTAAATTTTAAATTTAAGCGAGCTTTTGACGGCAAGGCTTGCGATTTTAAATTTGGTCGTTTCGGCTTCCTTTGCTGAAAATTTTATGCAGTAAGGTATAAAATAGTGCAATAAACATGGCTATCCCAAACATAAAGACAAGTTGAAAAAGCGATATATACTGAAATATCTCAAATTTTGTCGCAAAATCTATCGTAATATCCCATGCCATAAAAGTAACGCCATCCGTGACGATATAGCCCGTATAATACACGTATATAGAAAATATACTAAGCCCAAAAGCAAAAACCAATAGCGGCAGGCCAAAACTTTTTACCTTTTCTTGCAACTCTTTGTCTTGGCGGTAAAGTACCGTATAGCAACAAGTTGCGTAAAACACCATATCTGCGGATAAAATCAACCCTAGCACCCACATATAGCTCGCGTAAAACTCGATTTCCTGCTTAAACGGGCTCACGTCGCTAAAAATTTGGATATTCGGAAAGTATTGCTTCATAAAATTTACGAACTCGCGGCAAATCTCGTAGCGAGAAAGGATATCGCTCGGGATAATAAAAATTCCCAAGGCAAATATCAAATAGATAGCAGCAATAATGTGTATTGTGATTTTATTGTGGGTTTTGTAGTATCTATATAAAAAAATTTTCTTGCAACGTCGTCTCCGATTTAGTTAAATTCGGACGTTAAAACCAAAATTTTGCCCGCGGGGCCAAAACGCAAATTTGATTTAGCGTCAAATTTGTTCAAATTTGAAAAATCAAATTTACTCCGCTCCCGCCTCAAGCTCCTTAAAATACGGCTTCAAGCTCTCGTAGGCGTTTTGGATACGCTGAAACTGCGTTTTGCACTCGTCCAAAAGCTCGGGGCTAAGCGCGGCGTGAAAGTCGGGATGATAGGCTTTAACCAGCTCCAGGTAGCGGTTTCGCACCTCCTCGAAGCTATCGTTTTTATCACATCCAAGCACCGTGAAATGATCCTCAAAAAGGCTAGCAAGAGCAGCAAATTTGGCCTCGTTTTTCTTGGCGTAGATTTTGATGCGTTTTTTAAATTTTTCAAATTCCTCTTCGTTATAGTTAAAGATGATCGAAAATTTCATATATTCGCTTTTGTTAAACAGCTCTTCTAAGCGCGCGCAATCGCCCAAGTTTGCGATATTTAGGGCGATTTGACCCTCGGCGGATAAAATTTGCTTTGACTCAAAACCCCTAATGATGTGCGAGATGAAGGCTTCGTTTGAGCGATCGAAGCTAAATATCGCGCCGCCTCGCACGAAGGCGACATCGACGAAAACCATGGCTTTTAGCGAGTTTGGTTGGATGTAGTGGAGTTTGATGGTTTTATACTCGGCAAAGTTTAAATTTACGTTTTTTAGCTCGTATCTTTGGCAGAGTTTTTTTAGAAATTTGACGAAATATTTGCGCTGAACCTTCTCGTTTTCGTCGTAAAACGACATCACTTTGCCTTTTTGCCCCAGCGTCTTGGCGAAGTTTCGCTTTATGAGCGCTTGCAGCTCGAAAAACAGATCGACGTCCGAGGTTTCTATGCTTAGAGATTCTAGATTTTGACTTACTTTTATCAAATTTTGCCTTTATAAAACGCATTTGAAAGCATTTTTTATTCCGCTTTTTCCCACACGGGCGTTTCGTCTAACGGAACGTATTCGCACAGGTGCTCGTATGGCTTGTAGTCCGCCTTGTAGGCTAGGCTAGGGCAGTCTTTGACGTAGTAGCCTAGATATATCCAGCGCAAATTTAGCTGCCTAGCTAGTAAAATTTGCTGATAGAGCGAGTATCTGCCGATGCTAAGATCCGCAAAATCCGGGTCGTAATAGCAATAAACCGCCGAGATACCGTCGCTAAGGATATCGACGAGATCGACGCCGATGAGACGGCCGCCTACAAAATACGCAATCTCCTTGCCAAACTCCGCGTGCCCCGCGACGTAGAGCTCGTAGTAGCGGCGAAAGTCCAGCTCGTAGTACTTCCACTCGCGCTTTTGCTGCATAAATTTATGATATTTTTTGTATAGCGCCACGTGCGCGTCGTCTATGAGCGGCTTTGTGAGGATGATTTTGGTGTTTTCGTTTTTGCGTATCGTGCGGCGGGCGGATTTGTTAAATTTAAAATTTAGCGCATCGACCCTGATATTTACGCACTCGCTGCAACCCGCGCAGTTTGGCTTGGAGAAATATTTGCCAAAGCGCCTAAAGCCGCGCCTAGCCAGAGCGTCGTTTACGGCAAAGTCGCAGCCGTCTACGTAGCGATACTCCATACGCGAGTCCCTATCCTTGAGGTAGGGGCAGGGGCTAGGCAGGGTGGAAAACGGCACGACTAGCACTTTTTGATATCCGCGTCCTTGACGTAGGCTAGAAACTCGCCCTGCAAATTTTGCTCTTTGTGCGCGATAGCTTCTTCTTTGCTGAAGGTTTTTGACTCGGGCTTTAAATTTTGCTTTGCGGCATTTTTGGCGGCTGAATTTGAGCTCAAATTTGCATTTTGCTCCTTTTGCAGCTCTTTTTTTATATCCTTTAAGCTATCGAAAAAATCATTCATCCGCGTGCTCCTTTAGTTTTCTAGCGTCTTTTACTCTTTGTATCGCGGCGGCGATGGCGGCGATCACCTCTTCGTTGTCCTCGTTGTCTTTGGTTTTCATCTTTTCTAACAGAGAGGGCATCTTATTTTCGACGTAGGACGTATCGAAAAATCCTCGCCTAAAGTCGCGCTCCTTGCTGATGCTGAGCAAAAACGGGATCGTGGTTTTGACGCTGCCTTCGATCGTAAATTCATCCAGCGCGCGTTTTAGTTTATTTACGGCTAGATCGTAGCTAGGGGCGCGCACGATGAGTTTAGCTAGCAAGCTATCGTAAAACGGCGGTATCTGATAGTCTTTATATAGATGGCTATCCACGCGAACGGAAGGGCCTAGAGCGGGGTAGTAGCCGCTGATCTCGCCCGGGCTTGGGATGAAATTTTGCCACGCATCCTCGGCGGTGATACGCGCCTCGATCGCAAAGCCTTGCGTGATGACGTCGCTTTGCTCCATATCTAGGATTTCACCCGCCGCGATGCGGATCTGGCGCACGATGAGATCCACGCCCGTGATCTCCTCGGTCACACCGTGTTCGACTTGGATACGGGTGTTCATCTCCATAAAATAAAAGTTGTTATAATCATCGAGCAAAAACTCGACAGTGCCGGCGTTGGTGTAGTTTACGGCCTTTGCCGCGGCGACTGCGGTCACGCCCATACTCTTTCGCAGACTTTCGCTCATCGTCGGACTAGGCGCTATCTCGAGGATCTTTTGGTGGCGGCGCTGAATCGAGCAGTCGCGTTCGCACAGGTGGATGATGTTGCCGTATTTGTCGCCTAAAATCTGAAACTCGATGTGGCGCGGATTTACGACGTATTTTTCCATAAAAACTTCGTCGTTGTTAAAAAACGCCTTGGCTTCGCGCTTGCAGCTTTCAAGGCTGGATTCCAGCTCCTCTTCTTTCCACACCACGCGGATGCCGCGTCCGCCGCCGCCGCCGCTGGCTTTTAGGATGACGGGATAGCCGATGCGCTCGGCGTATAGTTTGATATTTTCTATCGTTTCGTTGTTTAGCTTTTCGGTGCCGGGCACGATAGGGATGCCGTTTTTATTCATCAGATAGCGGGCGATATTTTTGTTGCCCATTTTGCGGATGACGTCGGCGGTAGGCCCGATGAAAACCAGTCCCGCGTCCTCGACCTCTTTGGCGAATTCGTAGTTTTCGCTCAAAAATCCGTAGCCCGGATGTATCGCGTCCGCGCCGCAAGCCTTTGCGACCTCGACGATGCGCTTGGCGTCCAGGTAGCCCTTGATCGGGTCGATACCGATCTGGTAGGCCTCGTCGGCTATTTTGACGTGCAGGCAGTTCTGGTCGGGCTTGGTGTAGATAGCGACGTTTTTGATGTGTAGATCCTTGCAGGCGCGGATCACGCGAACGGCGATCTCTCCGCGGTTTGCGATCAAAATTTTATGTATCACTTAGCTTTCCTTTCTTTGTTTTTTAAATTTTACTTTTTTGTTTTTTGACGTTTGGCTTTTATCTTTTTTGGGCGCGCGGTTGACGCAAATTCGGCCGTTTGATTTTTGCTTAAATTTTACCGTTTTTCTGCCGATGACGGGCGTAAATTTAGTCTCCGTCGAAAGCGCAAAAAATTAACCGGCTTGTTAAAATTTTATTTTTTGATCTTAGCCGCTTAGATTTGCTCAAATTTAAGCTTCGCTATACGCGGCTCCGCTCTAGGCGACCGATTTTCGCCTGCGTCAAATTTGTCAAATTTAACGCGAATTACAATTCTCGTAACGATAGCATAAAGATTTTTTATAGACGATTAAATTTGCCAAATTCGTCTCGCAAATTTTAAAATTTAAGCCAAATTTACCTTACTTTTTTTGGAAATATAATATTCGCAAAATTTATTTCAAGGAAAGAAGATGAAAATATCAAATTTGACATTAGTTTGCGCGGTTGCGTTACTTGGCGGATGCGGCGCGCCTATGTTTTTGCCAAAGCCGCTGGACGCAAGCGCTCGCGGTATCACCGAGGTTCGCGATACGCCGTATAACTGCAAGGTTTTGGGTGAAGCCGAGGGTAGCGACGACGCGACCGGATACGCCGCAGCGACTTTGGAGCAGGTGAGAAAAGGCGCGCTAAACGACCTAAGAAACGAAGCCGTCGCCGTCGTGGGCGCGGGCAAACGCATAACTCTTTATATATTAGACGAGTGGGCGCTTTGCTACGGCGAGCGGGGCAGGCCGACCAGGTGCCCGCAAAATGCCGTTTATGTAAATAGCTACCGCGTGCGCGCGCAGATATTTGACTGCGGCGAGAAATAGGGTGGGGTGCTAGATGAATAAAATTTTAAAATTTACGCTTTGCGGCTTTGCTTGGGCGATTTTGGCGGTTGGCGCGACGTTTGCGAGCGATACCTCTGCACCTATAAACACGGCTAGCTACAACGCTCTTTTAAAAGAATACTTAAACGGCGCGGGTAGCGGCAGGGATTTTGAAGCGCATAACTTTGAAAAATACGCGAGCGACTTGCAAATTTATTGCCAAAAAGGCGTGCCGTATGCGTGCTACGATTTAGGCTATTTATATTGGTTTGGCGTAGGCGTGGTTAAGGATCAAGTAAAGGCAGAAAAACAATATTTTCGGTTTGTTGATCGCTTTGATAAAGAAAAAGGTGAGGATATTATAAAAAAAATTAACGATAAAACAAAGTATATTTTGGAATATTCTTACAAAATGAAAAATCGTAATGATGAGGAAATTTTAAATTATATAAGAGCCGAGCAACTGGCTTCTTTTACGGATTGCGTTTTTAAGAAAAATGAACTTTTTATAAGAGACGGTAACACGTATTCAAGAGATGACGATTCGTGCTTGAATGCTTTTTTGCTTCAAAGGTTGCTACCTGCCGATATGCTCTATACTTATGAGATATTTGGCGATAAAAGGATGGATAAGGATGCTCTTACGAAAATGCTTTTAAAAGCCGAAGCGCGCAAAAACGGATTTGTGGGCTCGGAGCTATTTGGACTACTAAGATATATGTATTTGCCGGCCGGGGGCTTTAAGGAAGGATTTTTTAAAGATTTATTTGGTGACGATACGCTAAATTTAAGTCAAACTCAAGAAAAAAGACAAAATTTAGAGCGTTAAGTGCTCTAAATTTTACTAAACTCTCCACATAACTTTGGCCAAAACGATGATTATAGCGCACAAAACAAGGGCGATGATATGCGAGTATTTGCCGAAGGGATCGGGCTTTTTGAGCTTATAGACGAAAAAGAGCGATATCGCCGTGATTAGGTACATTAACCCCAGCACGCCGATCTTGGTCGCGAGTAAAATTTGAAATGGGCCATCCAGCCATCCGTTCTCGCCGCCAAAATAATCCTTCGCCATATAAGCGCCGCTGATAATCAGCAACAAAAACGCCGTGCCGAAAACCTTTGCGCTACCTTTGGTGTAGGCTTTTTTGACGCGAGCGAGCGTATCCTCGTCTATGTGCTTTTTAGCAAACGGAAATATACAAACGTCGAAAAATACGTAACCGACGAAGGCGACGGCGCTCAAAATATGAACGATCAGGAAAAATAGATACATTTAAGACCTTTTTTGTTTGATTATATTTAAATCGGTCGTTTAAAGGGATGATTTTGATTAAGGATTACGCGGAAGACGAGACTAAAATTAAATTTATCGGCGAGGCGGCAAATTTGTAAAAAAGCTTTGTGAGGTAAAATTTGAATAGATTTTTAAATTTAGGATTGTATAAAATTTAAAAGAAAATTATAAAAACCGCCCGTCAAATTTAACGGGCAGGGTAAATTTAAGGGCGTGTAAAAACGCTAAAACCTTAAATTTACGTTTGAAGCCCTTGCCGAAACAAGGGCTAAATTTTACTCTACTTCGGCGTCGATGACGTCGTCGTCTTTTTTCTTGCCGCCGTTTGCTTGCTCGCCCGCAGCGCCGTCTTTTTTATACATCGCTTCGGCTAGCTTATGGCTGGCTTCGCTTAGAGTTTTGACCTTTGCGTCGATCTGCTCTTTGCTTGCGTTTTCGTCTTTTAGCGTCTCTTTTAGCTCGTCAAGCGCCTTTTGGATGCGCTCTCTGTCCTCGGCCGGGATCTTTTCGCCTAGCTCGTCGAGGCTCTTTTGCGTTTGGTGCGCAAGCGCGTCGGCCTGGTTGCGCGCCTCTACCGCGTCTTTGCGTTTTTTATCGTCCTCTTTGTGTAGCTCGGCGTCTTTGACCATGTTGTTGATCTCGTCTTCGCTTAGGCCGCTTGAGCCTGAGATCGTGATATTTTGGGCTTTGCCTGTAGCCTTGTCTTTAGCAGAGACCGTTAGGATGCCGTTGGCGTCGATGTCAAATTCAACCTCGATCTGAGGCACTCCGCGAGGAGCGGCAGGGATGCCCTCTAGGTTAAACTGACCCAAAGACTTGTTGTCGCGGGCAAATTCGCGCTCGCCTTGTAGCACGTGGATCGTGACGGCGCTTTGGTTATCCTCGGCGGTTGAAAATACTTGATTTTTCTTAACCGGGATAGTCGTGCCTTTTTCGATGATTTTCGTCATCACACCGCCTAGAGTCTCGATACCTAGGCTTAGCGGAGTGACGTCTAGGAGCAACACGTCTTTTACGTCGCCTTTGATGACGGCGCCTTGGATCGCCGCGCCGATAGCTACGACTTCGTCCGGATTTACGCTTTTATTTAACTCTTTGCCAAACGCTTTTTTGACCTCCTCTTGCACGAGAGGCACGCGCGTCGAGCCGCCCACCATGACGACTTCTTTTACTTCCGATTTGCTTAGGCCCGCGTCTTTTACGACCTCGTTTATCTTGGTGATGGTTTGAGCGACCAGATCCTCGATCATACCCTCAAATTTAGCCCTGGTTAGCGTCTTTGTGAGGTGTTTAGGGCCCGTAGCGTCGGCGGTGATGAACGGTAAATTTATCGTCGTTTCTTGTGCCGAGCTAAGCTCTTTTTTAGCTGTTTCGGCTGCCTCTTTTAGGCGCTGCATAGCCATCACGTCGGTTTTTAGATCGATGCCGGCGTCGCTTTTAAATTCGCTCGTTAGCCAGTCTATTAAGCGGTTATCGAAGTCGTCGCCGCCGAGAAACGCATTACCGCCCGTAGCCAAAACCTCGACCACGCTATCGCCGGTTTCTAGCACCGTAACGTCGAACGTACCGCCGCCTAGGTCGTAAACCATGATCTTTTCGGCCTCTTTTTTATCTAGACCGTAAGCAAGAGCCGCCGCGGTAGGCTCGTTTATGATGCGAAGCACGTTTAGCCCCGCGATCGTGCCGGCCTCTTTAGTCGCTTTTCTTTGGCTATCGTTAAAGTACGCAGGCACCGTGATGACGGCGTCTACGACCGTTTCGCCCAGATAGCTTTCCGCGTCTTCTTTTAGTTTTATGAGCACTTTTGCGGAGATTTCTTGCGGAGTGTAGACCTTGCCCGCGATCTCGATAGCGCACGCGCCGTTTCTATCCACGACGTGATACGGTAGGCGAGATTTGGCCTCCTGCGCGTTTTTCTCGTTGCTCATTAGACCCATTATTCTTTTGATAGAGTAGATGGTTTTTTCAGGGTTTGTGACGGCTTGGCGTTTTGCGCTGTCGCCTACTAAAATTTCGCCCTTATCGGTAAACGCCACGACCGAAGGAGTCGTATTTTTACCCTCTTTGTTAGGGATCACTTTCGCTTCGCCTCGCTCATACACGCTCACGCATGAATTCGTCGTTCCTAGGTCTATGCCTATTACTTTTGCCATTGTTTTTCCTTTTTATTAAATTTTTATTTCAATTTTACTTCGCTATCGACACCATCGCAGGGCGCAAAATCCTGCCGTTGATGAGGTAGCCTTTTTGTATCACTTGCACGATCTTACCTTTTTCCACGTCTTCGCTTTCTACTTGGAGCATAGCGTTGTGAAAATTCGGGTCAAAGTCTTCGTTCGCTTCGATCGCCGTGATGCCGTTTTTCTCGAAACACTTTTTAAACTGATCTATCGTTATGTAGATACCTTCTTTGATTTTCGCCGCGTATTCGTCGCCCTCTGTTTCAAAATTTACCGCCATCTCAAGCGCGTCTATTACGGGGAGCAGATCTCGCGCGAATTTCTCGTTCGCATACGTCGCGATGTCCGCTTTTTCCTTTTCGAAACGCTTTTTGATGTTTTCAAAGTCCGCATTGGCTCTATAATACTTATCCGTTAGCTCCTCAAGCTGCTTTTGAAGCTCTATGTATTTCGCATCCAAGCCCTCAAAGCTGATACTCTCGTCGAAATTTGACGGGATTTGCTGCTCAAGTTCCACGTTTTCATTCTCGTTCATGCCGCCTCCTTTAGGTTGTTTAAAAATCTTTCATAGTCATTATAAATACTGCCTGCGCAAAGCATTTTGGCCTCTTTGCCTTCAAAATTTACGCCTAGCTTCATACCTAGGTAGTTCTCGCCGAAAAATACCAAATTTGAGTCAAAAACCATCTCAAAGCTAGGGTTTAGCGCATTTTTAAAGCTCTCGCCGAAAATTTCAAGCGCAACCTTTTCGTTTTCTAAAAAGCGAATTTTAGTGCGCTTTAGCTCAGCTATCTTGTTTCTTAGCTCGTTTAGACCCACCTGCATACAGGTAAGCTCGAGTCTGTCGAGGTCTATGCCGATGAGATTGCTCAAAAATTTCTCGACTTTCGAGTTAAATTTGAGCGCGATCTCGTCCTCACTAAAGCTCAAAATCAAAAATCTATTGTTTAAATTTAAGACCTCGTTTAGCGTTTGGGCTTTGCTTTCAAAAACCATCGCGTAAATTTCAAATTTATCGCTTAGCAACTTTAGTAGGCTAGGATTTGCGATATCTAGCGTTTCGTCAAAATTTAACCTAGCTCGCCAATAATCTCTCATCGTCGCAGCCGTTGGTATCCTGCCGCCGCTAACGTGAAACTGCGTAATCGCGCCCTCGTCGGAGAGCTTTTTAAAATAAACCCTGATCGTAGAGGCCGGGATCGACATCGCCATACGCGAACCAAGCTCGCTAGAGCCGATTGGAGCGTTGTCGCTAAGATAAGCTTGAATGATAGAATCAAGTATCAGATCTCGCTTGCTCACCTTTATCATATTAGCACTCTCTCCTTTAAATTGCTAGGCGCATTATACAACATTGAGCGGATAATTGTCAAGGGTTTGAGTTAAAAAAATTTACTTAGATAACTTTAGCGTAGTTAGCTCAAAGTTTATGAAGTAAAATTTAGATAAGTTGAGCGACATGCGGGAAAATTTGAATCTATTTAATGTAAGAGTAGGGCAAATTCGGTTTGTTTTTTGTATCGTTTATTTTGTAAAAATTTAGCTTTATCGCTAAAAATTTTAAAAATTTGCCAAGTCAAATTTTGAAATGAGTAAAAAGTAAAATTTGAAAGAAAAGCCCCGAATTTGGGGCTTGGGATTATTTATCTCTGAGATTTAGCTCAGCGATAACTTTTGTGTAAGCTGCGTAATCTTTAGCTTTTAGATATTTCATCAAGCGTTTTCTGCGGCCGACTATTTTAAGTAGTCCGAGGCGAGACGAGTGATCTTTTTTATAGATTTTTAGGTGCTCGGTTAGCTCCTCGACTCTTGCGGTTAGCAATGCGATCTGAACTTCCGGAGAGCCCGTATCTTTCTCTTTTCTAGCGAATTTCGCAACAATTTCTGCTTTTTTAGCCGAATCCAAAGCCATAATGACCTCCTGATTGGTGAGATTAGAAAAGGCGATTATATCATAAAAATCAAAAAATGCGGCGCCGGTTTTAAAAAATATTGATTTAATCAAATTTGCAGATAAAATTTAATAAAATGTCAGCAAAAAATTTAAGGGGAATTTATGCTTTTGACAAAAGCAAGCGAATACGCGCTGCTTTCGCTGATTTATATAGCGCAAAAAGACGCTCCCTCCGATGTCGATACGATGTCGGGCGAGCTTGAGATATCAAAAAGCTTTTTGGCCAAAATTTTGCAAAATTTGGCCAGAGAGGGCATTTTGATTTCGTTTAAGGGCGCAAACGGCGGATTTATGCTCGCGCAAAAGCCGGGAGATATCAGCATAAAAAGAGTAATCGAAAGTGCGGAAAAACGCAAAATGGCGGTATTTGAGTGCTCGATCTCGCAAGAAGGCTGTAGCTCAAGCAAAAACAGAATGTGTCAAATTTGGCCGATGTTTAGCGCGTTACAGTCTAGAATCGATGATTTTTTAGATACGATTACGCTAGCAAATATAATGAAGAAGTAAATTTTGGCAAAACAAAAGCGCAATATTCTAACTCTGGTCGCACCCTTTTTAGAGCCTATCGTTAAATTTAGAAGCCTAACGATAGTGGGTGTGATAATGGTGATTTTAGCCGTCATCATCGTGCCGCTTCCCAGCGCGGTTTTGGATTTTTTTCTTGCGCTTTCCATCTCTATCTCGGTGCTCATCATCCTGATCTCCGTTTACGTGCCAAAGCCCACCGACCTTAGCACCTTTCCGACGCTCGTTCTCATCATCACGCTTTTTAGGCTCTCGCTAAATATCGCCACCACGCGTATGATTTTGAGCGAAGGACACAACGGTCCGGATGCAGTGAGCGAGATAATCTCAAGCTTCGGACAGTTCGTCGTGGGCGGCAACTACGTCATCGGCGTGATCGTATTTACGATCCTAGTGCTTATAAATTTCATGGTCGTCACCAAGGGTTCGACGCGCGTGAGCGAGGTGCAGGCGAGATTTACGCTCGATGCGATGCCCGGTAAGCAAATGGCGATAGACGCCGACCTAAACGCCGGCCTAATCGACGAAAAGACAGCTAGGCAGCGCCGCGAAGCTATCATCAGCGAGGCGAATTTCTACGGAGCGATGGACGGTTCGTCCAAATTTATCAAAGGCGATGCGGTCGCGGGCATCATCATCACGATCATAAACATCGTCGGCGGCTTTCTCATCGGCTCGTTTCAGTACGGTCTAGATATGGCTACCTCGGCGCAAAACTACACGATCCTAACGATCGGCGACGGCCTGGTGAGCCAGATCCCGGGCCTCATCACGTCGACGGCTACGGCGATCATCATCACTCGAGCCAGCAAGGACGATGAAAATTTCGCCGAGGGCTCGCTAACGCAGCTGCTAGGCGAATACAAAACGCTTTTAATAGTCGGCTTTATACTCTTTGTTTTTGCCCTAGTTCCAGGGCTTCCGACGCTATCTCTGGGCTTTATCTCGCTTCTGTTTTTAAGTATGGGCTACGTGATGAAAGAGGTAAAAGAGGGTAAGATAAATTTGACCTCCAAAGCCCAAAGCATGGGCTTGGCGCAAGGCGAAGAGGAGGGGCAGGCCGCACCCAAACCTCCTAAAAAAAGCGAAGAAGAGATCGCCCGCGAAGAGGAAGCTAAGATAAACGATATCTTAAAGCTTGAAATTTTAGAGCTTGATCTGGGTTACGGCCTGCTAAAGATCGCCGAGACCGATCTCATCGAGCGCATACGAGCGATGCGCCGAAATATCGCGGCTCAGCTTGGTTTTTTGATGCCAAAGATCCGCATCCGCGACAACCTCCAACTACCGCCCAACGAATACCGCTTCAAGCTAAAAGGCGTCGTGATCGGGCAGGGGGAAATTTACGCGGATAAATTCCTCGCGATGGATAGCGGGCTGGTTAGCGACAACATCGAGGGCATCCCGACTAAAGAGCCGGCGTTTGGCCTAGACGCGTTATGGATCGATGCGAGCGTGAAGGAGGATGCGATACTAAGCGGCTACACGATCGTAGATCCCGCGAGCGTCATCTCCACGCACATGAGCGAGCTGATAAAACAAAACGCCGCCGAGCTGCTAACCCGCCAAGAGACGCAAAATTTACTCGACAAGCTAAAATCGGAATACCCCGTCATCGTCGAGGATACGCTGCGCATCGCGCCTATCGGAGTCGTTCAAAAGGTGCTAAAAGCGCTGCTAAAAGACCACATCCCGATAAAAGATATGCTAAGCATCCTGGAGGCGCTAAGCGACATCGCCGAGGTTAGCAAGAACCTCGATATGATCGTCGAGCACGTCCGCACCGCGCTTGCTCGCGCCATCACTTCGCTTTACGTCGATGAGGGCGGGCGGCTAAATTTTTACGTGATGGAGCCAGCCGCACAGCAAAAGCTGATCGACGCCGTGCAGTATAAAGACGGCGCGTATCACCTGATGATAAACGTCTCGCAGACGTCGGCGATCGTGCAGGCTCTGCGCGAGGCGAGGGCGAAGCGGCCGATCTCGGAGTACGGCTCGATGATACTTTGCGTGGAGCCTAGCTTGCGTAAATTTATCGCCGATATCTGCGCGAATTTCGCCATAGATATTACGGTGCTTAGCTTTGCCGAAGTTGCGGCAAATACGCCGTTTGAGACGTTAGGCACGATAGAAATATCAAATTTGTAAGGAATAAAATGACCATCCACCACCTCTCGCACACCGATCTGGACGGATATGGCGCGCAGGTAATAACGAATCACTATTTTAAAAACGTTAAATTTTATAACTCAAACTACGGCAAGGAGATCGACGAGAAATTTGATCAAATTTTGGCTCAAATTTCGGATAAAAGCGTAGTCAAGGCGCAGTCAAATTTAAGCGGCGAGCAAAACGAGAGCTCGCAAGATGCGTCCGAAAATCGCGGCGAAACCGAAGCGATTAAAAATGACGAAAAAGCGCTTATCCTGATAACGGATCTAAATTTAACCGTGGAGCAGTGCGAAGCCTACGAGAAGGCGCTAGCAAATAAAAACGCTAAAATTTTGCTCCTCGATCACCACCAAAGCGGAGCCGAGTGTGCGAGCAAATTTAGCTGGTATTTTTTAGATAGCTCAAGGTGCGCGACTAAGATCACGCATGATTTTTTCGCTAAAATTTACGGGGTCGATGCGAGCCTAAATCACTTTAGCGACGTTGTAAATGCGGTCGATATCTGGCTAAAAGACGACGTAAATTTTGAAATGGGCAAGGTCGGACTCGGACTCGTCGCAAACGCAAAAGAGATAAATAAAACGATGTTTGAGGCTGAAAATTCGCGTTATCTTTTTTATCTAATCAAACGAGCGCGGGAGTTTTTTGACGCGGGAGACGACTACGTCGGGCTTGACGAGGCGATTTTCGGATTTAAAAAGGACTTTTTTAAAGAGGATAAAAACGATACGCTAAGCAACCTGATCTCAGCCTTCGTCGTAAAAAAACTAAGCGAGGAAAAAGAGAAATTTAGCATAAAATATAACGACCTTAACGGCATTTTGACCTACAATATCGGCAATACCTCGGTTATCGGCAATGATTTTTTAGTCGCGAACCCCGATATTGATTTTTTCATCGACGTTACGAGCAAAAAGACGCTGAGCTTTCGCGCCAACGGCAAGGCGGACGTGAGCCGGATGGCTAAAAATTTAGTCGGCGGCGGCGGACACGTGAACGCTAGCGGCGGGCTTTTTGCGGGCTTTAAGGATAGCTTTAGCTATGAAAACGTAAAAGCGCAGATAACCGACCTAATAACCAAAAAAACGATTTTACAAGGATAGAAAATGAAAGAAATAGAACCTACCGTAGACGAGCTAAGCTACGAGCTTTCGATGATGCTGGAGGCGATGCTGTATTATGCCGGCGTGAAAAAAGATAGGCTCGAGGACGCCGCCGAGACCTACATCGAGTGCATCGACGACGCGCTGGAAAACTCGGGCGCCGAGGGCGTGGACGAGGTGCTCGAAGTCGTCGAATACATGAAGAAAAAGCACGCTAAATTTTTCAAATGAAAACTCTAGCGCAAATTTTATTTTTCTCGTCTCTGGCGGCGATACTGGGCGGTTGCGTGTTTTTAAACGACCGCGGCGTGACGACGAAGTACTACAACGAGTGCAAGGAGTACTACGACGCGACGGGCACCTACCGCAAAGAGTGCCCTAAAAACATCATCGACTGGACGGAGTGATGAGCTTAGAAGCGGCTAGAGCGGCTAAGGCTAGGGAGCTGGCGGGCAAAACCTACGCGCCTTTGATGCGGGAGGTAGAGGAGCTGGCGGCTAAATTTAAGGGGCGCGAGTTTGAGCTTAAATTTGACGATATAGTCGAGATAAATGCAAATTTAACCCCCACCCGGCGCGAAGAGACGCTGCAAACGGCGCTAAATTTACGCTCGTGGCGCAAGGGACCCTTTAAGATAGACGACATCTTGATAGATAGCGAGTGGAGGAGTTTTGTTAAATTTAACCTGCTTGCTCCGCATATGGATCTAGCGGACAAGGTCGTGGGCGATATCGGTTGTAACAACGGCTACTATCTCTTTCGCATGCTACCAAAGCGTCCAAAAAAGCTGATCGGCTTTGATCCGGGCGTTATGAGCTTTTTGCAGTTTAAATTTATCGATGCGTTCGCGCGCTCGGGTATAGAGTACGAGCTGCTAGGCGTAGAGCATCTGCCGCACTACGGCGTTAAATTTGACGCGCTATTTTGTCTTGGCGTACTCTATCACAGAAGCGATCCGGTGCGTACGCTAAAAGAGCTAAAAGGCGCGCTAAATGCGGGCGGCGAGCTCTTTTTGGACACGATGTATCTTGATATGCAGGGCGATTTTGCCCTGAGTCCTAAAAATACATACTCAAAGATACCGAATATCTACTTCGTGCCGACTATAAACGCGCTTTTAAACTGGTGCGAGAGGGCGAAATTTAAAGACGCGCAAATTTTAGCCACAAAGCCCACGGACGCGCACGAGCAGCGAAAAACCGAGTGGATCTTGGGGCAGAGCTTGGGCGATTTCCTCGATCCCGCAGACCCTACGCGCACGGTCGAGGGCTATCCCGCGCCAAAACGGGTCTATCTAAAACTAAGCGTATAAAAAGGTGAAAAATGGACGAAAATATCTACGACGACAACAGTAGCGACAGCGTGGTGCTGCCCGAGGACGAAAATCCGTTTCGCAACGAGCTAAAAACCTCGCCGAATATAAAAATCAGCTTAAGCGGCGCCGTGACGCAGCTCGAGCCAAATCACGCCAAAACGCGCTTTTTTGCTACAAACGATATGGTCGCCGACGGTGAGGGGCTGATTCACAGCGGATTTGTTTTTTCGGCGGCTAGCTACGCGGCGATGGCGGCGGTCAATGAGACTTTTAGCGTCGTTATCGGCGCTAAGATACATTTTTTCGCCCCGACTAGGGTAAATGAAGCGATCGAATTCGACGCGCGCTCGCATTTTAACGAGAGCAAAAAACGCGAGGTGCGCGTAACCGGCAAAACCAAGGATATCAAGGTGTTTGAAGGCACTTTTCAGGTCGTGATTTTAGAAGATCATATCTTTAAAATTTACCAAGCGAACCTGCAAAAACAAGCCGCGCAAAGGCGAAACGAGGAAAAGCGCAAAGAAGAGGCGAAGCAAAACGCGTAAATTCACTCAAATTTTAAGCCCCCGGATCGTCAAATTTCATCTTTTTCGCTTAAATTTTACTTTTTGAGAGGCAAGGGCGGCGAAATTTAGCTTAAATTTATCGCAAATTTGAAAATAAAATTTAATTTAGTTCGGTCGTCCGATGCTAGACGGACCGCCGTGCGTGCTTTTTGTGCGCGATCTAACGCAAACTAATTTATCTTGAGGATTGATTAAATTTACTTTTTAGCGCCCGGCGCAATGCCGATTGTTATATTCGAGTCTTTGTTTTTAAAATTACAGGCTCAACAAAACTTAAGCTTTAGCAAAAGAATTTAGGCTGCGATGAGAACTATAAAAAATACATAGTTTATTTAAAAAATTCAGAGGATAAATTTCGTGAAATTTTAAAATATTTCTCGGCAGATATAGACTTTAAAAGTATCTAATAACTATAAATATAAGAATTCCAGTCGCAATAAAGCGTGAAGTCTTGAAAAGTAACGAGCGTAGCGAAGTTAAAAATAAGTAAATTTAGCGGCACCAAATTTCATCCGCGCGGCACGGAATTCTATGCCCAAATTTTGCGGCACAAAATCCACAAAACAAAATTCCGTCGATAAAATTCAGCCCATAGATTTAAAATTTTAAAATTCCAGGCCCTGAAATTTTACTCGCCGACATCTGCCCTCGAGCCTCAAGACGGCGATGAGTCGAGGCTAAAGTCATGAAGACGGACGCTGCGTAGCCGCCCCGCAATAGCCGCAGATTATTTTCGAAATATCTCGGTAACCCTATCCAGCACGCCTTGGCAAAGCGAAATGATAATGCCGTAGTTTGTGATGGGCACGACGGCTTGAGAGGCCTTTTGCATGCGGTTTTTCATCATCGTTTTGTTTATCATACAGCCTCCGCAATGAACGATTAGCGCGAATTCATCTAAATTCGCGGGATAGTCCCTGCCGTTCGTGTAGCTAAACTCAAGCTTTTTGCCGCTAAATTTGCTAAGCATTTTTGGGATCTTAACCCTTGCTATGTCGCCGTCTTTTGCGTTGTGAGTGCATGCTTCGGCGATTAAAATTTTATCGTTATCTTTTAGGCTTGTAGCCTGTTTGCAGCCTTTTATAAACTCGTTTAGATCGCCTTTTAGCCTTGACATCAGGATGGAAAAAGTGGTGATTTTCGCATCTTTTGGAGCGGTTTTTACGACCTGCAAAACGCACTGCGAGTCGCACACTATCAAATTCGGCTTAAACATCTGCGCGGTTTTTGATACGTCTGCGTCGCTTGAGACGCAAACATAGGCTTTGCCGTCTAAAATTTGCCTTATAGCTTGCACTTGAGGCAGTATGAGCCTGCCTTTGGGCGCTTCGTCGTCAATCGGCGTTATAAGTAGCACTATGTCGCCCGGATTTAAAATTCCGCTAAAAAGATCGTCGCTATCTTTTGAAATTTGCTTTGAAATTTCGGCCAGTCCTTCATAAATCAGCTCTAAGCCTAGCTTGGTTTTAGCCGAGGTTTTGATAAATTTAAAGGGATTTATCAAATTTAAAAACTCGCCCTTTGTTTCTTTCAGATCGCACTTATTTACAAGCAGCAAAAAGGGCTTATTGAGGCTTTTAAATTTATCTATGAGCTCGCTTTCAAATTTGCTAAATTCGTTATTTTCTACGACCAAAACGGCTATATCGATATTTTCTATCGTCTCGTTCGTCTTTAAAATTCTTTTTTCACCGAGCTCGCCCGCATCATCGACGCCCGCCGTATCAAAGAGCGTAGCGGCGCCCAGCCCGTGTATCTCGATACTCTTTTGCACCGTGTCGGTCGTAGTGCCCGCCACATCGGATACTATGGAGGCGCTTTGGTTGCTTAGCATGTTCATAATGCTCGATTTACCGACATTTCGCCTACCGAATATCCCTACGGCTATGCGCATCGATTTTGGAGTGCTCACAGCCCCCGCCTTTGATTAAAACGCACGCTGTTGCCGTTGGTAAGCGAAATTTTATCGCCTATTAAAGAGAGCATTTCATCAAACTTATCGTAAATTTCGGCTGCGCTCTCTTTTAGACAAAATTTATTCGGATAGAGCTTGTATAGATCGCGATATCTGCTTTGCGTGATGGAGGGCATGATGACGTTTGCGCCGCTTCGTAGAGCCATCTTGCGCCCTTCGTTTGGATCAAGCGTCTCGATAGCGGTCGTGGCGGGGATATTTATCTTAGGCAAAAGCAGCCTTGTTAAAGCGTTTGCTTTTAAGACCAGCTTTATCCCGCCCGCCTTCGAATGCTCAAGCGGGGTGTTCGTAGCCGGTATAAAGGGCCCTATGCCGATCATATCAAAGTCGTATTTTTTTAAAAACATCAGATCTCGCGCTAGGATTTTAGCGCTACTTCCCGGAAGTCCTACGAGTAGGCCGCTTCCTGTTTCGTAGCCTAAATTTCGCAAATTTTCTAGGCACTTTATGCGGTTTTTTAGGCTCATATTTGGATGAAGGGCTTTGTAAAGAGCCCTATCGGCGGTCTCTATGCGAAGCAAGTATCTATCCGCGCCCGCTTTTTTATAGGCGCGGTACTGCTCAAAGCTCTTTTCGCCGAAGCTAAGCGTGATCTGCACGTCAAATTTCTTTATCTCGCGTATGATTTCGCAAATTTCATCGTCTTTAAAAGCGCCGCTTTCGCCCGATTGCATGACGACGGTTTTGTATCCGCTCATAGCCGCCTCTTTGGCGCGGGACACTATCTCCTCGGCGCTCATTTTGTAGCGTTTTATGTCTTTGTTTTTGCTTCTAAGCCCGCAGTAAAAGCACTCCTTGGCGCAGATATTTGAGATCTCTATAAGAGCTTTTAGATGCACCTCTTGTTTTACGAATTTTTGTCTAACTCTGTTTGCCGCCTCAAAGAGATACTCGCAGTCCTCGTCATCTGCTATGATCTTTTCAAGCCCGTAAAGCGAAGTGATATGGTTTTTTTCAAGCTCATTTATAAATTTTATAGATGGCAATCCCTTGTGCCCTTTTCCATATCGCTTATCAAATTTCTAACCTTTTGCGCAACGCTAGGTAAATTTTCCTCAAGCTCGCTAAGATACTTTGGTATGATCACGTTTTCGCCGAGCTCTCTGGCCTCGGTCGAGCCGTAGTCGAGCAGGTATTCTTTAAGCGTCAAGATCGCATTGGGTAAGCAAAGATACTTGATCTTGGCGTTTTTGGCGTAAGGCATAAAGTGATCGCCCGTGCGACCCTCGCGGTAGCAGGATGTGCAAAAGCTTGGAATTTTATCTTTTTTCATGACATTTAGCACGAACTCATCGATACAGCGGTGATCGCCGATTTTAAATTGTTGATTATCCAGCTCGTCTTCGCTATTTTTCTTCGAGTAGCCGCCTATGCCTATGTTTGTGCCTGCGTCCATTTGAGAAATTCCGCATTTTTTTATCGCCTCGTCTCTTATGGACGGCTCCTCTCTGGCCGTTAGGATAGTGCCCGTAAACGGACACATAAGGCGAATTATCGCGATAGCCCTCAAAAACTCCTCATCGCTTAGCGCGTAAGGCATATCGTTTGCGCCGGCCGAAGTCTTTTTTATACGAGGAAAGGAGATGGTGTGCGGGCCTATGCCGAAGTATTTTTCTAAGCTCATAGCATGATACAGCAGCCCTAGAATTTCAAATTTATAATCATAAAGTCCTAAAAGTGCGCCTATGGCCACATCGTCAATCCCCGCCTTAAGGGCTCTATGAAGCGCGAAAACGCGCCAATCGTAAATGCCTTTTAGCGTATTTTGGGGGTGATATTTGGCGTAGGTTTTTCTGTGATAAGTCTCTTGAAATACTTGAAAAGTGCCTATGCCTTCGGCCTTGACGACCTTATACTCATCTTCAAAAAGCGGTGCGGCGTTTATATTGACCCTGCGAATGTTTAGGTTATTTTTTCTAACGCCGTAAATTTCTCTCACCGTCTTTGCGATGTAGTTATAATCGCTTTTCGGATGCTCGCCGTAAACCGCTATAAGGCGCTTTTGCCCCATATCGAGCAGGCTTTCTATCTCGTTTTTTAGCTCGTCGTTTTTTAAAATTTTCTTTTTTGTGGCGGTATTTTCTGCGGCAAATCCGCAGTATTTGCAGTTATTAACGCACGGGCTTGATATGTAAAGAGGCGAGAAAAGCACCATTCTGTTGCCGTAAACTTCCTCTTTGACCTCCGTCGCAGCGTCAAAAATTTCATCCCAAATTTCATCATGCGAGTTGTTTAAAAGCACGGCCGTTTCGTAAGGAGTTAGCATAGTGCCTTTTACGGCGTTTTCTTTAGCTTTTTTTATAACGGCTCTAACTTCGTCCTTGCCGGCATTTTTGGTTCGAGATAGAATTTCTTCTATCTCGTTTTCGTCTATGAAGTCTTCGTATTCGTGTTTGCCAACCCACTTTAAAATTTTATTATACCTATCGTCTGTCCATGACATAATTTACCTTTAGTGAGCCGCTTTGGTGGCGTCTACGGCCATTAGGTCTTCTTCGACCCATTTTGGAGCATGGTGATGAGCGTCCTCTAAAGGCACATCGCCGGGACCGAATCTAAACATCGCCTTTAGATCCTCGGAGTTGATAACGGCTAGCGGCATATGCACGCAAAACGCGAGCAGACTCGTAAGTATAGAGCCCCAAACGTGAAACAAAAATATCCATTTCGTAAAAATTTTACCCATCGCGGCAGGATAAGCGTAAAGTAGCCAGCCCGATACGATAAGCCCGAATATCATAAACATAAATATCAGATAAGCGGCCTTTTGACCGGCGTTAAATCTTCCTTGAGGAGCGACCTCTTCGGGGCCGAATTTGATGCCGAAAAGTCTTCTTGGGTAGCCGCCGAAATTTTTAAACCAAGCGAACGTATCGCGGTCCCAGATAAGCAAATTTCTTATCATCAAAGAAAAACGATCGAAATTTAATAGCATAAAACCGAAAAAGTTTATAGTAAAAACAATGCCTATGCCTATATGCCAATCCATAAGCATCTCGGCCATATCTTCATTAACCATCCTAAAATATATCAACACTCCCGTAAATATTAGAGCGATCCAAGTGATCAAATTTACGTTATGAAAGACCTTTTCCGAGAGCGGGAATTTTAAAACTCTATTTTCATGCATGGCTAGCTCCTTTTAAGATCAAATTTTTTCGATCGAAGTAGGCGCTTGTATGAAGCAGTTTTTCCGCTACTTCGCCCATAGGCTCCGTATTTAAATCGGCATAACATTGAGCGCAACTAGGGTTTTGGTGGGAGCCGATTAGTTTTTTGTCTTGACAGCGCTTATCGTCTTTGTATAAGCCCTCTTGGCGCATCGCGATATAAGATTTACGTCTTTTGATGATATCCGTTATCGCATAGCCGCTAATCGCAATAATCGAGGTCAAAACGCCGCTAACCTTTAAAAAATCCCTTCTTGAAAAAATTTTTCCTACAGGTTTTTCTATAAATTGATATCTCATTTCTTATCCTTTTAAGCTTTTAACGGAAGCGGCAGTAGCGAATGAAGCCACGATGTTCCCATAGCATGCACGGGCTGTCCGCCGCCGTTTACGCATCCGCCCGGGCAGTTCATCACCTCTATGAAGTGATATCTGTTGCTATCTTTAGTAATATGTTTTAAGATGGTGTTTAAATTTCTTGAAGCACCGTTTACTACGGCTACTTTTAGTTCGAGCGTCTTGCCGTCGTAGTCTTTTAGAGGGATCGGTATTACGGCTTCCGTTAGATCCTTATCGTAGCCTCTTACGGGAGTTAGGTCGGGATCTTTTAGCTCTTGTCCCGAGAGTAGAAAATAAGCCGTTCTAAGCGCCGCCTCCATAACGCCGCCGCTATTTCCGAATATAGTACCTCCGCCGGTATAAACATTCATTGTTTTTTCAGGGTATTCATCCGACATCTCAAGAGGATTTATGCCTTTTTTACGCAAAATTTCAGCTATATCGCGAGCCGTAAGCGTTGCATCTATATCGGGAAAGCTTTTTGTATCGGCGGGTATTTCACCTCTTTCTTTCAGATACTCGTATGCGGAGTTAAATTCCGGTCTGCTTGCCTCGTAGATTTTTGCAGTACAGGGAGTAACCGTAGCTACGTAAATATCGCGCGGATCTTTATCCCAAACGAATTTAGCCGCCCAGGTTTTAGCAAGAGGCCCGCCCATTTGTATCGGAGATTTTGCGCCCGAGATATGAGGTATCAGCTCCGGATGGAAAATTTCGGCATTTCTTACCCATGCCGGACAGCAGCTCGTAAAATGCGGGAAAGGATGGTGCGAAACGTGCTCTAAATCATGACTACGTTCGCCGAGTAGCCAATATTTTATCTTTTTAATTAGCTCGGTTCCTTCCTCCAATATCGTCTGATCGGCCGCAAAATTTACGTCGTACATATTAAAGCCGGCTTTTTCGAAGGCGTTATACATCTTATTTACGGTTAGTTCTCCGGGTTTTCCACCGAATTCTTCAGCCAAAGAAACCCTAACCGCAGGCGAAGGGTGAGCTACGACAAAGGTCTTTTCGTCGTCAAGCTTTTGCATAACCTCATCGACAAAGCTCATTTGCTCTATGACGGCAAACGGGCAGTTTATGAGGCACTGTCCACAGGCTACGCATAAATTTTGATCTATTTTGTGAGCAACTCCGAGAGAGCCGTCTATGGCATCTGTAGGGCAAAAGGAGCGACAGGTATCGCATCCGACACAGCTATCTTGATCTATTCTTATAATACCGCGTAATTCGCCTTTTCTATAAGTACCTTCAAAATCAGCTTCCCCGCCCCTTGAATTAGGCGCCGGAGGGAAAGTTTTGATCTTATAGACACTAAGCATACAAACCTCCTGATATTGTTTTATTTGAACTAATATTAAATTAATATTCACTATAATACTAACTTAATTTTTGTGATTGCGGTATTGTATAGATAATTTTATTAAAAGTTGGTAAAATATAAAAATTAATATAAAAATATTCTACCGCAAAATACAAAGATAGACGGAACTTGATACATATATAGTTCGTTTAAGATTTTCTGAGGCGAGATTTAGCGGTGCCGGTCGGAGCGTGTTTATTTTGGGCGTTTTGGGAGGCAATGCTTTTTACCGGCGTTTGACGGTTTTACATCCTAGCGACTTAATTTGAGTTTTATTTTGCCGTTTTTATTGCTACCTGTCGTTTGCTACGCATTTTTGAGTAGCGTTTTGAAAGATAACCCGCACGAATTTGATGTTAAAATTTGAGTTTTTCTAACTTTTTTCGTAAAATTTAGCTTGAGGTTACCGCGCTAAATTTGAGGTTAAATTTGGCAAGATTTTAAACTAGCTTCAAAATTTACGAAAATTTATCGCTGTTTTTAACAAAATACTATTTTACCGAGCGCGTTTGTTTATAGGCTTTTTAAATAGTCGAAATGTCGGTTTAAGCAATAAAAACTAAATTTACTCTGATGGAGTTTGAAACGAGGAGGAAAAGCAGGAAACCGTCAAAGAGGTTTTAGTTAAATTTTACTCTCTGTTTAGCCTCAAATTTACGCCGTTTTTTGAAAATTTCTTAAAAGGCCAAAACACAAATTTGTCTAGCTAAAACCCCATTTTACTCGCCGAGCCGTTCTATCCAAAAGTCCAAATTTTCCTGCTCGGCTTTTAGCGTCGTTTTATCGCCGTGACCCGGATATAGCGTGAAGTCCCCTTGCATTTTTTTGCATTTTAGCAAGCTTTGACGCATATCCTCGGCGTTTGAAAACAAAAAATCATAGCGCCCGATCGAGCCGTTAAATAAAAAATCGCCGCTAAAAATCGCCTCATCCACGCGCACCATACAGCATCCGGGCGTATGTCCCGGAAAGTGCATAAACTCGATCTCAAAGTCTTCGATAGTAAATTTTACATCCTCAAATTTTGCCCCGCCTACGCAGATCGCGTCGCTCATCGTTTGCTGACCGATATCCCAAATATCGCTTTGCAGCATGAAATTATCGTTATTATGGATATACACGGGGATATTAAAAAAATTTTTTAAGCTAACGTCGTCAAAAATGTGATCAAAGTGTCCGTGGGTGTTTAAAATAGTGAGCGGCGCGTGTGAATTTTTTATAACGAAATCAAACGAATTCTGACCCGGATCAATGATAATCTCGCGCCCGTTTTTGGATATGACGTAGCAATTGGTTTGATAATCGCCGCATGGTTTTGAGATGATTTTCACGTCCGTCCTTTTGTGAAATTTAACTAAAATCGATTGTATATTTTTTAAGCTTAAAAGTTAAATTTATGGAAAAATTGTATAATAGGTTTGGGAATTTAAATTTATCGGTGATAATCATTATGAAAAACTATTCGCAAATCTGCCTGAAGCTAACCGAGTTTTTGGCGAGCTACCTTGAAAAAAGCGGCGCGAAAGGCTTTGTTTTAGGCGTTAGCGGCGGCATAGACTCTGCTGTAGTGGCCGCGCTTTGCAAGTGCACGGGCTTTGATACGCATGCGCTTTTGATGCCCGCAAAACACTCAAGCGAGCGAAATTTAAGCGACGCGCTTAAGCTTTGCAGCGATCTGAAAATAACGCATAAAATCATCGAAATTCAGCCGATTTTGGAGAGCTTTGTCGCGCAAATCGGCGAGCCGCTACCAAATTTGCGGATGGGAAATCTAAGCGCAAGGGCGAGGATGTGCTTGCTTTACGACTATTCGGCGAGGGTAAATGCGCTAGTCGTGGGCACGAGCAACAAAAGCGAACGGATGCTGGGTTACGGCACGATCTACGGCGACATGGCATGCGCGCTAAATCCGATCGGCGAGCTCTTTAAGACTGAAATTTACGAGCTGGCGCGCGAGCTTGGCATCGATGAAAAAATCATCGCAAAAGCCCCGTCCGCCGACCTTTGGGAGGGGCAAAGCGACGAGGCCGACATAGGCTATAGCTACGAGCGGCTGGATGAAATTTTACGTTTGGCGCAGAGCAAAAGCGAGGACGAGCTGGCGCGTAAATTTGACCCGAAGCTCGTCGCGACTGTGTTTTTAAAAATGAGAGCGAATAAATTTAAACTCTCGTTGCCGCCGGTTGCGAGCTTGGAATAGAAATAAAATTTGAGCTAAATTTACGTTTCGGTGGTAAATTTAGCTGAGGTTTTGGCGGTCAAAAACGGCGAAATTTGACGCTTTTGTATAAAATTTGACGGTAACTTGAACGGATAAAAGCAGCCTGGACGACGGATTTGCGGGTCAAATTTGATTATAGCCGCGCGATCGGCGCTAAAGATTGCTTGGCTTTAAGATAGGGTAAATTTAACGGCAAAGTTGCGACGATTTTGCTCAAAGCTACAAAACGCGAGCGGCTGGAGAAAAGTCGCCAAGAGCGCTAAAATATCGGTGCAAGCATCGAAACATCGTGCAAAATGCCGTCGCATCGGCTAAAAATTATCGTCCAAACGTCAAATTTGCCCAAGGCGGCAAAACGCACGCGATTAGCGACAGCGTAAGATAAACAAAAAATCGCCGTTAGGATCGGCGAGCGGCAATTATAGCGTCAAAATCACCGTAAATTCGGCGCCAAGAAAATAAAGCTAAAATAAAAACAAAATTTAAATAAAGATAAAATAAAATAAAAAATACGGAGGCAAAATGGAAGAAATAGCTTTTTTTAAACCATCCATCGACGAGGCCGAGACCGCGCTCATCAAAGAGGCTCTAAAAGAACACGGTTCGGTGATCGTGGATAGGCTGGAGTCCGAGCTTAGGGAGTATTTTGGCGTAAAGCACGCTGTAACGACCAATAACAACAGCGCCGCTCACCATTTGGCGCTTTGTTCGATGGACCTAAAGCGCGGCGACAAGATCATCTGCTCGGTAAATTCGACCCCGAGCGTGGCGCAAGCGATCAGGCATTTTGACGCCGAGCCGATATTTGTGGATATCAACGAAGACGACTTTAATATGAACCCTCAGTCGCTGCGAGATACGCTAAAGGCGCACAATCACAAGAAGCTAAAAGGCATCTTCGTAAATCACATCGCGGGGCAGGCTGCGGATATGGACGAGATTTATGCTATCGCGCAGGAGTACGACATCAAGGTGCTAGACGATGCGGGCAAGTCTATCGGTCTGTCTTATAACGACGTGAAAATCGGCTCTGACGGGCGCTCGCTGATATCTTGCTTTAATATATATTCGCAGCTGACCAACCCGATCGCGACGGCAGGCTTTATGCTCACAAACGACGATGCGGTAGCCGAGCGCGCGAAACTACTGCGAAATCACGCAATCATAAAAGGCGGCATAGATAAGGACGGCAACCTAGGCTACATCTACGACGTTATCGATATCGGCGTGAAGTATGATCTAACCGGACTTTGCGCAGCGTATGCAGTGGCGCAGTTTGAAAAAACGGATAAATTTATCGCACGTCGCCAAGAGATAGCCGCCGCCTACGACAAAGAGCTCGCAGACTGTCCGCACGTCTCGCTCCCGATCAAAAAGCGCGATCACGTCTATATCCAGTACATTATCAAGATCGACAAAAACCGCGACGGATTTGCCAAAGAGCTGCTAGAGCGCGGCATTCACACTGCGCTTCACTACAAGCCGATGCATCTTTTAAGCTACTATAAAAGTAAATACGGGCTTAAGGTAAATTCTTTCCCGAATGCGCTAAAAACCTATCAGCAGGTGCTTTCGCTGCCCGTTTACAACGCGCTTAGCGACGAAGAGGTCGCGCATATCTGCGAGAGCGTGCGAGAAGTAGCCAAAACGCGTGTTTAAAAGGAAAATTTACGCCTTCGCGCAGGAGTATTTTTACGCTCCGAATTTGTGGCAAAAGTGCCTAGCTCTCGCGCTTTTGCCCTTGAGCCTGCTTTACTGTGCGGGCGTGATTTTAAAGCTCAAATTTAGTAAAGCTTTAGATTTTGGCATCCCGATTATCAGCATAGGAAATTTAACTCTAGGCGGTAGCGGAAAAACGCCGCTCGGTATCGCGATTTTAAACGAATTTGAGGGCGGTTGCGCCATTTTGCGAGGCTACGGTAGAGCTTCAAAAGGGCTCGTCAAGGTCGCGATCTCGGGTGAAATTTTGGTGGGCGTCACGGCTAGCGGCGACGAGGCGATGGAATACGCAAAAAGCGTGAAAAACGCAAACGTCATCGTGAGCGAAAACCGCGACATCGCGATAAAAGAAGCCCTGAATTTAGGCGCAAAGTATGTGCTGCTCGATGATGGCTTCGGCAAATTTCACATCAAAAAATTTAACGTCCTGATCCACCCATCCGCAAAGCCGTATTTTGATTTCGTCCTGCCTAGCGGCGCGTATCGCTACCCGAGCAAATTTTACGCCAAAGCCGACTACGTCGTAAAAGAGGGCGAGGATTTTACGCGCACAAGTGAAATCATAAATCAAACTCCAAAGATGGTTTTAGTGACCGCTATCGCAAATCCGCAGCGCTTGGAGCCCTACTTTAGTCTTTGCGTAGGGCGCGAGATATACCCCGATCACTACGCGTTTTCGCGGGACGAGCTAGCGGGGATCCTAGCTCGCTACGGCGCGACCTCGCTTTTGGTTACGCGAAAAGATGCCGTCAAGATGGAGGAGTTTGGCCTGCCGCTCTCCGTCATCGCGCTAAAAACGACGCTGGCAGATAAATTTAAACGAATTATCAAAGAGAAAATTCTATAATCCGCTAAAAATTTTAGGACGCTTTAAATGAAATTTATATTAACTTCTTGCGCCGACAAGGCCGCAGCCAAAACTCTGGCTAAAAAGCTCGTTAAAGCTAAATTTGCCGCTTGCGTAAGCGTTTTTAAGGCAAATAGCGTTTATTTTTGGGACGGCGAGATAAAAGATGAAAAAGAGCGGGTTTTGCTCATAAAAACCGCGGTTAAATTTAAAAAAATCGCTAAATTTATCGAGAAACATCACAACTACGAGCTGCCTGAGATTGTGGCTTTTAAGGCTGATAAAGCTAGCAAAAAATATAAAAAATGGATAAAAAAGGAAAGTAAATGAAGCTATTTCAAACTAGAGCGAATGCGGGCGAGAGCCTAAAAAGCGTAGAATTTAGCCAGGCGCTACTGAGCCCCAGCTCTGCTTACGGCGGACTTTACGCGCCGATGGAGCTGCCTAGGCTGGATGATAAATTTTTTGCCAAGGCGGTAAATTTAAACTACGCGCAAATCGCTCTAAAAATCATAGAGAAATTTGGATTTGACGCTGATGCGGCGATGTTTGAGAGGGCGGTGAAGCGATACGAGAGATTTGACGATCCGCAAAATCCCGTGCAAGTGCGAAAAATCGGTGAAAATCTCTACGTAAACGAGCTTTATCATGGTCCTACGCGCGCTTTTAAGGATATGGCGCTTCAACCTTTTGGCGCGCTACTTAGCGAACTAGCCGCAAAAAGAGGCGAAAAGTACCTCATAATGTGCGCGACTAGCGGCGACACGGGGCCTGCGACGCTAGAGACTTTTGCAGACGCGCCAGGCGTCAAGGTTGTCTGCCTCTATCCAAAAGACGGCACTAGCGAGGTGCAGCGCCTACAAATGATAAACGCAGATGCTACAAACCTCAAAGTAATCGGCATCGAGGGTAACTTCGACGACGCGCAGCGCGCGCTAAAAAGCCTGCTGGCTAGCGAGAAATTTAAAGAGCGTCTAAGCGCTGCTGGACTTTCGCTCTCAGCGGCAAATTCGGTAAATTTCGGCCGAATTTTATTTCAGATTATCTATCACCTTTACGCCCACGTATATCTGTTAAAAACGGGCGCGCTAAAAGGCGAATTTGACATCGTCGTGCCTAGCGGTAACTTCGGCAACGCCCTAGGCGCATACTACGCTAAAAAAATGGGCGCAAAAATCGGTAAAATCAAAATCGTCTCAAACGCAAACAACATCCTTACCGAGTTTTTCACGCAGGGGCGATACGATCTGCGCGGCAAAAGCCTGGTTAAAACGATCAGTCCCGCGATGGATATCCTTGTTTCTTCAAACGTCGAGAGACTGCTTTTTGATAAATTGGGCGCCGTGCGAACCAAAGAGCTGATGGATAATCTTGCGAGCGATGGCTTTTACGAGCTTTCAAACAGCGAGCTGGGCGCGCTAAAAGAGGACTTTGATGCTGATTTTTGTAGCGACGAGGAGTGTGAGAAATTTATCAAAGAGTGGGCGGCAAAGGGCGTCGCCATCGATCCACATACGGCTACTTGCTTTAAATCGGCGGCAAATTTAACGCGCCCGGCCGTGATAACGTCGACCGCGCACTGGGTCAAATTTGCTCCAAGCATGTTTAAGGCACTAAAAAACGAAACGCTAAAAGACGAAAAAAGCGGGCTTGAGGCCTTGGCGGCCGAGTTTAACGACGAAGTGCCCGGCGCGATAAGATCGCTATTTACAAAAGCCGCCGTGCATAACGAAATCGCCGCAAAAAGCGATATAGAAGCTAAAATTTTATCCTGGATCGAGCGATGATTATCATCCCCGCAAGGCTAGCTTCGACGCGAATGCCTAATAAAATTTTACGCGAAATAAACGGCGTGCCGATGTTTGTCGCTACGGCGCGCAGGGTGAGCACGGCTGATGAGGTCGCCATCGCCGCAGACGACGAGGGCGTGGTGCAAATCGCGCAAAAATTCGGCTTTAAAGCCGTGATGACGAGCCGGGCGCATCAAAGCGGAACCGACCGCATCAACGAAGCGGCGGGAATACTCGGCGTCAAAGATAGCGAGATCATCATAAACGTGCAGGCCGATGAGCCCTTTATCGAGCCTGAAAATATCGTCAAATTTAGAGAATTTTGCGAGAAAAATGCGGCGCGGGCATTTATGTTTTCATGTTTTAAAATCGTCGGCAGCGAGCTAGCGGACGATAAAAACCTAGTCAAGGTCGTGACCGACGACGCTGGCTACGCGCTTTATTTCTCGCGCTCGCGCATCCCGTTTGACCGTGCACCGTTTGACGCATACAAGGCGCATCTGGGCATCTACGGCTATAGCGCGGCAAATTTAAAAAGATTTTGCTCGTTTGCGCCATCGACTCTTGAAAATACCGAAAAGCTCGAGCAACTGCGCGCTCTATCAAACGGCGAGAAAATCCTCATGCTCGAAGTGCAAAGCGACAGCATCGGTATCGACTGCGAGGATGATCTGCAAAGGGCGCAGGCGAAATTCGGAATTGAGGTAAATTAACGCCTCTAGCGCCGAAATTTGGTAAATTTGCCCAAAGGAAAAATGTATGACGAATGAGAAATTTACCGAACAGGTCACGACTTTGGCAAAATTTTTGCAGACTTACTGCGCCGATAAGCACGCGCTAGCGCCGAAGCGCGAGATAAATTTGGAGCTAACCTATAAGGGCAAAAATTTAAATGATAGCGTCCGAACGCAGCTTTGCGCCGAGTGCGAGCAGCTGTTTTTCTACGCTCACGAGCAGCTTTTAGCCTGTTCGCACGATATCAAACCGAGCTGCCGTAAGTGCCCGCATCCGTGCTACGAAAAGCCCAGATGGACGCAGATGGCAAAGATAATGAAGTATAGCGGCGTGAAGTTCGGGCTTGTAAAACTAAAAAAGATATTTACCTTTTCAAAAACGGCGGAGTAGAGTCGGCAAGAGGCTTAAAATTCGGTATTTTTAGCTAAAATTTAAGGTCAAATTTGACATATCTCGAAAATTTGGCGAACAAACAAACTTCAAATTTAAACAATGACTTTAAAAGCTTAAATTTGGCAAACTCTAATGCGGGCAAATTTGCGAGGGATTACGACAAAGAGCCGGTAATCATCAAGGATTATAAACAAAATTTAAGCCTGTTTTCAGCCGTCTTAATCCTTGCGCTTGTTATCGTCGTTATCTTAATCTCTTTGTTTTTTCTCTGATGAGTTTAGACGGGATTTTATTTAACTCCATTATTACTATCATAGTTTTAAAGCCTATTTTAAAGAAGCGCTAAGCGTGCCTAAAACGGCTATTTCCGCTTTGAAAACGGCGCCATAAAACAGCAAATCGGAGACAAAATTGCAAAAGAAATCAAGCTTGCCCAGATTGCGGACTGAAGAAAAACGTTTGACACCACCGACGATTTGTATCAGATCGAGGCTAACAAATACATCGTTTTCATCGGCCTAGTTTTCGTGCTTTTGGCGCTTAAAAACTATTGTGATGTGATGGGCATAAATATTTTCGAGATTTTTATATTTTTTATATTTTATCGGGCTTATTTTGCAGACTATTTTTCATTTTAGATTGGGCGGGCTAAAATTCTGCACTGTTTATAATATGCTTGCTATTTTTTCCAAAAAAGACGGCGTCATAATAAATCTTTTAGTCCCGACAAACGACGATTACAAAGAGCTAAAAGGGTATTTTTTGTGCAAAAAAGGTGTTAACGCAAGCAAACAATTTAAGTTGATAAAATTTAAATGAAAACTACTAAGGAGTGGTTACCCTGAAAGGATTCGAACCTCTGTTAGCTGATCCAGAGTCAGCAGTTCTACCACTAAACTACAGGGTAACGATAGGCGAAATTATAGCGAGCGAAATTTAAATCAGCTTTAATTATCTCAAATTTGCACATAAAACCGCAAAAAATCATCAAAGCGCGATAAAATGAGCCTGCAATCGTCGCTGGCAGCACTGCAAAAATATTCGCGAGTAAAGGCGGAATTTCTTGCGGTCAAAATTTGAAAGCAAATTTAACCGCGTTAAAAACGCTTCCGAATTTGATACGATAAAATCGCCGCGTAAATTTGACCGGATTTAAATTTGCAAAATTTAAACGCCAAATTTGACCGCAGAACAAAAACTCGGCCAAATTTACTTCCAAATTTTCCTACAAGCACCGCGTTTTCGTAAATTTCACAGCCCGAATTTTTCAAGATGGGCTAAAAATTTTTCGGGCGGATAAAAGCCGATGAGTCGCGCGTTTTTTAGCTCGTCTTGCGCATCGCTACCGGCGCGAAAAAATAGGATCGCGGGCGGCCCGATGAGCCCGAACTTTTTCATTATTTGCGCATTATCGCTACTATTTTTCGTCACGTCCGCGCGTAAAAGAGTAAAATTTTCGAGTTTTTTTAGCACGGTTTCGTCTTTAAAAGTGATCTCGTCAAGTTCGTTGCAGCTAGCGCACCAAGTCGCGTAAAAATCGATCAGCACGGGTTTGGATGAGCTTTTTACCGCATTTTCCAGCTCGGCTAAATTTGACACGGTGATAAAATTAGGTTCGTTTTTGCTCAAATTTACGCCTGCACCGCCTGCGTTTTTAAAGCCTTCGAGCGGATTTAGCGCCGATTTTGCGCCCGAAAACGAGCCCACGATCAGCAAAACAGAGTAGATAAAGGCTAGTAGCGCCGTGCCTTTTAGCAGCTTTTTGCCGTCCGAGCGCTCTGCGTTTGTCGCATCAAAAGCTCCGAAAAATACGCTAGCAAACACGCCGATAACGCCGTAGAGCAGTAGCTCCGCTCTGGCGCCCATCACGCGTGCGCTAAGCCAAACCGCCATTATCAGCATGATAAAACCGAAAAGCGTCTTGATTTTATCCATCCAAGCGCCCGGTCGCGGCAAAATTTTGCCCGAGCTTGCGCCGATAAGCAGTAGCGGCACACCCATACCAAGTCCCATCGTAAATAGCGCAAGCCCGCCAAATAGCGCGTTTCCGCTCTGCGCGATATAAAGTAGCACGCCCGCAAGCGGTGCGGCGACGCAGGGGCTGGCGATAAGCGCGGATAAAAATCCCATGACGAAAACGCCGACTACGCCGCCTTTGCTTTGGGCTTTTTTGCTAAGCGCGTTTTGCAGGGCGAGCGGCATCTGAAGCTCGTAAAGTCCAAACATAGAAAGCGCAAGCGCGACGAAAACGATGCTAAAGCCGATCAGCACGGCCGGAGTTTGCAGTGCGGTTTGCACGCCCGAGCCAAAAACGCTAGCCGCTACGCCGGCGACCGCGTAGGCGCACGCCATCGCAAAAACATAGATGAGAGAGAGGAAAAATCCACTCGCGGCGCGCGGTTTTTTGCTTTTGTTATTTTTGGCGTGCGGGTTACTACCATCAAATTTGACCGAGTTTTCGTCCGCTGTGCTTAAATTTACGGCGCCGTTTCTGCCGCCGTGCGCACTACTGGCTTGCTTTGAGACGATGATCGATGAGAGGATCGGTATCATCGGAAATATGCAAGGCGTGAGCGAGAGTAGCAATCCGTAGCCGAAAAACGTGACGAGCGAGAGGAGGAAATTTGCGCTACTAAGGCTTGCGGCGATGGAGTCTTGTTCGGAAAGCGGCGCTTGAGAGCTTGCAAACTCGTCGGGCTCGGCGGCCTCTATGATTTGCGTGACGGAGTAGCCGCTAAGCCCCTTTTTGACGCTAAAATTTAGCGTTTGCGGCTGGTAGCAGATGCCGTCTTTGGCGCAGCCTTGGTATTCGAGCTTTAGGGCGAAATTTTCGTCGCCGCTAAGCTCTTTTAGCAAATTTATCGGCACAAAAAGGCTAAATTTGCCCGTATAAACCTCGCGCTCGTCCTCGATCTCGCTTTTGGGGAAGTTTAGGTGCGAGTTTAAATTTCGCTCGCCCAGGCTTGCTGCGAGGCTGTCTTTATAGACGTGGATATTTGGCGCGGGAGCAAATCTAAACTCGACGTTTTGCTCGTCTGCGTGAGCCGTTAGATTGAAGGCCTCTTTGACCGATAACGGTTCGCAAAAGGCAAAATTTATCAAAAGAAATAAGATAGCGATTGGTCTTAAAAACATAAAAATCCTTGAAAATATTTTTTTTAATTCTACAAAAAAAGTATAAAGCTAGTATAAAACTTAAGTAAATTGCGAATTTGTCACGCACTTGATCTGCTATTTTATAAAAATAAATCAAAAAATCAACCGAATTTATATATAATAATGTCGAATATAAACAAAAAGGACAAAATATGGCTTTAACGAGTAAGGATATAAACGCTCTATATATCACGCTTTTTAACAGGATCGCCGAGGGAGACGGACAGCAGTATTGGCTAAACGCGGCTAATAAAAATTCTCTGGAGATCAAAGACGTAGCCGCCGCTATGCTGGCTACGGAGCCCTCAAAGGAGTATTTTAGCGGCAAAGAGAGCAATGAGGATTTTATAAATCACATTTATACGAATTTGTTTTCAAAAGATAAGAGTAAAGACCCCGAGGGCGTGGCGTTTTGGACTAAAAGCTTAAATAACGGTAATTCCAAAGAAGTCGTAGTAAGCGAACTTTTAAAGGCTGCCGAGCACGGAAACTACGATGATGCCGACGCGATAAGGGCGCAAAATTTATACCTCAATAAACTAAAAGTCGCCGACGTGGGCGCCAAGATCATACAAAAACTGCCAGAAAAAAGCACGTTAGCGCAGAAATTAGCCGCATTTGGAAATATTTTAAAAGAGATAACCGACAAGAGCACGGCTACCGAGGTGGCGACGATTTTAAAAACGCAGGCTTTGATAAACGGCGTAAAAACCGTCGGAAACAAAGAATTTGCCAAAATCATTGCCGCTGCATTTGAGGGAGCAACGCAAGAGCAAATCGAGCGAGTGATAGAAAATCTGGAAAAAAACGGAAATTTTATGTATCGTCAGATAACGGACAAAGACGGCTTTATGAAGCTTTTTGATAGTAGCGACGTGGGCGTGAAAGCCCAGGGCGTAGATTATGTCGTTTATAAGGGTATCGACGGTAAATACTACAAAGACGAGGGCGGACAAAAGGTTGTCGCGGACATAAGCCTCGCAAAGCTTAAAATTTCAAGCGTCAAGCTACCTACGAATGAAATTTATACGTTTAAAACTCCCGTTACCAAGACCGAAGAGACGCTAAAGGCATATACCGTGCAAGGGATCTTAAAAGAGAGAAAAGAGGGCGACGTGCTCACGGTAGATAAAAGCTCGATGCTGTTTGGCGCCGATAAAAATATCTCCGAGCTGCTAACGGATATAAAAACGCTCGTAACGGCGTATTATTCGGGTAAAATTTACGAGTTTAGCCTGCCTGAAAACGTAAATTTTAGAGTCCTCGATACGCCCGCGAATTTGCAGCAAAAGGGCGTGGCTGAGGTGCTCTCTTTGCTCGCAGAGCGCGTAAAAAGCGTCGATGTAAATCAAGAAAATAGCCTGTTTGAGCTTAATATTTTGCAGTTTAAGAACCTAAAAGGCAAATTTACTAGCCCTAGCGACGAGACTCTGGCGATCGCTAAATTCGGTATGTTTAAAGATATACTCGCGCTAAAAGAGAATGTTTTATTGAAAGATAGCGTTGCAAATTTTAAAACCGCGTTAGGAAACTCAAGCGATTTAAACGCTTTAAAATCCGCAAACAGCATCGACGTTACCGATGAACAAGGCGTTTTGGAACTAACCTTGGTTCAGTATTCGCTTTTGAGAGATAAATTTATCGACGCAAACGATACCTTGCTCGTATCGGACGTGACCGGAGCCGTAGCCGCAAGTAAAGCTAAAGATATATTTACCTTATCGGCGAATGTTTCAAATTTGACGATTTCGGATTTTTCAAACGAAGATAAGATAAATTTTAAAAATTTAGGCGTCAAAGAGAAAATAAGCGCCCAAAATTTAGGCCTCGCCGCAAATGCCGGTAGAGAGATAAAAAACGGCGATATTTATAGCGTCAAAATGGACGAAAATATATCGGGCAAAGATTACGGCGGGAAAGATTTCGCAGAGCTTATCGCCGCAAACAAAACGGCTTTTAAAAATACTACTTCAAATCAAGAAGGCACGAAAGCCGTAGTAGCCGTGCAAGGCAAGGACGTAACTCAGCTTTATAAGATCGTAGCGGACGGTAACGGCACGCTAGAAAGCAGCGAGATCTCGCTGATAGGAGCGATAACCGCCGAAAAAGACGGCGCAAGCGTCGGCGCCGTGCTAAACGAGCAAAATATCTTAATAGACTAGGAAAAGATATGTCAAAAGATAAAAAAAATAGCGACGAGCTAGACTACGAACGCGAGCTTAGAAGGCTGCAAATCGAGCTTTTAAAATTTCAAAATCACGTAAAAGAGCAAGGCCTGCGCGTACTCATCATCGTCGAGGGACGCGACGCGGCGGGCAAGGGCGGCTCGATAAAGCGCCTAACCGAGCATCTAAATCCGCGCGGATGCCGTATAGTCGCACTTGAAAAGCCAAGCGACGTCGAGCGCTCGCAGTGGTACTTTCAGCGTTACGTCGCGCATTTGCCAAGCGCGGGCGAGATCGTGATCTTTGACCGCTCGTGGTACAACCGCGCGGGCGTCGAGCCGGTGATGGGCTTTTGCACGCAAGAAGAGCACAAGGAGTTTTTGCGTGAAGTGCCTAAATTTGAGGAGATGATCAAAAACTCGGGCATCATTTTCTTTAAATTTTACCTCTCGGTCTCGAAAGAGGAGCAAAAAAAGCGTTTCAAAGAGCGCCTCACCGACCCGCTCAAGCAGTTTAAGATTTCGCCCGTAGATGAAAAAAGCCAGGAGCTCTGGGATCAATACACCATCGCCAAATACTCGATGCTGCTAGCCTCAAACACGCCGTTTTGTCCGTGGACGATCATCGTTTCAGATAGCAAAAAACAGGCTCGCATCAACCTTTTTAGACACATCCTAGCAAACGTCGAATACCCGAAAAAAATAGACGCCAAAAACTTTGAGTGCGACGAAGGCGTCGTAAGGAGCGGCGAGGATGAGATACGCCAGATGGAGGCAAATCTCAAAAATGAAAAGCTATCCAAGATGAACGGATAGGGCGGTTTTGGCGTAAATTCGGCTTTTGCGATTAGAAATTCGGCGTTTTTAGAGTAGAGTGGGTTTAAATTTGTCAATTTACTTTAAGGGCGGGTGAAATTTGACTTTGAGCTCGAAGTTTTTGCCCTCTTGAGCGATACGCAATAATTTATGGGTCTTTAGTCAAATTCGCACACTTTTTATTGTTTTATTTTTTGCATTTGCGGTAGCGTTTGCGTGGTTTTGTCTTAAAGTTATGCTTACGCGAGCGTTTTTTGACTTTTAGACTTTTGAATTTACGTCAAGCGCGCTACGTTTTGCTTTAAATTTATGATTGCGGCATTGCGTTGCTTTGAGCGGTTTTGGATACTGTAAAATTCGG
The DNA here is from genome assembly GCF_004803795.1 of Campylobacter rectus. NCBI lineage: Bacteria > Pseudomonadati > Campylobacterota > Epsilonproteobacteria > Campylobacterales > Campylobacteraceae > Campylobacter > Campylobacter rectus. Next base: position 1,484,857 of record NZ_CP012543.1, on the reverse strand, counting down.
TAAATTTAGCTAAATTTATGCTCGGTGCCGAAGGAAATTCGCTTTAAAAATTTAGCTAAATTTGCCCGATTGAGAAAATTTAGCTCAAACCCTCAAATTTATACACGGACAGACTTGCGCCTTTTTGATATTACCAGTCAAAAAATCGGTAATTTTAGCGAGCTAATTAGCCCGCATCGTTTTCTTGGACATTCTCTTGCACTTTGATCGTCTTTATGCTACTCCAAGCAGAGAAGTAAAATATCTGCGTTATTATGAATATTAGCACTGTTACGCCAAAACCGCCCTTTATCGCATCGGTTATCCAAAATGAGTTTAAAAGCGTGTAAAACGTCGCAGATAGCGCGACAATGCAAATAATATAGCTGTATATACACCATTTAAAGAGCTTTTCGCCGGTTATCTCGGCAAGCTTAAAAAACATTGCCATCCATGTCCAGGCCAAAAATATTATAGTTAGAATCGCTATAGCGACTGCCGTGCCTAGCGGTATATTTGAGCTATCTAGAGCGGGAAGGGTTATGATGTTTGCAAAAATGACGCCGGCGATAAACAGCTTATAGCAAGTCATCAAGGATGATGATTTGGCGATATTGGCCACCTTTGAGACGGCAAAATACATAAGTATTAGCCAGATTAAGCGAAATACGATACCTCTGGCCGGCCATTCGCTAATCGGCATAAATAAACTGGCGATAAAAAATATATTTGCAAGATATGCAAAACCTTTTATATACTCTAATTTTTTATTTGAAATTTCATTCTCATTTTCCATTTGTCTCCTTTTTGCTTATTGATATATTGGGCAAAATTACTGATTATGTTGGGTTTAACAGGTTAAATTTGCACCTGAATTATAGCTTGTATTCGCCAAAATTATGCTTACCTAACGGCTTAAATTTAAATCATAACGGTTAATGTTCGTTTAAATTTAACTCTAAAACTATGGTTTAAATTTGTTAAATTTTAAAGTCAAATTTAGCCTGCACGCATTTAAATCTCCTCTATATCATCCACGCCGTACCATGCGCCAACGAGCAGAGCTTGAGCCGTCGCCGTTATCGCTGCGTCCGCGTAGTAAAGCACGGAGCCCGGGTTTGCTTTTAGAAAAAGTACCGTGAGGCTAGATGCGACAGAAACTATGAGCATGATGGAGTGAAATTTAAACAGCGGATTTTGCGTGATGCGCGATAGTCTAAAGTTTAAAATCGTCCAAAAAAACAGCGTGACGATAAGCAAAACAAGAAACAAAAGCGTAAACATAGAATCGTAAAGTATCCCAGCTAGCAGAGCCGCCGCCGCAGCGATACCTAGCGTCCAATACGCGTGAAACGGCCGTATGAGGTTGGTCTCGCACATAGGCTGGAGCTTTTTAAGCGCCTTGTAAAGATAAACGAGCGCGAGTATGCTTAGCGCCGTCCAGCTGTGCTTTTCTTGAAGTTTCGGGAAAAAATCCGCAACGTAAAGCACCAAAACCGTAAAGGACATAAAGCAAGCCGAAAGCATCCCCTCTTGCTTTGCTTTTTCGATGATTTGGGCTTTGTCTTCGGTTAAATTTTGTTCGTTTTCTCGCATCTTACGCCCCCAGATACTCTTCTATCCTAGTCCAAGCGTATAGATAAAACGCCGTCGGCAGCACGTAGAGTATCGCGATACTTAGCGCTACGGCCATTATGGAAAAGAGCGTTGTGAAATAGCCCGTAAATAGCATGATTTGCAGTGTCAAAACGACTACGAGATCGATGATAGTGAAAAATACGTAAGTTTTAAAAAGCTTATTTTGCGTGACTGAGGCGAGCTCGAAATTCAGTTTAAACCAAAGCACGATGAGATAAATAACGATAGCTAGCATAAACAGTCCCGCCAGCCCCGCACCCGCCGTGACGGGCTGATCCTCTGCGCCGCGTATCAGGATATATGCGACGGCTACCGCTACAAATACGATGCACGCTACGATCGTCCTTTTGTAGATCGCAAAAGCTCTAGTATCGTAAATTTCCTCCAACTTTTTAAGCGCAAACCACATATAAATAGCCGATATTAGCGAAAATGCGACATTTATCAGATCGCCTGCGAGGCTAATAAACCGCTCCTCCGCCTCGGTGTGCGGCTGCGTAAACGCCGTATAAACCTTGATCAAAAAGCCCACGGCAAAAATCGCCAGCAAAAACCAGCACGATATGATGCCTTGCTTTTTGGCCGCTTGCAGCGTCTCTTGCTTGTAAATATCCTCTTGCATATTTCTCCTTTTGGCTAAATTTTCTTCGTTTATTTCGCTTTTCGGGGCATCAAATTTGAGCTCGGCAACCCGCTCGTTTGCGCTTTGCTCGTCTAAATTTCGTCTATTTAGGTTTTGCTCGTTTGCGCTTCGGCTTAAATTCGAATTTAAGCTGCCGATAACGGTTTCGCTTAGATTTTGCAGTGTTGTATCGTTTGTGTTTATGTCTTGCTCGTTTAAAATTTGATCGTTCGCATAATTATTAGGGCTCGAATTTTGCCGGCTTTCGGCTCGTTCGCTTATGTCTTGAGCATCCGAATTTTGCCGCATCGACACGGTTTCATTTATGCCGAGCTCATCAAATTTGCGATCGTTTGCACTTTGATTATCGGCGTTTTGGCTGTTTAAATTTCGCAAGCCCGCATTTTGCCCGTTTAAAATTTGCATACTTAAATTTTGCTTATCCGCGCTCCGTTTGGTTAAATTTATCTCTATTTCGTCTTGCTCGTTTGAGAAATTTTCCACATTGATCCACGCCGCAAACAAGACGCCCGAGGTCGCTAGATCAAAGAGCGCGTTTATGAGAGGCTCAAATTTGACGATAGGAGCGATGAGGGCGGGCGAGAGGACCTCTAGCATGCCGTAGATGAAGTTTGCGCCCAGGCTAGCGGCAAGCATCCACGCGTAAATGCTAAAAAGCGCGCAGCCCGAGACCTTTGCGAGTTTGAGATTTATGATGACCCACGCGATAGAGACGGCAAATACGGCAAGCGGGATGATGACGTCAAAGATGAGACTGAGGAAATTTTTATCAAAAACATAGAGCGCGATAGTGCAGAGGATCACCGCTAAAAAGCCGTTGTAGGCGTATTTAAAGATAGTAAAGACGTTTGAGCTTGACAGCTCCTGCGCACGGATGAGCGCATAGTGGAAAAACGTCAGCGCAAACAGCCACGCTAGCGTGCGAACGATCCAAAACAGGCTCTGATCGCTAGCTAAAAAACTCGCGCTCGCACACAGGATGCAAACTGCGCCGAGGATGCCTTGCGTTCTTGCTTTATTGAAATTTCTATCCATCTTTGCTCCTTTTTGCCACTTTATTTCGGCTGTCGCGGGCCTTTTGATCGCATAGCTTGCCGCTTTTGGCGGCACTCTGTTTAATTTTATAAAATTTAATCCTTGCAAATTTATGTCAAATTTAACTACCGATAAAAGAAAAAAATATACATTAATTTGTTTTAAACGGCTATTAAATTTGAGCATCGCGGGGAAATTTATTTTGTTTCGGATTTGCGTAGCTTGTTTTTAGTTTGGGATAACATAAATTTAAAAGAAACGGATCTTTAAATTTACGGTTAAATTTGATTTTACGGCAATTCGGTTTCAAATTTAGCAAAAAAGAGATAATGAAAACGAGATAGCGCCTGCCAAGCTCATAATAAAATATCCGTATGCCGTATAGAACAATGATAAAAAACTATGTTTGATAGGATGATGGGTATGGGGTTTGACTACGGCGGTATCTTAAAAGATGAATACGAATTCTATCGCTCTTGGCTAATCTAGGCTCTTGCAAGCGCTTTGGGGTCGGAGCCCGGCGACTTGTTTTGGCTATGTAATAAAAACGAGACCACTTTAATAAAACGCAATCAAAAAAGATGGTACTAAAAGTTACTCGGAGTTTTGGCTGAGTATAAAATTTGACGCAAAAGCTGCAAAAATTTAAGGGCATCGGCTTTTGCAAAGCGGCCAAATTTTGAAGATCGCATCAAACGTGGCAAGCGCTTTAAAAGCTATCCTTAAACCCGAAAAAGCTATAATCGCGCCCAAGGTATGGCAAGTGATTGCTTTTGCGCAGGCAAAAGAGGAAAGTCCGAGCTGCAATAAGACGGAGTTCCATCTAACGGATGGCTGGGGCGACCCAAGGGACAGTGTAACAGAAAGCAGACTGCCGCTTCGGCGGTAAAGGTGAAACGGCGGGGTAAGAGCCCACCGGCGCGGCGTGCAAGCGCGGCGGCTATATAAACCCAACTCGCAGCAAGAAGGGACGGTTTTGAGTCTTATGTCAAACCCTTCGCTAGAGCCAAATTGTAAAATTTGGAGTAGATAAATAATCACTCACGACAGAACTCGGCTTATCGCCATGCCTTTTTCTATTGTTTTACGAGCTTTGCTTATTTTCTCATATTTTTTGCTTCGCGCGGTCTGTTTTGCGCTTGTGCTTTTTGGCGGCTTGCGAAATTTCATCAAATTTATTTAGATTTAGCTAGCCTGGGCGTCAAATTTGTTTTTAAATTTGTGGTTTTTGGCATCGCGCTTTGCGTTAATGCGCGGGTTTGGTCGCGATAAACCGCTACGTTTATGACGCATTTTTGCGGGGCTTGAGCTAAATTTGTAAATTTTTAATTTTCTATGGCTTAAATTTGGCTGAGGTTTTGCGACGAGCGAGTGAGCGGCGGCTAAATTTATCAAACTTAAACTCGCTCATTGCCGAATTTTATCTGCCTGTCCATAAAATTTATATGGTTTTAAATCTCAAAATTTATCGGCATTATCATTAATGCGGTCGCCGACAAAAATCGGCTGAAGCAACCGCGCGGGCAGAGTTTTCGCTAAACGCCGTTTGGTATTTAAATTTGGCTCAATTAAACTTAATCGGATTCTCTCTTATCATCTTTAGTAAAATATGATAGAAAGTTTTTGTATCTTTACTGTTATTATATCTAAACTCTACTTCGCTACGCTCGTAGCCTTTCAGGAGGCAGTAGCAACGCAAGTCGCAGTTAAAAATTCGATTAAGTTTAATTGAGCCATAAATTTTTCGCAAAAATAGACCGATATTTAAATTTACGTCATAGCGAGCGATATGAGCCGCGATCGCCGATAGTTTTAAACCGACAAATATTCCAAATTTCTAAAATTCGCAGACGCCGGACGCTGGTAGCTTGGTTAAATTTAGCCCGCCCTTAGCCGTTTGGCTCGTCTATGTTTTAAATTTTTCAAATAGCTAGGCAACCTTAACCGGCCCGCGACGTCTAAATCAACTTTGTTCAAATTTGACGCGCAAGATAGCTTGCGTCGTGATCGTAAAAAGCAACCTTGCTGTCATCTAGATAAATAAGCCAAAGATCGCATGCCCGTATCCGCAAAGATATAAAAACTTGCGCAGTATCTTGCTCTCGCTTTTAAAACCAAGCTCGCCTCATCGTTAGATTTGAGCTCGCGCACCTTTGGCGCTCTAAAATCATACGCGATTTACGTGCCGAAGCTGTTTTTAAAGCATCCTTTGCGTCGTTTTTCGTCGGATTTTGTCTTTGCGGGAAAATTTAGAAGAGAAATTTGAGATAAAAAGCGCCGTAAATTCGGTCAAATTTACTTACGACGCTATGTATTTTTTTACGTTTTTTAGCTTTTCTAGCTCTTTGCCCAGTTCGGCTCTGTTTTTCTGTATCAAATTTAGCGCTGCGCCGAGGAGCTCCTTAGCCTGCAAGGCATCCTCTAGGCTGTCAAATTTGCCGGGCACCTCGCCCGCCAGCGCCGCGATAGCCTCCGTGTCATCATTAGCGACGGCTATCTTAAACTCATCCAGCCACATCGGCTTGCCCCGCATTTGTCGTCTCTTTCCACGCTTCAAGCAGCTGTTTGGTTACGCTCACGACCTCGTTTAGGCTCTGCTCGTCGTTGTTTAGATTTGCTATTGACAGGAGCTGGATCTGTCTCGTATAAAGCCCGCTAAGATAGTGCGCGATGCTACCTTGGTTGTAGTCTAACGAGTTTAGAAGCTCGACAAAGATGGCGTTCGTGCGGTTTATAAAATATACTTTTTTCTCCACGTCGTTATCTTGCATCGCTTTTCTAGCTCTAAAAATAAATCTCAAAACGCCCTCGTAAAGCATCTCGATGAGCTTGGTAGGCGACTCGATGCCGCCTACCGCGTTTTGCGAATACGCCGTGTGCGCAGTGTTATAATGCATAAATTTACCTTTTATTTCTTGTTGTATTCTGCTTCGATCATCGATTTTAGCGACGAAAATTCGCTATTTAGCTTACTGATGATCTTGTCGTAAGCCAAAAATCGCTCTTCCATCGTGGCGTATTTCGCATCTAACGTCTTTTGCGTCTTTTCTTTTTCTTTGTCCAGTGTCTTTTTTTCCTCGGTTAGGCTTTGGGCGTATTTTGTAAGAGAGCCGTTTTTTGAGTTGATCAGCCCGTCCACCGCCTTTTTAGTCGATGCAAAGATACCGTTGACGGTCGTGTTTTTCGGCGTTACGGTCGATTCGCTAAAGCCTACCGCATTTAGCGCCGCAGCCGAGCCTTTTATGTTTATCGCCGTGCCGTTTGTGGTTTTTAGCATGATGCCGTCTTCGTTTGCGGTTAGCGTCGCTTGCACGCCGGGTATCCCGGCGTCGTTTATGGCTTTTAGTAGCGCTAGAGCGTTTTGCTTTGACGAATTTGACGCCGGAGTAGCGGCTAAATTTATCTTTTTACCGTTTATCACGAGATCCTCGCCGCCGATGCTAAGAGCTCCGCCGTCTACCGGTTTTGAGCTAAGAACCTGAGCCGTACCGTAAGTAGTGCCGCCGGCAAATATCTTTTGCACGCTCTGCAAATCCTCATCTAGTTTTTTGCCGAGTTTTGAGCTGTCTAGCTCCAGCAAGCCTTCTTTGTTTAGGCTTAGGCCGTAGTCGGCTAAATTTGCTGTCTTTGTTACGTTATCTTTCGTATAGGTTTGGTTGCCGAATAAAATTTTATTTAGCGTCGATTTTATCGTATTTATCTCGCCGACACCTTGAAACGTCCCCGATTTTTTCGTATCCGAATCATAGTCTGTGGCGACTTTTAGGTTATTTACGAGGTTGTTATACGCCGTCACCATACTTTTCATACTCTCTTTTATCGCGCTAGTGTCCTCTTTGACACTAAAAGTCGTCTTGCCCGTATCCTTTAGCTTTATCGTCATTCCTAAATTTAGATCTTTTATCTCGTTGCCGCTTCGCTTTATCGTGATGCCGTTATAGACAAATTCAGCATCTTGCGCGGTCGAGATTTTATTGTTTGCGATATTTGCGCTGTCCCAGCCTAATTTTTGCAGAACATCGTCCGCGCCGTTTAGAGCGTTGCCGTCATTGTCGACGTTTGTTATCTCGATTTTATTATCCGCGCCCGTTTCTTTTGACTGAAGGATGAGCTGATATGGATCTTCGCCGCCTACCTTCATCGCTCTTGCCGAGACGGCGCCGTTTGTGACTTCGTTGATCTTATCGGCTAGCTCTTCGAGCGTAGTTGAGCTTTTGACTTCGATTTTATATGTTTGGTTTCCTACTTTTATGCCAAAAGTTCCGTTTTTGCCGATAAACGAGCTTGAGGTGCCAAATTTCGTGCTTTGATAAACGTCTTTTTTGGCTAGCTGCTTCACGTCTATATCGATATTTTGTACCGCTACGCCGGGGCTTACGCTTATATCGGCGCTCTTGCCGTCCGAGCTGGTTGTTCTTTTTTGATACGAGCTATCGTCCGCTAGCGCAGAAACCGAGGAACGAAAGGTGCCTATCAGCGTTTTTAGAGCCGTCAAATCCTTTTGCTTTGTCGCGTTTGCAGCGATTTTATTTGTTACGGGTTTTATCTGACCCGCTTCGTCGGCGGCTTTTAGTTTATTTATAACGTCTTGCGTTAAGACTTGGCTGCCAAAGCCGAGCGAAGAAACTTTACCTAACGCCATTTTAGCTCTCCTTGTCAAATAGCATACCGACCGCTTCTCTAAAATATTCGCTTAGTTTCATTGCCTGTTCGGTCGGGATTTTGCGGATCACTTCGCCCGTTTTCATCTCTAATACGTTTACGAACATCGCCTCGATCTTGTCGTTGTAACCAAATCGTATGCTGGTGCCTAGGTCTTCCATCTGTCTATTTAGCTTTTCGGTGGCTTCTTTTATTTTTTCATTTAGCGTTTCGTTGTTTTGCTCGGTTAGATTGCGCGTGGTATCTTGCTGGATCTGCGTCCTTTCGACCTCCCTGGTTTGCGTGGAGCTTTGTGCGTGCGAGCTTGTGGCTACGTTTGCCATAGGCTGACTCGCTACTTTGAAAATTTCCATATTTTCTCCTTTAAATATTTGCTAGCTTCTATATCGTCAAATTTGCAAATTTTTTTAGCCCTGTTGGGGAAATTTTTGCTTAATTTTAATTTTCGCATAAATTTGTTAAAATCCGGCCTAAATCAAGGCAGAAAGGAGAATTCGTGAAAATTTCTTTTGAATGCGACTGCGTTTTGCTCGAAGAGTCGTTAAAGCTATTTTTGAGGGATTTTATCTCGCCTAGAAAAGATTGCGATTTTATCGTGGCTGATAGAAAAATAGAAACTAAAAAGCCCGTTTTCGTGATCGCCGAGCACTCGCCTCATCTGCAAATCCCTTTTAGCAAAGAGGCTCTTATCTCCGCGCTTGAGGAGTTTTACTCGGCGATTCAGTTTTCAGAACCTGCCGCGCCTTCTCATACGAGCGCGTTTGCATTTGCCGCAGCTGTGCAGCAAAACGGCTCAAATTTGGAGCTTGAGGTTTCAAATTTGATAGATAAATTTAAAGAAGAGCTGCTCGCACTTTTAAGGAAAGCTCGTTGAAAAATCTCTACGCTACGATTTCAAGCGGTAAATTTAAAGGTAAAAAGCTGCTTTTGCCCTCGCTTCAAACCACAAGAAGCACCAAAAGCATCGTCAAAGGCTCGTTTTTTGATTCGTTTCGCTACGAGCTAGCGGGTAAAGTTTTTATCGAGGCTTTCGGCGGTAGCGCGCTGATGGCCGCAGAGGCGCTAAGTAACGGCGCGACAAAGGCCTACGCGGTAGAAATCGATAAAAACGCCTACAAAATCGCGCTACAAAACGCTAAACTTATCGGCGACGAACTGGAAATCGTAAGCGGCGATACCTTTGATACTACTCCGGCCATCGTCGCGAGACAAAATTTACCCGTTATTTTGTATCTTGATCCGCCTTTTGATATCAGGGACGGCTTTGCGGACGTTTATGAAAAGTGCGTAAATTTGGCGCGAAATTTACCCAAAGATAAAATTTATCTAATCGCTTTCGAGCATGCCAGTCACTTAAATTTGCCGGAAAATATCGGCGCCTTTTCGCTTTTAAAATCTAAAAAATTCGGAAACACCTCGCTTAGCTACTATTCTTAAAAATTTTTGCGTCAAATTTGGAATGCTAATTGCTTTTTTAGTCCTTGAAAATACAAATTTAAGGACGAAAATGAAACTAGCGGCATGCTTGCTGAGCCTTGCCATATCGGCTTTTGCGGCGCAGATAAAGGACATCGCAAACGTCGTTGGCGTAAGGGAAAATCAGCTGATCGGATACGGTCTCGTCGTCGGTTTAAACGGCTCTGGCGACGGCAGTAGTTCGGAGTTTACGATCCAGTCTCTTTCAAATATGCTTCAAAGCGTGAACGTAAAAATCAAGCCCGACGACATCAAATCAAAAAACACCGCCGCGGTAATGGTCATCGCAAAACTGCCGCCGTTTGCGAGGCAAGGCGATAAGCTTGACGTCGTGATATCTTCTATCGGCGATGCAAAGAGCCTTCAGGGCGGAACGCTTTTGATGACTCCGCTTAAGGGCGTGGACGGCGACATTTACGCTCTAGCGCAAGGATCGCTAACCATAGGCGGTAAAAGCGCGGCTAGAGGCAATAGTGGCAATCACGTAACCGCGGGCACGATCCCAAGCGGCGCGATCGTGGAGCGCGAGATCGCATACGATATCTACAATCAAGAAGAGATATTTTTAAGCCTAAAAGAGTCGAATTTCGACACCGCTTCAAACATCCAAAAAGCGGTAAATTTAGACGTAGGTGGCGATAGCGCGGTAGCCGTGGACTCGCGGACGATCAGGATCGCTAAGCCAAACGGCGCAAATATGGTCGATTTTGTGGCTAGAGTGTTAAATTTAGACGTGGATTATAAAGCGCTGGATAAGATCGTAATCGACGAGCGCACCGGCACGATAGTAAGCGGCATAAATATCACCGTCGATCCCGTCGTCATCACGCACGGCGATATCACGATAAAGATAGAGCCGGGCTCCTACGAAAACATAGCGGCAAATCAGCAAACCATCGACTTGCGAGACGGGGCCGCGATCGATCCGCTAGCTAATATGCTAAAAATCAGCGGCGAAAAAACGACGGCGGCCAGCGTCGCAAGGGCGCTAAGCAAGATGGGCGCGACGCCTAGCGACATCATAGCGATAATGGAAAATCTAAAACGCGTGGGCGCCATACACGTAAATTTGGAGATAATATAATGTTAAACGTAGATACTTCGGCGGCTTTAAACTCCTATAACAAATTTGCCACGAGCTCTATCGAGAACAGGTGCGCGGATAAGCTTCAGAGCGAGCAAGACGCGCTTTTAAAAGAACAAACCGACGCTTTTGAGGCGTTTTTAGTTAAAAGCGTGCTAGATATCGCGCTAAAGGATGAAAATCCGCTATTTGGCAAAGACGCGGGAGACGAGATATATCACTCGATGTATAACGATACGATGAGCAAGGCTCTGAGCGGAAATTTGGGCTTTAGCGAACTTTTATTCAATTATTTGAAAGAAAGGGCTTAAGAAAAATCAAAATTTGCCGATTTAGCTTCTAACAAATCTAAAAAGGCTTGAAAATGATAGGAACTCTCGGAGCTAAAATGGGCATGAGCCCGCAGCAAATCACTCGCTCAAACGACGTAAAAAAGAGCGAAAATATGGAAAAAACACAAGGCAAAGAAGAAAGCAAGGTCGCAAAGATAGCCGAGCAGATCGCGAACGGGACGTATAAGCTAGATATGTCCAAGACTGCAAAAGCCGTTGCCGATACGCTTTTATAAGATTTTTTGTCCTTGCGTAAAAAGAAAGGACAAAAATGCTTAAAAGATATTTGGATGAGGCGATGGGCGTGCTAGACGAGCTTATCGCTCAAACTACGGAAGATATAGAGAATATAAAACTAGCCGATCACAGCAAGGTCGATGATAGCGTCAGACGCAAAAACGAGCTGGTTAAAAAATTCGAATCTGTAAAATCGCTACTGGATAAAGAGCTTTTGCGAGTCTCAAAGGAAAACGGCGGGGCAAATTTAAGCTCTATCCTTGACGATGAGGTAAAATCATCTCTCGCTCTTATGCGCTCAAAGCTTGAAGAGCTCTACTTAAAAAACAAAGAATACGCAAAATACGTCGTCGGAGTGAAAGAATTTTTCGATAGCTTATTAAAAAATATGTTTAAAGGCGAGCAAGACGGCGGCTACGACAAAAACGGCCTAAGGCCGGAGAGTTTATTTAAAACGAGGGTTTAAAAAATGGCTAATATCTTTTCATCTTTGCATATCGGTATGACCGGTCTTGACGCGGCGCAGACGCAGATCACTACGACCGGGCACAATATAACAAATGCCGACAACGAGCACTACACCAGGCAGCGCGTCGTGCAGTCTGCCAGAGAGGCCTTTCACGATATTCCGGGCGACATAGGTACGGGCACTCAGGTAGATACGGTCGTGCGCGTGCATGACGAATTTACTTTCGCCAGGCTTCGCACTTCAAATATAAATTTAGAATCTACCGAATACAAAAAGAAAATTTTAGAGGAAATTTCACAGCGTTTTCCCGACCTCAAAAGCGTGGGCATAGGTAGGGATTTGCAAAATTATTTCAATGCGTGGAACAACTTAGCCTCAAACCCGACCGAGGGCTCGCAGAAGATAAATTTGTTAAATACCGCATCAACTTTGGCTAAAAGCATAAATAAAGCTCACGATATGCTGACGAAAATTCAAAAAGATGTTGATTCGCAGATAGAAGTTACCGTAAATGAGATAAATAAATACGCCAAGCAAATCGCACAGATAAACAAAGAGATCGTTCGCGTCGAGTCCGTTGGAAATACAAGGGCCAACGATCTACGCGATAAACGCGATCAGCTCGAGCTTGCGATGTCAAAGCTGGTAGGGATGAGCGTATTTAAGGGCGAGCTGCAAGGCAGCAACGTCGATCCTACCGTGACCGATATGGGCACCAAACATCAGATAAATATCTCGGGATTTAATATCGTAGACGGCGTGACCTACCACCCGCTAAAGATAGATAAAATGAACGGCAATAGCGATTTTAAGGGTGTTTATTTCGAGAGAGACGACGGCAAAAAAGTCGATCTAAACGGACGAATCTCGGGCGGTAAATTGGGTGCCGCTTTGGATCTGCGCGGACGCAAGATGGATGATAGCGGCGAATTTCAAGACGGAACGATACAAAAATATATCGACAATCTAAACACCTTCGCCAAAGGCATCATAAATGAAACCAATAATATCTACGCAAAATCAGCCGTAGAAAACGCCGTAACCGACGAGATAAAAGGCCTGAGCGACTCCAGGACGCTGATGAATTTTAATAACGACATCAAGCACGGCAGCTTTGACGTCGTGGTCTATAACAACCAAGGCCAAGAGGTCGCTCGCAAAACGATCAACATAAACGCCTCGACCTCGATAAACGACAACACTCGCGGCAACTCCATCGTGCGCGACTTTAACTCCGATACCGACGACAACGGCGATAACAACTCGCTAAACGACGTGGATGATTATTTCCAGGCGAATTACCAATACGACGCGGCGACGGGCAGGGGTACTTTTGGCGTCATACCGAAAAAAAATGCGGGCGAATACAGCGTAGCTTTCGTCGATAAAGGCACGAATTTTCCGGGTATCATCGGGCTAAATAGAGTTTTTGAGGGTGGCGAAGCGAAAGATATGAGTGTCAAAAGCGAGCTAATGGAAAATCCGCATAAGCTAAAGGCCTACTCAAACCCGACTCCCGGCAATAACGAAGTCGCAAACGATATGGTGCAGATGCAGTATAAAAAAATCATATTTTACTCCGACAAGCACGCGGATAAAGAGGAGAGCGTCGAGGGATACTACCGCTATATCACGACCGATCTAGCCAGCGAGACACAGTCAAATAACGACCTAAACGACGCAAACGCCGCTATCCACAAGGTAGCGATGTCGGAGCATCAATCCGTTAGCGGGGTAAATTTAAACGAAGAGCTAACAAATCTCATACGCTTTCAAAGCAGCTACGGCGCGGCGGCCAAGATCATCACGACCGTAGAAAAGATGCTTGATACCTTGCTTATGCTAAAACAATAAATTTAAATTTCTTTTAGCCTTTCTGGTTTAAAATTTGAACCAAAAAAGGCTAAAAATGAATATAAAAACTCTCCTAGATCAAAACGTAATCTCCAAAAATACGCAGGCGGATCTGTTTTCCGCCGCCGATCCGTTGCAAGTAGCGAGCAAATTTAAAACGCCTGAGATCTCCCTTGTTTGCGCGCTTTTTGCCTACGGCAACGCAAAGCTCATCGTAAATTTTCTAAATTCGCTCGATTTTTCGCTACTAGATAAAAGCGAGGAGCAAATCGCCTCAAATTTGACGCGACACAAATACCGCTTTCAAAGCTGCGAGGACGTGAGGCAGATTTTTATCACCGTTTCGCGCCTGAAAAAGCACGGCGATATCGAAAGCGCGGTGAGATCGGGCTTTGAGAAAAGCGGCTCGATGATAGACGGTATAAACGAGCTTATTAAATTTATATATTCGCTTAACTCCTATCGCTCGGAAGGGTATGAGTTTTTCTTCGGCAAACCCTACGAAAAAGCGCCGCAAAGCCCGTATAAACGCTATAATATGTTCCTTCGCTGGATGGTGCGAGATAGCGATATCGACCTTGGGCTCTTTAAAAGCCTGCCAAAAAGCAAGCTCCTGATGCCTCTTGACGTGCACACACACCGAGTGTCGCTAAATTTGGGCTTAATCTCTCGCAAAAGTTATGATTTTAAGGCCGTGCGCGAGCTAACGGACAAGCTTTGCGAATTTGACCCCGCCGATCCGATCAAATACGACTTCGCGCTCTACCGCATCGGCCAAAGCGGCGAACTGACCGAGATTTTAAATAAAATAAAATGAATTTTGCGCTTTTGGGTCATCAAGTGCGGTTGAATTTGACGGTATAAGCGGGGAATTGTGCAAATTCGCTCGCGGACGTTTTTTGGGCGAAACGGCGATAAAATTTTAGGCTCTCTTTAACTTAAGCTCATACAAAGGGGCAGTAAGTTACGATGAGAACTATGTTCTTGAAAAGTAACGAGCGTAGCGAAGTTAAAAAACAAATATATAGTCCGTTCCCGAATTTCAGAGAAGAAATTTAGAGAAATTCTCAAGTACTTTACAGAAGACATAGAAGCATCAAAGATATCGAATTTAACTAAAATTTCAGAAGTAACGCTATGTAAAATATTTAGAGAAATAAGAATTCTAATGTCTAAAGAGTGTGAAAAGATAAGTAAATTTAGCGGTGAGATTTCCAGCTCGCAAGCTCGCCTAGAAGCTTCGCTTTGAGATTGATGAAAGCTACTTCGGAGCTAAGAGAGTAAGGGGGAAAAGAGGTAGAGTGCAGCAAATAAAACACCGGTATTCGGTATGCTTAAAAGAGACGGCAAAGTTTATACTCAAATAGTTAAAAACTGCTCTGCTAATGAGCTATTGCCGATACTGAAGGAATTTAGCGAGCTTGATAGTTCTACTATCTATTCTGATTGTTGGAAAGCTTATGATGGTTTAGTTGATTACGGAGTCAAAGCACACTACAGAGTAAAACACTCCAAAAATGAATTCGCTAATGGGAAAAACCATATAAATGGCATTGAGAATTTCTAGGGATACGCTAAACATAGACTAGCTAAATTTAAAGGCATTAAGAAAGGGAATTTCTTACTTCATCTTAAAGAGTGTGAATTTAGATATAATACTAAAACTACACAGGAAAACTTATATCAGAAACTGTTAAAATTGATAAGAGAGAATCCGCTTAAGTTTAATTGAGCCAAATTTTATATGGAAAATTTTACGCTCAAGCGAAATTCGACGAACGGAAAATTTGACGAGATCGGCTATTTTGCGCGTGAGAAACGATTAAATTTGGCAAATGAAGCGGGGTAAAATCGGCAAACGGATGTTGGGCGGGAGGCGGCCAAATTTAACGAAATTTTGCGCCGAATTTGAGATTAAATTTAACAGCGAGCGCGGGTTTTGCTAAATTTTGAAAGCGCGACTTCTAAAACGAGCTTAAATTTTAAATGCCGTTGTAGGTCAAATTTAAATGAAAATTTAAAAGCTAGAATTAATCAAATTTAGGCTATAGTTACGCCACAATTACATTTTAAGGAGAAAAAATGAAAAAAATCGTTTTGGCCGGTGCGGCCATAGGCTGCCTACTCGCTACCGGCGCGCTTGCGCACGAGGAGCAAAACTTCGACCCGAAAGCGGGCAAACACCTAGTGATCCCTATGGAGCAACTAAGCGAAAAAGGCAATATGTCCGTAGGCGAGGTCGTAGCGATCGAAACTAGCTACGGCGTGGCGTTTTTCCCAAATCTCAAAGGTCTTGAGGGCGGCGTACATGGATTTCACGTGCATCAAAACGCGGACTGTGGCGCGACTGAGAAGGGTCTAGGTATGAAAGCGGGCGGCCACTGGGATCCGACCGATACGAAAAAACACTCTTTTGCATGGGACGACAACGGTCATAAGGGCGATCTGCCGGCGCTTTTCGTCGATAAAGACGGCAACGCGGCCTATCCTGTGCTTGCTCCAAAAATCAAGAAGATTGACGAGCTAAAAGGCCACTCGCTAATGGTTCACGTCGGCGGCGATAATCACAGCGACCATCCGAAACCTCTTGGCGGCGGCGGCGCTAGAATGGTCTGCGGCGTTATAAAATAATTCCGAATTTGCCGACTTTGCCGCGCTTGGCGGTCGGCAATTTTTTTATTTATATTCAGTTTCTCGCTTGGTCGAATTTGACGGCATAAAGTCTCATTTTCGTATTTATTAAATTTATTTAGTAGTTTGTTTTTTTCGTTAAATTTGATGGCTTAAATTTGCTAAATTTTACTCCTAAAGTATTTTAAACATTAAATTTGTATTTTTAGTGAGCTAAATTTAAAACCGAAATTACGCTTTGCCTACGGTTTTACTAACTTGCTCGTCGCAAACGTAAAAACAAAATTCAGTAAAGATTGCAGATTTTAGCTCCTTGCCGTTTAGCGTTTTTGCTTGTGCTATCAAAACAAAATCACAAAATTCGCTCCCGCAAATTTCAAAATTTTATGATATTTTTTGCTAGAGTCGGCGCGAAATGGCGGGCATTCTCAACCAAAAAGAGCTTTTGGGGTATCCTAACGCAAAAATTCGGTACCGACAAAAATCAAAAATAAAGGCTCTTGAAAATCGTAGCAAAACGTAAAATTTGCCGCCGTCAAGCAAAACCCGAATTTTTATCGTCCGAGTTGGCGAAATTTGCAGCAAAACGCCGACTATACCAAATCAAAACGTCAAGCGAAACCGTAAGTTAAAATGCGCTTTAAAAACCGAGGCGTCCTCAAATTTGACCTTTTACGGTAAATTTTAACCTAAAACTGCGGCGCTATCGGCACAAATCCGAACAGATTTGACCTTTTGCAACAAATTTTAACCGCAGTAAAACAAAAGGCTGAATTTTATAAATTTTTTAAATTTTTCGTAGTATGATTTTGTTTTTTGAAGGGACGAAAATGGACTTTGACTTCGGCATTACGGCGTATTTTATATTTTTCGCGGCGGCCTTTGCGGCGGGTTTTGTAGATGCGATCGCGGGCGGCGGCGGGCTGATCGCGCTGCCGACGATCATGGCGATGGGCGTGCCGCCTCACGTGGCGCTAGCTACGAACAAACTTCAAGGCACTTTCGGTAGCTTCACGGCGGCGCTAAATTTTGCCCGAAAAGGGATGATAAATTTTCGCGAAGTGTTTATCGGTATCGTTTTTACCTTTATCGGCGCGTGCGTCGGCACGGTGCTTATATTGTTTTTGAGCGCCGAATTTTTGCGCGTTATTATCCCGTTTTGTTTGATAGCGATTTTCATCTATACGCTTTTGATGCCAAAAGTCGGCGACGAAGATAGAGCCGCCCGTATGAACGCGCGAGCCTTTTACGTGATATTCGGGCTTATTTTGGGCTTTTACGACGGATTTTTCGGGCCTGGAGCGGGCAGTTTTTGGACGTTTGCGATGGTTGCGCTCATCGGGCTAAATATGAAAAAAGCCGTCGCGCATACGAAAATCCTAAATTTTACCAGCAACATCGTCTCTCTTGCCGTTTTTATCGCGGACGGGCATATGCTTTGGACGGTCGGATTTTTGATGGGCGCGGGGCAGGTTTTGGGCGCGTATTTCGGTTCGAATATGGTTATGAAAAAGGACGTTAAATTTGTTAGAGTCGTATTTTTAGCCGTTGTGGGCGCGACGATACTAAAGCTCGTTTATGATAGATTTTTCGCGTGAGCGGTAGTTTTAAAAAACGGCAACAAAATTTGAGCAAAATTTTGCAAAAAAGCTAAAATTCGGGCGAAATTTGAGGTAAGCTTAAAAAACTTTTAACGTTTATTTGGATAAAATTGCCGTTAAATTTCATAAATCTAAGGTTAATCCATGCAAGAAAATTTGTTTTTGTTTACAGGTTGGATCGCTTCTTTGTTTACCGACAACGAGCACGTTATCCACGCGGTAAATTACGCGGGACATCTCGTTTTGGTCGCGGTTATCGTGCTCATCGCGGCAAAATTTGCAACTAAAAATTTGCAGCTCGTGCCTCGCGGAACGCAAAATATCCTCGAAGCGTATCTGGAGGGCGTCGTATCCATGGGCAAGGACGTGCTAGGTAGCGAAGCGCTATCTAGAAAGTATCTGCCGTTAGTCGCCACTATCGGTTTGATCGTATTTGTAAGTAATATGATAGGTATAATACCCGGATTTGAGGCTCCGACTTCGAGCTTAAATTTGACCCTTACTCTAGCGCTCGTAGTTTTCGTGTTTTATCACTACGAAGGTATCCGAGCAAACGGCGTTATCAAGTATTTTGCTCACTTTATGGGGCCTAATAAATGGCTGGCTCCGATAATGTTTATCGTCGAGATCGTTTCGCATCTATCTCGCGTCGTATCGCTTTCTTTCCGACTTTTCGGTAACATCAAGGGCGATGATTTGTTCCTTTTGGTCGTGCTTGCTCTTGCGTATTACGCTGCGCTTCCGGCGTTTGTTTTGCTTACGTTTATGGCGTGCTTGCAGACATTTATCTTTATGATTCTTACTTACGTGTATCTTGCTGGTGCGATTTTGATCAGCCACGACGAGCACTGAAATTTTAAATTTACGCGTCCGCTAGCTAAAATACGCTAAAAATCGGCGGGCGCAACCCCTTCTTTTTATCTAACTTAAATAAAAATCCTGCTAAAATAAGCCCTAAATTTTAAATAAAAGGCAAATTATGTTTGAAGTCGTTATCGGGCTTGAGGTTCACACTCAGCTTAATACAAAAACTAAAATTTTCTGCTCTTGCTCCACGAGCTTCGGCGATGAGGCGAATACGCACGTTTGTCCGACCTGCCTAGCGCTACCGGGATCTTTGCCGGTGCTAAACAAAGAAGCCGTGAGAAAGGCGATAAGCTTCGGCGCGGCGGTAAATGCGACCATAAATAAACGTTCGGTTTTTAACCGTAAAAACTACTTTTATCCGGACCTTCCAAAAGCCTATCAAATTTCGCAGTTTGAGATACCGATAGTAGAAAAAGGCGAGCTTTTTATCGACGTAAACGGCGAGAAAAAGCGCATAGGTATCACTCGCGCACACCTTGAAGAGGATGCGGGTAAAAACATCCACGAGAGCGGACAAAGCCTAGTCGATCTAAACCGCGCGGGCACGCCGCTGCTTGAGATCGTGAGCGAGCCTGATCTGCGCAGCTCCGACGAGGCGGTCGCGTATCTAAAAAAACTGCACTCGATTTTGCGATTTTTAAACATCAGCGACGCCAATATGCAAGAAGGAAGCTTTCGCTGCGACGCTAACGTCAGCATCCGCCCAAAAGGCGACAGCAAGCTCTACACGCGCGTCGAGATTAAAAATTTAAACTCGTTTAGATTTATCCAAAAAGCGATCGACTACGAGGTCGAGCGTCAAAGCGCGGCGTGGGAAGACGGCAAATACGATGAAGAAGTTTATCAAGAAACCCGCCTTTTTGATACCGTAAATTTAGTCACGCGCTCGATGCGAGGCAAGGAAGATAGCGCCGAGTATAGATATTTCCCCGATCCTGATCTGCTACCCGTCGAGATCCCTGAGGAGATGTATAACGAAGCGATCAAGATCCCCGAGCTTGCCGAACAAAAGGTCGCTAGATACGGACGTGAGCTTGGCGTCAAAGAGGACGACGCGCTGATTTTAACGAGCAGCGTGGAGACGGCGAAGTATTTCGA
The DNA here is from genome assembly GCF_004803795.1 of Campylobacter rectus. Classification (NCBI taxonomy): domain Bacteria; kingdom Pseudomonadati; phylum Campylobacterota; class Epsilonproteobacteria; order Campylobacterales; family Campylobacteraceae; genus Campylobacter; species Campylobacter rectus. Next base: position 1,465,251 of record NZ_CP012543.1, on the reverse strand, counting down.
GGAGCTCGTAGAGGCTAAAATATCGCCGAAACTGGCCGTTACGTGGCTCATCGTCGAGCTTTTGGGTCGCCTAAAAAACGGCGCTACGATAGAGACATCGCCCGTAAATTCGGCTAAGATGATAGAGCTCTTACGCCGCATCGAAGACGGCACGATAAGCGCGAAAGCGGCAAAAGAGGTGCTTGACTATCTTATGGAAAACGAGGGTAGCGTAGATGCCGTCATCGAAAAATTGGGATTAAAGCAGGTCAGCGACGACTCGGCCATCATAGCGATAATAGATCAAATTTTAAGCGCGAACGCCGACAAGGTCGCCGAGTATAAAAGCGGCAAGGACAAGCTTTTCGGATTCTTCGTCGGACAAACGATGAAAGAGGGCAAAGGCGCGTTTAATCCTGCAAAAGTAAATGAGCTTTTGAAGGCTAAGCTGGGGTAAATTTGGGTTTATATCGTCGTTTCGGCGCTTAAATTTTGCTTTTTCAGGCGCGACTGTTTTGCGCTAAATTTGACTTAAGCAAGTTTTCGGAGTTAAATTTTTCGCTCGTTTTCGGTTAAATTTATGGGTTTTGCAGGGCAGGAAAGGCCAGATTTGACAAAAACGGGTCGAATTTGTCTCTCAAATTTATCGTCTCACGGTTTAAAACCCCAAATACGGCGCCGTAAAGCCGCCTAAATCGGTAAAAACACAAATATTAAGTGCGCTTTATTTTGCAAAAAGTCGGCATCGGCAAAATTCTAACTTTTAAACCGAGCTTAAATTTAATGAGCTTTGCGAGACCGCGAGCGGCGTGAATAAATAGAGTAAATTTAGCATTTCAGCAGTTAAATTTGCTTTGCGATCGCTTTAAATTTTGACTTTCTTGGACGTCGGTAGCAATAAATTTAAAACGCTTTTGGCGCATCGGAGATCAAATTTTGCAAAAAGGTAGCGCTAAATTTCATTAAAAGCGAAGTAAGCCGAGCAAATTTAGCTACAATAAAGTAAATCACAAAAAAGAGAAAAAATGAAAATAGCCATCATCGGAGCGGGAAAGTGGGGCAGCGCGCTTTTTCACGCGCTTTCGCAAAAAAACGACTGCGTCATCAGCTCGCGCAGGCAGCTTGAAGGCGCGCATTTCGTGGGCCTAGAGGAGGCGCTAAAGCGCGATCTGCTCGTCGTCGCCATACCTTCTCAGTCCGTTAGCGGCTGGCTAAAAGAGCATTTTAAAAACTTCGAACAGAAAATTTTAGTCGCCTCAAAGGGCATCGAAACCTCGAGTCTACGTTTTTTAGACGAGATTTACGAACAGCACGTAGATACGGCAAATTTGGCCTTTTTGTCGGGTCCTAGCTTTGCTAAAGAGATACAAAACGACCTTCCCTGTGCGCTCGTGATAAACTCCAAAAACGAAACCCTTGCGTGCGAGATCTCGAGGCTTTTCCCGCAAAATATCAAAGCCTACGCCAGCAGCGACGTTATCGGAGCGGAGATCGCGGGTGCCTATAAAAACGTCATCGCTATCGCGGGCGGTATCTGCGACGGGCTCGGGCTTGGCAACAGCGCTCGCGCCAGCCTCATCTCGCGCGGACTTGTCGAGATGGCGAGATTTGGCGAGTATTTCGGCGCGCAACAGCAGACGTTTTTGGGGCTTAGCGGGGCGGGCGATCTTTTTCTCACGGCTTCATCGGTGCTCTCGCGCAACTACCGCGTGGGTTTGGGGCTTGCTAAAAACGAGAGCCTTAACAAAATCCTAAACGATCTAGGCGAGGTCGCCGAGGGCGTGGATACGGCGTATGCGATAGAAAAGATCGCCGCCGGCAAGGGCATCTATACGCCGATAGTAAATGAAGTTGCGTCGATGCTGCGCGGCAAAGACGTGCAAGAAAGCCTAAAAGATCTGCTGAGTAAGAAGTAAATTTTAACCCCAAGCGCGTTTCGCATGGCTTGCAACGGCTGAAAAGTAGGGTAAAATTTAACCCGCAAAAACGGCAGCTTTGTTTTAATGCGTCGAGGCGTTGGTAAAATTTGTTTATTTTTTGAGGTTTCAAAAATCATAAAATTTCGGCGATAAAATTAAACTACTTAAAAATTTAACTGTAATCTTGGATAAAATCGCAAAAAACAATGAAAACAAAATGTAAATTCGTCGATTGCCTGCAAGTCATTGTCTTTATTCTGATTTTTGCGTCGGTTCAAGAATCTTAACCGGCAAAGTAAAAAGCAAAACGAGAAAATGCCCCACGCCGACTGCGCAAAACGCCGATAGAAAAAAAAATCACTAAAATATCTCAAATTTACTTTCAAGCATTACTGCAAAATCTTTCGCAAACAGCGTAACGCCGTCCGCGACGAGGCAACCCGTAAATAGACCATCGTAGCGAAGTATCCGAAGCTAAGTTTGAATATTATCCGGCGCGAATTCATCTTTTTAGCGGCATTTTGAGTCCTCTCGTCTGTTTTTAAAATAAAACTTTGGCAAACGAGAAAATGCCGTCTCAGCCGCCTAAAGTATCCCAAAAATCCATATGTAGCTCGCGTAAAACTTGATTTCTTGCTTAAACGGGCTAGTATCGCCAAAAATTTGGATATTTGGGGAATAAAGCTTTAAAAATTTACGAATTCTCGGCAAATTTCGCAGCGAGAAAGGATATCGCTCGGCACGAAAAAATCCCAAGAGCAATACCAAGCAAATCGCAAAAGTAACGCTCATCGCAATCTTATCGTGAGTTTTGTAATATCTATACAAAAAGCCACTTTGTAAAATAATCCTATAATTTATATTAAAGATTATAGCCGGATAATCGTTAAATTTTAGGCCCTCTTTAACTTAAGCTCACGCAAAGGAGCAGTAAGTTACGATGAGAAATATGTTCTTAAAAAGTAACGAGCGTAGCGAAGTAGAGCAGACGAGGATATGCTAAACATAGATTATCTAAATTTAAAAGTATCTTCTCGAGTGTAGCGACCTCAGGGAAGCTAAGCGAGGAGAATTTCTTACTTCATCTTAAGGAATGCGAATTTAGACATAATAACAGTAAAGATACAAAAACTTTCTATCATATTTTACTAAAGATGATAAGAGAGAATCCGATTAAGTTTAATTGAGCCAATTTTATCTAGTTTGTAGCAAATTTTATAATTGTTGCCTTGCTGCATCCGCCCGCGCAAAAACCGCGCCAAGAGTCCTTAAATTTATCTAAAATAGTGTAAAATCCGCAAAAACAAAAAAGGAAAAATATGAAAAAATTTATCGCCGCGCTTTTTTCGGCTCTGTTTTTGGCGGGTTTGCCGACCGTGCTAAACGCCGCTCCAGCCGCAAATCAAGCGAAAGAAAAGCCCACTCTTCGCAAAATGATATCTCAAATGATAATGATCGGCTTTAACGGCTCTGATCCTAAAACAGCCAAAGAAGCCGTCTCGGAGGCCAAATATCAGCGTTTTGGCGGCGTGATGTTGCTCGGTAAAAATATCTCGGACAAAAAAAAGCTTACGGCGCTAACGAGCGCATTTAAAGAGGCTCAAAAAGGTATTTTTATCGCTATCGACGAGGAAGGCGGGCAGATCACGAGATTTAAGGATAAGAGCGGATTTGAGACCTTTATCTCGGCGCAAAAAGCGGCAAAAACGCTCGATCTGGCCGCTGCGGGCGAGCTCTACGCTAAGATGGCGCAGCAGCTAAAAGATGTCGGCATAAACGTAAATTTCGCTCCCGTAGCCGACGTGCTAAATCCAAAATCCACGATCATCGGCTCGCGCGGCAGGGCGTTTAGCGCCGATATAGACGAGGTTTCGCTGTATGCGAGCGAGTTTATGAAGGCCTCGCAGGCTCGCGGCGTGATAGCGGCGATGAAGCACTTCCCGGGCCACGGTAACGTCGAGGCCGACAGCCACACCGCCAAGGTCGTGATCGAAAATTTTGATTACACCGAGCTTAAGCCGTATTTTGACGCTATTCGCAAAAACGAAGCCAAGATGATAATGGTCGGACACATCTATCTCGCCCAGCGCGACGCCTTGCTGCCCGCCTCGCTTTCGCCGGCGCTCATCGACAGTTTGCTGCGCGGTGAGCTCAAATTTGACGGCGTCGTCATCAGCGACGACATGCTAATGGGCGGATTAAAGGACTTCACGCTGCAGCAAAAAGTGATAAATTTTATCAACGCCGGCGGCGACGTGATGCTTTTTAGCGACTACAAGATAGGCGGGCGCAGGACTGCGGAGCTCATCACGCAGCTGGTCGTGGATGCGGTGGGCGCCAAACAGATATCAAAAGGGCGCATCGAGGAGTCCTACGCGCGAATAATGAAACTAAAGGGTAGCTTAAAATAGACTAACTACGGGGCAAATTTGGGCCTTTTGTGCAGATTTGCTTGCGATCGGCTCGTCTATACGGTAAATAAAATTTTTGCTTTTTAAAGAAAAATCGGAGCTAAATTCGGCTTTGTTTTGACGGCGAGCTCTTTTGTGACTATAAATTTCTTGCCGACGTGAAGTTTGAAGTTGGATTTGCGATTGCGAAATGCAGTGATTAGGGCAAAATTTGATTTATTTTTGACGTGAGTTTGGCTTTTGTTTTTGCGGTTTTTTGTAAATTCGGCAGTCAAATTTGATGCGAATTTTAAATTTAAACTCAAATTATACTCTAAATTTTATCTTAAAAATCGCTCCGCTAAAATACGAATTTACCTCGTTTAATCAAAATTTACCTCGCATTACCCGCACTGCTTTGACGCAAACAGAGGTTTAAAAAACCGACTGAAGTGTCTTGGCAAGAAATCAAATTTAATCAAATTTACGCCAAACAAGTCGGCTCTCAAAAATCAGAGTCAAATTTATCATTATTCGGCTCAAATTTAAGCTTTTAAAATTAATCTTGATGTATAATTTATCTTTAAGAAAAATAATAAAAATTCCAAATTTAAGGAGCGAAAATGGACGAGGTAGCAGCAAAAGTCGAAGCGCTAAAAGACGAAATGGTGAAAAATAGGCGGTTTTTTCACTCGCATCCCGAGACCGGATTTTTCACGTTTTTTACGACGGCAAAGATCGCTAGCGAGCTAAAAAAGCTCGGCTACAGCCTAAAAATGGGACGCGAGATAATGAAGCCGGAAGCCAGAGCGGGTCTTGGTAGCAAAAAAGATAAAGAAAAATATCTCGAGCGAGCAAAAAGCCTGCTAAGCGCCGACGAGCGCGAGTTTTTACCTGTGATGGAGGATGGACTAACGGGCGTGGTGGCCGAGCTTGATACGGGTAGACCGGGCAAGACGCTTGCGTTTAGATTCGACATCGACGGCGTGGACGTGACCGAGAGCAAGGATGAGGCGCACAGGCCGTTTAAAGAGGGCTTTAGAGCCGATATAGACGGCATCACGCACGCCTGTGGGCATGACGGACACATCACGATCGGCCTAGCTATGGCTAAGCTCATCGCGCAAAATTCGGATGATTTTAAAGGTAAATTTAGATTTATATTTCAAACCGCCGAGGAGGGCACGAGAGGCGCCGTGCCGATGGAGCAAGCAGGCGTGCTAGATGGCGTGGACTACTTGCTAGGCGGTCACATCGGCTTTCAGGCAAAAACTAACGGCGGCATCATCTGTGGTACGAACAAGCTTCTTGCGACGTCAAAATTCGACGTAAATTTCACGGGTAGATCGGCTCACGCGGCGGGCGCTCCGCAAGAAGGCGCAAACGCTCTGCTAGCTGCAGCTCAGGTGGCTCTAGCCATGCACGGTATCACGCGACATGCCGACGGCGTCACGCGCATAAACGTGGGCGTTTTGCGAGCGGGCGAGGGACGAAACGTCATCGCGCCAAACGGCTACATCGCCTGCGAAACGCGCGGCGAAACGACCGAGCTAAATGAATTTATGTTTCAAAAATGCATGGATATCGTCGCGGGCGTCGCGCAGATGTACGGCGTGCAGTATGATGTGAAGCTAACCGGCGGCACGAGCGGGGGTGATAGCAGCGAGGAGATCACCGATATCTACGAGCGCGCCGCGCGCCAGTCGCCTTTTATCAAGGACGAACTCATCGTGCGGGATCTAAATTTCGGCGCTTGCGAGGACTTCGCGCACTTTATGCACGCCGTGCAAAAAGCGGGCGGCAAGAGCGGCTATCTGATGATCGGCACCAAGCTTGCCGCAGGGCATCACAACGGCGCGTTTGACTTTGACGAGAGTGCGCTGCTGTCGGGTACAGACGTGTTTTTGCGCTCAGCGTACGCGATAAACGGCAAGGACGCGTGAGGGTAAATTTGAGCTGAATTTGACGAATTTGCGTCGCTCGGGGTGGCCTTGGGTGACGCAAAAGCGTGTAGCGACGTTAATTTTATCGGTCTGTTTTTTAAATTTGGCAAATTTGAATTGCTCGAATAGGTCGGATCGGATGTCGTTTGTGGCCAAGCGGCCCGTTTAAAGTCGAAACTTCGGTGGATTTTACGGTTATGTAGCTTGGCGTAAATTTTGCTTGCTTAGGTTTTTGGTTAATAAATTTTCGCCGCCTGAAACAATATGGTCGAGTAATATCTGGGCCGAGCGGATGGAGCTTGCTGCCTCGAGATTTTACTCGTTTGGGATTAATTTGCGTCCGCTCGGACGGTCTGGTTTGGGCCGTTTTGGGCTATGGTAGCTTGGGAGGATACGGCGGTTTGGACGGAATTTGTCGATAAAATTTAGCGGTTTGGACGATTATTTTAAGATCGAGTAAGCGGGCGCACGCGGAGCTAAATTTATGTCAAATTTGACTTCGGTAAATTTGAGCCGACTAAAACGGATGGCTTGAGCAAACTTGGCATACGACAGGAGTCGAGGCGGTTTTTAGCGGTTTGGGCCAGTTGGTTTGGCGCGGATACGGTGGCTCCGGCTTAGGCGGTACTTGGCGAACAAGCTGGAGATGCTCGGCATAAATTTCGCTCGCTCTGACCTTAAAATTCGGTAAATTTGCAAATCGGCTTTCGGTTAAATTTACGGGAGCCGATTTTGTATTTGGGTGTTTGATTTTACTCGGAGATGCGGTTTTAAATTTGACAAACCGATACTCGGGAGCTAAATTTACCGTAAAATTTGGCTTTGATTTGGGATTTTTATCGGCGTTTAAATATACGAGGCTTGTATTTTGCCGCAATGATTTCTTGCGACGAGTTAAGCGTCAAAGAGTGGCGTAAGTTGTGTTGTTATTTTGGAAAAAATCGCTAGATTTTAGGACCGTAAATGAAGGTTTCATAGGGCAAGTAGGATAAATCTTTTTTGATTTATAGAGTTTCTAAAAATATAGAATGCAAGAAAATTCGCCTGATAAAATTTTCCGTCTCTTTGTTATAGCCCGATTGTTTTCTTTCTATTATTCGTTTGTTTTCGACTCGTAGGTCGATTTGCGAAAAAAGATATGCGTTTTTGTATGAAACTTTTTTCTTTAATTATAAGAGTTTTGCAAGAATTATGTCGAAAAAATGGTTAAAATTTAGCAAAAATATTTAATCTTAGCTAAGCGAAGTTATAATTTATTTTTACTTGATACAACGTCTATTCGGAGATTCGCTAGGGTTTCTAATTGCGATTGTTTTTGGGATCATTTTGTATAATGGTGCCCGAGGTCGGATTAATATGTAAGTATAAAAGCGCCAAAAATACGCATTTATATTCTTAAGGTTTGCTTTACTCCGTTTTAACTCCGTAAAAAAATTTGGTCTAATTTTGATAAAATCGTGTATCGAACCGTAACAAAAATCGTTAAATTTAAAAAAATTCTATGTCGCTGATCCATGATTTGTTTACGGTGTGCGTGATCTTTTTTATGATGACTCGTTTTATTTCACTCTCTATTTGTAAATTTAAGTATCCGCCGGCGAAAAACGGCACGCCCATACATCTTACATTGCCCTTAAAAACGCTATTTTGTTTGCCTTGTAGATAGCTTTTTGCGATTTTGAGCGCCTCAGCCTCGTTATCTGCTGAAAAAATCTGCCTTTTTAGCACCGGCGCTCCACTGCCGGCTATAGTTACTTTATCTTGCCCCGCCTTAGTATCTCGCCACGTAACCTCGCATGAGGCGTAATTGGGGATTTCGGTTTGCTCAAAATTTAGCTCCAAATACTCATCCTCGTTAAGGCTATATTCCACGCGATCCGCAACTTTGTCTCTGTCGATAAAAATCATCGTTTTGTTTTTGATACTAAAGGTTAAATCTAGGTCATTTGCTATCTTTTCGCAAAACGCGGCGTCGCTCATGTCGTGCTGCTCAAGCTCTACGACTTCGTTTGAACGATCAAAATTTATCTTAGTGTTTAGTCCGTGCTCTTTGGCGATATTTTCGATGATTTGCTTATAACTGAGCTTGATGTGCGATCTGCTTTTGCGATCTTTTAATGAGCTCATAAAATTGGCCGAAATAGCCTCTATATCGTAAATTCTTTTATATTTTGTCTTAATGGTGGCAATAATGAAGTGCCCTAAAAAGAAGCCATCGATATAAATCTCGATACTGTCTTTAAAGCGCGGCGCTGGACTGCCGTATCCTAGCGTAATGTTGAGCTTGTCGGTGTCTTTGCCTTCATTGTCGGTTATGCTGATGTTGATCCAGTCCATAGCTGAGGTTTTATCGACGCCGTTATAAAAAATTTGCACTTTGGGGCTTAAATAAACGGAGCTTGGCATAAAATATCCTTTGTTTTTGTGTATTTTAGGATATTTGAGAGATTAAAGCATACAAGCGCGGATTTACTGAGCCGAATTTTCGGCTCAGTGAGTAATTTATAACATATGGATAGAACTGTTTATTTTCTGTATTTTTCGATGAGGTTTAAAAGCTCGTCGAGGGTTTTGCCTTTTTCGTAATTTTCCAGCCAGCTATCGACCCATCCAGGTATAGCATTCGTTTGCTTCCAATTTGTTACGCCGGTATAGCTCATTTTAACCATTTCAGAAAATTCTTTTTTACTTAAATTTATTGCTTTTAGTTTATTTTCAAATTCATCATAATTCATTTAATACCTTTACAAATAAAATATTTGTTATTTTATATAAAAATAACTAAAATATTTATAAAGCTATTGACAATACAACTAAAATATGTTATAATTCACTCATAAAACAAATAAATCATTTGTTTTAAATCCAAACGAAAGGAGGAAAAGATGAAAAAGCTAAGGTTGATCGCGACAATCTTGCAAATCGCCTTTTACGTAACGGCGATAGTCAAACTCTTTACGAGCTAGACCGGCCCCCGCGATGGGGTTTTCATCTTTTCCGAGTTAGATTATATCATAAAGGAGCGGAAATGAGCATCGAGTTTATATTGATAGCCGTTTTGGCGGCTTGGGTAGGCGTGGACGAGCGGCGAATAACTCGCCTAGAAAAAGAGGTCGAAGATCTAAGAAAGGACGAAAAATGCAAACGATGATAATAAATAACTGCGAGGTGGAGCTTTTGGCCGTCAGGAGTAAAATTTTCACGACTTCGCTTCAGATAGCCGAGGTTTTCGAGAAAAGGCACGATAATGTTTTGGCTAAAATCAGCGAGCTTCCGTCTGATGAATTTACTCGCCTTAATTTTAAGGTGAGTGAGTATGTCGATAGCACGGGGCGCAAACTGCCGATGTATAAGATCACTAAAGACGGCTTTGCTTTGCTCGTAATGGGATTTACGGGCGAGAGGGCGTATAAGTGGAAAATCGAATACATCAAGGCCTTTAATCTTATGCAAGAGGAGCTTCTAAAGAGGTCGCGCCGCAAAAGCGAGAGCGGGCAAAGAGCGAAAATAGCGGCCAAAAACCGCAAAATCGCCCTGTTAAAGCGTCAAATGGCGGGTAAAAGCTATGTGAGCGAGCCGCAAAAAGAAAAGATAATAAACGCGCTAAATCTCGTCAAGCAAGCCAATGCCGCGATGATAGACGCGATAGCAGAATACGTGAAATAAAGGCGCAAAGATGCGAGAGAGCCCGCAAGTAGTAGCTATCGGAAGCGACAACATCGCGATATACGGAAGCAACAACGTGATAAACGTCTATATCGTGAAAAGCGAAAAAGAGGCTAAGAAACTCGCGGGCAAAAACGAAACGCTGATATACGCTAAACCAAGAAGCGGGAGCAAACGCGCTAATCCCATAGATACGTAACCTTTACTGCGGCTTTGACTTCTATATCAGGCAAATTTACGACATCGCCGCCCGATAGTTTTTCTTTGCCCAAAAGATGCTCGTTGGCTCTTAAAAACTGCGAGTAAACGTTATCGTTTAGGCTATTGTAGTGTTTGTAACAGATCATGTCTAACGTGTCGCCGTCTTTGGCTAGGTATTTCATTTTGATAACTCCTGATTAAAGATTTCTTGGGCTTTATTGAGGATAACGTCTATATCCTTTTGCGTAAAATCGACTATAGCGGCGTTCATGTGCGTTATGGTGGTATAAGGTCTGGGTGCGCTATACTTGACGCCGTTTTTTGTTTTATAGCTTGAGACGATGCCTTCTTTTGATGCGGTTTTTGTGATGAAGCCCGGTATTTTATAGGGTTTATGCGAAATAAAAAAATCTTTTTTATTTGTTTTATTTTTCTGAATTTTATAGTGCTTGAGTGTTATGACTATCCCGTGTCTCGGCATTATTCTTGCGCTACCGTTGCTACCCGATTCGTATTTCAAATCTCTAATGGATATTTTTTCGTTGAACGTTTTTATTTTTATTTTTAAATCGTTTAGTCTTGCTCGATACGGCTTTAGCCTTTTAGATAGTAGTTTTTTGTCTATATTTAGGCGTTTACATAGGTGGCTATGTTGCTCTTTCTTTGCACGCGTTAAAGTTCTATTCATGGCGTTAATAACGTCGCGTTCTAGTCGTAAAAGGACTTGATGATTGCGATTAGAGCTCATTGCGCCTAGTTTGCCCTTCCTATCAAATATCCCGAAATTTGCAGCTTTTTTGTGTAGTAGGTTACGCCGTTTAGCTGAGTTTTAACGAAATTTGCGACGGTTTGGGTGAGCTTGGTGATAAAGATCCTCCTATCGTCGGCGAGATCAAAAGTCGAAATGTCAAGCGGCTTACCGAGCTTAACGAGCTCCTCAAAGCCGGCAAACTCCGCCATATCCTCAAGTAATATCACGGCCTCAAAACTGACCTCGTCCTCGTATCCGCCCAGGTGGGTATAAACGGGCTTTGTGATGGTGTTTTGCTTGTCAAAGTTTATGCTAGTGGTTTTTGATATGCTTAAAATATTGTGCTTTACTTCAAAAATATAACGATCGATGACGATTAACATTTATTACCTTTTTTGTGTGGAGTGTATCAAATCAGGCGGCTAAATTTATACACGTGGCAGCGCGCGAGGTAGCTTAATTTCCGATAAATTCCCGATATACACTCGCTTAAAGTCCGCTTAACTCGCGGGTTATTGATTTGCTTAAAGTCCGCTTAACTATACGGATACAAAAAACGCCTATAACGGCGACGTGGGCGATGCGTGAGCGGTTTATTTTAAAACGTTAGCGTGCAATCCAACTAAAAACGTAACGTGCAAGCCTCTCTTAATAGCGGTGCAAATAAGCTCAAATAAACTTAGGTTCTTCTGGGGGAATATTTCTACTGCGGGGGCTCACGCGCGAAAAGTTGAGAGATATAATGAAACTTAAGGGGGTTCGTTTTCGTTTTTAAGGGCTTTTTGTTAGTAAATTTAAATAAAAAAAGAGATAAAAACTTAAAAAGTATAATTTCATATAAAAAAATTATAAAAACATTGTTAAAAGCCGTATTTTAGGGGCTTTTAATTTGAATTTTTATCTAAAAAATGCTAAAATAAAGACATTAACAGAGCCACTGACTACAAACCAACTTTTATAAAATCATAAAATCAAAAAACGTAATGGGTAAAATTATAGATATTTTCGCAAATGCGATTTTTATCAAACCGAGGTTAAATTTAACGCAGTGGGCTGAGAAGTTTAGAATTCTGAGTCGTGAGAGCTCAAGCAACTACGGAAGGTTTAAAGCATTTTCGTATCAAGTTGAGCCGATGAATGAAATCTCAAACCCTAAGCGCCGCAAAATAGTTCTGCTTTGGGGATCGCAAGTCGGCAAAAGCGAAACGATTAATAATGCTATCGGTTATTTTATTCATCAAGAGCCTAGCACTATTTTATTTTTACTCCCAAACGATACGGACGCCAAGGATTATTCAAAACGCCGTTTAGCTCCGATGTTTAGAGATTGCAATGTTTTAAACGATCTCATAACCTCAAACGATGCAAACGATACGATCCTAATCAAAAACTTTAAAGGCGGCAACCTTGCGCTGGTGGGCTCAAATAGCCCAAGCAAACTAGCAAGTAAGCCGATAAAAATTTTGCTAGTGGATGAGGCCGATCGATGCGAGCCTACCAAAGAGGGCGATAGTATCGAGCTAGCCGAAAAGCGCACAAAAACGTTTTTTGACCGCAAAATCATTATAAGCTCGACGCCGACGGTCAAGGGTAGCTCAACGATAGAGGGCGAATATGAGCTTAGCGATCAGCGAAAATTTTATATCAAATGCCCGGAGTGCGGTTTTGCTCAAACGATGAAGTTTGAGTTTTTAGCGTGGGATAAAGATGAGAGCGACGCGCCGATCTTTGAGAGCGCGCGCTATCAGTGCTGCGAATGCGGCGCGCTTTTGACCGAGCAGCAAAAAAACGAGGCAGTAAAGGGCGGCGAGTGGATCGCCGGCAATCCGCGCTCGGACGTCGCAGGGTTTTTCCTAAACGCGCTTTATAGCCCATTTTACACGATGGAGGACGTCGTAAAGGATTGGTATCGTTCAAAAGACAATCACCTTAAACTCCAAACCTTTATCAATACCATTAAATGCGAGAGCTTCGAGCCGCCGGCGATCAAGATTGACGAAAACGAATTTTTAAATAGAATTGAGAGCTATAACGATCAAAGCCTACCGGCTGAGGTTAAATTTATAACCGCCGGCGTGGATATTCAAGATAATCGCACTGAGATAAACTTCATCGGCTGGGGCAGGGGACTAGAGGCATATTGTATCGAGCACGTTCAAATTTGGGGCAATACCGACCAGGATAAAGTTTGGGCGGATACGTATAAATATCTTTGTAAGAAATTTAAAAAAGAAGACGGCAGAAGTCTTGTTATCTCGCTTGCTCTAATCGATAGCGGATTTAATACCGAGCGAGTTTATCGCCTAGTCAGTTTAAATAAAAACTTCATCGCCACAAAAGGCCTGAGCGAGCAAAGCGGTAAAGCTGCTTTTTTAAACAAGATAAAAATCATCCAAAGGGGCGTAAAATTTATGCCGATTGGAACGTATGCAGGCAAAAGCGAGCTCTACCGATTGCTACGCATTGACGAGCCGGGTGCGGGTTATTTCCATTTTAGCGAGAGCTACAAAGAGGAGTTTTTTAAGCAGCTTACGTCTGAAAAAATAGAAAAAACCAAAGACAAAAACGGATATTTAAAACTGCGATGGGTAAAAACCAGGGATCGAAACGAGGCGCTAGACATTACGCTTTTGGCTTATGCCGGCGCAAAAATGCTAAATTTGGCGTTAAAGGGCAAGAGATGATAAAAATCCATGACAATCTAAAAATCAAAAAAACGCGATACGATTTTACGATCAGCATCGACAACGCATCTACTTTTGAGCTACTTTGCGAAGCTTATGAGATGAAAAAGAGTGACATGATAGATCTCATTATAGAGAATTTTGCCAAAGGCAACCTCAAACTAAAGCATCATATCCAAAACATCGCCGAGCAAAAACGCGCGCTAAAAGCAAAATGTGAAAGCGAACTATCGCTTTTTACAAAATCAGAAGATGCATGCTAATGACATCTATGTCGCTACCATGCGCTAAGGAGTTAAAATGGACGTGACGACTAAAGAGCTAAGCGATATTTTATCTCTCACGCAGCGCCGCATCCAAGACTTAGAAAACGAGGGTGTGATAACCAAGATCGGGCGCAATAAATGGGATCTAAAAGAGTGCGTCCAAAGCTATATCGAGTATAAAATAGCAAACGCTACGAGCACCTACGGGCTAACCGAAGCTAGAGCGCAGAAGGAATTTGCCGACGCTGAGATAAAAAAGCTAATTTTGGCCGAAAAAAAGGGCGAAGTAGTGCCAATTTTTAAGCTCGAAAAGGATCTGAGCGATATAGCCTCGACGCTATCAAATAGGCTTTATAATCTCCCTAATAAAATAAAAATGCGCGTAAATTTAAGCGACGAGACGCAAAACGCGCTAAACTACGAGATAGAAGAAACGCTAAAAGAGCTTAAAGAATCTAAAATTTACAAGCAATACGCTTAAATTTAAACCAACCTCGCTAGCTTTAAATTTGCCGCATCGGTTAGAAATTTAGAGCGATTGGAGCTTACTTTGTCGATCGCCTCAAGCAGGGATTTAGGCAAATTTACGTTTACGCGCACGCGTTTTTCTTCGCTAGCTGGCTCGGGTATTGTCGCGCCGCTTTCGAGTAAAGCTTCCAAAGTAGCCCTAAACGCCGCGTCAAGCTCATCCAAGGCCTCGTTTTTGCTCTCTCCGTCACCGTAAAAAAATGCTACGCCGTTAAATTCAGGCATAAACGCGCCCCATCCCCCGCCTTCGCTTTGTGGGATTTTTTTTAACTCTATTTTATACGGTAAATTTAAGTAATAATCTAGATCTTTTTTCATTTTACTCTCCTTTAGTAGCTTTCAAAACCGCTTTTACGTAGAAAATTTTCATAGGCTTGTGATAAGGTAGCGTTATCAGTAGCTTACCGTTTGAAAAGCTATGATGAGATCCTTTGATACTTTTTAGCTCAAATCCGTTATCTCGCAAAAGCTTTTCTAGGACTTCAAATCTTACGTTAGTCGGGTTATTTTCAAGCTCTTTTAATAATTTATTTTTTTTGCTCATTTTTTAAACCTTATATTGTGTATTATACACAAGTATTATTAAAAATCCCTTGTATAAACCAAAAAGCCACTTTGATAATATGACGCTTATGCAAAATCAGCAACGCGACCCGAGCAGAGCGAGGGGGATTTCTAGCGCGTAGCGAAGCGTAGCTGGAAAACGCCCTGCCGCATCTCGGCTCGGCTTTGCAACCAACAAGGAGCACGCCATAAAACCGAGAGAGAAAATCGTAAAAATAAACGAAGCAATCGACGCGGTCATATTAAATTTAAGCAACGGCGTCGAAATCAAAGAATACGAAATCGACAACGTAAGAATAGTAAAACGCTCGCCTCTCGAGCTAATAGACGAGTTAAGGCGCATAAAGTCGCTTTTAATAAAAGATATGAGAGCAAGCAAAACAAACGTTAAATACGTTTTTAGTGGTAAATATTGATGAAATTTTTTAACCTTTTTTCTAAAAAGCAACCCAAAGGCAAGAGCGGATTTTTTAAGCCCAAGGCTAAGGTGCAGATGTTTAGATACCCTAGCATCGAAGCCCCCGAGATCAACCAAGGCGAGCTTAGCCGGCTAGTTAGAAATATCGAACCCGATCGCGCGAATAAAATTTTACGCCATCAAGCGCGCAGCATAAGCACTGCCGTAAGTCTTGCTAGCGGTTTTTTCGACATGATAGATAGCGAGGTTTTGGGCGAGCAGGGATTTATCCTCGACATCGCAACCAAAAATAAAGATCTAAACACCAAAATTCAAAACGCGTTTTGGAGATGGCAGGAAAACTGCTGCGTTTACGGCGTTTATGATTTTGAGGACTACGAAGAGCTAACGCTAAACGCGCTTTACAGAGACGGCGAGGCATTTATCAGGCTCGTGCGGGGCGAAACGCTCAAAATGGAGCTAATAAGCGCCGAGAGTATCGACAGCGACTACACCGACGAGAGTAAATTTATATTTTACGGCATAGAAAAACAGAGCAAATTTAGCCTTACGCCGGTGAGGTATTTCGTAAAAAGAGACCATAACGAGCGCATCGGCATCGAAGCAAAAGACGTAATCCACATAAGAAAACCGATGATCGCCGAGCAAACGCGCGGCAACTCAAAGCTAGCCACGGCGATTTTTGACATACACCAAAAAGATAAATTTAAAAAAGCCGAGTTAAACCGCGCGCGCCTTGCTAGCGAAATGACGGGATTTTATACGCAAAAAGACGAGGGCGGCATAGGCGGGATCGCTCCGGAGTTTGACGAAGAAACGGGCGAGCTAACGAACGAAAGCGCCAAAATAGACCTGCCCGAAAACGTGGAAACTGGCACGATGAGGTATTTGGACGCGGGCATCGAGCCTAAATTTATCGATCCGCACAACCCGACCAATATCGAGTTTTTCCTAAAAAGCACCAACCAAGAAGTGGCGCGATCGCTAGGCATCAGCTACGCCACGCTTACGGGCGATTTGCGCGAGGTAAATTACAGCTCGATCCGTCAAGGCACGACGAGCGAGCGAAGGGGCTTTAAACGCGTGCAAAATTTCCTCCGCCGCAAAATGCACAACGCCATCTTTAAAGAGTGGCTAAAAATAGAGCTTTTGATGAACAGAATATCGCCCAAAGAATACGGCGAAATTTTAGATCATTTTAGCTTTAAACCTCAAGGATGGGAATATATCGATCCAAATAAAGAAGTGAGCGCTAATGCCAAAGCGATCGAGTGCGGATTTAAAACGCGCATCGAGGTTTTGAGAGAAAAAGGGATCGAATACGACACATATCTCGACGAGCTGGAAAAGGAGAAGCAAATCGTGCAAAAACTGCAAGAAATAGAAAAAATCAGGAAAGGAAATAGCGGCCGTGAATGAGAATATTTTAAAAGACGCACGCAATTTTAGCGTAAATTTAGGCAAAAATGCGGCGTTTGACGACGAAGCAAAAACCATTAGCTTTATCGCGCTCTCAAAAAACAATCTACATAAAAGAGTTAGTTTTTGGGGCGACGAATATTATCTAAGCGTGGATACTAGCAGGGTTAAATTTAACGCAAAAACGCTTTATTTAGACCATGACCCCACGTTTGCAAATGCAATTGGCGCGATAATCGATACTAAATTTGAAAACGGAGATTTTAAGGCCAAGGTTAAATTTAGCGATGAGGTGGCTAGCTCAAAAGAAGCTTACGCGAAATATAAAGCCGGGCTTAGCGATAGCGTGAGCGTTGGATTTGGAAATTACAAAATAAAAGAAATGGACAAAATAGAAGGGGTGGAACATTACCAAATTTATGAGGGCGAGATAACGGAGCTCTCGGCCGTTTGGCAAGGAGCTGACCCTAACGCAAAAATATCAAAATTTAATCAACCAAAAGGAGAGAAAATGCCAATGAACGAACAAGCAGCGCCGCAAGAGGGCGCAAAACTAGCCGCAACGCCAAGCGCTGGCGAGCTTGCGAAACTAAACGAGCAAGTAAGATCAAGCGAAGAGACTAGGGCAAACATTATTGAGCTAGCCCATATTTTAGGCCGCGAAAAAGAGGCGCTCGCTGCGATAAGCGCAGGTAAGAGTTACGCCGAATTCAGCAAAGAAATGGCTGAACTAAACGCTAAAAGCGAGATAAAAACCGTAAATATCCTCTCAAAAAGAGATAATAGCGCGTGCTTTAGCCTCGCAAACGTCATCAAATCAGCCGTAGATAGAAATGTCGATTTGTCGCGTGAGATGGAATACAGAGGCAAAGAGATCGGGCGTTTTGCATTGCCGGACGAGTTTATAGCAAATTTCGCCGACGGAGTAACAAGCACGACGACGGCAGCCGACGCGGTAAATAGAGAATATCGCGGCGATTTGCTCATCGAGCAACTAAAGCAAGACAGCAAACTACTAAATTTTTGCACGTGGCTACCGAATTTAAGCGCAAATTTGACTATCCCGCGCGATACGTCTAGCATTACCGCCGACTTCGTCGAGGAGGGCAAAAGACGCGCCGCCGAAAATCTAACCTTTGATAGCATCGCTTTAAGCCCGCATACACTAAACGCAAATATCGTCATCACTAGAACGATGCTAAATATGAGCGCATTCGAGCTTGAAAGCTTTGCGTTTAAAAAACTAAAAGATGCGATCCGCAAAAAGATAGAGCAGACGCTACTTTACGGCAACGGAGTCGTAAAAGGGCTATTTGCCACAAGCGGAGTGCCAACCGTGACCGGATATATGACTGCTCCTACTTTGGAGCTTACCTTGGCCTTTGGCGATAAGCTAGACGCAGCCGGGCTTGATACCGAGCACTCGAAGTTTTTTATCAACGGAACGGACATTAGCAAGCTACGAAGCACCAAGCGCGGCAATAGTAACGAGCGCATGCTGATCGACGTCGGAGACAATGATCTTCAAGGATACGCCTACTACAAAAACAACAACTTAAAAGCCGGCGACGTGATCTTTGGAAACTTTGAGGATATTTGGATCGGAGCGTTTGGATCGCTTGAAATCCTGCCGCTAATGCAAGAGGGCGGAAACGTCTTGCTCCAGGCATTTTACGACATCGACGCAAAGCTAGCGCGCGAGAAGAGCTTTGCCATCTCAAAAACATCTGCTTAAATTTAGTGTAAAGGCGGGCTCGGCTCGCCTGCAAAGTAAAAAAGAAAGGTAAAAAATGAGCAAATATATAGTTTTATACGCCACGTTAATCGGCGTTGATTTTTGCGAAGAGGGCGACATTATCGAGCTACCGGATGGAACGGATAGAAATTTTATCGCACGCATGCAAACCATCGGAGCGATCGCGCCTTACGATGGCAAAGAGGAAAAGAAAAGCACAGACGACAGCGAAAAAGAAGCTAAAAAATCAGCGTCCAACAAAGGCAAAGAGGCCAAAAAAGACGACAAAAAGCCGCCTGAGGGCGACAAAGATGCTAACGCCAGAGGACTTGACGAAAACGGCAATATAAATGATTGATCTAGATATGGTGAGAAACGACGTCAAGGGCATCTTAAATCAAAGCTTTGGCATAAATTTGAAATGCATGAGAACGGACAAGCTCATCAAATGCCATTTTAACGCAAACTCTAAGGTGATTTACGAAAACGGGGCGGTAGGCACGGAGATAACCGCCCTAATCACGCTTGAAGATGCGAAAAATCTAAGATTAAAAGACGAGATTGAGATACTAGGCGCTAGATACGAGATCACGAAAAGCGTGCTCGAAAGTCAAGTGCTAAAAAGACTATTTTTGAGAGAAATTTGATGTCAAAAAAATATTTTATAGAAGAGCTACAAGTTCCAATCCAAAGCAACACGCCTCCGCCACCTCAAAATATCCGGGCGCAAATCTTGGATGCCTTAAAAAAGCATTTGGATGCCCTAAATTTTAACGTTGAGGTTTTTGAAATTTACGTATTTGACAAAGACAATCTGCCGTTAATCATCATAAAAGACACCGACGACGCAGTGGAAGCGGTGAGCTTTGAGCGGATCAAGCACGAGCTAAGCGTGAGCATAAATTTGATCGCTTCATCTTATAGCAAAAACGACGAGCTGCTTTTAAAAGTGCTAGATAGACTAAAGAGTTTTGAAGGTAAATTTAATTTTATGGAGCTTAACGCCGTCAATCGCTCAAATATTGAGGTTTTGGATAAGGACTACGTTATGACCGAGCTAAGGCTAAGTTTCGTTTATCATACGCAGCTTTGGAGCGTTTGATGCAATATATCGGCACGATCTGCGAAGTGAGCGAAAATAAAAGCCTGGTAAGGGTCGAATACCTAGGCACGAAAACAAAGCTCATCCCCTACGTCCAAAATGCGAACTCATTTAAACGCACGTTTTCGCCGCCGCGAGTAGGGGAGCAGGCAATCGTCCATCAACTAAGAGACGGCGGGCTTAAATACGCCGTGGGTGCGATCTTCAATCAGGGATGCCGCGAGCCTGAAGGAAGCTCCCAAACTAAAGAGATAACGCAATATGAGGATGGCACGATAATAAGCTACGACACGTCAAGCTCTACTCTTGAAATTTTATCTCCAAAACTCATCAATATAATCGCCGATCGCATTACGATAAAGGCCGACGTGACATTAAACGGAAATTTGAACGTTAAAGGCAACATTCACGCTACCGGAACGATCATCGACGACGGCGGAAATACGCCAAATCACTCGCATTAATCCTTTAAATTTTGTTTCGCGAGTAGCGAAACGCATATCTTTAGGTGGGTCGAGGGAGCGTTTACGCTCCTCGTCGCAGCGCGGATTTTTATTCGCGCGAGAAGTAAGAAATCCCCTTGTATAAATTCTAGCCCAATTTTTATATTATGTCCTCGTTAAAGCCGTAAGGCGGCGTTTTGTCCTTTTCGCCGCCTTATTTTTCTAGGATGAACGATGTATCAAATAAGCGAATTTGAAAGTATCAGGCGCATTTGCAAAACTTCAAAACTAACCAAAACCCTGCGCCCGACGTTTGGACTAGATAGATATATCGACAAAAAAATGACGCTAAGCGAGCTTTTGGCTCTAAAGCGCGATTTAAAATCTCAAATTTTAACTTTTGAGCCGCGCGTAGAAAACCTTAAAATAGAGCTCACGCCGCGAGCGGATAATATTTTGGACATCAGGATCGGTTATACGGCTAAGGGCGAATTTGAAGAAAACGAAGTGAGGCTAAGCTTATGAAACCTTTAAGAGTGCCGCAATTTATCAAGCCTCTCGACATCGAAAAAGAGCGCGCTAGCATAGTTGAGGAATTTAAGCAAAAGAGCGGCAAGCTTGATTATATTCCGCTCGTGGGCGACGATTATATGACGCTCATCGATATATTTTTATATCGGCTTAATAATTTTTTTGAGCTCATTAATGTCAAAGTGGCGAATAACTATCTAAATTTTAGCACCGGCGAGTATCTTGATGAGCTGGTGGCGCTAATCGGAATCAAACGAAACGAGGAAGTAAGGCCGATCGCCGAGCTTGAAATTAGCGTAAATTCGGCTACTTTTCTGCCCAAAGGTAGCAAATTTAC
The DNA here is from genome assembly GCF_004803795.1 of Campylobacter rectus. Classification (NCBI taxonomy): domain Bacteria; kingdom Pseudomonadati; phylum Campylobacterota; class Epsilonproteobacteria; order Campylobacterales; family Campylobacteraceae; genus Campylobacter; species Campylobacter rectus. The sequence goes on along the minus strand of NZ_CP012543.1, from coordinate 1,444,375 downwards.
TGACGGAAAGGGGCATTTTGCATTTTTGCTCGAGGATGCAAACATCGCAGACGAAGCAACGGTTAAGATTGAAGCGGGCGGGTATTTTAAGGAAAACTACGAAACGACGACACTAGAGATCCCGAATATCTACATCAAAACAATTAAGATGACAAAACCATTTAGCGGTTTTAAGGCGCGCGAAAACGATGACGAGCTGAGAAATAGATTTTTACTTGCCTTGCATCGTTTTAGCACCGCGGGAAGCCAAAAAAGCTATCTTTTTTATATTTTAAGTATCGAGGGCATCACAAAGGCTAACGTTTATCATTTGAGTCCTGGCGTCGTGCAGATAGTGTATTTTTCAAGATATGAAAAAAATATCGCCGAAGCGAAAATATCCGAAGCGCTTAAGGACAGGGTGCCGCTTACCGACAATGTCCTGATGAAAGAGGCAACGCAGATCAAATTTGACCTTGTGATCGAAGTGCGACTAAAACAAGATTATATGTTTGCAGAGGTGCTAAAAAATGCCGACGAAAAGCTGAGGGAATATTTTGCGAACATAGGCATCGGCTTTACTCCGCATTTTTCACAGCTCATCGAGATAGCATTTGATGAAAATACTCGCGCAGTAGAAATCAAAACGCCGATCCCAAACTCAAATCGCGATAGTCTCATAATACTAAATAGTCTGCAAATTTTAAAGGCAGATTAAAAAAATGATAATAACCCAGAATTTACGACGCCGCCGAGAGCGGCGGTGTGCTTCAGGTGGGTCGAGGGAGTGTTTATACTCCTCGCCGCAGCGCGGATTTTATTCGCGCGAGGAGTTAAGATGATTGACTTAAGAACCTACAACGATACTTTATTTCGCGTCGATGAGGTTATGGGCGAAAAAATGCGTAAATGGCTTAAATTCGACAAACGCTTTTTTTATGAACAAGACGATTTTAATCGCGCTTTTTTGGCGCAGACTTTTGACGTCGAGCCATCGTCTCAGAGCCTAGAGGAAACAAAAGAGCTTTTAAACGAACCTTTAAAAACTTATTTTTTCGAAGGAACGTTTTTTACTCTTCAAAAAGCGCTAAAGTCGTTTTACGAAGATATAACGTTAAAACAGTGGCAAGACTACGGCGGCAAGCCTTACCATTTTAAGCTTAAGATGACGGCCGGCAAAGAAAACCTAAGCAAAGAAAAATTTAGAAAACTCGACGATTTGATAGAGAACTATAAAAACGTCCGATCCACCTTGGGCGGTTTTGAAATCAATTTAAAAATAGAAGCGGATGAAATTTATAAAGGTGCGGCGGTAGATGGCGAATTTGTCCGTATCATGCCTGAAGTTATAACAAATTTAAAAACTAACGTAGGAGTGTATTATGGAGTCATCACGCACGAACTCGAGACTTTGGAGGTCGGAATATGAATAAAAATAACCGAAAAAGGAGCGACGATGTCATTTAAAACGTTACTTACTAATAAAGGCGCCGAGCTTATCGTTTTGTCTAAAGCTAACAAGCGCCCTATCAAGCTTACTCATTTAGCCGTAGGAGACGGTGAAGGCGAGCCGAGCAGAGATCAAACGTCGTTAAAAAACGAGAAATTTCGCGTCGGCGTATCTGCGATCTTGCAAGATCCGAAAAATGCCAACTATCTGATAGTGGAAGCCGTTATACCGCCTAGCGAAGGTGGCTTTTACGTAAAAGAGGCTGGAATTTTTACGGATGAAAACGATCTTTTCGCCGTGGCCTCTATGCCTCATACGTATAAGCCCAATTTAGACGAGGGGAGCGCCAAAGAGCTTAAAATTCGCTTCGTGATCGAGGTAAGCAGTAGCGAGCATATCACGCTTACGGTCAATAACGACATCTCAAGCGTGAGTCGCGAATTTGTGGTATTCGAGCTTAGCAAGAAAGCCGACAAGATAGACACTTACACCAAAACGCAGTGCAATGAAAAATTTGCGGGTAAATACGTAGAAACCGATAAAGCCGATAAGAAAGATACCTACACGAAAAAAGAAGTCGATGCTCTGATCCCCCAAATACCCAATCAGATCGACGCCTACACGAAAACAAAAACAAACGAGCTTTTAGAACTAAAAGCGGACAAAAATAAAACGTATAACAAGCAAGAAGTAGATGAGATGCTCGCCAAAAAATACGATAAAAGCAGAGTTTATAACAAAAACGAAATAGACGAGATGCTAAGAGGACTTGGCGGCGGAAATAGTTTAAATTTAACTAACGATAGCGCATTTTTAGACGCTTTGATTTTCGGATAAAGGAGAGGATATGAAGATTAAAAGAGTAAAAGACCGGGTATTGGGAGCCAATCAAAAACACGTAATGCTTAGCGGAGTAGAGGGCAAAACGTTAATGATTACGCGGGTTGAATTTTATAACTTAGTTAGAGCCAACGAATTAAAAAAAGGCGAGTACCATAGAGACGACGTGGGGCTTGCTATATTTAAAAAATCTCCTCAAAATGTTGTCCTGCCTTTGGGCGAGCATGCTATCGGCGGAGCCGCTACGCCTTTATATTTAGCTAGTGACGAGGAGCTTATCTTGTTTGCGTCCGGAAGCAACTACAGCGACTCCGGGAAAAAATTAAACTACATAATAACTTACGAGGAGATAGACAATGCGTAAAATCATAAGAAATCCAAGCTGCGACGTATGTCCTAGCGGGTATATTTGGATAGTTTGGGTAGCTCAATCGACATCTACGTCGCCAGCAGCGCCGGTCGTTAAGTTGATTTATCCGGCCGGCACGGATAAAAAAAGTATAGAAGATGAAATAAACCAGAATATCTCAACAAATGGAAAAATCATCCGTATCACTGAAGTAAGCGTTCAAGGATAAAAAATGCAATATAAAGAGATAAAAAATAAAACCATATATTATGAAGACGGAGATAAACTAAAAGCGCTTAGCACAAACCCACAAACCAATCAACCTTTTGTCAGCGACGATGAGGCATGGTTTTTTGCCGAGATCACAAGCGAGCTCAATCCGTCGATTTTAAACGAGTCCGGTAGTTTTGAGGCAAGCATCGAAGGTCGCAAGAAACACCTAAAAGGAGTTTTAGCAGCTAAATTTAACGAAGCGGTGTCTAAAAGTAAAGTTTATGTGCAAGACATAGGCGAAGTCGATGCGGGCGTGCAATACCTCATAAACGTAATAACGCTGATGGATTTGTGCGGAAAAGGCGGAACGATAGCTTTTAGGATGTTTGACAATACGAGTAAAAATTTAGACCTAGCCCAACTAAAGGCCGTTAAAACGGCGATACAAACCAAAGGCATAAATTTATACTCCAAAAAATGGCAGCTTGAAAAAATGATCGAGGACGCCAAAGACGAAACCGAGCTAAATGCCGTAAATATAGATTTCGGAGAGTAGCGCAATGAGCTTAAACGTTACGCCGCTTTGCGAAAACAGATATGAGCTTACGCGGGACTTTGAAATTTTAGGCATAACGATACCAAAAGGCTATAAAACCAACGGGGCGAATATCCCGAGGATTTTTTATATCTTTTATCCGCCCTTTATTCCAAAATACTTAAAGGCTATCGTTTTACACGACTATCTTTGCGACCTTAGCGACCAGACTATACCAAACGATAAATTTAAAAGCAAAAGCGAAGGGTTTAAATTCGCCGATCTTAAACTAAAAGAGGCTCTGAGAGAGTGCGGAGCCGGCGCTTTTACTCAAAATTTATTCTATATCTGCGTTCGCATCTATCATAAGCTAAAGTATGGGGGAGAAAAATGATAAAAACCATTTTATCCGCCGTCGCGAGTTTTGCGGGCGGTAATAAAATATGGCTTGCGATAGTTTGCGCACTAGTCGGAATCATAATAGGATCGTGCGTTTTTTTTAAAATTTCAAATGACGCCATGATCGAAAAAATAAGCGATCTAAACATAAAGCTCGCCTCCGAAAAAATAAGTCGCGACATAGAAAAGTCGAATTTAAAAGCTTGCGGCGACAAACTCGAAGCTCAAAATGCCAAATTTAAAGAACTCGAAACTAAAATGCCCGACGCCGCATCGGTCAAAGAAAAAATAGTTACCAGATTTAAGCGGATAAAAGAGCCGTTAAACAATGAATGCCAAAGTAAGCTGAGGTATTATGAGGAGTTGATAAATGAGATGTCTAAATAAACCCGTTAAATTTTTCTTAACTATGATTGCGATTTTCTTATTTGCGGGATGTGCTAGTAAAGAGCCGCAAATCGTAACTAAAATAGAATATCAAGATGTTCTAGTTCCGATACGTTGTATAAATAAAATGCCAAATAAGCCAAAATACGATTATGAGGATATACAAACCGCACGCGAGTTGATGGAATACTATAAAACTTGTGAGGAGCTTTTGAAGGGCTGCGCATCGCAAGGTAACGAAAAGAGCAAGGGAGCAAGCAATGAGTGAGCTAGTAATTCGAAAAATCATGGGCTTTAGGGTAAGTAAGAAAAGATTGCTAGAGATAGCCTTATCGATCTTGCTAGCCTTGATCTTTGGGGCAGCGATAGGATGAGCTTCCTTTGGAAAGAATACCTCTATCTGCTTTGGGTATTGGTAGTAGGCGCGATTGGGGGCGTCTTGGGGCTGTTAGATGATGACGGAAAGCCCAGGAGGCATCGCACTAGATTGGCTTTTGCTGTCGCTACTCTTACGGCGATGTTTCTTTGCTGGACTACGTTTGCTATCGCAAAACTCGTTATACACGAAGTTGAGGGGTCGCTAGCACTTGGCGGCATTGTCGCGTTTATGGGTGCTGAATGGGCTAGGCGAAAAATCAACAAAGCCACAGATAAAAAGATAGACGCCATGGTCTCAAAAGATTACTGCGGCGATGAAATGAGCGACTATGAAAGGAATTTAAAATGAAGCTACAAATCACGAGATTTAAAAATATCAAAGACGGCACGCTCGGCAAATTTGAGCTGCTTTTTAACGGCAAGATCTTTTTAGAGGGCTACACCCTAGAGCCTGCGGGGCCCGATACTACCGCACGCGGCAAAGATAGGCGCATGCCTGAGGGCATTTATGACGTGTTTTGGCATCATTCGGCCAGATTTAACCGTGTTTTGCCGGTGCTTTACAACGAAAAAGTGCCTAAAGACCGTTATATAGAGATCCATTCGGGCAATTACCCCAAACACACCGAGGGATGCATACTTTTGGGATCTACGTTTAGCGATGAGGGCGTTTTTAATAGTCTTAGCACTCTAAAAAGTTTTTTGGCTCTAACGTTAAACAAAGAGCTCCAAGTGGAAATAATCAATAAATTTTAGAAAGTGAGGTAAAAAAATGCCAAGTAAATACGGCGTCAATGTCGAGCTTTATAACGGCTCGCTAAACCCATACGAGATCAACAATCGCCGCCCGATCGCAATAGTCGGCGACGACAGCAAACTAACCGCTGGGCTTTACGTTTATAGCACCGTCGAGGATGCACTCAAAGCAGTAGAAGGCGGCACGATTAAAAACGCGCTTGAAGACCTAAAGGCATGCGGAATTCATACGCAAGTAGTATTAAGCTCGTTTAAGCAAAGCACAAATAGCGACGCGAGCGCAAAAAAGCAGGAGAATTTAACATCTTGCCTAAATGCTATCGACGCGCTCAAAAAAGCCGAAAACGTAGTAATGGCAAAGCCTAAATTTATCGCCGCGCCTGAATACAACGACGCAGGCGTTTATGAAAAACTTAAGCAGCTAGGCGAGTATCTAAGAGCCGTTTATGCTATCGAAGTCGATGCGACAAATGAGCAAACCGCAAAGGCCGCAGTTCAAACGTTAGCCACAAAAACGGCGATTATAACGTTTCAAAAAGTAAAAAGAGTAGATAAGGTCATTCGCCCGCTTAGCATGTTTTTAATCGCTCTTTACGCCAAAGTCATGAGCGAGACGGAATACGGCTTCTCGCAAACGTATTCAAATAGGGTAATTCCGGGCATTACCGCGATCGTGGATAACGTCGAGTTTATCCAAGGCGTGGACTGCGAAGCCGATAGGCTAAGAAGCGAGGGCATCACAATAGCTTACGTTGATGACGGTATCAGGGCATGGGGCGGCGAAACGCGCGACGAGGATTTTACCAGTATGCACACCTACGTTATATTTTACACGGCGATCGAGACGATTTTTCAGGCTCAAAAGCGCGCGATCGATAAGAGGATGCGCGACGTGCTCAAAAACGTAGTCGATAGCCTTGAGGCATTTTATCGCCGTTTGGTGGCAAACAATGTCGCAGTAGGTTTTGAAGTGACCGTGCCGGCTGAGCTGAATACCAACGAAACGATCAGCGAGGGCAAAATTTACATCAAACACAGAGTGCAGGAGATGCCGCTAATCAAAAATATCACGAATAGAATTTACCGAGTTACGGACTATTCGCAAGTTTTAATCGAGGAGCTATAAAATGAAAGCGCAAGCAATAACCGGCGGAAATTTCTTTATTGACGGGATCGGGCTTTTTGGCGAGCTTGTAGATTTTGAGCCGCCTAAATTTGAACACGAGACGATAGAGGCCGCATCGGAGATCGGCAAATACGAGCTAGTTTTGCCGACTCTCAAACCGCTATCGGCAAAATTCACGGTTAATAACGTCAGCGAGACTTATTTCGGGCTTTTAAACACAAAGACCAAGCAAAAAGTTTATATCAAAGCCAATCACAGCGGAAGCGAGGGCAAACACGTGGCTATCGTGGCGACGTTTGAGGGCAACGTCAAAGTGCTGGAAGCGCCTAAATTTGAGATGAACAAAGAGGCTAATATGAGCATCGAGATGAGCTGCTTCGTCGTAAAATACGAGGTCGAAAAAAAGACCACGCTATCATACGACGTAGAAAATAAAATTTATGCCGTAAACGGCGAGGATCTTTATGAGACCATCAGGAAAAACATATCTTAAGGAGTAAAAATGGCACTTAAAAAAATAGAAATACCAAGAACTGAATTTGTCTTTGGTGACGGTCAAACGGTGGAGCTCAAAGCCCCGACGCTAGCGCTCATCCAAAGCGTCCAAAACAAGACAAAAGACGAGATCGAGCAGGCAAAGTTGATGCTAATCGAAATGAGCGACGGCGAGATGGATAAAGAGTTTTTAAACTCCTTGCCGATGAACGAATGGAGCGTGCTATCAAAAAGAGTTAGCGCGTTTATGGGCATCGACGTAAAAAACTAACCGAGGGGATTGCTCTAATAGGGCACTCCCTGCACTTTACCCTAAAAGACATCATGAGCTTAGAATTTAACGAGTTCGTGGATTATTATGAGATAGCCTTGAAGCTTGCAAAAGAGTTTTAGGACTCTAAAACCCTAGCTTCAAATTTTCTCTCTTTTCTAAAATACTTAAAATAAACGTAAATACAAAATAGCGGGATAGAGATATACCAAAAAGCGACGACTAAGACATAGAAAACCGCAAACCCTATCAGCCCTATGCATATCACTAAAGCAAGCAGTAAATCATCCATCTTTAGCGCCTCCGTTGTATAAATTTGTATCTCAATTTTAATAATATAAAGATAAAAAAAGGCTGAAAAATGGCGAAAAATGCGACTCTGACCTTCGGGATGGACTTAAGCGACTTCGATAAGGCGATGAAGGCTATAAACAAGCAAGCCACGAGCCTAAGCGATCAGATAAACAAGGCTACCCAGGGCGCTATGCAGGCTTATAAAAACGGTCTAAACGATCTTAAGGCAAATCCGTTTCAAAGCGCGAAATTTCACACGGATTTGGCAAATCTCAAAGAAAACATCAAAAAAGCCGTGACGCATAAGCTAAATTTAGACATCGAGGATGCTAAGAAAAACCTCGAAGGCCTAAAAACTCAGGCACTAGCCGCCGTGGGTAGTATCATGGCGATCTCAAAACCAATAAGCGCGGCGATAGATTTTGAAAGCTCGATGGCCGACGTCAAAAAAGTAGTTGATTTTAACGGTGCGGATGACGTTAAGCAATTTGCGGACGGCATTATGAAGATGAGCCGCGAGATCCCCTTAAGCGTCAATGAGCTAGCTCAAATCACGGCAAGCGGCGGGCAGCTGGGCATCGCTAAAGAAAATTTAATGGACTTTACGACTACCGCGGCTAAGATGGGCGTTGCCTTTGATATGAGCGCAAAAGAAGCGGGCGATAATATGGCCACGATGATGAATATATTTGGCATGGACGTTAAGCGCGTGGGCGAGCTGGGCGACACGATAAATCACATCTCAAACAACTCCGCGGCCACCGCAAACAAAATAGTTAATGCTCTAGGGCGTATCGCGGGTAATGCTAAAGACTTCGGACTTAGCGCAGACGCCGCGAGCGGACTTGCGAGCAGCTTTATAGCCTTAGGCAAAGCTCCCGAAGTAGCCGCGACCGCGATCAACTCTATGCTAACCACGCTAAACAATGCCGACAACGCGAGCGACTCGGTTAAGGCCGCATTTGAGCAGATCGGCATCGACGGCAAAGAGCTAAAACAAGCGATCATCAAAAACCCTCAAAAAGCTTTAACCGACTTTTTGCACGCTCTCTCAAAAATCCCAAAAGAGAGCAAAACGGGCGTTTTAACGGCCATTTTCGGTAAAAACTTCGGCGACGACATCTCGCTAGTAACGGGCGCGATAGAAAACTACGACAAGGCGATGAGGTTAAGTGCGGATAAGGCAAAAGCCGGATCGATGGATAGAGAATTTAAGTCGCGAAGCGAAACGACGGCGAATAACATCCAGCTGATGAAAAGCGCCTTTAACGAGATTGCGATAAATGTTGGTAATGCGTTTTTGCCAGCTTTAAATTTAGTCCTAGACGGGATAAAAAAGATCAGTTACGCCGTTTCGGGTTTTGCCGGCGCATTTCCGAATTTGATAAAATACTCTTTCGGCGCCGTTATCGCCTTAACAGCCGTCAGAACTGCGCTTATCGCAAAACAAGCCGTGTTAAGCATTACTACGCTTATGCTCGGAAACTATCGTAAGGTATTGCAGCTTTTGCCGTTTGAGTGCTTGCAGCTGGGTGCGTCGCTAAAAGATTGCGGTATCGCGGCGAGATTTAAAGCAATGTGGCTAAACGCGGCTACGAGAGCATCTACTCTTTGGGGGGCTAGCACCGCAGCCGCTAGCTCAAAATCAGCTCTTTTCGTCGGTGCTCTCAAAAATATCGGGATAGCCTTTAGGGCGCTTAGCGCAGCATTTTTAAGTAACCCTATCGGGCTTGCTTTGACGGCGCTCGCTGCCGCCGCTTTTATGGCTTATAAATATTGGGATGAGTTAAAGGCGTTTTTTAGCGGGTTTTTTGATGGTATCATGACCGGGCTAGAGCCGCTAATAGATAGCTTTAGTAGGGCGTGGGATGCGATAAAGTCCGCCTTTACTCCGATTGTCGATCTCTTTGGATCGCTCTTTGGCGTTACAAAAGCTAGCGAGGGCGAGCTAGGGGCGTTAAAAGATACGGGTGCTAGCTTTGGCCAGACTCTAGGCACAGTGCTTAGCGTGCTTTTGTATCCTTTTGAGGCGCTAGCAAACATCATAACCGCCGTCGGCCTAATAATCGACATCGTCAAAATCAAGGGCACGCAGTGGATAGAAGCTTTTGGCGAGGAGCTTAATTGGTGGCGCGATCTTTTCGGCAATATAGGCGAGTGGATATTGCAGAAATTTGATGCAGTCGTAGATGGGATAAAAGGCTTTTTTGCGGGCTTTTTTGATTGGCTAGCGGAGAAATTTGCCTTTGTAACAGATAGTATAAAAGCGGTCACGGACTTTGCGGGATCTGCCACGCAAGGCGCGAAGGATATATTAGGCATCGGCGACGGCAAAGAAACTAACTGGTATAATCCTTTTAGCTGGTTTAACGACGAAGCGCCGCAAACGACGGCGGGGTCTGTGGATAAAATCGCGCAGGATCGCCGCGAGATGAGGTCGCAAACAAGTCAAAATCAAATAACCGATAATAAAAAGATCGACATAAATTTATATGGCTCGCAAGCTACTCCGCAAGCCGTGGCGCAGGCCGTGAGCGATAACGGGTATAGTTTTGGGGATTAGACTACGTCTATACTTTAATATTATTCTTTGTATCTATAGCTGATTTTTACTCCGCCGTCTATAACGCTAGACTCGGCAGGGTTTATGGCATATTCTTCCATTTCTTTGTTGCATTTATTACACTGTATTTTTATAAAACCTTTGTCGTTTTCTCCGGCGACAAAACGAATCTCATTAATTTCAATAGTGTTTCCGCATTCGCACTTTGTTGATGTCAAAGAATTCTCAACCATTTTTATCCCTTTAAAAAGATTTTATATTTTTAAGTATTTTACAAAAAATATTTAAAAATGCTATATAGTTATTTTTACCTTATCTACAATTTTATTAAACATTTTATTAATTTTATATAGTGACCTAAAAATATCCTCGGTGTATTCTTTTGCCTTATCAGTCGTAGCCCACTCTTCGGGGTCTGGGCGTTCAGAAAAACCAATTCCTGGACTAGTTTTTTTTGTTGGCTTATAATATTTTTGATAATTTTCTAATTCTTCTATTTTTTTTAGTAATTGTTTTGTTTCTTTTAATATATCTGGTAGGCGTCTTAGCGTTTGATCATATTTATCGAAAATACTTTTTATTGATACTAAAAAACTACTTCTTGCAAGCAAGGAAATAATATCTTCATTATTTTTCAGTCGTTTATTACGAAGATCATCAAATGTTACTGTATCTTTAAACCATCTGTTGTAAAAACCACAAAAATTATCCATGATATTTTTTGTTTCTTGATATACTGACAGATGTTTATCATTTTTTTTATTTTGTCTATTGTCAATAAATGTCCAGATACTTATCCCTATCGCAATAATTGGCAGCCCATATTTGATAAAATAATCTAAATAGGTTAAAAACATTTTCAGAAATTTACCCCTTAAGTTTCGCGTATCTCTTCGAATACTTTAAATAAGCTCTCGCGTAGCCGTCTTTTACCATTTTGCCGTTGATGTCCGTGCCGTCCAAATAGACGATCCCGATTACTCGCTTATATTTGTCGTGTCCGTGCGTTTCGATTTTGACCTCTTTGCCGGCTATTAGCTCGCTGAGGTATTTTTTGGACTTCTTGCCGCCGCTATCCTTCATCTCGGGCGCGTCGATGTCGTAGAGCCTGATTTTGACCCGCTCGCCGCCCTTTGGCAATATCCAAATCGTATCGCCGTCCACGATTTTATTACCTTGCCTTCAAGCCCGAAAAGCAAACAAAACGAAATAAGCAAAAGCGATAAGATTTTCAAATTTAAGCCTTATTTTGCCTCTTCAAATAGATACTTTTTTATCATCTCGTTGGCCTTTTCCATGAGTATTAATGTATCTTTATAAGAGTCCTCTTCAAACGCATTTGCTTCCGTATCATTGCCATTTGCTTCAAGTGCCCTATATGTTGGATCTGCACTATAATCTAGTGACAGCAATATGTCATCTAATATTTTATCGATTGCCTCGTTTTCAAAAACGTAGCCGTTTTGGGCTTTGTATTTCGATACGTCTTTTCTTATTTCTTCCCATCTTTTCTCGCCGTATATCTCCCCGTCGTGAAGCTCTCCTAAATTTAAAGGGGCATATTTTTGGAATATTGCATTAAATTCCCTTGCAGCCGAAATTCTCAAATCAAAAAGCATCTCTATTTTTTTAAGTTTGCTTTTTGTTGGCTCAATTTTAGATATGAAGTAGCCGCTTATAAATGCCGCTAAAATCGATGCTAAAGATTCCATTATTTTTTACCCTTCCCACAAACGTTCTCGCACGGCACGCCGTCGCCGTCTCGGTCAAAATCCCCGCGCCCGCAAGTTCTGAGGTAATAATAAGCCTCTTTGCAGCTTTTCATCTCTTTACAATACTTCTTTGAGCAGTCAAATTTATCCGCTCCCGTCGCAAAAAATGCCGCAAGGCACAAAATCAAAAAATACCTCATACGATACTCTTTACCACTTTACCTACGATTTTAAAATGCTCCTGGGTTTCGCTCAGGCTGATCTCGTAGCTTTGAAAATTTGGATTAACCGAAACGATTTTAAGCATGCCGCACGGCGTGAGTTGGAGATTATACATTTTCCGATAGTCCTTTTATCTCTTTTAGCCTTTTGATAAAGCCGTTTAATAAGTTTTGGTTTCCGTATTTTTTAAAAAGTTCTTTAAACTCTTGAAATTCAGGCGTATTTAGCCTATTGTTTTCAAAACTGCCTATTTGATTGTTATTGCCGCTTACGGCTATGTTATTTTGTCCGACGGCTACCGCCGTATCGCTATCGTCTAACACGTCCTCTTCAAAAATATGACCGTCCTGACTAATAAACGGCACTGCGATATAAACTACTTTTATAGGCTTTTTTATATAAGAGTATTTATACTCTTTTTCCCACCCCATAAGCTGGGCATCTTTTAATACTTCGCCCGGCTCAAAGAAAAATCCAAGCTCTATAAAGTCAAAACTGCTATCAAAGGTGTCGGCCACGTAATACATCCACTTGCGCGGGACTTTATTTGAGTTTATCCAGTTTTCTATCGTAGTCGTCTTGATTTTTAGTTTTTGCGCTAGCCCGTTTTTTCCTTTGACTTTGGCTACTACGCACATACGGCAAACTATATCGGTTGCGGAGCTTTTTAAATTTCTTAGCGATGACGGCTTGCGTCTCATGTTACTTGCCTTTTTGAAATCTCTTTAATACTTTTTAGCTTTTCTATAATCGGGTCAAGCAAAAAATCCAAGTCCTCATTGCCATATTTTTTATAAAGTTCTAAGAATTCATCTACTTTGGGAGAGTATTTTTGCCTGTTGCCTATAGTATTATTGTGGCCGCTTACGGCTATGTTATTTTGTCCGACGGCTACCGCTCCCGTTAATTTGTCCATACTCACCCCTAGTTTTTTTGAAATTTCTAGTAATTTCTTATAGTCAATCCCGTCTCCGTCAAGTTCGTATCGTTGATAAGTCCTGAGTGATATGCCGAGTTTGTCTGCCGTTTCTTTTTGCGTTAAGCCTATTTTATCCCTAACTTCTTTTAAATTTATGACATTTTCTTTCATAATATGCCTTTTATTGACGTATTTAAGCTAAATTTAATTGACATATGACAAAAAATGTCATATAATTCAGAAATAAATTAAGCAATTATACCAAAAAGGACAAAAAATGAAACTTCAAAACGCGGTTAAGCTCTTAAAAGAGTTCGGAGAGGTTAAGGAGCACGAATGCGGCGCGAGCGTCGAGATCGGGGCTAAAACTTACGGCGCGCTAACAAATTGCGGCGAGGATGCGGTTTTGTGTCTATTTGAGGAAACTAAAGACGAGCGCGGCGGGATATATTTTAGCTTGGTTAGCTCGCTTAAGCAGATGCGCGAACGCTTGCAAGAACTACAAAGGGCGGCCTAAGCTGCCCTCCAAGAAGGATAAAAGATGAAAAAAATACTATCAAAACAAATCAAAGCCGCGGGAATAAAGGGCTTTACTTGGGAAGCTTGGAAAATTTGGCACGATTACGACGTAATAGACGGCAAATTTACCGATCTTAGGATCTCGCTAATTTTGCGACGCTTTTTCTTTACGCCCAAGAAGCTCGATGCTACGCGATAACGAAGTGAGATGTCTATCGTCTAGCTCAAGAAAGGCGCCGCATGCGGGGCACTTAAGGCCTTTTGCGGTTTTTAGCTCCTCAAACGGCAGGGATAGTTCATTTTGACACTTAGGGCAAGAGGTAGAGCAAATAAGATCTCTATCAACTGAAATTTTATGCATAAACGTCCTTTATGTCGGGATTTAAAAACAAGTAATTATACCAAAAAGGATAAAAGATGAAACGAGACAAATTTATAAACGACATTTTGGGGATAGAGACAGCTCAAAAAGTGAACGAGAGCGGCTACGTAATCATCTCAAAACAGCGATACAAGAGACTTACGGCGGTATATGCTAGTTTTAAAAAATTGCTTCCCACTCGCTTAAGTCGCAAGGCTCGTCGTGATCCTCGTCATCCCAAAGGTCAAGGCCCGTGTAGCCGTGATAAACGTCGTCTGCGGCTAATGACGCGCTGGCATACGTTCCGTAAAGCTCGTCATTTACGAAGAGCCCAAAATGTCCGTAGCTAAGCGACGCGATAAAAAAGCTTGTTTCGTCGTTGATCTCGTAGCGGTATTTCATTGTTTAAGCTCCTTTTGGGTTGTTGATTTTGCACTCAAATTTTACCAAAAGGGGCTTAAAGAGCGAAACTTGGAAAGGATAAAAGATGAAAAAAGATGAGTTTTTACTAGAGGCGTATTTAAACGCCGCAGTCAATAAAGAGATGGCCGACGAGTGCTTACGACGCAAGACGATATACCAAAAGTTAATCAAGCTAATAAACAGCGATTTGGGCGAGGAGTTTTTGAATGGTTGCGAGGATTTTAATGACGCAATGCAGAAATTTGAGCTCAAATACGGCTTTTTGATTTGAAATTTTAAAGGAGGCGAGTTAATGAAAACTCTAGCGCAGTTAATTTACGAAAAAACAAGATGGACGCTAAAGGATTATTGCGAAATGCGCGGAATAGGCTCGATGATGGGGCTTCGGTGCGGATACGTGAGTAAGGCAAACGCAAAGATACTAGAGAGCGACGGGATCGAGTGGCGCGCGGCTAAAAACGTCCGAGTGGGCGACGGCACGTGCGCTGGATATGTCTTTTTGAACAAAAACAAGAAAGCGAGTTAAAAAATGCTAAATAAAAAAGCGGTTGATTTTGCGATATTTCAAGCAAAAATGGCGATGGCGGGGTTTGAAACAAAACTAACTCCAAAGGGCGAGATCCGCGGGGTTAAACGCGGCGCAAAGCTGGGCAAGACGGAGGCAAAAAGTGCGAATAATCCAAATTTTAAGACAAATTCTCTCGCATCGCTCGTTTGAGCCGTGCCGGGCAAAAGATAGGAAATTTAAAGGAGCGAGCGGCGCGATCTTTAGCGGGTCGCACTACTACGTAAATGCGGACGGGTTTATCGCGTGCAGGCTAGGCGGCACGATCGTGGATATAAAGGAAAAAACATGCTAATTCAAAATTTAAAGAGATTTTTTGAAGTCAAGGCGGGGATCGAGAGAATAGACGAGCAGATAAAAGAGCTCAAAGAGGACAAAAAAAGCTACCTCGAAACTCTCGAAAACCTAAAGCGCGAGCCAAACACGGACGACTTGTCGGACGTCCAAATTTCGCACGAGCTTAACGCGTCCGACCGGGTCAGGAAAAAAGAGGCGACCGATGAGTAAAAATTTGAGCGATGCGATAAAAAACGCCAAAGACGAGATCAAAGAACTAATCGCCTCATTTTTTGAGGAGATTGAAGAGGATCTGGGCGAGCTTGCCGAGCTTTTGGAACAAAACGAAACCGAGCAGGCGGACGACCTAATCACTGAAATCAAACAAAAAATGGATAATTGGCTCGCGGTGCAGTAGATGAAGCCCAAAACGCCTAAATTTAGCGCAGAGGACATTGTCGATTGCGGGATAGATAGCATCCGTTTTGTGATGCCAAAGGCCACGCTAAACGGCTTTTTAAAAAAGCTTGAGCTTTTGGGAAGGCTGCGGCTAATAAGCCGGAATAAAACGGTTAAGGATTATGCGGAGTATAAGCTAAAGGGCGCAAATAAGCCGCTTTTTGATGCGGACGAAAAGCACCCGTGCAAAATCCGCTACATCAGCTTTAAGCGCGGCACAAAAAGCTTAAGTAACACGATGCTGGTGGTCGAAAACTCAAGCGAGTTGAACGATCTTTGCAAGAAGCGTAAAAAGCCCTTTGGCTATTACGTTTGCGTTGTCTTTGCGGGGCTATTTCAGCCTAGCAGGGATATTTTTAAAGAGACTTACCGAATTTTGGGCAAGTTTTTACGGCGTTTTAAGCCTTACAGCTGGGATGTCGCGGTGGATTTTAAAGACCCTTGCGACGTGAATTCTAAAGCCAAAGGCAAATTTAAAGAGTCCGTAAAAGAGTGCGCCGATGACGTGATCAGTTTTAAAACTAGCATTTACGCCAATCGCGGACTAAAAAGCGGGAAGTTTTACGCGGTGGATAAGGTTTGTTTATATGACAAATTCGAAAAGCAAACGAACTACCACAAACAAAAAATAGACGAAAAATTTAAGGACTGGAAGCGCCTTGAAGTTACGTTTAGGCTCAAGGGTAAATTTATGGATTTTATCGAAAATGAAAACTTTAAGGAGTGCGTTGAGGTGATGGACGAGATTGCGGATAAGCTCACGGGGGAGTTTCCTTTTGGCGTCTATCTTGGCAAATTAAACGAGCAAATCGCATATTTTAAAGATATGCGCAAGCGATTAAATTTAAGCAAAACTATTTTTTAAAGGGTAAAAAGTGGGAAAATTTAACGTAGATGAGCATATAAAGGCGCTTAAGGTTTGTAAATACTTCACGATCGAAGGTATAGAAAATTTAATCAAAAGGTATCCGAACGAGGAGCATATAAAAATCGCCATGCAGATCAAGGCGAAAAACGAAAAGCCGATCGAGGGCGCAAAATGAAAAATAGGGAACCCGCGCAGCAGGGCTTTAGAGGGGTCGAGGGGATAAAATCCCTCGTCGTAAAGGCGGGCTTGGCTCGCCTGCGAAGTTAAAGGAGTGAAAATGCATCAAAATCAAATAAATTTTATCAGCTACGCGCAGGCGGCAAAAATGCTAGGCGTTGCGGTGATAACGATCAAGAAGTGGGCGCAAAAAGGCCTTATTAAGCGCTACGCCGTAACCGGTCGCAGCGTGTTTGTCGATAAAGATGAGATTTTAGAGATGATTAGAGGTAAAGAAGCATGAACGTGATAGATCAAGTCGTGGCGCGTGATTACGCCATTTATAACGGCGACAGCTGCGAGGTTGTTAAAGCCTTAAACGATGAGAGTGTAGGATATATCATTTACTCGCCGCCGTTTGATAGCCTTTACACTTATTCAAATTCCGATCGAGATATGGGCAACTCAGAAAAGGGCGAATTTATGGAGCACTTTGCGTTTTTAGCAAAGGAGCTATTTCGTATCCTAAAAAGTGGGCGGCTCATGAGTTTTCACTGCATGAATTTACCGACTTCAAAGGTTAGAGACGGATTTATCGGAATTCGCGACTTTAGAGGCGAGCTGATACGCCTTTTTGAGAGCGTGGGCTTTATATTTCACTCCGAGGTTTGCATCTGGAAAGATCCCGTAATCGCTCAGCAACGCACCAAGGCGCTCGGACTGCTTCATAAGCAACTCGTAAAAGATAGCGCAATGAGCCGTCAAGGGATACCCGACTATCTAGTCACGATGAGAAAGCCGGGCATAAACGCCGAGCCGATCGAGGGCGGGCTAAAATACTACTGCGGCGACGGTGCGCCGATCGCATCCAAATTTGACGAAGAAAAAGGCAATCTAAACCGCGGCAGTATCGAAGTATGGCAAAGATACGCGAGCCCGGTTTGGATGGACATTAATCCAAGCAATACGCTAAGCCTAAAAGGTAGCCGCGACGACGAGGACGAGAAGCATATTTGTCCGCTCCAGCTCGACGTTATAGAACGCGCGCTTCAGCTATGGAGCAATGAGGGCGACGTCGTATTTACTCCGTTTTTGGGTATCGGTAGCGAGGTTTATCAATCCCTAAAAATGAACCGCAAAGGGATAGGCATCGAGCTAAAGAACTCTTATTTTAACGTTGCGGCGAAAAACTGCGAGCTAGCCATGCGAGAGCGCGCCCAGGGATCGCTTTTTTAAAGGCTTACGGTGGATAAGGCAAAAGAAATTCAAGACTTCTACGCGAGTAAAGTTAAAAATGCGTGCAGACCCGAGATTAGAAGATACGGCGCGCTTCAAATGGCATTTTTCAAAGCAAAGAGATCAGGCGAAGACATAAGCGTCCTAAAGCAAGAGCTAGAAAACGCGAGGCGCGAAGCGATGAGAAAAGCGATCGGATGTTTGGACGAGCATGAGCATTTTGAGATTATCGCCACGTTAAGCGATAACGGCAAAATCCGCTCAATGCCCGATTTTTTCAAGAATTGTATTATCTAACGTTCTTTTAGCGCGGCGAATAAATCGCCGCTAAAGAACCAAATACTAAAGACTAAGGTTGCTACTCGCAACCTAGAGATAAGGAAAATTTATGCAATATGAAGACTTTTTAAAGACGAAACAAAAACGCGCAAGCTTTAAAAGCATCGAAATATCGCGAGACGAGCTAAACGGCGCGCTGTTTGATTATCAAAAGGATCTCGTTTATCTTGCGCTTAAAAAGGGGCATTTTGCGATATTTGCGATGACGGGCAGCGGCAAAACCGCGATGCAAGGCGAGTGGGCTTATCAAATTTGGCTAAAAGAGCGCGCGCCCGTGCTCATCGTGACGCCTCTTGCCGTCGCTTTTCAGAGTATCGAGGAGATAAAGCGCATCCTAGGATATGACGTTAAATTTTGCGAAAGCGCGGACGACGTGATAAACGGGCTAAACATTACCAATTACGAAAAGTTGGATAAATTTGACCCGGACGCGTTTGTCGCGCTAGTCCTGGACGAGAGCTCAAGGCTCAAAAGTTATACGTCGGCCACGCGAAATTTAATCATCGAAAATTACAAACACACGCCTTATAAGCTCGCTTGCTCGGCCACTCCAAGCCCGAACGACTACACGGAGCTAGGTAATCACACGGAGTTTTTAAACGTGATGAGCTTATCCGAAATGCTCTCGATGTATTTTGTGCACGACGGCGGCGATACGTCCGAATGGATACTAAAAGGCCACGCAGTTAAGCCGTTTTGGAAATTTATCAGCTCGTGGGCGGTGTTTTTCACAAAGCCCTCCGATCTGGGGTATAGTGCCGAAGAGGACGCTAAATTTAAGCTGCCGCCGCTAAAAATGCAGCACGTCGAAGTTGAAAGCCAAAGTAAGGATTCGCTTTTTGCGATAGCCGCGCAAACCTTGCAAGAGCGCAGGCAAGCCAAAAAAGATAGCCTAGAGCAAAGATGCGAAAAAGTGGCCGAGATCTGCAATACATCAAACGAGAATTTTTTGATTTGGTGCGAGCTAAACGACGAGGGCGCGATGCTCAAAAAGCTAGTAGCCGATAGCGTGGAGATCAAGGGAAGCGATAGCGACGAGTTTAAGGCGCGCGCGATGAGCGATTTTGCAAACGGTAAAATAAAGTGCCTCATAACAAAACCCAAGATCGCCGGCTTTGGCATGAACTGGCAAAAGCACTGCGCAAACGTGATCTACGCCTCGCTATCGGATAGCTTTGAGGGATTTTTCCAAAGCTTGCGCCGCGTCTATCGCTACGGCCAAACGCGTGAAGTAACTTGCTATATCATTACGAGCGAAGCCGAGGCAAACGTGCTAGCAAATATCCGCCGCAAAGAGGCGGAATTTTACAAAATGATCGAGGGGTGCTTGGAGCAAACGCGCGAGCTGGTGCTAAGCGAGATCAAGCGCGTAAGCCGAGAAAAAAGCGAGTATAACCCGAGCGTAGCGATGAGCTTGCCGGAGTTTTTAAAAGCCGTTTGATCTCCTGAACAAACATTTTAAGGAGCGACTATGGAAGAACTAGAAGCGAAACTAAAGGCGGCACAAGAGGAGATCACGATGCTAAGGCGCAAAAAAGTAGTTTTGCCCTCCCGCACAGCCCAATTACTGGGCGAGATTAAAAGGATGGCTCAAAAAGGACTAGACGCCAAAACAATGACTACAAAAGACGAAAAACTAAGAGGGATAATCAAGAAGATTAAGGATTAATGATATGAGAGAGATTAAATTTAGAGCGTGGCATATTAAAGAAAGAAAGATGTATTTTTTAGAGGCGATAGATATGTGCTTTGAATTGGTTACGGTAACGAAAAAGAATTCGGACGAACAAGATTATGCCGCATATTTTAGATTTTCTGAAATCGAGCTAATGCAATACGCCGGCGTAAAGGATCAAAATAATGCGGAAATTTACGAGGGCGACATCGTCAAATTTGACCCGCAGTCTCCTTGCGGCGATGAATTTTATAATCCGCGAGACGGCGAGATAGGCGAGGTGATTTTTGATTTCGGAAATTTCATCGTTAGACCGGTTGATAAAAAGCGGGAGGATTTGCGATTTTCTCTCAGTGAGCTCGGCGATTGGGTAGTCGTCGGCAATATTTACGAAAATAAAATTTAACAGAGGCCAAAAAATGAACCTAGAAATTTTTAAAAACGATAACTTTGAGATCAGGGTCGCAGTCGGTGAGGCGGGCGATCCGCTGTTTTGTTTAGCTGATGTTTGTAAAATTTTAGATCTTACCAATGCAAGCGTTGTTAAAAATGCGATCACTTCGGAGTTTGACGATGGCCTAAGTTTGACTTACCCCATCTTTGACAGCCTGGGCAGGGAGCAAAACGCGACTTTTATTACCGAGCCGCAGCTTTATTTCGTGCTCATGCGAAGCGACAAGCCAAACGCGAGGAGCTTTAGAAAATGGGTCAATATCGAGGTTTTGCCGTCTATCCGCAAGCACGGCGGCTATCTCACTCAAAAAAAGATCGATGAGGTGCTAAGCGATCCCGATACGATCATAAAACTAGCCCTTGATCTAAAAGCCCAAAGAGCTAAAACTCAGGAACTAGAGCGCGAAAAGGCGGCAAATTTGCCTTATATCACCTTCGCAAAAGCAGTCGAAGCAAGCGCGACGAGCATCAATATCGGCGACTACGCAAAAGCCCTATGCGACGACAAGCGCATAAGAGTAGGGCAAAAACGGCTTTTTAGCTGGCTGCGAGATAGTGGCTACTTGCAAAAAGACAATAAGCCTTATCAGAAATACGTCGATAACGGATACTTTGAGCTCGTGATGAACGTGATAGCCACCACAAAAGGCAATCTGCAAACCTTTACGACGAAAATCACGAGTAAGGGGCAAGTGGCACTCGCGCCAAAAATAGAGCAATTTTTCTCAAAGAGCGCGTAAAATTTAGTCGAAATTTAGTAAAATAATATAAAGGTAGAAAATGAAGAAAAACATAAAAGAGGTTAAAGGCATCGAATTTGTATGCAAAAAATGCGAGACATCGCTTAGCCTAAATTTCTCCACACTTGAGAACTTTGTTTATACTTGTCCTAATTGCAGCGAAATTTGGGTAAGTCAAGTAAGTCTAATCGACGGGCTTAATGCCTTAAAAAGAGGGATTGAGATTTTTTCAATGCAAGAAATGCGCGTAAATTTGATCTGCGACGATGAAAAGGGTGAGCGATGAAAAAGAATATAAAAGACATTAAAGAACTTGAATTTAAGTGCGATAATTGCGGGACTAGAGTTATATTCGACTTTGAAAATAGAAAAAAGACAATAACGCGATGCCCTAACTGCGATTTTACGTTTTTTAGGGGCGATAGCGACGTATTAAGCGCGCTTGATGATGTATTTTTTAGGCTAAAAGACACTAAGGGGTTACAAGTGAGCTTTATTTGCGAGGATGAAAAGGCTGAAAAATGAAAAAGAACGTAAAAGAGATCATAGAGCTCGAAACAAAATGCAAAAAATGCGCTTCTAAATTTATCTTTAAGATAGACGACGAAAAAAGAGCCTTTAGGAGTTGCCCTGTTTGCGGTGCTCATCTTTTTAGCGGAGCAGACGATCCCGTCATTATGTTAAACGATGTTTTAAAGATATTTAAAAGAGCTAATGACGCCGAATTTAGCTTTATTTGCGACGATGAAAAGGGAAAAAATGACAAGTGAAAATTTTATAAAAATATGTAAAAAATACGCAAAAGAAAATAATAAATGGTTGCATCCCACTAATTTAGAGGCGATATTGCCGTTTTATCAGAGGTTTAAAAAATACTGCATCGAAAACCTGCGCAACGAGGACGACGAGGATAGCGTCTTTGATTGGCTTGAAGACAACATGCACAGCCCTGATCTTATGATAGAAAATCCTAATGCGATTGATAAAGGCAATGACCCGACGGACGGATCTAAAATTTTAATCCTAGGGCAACTTAAACACGAGATAAATCCGGTCACGCCGATAAAGCGAGGTAATGAAAAAGAGCTTATCAAAGAAATAAACGCCAAAATCAAAGAGATAGTCGGATACGATACCTTTTTTCATCAGGGCGGTAATCATATAGAATTTAAGGATAAAAAGCAAAACGATTTATATGTGATTGAGTGGCATTTTGATCCAAATTATAAAGAGCAAAATATAGTTAAGCGCGTATGTACCGAGTTGGACATCACGCAAAGAGAGCTGGCGGAGAAAATAGGAATGAGTGAGGGTGGGCTGCGATCGGCCTTGTCGCTAGGTAGAATAACGCCACAAGTTGAAAAGGCGTGCGAGATGATTTTAACAATTCACGAGCTACAAAAGGAGCTAGAGAACTATAAGACCCTACAAAATACGTTAAAGTCGATGATTGTTTAATGCCTAATATTTCTAGGCATTAAATATTTTAAAACTAAACATTTATTTTATTTTGTTGTTGTAAAACAAAATAAAAGCTCTTGACTTATATTTTATAAACTGATATAATTCCTGCATAAATATATTAAATCAAAACAAAGGGAATTAAATGCAGTCGTTATTTCAAATGCCCCAAGTTGAAATTTTAAATTTCCGAACATTTACTTCTGAGTATGTGGCTCAACGCTACGACGTCACATTAAAAACAATTCAGGCGCATAAAATTGAGCACGCGGACGAAATCGTCGAGGGCATTCATTTTATCGTCGGCAAAAACGACCGCAACCGCCCTATCACAAAATGGACTCTCCGCGGCATTATCAAACTGGGCATGTTTATCTGCTCAAAAGAAGCGAAAAACTTCAGGCTTTGGGCTGAGATGGAGCTAGAAAAAACGATATTAGGCGAGCTTGAGAGCGCAAAAGAGGCAAGGGCGCGAAATCTCACGCTGGCGGATAAGGTGATCTCGCTCGAAGCCGCCGCCAAGCTCGAAGCCAAACGCGTCGCGCGAGAGATAAGCAGCTACAAATCCCAACTATCACACAAAGACGCGTTTATAGCCGAGCTTACGCATAAGCTAGAAAGTAGAGACAAAAAGATAAACGAGCTCGCTACTCGTATAGTCCTTTTTGACGACCATACATATAACCCTGCGTTTAAAGAGCTTGAGAGCCTAAAAGACGATATGACGAATATGCACTACAAGCTAACCCAGGCAATAATCGGCGTCAAAGAAAAGCTAATCGCGAGAAAAGATTAAAGCGCGTCTAAATAGTCCGCCCACCACTGCATCATTGCGCGCATTTGGGCTAAATTTTGGGCACGGTTGTAAGCGGCGCGGATCTTGTCCGTGCCTTTGTGCGCGAGGCATTTTTCTATAATGTCGAAATTTAGCCCGTGAGCGTCGATGTTTTCATTGCAAACGGTGCTAAACATCGCACGAAAACCGTGCGACACAATCTCGTCTTTGCTAAAACCCATACGGCGAAGCGCGACGTTTAAGGTATTTTCGCTCATATACCGGGCTGAGCCGTAAAGCGAGCCAAAAAGATAAATTTGATCTAGATTGTAGCCTTTGTATTCTTTTAGCAGTTCTAAGGCTTGACGCGATAAGGGCAGGGTAAAAGCCTCTCGCATTTTCATATCGCCCGCGGGGATGCTTATGACGCCCTCGTCAAAATCGATATATTCCCATTTTGCGCTTCTGATGTTAAAGGGGCGTAGCGCGGTGAGAACTGCAAATTTAAGGGCGTATTTGGTGCGGATGTCGCCGCTGTATTCGTCTATGCTTTGCCAAAGAGCCTTAATATCGGCGTTTTTGGTAAGCGTCGCGTAGTTTTTCTCTTTTACTTTTTTAAACGTGAAGCGGTAGTTAATGCTCGCGATCACGTTATTTGGCGCGATATAATAGGCTGATTGCCAAATTTGATTTAAAAGCGAGTAGAGCCGTTTCATCATCTCAAGGCTACCTTTGGCCTCTATCTTTTTTAAAATTTCGATGACGTCGGTTACGGTGATGTCCGTGATGCTTCTATTTTCAAAAAACGGATAGGCATACATCTCAAGTAGTCTTTTATCTCTGTTTAGGGTATTTGGCTCTACGCTAGCGGCTTTTATTTCGAGCCATCTTTGTGCGAGTTTTTTAAAATTCGCCTGCTCGTTTATCTCGCTCTCGTGCTTGACGTCGATGCCGTCTCTTACCTTTTGCTCCAGCTTAAACCTCTCCTCGCGCGCCATTGCCAAACTAAACTCGGGAAAATCGCCCAAATTTAGCCTTTTGATTTTATTATCGGCCGGGCTTTTGTATTCGAGAGCAAAATATTTACGACCGCTAGGATCTACGAAAATATATAATCCTCTGCCGTCGCATTTCTTATAAATTTTATCCTTTGGCTTTAATCCTCTGATCTCTCTATCTGTGAGCGGTATGGGTATCTTTGGCATTTTTTACGGAGTCCTTTTTGTGCTTTTTTGTTTTACTCCGTAATTATTCCGTAAAAAATGGATATTTGCAAATATATTTTTATATCCTTTGGTATTTTTAAATATACGCAAAAATATCTTTAAAATCCGTCTATAACGGGGCTTTTTTATGTTTTTGGACGTTTTGGGAAGTTTTAAGATGGGGTATAATGGTGCCCGAGGTCGGACTCGAACCGACACAAGGTTGCCCTTACCAGATTTTGAGTCTGGCGCGTCTACCGGTTTCACCACTCGGGCTAAAAAGAATTGTGATTTTATCTATAAAGATATAAAAAAGAGATTAAAAAAGCATGAAAGCTCAAATTCGAGCTTTCATGAAAGGAGATTATTTCTTTTTACATTTTTTGCCTGCACCGGCTACTACGGCTTCTTTTAGTTTTTTGCCTACTTTAAATTTAACAGCTTTGCTAGCAGGAACGTCGATAACTTTTTTAGTTCCGGGTACTCTTGCTTTTCTAGCAGCTCTGTCGGCTGTGCCGAATGTACCAAAACCTATAAAGCTAACGCTATCTCCTGCGACTAATGCGCTTTCGATTACTTCTAACGCCGCATCAACGACTTTTAGAGAATCTTTTTTAGAAAGACCAGCCTTTTCGGCAACAGCTTGAATAAAATCAGCTTTTTTCATAGAACCATCCTTAATAAGAAGTGATATGCGGGCATTTTACAACGTTTTTATAAAAAAAACAATAGTTTTTAGCTAAAAATTTAACGAATTTCACGCAAATTTGACAAAAAACGGCGAATTTTAGACGATTTGCACCAAAAACTCGCTTTTCAGTCCCGTTTTTTTGACGTCTATGAGGCGCAAATTTTCTATATCCGTTTTGCAAAGTTCGTCAAAATTTTTAACTCCGTTTTGCGCGACCCGCCTCAAAACTATCCCGCGATAAGCTTTGGCATAGTGGCTGACGACTTTGCCGTTTTTTAGAAATTTAAAGGTCGCAAACGGCTTTCGTATGCGGTAAAATTTCTCGTAAAACTCGGCTCTAAGGTCTAAAATGTCGTCATTTCCCAGCCACTCGTCTATCTCGCCGCTAAAATTTTGCTTATAAAATTCCTCCAAATTTAGCCCGTTTATGCGCTCGCCTTGCTTTAGTTTGTATTCGGGCAGCGCATTCGCCGCCGTCACGGGGCCGAATAAATTTGAAAAAATCAGCGTATTTTTATCTATAAATTCCTGCGCCGCGCTATCAAGGCTACGGTAGTCAAGGTGCTTGTATGCTACTCCGTCATAGCGCAGGATGGCTTTTACCGCGCCTTTTTTAAAGAGGCTTTCGCGCAGGCTCGGCTCATCGGTTAAATTTTTCACGCCGAAAAGTTTTGAAATTTGCTCCAATCCGGCCGTTTGTAAGAATTCGTCGTAAATTTTTAAAATTTCGCACCGCTTTTCATATAAATTCGGAAAAATAAAGCCGTCCTTATCTATAAATTTGTTTGGACTCACGGCGGTTTTGGCTTCGCTAGGCGAAAAGAGGATTTTCATTTACGCTCCTTAAATTTGACGGAATCATATCTAAAACTAAATAAAATTTGAAATTTGACGATATAGCGAGTGGAACTTTATTTGCTTGTAAGAGCTTGATTAAATTTAAGGAAAATGCGATGAGAATGACGAATCAGCTGATGAAATTTATGAACAACTACGACTATCAGACCAATATGAAGGCGCTTTACAAGCTAAATACGCAAATTTCAAGCGGTCTAAAAATCCAAAATTCTTTCGAGGACAGTAGCGTTTATAACGACGGTATGAGGCTTGATTATGAGGTGGCGACGCTTGAGCAGGTGCAAACGGCGACGTCGAAAGCGCAGCACTTTTCAAAAAATACCGACAAGGCTTTGAGCGAGTTTAAACAACAACTCGAGCGCTTTAAAACCAAGCTCGTCCAGGGTGCCAATGAAATCCACTCGCAAACCTCGCGCGAAGCTATCGCAAACGACCTTCAGGGCATCAAAAACCATCTCGTAAATATCGCAAACACTTCGATCAACGGTCAGTTTTTATTTGCAGGAAGCGCGATAAATACTAAGCCCATAAACGGCGAAACAAACGAATACTATGGCAACGCGCAGTCGATGAAGGCCGTGGGCGGAGCGCAGGTAAATTTAACCTACAATCAAAACGGACATGAGCTGTTCCTCGGCAAAGACGGCGACTACGCTAAAAAAATCACCTCTAACACGATGCTAAAAGCGCAAAATTTAGACGATAAAAACAAGACCGTTTATATCGATAGCGAACACAAAATGCGCGATCTAATCGGCTTTAAATACGTAAAAGACGAAAAAACTCTGAGCAATCAAGATTTCACGGGCACGGGCGTGAAGCGGTTTCAGGATACGACTTTTTTCTTGCAGGGTAAAAAGCCAAACGGTACGAGCTTTACGAGTAAATTTAAGATGACCTCGGACGCCTCGATAAACGATCTGCTCGAAAAAATCGGCACCGAATACGGCAATACTCCGAACAACAAAGTCGTCGACGTCACGATAAACAACCAAGGTCAAATCAACGTAAAAGACCTAAGCAAAGGCAATCAGGTTATTGATTTTCATATGATAGCGGCGACGAAAAAAGTGGCAAACGCCGGCGCTTTGACTGCGGCAAACGTCAATGCGGCCTCAAATGCGTTTAACGGCGTTACCAATCTCACGGGCGGTAATCCTGCAAATTCGCTCGAGGCTATGGTGCGGGCAAATCCCGACGATTATGAAATCACGGAATTTGTTAAAAGCAAATACGAAGACCTAGGCGGCGCTATTACGAACGCCTATGATTACGATAAGATAAATTTTAAGCAAGAGGGCAGGCATCTGCTGGGCACCGTGTCGCAGGTGGAGCGCGGTAGCGGTAAATTTGCCGACGATAACACGACGCTAAGCCAAGTGGTCGGCGCCGATCCAAATCTTCCAAATAGCCTTTACGACGGTGAAAGAGATAAATATAATATAAACGGCCAAGAGCTAAAGATGCAAATCAAGTCAAAAGGCGGCGGAGATTATAAAGTAGATATAAAATTCGGCGCAGGCGCTCCTCCGACTACGTCGGGAAATGCAACGATAAAAATCACTAGACCAGACGGAACGACCTATGAAACAAAAGTTTGGGATAGCTTTTATAACGACACTACAAATCCGCCGACGACCGAGGGCAGGGATACGAAGTCAAAAGATATGACTTTTAGGCAGCTAAACGACATCATCGGTATGGTCGCTAGCGATAGCGTCCCCGCGGGTGCGGGCGGTAATACTCCGGCTGATTATATGGCCTACAAGCAAGCTATCGCAAATTCGCAAGGCAGCGTCGAGGCGCATATGGACCATAGAGGCCGCATAAAGGTAACCGACAAGCAAAACGCCGTCACGCCGATGAAAGTCGGCATCTATGACGGTAAAAATGTCGATAAATTCGACGGCGACAGCACGACGATGCAGGGCAAAGGCTCGCTGTGGAGCTTTTCTGCAAACAACGGCGTCGAGATAGATAGCCCGAGCGTGGATATTTTTGAGGACCTGGATAGGATGATAGAGGCCGTTAGGAGCGGTCAGTACCGCGCCGATAGCGAGGGCGAGCATCCGCGCAACTCCGGCATCCAAGGCGCGATCGAGAGGATAGACCATATCGCCGATCACGTGAGCAAAATCCACACCAAGGTAGGCGCTCAAAGCGCGGCTTTAACGGACACCAACACCCGCGCCAGCGTCATGGAGGTAAATGTAAAAACCGTCAAAGCCGACATCACAAACGCCGACTACGGCGAGACCTATATGAACCTCATGCAAAAAATGATGTCGTATCAGGCGATGTTGCAGTCCGTGGCGAAGATAAATCAGCTCTCGTTATTAAACTATATGTAAAAACTCGCTATAATCTACCGTTTTATTAAAGTTTCGTTATCAAAGCGGGCGGAGCGAAAATGGGGTCAAATTTGATAAATTCGGCTCTAAAATTCGCTCTTCCGCAAATTTAAATTTACCAAATTTAAAAGGACGCGCCATTTTAAGAGAATCGGTTTTAGTCGTAGTCGTTTGTTTTTTGATATTTTTCGGGATCGCTACCATCGCGCCTGCGGCAAATTTCGTCGGGAGCTTCGGCAACGCAATCGGGCTTTGGAACTTCAAGCTTTTCGGCTTTATCGCTTATGTTTATCCATTCGTTTTCATATTTTTCGCGTATTATATTTACAAATACTTTAACGGCTTTAACGCCGAATTTGCCCAGACGACGCTTGGAGCGGCGCTACTGTTTTTGGCGTTTTTGATGTTTCAATCAGGCGCGGACGCTAGCTACGGCGGACTAGTCGCAAACAGCATAAATGATGCGCTAAAAGACGTCGCAGGCGTGATAGGTATGTGGGTCTTTATAGTGATGCTTTTTGTGCTGAGCTTTGGCCTCATTGCACAGGATAATATCCTAGCTATCCTAAAAAAGGCCTTCGTCGAGCCGACGGCCAAGGATGAAAATTTTGAAAACGGCGATAAATTTGAGCAAAAATCACAAAAAAAACAAAGACAAAACAAAAAGTCTAAAGCCAAAAGCGAGTCAAATTTGAGCGAGGAAAACGGCGAAAAGTCGGGCGGCGAAGATGAGCAGGATGGCGAATACGAAGCACAGGATGAAGGCGAGTTAAATTTAGAGGAGACGAGCACGGTCACGATAAACGGCGTCGAGATCCTAAATGAAGTCGCCGAAAACAAAAAACTACTCGAACAAATGGAGAAAGGCAAGGTCGAAAAGCCTAAGGATTTTGCGTTGCCGCCGCTTAAATTTCTAAACGATCCGCCAAAGCGCTCGCATAGCGTAAACGAAGCCGAGATCGATCAAAAGATCTCCGATCTGCTCGATAAACTGCGCAAATTTAAAATAGACGGCGACGTCGTGCGAACATATACGGGTCCGATCGTTACGACGTTTGAGTTTCGTCAGGCGCCGCATATCAAGGTGAGTAAAATTTTAACCCTGCAAGACGACCTCGCGATGGCTCTGCGCGCTCAGACTATACGCATCCAGGCGCCGATACCGGGCAAAGACGTCGTAGGTATCGAGGTTCCGAACAAAAATATCGAGACTGTATATCTAAAAGAAATTTTAGATAGCGAAGTTTTTAAAAACTCGAGCAGTCCGCTAACTATTGCGCTAGGCAAGGATATCGTCGGCGCACCCTTTGTCACTGATCTAAAAAAGCTGCCTCACCTGCTAATCGCGGGCACGACTGGATCCGGCAAGAGCGTTGGCATAAACGCGATGCTGCTAAGCTTGCTATATCGCAACAGCCCGCAGACGCTGCGCCTGATGATGATAGATCCAAAGATGCTTGAGTTTAGCATCTATAACGACATCCCGCACCTGCTAACTCCGGTCATCACGCAGGCTAAGCAGGCCATCACCGCGCTATCAAACATGGTCGCCGAGATGGAGCGCCGCTACAAGATTATGAGCCACACGCGCACGAAAAACATCGAAAGCTACAACGAAAAAATGAAAGAAGAAGGCGGCGAGCAGTTCCCGTATATCGTCGTGATCATCGACGAGCTAGCCGATCTGATGATGACTAGCGGTAAGGACGTGGAGCTATATATCGGGCGTCTAGCTCAGATGGCCAGGGCTAGCGGCATACATCTCATCGTCGCGACCCAGCGCCCGAGTGTGGATGTCGTGACGGGACTAATCAAGGCAAATTTACCTAGCCGCATCAGCTACCGCGTCGGTCAGCGCATCGATAGTAAGGTGATCCTGGATCAAATGGGCGCGGAGAGCTTGCTAGGGCGCGGCGATATGCTGTTTACGCCTCCGGGAAGCCCCGGCGTCATCAGGCTGCATGCGCCGTTTGCTAGCGAAAAAGAGATCGACACGATCGTAAATTTCTTAAAAGCGCAGCAAGAGGTGGTCTATGACGATAGATTTTTAGTCGAGGAGGGCGCTAGCGGCGGTGGGGGCGCAGGCTCCGGTGCCGTAGCATGTGAGCTGGACGAGCTCTACGAAGAGGCCAAAGAGATCGTGCTAAGCGAGCAAAAAACCTCGATCAGCTACCTGCAACGCCGCCTAAAAATCGGCTATAACCGCGCCGCCACGATCATCGAACAGATGGAGCAAATGGGCGTGTTAAGTCCGATGAATGCTAAAGGACAAAGGGATATTTTGTAAATTTGTCCGTAGATACAGGAGCCCGAAAACATGCGAAAAGTCGTCAAAATCTTAACTATATCTTTTGCGGCTATCTTGTGCATAGTCGCGTCCATTACGGCATTTGCGTATTTTAGTATATATTCGGTCGTCGCCGACAAATTTAACGCCAAAGACTTGGCAAACCCCAAAGTCACGTTATACTTTATACACGCGGCCGTTCTTAGCACTTGGGCGGAGTGTCAGTGAGAGCTAGGGGCGTCTTACGATAGTTTGACGTTAAAGCCCGTTTTGCATTTGAGGGATTATCTTTTTGAGCGGGGCGAAAGCCTCACGGCAGAAGATAACGCCGAAGACGCCTTTTGGTGGGTGCAAAATTATGCGGAATTTTATGAGTTTTTAAGAGACGAACCAAACAATAAATACACCATAGAAAATTTGGATTTTCGAAAAAAAGAAGAGGTAGTTAATCGGCTGTATATATACATCCTAAAGCTCGGAGCGCACGATATACGAGGTATTACTCAAACAAAATACAACAATAAACTAAGTATCGCCTCAAATATCGTCGCAGCACATCTAAGAAGTGTGATCGAACTGTATCAATAAAAAACCGTCCAAGAAAGAAACGAAATGTATTACGCGACGCCGTTTTGGGTAACAAGATGGCGGCAGCGTACGATGCCTACAAAAGTGTGCTAGAGGGCGTAAAAATTTAAAAGATATAAAATTTAACAAAGCCTATTACGAATACTATTTCTACGATATGCTCGAATACCTTATGATATCCAAAATAATAGATAAAAGTTTGCCCGCGACCGATCTGTGTTCTTGTCGCTTTACAGGTGATTACGTCGCTATTTTTAGAAGCATGCTGGGCTGGTCTGAAGATAAAAATATCAAAAAAGCGCTGTCGAGCAAGATTATGTAAATTTATTTTTAAACGCCGCCTTATCCAAAAAACCAAATTTAATCTCATCCCGCATCATTAGCATGATAGATAAAAACTGCCACAAATACGATGTAAAAGATTTGATATCATTGAAGTAAATTCAGTAAATTTCGGCGACGATTTATAAATTCACCCGTTATAAATTTATGGTTAAATTTAACGCACGCTTTAAAATTCAAGCCAGCAAAAATTATCGCCGAAAAGCAAAATCATTTATAAACGTCAAGGTTCAAATTTAGCTCGTCGATTAGCGCAGCAGCTACGAGATTTCGTCTTTTATAGTCTGCACGTCCCGTTTTCTCTCAAATTTACTCCGATTAAGTCAAAATTTGTGCTAAATTTGAGCGGTTTACGTCCAAATTTAGACGCTTGTAAATTTAATTTAAAAAATCTTTCGGTTTATTTACTATCTTGTTATCTATAAATTTTGCAACTAACCTTAAAAACAAAATGAGCAAAGATGGTCCATTTCGTTTTAATCTTGCGTTATTGTTTGAAGTCATTGATTATTTTAAAAAAACGTTTCAGATCATTTTGTATATTTTCTTTGCGATATGCACGAGATATATACATCGGATGATAAAAAGTTTTTTCTATATCGTTTTCATAAAATTTTTTTATTTTTGGCGGCATTGACTCAAAAATATTTTGAGGAAATTTTCTTATATGGTCATCTTGATGATACAAAACATCATGAGAAAATCCTATATAAGTCGGTTTATCCGCTATAAAATCTGCAATATCGAGAGTAATAATATATGGATTGTCGTCTTTGGGCATACTAGCAAGAGTTTCGCCTAAGTTCGGATTGGCTATATTAAAAACATTGAAGAGTTGAACGACGCCGTTTAATTGTAGCGGGTTATCGGTAATATAACTGCCATTAAAAATTTTTTCAATTACCTGCATAGTCGTGTCTACGCTAAATTTATACCAATTTAAATCATTAAATTTTCGCCCTTTAAACGAATTAAAAAAGGTTTTTATTGAGTCTTTTGAAATTTCATCAATGTTTCCAACCGGCTTAGAGCTCCCCGGGTTTGCTAAAATAATATTTCCAATATGTGCAAAACTATCTCCAAACTGTAGAATAGTATTTAATCTATACTTAAGTCTGTTGAATTCAAAATACTGTGCGTATACTTTCATTTTTAATCAATTTCCTTAATCACGCCACGACGTTTGGAAACTCAAACACCGTTTTTCCGCTTTTTATCGTGATTACTGCTGCACCTTTTAGCATTTTGCCTAGCAGCGGGGAGTTTTGGGATTTTGATTTATTTAGGTTTTTGTCGTAGAGATACTCGAAATTCGGATCGATTATCGCGATGTCGGCGAGGTAGCCCTCCGCGATCACGCCTTTGTCTTTTAGTTTTAAAATTTTAGCCGCGTTATAAGACGTCAGAGCCGCCATTTTCTCGTAGCTTATCACACCCTCGCGGACTAAATTTAGCGTGAGCGGCACAAGGGTTTGTAGGCCAAGGATACCGAAAGGCGCCTTGTCGAATTCTAAAAATTTCTCGTCATTATGGTGCGGGGCGTGGTCAGTGACGATGACGTCGATAAGGCCGCTTTTTAGGGCTTCTCTGATCGCGTCCACGTCTGATCTGGTGCGAAGCGGCGGCGACATTTTAAAGTTCGTATCGTAGCCTAGTAGCTCATCCTCGGTGTAGGTAAAGTGGTGCGGCGTCGCCTCGCAGGTCACGTTTATGCCGGCTGCGCGCGCCTGAGCGATGAGTTTTAGCGACCACTCGGAGCTAACGTGCGCGATGTGGATGTGGCCGCCCGTGAGCTTGGCTAGCAGTAGATCGCGCGAGACCATGATTTCTTCTTGCTCGCGCGGCATGCCTTTGATGCCTAGTATCGCCGAGACGCGCCCCTCGTTCATGTGACCGCCGCGGCACAGCGAGCAGTCCTGGGAGTGGTTGATGACGAAGCTGCCGAAGTGCTTTGAGTATTCAAGCGCATATCTCATCACGTCGCTGCTAGCTACGGGCAGGCCGTCGTCGCTAAACGCCACTGCGCCCGCCTCGGTCATATCGCCCATCTCTACGCACTTTTTGCCGTCCATCTTGCTAGTTATCGCGCCGATAGGAAGCAGGTCGATGAGGCCGCGAGCTTTTGCCTTAGCTACCATATCGCGCGTGACGACGGCGTTGTCGTTTACGGGATTTGTATTTGCCATCGGGCAGCAGGTGGTTACGCCGCCCGCGACCGCGGTTTCAGAGCCCGTGTTTATGTCGTCTTTGTACTCAAGGCCGGGATCGCGAAAATGCACGTGCATATCAATGAGGCCCGGCATCACTAGCTTGCCGCTAGCGTCTATTATTTTATCAGCCGCAGGTTCGTCAGTGGTGATTAGAGCTATCTTGTCGCCGTCTATAAGGACGTTTGCTTTTTGCGAACCGTCGTGGTTTACTATCGTGCCGTTTTTTATGAGAGTTTTCATTTTGCGCCTTTGTTTTTGATGAGAGTATCTAGGATCGCCATCCTGACGGCGACGCCGTTTTCGACCTGATTTAGCACGTGCGAGTAACGCGGATCGTCGGCTACGTCGGAGTTTATCTCGACGCCGCGGTTTATCGGGCCTGGGTGCAGGATCATAACGCCCTCTTTGGCGTATTGCATTTTACTAGCGGTTAGGCCGAAAAATTTGGAGTATTCGCGCACGGACGGAAATGCGATCTCGTCGTCCTGGCGCTCGAGCTGGATACGCAGCATGATGATGACGTCCGAACCTTCGACGGCCTCGCGCATATCGGAGCAAATTTGACAGCTAAAAGCCTCCATGCCCGTTAAAAACATCGGCGGGCCAAAGAGCTTAACCTTGGCTCCGAGCGTTTTTAGGACGTAGATATCAGAGCGAGCTACGCGGCTGTGAAAGATATCGCCGATGATAGCGACCGTGAGATTTTCTAGGCTGCCGCGATTTTCCAGTATGGTAAAAAGATCAAGCAGCGCTTGGCTAGGGTGTTCGTTTAGGCCGTCGCCGGCGTTTACGACGTGAGCGTCCGTGTTCTCGGCTATAAATTTAGCCGCGCCCGAGCTGTAATGGCGCACGACTACGATGTCCGTTTTCATCGCGACGATGTTGCGGACGGTGTCGATGAGCGTTTCGCCCTTTTTAGTGCTGGAGCTTGAGGCGGTGAAATTTATAGCGTCGGCTCCGAGGCGCTTAGCCGCGATCTCAAAGCTCGTTCGCGTCCTAGTCGAGTTTTCAAAAAAGGCGTTTACGGTCGTTTTGCCGTAGAGCGATTTGGCTTTTTTGGTCTCGGAGTTGTTTAGCGCTTTAAACTTCTTGGCTAAATTTAGGAAATGGTAAATTTCGTCTTTGGTTAAATTTGCAGCGGTTACGAGGTCTTTTTTGGTATAGCTCATCCGTTTTTTCCTTAGAAAGATAGAGTTAAATCAAAAAAGCGATATTACCCCGTTTTTACTTAAGGTTTAATTTTGCAGCTTGCTAAACTCCGCGCCCAGACGCTCTCTAATCTCGTCGCCCGCGCGCTCGCCGTCTTTAAAGTTTTCCGTGACGAGATCGTCTAGGCGGCTAAGCACCTCAAAGAGCTCGCTTTCCCATTTGTCGGGGTTTCTAGCGGTGTTCATCGTCTCGATAAACGTCAGTTTCTTGCTCATCTCGCTTAGGCTTTCTAAAAATTTTTCTTTTAGATCCTCGTTTTTTAGGGCGTCGTCGTAGAGCGCTTTCATCTTTAGCTCTCTTAGCTCGCCGTTAATGATCTCGCAAAAGTCTTTGTACTTTTGCACCGAAATTTGACGCGCGGCCTCGGGGGAGCTGTTTGCTAGAGTGCCGTTCTCGTCGATCTTTTTCGTTATTTTTTGTATCTGCGCGTAGAGCACGAGCGCGGCTATGACGCAGATGACGGCGTAAAATGCGATAGATGACATCGTTTTTCCTTTTTTGATTTAAATTTGCGGTTATACTGAAATTTTGCTTTTTTTACTATAAATCGCGCTAAAGCTAACCACCGCCAGCGCGCTCCAGATGAGTAAAAACGACAGCGCCTTGAGCGCGCTAACCGGCTCGCCGTAGTAAAAAACGGCAAGCAAGAGCTGCATCGAGGGCGAGATATACTGCAAGTAGCCGATCGTGCTCAAATTTAGCCTCGTGGTAGCCGAGTTAAAAAGCAAAAGCGGCACGACGGTCGCAGGGCCGCAAAGCGCGATAAAAAGCCCAAACCACGAAAAGCTAAAGTGATTTTGCCCGCTAGCCGCGACGAAAAATAGCGCCGCTAGCGCAATAGGAGCGATGAGCGCAGTCTCGGCAAAAAGCCCCTCAAAAGAGGGCACGCCAAGGCGCTTTCTGATAAGCGAATAAAATCCAAACGTGATGGGTAGAATGATAGAGATCACGGGCAGGCCGCCTGCGTCGTAAATTTGCACTCCGATAGCGACAAAAACGACGCCGAGTGCAAATTTGCCCGCACGCGTCAATTTTTCTTTTAGGATAATCACGCCAAGGAGCATATTGACAAGAGGATTTATGAAATATCCTAGGCTTGCCTCCACGATTTTGCCGATATTTACGGCGTAGATGTAGATCCACCAGTTTGCGCCGATGAGAAGCCCGGTGACAAATAGCCAAAACGCGGTTTTTTTATCGCCTAAAATTTTCTTTGCGGCGCCTAGTTTGCGGCTAAATTTGAGTAGCAAAAACAAAAGAAGCACCGACCAAACGATGCGGTGCGCGACGATCTCGTTGGCCGAAAGCGCGTTAAGCTGCTTAAAGTAAATAGGAAAAACGCCCCAAGTGATAAAGGCCGCTAAGGCGCAGATGAAACCGATTTTGGCTTGATTTTTATCTTGCATTTTTTTACTTTTTTGGCGTAATTATATTTTTTTGTCGTTAATAAAAGCTTATGCGGCGAAAAAGGGCGCGACAAGGGTAAATTTGGGGCCAAATTTTGAAATTTTATCTGTAATAAAAGTTCTTTTGGCTAAAATCGACGTTATTTTTAAAAAAGGTTTAAAGATGTGGAGTAGAGATTCGTGGAGAAAATTTAATATCCTGCAGCAGCCAAGCTACCCCGATGAGACCGAACTAAAAAAGGCCGAGGAGAAGCTAAAGACGCTACCGCCGCTAGTTTTCGCCGGCGAGGCTAGAAATTTAAAGCAAGATTTGGCCAAAGTTTGCGAGGGCGAGGCGTTTTTGCTGCAGGGGGGCGACTGCGCGGAGAGTTTTTCGAATTTTAACGCCGTAAATATCCGCGATATGTTTAAGGTGATGCTGCAAATGGCGATCGTTTTAACCTTCGCCGGACGCTGCCCCGTCGTAAAAGTAGGGCGCGTGGCGGGTCAGTTTGCAAAACCGCGAAGCTCGGACTACGAGGAGCAAGGCGGCGTAAAGCTACCCAGCTAC
The DNA here is from genome assembly GCF_004803795.1 of Campylobacter rectus. Classification (NCBI taxonomy): domain Bacteria; kingdom Pseudomonadati; phylum Campylobacterota; class Epsilonproteobacteria; order Campylobacterales; family Campylobacteraceae; genus Campylobacter; species Campylobacter rectus. Next base: position 1,407,484 of record NZ_CP012543.1, on the reverse strand, counting down.
CGCGGCGACATCATAAACGGCTTTGAATTTAACGCCAAGGCTCGCGTGCCCGATCCAAACCGTATGATCGAGGCGTATTATCAGAGCGCATCCACGATGAACCTGCTTCGCGCCTTTTCTCGCGGCGGTCTAGCCGATCTTCACGAGGTAAATCGCTGGAACCTGGGCTTTATCAAAAAGCCGGATCTTGACGCCAAATACGGCGAGCTAGCCAGGCGGCTAAGCCAAACTCTAGCCTTTATGGAGGCTTGCGGTATGAACGCCTCAAACACGCCCGCAGTCTCCGAAACCAAAGTCTACACCTCGCACGAGGCGCTTTTACTACCGTATGAAGAAGCTCTCACTAGAGAGGATAGCCTCACCGGCGACTGGTACGACTGCTCGGCGCATATGCTCTGGATCGGCGAGCGCACGCGCGGCATAAACGACGCTCACGTGCATTTTCTAAGCGGCGTGCACAACCCCTTAGGCGTCAAGATCGGACCAAATGCCACCGCACAAGACGTCATCGCGCTTGCAAATGCGCTAAATCCGCAAAACGAAGCGGGCAGACTAAACGTGATCATCAGAATGGGCGCGGATAAAATCGGCGAGCGGCTACCCAAAATCCTACGCGAGATAAAGCGCGAAGGCCTAAATATCGTCTATAGCATCGATCCGATGCACGGCAACACGATAAAAGCCGCAAACGGATACAAGACGCGCGAATTTGACAAAATCCTAGCCGAAGTGCAGAGCTTTTTCGATATCCATAGAGCCGAAGGCACGTATGCGGGCGGCGTGCACCTGGAGATGACGGGGCAGGACGTGACCGAGTGCACGGGCGGGTCGTTTAAGCTAAGCCAGGAAGATCTCGCGCAAAGATACGAGACGCAGTGCGATCCGCGTCTAAATGCCGATCAGGCTTTGGAGCTAGCGTTTTTAATCGCGGAGCTTATAAAGAAAATTTAGCTCTAGCGGGCGTTAAATTTGATGAATTTTGCGTCTTTAAATTTGATAAATTCGGTAAATCGGGCGGAAATTTTAAAATTTGCCGCGTGATAGGGCGAGAAAATTTATAACGTTGATTTTGTCAAATTTGACGGCCGATTTTGTTTTTTGGCAAAATTTAACGAGCCGAATTTTATTAAATTTATACCTTTTTATGCCGGCCGAATTTTTAAATTAGGCGCATTAAATCCGTCAAATTTCGCACGGCTTAAATTCGGCGCTTAAATTTACTAAATTTGATCCGCTTTAAATTTACTTTTATCTGTTTTTATCCCTAAAATTTGACGGCTTTTCGTTTAGCCTTTGCCGCTTTTAAATTAAATTTACCCCAAATTTCGCGAATTTCTTAAAATTTAATACAATTTTCGCTACATTAATGAAAAATTATCAAATCGGAGAGAATCAATGAGCGATATTTACGACATTATCGTGATAGGCGGCGGCCCTTGCGGTATCGCGACCGTCGTAGAGGCCAGAGCAAACGGGCTAAAGAAAGTTTTGCTCCTTGAAAAAGGCGATAATCACAGCCAAACCATAAGAAAATTTTACAAAGACAATAAGCGCGTAGATAAGGAGTATAAAGGCCAAGACAGCACTATCCACGGCATCGTATCCTTTGAAGACGGCACGAAAGAGAGCACGCTTGATTATTTCGATAAGCTGCTGGATGAGGAAAAGATCGAGGCGGCGTTTAACTCCGAGGTCGAAAGCGTCAAGAAAAAGGACGGCTTGTTCTTCGTGCACACTTCAAAGGGTGATTATAAGGCTAAAAACGTGATGATAAGCATCGGCAAAATGGGGCGCCCGAACAAACCGGACTATAAAATCCCGCCTTCGCTAAATAACGTCGTAAATTTTAATCTAAACTCCTGTTCCAGCGGCGAAAAAGTGCTTGTAGTGGGCGGCGGAAACTCGGCCGTGGAGTACGCCATCGAGCTATGCCAATACAACAAAACGACGCTAGCGTATCGTAAGGATAAATTTAGCCGCGTAAACGACGTAAACGTAACGGCGCTGTGGGAACTGGAAAAGGCAAATAAGCTAAAAGTGCGACTAAATCACGATATCACCGAGATAGAAAATGAATCGGGGCGCGTTAGGGTGCACTTTTCAAACGGGAAAATCAGAGTCTATGACAGGATCGTCTATGCTATCGGCGGCTCGACTCCGGTTGATTTTTTACAAAAATGCGGAGTAAGGCTTGACGCGGATAAAGACCCTGTCGTAAACGAGCACTATGAAAGTAGCGTAGAGGGGCTATATATCGGCGGCGACATCGTGCTAAAAAACGGCGGCTCGATCGTGCTCGCGCTAAATCACGCGCATAATGTAGTCCAAGATATCAAGGAAAAGTAGAGTTGAGAATATTAAATTTAGTTTTATTTTTTATTTGCGGTTGTTTGCTGACGCTGGGCGGATATTATCTGTATTTCGAGTTTGCAAAACCTTCCGAAAAGCCTAGAGAACTCGCCGTGCAGATAATGAACGTCGAGGAGATACCAAAATCCGAGCCAACAAAGGTTTCGGATAATACGAATTTGACCCCGCAAAACCAAATTTTGCCGCAGGAAAAATACGCTAAAAATTTGGACGCAAACGATACGGACGCGCCTATTTTCGGGGGTGAAGCCGAGCTAAAAGAGCAAATCCGCGTCCTGCGCGCTCAAAACAAATTACTCTACGACGATAACGTCGATCTAGTCGGTAAAAATCTCGAAATTTCAAGTCTTTTAAACGCGCTAAAAACAGAACTGGAAACTAGACGAAAGCAGGCTGCAAACGCTAACGACAGGCAAAACGCGATCGACGAGCTAAACAAAAAGCTGGCCAAAGCGCAGGAAGAAAATGAAAAAAACAGAAATTTGGAGCAAAATTTAACCTCTTTGCGCGCCGAATTTGAGAGTTTAAAAGTCGAGCTTGAAAAAAAACAGGGCGAATTTGATAAATCTAACGCCAAAAATCAAAACAAAAATACAAACACTCTAAAGCGTCTGGAGGCCCAAAACGTCGAGCTAAAAAACAAGGCGCAGGCCGACAAGGCGAAATTTGAAAGCGAGCTAAAAACGGCGACCGAGGAGGCCGCGAAACTAAAGAGCGAAAACGATAGGCTCGCAAATGAGCTTGGACTAAAAGATAGCGAGATAAAAAGGATCGCGAGCGAATATAACGCCCAGATGTTAAATGCTCAAAAATCGACCAAAAGCAGGATCGAAGCTCTGGAAAAGGAACAAAACGCAAGTGTAAAGAAGATAAGCGAGCTGGAGGATAGTCTAAAAAACGCAAATAAAAAACTGCAAGCAAAAGATAAATTTAAGACCGCAAATGCCGAACTAAATGCGACCGTTTCGAAGCTGCAAGCAAAGCTGGATAAGCAAAAAGAGAGCTTTGAAAGTCAAACGGCAAAGACGCTGGCCGTGCATAAGAATGAAGCCGATAAGCTAAAAAATCTGCTTGAAAACGAGCGCCAAGAGGCTGAGCGAAACGTAACCGAACTAAAGGGTAAAATTTATGAGTTGGAGGATCAAATCTCGCAAAAAGATAGCTCCTTACAAAGCGCGGAGGCTAAGGTCGCCGAGCTTAGCGAGTCGCTAAATATCCAAAAAGAGCTGCTTGCAGACGAGATCGCTGCTAGCAAGAAAAATATCCAAAACTATAAAATTTTAAACAATAAAATCACGGCTTTGGTTGAAGGCAACATCAAAGCCGCCAAGGAAAATAAAGAACAAATAGACGCTTTAAATAAGCTTTTGGCGCAAAAGGACGAGGAGCTCTCGGCTCTAAAAAAACAGACGCAAAAAGACCCGGAAAATACAAATGAATTAGCAAAAATCGGCACGCAAAAAAATCTTGCAAAGGGCGAAATAGCCCATATTATGGCCAAAAACGAAGAGCTAATGAGTGAAAATGAAAATCTAAAAAAGATAATCCAGCTAAATTTTAGAGCCGAAGTGCCTAAAAAAGTCGTTTTCATAGCTTCGGTCGAGTGCGCGGATATGAGCGCGGGCTCTGACAGGCCGACGCAGGTTTGCAAAAACAAAGTAAGCGATTTTTTGCAAAGTTATAATTCAAATTATTATTTTGAAATCACGCCGATCGTGAGCCGCGGCAACTTTATCGCCACCTCAAAAGCGGCCAAAGCTATCCCGCAGGACGAGCTAGAAAAGATCGACTCATACGCGAATTTCGGTATCGGAAAAGAGCGCGCCAAGGTCGCAGGCGAGATGATAAAAGACGAATTCGGCGACTTTTCGCGGATATCGTATAGCAACGACATCGTCACGTCTGAAGACAAGCAAGGATTTATCATCAAGGTTTATAGATGATAATCACCCAGCCCAAAAACGGCTATCGCTACAACAGCGATACGATGTTTTTGTATGATTTTATCCGTGAGGGCGGAGCGCGCGGCGAAGTGCTGGACGTGGGCTGTGGCAGCGGGGTTTTGGGACTGCTTTTAAAGCGCGATTTTCCTAAAATTTCGCTTAGTTTGCTTGATATTTTAGAAGCTAACGTAAATTTAGCCGCCGCAAATGCTAGCCAAAACGGACTTGAAGCCGAGTTTATAACGGCTGATTTTGCTAAATTTAAGAGTGAAAAAAGATTTGATCTCATCGTCTCAAACCCGCCCTTTTACCACGACGGCGTAAAAAAAAGCGAAAACGAGCATCTGCGCACCTCTAGATATAGCGAAAATTTGCCCCTTAGCGCGCTTGTTAGGACGGCAAATTCGCTTTTAAAACCGCGCGGAGTTTTTAGTTTTTGCTACGATGCCAAGCGCCTAGCTGAAATTTTGCTTTGTTTGAGCGAGTTTAAATTTACGCTTACTAGGCTTTGTTTTGTGTATCCAAAAACGGACGGCACGGCAAATTTGGCGCTCATCGAGGCTAAAAAAAGCTCAAAATCCTTGGCTCAAATTTTGCCTCCGATTTTCGTTTTTGAAGGCGGAGTTTATAGTAAAAAAGCGGTTGAGATTTTCGCAACCGCAAATACGCAAAGCAAGGACGCGCTAGAGTGAATTTGCTAAGACGAAGCGGCTTTGGTTATGAATTTGACGCTAGCAAGTGCGAGCGGTGCGGCGGCAAGTGCTGCACGGGAGAAAGCGGCTACATATGGATAAGCTCGGCGGAAATTTCATCGCTGGCGGAGCATTTAAAAATGGGCGAGGGTGAGTTTAGATCGAGGTTTTTAGATAAATTCGGTTATAAATTTAGCCTCAAAGAAAAGCCCTATGAGGGCGGATTTGCGTGCGTATTTTTTGACGAAACGGCAAAAAACTGCTCGGTTTACGACTTTCGCCCGAGTCAGTGCCGCACCTTTCCGTTTTGGGACTATTTTAAGGATAAAATCAATGAATTGGAGAAAGAATGCGCGGGAATAAGGCGATTTTAAAATTTATCTTGGCGGCTTTGCTTGTTTGTTTTGCTACCGCCAAAGACGACTTTGACGAGAATTTATACGTTATCAAGGCGCTGATGGCGGTCGAAAACGCTAGGCACGACGAGGCGACCGAGCTTTACGAGCGGCTTTACGAAAAGACCAAAAACACCGACTATCTAAAAGAGGCGCTAAGACTCGCGTTTTTTTCTAAAAACGTAAATTTTAAAAGCATTTTAGCGCTCAGTCAAAAGGTGCTAAAAGACGACGTAGACGTGCTTCGCATACAGGGCGCAAATTTGATGAGCGAAAATAAACTGGATGAAGCCGCAAAGGTGATGAAGGAGCTCATAAAAAAAGAGGACATCTCTAAAAACCACGTTATGCTCTCTGCCGTTTATTCGATGCAAAACGACAACAAAGCTGCTCTGGGCGAGCTCGAGCGTGCATACGAGCTAGATAGGAGCGTGGAAAATCTGCTACGCATAGTCGATCTTTTATACAATAAAATGAACGACAAAAAAGAGGCGATCAGGCACCTGGAGAGCTCGCGGCGTATCGACGGCTGCGAGGTCGAGACCTGCACGGCGCTAGTGGATATCTACGCCAGGGATGGCCGCTACTCCGATATGATAGCTGTTTATGAGGGGCTTTTTGAAGCGACGAAAGAGAAGGTTTATCTCGAAAAAGCGCTTGGCGTCTACGTCTATCAAAAAAACTACGATGCGGCGATTAAGTTTTTACAAAAATACTCTTACAACGACGACGCACTGATGGATCTTTACGCCGCGACGGGGGATTTCGGTAAAGCGTATAAAAAGGCGCAAGAGGCCTTTGATAAGAGCTTTAATCTCGAATATCAAGCCAAAATGGCGATATATCAATACGAAAGAGACACTGACAAACAAACTAAAAAGATAGCCAAAAATAGCCTCAAGCAAGTAATTCGTAACTTTGAAAAATCGGCCGTAAAACTCGATAAAGCGCTATATCTAAACTACTACGGCTACCTACTCATCGATCACGATATAGACGTGAAAAAGGGAATAGATCTGGTAAATAGAGCTCTCGAGCTGGAGCCGGGATCCGTGTTTTATCTAGACTCGCTGGCATGGGGATACTATAAGCTGGGCGAGTGCAAAAAGGCCGATGAGATAATACAAAAAGTCTTGCATGACGAGGAATTTATAAATTCGCCCGAGGGCAAAGAGCATATAAACGCTATCAAAGAGTGCCTAAAGAAGAACAAAAAATGATACTGGATCAAATAATCGAGCGAACGAAAGAGGACTTGGCACTGCGAAAATCGCAAACGCCTTTTGAAAAGCTGCAAGAGCTTGCGGCGAAAAATCCGCGCGAGATAAAAGACGCGGTAAAAGCGCTAAAAAGCAGCGCAGACGAGCCGTATCGCATCATCGCCGAGGTCAAAAAAGCAAGCCCTAGCAAGGGGCTGATAAAGCAAAATTTCGCTCCCGCAGAGATAGCCAAAGAGTATGAAAAAGGCGGCGCAAACGCTATCTCGGTTCTAACCGAGCCGCATTTTTTTAAAGGAAATTTGGAGTATCTAGCCGCTATCAGACGGGCAAGCTCGCTGCCGCTACTTCGTAAAGATTTCATCATAGACGAGTATCAAATTTTAGAAGCGCTCGTTTACGGGGCTGATTTTATCCTGCTTATCGCAAAGGCTCTTAGTGCCGGCGAGTTAAAGCGGCTGCTTGATTACGCGCATTCGTTGGGGCTTGAGGCCTTGGTCGAGACGCACGACGAAGAGGACGTGGAAAAGTCAAATTTCGCGCGCGCAAAGATAGTCGGAGTAAATCACCGAAATTTAAGCACGTTTGAGATGGATATGAGCCTTTGCGAGAAGCTGTTTTCTAAAATCAAAAACGCAAGCGTCATCGTCGCTGAAAGCGGCATCTACGAACATTCGCAGCTAAAAGAGCTTCACGCTCAAGGAGCCGACGCGTTTTTGATAGGCGAGCATTTTATGAGGCAAGAGGACTTGGCAAAGGCCGTAAAAACCGTAAAGGAGGGCTAGGATGGAGCACATTTGCGCGCCGTGGAGGAGCGAATATTTCGGTAAAAAGGAGCAGGGCTGCGTCTTTTGTAACGTCGTAAATCACCCCGAAAAAGACGCGCAGACGGGCGTTTTGTTTCGCGCAAAGCGGTGTTTTGGGATTATGAATCTCTACCCGTATACGCCCGGGCACTTTATGGTGATACCTTACGCGCACGCCGATAATATCGAAAATCTAGAAGAGCAAACTTGGTCGGAGATGAGCGCTTACGTGCGCGAGGGCGTGAAAATTTTAAAACGCGAACTAAACGCGGCGGGCGTAAATATCGGGATGAATCTGGGCAAAGCAGGCGGTGCGGGTATCGCAGAGCACGTGCACTATCATCTCGTGCCGCGCTGGAGCGGCGATACGAATTTTATCACATCCATCGCCGAGGTGCGCGTAAACGGCGTGCCCTTTACTCCGCTTTACGAGAAGCTAAAAGCCGCGTTTGCGGACGTTTGCTTTAACGAGCGGTAAATTTATCTTTACTAAATTATTTTTTGGTAGAATTATCAAAATTAAAAGATATTGAGGCATACGATGAGATTTATTTTGCCGATACTTTTGTCGTTTTCTTTTGTTTTCGCGGGCTTTAACTGCGATGACGCTTTGGCTGATAAGCAACGATTTTTCTCTCAAAATTTAACATTTTCGGGAGAATTTGAGCCAAACTGCAAGGACTCTATCTTGGGGCTAAAAGAGGCTCAAATTTTACTCTCGGCGGCTCAAAAGATCCGCGCCGAAAGCCTTGCTTGCGTCGGAAATTTAGCGACTAAAAATTTAAACGAGTTTAAATTTAAGATCCTAAAAGCCTCCTATGCGCCCGAAATTTACGCCAAAGAACTAGAGAGCCCCGACGAATACGAAAAATTCGTATCGCAAAACAGAGCCAGGCTTCGCTACTGGGGACATCAAAGCTTAAGTAATTTTACGGTTTTTAAGGACTTTAACAAAGACTACAACGCCGTCTTGGGGCCGCTGGTAAGCTACTACAAATCAAATTTTAAAATAGACGAAGGCAGCGCGATTTACTACGCTTCAAAGGTTGCAAACGAGTTTTTAAAATTTGCAGCTGCGACTCTGCAAAACGGCGATATGGACGAGTTTGCGAGAAAGGTAAGCAGCCCGACTTTTACCAAATACGGCATCAACGAGGCGATATATTCGGGCGCCGTTTCGCAAAATTCGCTGCAAAACGCCTTTAACGCGGCGCTTCTTTACGAAAAAAACGAGGACGTGATAAAAGAGTTTTTGCGCGTGGGCGTAAATTTAAACTACGGCTTTGAGAGTTCGCTATTTTTTGCGCTTAAAAATTTAAATAACGTGAAGCTCCTGGTGGCTAGCGGCGCGGACGTAAATTACGAAAATTTACTCGGCGTCACTCCGCTTTTTAAGGCCGTGCAGCTAAACGACATAAATTTAGTCAAATTTCTGTTAGAAAACGGAGCACTGGTAAATAAAAGACTAATAGATATAAACACAAAGCTTGCTTACAGCTCGAATCTGAGCGTTCAGCTGCCGAACTTCGTGAAGCTCTGCGATTTTGACGGGGCGTCAAAAAGCGTGCTGATGAGTGCGGCCGGAGCGGCGGACGTGGAGATATTGCAGCTTTTGGTAGATAACGGCGCGGACGTGCAGGCTATCGATGATATGGGGCTAAACGCCCTAGACTACGCGATCATCGGCAAAAAAGAGATCAACGCGCAGTATCTAAGAGTGCTGGGACTTGAGTCAAATTTGATCACCGAATAAGGAGAAAATATGAAAGGAACGGCTTTTATCACGGGGGCTACGTCGGGTTTTGGCGAGGCGATAGCTAGGGCGCTAAGCCGCGAAGGCTACAAGATCGTAGCGCTCGCTCGCCGTAAAGAAAGGCTCGAGGCCTTAGCTAAGCAGTTAGGAAATACTCATATCGTCGTCGCAGATATCCGCGATAAAAAGGCGGTTTTTGACGGCGTGGCAAATTTACCGCAGGAGTTTCGCGATATCGAAGTGCTCGTAAATAACGCAGGCCTAGCGCTCGGACTCGAAGGCGTGGCGGAGACTAGCATCGAGGACTTTGAGACGATGGTCGATACCAACATCAAAGGCTTTTTATACTCGACCAAGGCCGTTTTGCCCCTTATGATCGCGCGAAAGAGCGGCTATATCTTTAATCTAGGCTCAACCGCGGGCGCATGGCCGTATCCTGGCAGCCACGTTTACGGCGCGAGCAAGGCGTTTGTAAAGCAGTTTAGTAGAAATCTGCGCAACGACATCCGCGGCACCGGTATCCGCGTGACCGAGATAGCTCCGGGCATCTGCAAGACCGAGTTTAGCGAGGTTCGCTTCGGCGGCGATAAGGCTAAGGCCGACGCGGTTTACGAGGGCGTAGAGTATATCACGGCCGAGGATATCGCGCAGATCGTGCTAAACTGCCTAAATATGCCTCACCGCGTCAATATCAACGTCGTCGAGGCGATGGCGACGCAGCAGACTTGGGCGGGGCTTTTTATCGAGAAAAAGTAGGCTTTTAGCGTTAAATTTGCAGGAAAGGCGGCTGGATTTCGCGTAAAATTTAGTAGCTTTGCCGCGTAAATTTGAGTTAAATTTGCCGCCGGGCTTCACGGCGCGCGGTTTTTATCTATTTTTGGATCGTCGTTTAAATTTTACTTTTTGCGGCATTTGACCCGTGTAAATTTGAAGTCGAATTTCTAAAGCAGATCGTGCTAAACTGCCTAAATATGCCTCACCGCGTCAATATCAACGTCGTCGAAGCGATGGCGACGCAGCAGACTTGGGCCGGGCTTTTTATCGAGAAAAAGTAGGCGCTTTGTTTTTAAATTTACGGGTTTTGTCGGCCGGATTTTGAGTTAAATTCGGCCGCTTTTCCGCGTAAATTTGAGTTTAAATTTGAAGTTTGACCGTTTAAATTCGGGTTTAAAATTCGGCACGCGATTTTTATCTGTTTTTGGAGCGTCGTTTAAATTTTACTTTTTGCGGCATTTGATCCTTGTAAATTTGAAGCCGAATTTTTAAATTTGCGCTCTTGACTGGAAATGGCAAAACGTGCTGAAATTTATTTAAATTTGACGTTGAGCTCGAGCGCCGAGACTGCGCCGAATTTAACGTCAAATTTGGCATTCTTAAAATTTCTTCGCCGTTTTTGCAAGCAAGGTAAAAACGCCAAAAAATAGCCTGTAAATTTCTCAAACAGTAAAAACTTAGATATAAGACGGCTATTTTTGGCTTTTGAGCATAAATAGCCGAAATTTCGGCAAAATTTCGTTTTGTTTTATATCCTTGGGCGGGGCGCGCCGAATTTGGATGAAAAATCTTTTATCTTAGCGCAAAATATCGCTTCAAATATCTACGAACGCGCAAAAGACGCTCTTTGTTTTTATGAGACGAACCGGAGGCTATAGGAGCAAATACGGCCTTTCGAGCGAAGAGATATCGTTCATTTCGCACCCGGTTTGCGAGCTGCTGATTGAGTGCTTGCAGCACACGTTTTACGCGGGCACATAGCGGATGATGAGATTTACGCAGGTCGGGTCTGGTAGCAAACCGTGTGGCACTGCGGTGATTTTTGGCGGTGAAAAGCCGCCGCGAGCGGAGAATAAATTTGGAGAAGCGAATGCAAAAAGATTGCGATGAAAATGCAAAATTGCTTTATAAACTGGATAAAAGAAAATCGATTTTAGTATTAATCGATTTGATAGGTTTTGGTCTTTTGTTTCTAATGATAATTTCATCGGCGATAGCTTATTTGACGGGTATATTTCTAGCGCTTGGCTTTTTAGTTTCTTTATTATTTATCGTGCCTATGTTTGAAATTATTTTGTTTAATTATATTGAAATTTATAAGGATAGGATTATTATAAATAGATTTATACTCGGTGATGCGCTGATTAAAAACACCGATATTTTTTCCTGCTCGGTATTTGACCGTCCGTTTATCCCCAAAAAAATAACAATCGGTAAAAAAGCGAAGCAAGTGCGGCGGTTAAAAACATTTACGATAATGAGCTTAGATTCTAAACAAGTCGCTGATATCAAAAAGCATATAGATAGTATTATTGTATATTAAATACCAAATTCGGTTAGCAAATCAAAGTTAAAATTCCCCGTAAAATCCGTATAAAAAATCTAAATTACGAGCAAATTTAAAATTTGCCGCCGAGCACCGCTTCGATCGAATTTTCCCCAAAAGCCCTATTTTTAACATAAAATTTTAATAAAGAGCCAAAATTTTTGACTTTTAAGCGAATTTAAAACAAAAATTTAAGCCGCATTTAGCTAAATTTACGCTTTAAATACCGACCCAAGGCACGGGCGGGAAATTTGATTAAACCGACGAAAAACAAAAAGGAGTTTTTGATGAAAAAGATTTTATTTTTGTCGCTACTACCGATCTTGGCGCTGGCCGTAGATCCCGAAGTAGCGAAAAAAAATGCCGAGATTTTCGGCTTTTGGACGCTTATACCGCCCGTGGTGGCGATAGTTTTGGCGTTTATCACCAAAGACGTCGTTTTGTCGCTATTTATCGGCGTTTTTAGCGGGACGTTTCTCATAAACGTCATCGACTCAAATATCTTTATGACATTTATAAAAGGCTTTACCGACATCGTAAAAAGGATCGTGGGCTCGCTGGCCGATAGCTGGAACGCAGGCATCGTGCTTCAGGTGCTTTGTATCGGCGGCGTGGTCGCGCTCATCACCAAAATGGGCGGAACCAAGGCCGTCGCTTTGTGGCTTAGCAAAAAGGCCAAAACGGGTGTCTCGGCTCAAATTTCAACCTGGGTGATGGGGCTTTTCGTCTTTTTCGACGACTACGCAAACTCGCTCATCGTAGGCCCTATTATGCGCCCGATAACGGACAAATTTAAGGTCTCTCGCGAAAAGCTAGCCTTTATCATCGATGCTACCGCCGCTCCGATCGCTGGTCTAGCCGTCATCTCGACCTGGGTCGGGCTTGAGATCTCGCTCATAAAGCAAGGCTACGAGCTTATCGGCGTGACGAACGTAAATGCCTTTAGTATCTTCGTAGAGACGATTCCTTATAGATTTTACAATCTTTTTATGCTGTTTTTTATCGTTTGCACCGCTTTTATGGGGCGCGAATTTGCGGGCATGCTAAAAGCCGAGCGTAGAGCCAGGGCGGGCGAGCTACACCCAAGAAGGGGCGGAGCGCTCATAGAAAATATCGAAGACAAGACGCTGGAGCCTAAAGAAAACATCAAACTGCAAAGCTCAAACGCCGTCGTGCCGCTTTTGGTGCTAATCATCGGCGCGTTCGTTAGCTTTTACTTTAGCGGGCTGGGTTCGCTCGAAGGCGAGGCTCTGCAGAGCGCAAAGGCTCATCCTCTCACTTTCTACACCTTCCAAGCGACTTTCGGCGCGGCGGACGCGTCGGTGGCGCTGTTTCAGTCGGCGCTTTTGGCTACCGTGGTGGCGATATTTATGGCCGTTTATAGAAAAATTTTAACCGTGCGCGAGGCGATAGAGACCTGGGGTAAGGGCTGGAAGACGATGATAACCACGATTATTATCCTGCTTCTTGCGTGGTCTTTGAGCTCTGTTATCAAAGAGCTCGGTACCTCTCGCTATTTGGTTGATATGCTTTCTCATTCTACGCCTAAAATAGTCCTTCCCGCGACTATTTTTATGTTGGGTTCTTTTATCAGCTTTTCTACCGGCACCAGCTACGGTACGATGGGCATTTTGATGCCTCTTGCGATACCGCTGGCTAACGCCGTGGGTATGTACAGCGGACTGGAGGGCGACGCACTGCACGCGTATATGATAGTAAGTATCTCAGCGGTTTTAACCGGCGCGATATTCGGCGATCACTGCTCGCCGATCTCGGATACTACGATACTCTCGTCTATGGGAGCAGGGTGTAACCACATCGATCACGTCCAGACTCAGATGCCTTACGCTCTTGCCGTTTGCGCGGTCAGCATTTTTGTAGGATATTTTCCGACCGCACTTGGCTTAAGCATATGGATGGTACTTCCTTTGGGGCTTTTGGTGACGGCTTTGGTCGTTAGATTTATCGGGCAAAAGGTCTAAATTTGCCGGATTTTTTCTGCAAATTTGTAGGAGAGTGCGGTAGTTGCACTCTTGATGCGCCTTACGAAGAGCAGGTTGAGTTTAAAAAGGGGTTTATAAGGCGCGAATTTGAGCCCTTTTATAGCGGCGAATTCGAGTTTTTCGCATCTCAGAAGGCCGGTTACCGCACTAGAGCGGAGTTTGGGATATGGCGCGAGGGCGAGGAGCTTAGCTACACGATGCACGGCGCTAAAGCCAAGAGGGTTTTTATAGACGAATGCCCCAAAGTAGCCGCCCCTATCGCAAATTTGATGCCGCGCTTGCTGGGGGCGCTTGTGAAAAATCAAATTTTAAAAGAAAAGCTTTTTGGCGCCGAGTTTATCTCGTGCGCGAGCGGGATACTGGCGACGCTGCTCTATCACAAGCACCTAGGCAAGGCCGAGCAAGGCGAGATAGAAAGCTTGGCGCGCGAGTTTGTGGGCCACCGCGTGACGATCGCCGCAAGGGCAAAAGGGCAAAAGCTGCTAAGCGGCGAGCTAAATTTACAGGATCGCCTAAATATCGGCGATAAAATTTACAAATTTACGTTCGGCGACGGAGCTTTTATCCAGCCAAACACCGCCGTAAACGAAAAGATGATCGCATGGGCGAAAGGCTGCGTAGAGCGCGGCGCGGATCTGCTTGAGCTTTACTGCGGACACGGCAACTTTACCGTTGCGATGGCGGAAAAATTTAAGCGCGTTTTGGCGACCGAGATATCCAAAAGCTCGATCGCAAATGCGCTCAAAAACTGCGAGCTAAACGGCGTAAATAACATCAAATTTTTGCGAATGAGCGCCGAGGAGCTCATAAGCGCCTTTGGGCGCGAGCGCGAGTTTAACCGTTTAAGAGAGCTTGATATCTTTAGTTACGATTTCTCGCACGTTTTGGTCGATCCGCCGCGCGCCGGACTTGATGCGAGCGTGATAAATTTCATCAAAAACTACGAAAATATCGTCTATATCTCCTGTTCGCCGCAGAGCCTAAAGCGAGATATGGCGCAGCTTGACGCAACGCACGAGGCGGTCAAATTTGCCGTGTTTGATCAGTTTGCAAATACTGCTCACATCGAGTGCGGCGTGCTTTTAAGGAGTAAAAATGCAAAGTAACGACAATAACATCGGGCAAATTTTATCCGCTGCTAAAAATATCGCGGTCGTGGGCCTTAGCCCTGATGAGAGCAAGCCAAGTAACGAGGTGGCGAAATTTCTTATCGAGCGCGGCTTTAACGTGTTTCCTATTTATCCGAAATTTGATGAAATTTTAGGGCGCAAGGTTTATAGAAATTTGACCCAGATAGACGAAGATATCGACATCGCCGTGATGTTTAGAAAGGGCGAGTTTGCGAGCGAGCTAGTAAAGGATGCCATCAAAAAAGGCGTGAAAACGCTGTGGCTGCAGCTTGGCATAACAAACGACGCGGCAGGAGCGATCGCGCGCAAAAACGGGATAAATTTCGTGCAGGATAAATGCATAAAAATCGAGCTAAAAGGCTTGATTTAGCAGATAGCGCGGTGAAATTTGACGGCGGCGAATGCAACTTGTTTCGTACGTTAAATTTAGGCGAGCTCATTGATTTTAAAAATGACAGATATCGCAAATTTGGCGTGTATATAGTTGCGATCCAAAATGCAAAGGGATTTTGAGCGCGGAGGATTGCGCGGTGAGTTTGTGAGTGCGGGAAAGAGCTTAAATTTAGCTCGTATCCGGCGCCCGAACCGAACCGCTTTGCTTGGCGACAAAGGCGTAATCTTGTAGCCAAGGCCGGCTCACGGACGCGACGACAAAGCGGTATCTCGCCTGAATGCAATCAAGTAAAATTTGTCGTTTTAAAATGGTTTAAATGCGGCATTTTGGCCAAACGGCAAAAAGCATAACGCCGAATTTGCACAAACTCGGAAGCATCCGGAAGTAGCCGTCTCATCAAGCAAGCGACGAAAACCGTCTCGCCAAACAAGCGACGAAAAAAAGTAAGAGTATGAAACGTCAAATTCGTGCGGGCTTAAAAGCGTAATGAGCATATGCCGCGCGATAAAATAAATTTCGCGCAAGCCTCGAGCGATAAAATCAAAAATACGCAGTAAAAACGGCGATTTGCGGTAAAAACAAAAATATAAGTAAAAATAAAGAAATCGTAAGTAAAAATACGGTAAATAAATGCGCGAGCAAAAGCGCCGAAAAGTAAAATTTAAACAAAAAAACGAAAGGCGAAAAATGATCTCTTTAAACAAAATAATCCAAGCCAAGCGCACGATAAGCGGCTTCGTGTATAAGACGCCGTTTGCATATAGCGCAAAACTAAGCCTCGCAAGCGGCGCGCTCATCTATCTAAAAGAAGAAAATCTCCAGCGTACGGGCGCGTATAAGATCCGCGGCGCGTATAATAAAATCGCAAATTTAAGCTCGGACGAGCGTAAAAAAGGCGTCGTCGCCGCAAGCGCGGGCAATCACGCCCAAGGCGTGGCTATCTCGGCGCGCGAGTTTAGGACGCCCGCTACTATCGTGATGCCCGAGTCCACGCCGCTTTTAAAGGTGCTTGGCACCAAAGATCTAGGTGCCGAGGTTATCTTAAAGGGCGATAACTTCGACGAGGCCTACGCATACGCCGTCGAGTACGCCAAGGAGCATGCGATGAGCTTTATCCACCCGTTTGACGACGAGTACGTGATGGCCGGGCAGGGCACAGTGGGGCTTGAGATGCTTGATGATCTGGCCGAGCTTGAGACTATCATCGTGCCGGTTGGCGGCGGCGGGCTAATAAGCGGCATATCAAGCTGCGTAAAGCAGGTAAATCCAGACATCCGCGTGGTCGCCGTGAGCGCAAAGGGCGCGCCTGCTATGTTTAACAGCTTTAGTGCCAAAAAAAGCATAAACTCAAAAACCGTGCGCACGATCGCCGACGGTATCGCGGTTCGCGACGCGAGCGAGACGACGCTGGCAAATATCCTTGAGTGCGTGGATGAGTTCGTGCAGGTCGATGACGAGGAGATCGCAAATGCGATTTTGTTTCTGCTCGAGACGCAAAAGATCGTGGTCGAGGGCGCGGGCGCGGTCGGCGTCGCCAGTATCCTGCACAACAAGGTCAAATTTAAAGCCGGCGAGAGTATCGGCATCGTGCTAAGCGGCGGAAACATCGACGTGCAGATGCTAAACGTCATCATCGAAAAAGGTCTCATCAAATCCCACCGCAAGATGGCGCTGCAAATCACGCTGATAGATAAGCCGGGCGCGCTTATGAGTCTAACCGACAGCCTAAAGATCGCAAATGCCAATATCGTGAAAATCGACTACGACCGCTTCTCCACGAGCCTGGAGTACGGCGACGCTAATATCACGATCACGCTCGAAACCAAAGGCGAGGATCACCAAGAGCTCATCAAAAAAGTGCTCAGAGAGCATGATTTTAAATTTATTCAGGTATTTTAAGCTGTTTAAATTTGAGCCCAAATTCGCTCGTTAAATTTGGGGCGAATTTGAGCTTTTAGCGTAGTGGTTTAGCGTAAATTTTCGCCGAATTTACTAAATTATTCGGTCAAATTTGAGCCGAATTTAACCCGTATCTTAAAGGTGCGGGTTTTGCCAAACTGCACCGAATTTAACGCAACAGCCGCTGCAATTATTCTTTGATCCAAACGCCAGCTAAATTTAAATTTACAATCCGAATTTTTACCGATACGAAGCGGTCCAAAGCTCAAATTTAACGATTTTTTTAACGAATTTCGCTAAAATCGCCTTTAAAGGAGTGAAGATGATAGATGTTACGAGCCTTATTTTAGCGATTTTGCTAGCGATTTGCGTATTTACGATTTTTAGATTTAACAAAGCCTTAAAAACCGCGCAAAAGCCCGCGACGACGCAGATTAGCACCGAGATCTCGCAGTTAAAATCCATCGGCGAGCTATCCGTTTTTCAGGTCTATAGCAAAGAGATCGTGACTAAAACCGACCATGCTTTCGGCAACTTCGGCAAGGAGTATCTGCGCTGGCTGGTGAGCGAGAAAAAGCTCTCGATGATATTTGAGTTTGAGATAAACTTCATCTACGACCTAACGAGCCCGCGTCTGGAGATCGTAAACGTCGCGAGCGAGGAGTATCTCATCAAGATGCCGCCTTGCAAATACAAATTTTCGATCGCGAATATGAAATTTTACGACGAGAAAAACGGAAAATTTATCCCGTTTTTGCTGCCTGATTCGCTAAACGGATTTTTCGGTAGCAGCTTTAGCGAGGAGGATAAAAACAGGCTCATCGAGGAGGCGCGCACCGAGGTCGAAAAGATGTCCGTTCGCCTGATAAATCAGCTCCAGTCCAAGATCCACAAATCCGCGCGCGACACGCTGGAGGCGATCGCAAAGAGCTTCGGGGCTAGGGCGGTAAGGTTTGAGTTTAACGACGAGGGCGAGCAGGTCAGGCTAAATCTGCAAAACGTGGCGTGAGGGCAAAACGGCATTCGTAAAAGCACTCTTGATAGGCGAGACAAGTAGCTCGGCAGCTACGAACGAGCTGGACAAGGCGCGGCGCGGCGATATTTAAGAGTGCGCAGACGGGCGAAATCTACGCGAACGAGCTTGGCTTTGAGGACGACGAGGTAGCCGACGCTAAGCGTCACGGCGGCGTAAATAAAGCCGTGTTTGCAAATTCGTTAGAAAACTATCCCGCTTTGGAAGCTTACTTGGGGCTTAAAAATTTGCCGCTGGGCGCGATGGGCGAAAATTTGACCGTTAGCGGACTAGATGAAAACAGCGTAAACGCGGGCGACGTGCATAAAATCGGCTCTGGTAACCCAACCCGCTAAACTATGCTTTAAGCTCGCAAAGCGCCGGGGAAATGCAAATTTAGCCAAGGAAATTTTTGCCACCGGACTAACCGGCCGGTGCTACAAGGCGCTTGAAAACGGGTCGTGCAAGGCCGGTTGCGAGATAGAGATCCTGCAAAAAAACGAAAACGCTCTAAGCGTGATGCGGATAAATAAACTGTTTTTTAATCCGAGTGAAAATTTGGATTTGTTGCCCAAATTTAGGACGCTGGAAACGCTATCCGTTAGTTGGCAAAACGATATAAACAGGCGCTTAAACGGCTTATACGGCACGGCTTTTATAGAAAAACGTTGAAAAAACGGCGAAAAATTACCAAAAAGCTTGACAAATAAGGCAAAAATATATATAATCAGCTTTCTTTTAACGGGCTGGGGTATCGCCAAGCGGTAAGGCAATTGGTTTTGGTCCAATCATTCAGAGGTTCGAATCCTCTTACCCCATCCACTCAAATTTCATCGCGGAGTAGAGCAGTGGTAGCTCGTCGGGCTCATAACCCGAAGGTCGGCGGTTCAAATCCGTCCTCCGCAACCAAATCTAAATTTTTATCCTTTTTCCGCTTTGAAAAATCAAATTTTATATTAAAGAAAATTATTTATGAGCTTAGACGTATCGAAAATTTTAATCGTTTTGTTGCTGATTGCAATTATTTTGCTGGCTTTAAAGCTACTTAAAAAGCAAAAAATCAAGCAAACTAGATACAAAAGCGATAGCGGCGACACTGTAAAAAGCCGCGCCGAGCTCATTGTGGCAAATTGGTTGTTTTACCGCGGTATCGAGTTTATCTACGAGAAAAAAACGCCGACCAAAGAGCGCGTCGTTAGCGATTTTTATCTGACGCAAAGCGAAATTTATATCGAATTTTGGGGGCTTGAGACGCCGCAATATCTAAAAAGAAAAAGTAAAAAAATCAAAATTTATAAGAAAAACCGCCTAAAACTCATTCAGATGAACGACGACAGTTTGCGCGATCTAAATGCATTTTTTACCAAAGAATTTGCAAGGCTCGGAGCGAAATATCAAATCAAGCCGAGACCGCACAATTCGTCAAATTTTTGATATGTAGTTTCTGTTATAAATTTGCCGATAGATGCGTTATTTGACGTAAGCGTAAAGCGGCGGTCAAATTTAATGTAATTTACAAATCATTTTACCGAAATAAAGAGAAGGCGGTCGCAAGCGAGTTTGGCGCTCTCAGACGATAAATTTTGCAAAAAAGCGGCCGCAAGAAGCAGCGTTTGTCAAAAAAGAGTAAATAAACAGTCGCTTAAAACGCTGCTACGGTGTCTGTCGGAAACGGCCCGTCAAAATGCGAGAAAAATATGCGGGCGAAGAGTTTAGATGCGGATTTGCGTAAATGTCGGCAATAGCGCGACAAATAAATGGGCGTCGGCACTAAAATTTAACAAAATTTGCATCAAACAAGCGCATAAAACTAAAATTTAATAAGCCGATTCGACTCGTTCGGCTACCGTCTAAAATGCGCTGCTTTCGTAAAAATCCCTAAAATTTAGCGCCATACGTTTTTGTTAAAATAGATTTTACATATAAGGGCTGTTTAAAATTTGACTGGATTTAAACTAAACGGAATGCAAATGCGATAGCAAAACGGCCGTATCAAACGCTAGTTTAAATTCGCTGCCGTTATGCAAACGGCATAAATTTCACGCGCCAGGCGCAGCTGTGCCGTGTTTGCTCGTCTGAAGACATCCTTAAATTTAAGATTTTGCGGCGGCAAAACTCCGTTTGCCTTATCAAATGCCCGGTCTCAAGCCGTGCCGGCCCTTTAAATTAAAGCAAAGGTTGTAGCTAAGTCGCGTATCGCCGCTTTCGGCGCGGTCGGCATCAAATTTAGCCAAAGACTTTACGGCAAATTTCGGCAAATTTTACACCGCGTTTTCAAGGTGCGGACGCTCTCAAAAAAGCCGTCGAATTTTACAAATTTGTAAAAAATTTATGCAAATATTAAACAAAAATTTTACAAGCCGATTTTCGCGCTCAAATTTGACCGAAAAATCGTATTTGTCGTATTTAAGTAGCCTCAAAATACCCGCGCAAATTTGACTGAGTGTCGTGTAAAAGGCTAAATTTAAAGCTAAAAATGTATAATCACTGCAAAATTTTAAACAAGGAATAACAATGGATAGGGTAGAACAAGCCATAAACGATATCAGAAACGGTAAAATGGTCGTTATGGTCGACGACGAGGATCGCGAAAACGAGGGCGATCTGGTTTTTGCTGCGGCTTTTAGCGACACGCAAAAGGTAAATTTCGCCATCACTCACGCAAAAGGCGTGCTGTGCCTCGCGCTAAACGAGGAGATCGCAAAGAGGCTTGAGCTAAATTTGATGGTGGATAAAAACACATCCTGCCACGAGACGGCATTTACCGTCACGATCGACGCCAAGAGCACGACTACGGGCGTGAGCGCGTATGAGCGAGACGTCACGATCCGCCTAGCCGCCGATCCGCTCTCAAAACCGGAGGATTTCGTGCGCCCGGGGCATATCTTCCCGCTCATCGCCAAAAAAGGCGGCGTGTTAAGCCGCACGGGGCATACCGAGGGTTCGGTCGATCTTTGCAAATATGCGGGCATTACCGAGGCGGCGGTTATTTGCGAGATCGTAAAAGAGGACGGCAATATGGCTCGCAGGCCCGATCTGGAGGCGTTTTGCAAGAAATTCGGACTAAATATGATCTCCGTTTCGGAACTGGTAGAGTACCGACTCAAACACGAAAGTTTGATAAGCATAAATAGCAATAACCCTTCCAAGATCGCAGGTTTTGATGCGGTAAGATACGAGATAACCGATCATAAGAAAAATCGCCACTACGCTTACGTTTTTGGCGAAATTGCAAAAAAATCTAATGTTAAATTCCATAAAATCATGCGAGATATCGAGCTTTTAAGCTCTAAAAAATTTGAAGATCTTATGGGCTCCATAAGATATTTGAGCCGAAACGGAGGCGTTTTGGTAGTTATGCAAGACGACGAAAGCTGCGAGAATGCTATCAAAAATTACGGCATAGGAGCTCAAATTTTGCATAAACTGGGCATTGAAGAGATTGAGCTTCTTAGCTCTCATACGCATAAAGAATTCGTAGCCTTAAAAGGTTTTGGGCTTGATATCGTAGCTTATAAGAGCGATTATGGCATTTAGCGAGGTCGAAAGAGCCTTTGCAAAAACGCCGAATTTAGGCTTCTTGCTCGTAAATAAATATGGGATCGTTAAATTTATCAATAAAAAATTCGAGCACGTTTTCGCCCTTGAAAGAAAGAAATATTGCGGCGCCAAACTAAACGCTTTGATCGGCGAGGTTGCCGAACTTAAAACGCTTAAAAGCTTTGGGTATTTAAAAAATTTATCACGCAATACTTCCGATTTCGTGATACGAAAAGATGCAAAATATCTAAGGCTGAATATCTCCAATATACTTGAAAGCGGGCGGGATTTTGACGGATTTATCGTGACGCTAAGCGATATAACTCATGAAAAAGAGCTTGAATATAAGGAAATGGAGCATGAGCGTATGCTTATCGCGCATGCCAAAATGGCAACGATGGGAGAGATGATAAACTCCATATCTCACCAGCAGCGTCAGCCTCTTAGCTCTATCCTGCTCTCGCTCGATAATATCCAAGAGTGCGTGGAGACGGGCGAATTTAAAAGTATCAAGGAGCATATAGCTTTGTGCAAAAGCAGCGTAAAGCTGATGGATGAAACCATAGGCGCTTTTAGGAATTTTTACAGAAACGATACCAAATTAAGCACGGTCGATCTAAAAAATATCATAAAAGAGCTTGTTTTGATAACTAAGCCCCAAATGAATGCTCACGGGATTTTGCTTGAATTTAAATGCGAAGAAGGCGATTTTATCATTAATACGGTCGCTTCTTACGTCAAACAGATTTTGATCAGTCTTTTAGCGAATGCAAAAGACGAGCTTATCGATTTGGCGCACCGCGATATGGAATTCGAGCCTAAAATTCGCATAGAGCTGCAAAACTGCAAAGACGAGGTTTGTATCGATGTCAGCGATAACGGAAGAGGGGTTAGGAGTGACAAGGATAAAATTTTCGAACCGTTTTTTACTACCAAAAAAAATACGGGCACGGGAATGGGCCTATATGTAGCGCGAATTTTGGCCGTAGAGCGGCTCAAAGGAAGGCTTGTGCTTAAAAATGCTAAAAATCCGACGCAATTCTCATTGTTTTTAAAGATACTTTAAGATAAAAATATTAAATTTATAAAGTTGAAATGAAGCATTAATGATAACGTAACGATATCGTAAGCGATCGGCAAATGCAAAAAGAAAGAGCTTAGAACATGTATGACAAGATCAAAAATATTTTAAAAAACGTAAATTTGCTCATAGTCGAAGACGACGAAAACTTAAGAAGCGTGATAAAAAGCTCCATTGAAGGTTACGTAAAAAAGGTTTTTGACTGCAAAAACGCTCAAGAGGCTATGGAGTGCTTTACCTCAAACGATATAAATTTGGTCGTTTCGGATATTAATATGCCCCGAATAAACGGCTTGCAGATGGCGTCTATGATACGGCAGTCCGACGCAAACGTACCTATTATTTTTCTTACCGCTTACGACAGCGACGAAAATATCTTTGAAGCTATCGAGCTTGGAAGTTTCGGCGTGTTAAAAAAGCCGTTTGACAAGCGCGAGCTGATAATGCAAATGAGTTTTGCGGTTAATAAATTTAAGAACGATTTTGCCGATATCGACCTAAAAAACGGTTTTAGATTCAATGCTTTGAGTAAAGAACTTACCTGTAACGGCGCTCAAATAAACTTAACAAAAAAAGAACAAAATTTGCTTCATCTTTTTTTAAGAAACAACGGTAAAATGGTCAGCTTTGAAATGATAGAAAACCACGTGTGGTGCGGTGAAAGCTGCACGCCCGACGCGATACGCAGTTTTGTTTATAAACTACGTAAAAAACTCTATCCCGAACTGATAGAAAACTGCCAAGGAAGCGGCTATAGACTAAATTTATCCAACGATCCTTCTGTGAGAACGGTTACTAGTATCCAATATATCTAAAACTTAAATTTATAAATTAATCTTTTATATTTATAAAAAATCATATTTAAATCATACTTTTTATCTATAATTTCTCTACAACCACGACAAAGGAGAAATATGAAAAAAGTATTATTGTCAGCAACGATAGCCTGTTCGCTGTTTGCATCGGGGGATGTTTATAGCGATGTTGTTAAGCCGCTATTTTTAGATGCGACTTCGAATAAGTCCATAGGCAGACTACTTCCGACTAATGCCGTTAAAATAACCGAGGAGGGTTCCGATAGAGTAAAAGTAGTAATTTGCGGGTATAAAAATCCTGCCGTAGATAACGTGATTTATTATAGTGATTCACAGCGCGTCATAGCGGCGGCTTTTGCTAAGACCGCAAAGATTGATTATAAGATGATTGAAAAGGGCAAAGACGGCAAATGGGACAAAGTAGAAGTTGTCGCTTACACTCCTAAGGGTGAATTTGTAAATGAAGTTTCTTCTATGTTTGCAAGAGCCGATCAGATGTATAAAGATAACTGTGGCATCTGCCACACAGCTCATGCGACCGACCACTACAAAGCAAACCAATGGCCAAATCTTGTAAAATCAATGCTTAGCAGAACCGCTATAGATAAAAAAGATGAGTGGCTCATCACTCAGTATTTACAAAAACACTCTTCGGATGTGAGCGCAGGAGCGAAGTAAGACGCGAACTGCTTCGCGTCTGTGCCTAAGCGAATAGCCTTGAGTATATCGCAAAGCGATACGAAGGCTGGAGACGGATTAAGGATACAAAGATATTTTTATAAGGAGAAAAAATGAACAGACAAAGACGAGATGTTTTAAAATTCGGCGCACTTTTAGCAGGAGCTCCGCTAATTTCAAAGGTTGCAGCTACGAATTTGCTTGCAGATGAGTTAAATTCAGGCCTTGTCAAAAACGGTACGGTAAATACCGCAGCTCACTGGGGTATGCTAAAAGTAGAGGTTAAAGACGGAAAGATTGTCGGCTCAAACCCTATCCAAAAGACAAGCGATATACCAAATCCGCTTCAAAATTTTACCGCCGATATGGTATATAAAAGTCGTATAAGATATCCGATGGTGCGCAAAAGCTATCTGATGGATCCAAACAATCCAAAACCTGAACTTAGAGGTAAAGACGAGTGGGTTAGGGTAAGATATGAAGACGCGATCAAGCTTGTGGCCAGAGAGCTTAAAAAGACGAGAAAAGAAAAAGGAATTCAAAGCGTATTTGCAGGAAGCTACGGCTGGAAATCAAGTGGAAACGTGCATAATTCTAGAATTTTGCTTCATAGATTTATGAATTTAAGCGGCGGATTTGTAGGACACCTTGGCGATTATTCCACAGGAGCAAGCCAAGTCATCATGCCTCACGTTATGGGAAGTATTGAGGTTTATGAGCAGCAAACCAGCTGGCCGCTTATACTTGAGCACTCAAAAGTAGTCGTTATCTGGGGAGCAAACCCCCTAAACACGCTTAGGATAGCTTGGACGAGTACTGATGAGCAAGGCTTTAAGTACCTTGAAGAGCTTAAAAAATCAGGCAAAAAAGTAATAATCATCGATCCTATTAAGAGCGAGACGGCTCAATATTTTGATAAGGCTCAGTGGGTAACTCCGCTTCCAAATACCGATACTGCGATGATGCTTGGTATGATGCACTACTTATACACAAGCGATAAATACGATAAAGAGTTTATCTCGACTTATACGGTCGGCTTTGATAAATTCCTTCCTTATCTGCTAGGTAAGACGGACGGAGTGGCAAAAGATTTGGATTGGGCGAGCAAAATTTGCGGACTTAAAGCGTCTCTTATCAAAGAGCTTGCAGATACCTTTATGAATAACCGCACTATGCTAATGAGCGGTTGGGGTATGCAAAGAGCTCACCACGGCGAGCAACCTCACTGGGCTATGGTAACTCTAGCTGCGATGCTAGGACAAATCGGACTTCCGGGCGGCGGCTTTGGCTTAAGCTATCATTACTCAAACGGCGGCGCTCCTACTTGCAAGGGAGGAGTAATCGGCGGTATGAATAGCGCAAGTTTAGGATTTTTCAACGAAGAAGGTGAATTTATCGGTACAAATACGGGAAGCTTTGATAAAAATGGTCGCTTCATAGCTAAACCTGTAGCGGCAAGCGGCACTGGTCAAAGTTGGCTTTCAAAAGCAACCGAGTATGTATTCCCATTAGCTAGGATAGCCGATGCATTGCTAAATCCTGGTAAAGTTATAGATCACAACGGTAAGAAGATAACATATCCCGATATAGACTTTATCTACTGGGTCGGCGGCAATCCGTTCTGCCACCATCAAGATACAAACACTCTTGTAAAAGCTTGGCAAAAACCTCGCACCATCGTCGTAAATGAGCCTTACTGGACACCGACAGCAAAGATGGCTGATATCGTGTTCCCAACCACAACGGCTTATGAGAGAAACGATATCACGATGACGGGCGATTATTCAAATATGAACATCGTCCCTATGAAACAAGTGGTTGAAAAATTTGAAGAGTCAAGAGACGACTATCAAATTTTTAGCGATCTTTGCAAGGCTTACGCTAAAAATCTAGTCGTAGCATATACCGATAACGGCAAAGACGAATTTGACTGGATCAAAGAGTATTATGACGCAGCTTATAATCAAGTAATCTCAGTACCTGATCTAGTAACCGATATGAAACCGTTTAATGAATTCTGGGCGGCAAATGAACCTGTTACATTTGCTTCTACTCCGGAGAGTGATCAATGGATAAGACACGGCGAATTTAGAGAAGATCCTATCTTAAACGCACTGGGAACACCGTCAGGTCTTATAGAAATTTACTCAGAAACTATCGAAAAGATGGGCTATGACGACTGCAAAGCTCACCCTATGTGGTTTGAGCCTATCGAGTGGCTGGGTATGAAAGACAAGCCTGCTAAATTCCATATGATAAGCGCTCACCCTGCGGATAGACTTCACTCTCAGCTAAGCAATACTAGCATCCGCGACAATTACGCAGTGGCAAATCGTGAACCGATCTGGATAAACGAAAAAGACGCTAAAGAGCTTGGCATAAAAGACGGTGATTTGGTAAGAGTGTTTAACGCCAGAGGAGAGGCGTTAGCCGGTGCGGTCGTAACTAAAAACATATCAAGAAACGTCGTAAGACTTTGCGAGGGCGCTTGGTACGATCCTGATATGAACGGACTTTGCAAAAACGGCTCTGCAAACGCACTAACCATAGATATACCAACCAGCAAGCTTGCAAACGGCAATATAGCTCATACGGCTCTGGTAAATATCGAGAAATTTACAGGCGAAGCACCTAAACTAACTGCATTTAGCGATCCGAAATTTGTTTAAATTTGAGCCGCAAAGTAAAATTCGTAGTTTTAAATTTGACGGAGGCTTTGTATAAATTTTGTTAAGTCTCCGTTTCAATTTGGCCTGAATTTGCAAAAATTCGGGCTAAATTTTACCGCCTTTTGCCGGGTAAATTTTAAATTTCTCGCTTTATATCTCAGATAAACTTAAACCCGATTTTATTTTTTAAGCGCAGTTTTATGCTAAATTTTAATTTTATTTAATTTTTAAAGTAG
Source organism: Campylobacter rectus (assembly GCF_004803795.1). Taxonomy (NCBI): domain Bacteria; kingdom Pseudomonadati; phylum Campylobacterota; class Epsilonproteobacteria; order Campylobacterales; family Campylobacteraceae; genus Campylobacter; species Campylobacter rectus. Next base: position 1,380,531 of record NZ_CP012543.1, on the reverse strand, counting down.
TAAAATAAATTTTTTATTTAAAAACTACAAAATTCAAGGAGAGAAAATGCGTTCTATTACAAACAAAATAGCAACGATGCTCATTATCTCGCTCGTCATTTCTTTTGCCGCTGTTTCGGCCGTTAGCTACTATATGGCCGAAAGCAAAGTGATAGAGCTCGTCAGCCAAAATCAGACTCAAATTTTAAAAGACGTAAATGCCGTTACGGATTCGTTTTTTAAAGACTATACCGATCTGGTGAAGAAGCTGGGCGCAAACATCCAAAAAGCCGGATATAGCGAGGATGAGTTGCTAAAGGTGCTGGTCTTTGAAAAAGAGCAGGCAAATTCCATCGTGAGCTATATTTACTTCGGCAGAGAGGATGACGGACACTATTTTCAGTCCGACAACACCAAATCCACTCCCGAAGCCGATAACTACGATCCTCGCAAACGCGACTGGTATATGCAGGCAAAAGCGGCTAATAAGGCTATATATACCGAGCCTTACGTAGACGCTATAAATCAAGCCTTGGTTATGACTTTCGCCGTGCCGATAAACGAGGGCGGTAAATTTGAGGGCGTAGCCGCGATAGATCTAAAAATCGACGCCCTAAGCAAAAAGATTTTAGATATGGGCAAGACCGAGCACGGTTACGTTTATCTGATGAATAAAGACGGCTCCGTTTTAGTTCATAGCGACTTGCGGCTTATAGGCAAAGTGCCGGAATTTGCTAAGACCGTATCGGATAAACTGACAAACAAACATTTCGATAAAAACGGCCTCATCCCTTACGTAAATCCCAAAGGCGAAAACGTAACGGCTAAGATTTTAGAGCTAAACGAAAACGGATGGCTGGTAGTCGCAGCCATAGGTGCGGATACCTTTTCTAGTAACACCTTGCCTTTGCTTAAAGCCCAAATAGTTTTAGCCGTAGCGTTTATAGTCATACTTTCGGTTATCGTATTTACGCTTCTTAAAAAATCCCTAAGCCCGATAAAAATCATCCAAGAAAAACTTGAAGATACGTTTAAATTCGTTACCTATGAGGTAGCTAAGGCTCCCGAAAAGCTAGACGTCGCCACCCGAGACGAATTTGGCGCTATGAGCCATGCGATAAACGAAAATATCGACAAAGTAGTCCAAGGTATCAAAAAAGACAGCGCTTTAATCGAGGAGATGAACGGTATCGCAAATCTAATGATCAAAGGCCATATGGGCGCTACCATCAAATCAGACCCCAATAACCCTGCGCTCGTTGAGCTAAAAGACCTGCTAAACCGCTTCTTTAGCTCGATCTCGTCAAATTTAAAAGATATCGCGCGCGTGCTAAACTCTTACAACAAAAACGATTACACTGCTAAGGTCGAACTAAAAGAGGAGCTGGAAAGCGACCTAAAAGATATGATCTTGGGTATACAGAGCGCAGGCGTTGCCGTCAGCAATATGCTAAAAGAAAACCTAAACGAAGCTCAAAGCCTGGAAGAAAAAGCCAGAGTGCTGGCAGAATCGATGAGAACTCTAACCCAAGGAGCCCATAAACAAGCGGACTCTATCCAAGAAAGCGCTGCTGCGGTCGAGCAGATGAGCAGCTCAATGAATGCGATAAGTCAAAAAGCTCAGGACGTAACCAGACAAAGCGAAGAGATCAAAAACATCATCGTCATCATCCGCGATATCGCCGATCAGACCAACCTCCTAGCTCTAAACGCGGCGATAGAAGCGGCCCGTGCGGGAGAACACGGTAGAGGATTCGCCGTCGTCGCCGATGAAGTTAGAAAACTGGCCGAAAGAACTCAAAAGTCCCTAAGCGAGATAGAAGCCAACGCTAACGTATTGGCCCAGAGCATCAACGAAATGAGCGAAAGCATAAAAGAGCAAAGCGAAGGCATAAATATGATAAATCAAAGCGTAACTCAAATAGACGAGATAACGAAACAAAACATCGGTATCGTAAGCACTACCAACGACATCACCGCACAAATAGACGATATGGCGAAGGTAATCGTAGCGGACGTAAGAAAGAATAAATTTTAATCCCGGCCGAATCAAGGGTGCAGGTTAAATTTGCACTCTTGGGTTTGGTTGGGTTTGACAAAAATTTGTCCGCTTTTATAAATTTACCCCGCCTTTTGGTATCATCGCGCATCTTAAACTTAGGAAAATCAATACAAATAGTCTTAGTTTCGTTAGCTTGCGCCGTTTTGGCGTCTTGCGGGCAAATGCCGTAACTTTAGCTACGTTTATTGCTAGCTTGCGGAGATAACGTTTACGCCATCGTAAGTCCGCTAAGCGCAGAACAAGCGATCGCCAAGATCAAAGTGGGCTCTTTGCCGTGTCTTCGCGCGCGGGCATTACGGCGCTCACAGCTAACGGCGAACTACGCCATATCCCGATCCGGCGATTTACGGGCGAGCAAATTTGCCCTCTTTTTAACTTTGCGCTTTTGCCAAATTTCGATCTATTTTTAAAATTTAACGTCGGTTTTGCTATAGCCCGGCGTCAAATTTAAAATTTACCCGAAATTTACTATAATCCCAAAAAAGGATAAAATATGCAAGAATGGGCTTTGTGGGCGTTGGCTTCGGCGGTTTTTGCCGCGCTTACGGCGATTTTCGCTAAGGTCGGGCTTGAGGGCATCGACTCAAATTTCGCGACTTTTATCAGGACGCTCGTTATCGCCGCGGCGCTGGTTTTGTTTCTCACGTATGCTAAAAAGTGGCAGCCGCCGGGCGAGCTAAGCGCGCGAAACTGGCTATTTTTGACGCTTAGCGGACTTGCGACAGGAGCGTCGTGGCTGGCGTATTTTAAAGCGCTTCAGATGGGCTCTGCGTCGCAGGTAGCGCCGATAGACAAGCTTAGTCTCGTTTTGGTCGTTATTTTTGCGGTTATGTTTTTAGGCGAGCGCCCGAGCGTCAGAGAGTGGCTAGGTATCGCGCTGATCGCTAGCGGCGTTTTTACGCTGGTTTTTGCAGATAAATAGCTACGCTAAATTTGATTGGGTTAAATTTATACCGTCTAATAAATATTAAAAACGCTATTTTTGGTGCCGCTAGCTAGAAAACGTCATCAAACTAAACGAAATTTTGCCTAAAAGCTTACTAAATCCGCTTTATCTAGGCGCAAAGCAAGTCGTTTTTAAAATCGCTTTTTTGCAGATAATTTAAAGAAACGCGCTAAGGCTTAAAGCGGTTTTGGCGTAAAATTTAGAGTTTTGATTTTGCTAAATTAGCGGTGTGTCGATGAAATTTATAAAGGGTAGAACCGATATCAAAACTCGGTAACGACGTAATCTTCGCAAATAAAACGGCGGCAAATTTAACCCGAATTTTATCAAATTCGCGCTTTGTAGAAGACTTAAATTTAAAAATTTAGTGGATAATTTGTCGTTTCGGGTCAAATTTGCGCCTCTTGATCGTAAATTTACATCCGATTTTACGTTTTATGCGCAAGAGTTACGCAAAAACCGAAATTAGTCCTTATACTTCGCTTCGTGCTCCAAAAGCCAAATTTTAGTCGCCAGTCCCTTGCCGCCGCTGTATCCGCCAAGGCCGTTTGAGGCGACCACTCTGTGGCAAGGCACGATGACGGGTATGCGGTTTTTCGCGTTTGCCGAGCCCGCCGCGCGAAACGCCTTCGGCCGCCCCGCCATCGCTGCAAGCCGGGCGTATGTGACGCGCTGCCCGTAAGCGATCTTTTGCAGATTTTCGTAAATGCACCTCTGAAACGCCGTGCCGCCGATGTTTAGTCGCGCTTTAAAGGTTTTAAGTTCGCCTTTAAAATAGCTTTCAAGCTCGCTTAAACAGAGCTTTAAATTTGCGTCCGTTACCTCCGTGCAGATAAACTCGCGCACGAAATTTAGCTCGCAAACTCCGCTCTCGTCGCCGCAAATCTCCAAAACGCCGATAGGCGAGTTAAAATACGCTTTTTGCACCTTCGCTCCTTTAAATTTTAAAATTTGAGCGAATTTTACTTCAAATTATTTTGCTTTTTGATAAAATTGGGCAAATTTAGGACGATAGCAAAATTTAAATTTTAACTCACTCAAAGCAGTTACCTACCAAATTTCGGCTTCGCTAATGCCGCTTAGCGCGAAATTTGGAGGCGAAAGCTTTTTGCTCATTAAAATTTAAATTATAAAAAGCAGCAAAACGACTTTGTAAATTTAAAAGATAGGAAAAGGGATGGATTTTTTCACGCAATACGAAAAACACGTAAAAGAGCGCGAGGCCTTAGGTGTGCCGCCGTTGCCGCTAAACGAGGAGCAAACGAGAAAAGTCTGCGAGCTTTTAAAGCTTGAAAGCGCGCACGAGAGGGAGTATCTAGGTTTGCTCTCGGGCCGAGCACCCGCTTTTGAACCCGGTAGTGAAGGTGAGGCGAAGACTGCAGCAAAGCTAAACGAAAATCAAAAGAGGGTAAAGCGGCTCATAAATTTACTCGCAAATCGCGTAAATCCGGGCGTAGACAACGCGGCAAAGGTAAAGACGGAGTTTTTAAACGAGATTATAAATCACGGGCTGGTTATAAGCGGAATCGATAAAATCGCCGCCGTAAATTTGCTGCGACCGATGCTGGGCGGATACAGCGTTATCGTGCTGCTTGAAAGTCTAAAAAACGCCGACGAGGCCATAGCGCAGGCCGCCTGTAACGCGCTAAAAGAGACGATTTTCGTGCATGATTATTTTAACGACGTGGCAGAACTTGCCAAAAGCAATAAATTTGCGCTCGAAGTCTTGCGCTCGTGGGCGGAAGCGGAGTGGTTTAAGGCGCGCGAGAGCCTACCGCGACGCATTAGAGCGGTCATATTTAAGGTCGCCGGCGAAACCAACACCGACGATCTAAGCCCGGCCGGCGAGGCCTACACGCGCTCAGACATCCCGCTGCACGCAAATGCGATGCTCGTTAAGCGTCAGCCAGGCAGTCTGGAAACGATCGGCGAGCTTAAAAAAAGCGGACTTGAGGTCGTCTACGCGGGCGACGTCGTGGGCACTGGCAGCAGCCGAAAGAGCGGCATAAACTCCATCCAGTGGCACCTCGGGCGCGAGATAGAGGGCGTGCCGAACAAAAAAACCGGCGGCATCGTGATAGGCACGGCGATCGCGCCGATATTTTTCAATACCGCCGAAGATAGCGGCGCGCTGCCGATCGTAGCCGACGCGAGCGCGCTAGAAACGGGCGATGTCGTCGATATCTACCCGTATGCAGGCGAGATTTTCTGCGTCGGGCGGGTAAATTTGAGCGCCGAGGGTAAATTTGACGGAGTTGAAATTTGCGGTTGCGAAAACGGCGGTAAATTTGCAAACAGCGATGCAGACGGCGTAAATTTGGGTGCTTATGCCGATGAACGGACGAATTTGGAAAAAGCAAACGATGCGGAGATCTCGTCAAAATCGGGTTTAAATTTAAGCTCGAATTTGACGCATGCGGACGCTTCGGTCGGTATCGCAGATAAAAAATCCGTGCAATGGATCAAATTTGCGAGCGACGGGACGAAAAAGGGTTTGGCTAGCGAAAACTACGGAAAATTTGATGGCGAGCGCGGCGGTGCGGACGGCAAAAAAAGCGGCGAAAATTTAACTTGCAATGCGGAAAAATTTGAAAAGTCGCAGAAATTTGACGGCTCTGTGATTTCGTCAAATTTGAGATCAAATTTAACATATTCGGATACTTTTACTAAAAAAATCGCAAATATGCAAAACAGGTCGAATTTGCAAAATTTAAACAAAAAAAACGGCGAAAATTCTCAAATTTCAGCTCAAAACCGACAGGCGGCGAAGAAATTTGCAAGCGAAAAAAGCAAAGGCGATCTTGCCGCGGAATTTGACGATAGATACGGCGGAGACGATATCTCAGACGGTAAAAACGCCAAACCTCAAGGCGAGCCGGTCGCTCGTTTTACGCTTTCGCCAAACACTATATTTGACGAGATTAGAGCGGGCGGGCGCATACCGCTCATCATCGGCCGCTCGCTTTGCGCTAAGGCTAGGGCGGCGCTAAATTTAGGCGCGGAGGATATATTCGCAAGACCCGCGCAGCCGCAAACGAACGAGAGCGAGGGCTACACGCTAGCTCAAAAGATCGTGGGCAAGGCCTGCGGCGTGGGGGGCGTTAGAGCCGGGCAGTACTGCGAACCCGCGACTTTAACCGTAGGCTCGCAGGACACCACCGGGCCGATGACGCGCGACGAGATCAAGGAGCTAGCTAGTCTTGGATTTTCAGCTGATTTCGTGCTGCAGAGCTTTTGTCACACGGCGGCCTATCCAAAGCCCAGCGACCTTGAAACGCAAAAGACGCTGCCTAAATTTATGAGCTCGCGCGGCGGAGTGAGCCTAAGGCCCGGCGACGGCGTCATACACTCATGGCTAAATCGCATGGTCTTGCCCGATACCGTGGGCACTGGCGGCGACTCTCATACGCGCTTTCCTATCGGCGTGAGCTTCCCTGCGGGCAGCGGACTGGTGGCGTTTGCGGCGGTGTCCGGAGCTATGCCGCTAAATATGCCAGGCTCCGTGCTCGTGCGATTTAGCGGGCGGCTACAAAAGGGCGTGACGCTGCGCGATCTGGTAAATGCGATCCCCTACTACGCGATCAAGCGCGGGCTGCTCACCGTCGAAAAGAAGGGCAAGAAAAACGTATTTGCGGGTAAAATTTTAGAAATCGAGGGGCTGGAGGAGCTAAAAGTCGAGCAAGCCTTTGAGCTAAGCGACGCCTCGGCCGAGCGCTCTGCGGCGGCCTGCGCGGTAAATTTGAGCCAGCAGAGCGTCTGCGAATACGTCCGCTCAAACGTCGCTCTCATCGAGGCGATGATAGAGGCCGGGTATGAGAGTAGGGCGAGCCTGGAGCGCCGCGCGGCGAAAATGCGCGAGTGGCTGGCGGCGCCCGAGCTGCTGCGAGCCGACAAAAACGCGCGCTACGCCGAGGTGATCGAGATAAATTTGGACGAGATAAAAGAGCCCATCCTAGCCTGCCCGAACGACCCAGATGACGTCGCGACCCTGAGCGAAGTGTTAGCCGATAGCTCGCGCCCGCATAAGATCGACGAGGTGTTTGTGGGTAGCTGTATGACCAATATCGGCCACTACCGCGCGCTGGGCGAGGCTCTGCGGGGGCTTGGAACGCTGCCTACTAGACTCTGGATCGCGCCGCCTACCAAGATGGATCAGGCGCTACTCGAAAAGGAGGGCTACTACGATATTTTCCGCGCAGTAGGCGCTCGCACGGAGGTGCCCGGCTGCTCGCTTTGTATGGGTAACCAAGCCCGCGTGAATGACGGCGCGACTGTGTTTTCGACCTCGACGAGAAATTTTGATAACCGCATGGGTATGGGCGCGCGCGTGTATCTAGGCAGCGCCGAGCTAGCGGCCGTTTGCGCCGTGCTGGGCAGGCTACCCGGCGTGAGCGAATATATGAACATCGTACCCCAAAAGCTTGCGGGCAAAGAGGCGCAAATTTATCGGTATCTAAATTTTAACGAGATAGAAAATTTTAAAATTTAAAGTTTCGCAAAAGAGTGCTCCGATTTGTGCACCGAGCTTGTTTGTGCGGCTTTTGCGTATGGTTTTTTGGAGACAAATCGGCTTTTTGCCCGCATTTGCTAAAGAGATTTTGTCGCGAGCGCACTCGGAGTTCGTGCGGTTTTGTCGTTAGGCCGCTTTTGCGGGTCTTGTTTGCGGTTTTGGCGATATCGCTTGCGAGGTTTGGTTGCTTTACGCATTTTGCTTGTTTGCGGGATCGGGTTTGATTTTATCGTAAGTTTTGCTTTTTATAGGGCTGAGGCGGCGTAACAAACTATGAAAATTCGGTGCGTAAATTTAATGATAAAAACCCGAAACTCCCGCAAGCGGCTGAAAACAAGAGCGATAGGATGCGAATTTCGCGGCCGTAACGGTTAAATTTGACGACAACCCGCTAAAACGTAAGCGTAAATTTTACGGATGAAAGCGGGCGCAAATTTGAGCCGATCGCTTCTTGTTTGCTTGCTTTGGGGCTGCGAGCGAGGAGAATTTTCACTCGAATTTCACCTGATGGCGCGAAGAGCGAGATTGATTTTTCGAGCCTGCGTCAAATTTTAGCTATGCGGGCGAAATGCTTTGCGCGAGGCTAAAACACGATTTTACCGTTTGCGGGCCTTGCGCGAAAAAACGAACAAACAAAGCTTAAAGAGCTGATTTGCGAGCTTGATCGGCCGATGGATAAATTTGCGGGATGCATCCTTGGGCGTATAGTTTTTGCGCCTTGGCAGCAAGAGCGCGACGAGATCAAATTTGCCTATTTGCCGTCGATTGCTCGCATTTTTGTAGCATTAAAAACGAGTAAAAGCGATAAACCAAGCTTGGTAAAATTAGCGATTTACGCTACGCCGACCGGCTTAAATTCGACTGAATTTAAATGCAAGCGGCGGTCGGAAACTCAAAGCAATCGCTATTTCGCCGATAACTCGAGCAATGCGACGCAAAAACCGAACAAAAAAGCAAAAATGAAATAAGCAAACTGAGCGCGAACGGCTACGGTATGGCGCTGCTATTTTCGGGGCTTGTCGCTCGATTTTAAAGAAAAAACCGCAAAGCCAAAAAGCTTTTGAGCTATTTTTATGTGCGTAAAAAGCTATTTTACGAGATGGTAAAAACCGCTCGCATCGTGCCGTTTTGCCGCATTAGTAGCATTTTAAGTCCGCAAATGAGTCTGCGCTGCAAGACGCCGCGGGATTACGAGGAGGCGTTTTAAATTTTGCGATTTTCGGGATCGGCAAACAAAGAGTGCGTTGCCTGGTTACATTTACAAGCAGCCAAAGCGCAAGCCCGTCCATCAAGGCGGGCGTCACGAACGGGATGCAAGAGATCTTAATCGGCGCGACCAACGTTTGAAAATGTTATCCGCGCATAGGTTTTGACCTGCCTGCGGACGTATATAAATTTGATCTCATCGGCCTAAGGCGCAAGCAAAAATCGGCACGGCAGAGTAAAAATTTCGGCTATGCTTTTTTCATAGGGACGATGCGGCGATCAATGAAAATTTCGCAAAGTGCGATAATACGGGCGATATGTATAAATTTGATTTAAGCTAACGGCTAAATTTCATCGATATACGAGGCTTATAAATAATCCGGCACCGCTTTACATCCTTTTTTTGCATCTGATTTTGCGAAAATAAATAGCAAAAGCGGGTTATAACCGCGGTAAAGACGGATTTTGCTCTGCTGCGATTTGTCGGCGCAAGCCCGTACATAGACTCGCGGTTCGTCGGTATGTCGCGTTTGCTGATTTTACGCCGCTACGATCGACATTCTAAACCTTTATCCGCGGCATTACTATAAAATTTAAAGCCCCTTGAAACGCTTTTGGAGTTTTTGATTCGTTAAATTCGCTTTGTTTTTTTCCGAGCTACCGGGCATAAGTCGGACCGGAAAATTTATAAGCGGCAAAATTTAGTAAAACGCCTACATCGCTGCCAAATTTAAATTTCTCGGCAAAGCGGCCCAAATCAAACAAGATAGGCTGAGTTGCAAGTTGCAAATCGGTAAACGTTGAAGTAGCGAGACTAAAGTCCGGTGGCAGCTAAAAACTATCGGGCCCGAATTTAAGCTCAAACGGTTTTAAACGGAGGTAGCTTTGATGCTCAACAAGCTAGTCAAATTTAACCCCTCCACCGAAGTGTAAAGGTGGTTTCTTTGCCCGGTTCGCTTTCGCAAGTTACGACGATAGCGTTGTTTTCGCAGGCTCTTTTGACCAGATTTAGCCCGATACCAAAACCGCCTTGCCCTTCGTTAAAGCGCGTGTATCGCTCGAAAATTTTATCCTGCTGTTCCTTGCTCAGTCCCTCGCCGCTGTTTGAGATCTTTAGCTCGTCTTTGCTTAGACTAACGGTGACGTAGCCGCCGGAGTTCGTGTATTTTACGGCGTTGCTTAACAGATTATCTACCGCGCGTTTTAACTCGTAGGTATTTGCGTTTATGAGAGCGTCTTTTAAATTTATCCTTAAATCAAGAGCGCGTTTGGCGAAAAATGGAGCGAAAAACTCGAGTCGTTCGCTTAAAACTTCTTTAAAATTTAGCTCCTCTTTAGGCGCGGCGCGAGAGGCGCCGAAGGATAAATACGTGAGGTCTTCGTAGATGTGACTTAGCGTTTTGGCTGCTGTTTCGATGTTGTTTATACGTTTTAGATTTCGCTGGCTTAGGCTCTTTTTATCCGCCGTTTCGATGCTCATTAGTATGACGCTAAGGGGCGTGTTTATCTCGTGCGTGGAGTCTTTTATAAAGCGATTTAGGGCGGTTATTTTGGCGTGCAGAGGCGCTAGAGCCGTTTTTGATAAGTAAAATGCGATTATCATCAAAATCGCTAAAATGATAAACAAATTTAACGCCGTGCTAATGCGTAGCAAATTTAGCTCGCTCGCGATGTCTTTGCCGCTTAGAGCGATTTTTGCGGTGGCTAGATCATCCGCGCCGTTTTCGTCCATATTTTGCAGTGCCTCAAATATCGCCACTCGACCGTCCGAGTCGATCGCGCCGCCTTCTTTGCTTTTGTCTTTGTCTCCGCCGTCAAATTTCGCACAATCCTCGTCGCTATATAAAATTTCTCCGCTTTTTGAGACGATGCAGGCCTTGACGTTTTTTTCGGCGGTGAAGTTTTTTACCGCGCCAATCCCGTCCATACGCGCTTTCATATAGATGCCCATCTTGATTTCTTTTAGATTTTTGACCTCGTTTGAGACGAGAGCTTCTTTTTTCATATTATAATCGTTAGTGAAAAAATAGCCCAAAAATATGGCGCTGGTAATGAGATAAAGCGAGAGAATTTTGACGATTACGAGTGAGCGCTCAGACATAAACATAGCCGTCGCCGCGCCTGTTTACAATGGCTTCTTTGCCTAAAATTCGGCGCAAATTTTTGATATAGACGCGCAGACTAAGCTCGCTGGGCTCTTCGTCGTAGCTCCAAATTTTCTCAAATATCGTCTCTTTGCTTAGCAGCGAATTTTTGTTTTTCAAAAATAAAGCCAAAAGCTCGCTTTCTTTGTTGGAGAGATTGACGATTTGTCCGTTTTGTCTGAGCGTTTTAGAACCGGGGTAAAATTTATACCCGCCCTCAAGAGCGATAAAATCGCCGTTTACGTGAGAAAATTTGCGTTTTAATAAAATTTGAATGCGAAGCAAAAGCTCTTTTAGTTCGTAAGGCTTTTTTAGGTAGTCGTCGCATCCGCTTTTGTAACCGATCTCTAAGTCTTGCAATGTATTTAGCGAGGTAGTAAAGATCGCGGGAGTATCGTTGCCAAGCTGTCTAAGTTCGGCTAAAAGGGAGAAACCGTCGCCCTTAGGCAGCTTAACATCAAATATCAGGATGTCGAAATTTCGCTCATATGCGACGTCAAGAGCCTGCTTTGCGTCGGCGCGAACGGTTACGTCGTAGCCTTGTTCGCTTAGGTATTCGCCGATCAGCTCGCTTAGGGTCTCGTCGTCTTCTACGAGCAAAATTTTAGTCATTACATCTTATCCTTTTTCATATCTTTCATATCGTCTTTCTTTTTACCCATATCGTCTTTCATCTCTTTCATATCGCCCTTCATTTCGTCCTTTTTTATCATCATATCGTCTTTTTTCTCCATCATGGCGTCCTTCTTTTCCATCATGGTATCTTTTTTCTCCATCATATCGCCTTTCATCTCGGCGGCAAAGATAGAACCTGTAACGAACAACGCGCTAAGCGCAACCAAAGCTAACTTTTTCATAGCATCTCCTTTAGGAAAATTTATGATGGAAGTTTAGCCAAGAAATGTGAAACGAGCGTGAAATTTAAGCCATAAAGCTAAAAATATACGACAAAAACGGCAAGCTAATAAAACTAAACGCCACTCCGACGGCCACAGCGGCGACTGCCAGCTGGCTATCAAGCTCGGCTTTCATTATCATCGCGCTTGCCAGCACCATCGGCGGCATCGCGCACTGCAAGATGCCGATCATCCAAATTTGACCGAAATCTACTCCGAAAATTATCGTAATCAGTATGAAGATAAAAGGCGCCACGAGCATCTTGCCCGCAATAACGACGGCGGTAGATTTGTAGCAGCTTTTGATACTACGAAAGCCAAGCCCTATGCCGATCGCAAAAAGCGCGACGGGAACGACGCTTTGCGCGAAAAGATTTAACGCATCGAAGATGACGTTTGGAAGCGGAACTCCGCGAAGCAAAAAGCCTAAAATCAGCGCGACGAACGGCGGAAATTTAACCACTTTCATCACGTTTTGAACTAGCGAAACCTTTGCCGGAGCGCCCAAGGCCAGGACAAAAGGTCCGAAAATGCTAATCGGAATCGAGGTGGCTAGCTGATCGTAAAAGATAACTTCGTTCATCGCGCTCTCGCCGAAAAAGCCTTGGATGATGGGCATACCCATAAAGATCGTATTGCCAAACATCCCCAGCAATACGGCGCTTACGGTCGTGGCTTTGTTAAATTTTAAAAATCTGCACGCGAAAAATATCGCCGCAGCGCCGAGCATAGAGCAGGCAAAGCCCGTGGCAATGACGTTAATAAGCGTGGTGTCGATATTTACGTGATAAATTTTGTCGAAGATAAGCGCCGGAAGCGCGAAGCAAAGCGCGTAGTTTATAAAAACCGAGGCGTTTTTTTGCTCGAAGACCTTAAATTTTTTCGCCCCGTAGCCCGAAGCGATAATGATAAAAATGGATAATAATTGCGTGAACATTTTTGCGTAATCCAAATTTTAGATTTTAAAGATACGATTATACGGCGGCTAATATTAAAGAATAATAAAATTTAGCGGGAATATTTAACTTTCCCTTAACGCCTTTTTGTATATAATCCCGCATTTAAATTTAAAAAAGCGGAAAAAAATGAAAAAATTTATCAAATTTGTCCTATTTTTAGCTCTTGTCGTGGGCGGGGGCTACTACTTTTACGATAAGAATTTTAACGTCCCGCAGGTAGATCAGTTTATCACTTCAAAAGCCGTTCGCGGCGAACTTATAAAAAGTATCGAAAGTAACGGCGAAATCTACGCCACGGAGCTAATCGACGTGGGCGCGCAAGTTTCCGGGCAGATTAAGAAGCTTTACGTAAAATTGGGCGATGTGGTCAAAGCCGGAGATATGATAGCCGAGATCGACGGTTCCACCCAGCAAAATAACGTCGATACCAAAAAAGCCCAGCTTGGGATTTATGAAGCCAAACTAAACAGCGCTCGAGTCGCGCTTGAGATTGCTCGAAACAAATTTGACCGAGAAAAAGAGCTGTATGCTAAAAATGCGACATCTAAAGAAGATTTTGAAAATGCAAAAAATACCCTCGCGATAAATGAAGCTTCGTTAAAAGAGATACAGGCTCAAATAATCCAAGCCAAAATTTCGCTCAGCACCGCTCAGATAGATCTGGGATATACGAAAATCGTTGCGCCAAAAGACGGCGTGATCGTTTCGGTGCGCGTCGAAGAGGGGCAAACGGTTAATTCAAACCAAACTGCGCCGACTATAGTAAATATCGCCGATCTCTCCAAGGTTCAGCTCAAAATGGAGATAGCCGAAGGAGATATTACGAAGATCAAAGTCGGCTCGGTAGTGGAGTATTCGATCCTTTCCGAACCGGACCGCAAATTTAAAACAGTCATCAGCTCCGTTGATCCGGGACTAACTACTTTAAGCAACGGTAATTATTCTACTACCGCTAACTCCTCTTCCGGATCGTCGAGTTCGAGTTCGTCGGCGATTTATTACTATGCAAAAGCTATAGTCGATAATAGCGAAGGAATTTTACGTATCGGTATGACCACGCAAAATACCATTCACCTTGAAAGCGTGAAAGACGCCGTGATCGTGCCGAGTATGGCGATAAAAAAAGAAAACGGAAAGCACGTTGTTTATGTATTAAAAAGCGACAAGAGCGTGCAAAGGCGTGAAGTGCAAATCGGGCTGGTGGATAGTTTAAGAACTCAGATAAAAAGCGGTGTAGAAGAGGGCGAGGATGTCGTAACCTCAAAGAGCACTGCCGCTGAACTAAGCGATATGGTAAGCGCTCCGATTTACCGAATGTAGCTTTGCGGAGTATGTATGTGATAGAACTTAAGAATTTAGGCAAACAATTTAGGCTGGGCGATACCGTCTTTGACGCGCTTAAAGATATTGATTTAACCATAAGAAAGGGTGAGTTTATAGCCATTATCGGGCAATCGGGTTCGGGCAAATCCACTCTTATGAACATCCTTGGCTGTCTTGACAATCCAAGTTGCGGCGAATATTTGCTTGAAGGCAACAACATATCAAATCTAAGCGGCGATGAGCTAGCGAGGCTTAGGCGCAATAAATTCGGCTTTATTTTTCAAAGATATAATCTTTTAAGCACGTTAAACACGCTACAAAACGTTTCCTTGCCAAGCGTTTATGCCGGCGTTTCCAAAAAAGAACGCGAAGAGCGGGCGAGTGAAATTTTAAAAGGGCTCGGACTCGGCGATAAGCTTGAGAGTTTGCCGAACAAACTTAGCGGCGGTCAGCAGCAGCGCGTCAGTATCGCAAGAGCGCTCATAAACGGCGGCGAGATCATTTTAGCCGATGAGCCTACCGGTGCGCTTGACAGTCAAAGCGGAATGATGGTGATGGAGATTTTAACGAATTTGCATAAAGAGGGGCACACTATCATAATCGTAACCCACGATCAAAATATTGCTTCTTACGCTCATCGCATCATAGAGATAAAAGACGGTAAAATTTTAAAAGACAGCGTCAAAAAAGATGAAATTTACGATATCGATCTAAAAAAACCAAAGCAAAAAAATTGGTTGAGTTTTTATAAGGATCAGTTTATAGAAAGCTTTAAGATGTCCGTCAATGCGATATTTAGCCATAAGTTGCGTTCGCTTTTAACGATGCTTGGTATCATCATAGGCATAACATCCGTTATCAGCGTAGTCGCGCTGGGCAACGGTTCGCAGCGGCAAATCCTCTCCAGCATTCGCGGTATCGGCACGAATACGATCGATATATATCCGGGCAAAGGGTTTGGGGATATGCGTGCAGGTAGGATTAAGACGCTGAGTATAAGCGATGCCGTGATGCTCTCTCGTCAAGACTACCTCGACAGCGTTACTCCGAACTCTACGACCATAGGGACGCTTACTTTTGCAAACAAATCGGCTTCGGCCACTTTACGCGGCGGCGGATCGCAAAGCCTTGAAGTGTTGGGACATAAGATAAAAAGCGGACGTGTGTTTAGCGAAGAAGAAGTTAAAGATTCCGCTTCGGTGATAGTGATTGATCATAATACTAAAAATGAATTTTTCCCCGATACCGATCCGCTTGATAAAACCATACTTTTTAATAAACGTCCGTTTAAAATAATCGGCGTTTTAGCCAAAAACGACCTGATGGATACCAGTATGCTTAGGACATATACCACGTATACGGCGGTTATTAATAAAATCACCGGAGACAGGCATATAACTTCCATAACCGCCAAAGTAAAGGATGAAGTGAATGCTCAAATCGCAGAGCGCAGCCTCACTGAAATTTTAACGCTCAAGCACGGCGCGCGGGATTTTTTCACGCGCAATTCCGATAGCATTAAAAAAACCGTCGAAGAGACAACGCAAACTATGACGCTTCTCATATCCTGTGTCGCGCTTATCTCGCTTGTCGTTGGCGGAATAGGCGTTATGAATATCATGCTGGTTTCGGTAACGGAGCGAACTAAAGAGATCGGCATACGGATGGCTATTGGCGCCAGGCAGAGCAATATCTTGCAGCAATTTTTAATAGAAGCGGTGTTGCTTTGCGTTATGGGCGGCATTATCGGCGTGGGGTTGTCATTCGTCATCGGTTCCGTATTTGACAAATTCGTGCAGGGTTTTGAGATGGTGTTTTCAAATGCTTCCATCGCGGTAGCGTTGCTAACCTCAAGCTTTATCGGCATAGCCTTTGGTTATATGCCCGCTCGCAGCGCTTCAAAACTTAATCCTATCGATGCGCTATCAAGGGAATAAAATGAGAAAAATTTTAACGATAATCGCCGTAGTTTTTTTTAGCGGCTGTGCGGCGACACAGATAAACAAAAACTACGAGCAAATTTTGCTCGACGCTAACGCAAGCTCAAATTCGACGGCAAATTTTACGTTGGAGCGCGACTGGTGGAAGGGCTACAACCAGCCGCGGCTAAACGAACTAATCGAGCTCGCGCTAAAAAACAACATAGATCTTGCAAAATCTGCAATCGCCGTAAATAAAGCCCTCGCGCAAGCAGGCGTCTTGCAGGCCGATCTCGTACCTAGCTTTAACGCAAATTTGGGCGCGGAAACGGGTAAAAATATAAAAACCGGCGGCAGTTGGAATGAGAGCTATAAAAGCGGCGTTTCGCTAAGCTACGAGATCGATCTGTGGCGCAAGCTCGCAAGCTCGGCAGATGCCGCCATATGGGAAGCAAACGCCACAAAATACGACCTGGAGGCCGCTCGTCTCGCACTCGTTAGTAGCGTCGCGGAGAAGTATTTTGAGATACTTTATCAAAATGAGAGCGTAAATTTATATAAAATTTTACTGCAAAATTATAAACAGCTTGAAACCGTCGCGAGGGCGAAATTCGAGCTTGGCAAAGAAGAAGAGCTAAGTCTAAAGCAAATCAAAAGCTCTATCCTCTCGGCCCAAAACAGAATCCTAAACGCGCAAAAAAGTATCGATGCGGCGGAGCGGACGTTGCAAAATCTGCTAAATGAGAGACCGGGATTTGAGCTAAATTCGGGTGGAGATTTGAGTGAGGTCTCGCCGCAGGGCGTAAATTTAAATGTTCCGCTTTACGTTATCGGCGCGCGCCCTGATTTGCAAGCGGCGATCGCGCGCATAAAAGAAGCCTTGTTAAACGTGCATTCAAGCGAAAAAAGTTTTTACCCTAGCGTTACTTTGGGCGCGGGGCTGAGCGGCGGCGGAAATAGCGCGAGCGATGCGTTTAGCTTAAAATTTCTAAACGGAAATGTTGCGATAAATTTGCCGTTTTTAAACTATTCCAAGCTTAAATCAAGGTTAAAGATCTCCGAACTAACCTTTGAGACGATGAAGCTAAACTACGCGCAGACGCTAACGACCGCGCTAAACGAGATTGACGCGAGCTATAAAAATCTGCAAAAAGACGAGGCTGTTTTGCGAAATATAAATGAAAATTTGCGAAATTTAAGCTCTATCAGCGACATCTACAAGCTAAAATACGAACTGGGCAAAACAGAGCTGAAAAACTATTTGGAGGCGCAAAATTCGCTGCTTGAAGGCAGGGTAGGCATGCTCGCGCAAAAATACAAAATCCTGCAAGATGAAATGAACGTATATAAGGCGATGGCGGGACGAGCGGAGTAAATTCGGCTAAAATTCGTTGCTTAAATTTGAGTGATTTTTTGACGGTAAAATTTATCAGCATAGTCAAATTCTAGTGATTTTATTTCTGTCAAATTTTGTCGATAAATCGCGTTTTTAAGTCTATTGCCAAATTTGTGCCGCGGCTTGCGAATTTCACATTTTGATTAAAAGGTCAAATTTAGCGGCGAGCTAAATTTGACCCGTGACCCTTTATCCCAAATTTGTTCAGTCGTTGATTGTTTTTACGGTGGAGTTAAAGTTAAATCAGGTTAGAAATTTTCAAATTTAGCGTTACTATTTGGCGTAAATTTTGCAAGCAAATCGGCTCAGTCGGCGGGACGATTTTGCGCTCAGACAAAGATTGCTTATGCTTTGGATTTTGTAAAAACGTCAAATTTTACTCTTTAAAACTCTCTTCGCAATTATAACAACCCGATTTCTCGCCGTCGCCCGCCCGCTTTTTTAAAAGCTCTTACTTTTGCGGTGTCGGTTTTTACGCTCGGCCTTTTTGTATAAGCGCGCCTAGCTCGCTGCCTGCTTCGTAGGCGTTTTTGTCATAGACGATTTATGCACCTGCTTCGCTTTTTTGTAGCGAGCTCTCCCTGTGCGCGCCATCCCGTAAAATACTCTTCCGCCGCCGTGCAAGCTTGCATATCGCCGGCTTTGCAAGCCGTTTGTTGCTCGACTATCCTACTAAATGCCGCGCTTGCGCCAAAAAGCGCCGTAAAAAGTAAAATTTTATCCATTTTTTACTCCCGCCTTTTGCCCAGAAAATAAAACAGTCCCGCTAGCGTCGCAAAAAGCGCAAGCATAGATCCGGCGACGATCGCCGTGCCGTTTTGAAAGCCATTTAGAAACATCCCGTTCGTATTCATCCCAAAAAATCCCGTGATAAAATTTAGCGGTAAAAATAGCGCCGAAAGTAGCGTCAGGATATATATGTTTCGGTTGATTTTGTCGTTTTTTAGGCTCTGTATATGCGCGTATATATCGTCTATCCTGGCGGCATTTTCGCAGGCTGCATTTTTTAGCACGCCGGCTTCGTAGACGTAGTTTTTTAGCTGTTTTTTAAGTTCGGGTCTTTCGTTCTGACAGATCGCCAGAGCCTCGTAAAAGTGCGAAATTTTATTTTGAAATTTGCGTATTTCGTATTTTAAAATCGCGTGCTTTTTTATAAATTTAGTAAAATCCCTCTTGCCCGCGTAGATTTTCTCGTAGCTTTCAAGCTGGGCAGAGTGCTCGGCGATCTTGGCGCGAAACTCGCTCGTTATCTTTTTTACTACGCGGATAAACTCCTCCGCGCCGCTCTGGCTGCCGTCCTGGGCGTAAATTTTGTCGTCTTTAAAGATAAATTTATAGTTTTGTTCGCTGCCGTCCGTCACGAGATAGACGTACTCGCACTCCTCGTCGTAAAAGTACCCCGAGATATCGCGCTCGCTCACGGTTTTGCCTTATATGCTCGGCGCGTCTTTGCCGCGTTTAGCGTAGAAATTTCGCCTAAATTTTTCAAATTCGCCGGCCGTTATCGCTTCTCTCATCTGCCGCATCAAATTTAGATAATAGTGCAAGTTATGTAGGCTTGCCAAACGGAAAAACGTCAGCTCACCCGCTCGGTATAGGTGGCTAAGATAGGCGCGCGAGTAGTTGCGGCACGCATAGCAGTCGCACTGGGGATCTATCGGAGCGGGATCGGCGGCAAATTTTGCGGACTTGATATTTATCTTACCAAAACTCGTAAATAGCGTGCCGTTGCGCGCGTTTCGCGTCGGCATCACGCAGTCAAACATATCCACGCCGCGGGCTACGTTTTCTACGAGGTCTTCAGGAGTGCCTACGCCCATGAGATAGCGCGGACGCGCCGCGTCGATGTAGGGCATCACGGCCTGTACGGTGTCGTACATCTCCTGATTACTTTCGCCTACGCTAAGTCCCCCGATAGCAAGGCCGTCAAAGGGCATCTCGCACAGCGCTTCGGCGCAAAATTTACGCGCCGCCTCATCCGTGCCGCCTTGGATTATTCCGAATATATTTTGCGTGAGCCCTTCGCCTTTGTCTTGCTTAAATTTATGATAATCTATCGCCTCGCGCGCCCATTTTATCGTGCGTTTGATGCTTAGTTCCACGCGCTTTTTTTCGGCAGGAAGCGCGACTAGATCATCAAGGATCATCATGATGTCGGAGTTTAGGTCGTACTGGGTATCTAGCACCGAGCGCGGCGTGAAATAGTGCGCGCTGCCGTCGATGTGGCTTTTAAATTTGATGCCGTTTTCGTCCGGTTTTGAGATTTTGCTTAGCGAAAAGGCCTGAAAGCCGCCGCTATCGGTTAAAAACGAGCGGTTAAATTTAGTAAAGCCGTGCAGGCCGCCGAGCTCTTTTACGACCTTGCTGCCGGGGCGCAAGTAGAGGTGATAGGTGTTGCCTAAGATGATTTGGGCGCCTAAAATCTGCATCATATCCACGGCGTCTAGGCTCTTTACGGCGCCCACGGTACCTACAGGCATAAACACGGGCGTTTTGATCGTAGAGTGAGCGGTCGTTAGCGTGCCCGCGCGCGCCACACCGTCGGTTTTATCTATACTAAAAGTCATTTTGATATAATAGTCCCTTTAAATTTGGAGTTTTAATGAAAAATATCTTGATAGTTGCGGACGGCATTGTAGCGAAACATTTCTTAGAAAGACTATTCGTAAGCAGAAGCAGCACGCATCACTACGTCGTTATCGCTTGTGGAGACGAGGATTACTCGGACGTAAATTTAGAAAATTTTACCTTTTACCGCTTTGATCCGACTAGCCTTGATAGGCTGAGGCAGGCTGCTAGCGGCTATTTCAGCCAGTTTATGATAATGCTAAAAGACGGCTTTGAGACGATTAGCGTCTATAACAATCTGCGCCAAATCAGCAAAAAAACGGAAATTTTGATGCTTGATCTCTGGGGGCTTAGCGGGCTGGAGGACGACTCGCACCTAACGGTCTTGGACGCGCGAGCGGTGCTAACGGCTAGGCTCATGGACTTTTTACCAGATATCCCCGTCGTGGCCGATAACCTAGGCCTTGGCAAGGGCGAGATAATGGAAGTAAAAGTGCCGGTGGGCAGCTCCTTTATGTACCGTCACATCAGCTCCATAACGCAGAAAAAATGGCGCATCGCGATGATTTATCGTGGCTCAAATTTCATGATCGCAAAGCCTAATTTAATGATCCTGCCGGGCGACGTTTTGCTGATAGTGGGCGAACCAAGCGTGCTTTTAAGCGTATTTAGAAGCGTAAAAAAAGAAACCGGGCAGTTTCCAAACCCGTTTGGGCATAATATTTATCTGTTTTTAGACATGAAAAAGATGGGCGAAAAGCTGTGCATAAGGCTGCTTGAGCAGAGTCTAAAACTGCACGAAAAGCTAAACAACAGGCGCCTTTTCGTCAAGGTCGTAAATCCTGCGCTAAATTTAGCCTACGAAAAGCTAAAATCCGTAAACGACGAGATGGCGACGGTGATGTTTGATTATTTCGGGGGTGGAGTAGGGCAGATAAAAGACGATGTTTTTAAAAACGACGTCGGGCTTGTGGTGACGGATAATAAATTTTTCTCCGCGCACAAAAGGCTGCTTTTCGAGCTAAAAAAACCAGTCGCCGCCATCGGTAAAAGCGACATCGACGAGATCAAAAAGGGCGTGGTGCTAAGTAGCGGTTTTGGCGACGAGATAGAGAGCCAATCGGCCGTCATCATGGACTGCTGCTCGCAGCTTGATATGCCCATAACGCTTTATCACTTCGGCCGAAGCGGCGCGGACGAGGAGATGGAGGAGCATTTTGACAGCTTGGCTAAGATTTTCGGGCGTAAGATCGAAGTCGTGGAGGACAAAAATTCAAATCCGATTTTAAGGCTAAAAAAAGAGCAAAATTTGCTCCAGTTCGTGCCGTTTACGAAAAAGATCAGTAAAAAAGACGCCTTTGCGGCGTTTTCAAACGATATGAACCGTCTTTACGCGCGCCTTAGCGATAATTATCAAATTTTTATACCGATAAATTAGGCTATTTTGGATAAAATAAAAGCGGAGAATAAGATGAAAATAGATATAAAATTTGACGGCAAACCCGGCTACGGCGTCTATATAAACGAGCTAAAAGAGCTTAAATTTGACGCTAAAGTCGCTATCGTGACCAACGCAAAGGTAGGCGGGCTTTATCTGCAAAATTTACTCTCACGCATAGATTGTCCGCAAAAATTCATCATCAGCGTCCCAGACGGTGAAGAGTATAAAAATATGCAAACTATCGAGGCGATTTTAGAGCAGCTTTTTGTCAGCCGCCTTGACCGCAGTAGCGTGATCATCGCGCTTGGCGGCGGAGTGGTGAGCGATATGGCGGGCTTTGCGGCGAGCATTTTCGAGCGCGGGATCAAATTTATAAACATCCCGACTACTCTGCTAGCCCAAGTTGACGCGAGCGTAGGCGGAAAAACGGGCGTAAATAACAAATTCGGCAAAAATCTGATCGGCTCGTTTTATCAACCAAGCGCCGTTTACTGCGAAACCGGGTTTTTAAAGACGCTTGAAAAGCGCGAATTTGCAGCGGGACTTGCGGAGGCCGTAAAGATGGCGATAACCTTTGACGAAAAACTATTTTCGTGGATGGAGAACGCAAATTTGACTGATGAGGCGAATTTGCAAAATTTAATCTACCGCTGCGTGCAGATAAAGGCCGCCGCCGTAGAGGTCGACGAGCGCGAAAAGGGCGTGCGTGCGGTGCTAAACTACGGCCATACCTTCGCTCACGTGATAGAAAACGAAACAAACTATAAAAAATATCTACACGGCGAGGCGGTGGCGATCGGTATGAATATGGCTAACGCGCTAGCGGTAAAGCTAGGCCTCATGAGCGAGGAGCAAAAGGCGCGCGTGGCGGAGCTTTTAGTTAAATTTGACTTGCCGATAAGCTACAAGGTGCCAAATGCAAGCAGCTTTTACGAGGCGTTTTTCCTTGATAAAAAGGCGGAAAACTCCGCGATCAAATTTATCCTGCCGCGAGGTATCGGCGCATACGAGATACGAAAAGACGTGCCGCGCGAGCTCGTGATGGACGTTTTAAGAGAGTTTGAATGAGAAAAATTTTATTTATTTTATTTTTTGCGCTCTTTGCTTATGCGCTAGATGATATACCTAGCGATTTTAACGGGACAAAAGAAGCCCAGCTAGCCGAGCTAAACGCCTCTTTGGCCTTTATCGAGGATGAGCTGGCCGATAATATCTGGGCGACTCGCTACTCAAACTATAACACCTTTCAAAAGCTAAGCGCAGAGCTTGAAGGAATCGAAGCAGCGATAAAAAAACAGGCTAAAAATACCGAAAAAGTGCTCGAACTACAAAAAAAGCAAAGCACGTTAAAAGAGCAGATCGAGCTTTTAAGAGAGTTTCAAAAAGCGCCGTTTTCCAGTATGATAACGGCTCCCGAGATAGAAATTTTACAAAAGATAACCAATCCCGTCGCCGTGATCTCGGGCTTTTCATACATAAAGCAGCTTAGAAGCGAAAAAGACGAGTATAAGCACCGCTTGGAAGGGCTTTCTAAGACGACCGACGAGCTAGCTAGAAAAGAGCAAATTTTAGCCCAGATCGTAAAGCTAAGCGAGGAGCCGCAGTTTAAAGACGAGCTAGATGGGACCAGGCAGGAGCTAGCGGAATTTAACGCTGCGGCCGACATCGCAAAGACTACCTACGGAGTGTATGAAAAGCGCGTAAATGAGGCGATAAACCGCACTAGCGAGGATATCAAGGCGCAGATGAAAAAGGCGCTTGATATCGGTATATTTATCGTAGTCGTGATCGGGCTTTCGTTTTTGTTTAAATTTATCATCAAAAAGACGATCACCGATAACGAGCGCCTCTATACGGCGAATAAATTTATAAATCTCGTAAATATTACGCTCATCATTATGATCTTGCTTTTTGCCTATATCGAAAACGTGACTTATCTCGTCACGGTGCTGGGCTTTGCATCTGCGGGTATCGCGATCGCGATGAAAGATATGTTTATGAGTATGCTCGGCTGGACGGTGGTGGTTTTCGGCGGTAGCTTTCACGTCGGCGACCGCATAAAGGTGCGCAAAGACGGAGAGGACGTCGTGGGCGATATCATCGATATCTCGCTGCTTAGGATGACCATCTACGAGGACGTTACGATAGTCACGGTAAATGCAAACCGCAGAGCGGGGCGCATTATATTCGTGCCGAATAATTATATCTTCACCGATCTTATCGCAAACTACTCGCACCAAGGTATGAAGACCGTCTGGGACGGTATCGACGTCGTTTTTAGCTTTGAATCAAATCACAAAAAAGCCGCCCACATCATCAAAGCCATCGTGCGAAAATACTCCAAAGGCTACACCGAAATCGCCAAAAAGCAGATGAGCAAGCTGCGAAATCAATACAGTATCAAAAATCCAAACGTCGAGCCGCGCGTATTTACCTTTATCGAACCTTACGGCGTGAAAATTTCGGTCTGGTATATGGCAAACGCCTTTGCCACGCTATCTTTGCGAAGCACGATAAGCGCGGAGATCATGGAAGCCATCGCTAGCCACGACGACATCGTGATCGCGTATCCTACGCAGACTATCTATATGGACGGGCGCGTAAAAGCCGGCGAGTCAAAGCCTCTGGCGGAGGGCGGCGAGGAAATATGAATGCGAATTTAAACTCAAATTTGACCACGCAAGAGCCGCGCCGAGAGAAAGTATTTTTTAAAACCTTCGGCTGCCGCACGAACATCTACGACACCGAGCTGATGAAAAGCTACGTCAAAGACTACGATATCGTTAGCGACGAAAACGAAGCCGACATCGTAGTGGTGAATTCCTGCACGGTCACAAACTCCGCAGATAGCGGCGCGCGCAGCTATATAAACGGCATAAAAAAGCGAGGCGCTAGAGTGATACTAACGGGCTGCGGCGCAGTAAGCAAGGGCAAGGAGCTGTTTAGTAAAAGCGCGGTTTTCGGCGTGATAGGCGCGAGTAAAAAAGAGGATATAAATGCGCTGCTAAAGTCGCAAGATCCGTTTTTCGAGCTGGGAAATTTAAAAAGTATCGACAAAAATATCGTAACGAACTACGAAAATCACACCAAAGCCTTTATCAAGATCCAAGAGGGCTGCGACTTTGCCTGCAGTTACTGCATCATCCCCGCCGTTCGCGGCAAGGCGCGCAGTATGGATGAGGAAGCGATCTTGCGCGAGGCTAAAATTTTAGCTTATAACGGCTATAACGAGCTGGTGCTAACGGGCACAAACATCGGCAGCTACGGCAAGGATACGGGCTCAAGCCTAGGTCGCTTGCTAGGTAGGCTCGGTAAAGTAGGCGGCATAAAGCGCATAAGGCTAGGCAGCATAGAGCCCAGCCAGATAGACGAGAGTTTTCGCGAAATCTTACGCGAGAGCTGGCTGGAGCGGCACCTGCACATCGCGCTTCAGCACACGAGCGAGGCGATGCTGCGCATTATGAGGCGGCGAAATCAGGCCTTTAGGGATTTGGAGCTATTTTTGGAGCTTAGCGAGATGGGCTTTGCGCTAGGAACTGACTACATCGTTGGGCATCCGGGCGAGAGCGAAGAAATCTGGAGCGAGGCGCTGGTAAATTTTAAAAAATTTCCGCTCACACATCTACACTGCTTTGCGTATTCGCCGCGCACGGGCACGCACTCGGCGGATATGAAAATGGACGTTAGCGGTGACGTGGCGAAGGCTAGGCTTAAAACTTTAAAGCAAATCGTAGCGGAAAATAATTTTAAATTTAGACAAGAGCATGCCAAAAAAGGCGGGAGCCTAAACGTGCTCGTCGAGCAGCTAAACGGCGAATTTTACGAAGGCTTCGATCAGTTTTATAACAAAGTAAAAATCAAAACGGATAAGCAAATTTTAAAAGAGTGGGCGGTCATAGATAAATTTGAAGTAAAAAGCGAGGGCGACTATGCGCAAATTTAAGCTAAATAAACAAAAGATCATCATGATTTTGACGGCTATTTTGGCGATCTTGCTAGCCGTTGCGGTAGGCAGAAATCAACCCAAAAATATAATGTACGAAAGCTATGAAAAGCTGCTAGAGGGCGATATGATCGCAAGCGCGACCGTAAACGGCGGCGAGCTGGAGCTCACGACTAAGGGCGGCAACAAATACATCATCGTAAAAGACGGCGTGGACATGCGCGCTCTGGTGCAAAAAGTGCCAGTCGATCTAAAAAAAGAGACGCCCGTGCTGGATGAAATTTTAGCCGTGCTAGCGCTGATAGCTATTTGTTTTGTGGGGCTTGCGGTTTATGCTAGGTTTAAAAAACAAAGACTAGCCGCTCAAAACGAAAATCAAAAAGCAAACGTCTATGAGTATGAAAATATTGCCGCTAGCTCGGTGGCTCCTGCTATCTCAAACGTCAAATTTGACGACGTGGCGGGCATAAAGGACGTTAAATTCGAGCTAAGCGAGATCGTGGATTTTCTAAAAAATCCGACGAAATATAAAAAATTCGGCATCAAAATGCCAAAAGGCGTGCTGATGGTCGGGCCTCCTGGCGTGGGTAAAACGCTAGTGGCAAAGGCCGTCGCGGGCGAGGCGGGAGTGCCGTTTTTTTACCAAAGCGGCGCGAGTTTTGTTCAAATTTACGTCGGTATGGGCGCAAAACGCGTGCATGAGCTGTTTTTAAAGGCTAAAGCATATGCGCCCTCCATCATCTTTATCGACGAGATCGACGCCGTGGGCAAGGTGCGCGGCGGCAACCGAAACGACGAGCGCGAGGCCACGCTAAATCAGCTGCTGACCGAGATGGACGGCTTTGAGGATAACTCCGGCGTCATCGTGATCGCCGCAACCAACCGCATCGAGATGATAGACGAGGCGCTACTGCGCTCGGGACGATTTGACAGGCGCATTTTCCTTTCGATGCCAGATTTTACCGACAGGACGGAGATCGTAAAGTCCTATCTGAAAGACAAAAACACGAGCGTAGAGGCGCAGGACGTAGCGCGTATCAGCGTCGGTTTTAGCGGGGCGGCGCTTTCTACGCTGGTAAATGAAGCCGCGATAAATGCGCTAAGACGCGGCGTCGAGATAATCGAATTTAGCGATTTTGAAAGCGTTTTAAACAAAGTCCTGCTCGGGAAAAAGAGGATTTTGAGCTACAACGACGAGGAAAAGCGCATCCAAGCGCTCTATCAGGGCGCAAAGGCCTTGGCGGCGTATTGGTTCGGGATAGAATTTGAAAAAATTTCGCTCGTCGAGGAGCAGTTTATGCGCCCCGAGCGAGAGATAGAGTCGCGCTCGCAGATGTTTGCTCGCATCAAGGTCTGTTTGGCGGGTATGAGCGCGCTAAAGATGGTCAAAGACGATACGTTTTCAAACTCCAACGCCGACATCCAAAAGGCCCGTGAGATCGCGCAAAATATGGTCTTTGAGTATGGCATGGGGCGTACCTTTACGCCAAGCGCGGCGGAGGCTGAGGAGCTACTGCAAGAGGCATACGCCGAAGTCGGGACGTTTCTAGCGGGGATGAAAACGCAGCTGGAGCGCATCAGTGAATATATAGAAATTTACGAGAGTATAGATAAAGACGCGCTTAGTAGGATAATAAAAGAGTATTACAACTAAATTTAAGGAGAAAAAATGAAAGTAAAAATAGGCATATTGACATTGAGCGACCGCGCTAGCGAGGGCAAATACGACGATCTATCGGGCGCGGCGATAAAAGAGGTTTTGGATGGCTGGATAAAAAGCGAGCGCGAATATTTTTACGAGGTGATACCTGACGAGATCGAACTCATAAAAGAGCGCCTAAAGCATATGATAGACGTGCTAGGCTGCGATCTGGTGCTAACTACAGGCGGCACGGGGCCGGCTCCTCGCGACGTGACGCCGGAAGCAACCGAAGCCGTGTGCGAAAAGATGATGCCCGGCTTTGGCGAGCTAATGCGCGCAGCTAGCCTAAAATACGTCCCTACGGCGATCCTATCGCGCCAAACCGCAGGCATCAAAGGGCACGCGCTCATCGTAAATTTACCCGGCCAGCCAAAGGCGATCAGGGAGTGTCTGGAGCCCGTATTTCCGTCGATTCCATACTGCATCGATCTGATCGGCGGCGCATTTATCGAGACCGACGAGAGCGTGATGAAGGTCTTTCGCCCGAAACAAAAGAAAATTTCGTAAGCCTTGCATTTTAAATTTTAAAAAAGAGAATTTGACGAGCTATATACGCTTACATAGTTTGCCGGGTTTGGCATTTTGAGCGAAATATACGGCTAAATTTACGGCTAGCGGATTACTTTTTGGGTTGCCGTTTGCTTTTTGCGGTATGTATTTTGCGCGTTTGCGATGATTTTGCGCTAAATTTTACTAATCGATTTTATTTGAGGATTTTACGAGCGACCAGGCATTGTTTGCGAGCCTAGAAGGTATTTTATCGTTACGGCATTTTCGGTTTTGGCATTTAAAGTAAGATCGCCCCGCAAGCTCCCGATCAAGGTTAGAGTCGGCGACGAGTCGGACGGTAAAATATTTTGCCCAAAAGCTCTTTGGGCCCCGAGTGTTAAAATTTTAAACAGCTTTTATCTGCCGCTTGCTTTTTGCGGCGCATATACGCTTTTGCATCACAGCGGTCGATGTCCGCTTGCATAGCGCTTGTTTTATGATTTTTCGGTGTTTTTGGGCAAGCGTAGGCATTGATATTTTGCATAGCGCATTTATATGCGCGCTTTGTTTTGCTGCGACGTTTTGCTTATGAAAACCAAACTTATCTTTAAAATTTGACGCACTTGCAGAAGCGAATTTTGCCTTCGTGGTTTAGTTAAATTTGACGGGCTTAACTGCGGCATTTTGGATGTGAAAAATTAAACCGATAGATCAACTATACGGCTTTGTTGCAATCGCATCTAAATTTAAGCAAAATTTAACGGCTTGAAAAACCGCAACTTTTTTAATATAACAAAGTAAAATTTACGCAAGAAAAAGCGCAAAAACCATCATTTATCACCGTTTCGACTGCGGCAAATGCGGATATCAAGAGGCGCTTGAGGTTTTATCCGGAGTAGAGAGCTAAAATTTTAGTAAAAATTCCAAATATTTTTCCGCGCTTTTTTGCACGATTTTGGGATTTTAGTCAAACAAGAAGCCGTAAAATACGAAGTTTTCCGCAGTGACCATATCCGTGAAATTTGTCATAGTTTTAAACGGGCTTAGCATCTCGTCCATTCCTACTCTCGTTTCGCCGCCCGAGTTTAAAGCTTCTGCCTTTGCCCGCCTCGTAGTTAGCCGTCTTTTTATCTGCAAAAACTGCTATCGCCGTCTTTTTGCCTTGCGGTTTTGCCACCTCTTACTGTTGTAGGCGAACGCGGCGAGCGGCTTGCGTCAATAGCGAATTTTATGAGATTTTGTCAAAATTCTCGAGCGTTTCTTGCTATTTTTACACCAATGTTAAATTCGGATACGGTTTGTATAGTTCAAATTTCACAGCCTACGCTATCTGAGCTTTGTTCGCGCACGAGTTTGCGATGTTTGAGCGGGCTAAAGATAAGAGTTTTTATATTTTATTCTTGTTTTGCGGTTTAAAAATCCGGTATCGAAAATATTACGGAACAGGGTAAAAAGAAAAGTAGTCTTTGTAAGCGTAAAAGCCTACAAAGACTTGATTTAGATTTAGCTACCGGTGATTATATCGTTAGCTTCCAGATAATCTCCCGTGATTTTACCTACGAGAGTTACTTCATTATTAGTGATATTGCCATCATTGTTTTTATCTTCTATTTTATAGATTTGAGTGATCTTGTTTGCGTCATTTCCTTTTACTAAAACGGTTGATGATTTGCCGTTTGCTATGGATTTGAAAGTTTTTCCGTTTCCAAACAGCTCTGCGAAATCAGCGTCTGAATAATTTTTACCGGCTATATTTTCAGCCATATCGACTTGATATATATTTCCATCTGCCATTTCTAGATCGGCATTTTTAGCAGTAGTTAAATTTTCCTTGTGCTTAACGCCCAAATTTGCAAAATCAACCTTATCATCCGCGCTAAAGTTTGTTATATCGACGCCGCTCGCATTGGATTTAAGGGCAAAAGTATCTTTTGCATTACTTGCCGCTATAGCGCCCGTTACATCTGTTATTTTTAGATTATCGTCGGCGGCGAATTTATCTTTGAGAGAGTCGTATTGCGCCTTTGTGAGAGATAAAGTTCCCGTGTCGCTTATGTCGATTCCCTTGATTTTAGCTTTTGTAGCATCATTCATGATATCGTCTAGTTTGCTCGCTATAGCTGCGGCGGTATCTTTTATATCAAGCTTTCCGTGATCCAAAATCTTTTCCGCGATAGCCTTAAAGTCCTCCGCTTTTACCGCTAGGCTCGCTATGCCGCCTTTTAATTCAAGAGATTTTACTTGAGGTTTTGAAGCGAATTCTTTTGCCTCTTCGGCACTCTCCACTTCGGTGACTTTTAGTTTTTCATCCGCCGCAAATTTATTAATGGCGTTTGCAAATTTTTTCGATACCGTTATTTCTTGTTTTGTTTGTTCGTTGGTTTTGATGGTTTTGATCTTTTTTATGTTTGTCTCTAGAGTTTGCAAGCTTGAAGATGTAAAATTAGCAGCACCGTCCAATACGCTAAATGTTCCGTCCTCTGCCTTGCCTTTTAGTATCTCCAGTTGAGCTATCGTTACATTTAATGTCTTACCCTCTTGCATCCTAAATTCGGCAACTTTATTGTTCTTTGCGATATCGATATCGCCTTCGTCCAGACCCGTGATTTTAAACTTATCGTCATCGGCAAATTTATCGCCTATGGCTTTATATTGTTCTTTTGTGATTTCTAAGATATTGTTATCGCTTATGTCGATATTTTGGATCTTTGCTTTATTTTCAACCGATGCAATTTCTGCGAGTTTGGCCTTTATATTTGCAGCCGTGTCTTTTAGCATAAATGAATTATCGCCGGCTTTATCTTTTAGTTTTTCAAATTCTTCAACGCTGACTTCAAGCAAATTGCCCTTTTTTAGCTTAAAAGTATCTACTTTATCGTTTAGAGCCAGTTCTTTATCTGTTTTTTCGAGCTCGCTTACTTCTATGGTATTTTCTTTTGAGAGCTTATCGGCCGTTAGTTTATTAAATTGCTCTTTTGTGAGCTTGATAGCTTCCGAATCGTCGCTAGATTTTATGCTTTCTATTTTATCGGCTTTAGCCACTATGTCCGCTATTTTATCATTTATAGCTTTTGTTGTATCTTCTATGGCAAATTTATTATTTGCGTTTTCAGGCTTTACACTCTCTTCTATAAATTTAGCAACGCTGACCTTAAGGGTCTCCGGCTCTTTAGGTTTTAAAGCCTCTTCTACTTGTTTTTCGCTTTTGCCGGTGATTTTTGATATTACTTTGATTTTTGAGGCAGACGACAAAGAATTTTCAAGTTTGGCGGAGTCTAGGTTTAGGTTGCTTTTTGACTTTATGATATCTTTTATTTGTTCGATAGTAGAGGTTGCGGTTATGGCATTGTTTATTTCTTGAAAAGATTTTAAAGCGGTAGCTTGATTTCCCGCCGGTAAATTTTGGATCGCGTCGGCTACGGCGTCTGAAGCCAAAATTTTATTTACTAAAAGATTGTGAGCCGCTTTGGTGGCTTCGTCGGTGCTGCTTGCGTACTTCGGATCGGCGGCCGCTTTTAGTAGCTCCGTTACCATCGTGCCCCTATCCGTGCCGCTTTTAAGAGCGTTTAGCCAAAACGCCTTACCCTCGGCATCGGAATTTGCGTCTTTGTTTAGAGTGGTTTTATATATGTGAGCTATAAAATTTTCGTCAGAGTTGAGATTGCTGCCGAAAAACTCTTTTGCAGGCGCCGAGTTTAGCATGCTGTTTGCGATATCGGCCAATGTTAGATTTTGGCTGCTCGCTACGTATTGCCAATACTTGTTTCCCGAGCCCTCTCCGGCTCTTCCGAAAAGCGTAACGTATAACGCTGAAATTTGTGATTGAGTTATATTCACAACTATCTCCTTTATAAAATTTATTTAAACGTTACGATTGTATCAAAAAATTAAATCTAAAAAGCTTAAGTTAGCTTGAATTTTTTGTTTTTTGAAATACATTATATATTTGGAGGGGGGGGCGATACTATAACAATTATTTATAGCTATCATCGATTGCCGCCTTTTGCACGAAACTTTTTTATACAAAAAATCGCACGAAAGCGCGGTAAATACAGCGTCAAATTTCTATCGTTGCGACCGGTTATACTATAAAACCGCATAAGAATAGTTTTTGCGACGGTCTGTCGAGGTAAAAATTAATCAGGCGAAATTAACAATGCAAATTTGAATTTTAAATTTATGCTTTTATCCGTAAGCGCATAAATTTGACTAAATTTCGCTTTAGCGTTTTATTTCACCTCGTTTGCGCCGATTTTCGGCCTTTTGCTTTGGCGTTTGACGTAAAAAATATAAAGCGAAGTGATGAGACCGATTGCGGCTAGCATAGCGACCACGATGTGGCTAAACGCGCTCTTGTCGTAGTTTTTGCCTAGATAATACCCGACCGCTAGGAGCACGGCGACCCAGATGCCTGCGCCCAGAGTCGTATAAAGGCTAAATTTAAAAATATTCATCTTGGCAATGCCCGCGGGCAGGCTGATATACTGGCGGATACCGGGGATCAGGCGGCAGTTAAAGGTCGAAATCTCGCCGTGAGCGACGAAAAACGCTTCGAATTTGTGCATTTTCTCATCTGTGATACCGATGAATTTGCCGTATTTTAGCACGAGCTCGCGCCCGAAAAAGTAGCATAGGTAGTAGTTAAATACGGCTCCCGCGAGGCTTCCTGCCGTGCCCGCCGTCCATGCCAGAGCTAGGCTCATTTGCCCTTGGTGCGCTAGATAGCCCGCCGGGATCATCGCCACTTCGCTTGGAAACGGGAAAAACGAACTCTCTAAAAACATCATCAAAAAGATGCCCGCATACCCCCACTCGCCGACGGTTTGGATGATAAAATTTATAAACTCTCCCAGCATTTTTCTCCTTAAATTTAAAATCTTGATTGTAGCAAACGGCAGTAAAATTTTAGCTTTATGCGCGCGGGGGGGGGGGGGTAAATTTAAGGGCGGCGTTTTTTGGAGATAGGCAAATTCGGCGACGCGGCGGGCGAGTTTTTAAATTTTAATTACGAGATAAATTTGCGAGACCCGGCTTTTGGTATTTCTTCTTTTGGCTCGCCGTATCTTAGTATAAATTTATGCTCGGTTTTGGGGAGTCGCGATCCGGCTCCCTCGCGTTTTTTAGGACTTAATATCAAATTTTTTGCGCTAACCGCGGCAAAATTTGAGCCGAAATTTTGCGAAATTTAAATTTTCCAAGCTTAGATTTTGACTAAAATTACAAAAACGCCGTAAAGATAGCCGTAAATTTGATAAAATCGGAGCGGTAAAATCAAATAAAAAAGGACGTGCCGCGATCAAATTTAAGTTAGCGATTTAACCGTACCCGCTTTGAAAGCTAAATTTATAAAGTAAAATTTGAGCAGAATTTGACACTCGAAGCCAAAATTTTGACTCAAATTTTATCGATCAATTTTAAAATCGACCGAAATTTAAGCTCGCAACTTACGTCAAAACGCAAGCCGTGCGAAATCAAAATACCTTCGGCATCGTCCGCCATACAAAACATTCGTCCGGTCGCCGTTTTAATTAGAGCCTTGATTTTGGGCTATTTTTATTGCCGGCTTTAACCGTGAATGTTGGCATAGGCGGGCTTTGCGCGCTTTTGACGGTCGGGGGCGTTCTTTTAGGACTCATACAGTCTGGACGAAATTTATACCGACGGCGGCCGGCCGGGCTTTTATCAGGCGTGCGAAGTATCTGCGCGTCCTCAAATTCGACGAATTTAGACGTTTAGGTTTCTTTGTGCAGACGGGTTCTTGTTAAGAATTTTGCGGGATGTTTAGCGCCTTGTTGTCGTTAGTAGGGTTGGGCTATCGCCGCGGTCGAGCCATTTTTTGGCTCGTTAGGGTTTTGATTAAAACCCGCACGAGACGTATCGCCGCCGTATGCGGACGGGTTTGGCTCGGTAGTCGCTTAATATTTTTGCGTGAGATACGAGTAAAACGATAGCCGTGACGGCGAACTATTTATGCCGCGAAAAAACAAAAGGACGAAGTTAAATTCGCTAAAATTTTATTATATTTTTTAAGCGATGCTAAAAAAGCTTTTACGCCGCTTAATTTTAAGAGCGGTTTTTAAACTAAATTTGGGATTTTGTTGTTTCGTTAAATTTGCCCGCGCCGCTAAATTTGAGCGGGCGGAGCTAAATTTGATTAAAACGACGGGATTATCGCGCCTTTGTATTTTTCCTCGATAAATTTCTTTACTTCGGGGCTCGTGACGGCTTTATCCAGAGCCTTGATTTTCGGGCTATTTTCGTTGCCCGCTTTGACCACTATGTAGTTGGTATACGGGCTGTCTTTGCTCTCAAGCACGAGCGCGTCTTTGGTCGGGTTTAGGTTGGCGTTTAGAGCGTAGTTCGTGTTGATAACGGCGATCGTAACGTCATCAAGCGTGCGAGGCACTTGAGCGCTCTCGATCTCTTCGAATTTTAGCTTTTTCGGGTTTTCCGTGATATCAAGCGGAGTTTTTAGAGGGTTGTCGTTTAGCTTAATCAGACCTGCGGTAGCTAGCACGTCAAGCGCGCGGCTCTCGTTTGTCGGGTCGTTTGGTATCGCTACGGTGCTGCCGTCTTTTAGCTCTTTGATATCTTTTATCTTTTTAGAATAAACCCCCATAGGCTCGAGGTGAATGCCCGCGGTTTTAACTAGATGAGTGCCTTTGTTTTTGTTAAATTCTTCAAGATACGGCAGGTGCTGGAAGTAGTTGGCGTCCAGATCGCCGTCTTCGGTGGCTAAATTCGGAGTAGAGTAGTCGTTAAATTCTTTGATCTCAAGAGTAAAGCCGTCTTTTGCCAGGATCGGTTTTGCGACTTCTAAAATTTCAGCGTGCGGAACGGGCGTAGCGCCTACGACGATTTTTTCGGCGGCATTTGCGGCGACCGTTAGGCTTAGAGCGACTAGAGAGTATTTGAGTAGATTTTTCATTTTATATCCTTTTAAAATTTAGCCAGCATTTAAAAAAGGATATGAGCGGAGGCTTAAATTTCTTTTTAAATGCTTAGCGCAACTAAGCGCTTAAAAAGAAATTTTGCGCTTAGCGTTAGTCTTTCGACGACTTAAATTTAGTGAAACGACGCATTTCGCACATATCCGATTTCATTTTCTATCCTTTCTTTGCAAAATTAATTTCGGGATTTTATGCAAAAAAAGTTTAAAAGAAAATAAAATCAGACGCAAAAATCATTTCTTTGTGATCTTATAAATAAAATTTCCTAATGATTGGAAAATTTGAACCATTATGATTAAAATCACGACGGTATAGAGCATGATATCGGGGCGAAACCTCTGATAGCCGTAGTTTATCGCCACTGAGCCCAGTCCGCCGCCGCCGACCGCGCCCGCCATCGCCGAAAAGCCGATGATAACGATAAGCGTGAGCGTGATGGAGGCTACGATGCCGGGCAGTGCCTCTACGAACATCACCTTAAATATGATCTGAAAATTTGAGCTACCAAAGCTCCTAGCGGCCTCGATGATGCCTTTATCGACCTCTTTTAGCGCGCTTTCTATGAGCCTAGCGATAAACGGCGCCGCGCCGATAGTAAGCGGAACGATAGCCGCGCTAGTGCCGATACTAGTACCTACGATCAGGCGCGTGAGCGGGAAAAGAACGATGATGAGGATGATAAATGGAAAGCTTCTTAGCGTATTTACCGTGATATCAAGCGTGATAAATAGCGGTTTGTTCGGTTTTAGGCCGTCCTGCGCCGAAAGAACGAGCAAGATAGCGGGCACTAGACCGATCAAAAACGCTAAAATCGTAGAAACCACGCTCATATAGAGCGTCTCGCCGATAGCCGGGAGCAAAATGCGCTCGAAAACGTCGGGAAATTTAGAAAAATCGATACCAAGCATCACGCCACCTCCCATAATACGCCGCTTTGCTTGATATACTCGGTCACGCGCGCTTCGTCTTTTGGATCGATGTTGATGACGAGCGAGCCAAGGACGTTTTCGTTTAGCTTTTCAAGCTTGCCCCAGACGATGTTAAAGTCTATGTTTAGCGTGCGCGCCATGTGGGTGATGACGCTGTTTTGCGCGACTTCTTTTGGGAAAAAGAGCCTGATATTTACGCCCTCGCTCGGCAAAATTTCATTCACGCCGAGAAATTCCTTCATCTTTTCGTCGGGTTTTAAAAATAGCTCCTCGATCGTGCCGCTACCGATTATCTTGCCGCTTTCTAGCAGCACTGCGCGCCGCGCGATGCTTTTTACGACTTCCATCTCGTGCGTGACCAAAACGACGCTGATATTTAGCGTTTGATTGATCTGTTTTAAAAGCTCGAGTATCGAATTTGTCGTATTTGGATCAAGCGCCGAGGTCGCCTCGTCGGAGAGTAAAATTTTTGGACTTAGCGCAAGGGCACGGGCGATGGCGACGCGCTGCTTTTGTCCGCCGCTTAGCTCGCCTGGGTAGCTTGCGGCTTTGTTCGCAAGGCCTACGAGTTCCAGTAATTCGCTCACTCTTTTTTTGATTTCGCCGTCTGAGTAACCCCAAAATTTAAGCGGAGTCGCGACATTTTCAAAAGCCGTTTTTCTCGCCATCAGCGCGAAGTGCTGAAATATCATCCCCACATCTCGCCTAAGCTCTCTTAGCTCTTTGTCTTTTAGCGCCGAGATTTCTTTGTCAAATACCTTTAGGCTACCGCTTTGATAGTCCTCTAGGCCGTTTATGCAGCGCAGCAGCGTGCTTTTACCCGCGCCGCTGTGGCCTACGATGGCGAAAATTTCGCCTTTTTCTACGGTTAGGCTGACGTCGTCTATGATCTGCGTCGCTCCGTAAAATTTCTTTAAATTTTCTATTTTTATCACTAATTTTCCTTGTTTTTTAAAACGCGTAAATTTATAAAATTTCGCGCCTTAGCTCATCTGCGCTCTTTGGCGAAAGAAGCGCCGGAGCGATGTCAAACACGCTAAATGCGCCGCGCTCGCCCCTTTGCGCCAAACGATACGCCGCGCGGGCGTAGGCCACTAGCACGCTTGCGGTAAATTCGGGATTTGAATCAAGCTTTAGCGAAAACTCGATTAGATGCTTATTTTCTCCGCGCTCGCCCGTCGCTCCGCTTCGCAGGACGAATCCTCCGTGAGGGATGCCGCCGTGCTCTTTTTTAAGCGTCGCAAGACTTACGAAATGCACGCTCGTGTCGTAGTCGGCGAAGTAATTGGGCATCGTTTTTATCTCTTTTTCTATGCGCGCTTTATTGGCGCCGTCCTCGGCCACGACGTAGCACTCGCGCAGGTGTTTTTCGCGCGTGCTAAGTTTCGGGTTTTCGCCTGCGCGGACTCGCTCCAATTCACTTTCTATCGGCACGGTGTATTGGCGCGCATCCACAACGCCCTCGATCCTGCGGATGGCGTCGGAGTGGCCTTGGCTCACGCCTTTGCCCCAAAACGTGTAGCTGCTGCCGTTTTGCAGCACGCTCTCGCCAAATAGTCTGTTTAGCGAAAACAGACCCGGATCCCAGCCCACGGCTATGATGCCTACATTTCCGCCCTTTTTGGCTGCGGCGTCTACCGCGGCGAAGTGCTCCGGGATTTTTGCGTGCGTATCAAAGCTATCTACAACGTTGAAATTTAGCGCAAACTCGGGCGTCTGCGTCGGCAGATCCGTCGCGCTACCGCCGCAAAGAACTAAAACGTCAAATTTGCCCTTGTGCGATAAAATTTCATCCGCGCTAAACACGGGCGCGCCGCATGTTTTTACTTCGCTCGGGTTTCTGCGGCTAAAAACGGCCGAAAGCTCTAAATCCTTGCTATTTCGCGCGGCAAGCTCCACGCCGCGACCCAAATTTCCATATCCCAAAACCGCTATTTTTATTTTTTCGCTCATTTTTTTATCCTTTTTTAAATTTTTGCGCGTAAAACGGCGCGCCGCAGGTCAAATTTAACTGCTCAAGGCGCCGTTTGGGTCCGATAAGCCCTGACGCAAAAACCGAAAATATTAATCGGCCGCTCCCAAATTTGCTAGCTCGCTATCTACTTTTTCCAGCTTTTGCGCGGCGCTAGCTAGCCCTTCGCGGTTGGCTTCGACCACGGCTTGCGGAGCGGAGGCTACGAATTTCTCGTTATTTAGCATGCCTGATAGCTTTGCTATCTCTTTTTCCAGTTTGGTTTTTTGCGACCGCAGTCGCATGATAACAGCGCTCATATCCACGCCTTCAAGCGGTACGAATGCTTCTAAATTTTCGCTCACGTCGCGCGCTGCGTTTTCGATTTTAGCGTCGCAAAACTCGATTTGTTCGCATTTAGCCAGCAGCGCGATATAATTTGTCGCCTTGGTCAAATTTTCGTTTCCGTTTAGCTTGATGAAGGCTTTTGCGATTTTTGAATTGCCTTGCTCGATGGTCGCCTTTGCGCGGCGGATCGCGACGATGGCTTCGATCACCAGCTCAAAGGTCTTTTCTGTCTGCAAGTCGCGCTCGTTAGCCTGCGGATACGCCTCTATCATGATCGAGCTTGCGCTTTCTAAATTTGAGCCGCTAAGCTCGTGGAAAAGGAATTCTGAGATAAACGGCATAAACGGGCTAAGCAGTCTCATAGCCTCTTTAAATATCGCTCCAAGCTCCCTTACGCTGCCTTTATCGGCTTTGCTAAGCTCGATGCCCCAGTCGCAAAACTCGTCCCATAAAAATTTATAAATAGCGTTTGCCGCGTCGTTAAAGCGGTAGGCGTCGATGTTCTCTCGCGCTTCGCGCACGCACTCGTTAAAGCGGCTTAATATGTATTTACCGAGTTTTGTTTCGATTTTGGCGTCGCTTAAATTTGCAAATTTAGACTCGTTTAGCAGCAGGTATTTGCTCGCGTTGTAAAGCTTGTTCGTAAAATTTCTCACGAGCTTCATCTTTTCGTCGCTTAGCTTTATATCGCGTCCCTGCACGGCAAGTAGCGCAAGCGTAAAGCG
Organism: Campylobacter rectus; assembly: GCF_004803795.1. Lineage (NCBI taxonomy): Bacteria > Pseudomonadati > Campylobacterota > Epsilonproteobacteria > Campylobacterales > Campylobacteraceae > Campylobacter > Campylobacter rectus. The sequence continues at coordinate 1,342,145 of NZ_CP012543.1, read as the reverse complement.
CAAGATATCGGCGCTGTACTCATCGATGCTAACGAGCGGATCGATGACGTTACCTAGGCTCTTGCTCATCTTTCTGCCTTGCTCGTCTTTAACCAGAGCATGCAGATAGATATCGTCAAACGGCAGCTTGCCTAGCGCGTTTTCGCCCTGAAACATCATCCTGGCCACCCAGAAAAACAAAATATCAAAGCCGGTGATTAGCAGGTTGTTCGGGTAAAATTCGGCCAAATCGCCGTCAAACCATTTCTCATTTTTTAGCTCCTCGCCGTTGCCCCAGCCAAGCGTGCTAAACGGCCAAAGCCCCGAGCTAAACCAGGTATCAAGGACGTCCGGGTCTTGATGGAAATTTGCGCTTTTGCATTTTGGACACTGCGTCGGTTCGCCTTCGTCCGCCCACTCGTGTCCGCACTCGCCGCAGTAAAATACCGGGATCTGATGTCCCCACCATAGCTGGCGCGAGATACACCAGTCGCGAAGCTCGCGCATCCAGGCGTTAAAGCTGTTTATCCAGTGAGCCGGGTAAAATTTAGCTAAGCCTTCGCCGACCTTTGCGATCGCGTCGTCTGCGATCTGCTTTTTGACGAACCACTGCTTTGAGATATAGGGCTCGACGACGTTTTTGCAACGGTAGCAGTAGCCGACTTGATTTTCGTAGTCTTCGATCTTCTCGACGTTTCCGAGCTTTTCTAGCTCTGCTACGATGACGTCTCTGGCCTCTAGTCGCTCAAGCCCTTTAAACTGCGCGCACTGCTCGTTTAGGATGCCTTTTTCGTCAAAAACGGTGATAAACTTTAGATCATGCCTTTTGCCGACCTCGTAGTCGTTGGTGTCGTGCGCGGGAGTAACCTTAACCAGGCCGGTACCAAACTCCATATCGACGTGTTCGTCGGCGATGATCTCGATCTCGCGACCGATTATCGGCAGGACGACTTTTTTGCCGATCAAATTTTTATAGCGTTCGTCGTTTGGATTTACCATGACGGCAGTGTCGCCGAAGTAGGTCTCTGGGCGCGTGGTCGCAACAACGATATACGGCAAACTCTCGCTTTGATATGCTTTGTTGCGGCTCGTCTCGCTCGAATCTTTGCAAGAGTTTGAATTTTGCTCGCTTGATGAACTATTTGTTCTATCTGCGCTCTCAAAATTCTGCGCAACTTGCAAATCTTCATCGCGATACTTTGCCTCGTCGTCTCCGGTTAAAATTTCGTCGAAATTTTTGTTGTTTGAATTTGTGCTTTTGTTTGCTAAATTTTGCGCCGCGTTCGCCTCATTCGCGCTCGCCTTGTAACCCGCAAATTCATCGCACGATACTTCGGCTTGTTTGCTTAAATTTGATGCGGAATTTTCGCTCAAATTTGAAGCTTCGTCCGCGAGATAGTATCTCAAATGATAAAGTTTGCCTTTGTTTTCCTTGTGCTCAACCTCGATGTCGCTGAGCGCGCCGTCGTGCGTACACCAGTTTATCATGTAGTTTTCGCGTACGATGAGCCCTTTTTCGTAGAGATTAAGGAAGGCTTTTTTGACGGCTATCCTGAGCCCCTCATCCATCGTAAATCTTTGGCGCGACCATGCTGGAGAGATGCCTAGTTTTCGCATCTGATGCACGATCATACCGCCGCTTTTTTCTTTCCATTCCCAGACTTTTTCTACGAATTTTTCGCGTCCGAGCTCTTCTTTTTTGATGCCTTGAGCTAGGAGCTGCTTTTCAACGACGTTTTGCGTGGCGATACCTGCGTGATCAAGGCCCGGTTGCCACAGCGTTTTATAGCCGTCCATTCTTTTGTAGCGCGTTATTATGTCTTGCAGAGTGAAGGTTAGCGCGTGCCCGATATGAAGCGAGCCCGTTACGTTTGGAGGCGGCATCATGATGCAAAATTTACGGCCGTCTTTGCAGATGTTTTTGTTTGCGTCTATCTCGAAATATCCGCGTTCTTCCCAAATTTTATAAAATTTATCTTCTACTTCTTTTGCGTCGTAAAATTCCGCCATATTTTATCCTTAATAATCGTTTAAAAAATGTCGGATTTTACTACAAATTTGCTAATAATATGTTTAAAATAGGTTGTTTTTAAGATTAGGCAAAGAAAGCGAAGCGGCTAAAAAACCGCTTCGCAAAGGATTATTTGACGATAAATTCGTGCTGAGATAGATCGTAGTCGCTCATACTCTCGTCATACATATTTTCGGTGATGACCGCAGGTAGCATGCACTTACCGCTCATAACGACGCGAAGAGGCGTGTAGAGCACGTGCGCGTCCTTGCTAGCGCCCAAACTATAAAAGCTCAAAACTCTGTCGTCCTCGATGTTTTGATGCTCGAGCGTTATAGAGTTCTTCGTAGCTTGGGTTCTTGCGTTTGGCACGATGTTTTCGTTGATCACCTCAAAGCAAGGACTGATCGTCTCGTTTATCACGCCGTTTCTGATAAACTCATTCGTTCTAAGAGAAAGCTTTGAGTAGATGATATCGTTTACCTTAAGCGCGTTGATATCGATCTCCTTGCCGTCTTTGCCGACGAAGGTTCTGTAGATATCAAGCCCTTTTTTGTCAAATTTGTGATTTACGTCTAGTTTTTTGTAGCCTGACGCGCTAACGCCTAGATACACGGCTGCGCCGTTTTGGGGCACGATAGTGATCTCGGGCTTTTTAGGAGCGATGTTGATAGCTCCGCGACCGTCGAAATTTAGATCGTGTCCGTCGGCGATGAGCTTAAATTTGTTCTCGCTTGAGACGTCTTTGATATATGCTCTTAGCGCTCTTAGCGTAAATGCGCGCTCCTGCGTCGAATGTAGCTTATCTACGCGAGCGATCAGGTAGTCGGCTAGCTCGTCGCTAAATGCGTTTTTCTCAAAGTGATTAGCGTGTAAAAGTAGCATAAAGGCCTTGTTTCTGATCTCTGAACCGAAGTTATCGGCTAGCTCGTTTTCGCGGTTATAGGCTGATTTATTTAGCTCTTTTAGCACTTTTTCGCTCTCTTTATTTAGTCCCTCGTTTTTGAGGATCGCCGCCATCAAGTAGCCTTCAAGCGCACTGCCTTGGTATCTTTTTTGATCGTATAGAGCGTTTAGCTTTGATCTATCGAGCTTCTTTTGCGTGCTTAGGACGTAGGCTGCGTAAAGGGATTGGAAGTTATCGTTGCTGCCAAACGCCTTTAGCCAGTCGATCGCTTTGTTTTTTACGTAACTATCGAGCGCAAAGCCTGATTTTTCAAGCGTAAATAACATATCGATAGCGTAGATCGAGGCAAAGTTGTTTGTGTAGCCTAGCTGATTCCAATAGCCGATGCTGCCGTCTGTTTTTTGCATCTTGACGACGTCTTGCATACCCGCTTCGACAAATCTTCTTCTGTCGGCTTCTTTTGCCTTAGCCTCTTTAGAGTCGTCTCCGCCAAGCACTAGGAAATTTAGCTCAAAAAGCTTGCTTGAGCGCTGCTCGGAGCATCCGTAAGGGTAATTTACGAGCTTGTCGCTATTTGCGCTTAATACGCCTTTAATAGAGCTTGAAGCGTCGATCCTGATGCGCTTAAACTCCTCGTCGAGCTTAAATGTTTTTTGCTCGGTAGCCTGGAAATTTTTAGCGTAAGTGCTAAGCGGATAGGCGTGGATGACGTCAAGCTTTTGCGAGTAGGAGTAGCTGTTTTTGCCGTCGTTTGCGGTGAAATTTATATAGGCTTTGCCCGTAGCGTTAGCGTCGATCGTGAAATTTAACTTCGCGTTTTCTTCTGGTTTTAGCTCGATACTATCGACGGCTAGCTGCGCGTTTAAGTTCGTATCTATGTTTAAGGCGACGGTTTTTGGCTCTTTAGTCGTGTTTATCACTCGTAGTGTGTAATTTACCTTATCGCCCTGTATCAAATACGCCGTTTGCGTAGGTTTTAGGATGATATCGTCTTTTACCTTGACGGCATTTACGCTAAAGCCCAGTTTATCGCCGATGACGCTAAGCGCGGCCAAATTTATCTCGGAGTTAAAGTCGCTAGGCACCTCTACGTCAAAGTTCGCTACGCCATCCGCGCCCGCTTTTGCGGTTTGCATTTTGATGTAGGTTTTTACGTTTTTCTTATCGACCGGGCTGGCAAATTTAGCCATTCTCATCTCCATAAGAGCAGCCGCCGCGTCACCGCCGAAGTTTAGCACCTTGCCGTCTTTTTTAAATCCGCTCAAATTTGCGTAGATATCATAATCAAGCACGCCGTCGTTTAAAATTTTGTCAAAAAAGTCAAGAGGGCTTTTTAGCTTTTGATTTGTTACTTGAAGTACGCCTTCATCGACCGCAAATAGCGTAACCTCCGCATTTGGCTCGGTTTTTACGCTAGCTTTAAATTTGGAGTTTGACTTCACGACTTTGGGCGCTTCGATGCTAACGTTTGTCGCTCGGTATGATTTGTCCGCTTTTGCATAGACTTTGTCGTAGGTTCTAAACGGCAAGACGTCGCTGTCGGCTACGCGCATGATGGATGCCGTGACGTAAAGTCCCTCAAAGTCGAAGTCGAGGTCAAATTTGGCGTTTGCGACGTTATTTTCTATATTTACGACTTTATATTTTTTGACGTTTTCGGACTCGACCGTGACGATGCCGATACCGCTTTTTAGCACGGAGCTAACGTCTACGTTTAGCGAGTCGCCTTTTTTATAGACTTTTTGATTTAGCTTGATTTTAGCTTTGGCCAGCTCTTTTGTAGGTTGCAAAGTGCCGCCGTAGTCCCAGCCGCTAACGTAGATATCTAAATTCGCCGAGTGGCCGCTTAGGATATCGGAAACCACGACTACGTAGTCGCCGCTTTGTTTGAAATCATAAACGAACTCGCTGCCGCTTAGAGTATCGCTAAAGACTTTCTCGTAGCGTTTGTTCCACTTTAGGTAGCCGTTTCTATCGTAGTTGTAGTCCCAGATGGCTTTTTTGATCTCGATGGCTTTTTGTCTATCTTTTAGCTCTTCGCCCTTAAACGGATCGATGCTGACGAAATTTAGCGTTAGCTTGGAGTTTGCGTCGATGTAGGTGTCGTTTGCTCTGACGCCGACCATCGCGTCAAAAGGATAGACGCTAAAGTCCTTGCTCGCGCTCACGTTTTTGCCGTCGTCGTTAATGGTAAATACCGCAGCGCCTTTTAAAACGCTCGCGATTTTGGCTCTGCTTTGCAGCTTAAACGCCGTTTCGCCTTTGCCTTCGCCGTCTAGGGTTACGGGCTTGATAAACTGATCCAGGCCGTTTGCGGCGTATTCGCCGTTGCTAAATTTATACTCTTTAAATTTATCGTTTTTATAGTCTTGCTGATATAAATTTAACGCCACGTCGCCGTTAAGATTGGCTGCCGCCGCACCGAAAAGATAGTTGCTTTGCAACTTTACGTCTATTAGATCGTCTAGAGCGTAAATTTGCTTATCCAGCTTGACCTCGTTTTTGATGCGTTGCGGAGTGAATGACTCGACCGAAAAGCTGTAACTATCGATGATTTTATTTGCAAAGATCACTTCAAATTTAAACGATCCCGTTAGTCCGGAATTTACCGGCTCGTCGAAATTTATCACGCCAAGCTCGGTCGTATTTACGCTTTTATTTAGAATCACTTTGTTTTGCGGATCTCTGATTTTTAGCTTAACGGGCATATTTGAGAGGCTCTTAAACAGCGCGTTTTTGATGATGATCTCGCCTTTTATATTTTCCTGCGGGCGGATGATGTTGCTGGCAAAATGCAAATAAGCGTTATAAATTTCGCTTCTATCTTTGACGTCTAAATTCGACTCCTCGTTTAGGCGTTTGTTTTGCGATAGAGCGATGAAGCTTTGCTCCTTGCCCAGCGTTAAAACCGCGCTTGCGACGTCTTTGCCGATGTCTTTTTTGTTAAATTTAAACACGCCTTCGTCGTTTGTGATGCCGCTTGCGATGAGATTGTTTTTGACGGAGTAAATTTTGACGTCCGCGTTTGCGACCACTTCGTTTTTACTTAAGCGGTTGGCAAATAAAAATATCTCATCTTTAGAGACCTTCATACTTAGGCCGATATCGGTTAGGTAGACCGCTTTTTTGACGCTTTTATCTTTGTCGTAGTAGATCGTGACCAGATAGATGCCGTCGCCACCCTCGGCAAAGTCAAGCTTGATCTTGCTTTTTTGCGTTTCATTTTGAGCGCCGCCGATCTCGTAGTTTTTGCTGGCGACCTCTTCGACGTAGTTATCCAGCGGAGTCTCGGTAAAATTTAAAAAATACCTTAAATTTTGCTCTTTTAGCTTCTCGACGACGACCTTAGCGGTGTTTGTATTTACGCTTTTTACGCCGATCTCGCCCAGGCTCGACATATACGTGCCGCTATCGGTAAACTCCAAAAACGGTTTTAGATCGCCGAATGCGACGTTAAAGATAGAGTTTTCTCGTAGCATCGAGTAGCTGTCGCCAAAGCCCTTGTAGAAGGTGATTTCGTAGGTAGTTTGCGGTTTGAAGTCGTTGCTGGTGATATCGATGTAATAGTAGTAATACTCCCCGTCTTCGCTTCTATGACTGGTGTATTCTATGTCGCTGACCTCGAAGCTGTTTACGCCCTTGATCTTGATGAATTTTTTAATATTATCAGAATCTATCCAATCTTTAAGATAAAGTCTAGCCGCTAGTTTGCCGTTATCTAGGCTAGCGCCCTCGACCTCGTTTAAAAACATAGTCTTAGCTTTTGGCCTATCGACGAAATTTTCGTCCGGGCTTGAGACTTTTTGCACGACTTCAAAGTCGTCGGCCAAATTTACGCCGGAACTGTTTTTTAACTTTTTAGAGATTGCAAATACCAAATTTTCGCCGCTTTCAAGTAGCTTTATCTGAAAGCTTTTAGGCGTTTTGGCTACGATTTTATATTTGATGTTTTGTTTAGCCAAATTTTGCTTGTCGTAAATTTTAAAATTTGTGGCAAACTCATCCTCGCTAACCTCGTCGTTAAATACCGCCAAAAAAGTATCTTTGGAGTATTCGATCATATTTGACAGCATAAAGTCTTCGCTGTAAAATTTAACCTTGCTCTCGCCTTTTTTGCACGAGTAGCTTACGCCTTTTGCCAGCGGTTTTTTAGGGTAAAATAAAATATGGTTCGATCCGTATTCGAAGGCTCCGGTAATCCCCGGCTCGCACTCGATTATTTTCTTGTGCGTGACTTTGCCGATGAGCGACTGCTCGCTTTGAGCGTATTTGACGCCAAAGCTTATTGAGCCGTCCTCTAATGCTTTGATCGAGCCGTCAAGCGTAAAGGCGCTTAAATTTGATACCAAAAGGCAACTTAGGCTTAAGCCGATTAGCTTAAAACGCATTAAAACCTCCTTATTTCGATATTGATTTCGGTTAAATTCGAATTTTCATCCAGGCACCCGAGCTTATGTTTGCCTTGCGTTAAATTTAACGTATTTTCGCTCGCGTTTTTTACTTTTTCCCATTCGTTTTCGTCTGTTTTGAGGTATATTTCCTCGCCGACATACGCGTAACATTTTAACATAACTTTGGTTAAATTCTCATCGCTTAGCAAAATTTGATTATTTGACGGCGTCGCAACGAGAGGTTTGTAGCTTTTAAATTTATAATAACAAGGGCTGTCTTTGATATCTTCTTGCGTGATAGCGCCGTATTTGAGTAAAAATCCTACCTCGTCGCCCCTGATACTCTCGCAGATATCTTTTAACGCTACGCCCTCTATCCGCCAGTCGTCTTCCTCATCTCTGCACTCTTTAAATTTAAACGCGTCAAGGCAGGTTTTTTTGCTCTCTATGCCGCTTGGCGCGTTCATAAAAGATAATTTTTGCTTTTGAGCCAGCAGTTTAAAGACATCAAAAACCGTGCGCGAAGCGTCGCTAAATCCGCTTAAATTTTGCGTCTTTTTGCCGTTAAAGTTACCGAACCACACCGCGACCGTGTAGTCGTTATTTACGCCGATCGTGTAGATATCGCGCGAGCCATAGCTGGTGCCGGTTTTAAAGGCGATTTGAGGCGTGTCTTTTGCGTATTGCCATACGACGCCCAGATAGCTGCGAGAAGCGGAGGAGAGCATTTTTGACGTTAGATACGCGCTTTGCGGGCTAATGAGCCGTCCGTAGCCTAGTAGCGTCTTACCCGCAACCTCTAGCGGTTTTAGCTCGCCGCCGTTTGCGTAGATAGTGTAGAGATGGGCTAAGCTTAGCAAGCTCATCTCCGCGCTTCCAAGCGCGATACTGCCCGCGTAAAATTCCTTTGAATAACTCACCAAATGCACGCTAGAAAGCAGCTCGTAGAGCGAATTTTCGCCAAGTTTGTTGTTTAGGCTAACGGCCGGGATATTTAGGCTAAGCGCTAGCGCCTCGGTCGCCGAGATGATACCGAAAAACCTACTGTCGTAGTTTTTGGGCGCGTACTCTCCGAGGAAAATTTCGGTATCTATCATCTGGCTTTTTGGCGTGATGAACCCCTCGTCGAGTCCTAGCGAAAATATAAACGGCTTTAGCGTGGAGCCCACGTTTCTACTCATCGTTACGCCGTCGTTTTGCCCCTGCGGAGCGCGCCAGTCGTGCGAGCCTACGTATGCCGCTACGCTCATATTTTTATTGTCGATGATTATCCCCGCGGCGTTATAGGCGTCTTTTGATTTTAGCGAGGTTGCCGTATTTTTTAGCGCGTTTTCGAGTAAAATTTGCAAATTTAGATCTAAATTTGAGTGCGTAACGCCGTTTTTTAGAGCTTGAGCGGCGTAGTGCCTGGCCTTATAAACGGCATCGTAGCGTTTGTTTTTAAAGGGCTCCCTTTGCGCTCTTTGGAATGCGCTTTGGTCTATCACGCCCGCTTTATAAAGCAACTTGACGGCGCGGTTTTTTAGCGCGTTGATATTTGATTTTTTATCTAGGCGGTTGGCGTTAGGATTTTTTGGGATCGTGCTTAAAAGCGCGCACTCGGCGATACTAAGCTCGCTCAAGTCTTTACCGAAATAAAACCTCGCCGCAGCCGCCGCCCCCTCGATGTTTCCGCCGTATGGAGCGAGATTAAAGTAAAAATTTAAAATCTCGTCCTTGCTGTAATGCCACTCAAGCTGAAGCGCGGTAAAGATTTCTTTAAATTTATTCGCGTAGGTACGCTCCTCTCGCTTCATCATGCGCGCGACTTGCATAGTGATCGTGGATGCGCCGATGCGGTTAGAGTGCGTGAGATTGTGCGCGGCCGCGCGGATCATAGCAAAAGGATTTACGCCGATGTGGTAGTAGAAAAATTTATCTTCAAACAAAATAACGCTATCTTTTAGCGTCTGCGGGATGTTTTTGGCCTCAAATCTCCAAATTTCGTCGCTGCTAGGCCGAAGGGCGACGATCCGGCCGTTTTTGTCAAAAAGTATGAGCGAATTTTCCCGTTTTAGCGCTTTGACGTCGAGCGGATAAGCAAAGTCAAGCGCCAAAAAAGCTACGAAGCAAAGTAGGGCAAAGGCGGCGGAAAATTTGATAAATTTAGCTAAAACTCTTTTCATTGTTGCGATTATATCGAAATTTACGCGTAAATTTTCGCAAGATTAAATTTATGAGAGTTGATATATAATCTAAAAAATATAAAATTTTTATGAAGGAGCAAAGATGCAGTATAGAATAGAAAAAGACACGATGGGCGAGGTAAAGGTTCCGAATGAAAAATATTGGGGTGCGCAAACGCAGCGCAGCCATGAAAATTTCGAGATCGGAGTAGGGCTGGAGACGATGCCAAGGGAGGTCATAGAGGGCTTTGCCTATCTAAAAAAGGCGTGCGCGCTGGTTAATCGCAAGCTGGGCCGTCTAGACGAACCTCGCACCGAGGCGATCGCGCAGGCGTGCGATGAAATTTTAAACGGCAAACTGGACGGAAATTTCCCTCTAGTCGTGTGGCAGACGGGCTCGGGCACGCAGTCGAATATGAATTTAAACGAGGTCGTTTCAAACCGCGCGATGGAGATTTTGGGGCTAAATTTCCGCGATAAGGCGGCACTGGACGCCAAAGACGCAAAATTCGTGCATCCAAACGATCACGTAAATAAAGGCCAGAGCTCAAACGACACCTATCCTACGGCGATGCGAATAGCCTTTGTGCAGCAGCTTCAAAAAAAGCTGCTGCCGGCGATAGAAAAACTTGAAGCGACGCTGAATAAAAAGACCGCCGAGTTTGCGGGAATCGTAAAGATCGGCCGCACTCACCTGCAAGACGCCACGCCGCTCACGCTCGGGCAGGAATTTAGCGGCTACGCGCACATGCTAAAGGCGAGCAAGGCGCAGATCCTAGCTACCATGCCGTTTTTAGAGGAGCTTGCCATCGGCGGCACCGCGGTGGGCACGGGGCTAAACTCGCACCCGAAATTTAGCGAGATGGTAAGCGACGAGCTAAACGCGCTAACGGGCACGGCGTTTAAATTTAAATCCCATCCGAATAAATTTCACGGCCTAACCAGCCACGATGCCGAGGTGTTTTTAAGCGGCGCGCTAAACGGCCTGGCGGCAAATTTGATGAAGATCGCAAACGACGTGCGCTGGCTGGCAAGCGGACCAAGATGCGGCATCGGCGAGATAAACATCCCCGAAAACGAGCCGGGAAGCTCGATAATGCCGGGCAAGGTAAATCCGACGCAGTGCGAAGCCGTCACGATGGTCGCCGCGCAGGTGATGGGCAACCACGTCGCGATCTCCATCGCCGCAAGCCAGGGCAACTTCGAGCTAAACGTCTTTAAGCCGGTGCTTACGTACAACCTCATCCAAAGCATCCGCCTGCTAAGCGACGCGATGAACAGCTTTGAGAAACACTGCGCGTGCGGCATCAGCGCAAACTCTGCGAAAATCGACAAACTGCTGCACGAGAGCCTAATGCTCGTAACCGCGCTAAATCCGCACATCGGCTACGCAAATGCCGCCAAGATCGCCAAAACTGCCCATCATAACGGTACGACGCTACGCGAAGAAGCGATAAGATCGGGTATACTAACCGCCGAGGAATTTGACGCGTGGGTGGTGCCCGAAGATATGATCGCGCCGAAGGAATAGATTCGGTCGCTTGATTTTTGGGCTCGGTAGAATTTGCACGTTTCGGTAGAATTTGATCGTTTTGATGAAATTTAATCGTTTTAGTGAAATTTAATCGTTTTGCGTGGCGTGCTTGCCTTGAGCAATTTCGCCGAGCCCTCTTTAAAATCCGTAAATTTAAAAGCGAAATTTGCGGATTTGCCTTAAATTTTACTCAAATTTGCCGATATGCTTTTAAATTTAAAGGCGCGGCGATGGATGTAAAAATAAACATAAATTTAAGCTCAAATTTGATGAATTTCGGCAAGAACGACTTTGCGGTCGCAGGCGGGGCAAATTTAAACGCGGGTCCGCTAAGTTTAAAAAGCGAAAATTTGCAAAGCGGCGATAGAGGTGATATCTTGCGCGGTGCATCAAATCCGGCCGGCGGCGCAAACGAGAGCGAAAGCAGCGCCGATATCCTAAAAAAGCAGCTTGAAAAACTGCAAAAACGGCTAAAAGAGCTTGAAGTCGCGATCAAGCAAGTAAAAGCCGGCAAAAATCCCTACGCAAAAGAGATGGCGGCTTCGCTTGAGGCGCAAAAGGGTGCCGTATTTGCGCAGATAATGCAAATAAGCGCGCGAATTTTGCAAATGCAAGCCGGAGGCAACAGTCAAATTTGACGCCTTAAATTTGCCGTTTGTAAAGTCAAATTTAAGTAGCGTAAATTTGCGTTTCAAATTTTAAAAACTCAAAAATCCTAAAACCTTTAAACTAAATTTATAAATTTAGAAAATATGGCGATTTTAGTCTTAAAATCTTAAAAACACAAAAACGCTTTGTTAAATTTATTTTTATGTATTTTATTTATTTTTAGTTTTTTCTCGCAAAAATATTACTAAAAATAATAAGATTTTTAATTAATTTTTTACAAAATAATAAATTTTAAATTTAAGTTGAAAAATTTCATATTTTAAAGCTATTTGATGACGGTAAAATCAAACTTTACTACGTTGTCAAATATACCAAAATATATCTTATATCAAGAAGAAGGCATAAAAGACGACGTCCCGATTAGGATAAACTAGCGACTTAACGTGCTTGCCGCGCTTTTGACTCTAAAAAACGGATCGATCGGCGAAGTTTTAAAAAGCGGATTTAGCGAGCGCGATTTTATGAAGTGGGCATGTGCGATGACGACATTTATGGCGTTGCCTGCATCAATGGCGCCGACGGTGGGCTAGAGCCGCCGAGCTGATGATACCCCTAATCTGCGATCTAAAAACGTTGCGACCTATGAGCTATTTTGCATGCTAACCCAGCTTTTTAGCGAGATTTACGAGTTAAAATTTGACGAGATCGCCGCTGATTTGCGCCCGCATTTTTTAAATTTGAAATTGGCGCGCCGATACGCTGCAAATTTCAGCTCAAAGATCACGCAAATTCGGCATTATCACGCGCATTTACTCTCGGTGATTTTAGAAAACGATCTGGACGCAAAGCGCGAGTATTCGGGCTTTTACTTTGACGGTACGAGATACGGCGCAGACGGGAGCGTCCGGGGCGGAGATATCCTAAAAGCGCGCGGCAAGGAGTGTGAGCGGGTTTGCAGATTTGACGAAATTTTACTGATCGGCGGCGAAGTTAGCGTGAAAATATCCGGCAGATCGCTTATGCCGCGATATTAAGATATGACCTAGAGCGCGAGGCGGAGGCGTTTTTGGCCAAATTTGAGCCCGCTAAGCTAAAAAATCTAAAAATCCTGCACGAAAAGCAAATAAGCTGCGTCAAAACCGGCTCGCCCGGGCGCATATTCGACGCGCTTGCGGCGGTGATCTTGAGGTTTGATAGCTCGGCTGCGAGGGCGAGGCGGATGAGCTTGGGGCGCTTTATGATGCAAATTTAGACAATTTGAAATCGGGAGTGATAAAATTTTTTTTAAAAAAGCCTTCAAAAGAGTTTTAAAAGATGATGCAAAAACGGCTGCGACGGGCTTAAAAAGAGCTTGCAAAGCTCGTAGCGGACATAGCTTACGCGCAAGATCGCGACGTTTTGCTCGCGGGCGGAGTTTTTCAAAATAAGACCCTGCTTGAAAATGTAATTCTAATTCTTAAGCAAAAAAGTAAGAAATATTACATAAATAAATATTTTTCTGCAAACGATTCTTCTATCGCAATCGGCCAAATCGCATTTGCGTTAATATATATTAAAGTTTTCTGATGTATAATAGGTAATAATTTCTTTAAGGAGACGATAGTGGAAAACATCATAAGATTTAGCGTATCGTTGCCAAAACAGTTGTTAGACGAACTTGACAGCAAGATAAGCGCTCAAGGCTATGCTTCAAGAAGCGAATTTACTCGCGATCTGATTAGGGAAAAAATCGTAAATGACAGCTGGAAGGACGCGGAGGAGGAACTCATCGGCGTTTTGACACTTGTCTATCTGCATCACCAAAACGATCTCGTCGTAAAAATGATAGACATCGAACATAAGGCAAACTTAAATATCGTTTGCACGACCCACATCCACATAGATCACAACAATTGCCTAGAGACTCTGATACTGCGCGGAAAAGCCGGAATCATCGAGAAATTTTCAGAAAAAATAGGCGGACTAAAAGGCGTGAAATTTTCAAAGCTCACTAAAGCCGCCGTCCCGCGCTCGTAATCCTTAAAACGCGAGTAAAACTGATAAATTTTATCAAATTTGCCTGTAAAATTTCGTTTCGTTTTATAAGGTATTTAGGCCTTTAATGATAAAATCTCTTAAAATTGTTATTTTACTCAAGGCTAAAATTTGAAACATATTTTTTAAAAATTTCGTCCAAAACGAGGCGAGTTCGGGCATCTTGCTCATACTTGCCGCGATTTTTGCGATGATATTTCAAAACGGCTTTTTGAGCGAATTTTACAACTCTTTTTTACGCATAAATATGGGCGTGGTTTTCGGCGAATTCGGCCTGCAAAAGCCGCTTATTTTATGGGTGAACGACGGGCTCATAGCGGTTTTTTTCTTTCTTTTAGGACTTGAGCTAAAGCGCGAGATAGCGGGGGCGAGATGCGAAATCCCGCTCAGATCGTGCTACCTGTCGTGGGTGCGGCCGGCGGCATCGTCATGCCCGCGCTCGTTTTTTACGCGTTTAACCACGCCGATGCTTTCGCGCTAAAAAGCTGGGCGATTCCGACTGCGACGGACACGGCGTTTGCTCTAGGTATCATAATGATTTTGGCAAAAGAGTGCCGGCGAGTCTAAAAATTTTCCTCGTGACGCCCTCTATCATCGATGACGTTTGCGCAATTTTGATAATGGCGATATTTTACAGCGGCCACCTCTCGGCGATGTCGTTTATGGTTGCTGCAGCGGCTACTTTAGGGCTTTTGGCTTTAAATTTAGCCGGTGTAAATAAAAAAGCCTGCTACGTGATTTTGGGCATTATTCTTTGGGTGAGCGTGCTAAAATCGGGCGTGCATGCGACGCTAACGGGAGTCGTGGCGGCATTTTTCATACCGCTTAAGGCAAAGAGAGCGAGGGCTCGATGCCAAAGCAGATCGAGCACGACCTGCACGGCTACGTAGCCTTTTTCGTGCTGCCGGTGTTTGCCTTCGTAAATGCCGGCATCTCGCTAAAAGGCATCGGGCTGGAGCAGATTTTCCACCCCGTGTCGCTAGGCGTCATACTGGGGCTGTTTGCGGGCAAGCAGCTAGGGGTGTTTGGATTTTGCTTTCTTGCGATAAAATTTAAGCTAGCAAAGCTACCGAAATACTGCAACCCGGCTCAGTTTTACGGCCTTTGCTTGCTTACGGGTACCATCTTTACGATGAGTCTTTTTATAAATTCGCTCTCATATCACGACACCTACGAGTTCGCGTACGCCGATAAGCTCGCGGTGCTAATCGCGTCGCTGATCTCGGGCGTGACGGGCTATGCGGTGCTCTACTGGGCCGGGCGACACAGGATAATGAAATGCGTGGAGTAGAAAAATGATGATATTTCATAAAAATTTTCTCGCAGACGAGCTTGCGAAGTGGCGAGAAGAAGGGCTGATAAGCGACGAGGCGGCACGCAAGATAGCGGCTAGATACGATATAGATTTATCGGGCGCAAACGAGCGGCGAAGCTTTATACTAAAGCTCGTAGCGTATCTGTTTTTGGCGCTTTCTCTATTTACTTTGGTCGGCGCAAACTGGGAGGAGCTGCCGCGCGCCGTGAGGCTAATCATCGTGCTTGGCATACTGGCGGCGGTAAATTTTAGCGGAGTTTTGGCGCAGAAAAACGGCAAAGAGACGCAGGCTACGACGCTGTTTTTTCTGGGTAACTTTTGCTACGGCGCGGCGATCGTTTTAGTCGCGCAAATTTACCATCTAGGCGAGCATATGCCAAGCGGCGTGCTGCTGTGGGCGGTGGGAGCTTTGGCGCTTGGGCTTGCGACGCGTAAATCCATCATCACGCTACAGGCTCTTGTTTTGGGGCTTGTTTGGTTTTTGATGGAGTTTGAGTTTAGCGGCGTTTCGCACGGATTTTTGTTATTTATAGTGGCCTGCGCGGCGGTGCTTTGGCGCGACGATTCGCGGCTGCTGACGGGCGCGCTTTTTGCGAGCGTGTTTGCTTATATCGTCTCTTTCGTGCTTTACGAGAGGTATTTTCTAGCTGATTTGCGCGTGGACGACGCGTTCTACGGCGTTCATTTTTTTGCTCTTAGCTACTGCTTGCTCGCGGTTTGCGCTTCGTTTTTATTTGAGAGGGCGGGTAAATTTGAACTCGCTTTTTATCTCAAAACCGTCGGCATCGTCTGCGGCGCGGGTATCTTGTGCTTTGATATGTCGCTTTACGAGGACTTGCATTTTTCGCGTCCGTGGCCTTATGGCGCCCAGAACTACGAAAATGTTTTAAACGGCGTTACATTTTTAAAAAGCGTGTTTGGAGCGTTGTTTATGGCTTTTTGCGCGGCCTCTTTGGGACTTGCGTTTTACTTTAAAAAGTACGCCGCCGCAATAGTCGGAGCGCTTTTGGTTGCGCTGCCGTTTATCTTAGACGCGTTTGCGGGCTACGAGGAGGGCGTGTTTTCGCTCATCGGCGTTTGCGTCGCGGTCGCTCTTATCAAGCAAAATAATATGAAATTCGGCATAGCGCTTATCTTTTGGGTGGCGTTCGTGCGATATGTGGATCTAGTGGGCGATTACGTCAGTGCTAGCGCGCTATTTTTGGTATTTGCGCTGGTGGTGCTCGGCGTGTCTAAGATCTCTAAAAAAAGGAGCGCAAGATGAAACTAAAGCTGATTTTTACCGCGGCGGTATTTCAAATTTTGGCCGTGATAGCGATGCTTGCGTATGCGTATGCGCCGATATATTTTGGTAAAGATATCTTGATACGAACTACGGTTTACGATCCGCGCGATATGTTTCGTGGCGACTACGTGCGCCTTAGCTACGGCTTTGCCGGCATTTACGAGTTGGATAAACGGGGCTTAAATTTAAGCAAAAGACGGCAGCTGCACGGCACTGAAATTTACGCCGTTTTAAAGCAAGATAAAGACGGCAAGTATAAATTTGACAGATATAGCTTTGAGCGGCCTAACGGCGGGACGTTTTTAGCGGGTAGGGTTGATTACAATACCGCGAAATTCGGTATCGAAGCCTTTTTTATGCCGCCAAAAAAGGCGCGGCAAATGGAGCGAGATATGATGGAGTTTAACGCCACGGCCGTCATCAGCGTGATGGATAACGGCAAAGCTCGCATCAAAGATATCGTGATAGAAAAGCCAAATGCGGGCGAGTCCGGCGGGCGTTAAATTTATCGGCGGTCAAAGGGGCTAAATTTGACGATCTTGATTTGGGCTCAAATTTAGCCTGAGTCGTCAAATTTAATTCGGCTCAAATTTGAGTCAAATTGACGCGACCTAAATTTGCGATCAAATATAATCCGACGTGCCGCCCAGAGCTTGAAAATCTAATAATTAAAGCGGGATTTTAACATCTAAGAGTTTGATTATTCCCAAAAAATCGCCAAGAAGAAACAAGTATGTGAAGATTACGTATGCTCGCCAAATGCTCACGATCACGCCCATACTTACGCGGACGGCGCGACCCGCTCGCATGCTAACGATCACGGCGGACGCGCGGCAGGCAAATATAACGGCGATAAATTTGACGCCAAAAACGCCGCCGTAAAATCCAAAATCGCAAACGACGAGGAGGGCGGTTTCGCCTCTAAAAATTTAACCCGCAGACTAGCTGCGCAGACGCTTGCGGCTCGTTAAATTTACTCAAATATCAAAAACGGCGCTTCGAGCACGTTTCTGATTATCTTAAACGGCGAGAGCAGCGCGTCTTTTAGGATTTGCGTCGAGTACTGCGGCTTTTGCAGCGTTCCGCGCACTTTGATGACGGTCGAGAGAGTGCGGTCTTTGCCCAGCACGATCTGATTTACGAGCGGGATCTTGCCGATGATGGAGCTGGCGTCCTTTAGCAGTTTTAGCTCCAGATCCACGTCGATCTCTTTGGTTGCGAGATTTATCGTGCCGTGGCCGCCGATATCCGCGCTTGAGCTCTCTAGCTCGATGGCTAGGAATTTTAAAATTTCTCCCTTTTTCTCAAACAAAATTTTGCCGAATTTCACCGGATAGCCGTCCGCGCCGAAGTCAGGCGTCTTAAACACGAGCAGGGAGGGCACGGAGTTTAAAAACGTGAGAAGCTGATTGTAAAACGTGTAGTCTTTTAACGTGGCGCCGATCAGCCTTACTTCGCCCTTAAAATCATCGGTGCTGCCGCCTAAAACGCGCATTTTAAAGCTGCCGCCCTCAAAGCTTTTGATGTTAAAAATCGAGTTGATAAACTCGCCTCTGATGTCGTTTGCCGACATTTCAAATTTTTTGTCCGATTTTATGAGCGAAAAGTTGCCGCGAGCGGGCTTGGCGTCAAATCTCACCGTCCCGCCCGTGCTCTGGCCGCTATAAGCTAGCAGGTCCAGAGTCGCGTTAAAATCTTTTAAAATCAGCTTTGAGTCCTTGGCCTCAAACTCGATGTCATTTTCCCTGTCGGTTAGATTTTCGTCGCCGTTAAGCGCCAGATCAAGCTCGTTTATAAAAAGCTCCGTTTTGCCGCCCGAGATTTTGAAATTTAACTCGCCGCTTTTGCTCTTGCCGGTTGCGCCCTTGGCGTTTACGTCGATCACAAAGCTATCGGCACCATATGGCGAGCCGTCTTTTTTAAACAGCGGAGTTTCAAATTTAACGTCGTTAGCTTCGATGCTAAGATTTTCAAAATCTTTGGTTTTTATATTTACGCCGCCTTCAGAGATTTGTAGGCTTTTTAGCAGCGGCGAGTAGGGCAGTAGGCTCTTTACACCCGGCAAATTTATCTCGTTTTGCGCGCCGAATTTTAAACCCAGCGCGGCGGGCGAAGCGATGTCTAGTTTCGTATCCTTGCCGCTAAAATCAAGCTTAGCCGCAAACGGCACCGTGCCCAACTTTAAAATTTCGTTTTTGCCGAAGGTCAAATTTAGTTTATTTATCGTGCCGTTTATGTCGCCTGCGAGCTTGTCCAGATCAAGATTTACCGCCGCATCCGCGCTAAAAAAATCCATCCCCGTATTTTTCGCGCTTATTTTTAGCTTTTTACTCGCCAGCTCCACATCGGCGGTTCCTACGTTAAATTTCGCCCCCGCGATCAGAGTCTGCCCGCCGTTAATCTTAAATTTGCCTTTTGCGGTCACGTCAAGCGGATCAAATTTGATATCAAGCGCGAGTTTGCCGTCCGTTTTACCGCTTAGCTGCTTTATCGGAACCTCGATGTCGTAGGCTTTTAGTATGGAGTTTATGCTTTTGTCGTAGATGGCCGAGGTTTGCAGATTTAGCGTGAGCCCCGCGCCTTTTTCCTCGAAAATTTTATAGATTTCAAGATTTGTTCCGTTTAGATTCTTGCCCTGCCATTTCGGGTTTTTTAGCGTGAAAAATAGCGAGCCCTTTTTTAGCTCGACATCGACTGCTTCGGCGGTCGCGGCGGGTAGCTTTTCGTGAAATTTAACTTTTACGTTCTTAGAAAAACCCTGCGCGCTAAGCTCGTTTAGATATGGCTCCTGCGAGCCTAGGTTAAATTTACCCCGAAGCGATTTTACGAAGTAGTTATCCGCCGTGATATAGCCGTAGATCCAGCTTTTTATCTCTTTATCCAGCCCCGTTTTTGCGCCCAGCTCGTCCATAAAGCCCCTTAGGCTGGTCGCGTTTATGTCGCTTAGCTCGTATTTTAGCTCGCCTTTTTTGAGATTTACGGTAGCGTTTCCGTTTAGCTCGTGGCTTGAAAACGTGCCGTTAAAATCGTAAATTTGACGCCTCAAATCAGCCTTGCTAACGCCGCTTAAAGAGACGTTAAAGTCCTTAAACTCGAGCCAATAAACGTTCGCCGTTACGCCGTCGTCGGTGTCTTTAAAATTTGAGCTAACCGCTAAAAACGGGCTATCCAGATAAAAAACGTCGTCTTTATAAAAAAGCATCGACTCGCTGTTTAAAAATTTGACGCGCTCGAGTAAAATTTCGTCAAACAGCCTATCGATCCAGACGATGTTTTTGGAAAGATCTAGCAGCGCGGCCTCGGAGCTATCCTTGGCGCTTTGTTTAGGTATCTCTATATTTTGCGCGCGTAAAATTAATTTTTTATCGAGTTTTATATATAATTGCTCTATTTTAAAGTCGCCCGCGTCGATATTTTCTATCTTGACGCCGTGCTTTAGGACGGCTATAAATATGACGAATATCAAAACCGCGGGGATCAAAATGCGCCAAATTTTCTTCATTATCAGCGAGATGATTTTCATATTTTTTCTGAGCTTTCTTGTTTATCTTAGCTGCCCGGTGAGCGTGAGCGAGGTCATTTTCGTGCCTCAGGGCAGCACGCTTGGGATTATATCATATCTAAGCGAAAAAAATACGGACGCGAATAAAATAGATGCCGTGATCTTGCGCGTTATGGGGCACGTGCAAGCAGGCTGGATAGACCTGGGTGCGGCAAAGCTTAGCAAGCTTGATTTTTTATATAAACTCACGACCGCAAAGGCTGCTCTAACGCAGATAACGCTGATTCCGGGCGAAACGACGGCCGTATTTTTGCAAGAGGTCGCAAAAAAGCTAAATTTGAGCGAGGCCAAGCTAAATGAATTTTACTCCAAATTTGCTCCGCTAGAGGACGGCTTTTTGGTACCCGAAACCTACAAAGTACCGCTTGGCATAAACGAAGAGCAGCTAGCGGCGCATCTGGTAAATTTATCTAAAAAATCCCATGAAAAAACGGCGACTGAGCTACTCGGTAACTACGACGAAAAGCGCTGGAGCGAGTATCTCGTGACGGCCTCGGTCGTACAAAAAGAGGCTGCGAACGAGGATGAGATGCCCCTCGTCGCATCCGTCATCCAAAACCGCCTAAAAAAAGGCATGAAGCTGCAAATGGACGGCACGCTAAACTACGGGCTCCACTCGCACGAGACGGTTACGGCCGAGCGCATACGAAGCGATAAAAGCAAATTTAACACCTATCTAAACGAAGGTCTGCCGCCAAGCCCAGTCTGCACCGTGGGTCTAGCGGCGATACGTGCGGCGATAAGACCTGCGCAGAGCGAGTTTTTGTACTTTGTGCGAGATAAAAAGACGGGCAAGCATAAATTTAGCGCGACGTACGAGGAGCACGTGGGCGCGATAAACTCTCAAAAATAACGAGCCAAAAGGCGTTTTAATATAAATTTGGATAAGATTTTGCGAAATTTAACTAGGAGGAAAGATGAGCGACATCGTCTATACTAGAACCGACGAATCCCCGCTGTTTGCTAGCTACTCGTTGTTTCCGATCTTGCAGGCGTTTTTGCGCGCGGGCGGTATAGAGATAGCCCAGGCCGACATTGGGCTAGCCGCGCGGATCATCGCCGCTTTTAACGACAAGCTGCCGCCTGATCTGCGAGTGAACGACGACCTTGAGATGCTGCGAAATTTGACGCAAGAAAAGCGCGCGAATATAATCAAACTACCAAATATCTCTGCAAGCTTGCCTCAGCTAAACGCTGCCATCGCCGAGCTTCGCGCTAAGGGCTACGATCTACCCCCGTACCCCTCAGATCCAAAAACGCCGGAGGAAAAAGACGCGGCCGCCAGATACGCCAAAGTGCTAGGAAGCGCTGTAAATCCGGTGCTGCGCGAGGGTAACTCCGACCGCAGATGCGTCGGTGCGGTAAAACGCTACGCCCGCGAAAACCCATATAAAATCACCCCTTTTGAAAAAGATAGCAAAACCGAAGTCGCCTATATGAAAGGCGGAGATTTTTACTCCTCCGAGCGTTCGATTAGCTTTGAAACGGATGAAAATTTACGCGTCGAATTTATCTCAAAAAGCGGCGAAAAACGCGTGCTAAAAGAAAATTTAGCGGTAGAAAAAGGCGATATAATCGACGCTAGTTTTATGAGCGCTAGTAAGCTAGACACCTTTATAAATGAGCAAATTGCGGACGCGAAAGCTAAAAATTTGCTCTTTAGCGTGCACTTAAAAGCCTCGATGATGAAGGTGAGCGATCCCGTGATTTTCGGGCATTTCGTGAAGATTTTTTTCTCGGAAGTTTTTGAGGAGTTCGCAGGCGAGCTAAAAAGCGTAAACGTAAGCGAAAACAACGGGCTAAAAGACATTTTTGCGCGGATTTTAAATTTACCTCAAGCTACGCAGGAAAAAATCAAAGCCAAATTTGAGGAAATTTACGCAAATAGGCCAAATTTAGCGATGGTAAATTCTGCCGCAGGCGTTACAAATTTACACGTGCCTAGCGACGTTATCATCGATGCTTCGATGCCCGCGATGATGAAAAACGGCGGCAAAATGTGGGACAAAGAGGGCATAGCCAGGGAAACCAAAGCCGTGATACCCGATAAAACCTACGCCGTGGTTTATGAAGCAGCGATCGCGGATATCAAGGCAAACGGCGCGCTAGATCCTGCTAAAATCGGCAGCGTCTCAAACGTCGGACTGATGGCTAAAAAGGCCGAGGAGTACGGCAGCCACGATAAGACCTTCGTGATGAGCGAAGCGGGCGAGGCGCGCGTGCTAAATGCAAAAGATGAAATTTTATTTAAATTTGAGTTAGAAAAAGGCGATATATTTAGGATGACGCAGGCTAAAGACGTCGCCGTGCGAAACTGGGTCGAGCTAGCGCTCAAACGCGCGAAAATCACGGGACAAAAGGCGATATTTTGGCTGGATGAAAACAGGGCTCACGACCGAGAAATCCTAAAAAAAGTAAGAGCGCAGCTAGATAGTGCGGATACCGACGGGCTTGATATAGAGATATTGTCTCCCGCGGTCGCTTGCAAAAAGTCGCTTGAGATCATGAGGCGCGGCGAGGACTGCATCAGCGTCACGGGCAACGTCCTGCGCGACTATCTGACCGATCTTTTCCCGATCTTGGAGCTTGAAACCAGCGCCAAGATGCTTTCTATCGTACCCCTACTGGAGGGCGGAAGTATCTTTGAGACGGGAGCGGGAGGCAGCGCACCTAGGCTCGCCGAACAGCTGCTGGAGCAAAATCACCTAAGCTGGGATAGCCTGGGCGAGTTTTTGGCTCTGGGCGCTAGTCTCGAGCAGTTAGCTAGCTTTAAGCAAAGCCCTGAGGCGCAAATTTTAGCTGACGCGCTAAATGCGGCCGCCCAGCGCTATCTAAAAGAAAACAAGGTCCCGCGGTTTGAGGTCGGGCAGCTAGATACGCGCACGAGCCATTTTTATATCGCGCTTTACTGGGCGAGCGAGCTTGCCGCTAGCGGTACGCAGCTGGGCGATAAATTTAAACTCGTCGCCCAAAATCTCGCGCAAAACGAGAGCGCGATAGTGGCCCAAATAAATGCGGCGCAAGGACGAAAGGTCGATATCGGCGGATACTATAAGCCGGATGATAAAAAGGCGAGCGCGGCGATGAGGCCGAGCGCGACGTTTAATCAAATTTTGCAAAATCAAATTTTATAAAAAAGGAAAAAAATGAAAATTTCAGTTATCGGAGCCGGAAACGTAGGCGCAAGCGCGGCTAGCGCTATTTTGCTAAGAGGCATAGCAGACGATATCGCGCTAGTGGATATTTTCGGCGACGTGGCGCGCGCAAAGGCGATCGACCTATCTCAGAGTGCGGCGGTTTTCGGCCTGGATGCGAGCGTCGCGGGCGGTGATGATTTTGAGCTGATCGCGGATAGCGACATCGTGGTCGTGACCGCCGGAAGTCCTAGAAAAGAGGGGCAGACTAGAGAGGATTTGCTGCTAAAAAACGCAGGCATCGTAAAAGGCACGGTGGAGAAAATAGCTAAATTTGCCCCAAACTGCGTCATCATAAACGTAACAAACCCGCTCGATGCGCTCACGTATCTAGTCTATAAAACTAGTGGTTTTGATAAAAACAGGGTGCTAGGGATGGCTGGCGAACTAGACTCTGCGCGCCTAAAATACGAGATCTCTCAAAAAACCGGACTAAAAAACAGCGCATTTAGCGCGCACATAATAGGCTCTCACAACGACGATATGGTGGCGCTTCAAAGTAACGTGAGCGTGGATCTGGGCGGCGAATTTGACGCGGTAGCGCAGGAGGCTAAAACTGGCGGCGCGAAGATCGTTAAGCTGCTTGGCACGTCGGCGTATTACGCTCCGGGCGCGGCTGCGGCCAAGATGTGCGAGGCGATAAAAACGGATAGCGAGCAGTGGCTAAGCTGCTGCGTGATAGAGGGTGAGTGCGCGGGCGGTAGGCTGGTTAGGCTCGGCAAAAACGGCGTTCGCGAGATAAGAGAGCCAAGCGCGGAGGAAAAAGCAGCACTTGAAAAAGGCGAATCGCAAACGGCTGTAAATATCAAATTTTTAAAAGAGAGCGGGGTAATCGCGTAGCAAGGAAATTTGGCATATTTTGTCACCGATGGGCAAATTTACTTTATATCGAAATTTTTTGATTTACGGTAAAACGGCGAAATTTGATTTCAATTTGCGTCGTCGTTACCGTAAAATTTGCCTGTTCGGTGCATCGTAGATTTTGGGCGCGACGGTTAAAATTTTTATTTGGCTCAATTAAACTTAATCGGATTTTTAGCTGCGACTTGCGTTGCTACTTACAAGACCTCTTATCAATTTCAACAGTTTCTGATATAAGTTTTCCTGTGTAGTTTTAGTATTATATCTAAACTCTACTTCGCTACACTCGTAGCCTTTCAGGAGGCAGTAGCAACGCAAGTCGTAGTTCTTGTGTTTAGCTTCACTTCGTTTGCTAGTGATAGGACGCGCTCTCTTTGAGAAAAAGTTTTCTATACCGTTGATATGATTTTTACCGTTAATAAGGCTTCGCTCGTTACTTTTCAAGAACATAGTACCCATCGTAACTTACTGCTCCTTTGCATAAGCTTAAGTTAAAGAGAGCCATTTTTTTTTAGCAAACCGTAAAAGTTTCGGCAACCAAGCATAAGGTTTGCCGCCCGGTCGCTGCGTCTTTAAAATTTTTAAAAAAGTCGAATTTTAGTCGTCACGGTAGTTGATTTTATATCTCGCTTACGATTTTTAAAAACGCGAGTTTCTATGATCCGTCGCCGCTTTTGCGCAAATTTTAAAATCCGACGGCGTAAATTTGACGGTTTGTTATGATGCATACGCGGGCGAAAATTCGGCTATCGAATTTTAGACGGCATTATAGCCTTGCCGATGAATCTTTTCTAAATTTTACTTTGCTTTCCGCACTTTACGCCGAATTTACCGTGGTCGCCATCTAATTAGCTTGATTTTACAAGTGCTAAATTTCATGGTTTTATAAAATTTTCAAATTTATCCGCAAAGCCGCCAAATTTAAAAAAGCTAAGATCAAATTTGCAAGCCTGTGTCAAATTTTCTCGCAAAAATCTCTTAAAAAATAAAAATTTTCCTTTAGTGTGTATTTTAAAAGCTAAATTTAACTAAATTGCTATAAAATTATCGTTATGAGTTAAATTTGATAAGGAAAAATATGCTGATACGAAACGACGTTCCCGTTTGGGTCGATATCTCGCGCTGTAAGGCATGCGATATCTGCGTGAGCTGCTGTCCTGCGGGCGTGCTGGCGATGGCCGTAGAGCCGCGCGCGGTGCTAGGTAAAACGATCGAAGTGGTGTATCCGGAGGCCTGTATCGGGTGCAGAGAGTGCGAGCTGCACTGCCCGGATTTTGCTATTTACGTGGCGGAGAAGGGGTTTAAATTCGCCAAACTGACCGCCGAGAGTAAAGAGCGCGCTACCGCCGTAAAAGAGAATAAATTTGAAAAATTAGAGGCGGAGCAATGAGCGAATTTTTAAATAATAACGGCGATAAAAGAGAAATCATCGCTAGCGGCAACGAGCTAGTCGCGCTTGCGGCGGTGGAGTGCGGGTGTAACTTTTTCGGCGGTTATCCGATCACGCCAAGCAGCGAGATCGCGCACGAACTAAGCGTCTTGCTGCCAAAGCACGGCGGTAAATTTATCCAGATGGAGGACGAGATCGCGGGCATCTCGGTAGCTCTTGGAGCCTCGATGAGCGGGGCAAAGGCGATGACCGCAAGCTCGGGCCCAGGCATCTCGCTAAAGGCCGAGCAGATCGGGCTTGGCTTTATCGCGGAGGTACCGCTAGTTATCGTAAACGTCATGCGCGGCGGGCCTAGTACGGGGCTGCCTACCCGCGTAGCGCAGGGTGATCTCCTGCAGGCAAAAAACCCGACTCATGGCGACGTAAACAGCATCGTTATCGCGCCATCTAGCCTAGAGGAGTGCTATACGCAGACCGTTCGCGCGTTTAATCTCGCCGAGAGGTTCATGACGCCCGTGTTTTTGCTACTGGATGAGACGATCGGGCACATGCACGCAAAGGCCGTGTTGCCACAGACTAGCGAGCTAGAGATCTACTCGCGCAGACAGTTTAGCGGCGATCCGGCGGACTACCGCCCGTACAGGGCCGCGGCGGACGAGCCTGCCGTGCTAAATAAATTTTTCGGCGGTTACCGCTATCACGTCACGGGCCTGCATCACGGCGAGACGGGATTTCCGACCGAGGACGGCGCGGTCGTGGACTACAACATCAAGCGCCTTTTTAACAAAATAAACGCGCACGCGCACGAGATCGAGCTTTACGAGGAGTTTATGCTAGATGACGCGAAGATTTGCATTATCGCGTTTGGCTCCGTGGCTCGCGCGGCAAAGGAAGCGGTGCTAAATTTACGCGAAAAAGGCGTGAAAGTAGGGCTTTTTAAGCCTATCACGCTATTTCCGACGCCAAGTGCGAAACTACGAGAAATATCGGCTAAATTTAGCAAAATCTTAATCTGCGAGTTAAATTTAGGCCAGTATACGGGCGAGATAATCAAAGCCACGCTAAGAGAGGACTTTAAGACGCTGCTAAAAGCCAACGGCCGCCCGATCAGCCCGCAAGAAATAGCGCAAAAAATAGGAGAATTTGATGGCATTTAACTACGATGATTATCTACGCACGGACAAAACGCCGACTCTGTGGTGCTGGGGCTGCGGCGACGGCGTGATACTAAAGGCGCTAATCCGCGCAATCCATAAGCTAGGTTGGGATATGAACGACGTTTGCGTGGTCTCTGGTATCGGTTGCTCGGGACGCTTTAGCTCCTACATCAACTGCAACACCGTCCACACGACGCACGGGCGTGCTATCGCCTATGCTACGGGTATCAAGCTTGCAAACCCGGATAAACACGTCATCGTAGTAACCGGCGACGGCGACGGGCTAGCGATAGGCGGCAATCACACGATCCACGGATGCCGTAGAAATATAGATTTAAACCACGTTTTGATAAATAACTTCATCTACGGGCTAACAAACTCCCAAACCAGCCCGACCACGCCGATAGGATTTTGGACGGTGACGGCGCAGCAGGGCAACATCGATCCGAATTTTGACGCGTGCAAGCTCGCAACCGCCGCAGGAGCGACCTTCGTAGCGCGCAGTAGCGTGATAGAGCCCGCAAAGCTGGAAAAGATATTTGCCGAGGGCTTTGAGCATGACGGATACAGCTTTTTTGACGTATTTTCAAACTGTCACATAAATCTGGGCCGCAAAAACAAGATGGGGCAGGCTACGCAGATGCTAGAGTGGATCGACGGCCGCACGACTAGCAAGGCTAAATTTGACGCGATGAGCGAGGAGGAGCGAGAGGGTAAATTTCCTCTGGGAGTGCTGCACAAAGACGAGTCGCGCATAGAGTACACCAAGGCTTACGACATGGTGATAAAAGCCGCCAGAGACGGCGAGGAAATCGACTTTGGAGCGCTAAAATGAAAAGGCAGTTAAGATTCGTCGGAGTGGGCGGCCAGGGCGTGATATTAGCGGGCGAAATTTTAGCCGCGGCCAAGATCGAGGAGGGCGGATACGGCATCAAGGCCTCGACCTATACCTCGCAGGTGCGCGGAGGACCGACGAAGGTCGATATTATCCTCGATGAGCGCGAGATCTTCTATCCCTATGCAAACGAGGGCGAGATCGAGTTTATGCTTGCTACCGCACAGGTTAGCTTCGAGCAGTTTAAAGAGGGCGTAAAAGATGGCGGCATCATCGTCGTCGAGCCAAATTTGGTGCGAGCTAGCGACGAGGATAAAAAACGGTGGAAAATCTACGAAATACCGATCATCTCCATCGCTAAAGACGAAGTGGGCAACGTCATAACCCAAAGCGTCGTCGCGCTCGCCGTCGCCGTGCGGATGAGCGGCTGCCTGGATGTCGGGCTCGTAAAACGCGTGATGCTCTCAAAAGTGCCTAAAAAAGTTTACGGCGAAAATGAAAAAGCCTATGAGCTGGGGCTTAAATACGCCAAAATTTGCTAACAAAATATGACGTAAAAGTGCGATTTTAATAAGATAGATTAAGTATTATTTCGTTATAATCGCGCTGTTAATTTATTTAAATTTAAGGAGAAAAAATGAGTATCGGGATTTTTTACGCGAGTGCGAAAGGCCACACCAAGGCTGCGTGCGAGTATCTAGCCGGTAAGGTGAGCGGCGCGCAGCTAATCGACGTCAAGGACGCCAAGGCGGCGGAGGATTTTGCCAAATTTGACGTCATAATAGTAGCCGCGCCAAGCTACGGCGACGGCGAACTGCAGGCGGACTGGGTGGAGAAACTGCCGCTTTTAAAAGCCGGCTGCAAAGGCAAAAAAGCGGCGATCCTAGCCGTCGGCAATCAAGCCAACCACCCGCAGACGCTTTTTAGCGGTGCGGTGGATTTTCTGCCGTATCTAAAAGATGCGCAAATTTTCGGCGCTAGCGACGTGGACGGATATAAATTTAACCACTCCGCGTTTTTTATTAACGGCAAATTTATCGGCCTAGCGCTTGACGTTAAAGGCGATGAAAATTACTCAAAACGCATCGACAAGTGGGTCGAGGAAAACAAGCCTATTTTATTCTAAATTTTACTTCTTGCCGCTTCGCTCGTTGAATTCGGGCGGGGCGGACGATTTTTATTCTACATTACGGCGCAAAATTTGGCGCGCTACCTTTTTAAATACGACGATTGCTAAAATTTACCACTATTGTTTGATTAAAATTTGGATAAATTTAAGTTACGCAAACCAATATATTTTTCGTATTTCTAACGGCTAATTTAAAATTTGAGTCTTAGTTCTTAGAAGCTTGTAAATTTAAAAAAGAGAAAAGGGGCTAAATTTAGCCCCAATAAATTTACTAAATTTAGCCTAGCAGCGTCGTATATCCGCTATCTACGTCGCTAAAGCCGGTGCCATAGCCTACGCCTGCGATTTTGACTAAGGTATCGCTACCTTCTTGATAGCCCTCTACGCCGTCGGTGTTTAGTGCCAGATACGCGTCAAATTTATTTCCGCCTACATTTTGTAGGAAATAAGCGCCCTCGCCGTTTTTCAAATTTGCTAGATTTTTCGTCAAATTCGACGAGTCGGTGCCGTCTGCGGCCTTTGAGATTTTAGCGATATTTTCAGGCAGCTTTATCTTCTCGCCTTTTGATATCTGCGTTATCTTGTTGCCGGCTTCTATCGATATATTTTTGATGTCGGGATTTTGAGCGATAGTTTCCTTGATATCAAATTCCTCCTTGCTCAAAAACGATCCGCTTTTACCCTGCGCTTTTGATATGAGCTTGATTTTATTCGAGTTTATATTCTCATAAAATTTAAAGACCGTTTCGGTATTTCCCACGTTCGCCACTATTTTTGAGTTTAGAGCTTTGTCGGTTACGGTTGCGGTGCCGTTAAAGCTTTTGGTTATATCATTTAGCGGATTTAGATTCCAAGGTGTAGATAAATCCATTAAAAGAGGCGATTTCGTAGCTAGCAACGAAGCGTCGTTATCGGCGCTAACGTCAAATTTTACCGTTTTATTGGCGTATTGCGCGCTCGTTGCCGTAGCCGATTTTATCTGTTCGTTTTCGTAGGTTACGTCTATGGTTCTATCGTTTTGACAATACTTAGTGCCTTGCAGTACCTGTTTTATTAGCTTGTTTGTAGCGTCGTAGGTTTTGGTTACGGTTTGAATAACCCTGCCGCCTTCGTTATTGTCTAATGTTTTTTCAACTTCGACGTTTGGAGTGGATTTGTCTATCTCGTAGACTTTGGCTCTAGTTTGCCAGTTTGTTACGTTTAGCACTTTTCCGTTTTTATCGAAAAATACCCCATCGGCGAATTTAAATCCGCTATTTTCGTCTTGCTCTTTGTCAAAAACGATTCGATATGTTTTTTTAGCCGCCGTATCTTCGTATTCCCAGATTGTGGCTTTACCGCCTGCTACGTTTTTGGCTACGGCGTTTTCGAAGCTGGACGGATTAGGAACGGTAAAATCAGGCGTTGATTTCATATAGATTGAGGTCGCACCGTCTTTTATATTTGTAAAATAACTTCTGTATTCGACGTTTTTTATCTCTATTAAAGTATCGCTGCCTTTTTGGTACCCCTCTACGCCGTCGGTATTTAGCGCCATATAGGCGTTAAATTTATTATCTCCGACGTTTTGCAAGAAATACTGCGCCTTGCCGACCCCAAGCGTAGATAGCTTTTGCTCGATGTTTTCTAGATTTACGCCGTCTTGTGCTCTTGTTAGCTCGGTGATATTTGAAGGAAGCGTGATTTTATCTTTTGTATTATCCAGCACCGCCATCTTTGAGCCGCTTGTTAAGTGATCGGCATCGGCATTGATACTTATCTTTTTCAAATTTGCATTTTCTTGTAGCGTTTGAGCTATGTCGAAGTTATCGTGTCCATAGCCATTGACGGTATATGCGGCCTTTGATACTAGAGTCACATTATTTGACGACTTTCCATCGTATGCTCTATATACCACTTCGTCTTTTCCGATATCGGCGGTCCATTTCGTATTTAGCGCGCTATCGGTTACCGTGACTTTGCCTTTGTAATTGAAATTCGGATTGAGCGTGAATAAACGCTCGGGCGATTCTGCGTTTAGATACAGCTTGCCTTTGTAGTCCAGATTTTCGCTATCTTTGCTGACCTTGAAATTTATATCGGTATTTGCGTATTCGGGATCGGTTTTGCTAGCGTGGCTTAATTTGCCGTCCTCATAGGTCAGAGTGAGCTTTTCGCCGCCGGATCTTTCTAGGATTTTTTCTTCCAGTATGCCGTTTACGTCAAATTTATCTCTAGTGATATCGCCTGATTTCGAGGTGCTGGGAGTGTATTCTTCGGTTACTTTGTAGCCGTCTTTTTCGTAAATTTTATAAGCTGATATCTTGTAGTCCTTAATCATATCTTCGCCGTTATAAAATTTACCGTCCGGCATATCGACTTTTATATCGGAATTTTCAGGCTGAGCATGGTGTTTGCCAAATTCTATCTTATAAGTGATACCCGTAGTATCGTTTGTGTATTCCCAGGTAAGGGCTTTTCCGTCTTTTACGTCGATAGGCTTCATAGCTGCCTTGCCGGTTTGTTCGTAAACTTTATTGTCCTTATCATCCTGCGACACTATATCTTTTATAGCTTCGTATTTTGATTTTTCGATTTTTATTTTTGCATTATCGGAGCTATCTAAAATTTTGATTTTAGATAGATGTTTTTGTATATTATCAAGGTTCTTTGATATATTTTCCGACGTATCCTTTATGTCGAATTTCTTATCCGCATTCTCGGGTTTTGCGGCTTGTTGTAAAAACGTAGCTACATCGACCTCTTTATTCGGTTCAGGATTCGGTACCGGCGGTTGAGGAGGATTTGGGTTTGGTTCAGGCTGCGGATTTGGCGCAGGAGGAGTAGGAGGAGTAGGGTTATCGGGTGGAGTAGGGGTATCCGGAGTACTTGGATTATCTTCTTTAGGCAGTATCTGTTTTATCTCATCTTCACTCTTACCCGTTACTTGAGATAAAATCTTAACCTTATTGTTTTGTTTTGCGGATTCATCCAGTTTGGATTCGTCTACGGTTAAATTTCCTTTATTGTCTTGTATAACCTTTTTTATATCATTTGCTTTTAAAGTAGAGGATATATTGCTATTAATATCCGTAAAAGATTTTAAAGCGTTTTGTATGCTTGAGTTAGGAACGTTTTGTATGCTATCTGCTACCATATTTGAAGCAAGTACTTTATTTACTAAAAGATTGTGAGCCGCTTTAGTAGCTTCATCGGTACTGTTTGAGTATTTAGGATCAAGAGCTTCTTTAAGAAGCTGGCTTGCTATAAAACCTTTATTAGCTCCTTCTTTTAATTTATTTATCCAAAAGGCTTTACCCTCTTTATCTATACCCGCACCTTTACCCAGTACGTTTTCATAGATATGGTTTATAAACTTTTCGTCGGTATTTAAATTACCTCCGAAATACTCTTTTGCCGCACCGGTATTAAGCATAGCATTTGCGATATCCGCCATACTTAGGTTTTGAGTATTTGCGGCATTTAGCCAGAATTTATTTCCGGCGCCTTCACTGGCTCTACCAAACAGTGCTATATATAAAGCAGAGATATGGGACTGGGTTAGGGACATGGAAAATCCTTAAATGTTAGAATTTTTCAAATACGAGCACTAGGTATTTGAAATTTTATTATTATATATTACAAATATAAAAATAAAACTTATATTTTAACCAAATATAAAATAAAGAAAAGGTCAGGTTGTTAAAATTTTACAGATAATTAAAATTATATTATTTAAAAAATATTTAGCTTGCAAAGCAAATCGATAAAATTTTTCTCAAAGCGGAGTTTTAAAAAGGGGCGCGGAAGCAAAGTTTGTAGCTTTACTTTCCAAACAGACGCTTTATAGCGCCGAAAAAGCCGCCTGAGCTCTCGTTTTTATTGCTTTCATTTTTTTTACCCAGCTTCATCGCTTCGCTTAGCTGCTGCGCCGCCGTATCGGCGTAGATAAACGCGCCTTGGGGGTCGCAATTAAAAAGGTTTGAGTAGCACTCGGACTTGTTTAAATCAAGCGGGTTTGGCATAATGACATCGGTTGCTTCAAACAGCCCGTAGCCGTTTTCTACGCTAAATTTAACCGCGCTCAAAAACGCAGGCAAATTTTGCGCGTAAAAATTATCCGTTTTTTGCTTGATATTTTCATCGGCGTTGTAATCCTGCCAAAATTTAGCCAAATTTGCCGCGCTTATAAACGCGCCCGATGAGTAATTTCCGTCAAATTCGCCCGTAAATTTAGCTTTTATCTCGGGCGGTATAACACCGCTTATGTCGCTTAGATACCGCTTAAATTCGCCGTACTCCTCCGCCAAAAAGCCAAACGCCGTGCCGCGCGTGTAGAAGTATTTTCTAAAAAATCCCTGCACGGCGGCGAGTATGTAGCCATGACCCGTCGAAAAGCTCTCGTCGTCCTTGGTTTCAAGCGCGATTTTGAGAGTATCGATGTATTTTTGCGCGTAAAAATCCTCTATGTCGTACTCTTTTGCAAGCCTTTTTACGAGCAACCAGTCGCCTTCTCTCGCGCTTTTTAACGCGTCAAAATACCACTGCTTGATCTCGTTTTCGTTGATCGGATGATAACTCACGTCGTAGCCCATTTATCGCTCCTTTGTGTTTTTTTGGTTTTTTGCTTTAAATTTGTCGTAATTTGATAGATAGTAAGTCGCCCTAGATAAGAAGTGTAAAAATGAAACATACAAGGCTATCGGTATAAAAAATAAAAATGCGGATATCAACAACAAAAGACACAGCGCATCGCTAGCCGGTTTGAAAAAGTATACGTAATAGTATGTTCCGCTCCCGCTTCCCTCATTCCAGCCTTCAACATTGCATAGAAGTAAAAAATTTATAAATATCAAAATACCAAAAAGTATAAAATACTTACAATTTCTTAGCTTGGGCGTCAGGCCGTAAATAAGGCATATGACGACGTCGGTAAGCATTAAAATTTTATATCCCATCGCCTCTGCGCTATCGTCTGAGGCGACAAAAGATAGAGTAAAAAGCCCCGCAATAAACCCGACCATATCGACTATTATCAAAAAAGCCTTAGCGTTTTCGTTACTCTGCTTATTTTTTAAAAGTAGCAGCTCAAGCTCGTCTCTTCGTTTTTCCATATTTCAGCCTTTCAGCTATATAAAATCGACCCCAAACGAATCATATTTGACCCACTTTTTATCGCTAGTTCAAAGTCGCCGCTCATACCCATCGAGCAAATTTTTGCGCCGCGAGGTTGCAGATTTTCGTAAATTTTACGCGTAGTCTCAAAGCTCTTTTGCACGACTCTTTCGTCTATGGCGTGCGCGCCGATACTCATCACGCCGATGGGTTTTAGAAATTTACACTCCTGCGCGATTTGTAAAAACGCATCCTGCGCGGCCTCGGGCGAGATGCCTTGTTTTGTGTCTTCATGCGCCGAGTTTATCTGCAGCAGGCAAGGCAGCTCGCAAATAAGCCTCTTATCCACCGCAAGCGCGGCCTCTACGCTCTCGCAGCTTTGCCAAAGAGCGGGTTTGAGCGCTAGTAGATGGTTTATTTTGTTGCTTTGAAGTCGCCCGATGAAGTGCCACTCGATCGGCAAATTTGATAAAATTTCGCTCTTGTTTTTGAGCTCTTGCACGCGGTTTTCGCCAAAGCTCGTTTGCCCTTGCTCAAAAAGCTCCAAAACCTCTTTAGTCGTTACGTTTTTGCTCACGGCGATTAGCTTCACGGCTTCGCCCGTGCGCGCATTTTCGATGCGTTCTAAAATTTGCGCGAGCTTCATTGTCCCGCTCCGCTTAGGCGCATCACGTCGTTAAAGGTCGCAAACGCCATCAGGCAGAACAAAAACGCCCAGCCGCAGTAGGTGAGGCCGATATAGACTTTTTCGTTCATCTCGCGGCGGAAAATCATCTCGTAAAGGTTAAAAAATATATGTCCGCCGTCAAGCGCGGGGATCGGGAGCAGGTTTAGCACGCCTAAATTTACGGAGATCAGCGCGGCGATGATGAGTAGGGTCGAGACGCCGATACCTGCGGCCTTTGAGGTGATGTCGGTGATCTGGATGATGCCGCCCATCTCTTTTAGCGGCACGACGCCCGCGATGAGCTTTTCAAGTCCCGTAAATATGAGCTTTGAAGCGTTTATGGTCTCAACGAGCGCAAATTTGAGCGAGCTAAATCCGGTATTTCGTATCGTGACGGCCTCGCCTGATGGGGAAATGCCGATGAGCGGTTTTTCTATCTTTTCGCCAAATATCGTCACGCTCTGCCCGATTTTAGGCGTCAAATTTATCGTTTTTATTTCACCCGCACGCTCGAGCGTGATCGCTGTGGAGGTTAAATTTACGTTTTTGCTTATCTCGTCCCATTCGCTGATTTTGATGCCGTTTATGTTTAAAATTTTATCGCCTTTTTGCAGTCCGGCGCTTGCTGCGGCGGAGTTTTCCAGTACTTTGCCGACAGTCGGTGCTAGCCTCTCGACCCCGATGTGTCCGAGCGCGATAAAGATAAAAAATGCCAAAGCGAAGTTAAAAAACGGTCCGGCAAAAAGAATGAAAATGCGTCCTAGCGGGCTAAGCCTCGTGTAGCTGTCGGCATCCTCGTTTTTTAGCCCCGGCTTGTCGTCCTCTTGCCCTTTTAGGCTCACGTAGCCGCCAAGCGGTATCGCGCCGATTGCGTACTCGGTGCCGCCGATGGTTTTTGAATAGATGCTTTGCCCATAACCCACGCTAAATTTTAGTACGCCGACTTTTAACATACGAGCGGCGAGAAAGTGGCCCAGCTCGTGGAAAAATATAAGGAAGCTAATCACCAAAACCGTGATCAAAAAGTGCCACGAATACGCATAAATGCCGATCACAAGGATAGCGGCGGTAAATATAATGCCTTTCAAAAATTGCCTTTTAAGTAGATTTTAAATGCGATTTTAGCGAAATTTTATAAATTTAGACTCAAATCGCGGGCGGAAGCTGACTATGCGTGGTAGAGCGAAAGCGCGGCGAGTCGTATGGGGCTTGAAAAAAGAATTAAGCGCGGCGACGGTAGGAGCCGGCCGAGCGGGAAGCAAAACAAGACGCAAGAAAAAGGCGGGATAAAGCGTAGCAAGAGCGGGCGGACCGAGTCGAGTAAGGCAAAAGCGATAAGAGCGAAGCGGTGGAATTCGGCGTAAATTTGGCACGGATAAATGGGGCAAGACGAGCAAATCCGCGCGGAAATAGCTCGGCTTTAAAGCCGCAAGACGCAAATAAAACCGAGCCGCTTTTTAAAGCTGCGATGCTAAAAATCGCAAAAAAAGCCATACTAAATATATTTAAATTTAGCGCAATCTCGCTGCGTTCGGGTCTAAATTCGGACAAATTTTAGCTAAAACATAAGCAAAATTTAGTTAAAAATTTCATTTAGCTAAGCGAGGATTTTGGCTCTGCTTAGCCCTTTGTCGGCGGTTAGGCCAGTCGGCGAGGCCAAAATCTATGTCAAAATGCAACTTCGTGCTCGCGATAAACGGCTTTAAATTTAAAATATCCGGGCAAGGCAAGGCGTCTTTTGGCGCTTGCTACAAAAAGCTCACGCCGTCATCGTTAAAGTCTATGCGCGCACGCGGGACGTAGTCGTTGCGAATTTCTTTTCAAATGCGCGGTCACTTATAAAGGGTGCAAAAAGGCGAATTTCTAAGTGAAATTTGCGCTTTTTTCGTTGCTTAAGTCCGCATTGCTAAACAGGTAGCCAAATTTTACGGCGTTTAACGTAATATCGAAGTCGTAAGGATCCGCAGGCGTCACGCCGATGCGGTGTAAAAGCTCGTATATCGGCAGCTTTTCGCGCGTAATACCCGTAAAGCTCGGTAGGTAGCGGATGCGTGCGGCCGGCCTTTCTTGCAAGCGCAAAATCTCAAAATATACCTGTGCGCAAACGAGCGATGCGCTATAAAGCGGCGAGTTTTGCACGGACGATATTCTAAATTTCAGGCCCATCGGAAAAAACCGATCGCGCTCCACGCTCATCGCAGCGTTTCGATATCGTTGTCTGCGGTTTTAATTCGTCTGCGTGCATCTTGTCGTAGTTTAAGGCGCGGCTTGGTAAAAAATCATTTAACTCACGAGCTGCGACGCCGGCGATCTTCGGTAAAATTTTAACGTTGCGGCAAAAGGATGCGTTGATAATCTTTTGATTTAGCTTGGCGGCTTAGTTTCTAAGCGCCGGTTCTGGGGCCTTTTGTGCGTTCTACGATGATGCTTTGTAGTTTGTAGCTTATTATCGTTTTCTTGTTTAAATTTATTTTTAGTTTCGGTCGGTTATTTGACCAAGCTTAGTCTAAATTTTTCATCTATTAAATTTGGACTAAAGCCTTCCAGGCCGCTTTCGCGAGCGGATCTAAACATTTTGCGTATTAGTCGTTTTATTTCGCCTTGCGTCGGAGTCGCGCTGCAATCTCCTAAAATTTCTATCTCTTTTGTTTTGTAGCTGATTTCACTTACTCCATCTATGGCTTTATTTGAAATCTGCTCTAGTACTATATTTGCGTGGTATTTGTAATAACCGTGATTGTAACGGGTAAGCGTAAAAAGATCATTGCTACTGTCCGAACCCACTTTTATAAGAAAAATCTCGTTCAGCTCCTTTGAGATACACCACAGATGATCTATCTCGTCTCGGCTTAAGCTAGCTAAAGCGTATCGATTTCTAAATGGATTTATGATTTGCTCCAGGTTATCCTCAAAGCGGTATCCGTCAATCAAAAACCTACCTACGTAATCAATGTTGTAATCCAGGGCGTCTATTAGCAAAACATTTTCATTTTCGGCGTTAAGGGCGTCTTGTAAAATTTTAAAAATATCGCTTTGACTGAGCTTGCCGCTGCTTCTCGGTTCAGTGCATAGAGCTTATGGATACGTCGCTTCTGCCTGTTTATCATCCTAAAATCGCCGAAGTAAGCGCCGTAAGTAATGACTGCATCAAACATTTTGCCTTGATAATACAATCTATATACGTCAAAATCTAAATCGCAATGATCCCAAAAGCAGCTATGTACCGTAGCGCATCAGCCAAGCGTCAAGCCCTCCGTTTATTCGCCAACCGGGTGCAAAATATAATAGACTACAGCGAAACGGGAGCAATCCTTTGTCGATTTTATCTCTAGCATCGGCTTTAACTTTGTCGAAAATATTTTCTTCGCCGATTTTCTCTTCAAATACGAAAGCCATATCTAGCCTAAAATTTAACTCTTTTTCGTCGCCTTTATATATGCCGCGACGTACTCAAAGCCCGAATATAGCGTCAGTGCGACGCTAAGCCATAGTAAAAACTCGCCAAGAGGCCACTGCATAGTTAAAAAACCGATCGCGATCATCTGAAAGACCGTTTTGACCTTGCCCGCCATAGATGCGGCGACTTCTACGCCTTCGCCCGCCATCACGACGCGAAATCCCGTGATAAAAAACTCGCGAACGAGGATGAGATACACCGCCCACGGGCTCGCGCGGTCTATCATCATAAGCCCTAAAAATGCGCCAAGAGTCAGCATCTTATCCGCGAGCGGGTCGATCACGGCTCCGAGCTTGGTCTTTTGATCCCACGCGCGCGCGATAAATCCGTCGAAAAAGTCCGTGACACTAGCGATCACGAAGACGAGCGCGGCAAAGTAGTTCATCCAGCTAACGTGCACGCCTGAGAAGGAATTTACGCTAAGTAGCAGCCAAAACATCAGGGGTGCGAGAAATACGCGCAGGAAGGCTAGGGCGTTTGGTAAATTTAGACTCATTTATTTGTTCTTTCTTTTTGGATTTCGGATTGATTTCGCAACGATGCAGATCGGGTTTGAGCAAAAAATTTAGCCGCCGAAATCGCAACGGCTAAAAATTCGCTTGATAAAAATTTGACGGTCAAAACCTCGTTTGTTAAAAATCTTTCAGCTGAAATTTTAGCGGTAAAATTGCGGCCGACCGGAAATTTAGCCGCCAAAAAACGTATGGTTAAAAAAATTTCGTCGTCTAAAATTTTACTCATTTGAGGCGTCCGTATCGCTTTTTTGCCTAGGCTTTTGTTTGCGTTTGTCGTCGTTTTTTCGGTTATCGCTTGCGCACGAGGCTCTTGATATTTCGGCATTTGGTTAAATTCGGCGAGCGTTTCGTTAAATCTATAAAGCGCGGAGTTTGTTAAATTTGAGCTAAAATTTAACGACGCGAAACGCTTTTTTATTTGCAAATTTGATTTAAAATTCGGCGTATCAAAGCGCGGCGATATATGCGCGCAAGCTTGCGTATTCGTCAAATTCGGGTCAAATTTAGTCAAATCTCTTGGCGGATTGATAAAAAAAGAGGCGTAAATTTTATCCGAAATATGCGCATTTAAACCGGCTTGCGGCTTGTTTTTGGGATTTATAAATTTCGCTAAAATTCGTCCCGCCGTTTGCCTATCCGTCAAATTTGAGCCAAATTTTACGAAATCGTTTGTTAAATTTAGCCTGGCGAATTTTACGACTTTTGTAAAAAATATTTTGATTTTTTCATCAAATTTAGCCCAAGAGTTCGTTAAATTTACGCTACGAAAATTCGGCGTAAATTTAACGTCAAATTCGCCGAAAATACCGGTAGGACGAAGCCAAACGGCACCGGCCAAATTTGCTTTTTTCATTTAAAAGTCGTGCCACCGTCGATGATGAAGGTGTGGCCCGTGACCCAGCCGGCTTTTGAGCTGCACAGAAACAAGCACGCTCCGGCGATATCGGTAGGCTGACCCATGCGATTTAGCGGGCTTAGCTCGGCGGTTTTATCGCGCACCTCTTCGTAGTTGGTAAAGGCTCGCAGCGCGTCCGTCTCGATCGGGCCGCCGCTAACGACGTTTACGCGGATATTTTTTTCGCCTAGTTCGGTTGCGGCATATCGCGCCATCGCCTCGACCGCGGCTTTTGCGGTGCCGTGGCCTGCGTAGTTTTCGATATAGACGAGATTGCCGGTCGATGAGAGCGAGATAATGCTGCCGCCGCCCGTTTTTTCCATACGTTTTGCGGCCTCTTGCGCGCCCACGACAAAGGCATTTACGGTCGCGGTGAAGATGTTATTGATACCGCGAGGGCGGAGTTTCATAAATTTCGTATATCCGCCTGCTACTGGGCGACCCGAGATGATGGCGTTTGAGACGAAAAAATCGATCCTATCGAAGTCCGCGTCGATCTCTAAAAATAGGTCTTTGTAGGTCTCCGGCTCAAGTATATTTAGCGCGTAGGTCCTAGCTTTGATGCTGTAGTTTGCCTCAAGCTGGGCGGCCTGGGTTTTGGCGAGCTCTTCGTTTGAGTTGTAGGTGAAAGCGATATTTACGCCATTTGCGGCGAATTCCTCTACGATAGCTCGTCCGATGCCGCGAGTGCCGCCGCTGATGACTAAAGTTTTGCCTTTAAATTCGTTTTCACGGCTCATCAAAATCCTTTTATGTCGTATTGTTTCATTATTTCTTCGATTTTTGCCAGATTTTCTTTGCTCGGTTCGCAAAGCGGCAAGCGATACTCTAGGCTTGATATCAGCCCGGCGATATACATCGCCGCTTTGACGGGGATCGGATTGCTCTCGCAAAACATTATTTTATTTATCGCATAAAGTTTGTCGTTTATGGCTTTTGCTCGTGCAAATTCGCCCTTTAGCGCCAAGTGGGTTAAATTTGAGATCTCGTCCGGGAGCAGATTTGCCGTGACCGAGATCACGCCTTTGCCGCCGTTTGAGAGGATCGGGTAGTTTATCGCGTCCTCGCCGCTAATAACGACTAAATCGGGCTCATGCGCGAGCAGGTCGACGCAGCGGTCTATGCTGCCCGTGGCTTCTTTGATACCGTAGATGTTGGTGCAATCCTGAAACAGCCTAAAGACCGTGCATGGTTGGATATCCACGCCCACGCGTCCGGGGACGTTGTAGAGCAGCACCGGTATATCGACGCTTGAGGCGATCGCTTTATAGTGACGATAAAGCCCTTCTTGGGTCGGTTTGTTGTAGTAAGGCGCGACCGAGAGGATGCCGTCCGCACCGTTTGTCTCCGCGAATTTTGCCAGCCCTACGGCTTCGTGCGTGGCGTTACTGCCGGCGCCCGCGAGCACCTTGACGCTCGTGTTTTTACACGTTTGTACGGCGATCTCGATGCAAATTCTATGCTCGTCGTGCGTCAGCGTCGCGCTCTCGCCCGTGGTGCCTACGGGGATGACCGCGTCGATACCGTTTGCGATCTGTCTTTTTATCAGTTTTTCGTAGCCGATTTCGTCTAATTTACCGTCTTTAAAAGGCGTGATAAGCGCCGTCATAGCGCCTATTATGGCTGTTTTATTCACTTTTTTCCTTTCTTAAGATGATAGTCGTGGATTTTTCTTTTCTTATGTATTTTTTGCAGATTTCGCTTATGTCCGCAGGTTTTAGCGCGGCGGTTTTTTCCGGTAGCTCAAAAAGCGGCTTTATGTCGCCTTTGACAAGATAACTGCCGTATAAATTCGCCATCCTCGTCGTGTTATCCAGCGAGTAAATCAGATGGCTTTTTAAGTTATTTTTTGTTTTAGTTATCTCGTCCTCGTCTATTTTTTGCGTTTTTGTCTCTTCGATTACTCGCCAGATCTCTTCCTCGACCGCCTCGGCCTTGATACCGGGGTTGCAAACGGCTAGCACGATAAATAGACTCTCGTCGATATTGTCCATATTATAAACATACACGCTATTTACGAGGCATTTTTCATCTATCAAAACACGCTGCAAAACCGAGCTTTGTCCGCTGCCTAAATACTCCGCAAGCGCGCCTAACGCAGGCTGATCCTCGTGATTAAACGGCGGAATTTTAAAGGCGAGCGCCAGCATTTCCACCTCGCTATCTTTGTAAATTTCAGCCCTTTTCGCACCGTTTTGCACGGGTTCTACGCAGTGTGGTTTCGGAATCGGCTTTTTGTTTTTTATGCGCTCAAAATGCTTTTTACCCAGCCCAAACGCGCTTTTTTTGTCGATGTCGCCGGTGATTAGCAAGAGCGCGTTTTGCGGTTGGTAATACGTCTCGTGAAATTCTTTTATATCCTCGATGCTCCAGCTCCTGATGTCGCCGATAAAGCCGATCGGAGTCCAGTGATACGGGTGGTAACTAAAAGCGACGTTAAAAAGCGTGAAATATAAAAAGCCGATCGGAGAGTTGTCTGTGCGCCACCTGCGCTCCTCCGTCACGACGTCGCGCTCGGGCTGAAATTCTTTATCTTTTAGGCTTAAATTTTCCATTATATCAGCGTAGAGTCTGAGCGCCTCGTTTAGGTTGCCTTTTGAGCATTTGACGAAATAATGCGTATAATCAAAGCCCGTGCTGGCGTTATTTTTGCCGCCGAAACTCTTCACGATCCGGTCGAATTCTCCGGCTTTCATATTTTTGGTAGATTTAAAATTTAAATGCTCCAGCATGTGCGCGATACCGCTTTTGCCCATCGTTTCGTTACGCGAACCCACACGATAAAACACGTCTACGCTGATGACGCCGGAACCCTTACTGACGGGGATATGGTAAATTTCAAAGCCGTTTTTGAGCTTTGTTTTTGAGTATTTTATAAACATATTTTTCCTTAAATTTTATTTTTTATTTCGCAGCCGACGGCTTCGCCGATAGAAGCGAAATTATCTTCTTTTAAAAGTTTTAAAATTCCCTCGTTTATCCGCTTTGCGATACTTGGCCCTTTAAAGATAAAAGAGGTATAAATTTGCACCAAATTCGCGCCCGATTTTATGCGCGAGTATGCCTCCTCGGCGCTGTCTATGCCTCCGCTTGCGATCAAAACCGTCTTGCCGTAAAGCTCGCTTGCAACGGCTTTAAAAAGCTCGCGCGAACGCTTGGCGATGACCTTGCCGCTTAACCCGCCGAAATTTTGTAAATTCGCCGATTTTGAGAGCGAATAATCGATGCTCGTATTATTTACGATGACGCCTTTTGCGCCGCTTTCTACGGCCGTTTTGCAGATTTGCACGGCTTTACTCTCAGCCATATCGGGCGCGATTTTAAAGATTATCGGCTTTTTTGCTATCGGCAAAAGGCACGCAAAAAGCTCTTTTATAAAGTTTTCTTCTTGCAGTTCGCGCAGATTGGGAGTGTTTGGCGACGAGACGTTGATGACGAAGCAGTCGCAAATTTCGTTAAATTTAACGACTAAATTTTCATAGTCTTTGATTGCTTCTTCATTAGGAGTGATTTTGTTTTTGCCGATGTTGGCAAAAAGCGGTATCGCAAACGGATAAAGCCTACCGACGCGCGCGCTCACGGCGTCGGCGCCTTCGTTGTTAAAACCCATCGCGTTTTGTATGCTTTCCTCTTCTATGAGGCGAAAAAGACGCGGTTTTGCGTTGCCCTCTTGCGCTTTTGGCGTCACGGTACCAAACTCCACGTGCCCAAACCCGAGTGCGGCCAATGGCCGTAGCATCGTGGCGTTTTTATCAAAGCCGCCGGCGATTCCCACGGGATTTAAAAAGCTAGCTCCTAGCAAATTTTGCGAAAGAGCGGTGTCCGTGACGATACAGTTTTTGGCAACCGCGCTGTAAAGCCCCGGAAATACGCAGTCTGAAATGCTTAGCGTTTTTTCCGCGACTTTGTGAGCGGTCTCGGGCTCAAGCTTAAAAAATATGGATTTTAACGTATCGTAATTCAAATTTTATCCTTAAAATTTCTTTGGATTTTAGCAAATTTAGGCTTAAACAAGAGCTTTGCCTTTTAGCTTCTTGTAAATTTCGCAACTCTTGCTAAGCTGCTCGTCGGTGCCGCATCCGACCACCTTTCCGCCGCTGATAACGGCGATCTTGTCGGCGTTTTGCACGGTGCTTAGGCGGTGCGCGATGATAAATATTATCTTTTCTTTTTGCAGATTTGCGATGGCTTTGGTTATCTGCTGTTCGCTTTGGTTATCTAGAGCGCTCGTGGCCTCGTCAAATATCAAAATCTGCGGGTCGTCGTAGAGCGCGCGGGCTATGGCGATACGCTGACGCTGACCGCCGGAGAGATTGGTGCCGAATTCATTTAAAACAGTCTGCGCGCCCTGGGGTAAATTTGCGACGAAATCATACGCGTTTGCCGTTTTTAGCGCGAGCTCGACCTTGGCTTCGTCGTACTTGCGACCGTAGGCGACGTTGTTTGCGACGGTATCGTTAAAGATATAGACGCGCTGGGTCACGAGG
The DNA here is from genome assembly GCF_004803795.1 of Campylobacter rectus. NCBI lineage: Bacteria > Pseudomonadati > Campylobacterota > Epsilonproteobacteria > Campylobacterales > Campylobacteraceae > Campylobacter > Campylobacter rectus. The sequence continues at coordinate 1,298,672 of NZ_CP012543.1, read as the reverse complement.
CCGATATTTTGTCTGAGCGAATTTAGACTAAAATTTTTGATATTTTCGCCGTTTATCTCGATCGCTCCACCGTTTGCGTCGTAAAATCTCATAAGCAAATTTACGATCGAGCTTTTTCCTCCTCCGCTACTACCGACGAGCGCGATAGTTTGGGACTTTGACGCGCTTAGATTTACGCTTTTTAGTACCTCTTTGTCGTCGTAGTTTAGTCTGACGTCTTTAAAATTTATCAAATTTATTTCACGCGGCACCGGCTTGTCGCCGCTTAAAATTTGAGGTTCTTTATCGAGTAGCTCAAAGGTTCGCTCAGCCGCGACCACGGCGTCTTGCATCTTATTATAAAGGCCTGAAATACGTTTAATAGGCGTATAAAGCATAAAAAGCGCGGTGAGAAACGAAAAGAAGCTTCCCATCGTCAAATTTCCGTCTATAACCTCTTTGCCACCGATGATGACGACTGCTGCAACGCCCACGGAGCCGAAAATTTCCATCATCGGGCTTACCATCTCATTTACTTTTACACTTTTTAAATTTAGCTTGAAAAATTTAGCGTTTTCGGCGGTAAATTTAGCGTGCTCGAACTCCTGCGCGTTGTTTGCCTTGATGATTTCGATATTGGTAAAAATTTCGCTTAGTTTCGAGCTGATGTCGGAGGTTTTTTCCTGTGAGGCGCGGGAGATTTTTTTCATCTTTTTTGCGAGTTTTGAGAGCGGATAGACGGCTGCGGGCATGATAACCAGCGCAAAAAATGCAAGCTGCAAGCTCTGATAAAGCACGACGCAAAGTAGTCCCGCGATCGTGATAGCCTCGCGGATGAGTTCGGGGATCATAGAGCTAACGATACTTCTGATGCGGTCGATGTCGTTGATATTTCGGCTTATTAGCTCGCCCGTGCGGTAATCGTTAAAAAACTTCATATCCAAATTTAGCAGGTTTTTTAGCAACCGCTCGCGAAATCTCCTCACGATATCCTGCCCGATATACGCCGTAAAATACGCCTGCAAAAACGTCCCAAGCCCCTTTAAAACGTAAATCACGATGATAGCGTAGGGCAAAAGATAAAGCAGGTCTTTGTTTTTTTCGATAAAAATTTTATTTAGCACGGGCTCGATCACCCATGCCGACGCCGCAGTTCCACCGCTAGCCATCAGCATGCCTGCGATCGCGATGATAAAATACGAAATATAATCTCTAAAATAGGGCGCAAACCGCCGCAAAACCTCTTTTATGCTCATCTGCTTCATATCTTTTCCCATATGCAACCCTCCGGCGTATCCATGAGACTTATACCGTTTGCGGCTAGCATATCGCGGATTTTATCGGATAGCTCGTAGTTTTTAGCCGCTTTTGCTTCGTTTCTTTGATTTATCAGATCCTCGATGTAGGCTCGCTTTTCGTCGCTCACGCCAAACTGAAAATACTCAAACACGTCTATCTGCAAGATACCGAGCACTCTGGCGATGAGCTCCAAATTTGCCGCGATTTTGCCTTTTTTGGCCTTGTCTTTAGGATTTGCGTCTAGCTCGTCGTTTGCGCTGCGGACAAACTCATCTACGCTCGCAAGGGCTTTTGAGGTGTTTAGATCGTCCTGCATCGCAGACATAAATTCGCTCTTAAATTTCTCGTTCGCGCTTAAATTTGCCGCGGCGCCCAAAACTCGTTTTTTTAGGCGGTAAATTTTATCCAGCCGCTTTTTTGCCGCGTTTAGATCATCTTCGCTAAAGTTAAAATTCGCTCTGTAGTGGCTAGAAATCAGATAAAATCTCACCGCCTCGCCCAAGTTTCTCTCCAGCGCGTCTTTAACAAAAAAGCTATTTCCCAGGCTCTTGCTCATTTTTTCGTTATTTACTTGGATAAAGCCGTTGTGTAGCCAGTATTTAGCCAGGCTCTTACGCTCGGCGCAGCGGCATTGCGCGGCCTCGTTTTCGTGATGCGGAAAGAGCAGATCAAGTCCGCCCGCGTGGATATCGATCTCAAATTTTTCGCCGCTACTTAGGTGCTTTTTTATCATCGCGACGCACTCGGTGTGCCAGCCGGGTCGGCCGCGACCAAACGGGCTTTCGTACCATTTCTCGTCAAATTTCCATAGCACGAAGTCTTTTTCGTCTTTTTTTTCGTCACTACTAGCCACGCGAGCGACGTTTGCTTCGGTGTCAAATTTACCGCTAAGGCTCAGATACTGCGCGTCTTTTGCGGTGTCAAAGTAGATGCCGTCGCCTTTTATCTCGTAAGCAAAGCCGTTTTTTAGCAAAATTTCGATGTACTCTATCATCTCTTTTAGCGTCTGCGTCGCCTTTGGCTTGACGTCGGGCTCAAGTACGTTAAGCGCGCTCATATCGCGCTCGTAGCTTGCGATATACCTATCCGTGATCGATTTCAGACTCTCGCCGCTCTCACTCATTTTCTTTAAAATTTTATCGTCGATATCGGTGTAGTTTCGCACGAATTTGACCTTGTAGCCAAGCTCGCTTAAGGTGCGCCTAAGCACATCAAAGCTGATCGCGCTTTTAGCGTGTCCCAAATGCGCGTCGTCATAAACCGTCGGCCCGCAGACGTAAATGCGCACAAAGTCGCTTTTTACGGGCTCAAATTCCACTTTTTTTCTTTTTACGCTATCAAAAATTTGCATCTAAAAATTTCCTCAAAAATATCAAAATCACCGCCTCTAAAGCCAAAACCGCGCTTAAAAGCATTAATTTTTTAGGCTCGATTATAGCTAAAAATTTCCTCATCCCAAAAAATTTGACGTTTAAAGCTAGTGTCAAAAACCCGCCTAACGAGCTAGCTAGAGCCAGTCCGAACGCGCCGCACGCTTGCATCAAAATAACGGCCAAAACGAGGTTAAAAACGAGCGTGATAACGGCGATTTTGGAGGCTAGCTTTTGCTGTAAATGCGCATAAAGCCAGAGCGAAAAAAGTTTAGCAAGCCCAAAAGGTAAAAGTCCGATCATATAAGCGCTCAAAACGCTCGCGGTCGCCGCCGTATCGGCCTGCGTGAAGCTTCCGCGCTCAAAAAGCAGCTTGATGATAGGCTGGGCTAAAACGATGCCGCCGATAGCCGCCGCAAAGAGCAAAAAATATAAAATTTCAAAGCTTTTTCGCATCCATTTTAAGGCTTCGGCTTCGTTGCCTGCCTTGATCTGGCGTGTGATTTTAGGAAAAAGCGCGGTAGAAAGCGCGATCGCAAATATCGCTAAAGGTAGCTGAAAAATGCGGTTGGCGTAGAAAAGATAGCTGATCGATCCAGCCGCCAAAAACGACGCCAGCCACGTATCCATAAACGAGCTTAGCTGCATCGCGGATGATCCGACCAGACCGTGGAAAAAGTTGCTAAAAAAGCCCTTCGTATCGGCTCTTTTGCCGCGGGCAAATTTAACTAAGCCGCCGAAAAAGAGCTTTGAGATGCCGTTAAATTTGAGCGCGATAAGGTGCGCGATAAGCTGCAAAACGCCGCCTACTACGACGCCGAAACTCAAATAATAAGCCACGATTTTAGGCTCCTGTCCGCGAGCTAAAACTAAAGAGCCGATCATAGCTAAATTTAGCAAAGCCGCCCCAAACGCCGTCGTCGCAAAATGCCCGCGATACTGTAAAAGCGAGGCTAAAAAAGTAACGGCAAAGATGAGTGCTAGGTAGTAGAAGTTGATTTTTACGAGCGGGACGGCTTCGTTTATGTCACCGGGCGCTAAACCGGTGGCGATAACGGCGGTAAAAAACGGAGCGAATAAATTTACCAAAAGCGTGAGAACGCCGATAAAGGCTAGAAATTTAAGAAAAATTTCGGCGCTAAAGAGCGATTTTTTGTTTGATTTCGTAAAATTTGGTAAAAAAGCGTTGGCAAAAGCCCCCTCGCCAAAGATGCGGCGCAATAAATTGGGTATCTTAAATGCGATAAAAAATATATCGCTGTAAATGCCCGCACCCAAAGTAGAAGCCGTGAGTAGGTCGCGCACGAGCCCTAAAACTCGTGAAACCATAATGCCGATGCTGTTTGAAAAAAAGCCTTTTATAAGCATAAAATTCCCTATTTAAAATTGGCGTAATGATAGACAAAATTTGTTTTAAAAGACGTAAAAGCGGGCGCAAAGTCTCATATAACGTGTTTTTAATGAAATTTTGGAGATAATCGCATAAAAAATAATACAAGAGCATCACGTGACAGAAAATCAAAAAGCGCAACAAACTTTCCTCGCAGATATGGAGGTCGAGACCGCCAATCCTTACGGCGAGATATTAAATTTAGTAAAAAATCTCGGCGTAGATAGCAAATTTATAGATTTTGACATCATAAAGATCAAAACCGAGTGCAAGATCGCGGGCGAAGGTCAGCCGCGACAAATTTCCGAAGAAAAGCTAGATATCTTTGACGACGATAAATTTTACGTAGAAAGAGTAGAAAGCATAAAACAAAGCTACTTGGTCAAATTTTACGACATCAGACGCGCAAAACCCGTGCCGCTACCTAATGTTTCTTTAAACGCAAATAAAAATTTGACTAAAATTTTAGCCACCGTTTCGCAAAACGCAGATACGGTTTATTTTAAAGAATTTGACAAAAAGCTGATAAATTTCATCTACAAAAAATTGATAAAAGTAGGAATTTTAATCGGCATCAGAAACGGGTCGATGATCGAGGAAATTGCTAAAATTTCTTCGGTTTTAAGGGTTAAAGAATTTATCGATAAGGACTATACTTTTACCGTGACGGCGGGCGTAAACGTAAAGCTCTCCACCGATGACGCACTGATTTTTCACTATAAAAACAAAAATAAACCGATTGACGAAAACGACAAAATCGACTACGCAAACAGAGGCTATCTGCTCGGAGTCGTCGAAAACGAGCTAATAATCGAATACGTGAAGCTGGTGGAGGGCTCGGACGGCCGCGACGTGCGGGGAAATCTTTTGCCTGCGCAAAAAGCCAAAGCCACGATAACAAAAATGCCCGAGCATACCGAAAATATCTATCTAAAAGAGGACAAAGAGGGGATAAAATTTTACTCCAAAAAAGCGGGCTACGTTCACGAAGTAAAGGGCTTGTTTGATATCAAAGACGAGCTTGACGTAAATGAAATCACATTTAAAACCACGGGCTCGGTCGATACGGGACTAGATACCAACGTAACCCTAAACGTAAAAGAAAACGACCTGACAAAAGACGCCGTAGGCACGGGAATGACGGTCGAGGCAAACGAGATAAACGTCGAGGGAAACGTCGCCGCAAACGCCGTAGTAAAAGCAAATAAGGTAACTATCGGCGGGCAAACCCATGCAAAAGCCGTTATCGAAGCAAAAGAGGCTAAAATCGCCGTTCATATCGGCAGCTTCGAGGGGGAGGACGTCGAGATAGACCGCCTCGAAGGCGGCAAAGTAAAAGCCAAAAAAGTCGTTATAAAATCGGTAATCGGCGGCGAGATAATCGCCGAAAGCGTCGTCATCGATACGCTCGTGTCAAACTCAAACATCGTTATCGCCGACACTCTTGAGATAAAAAAACTAAAAGGCGTGAACAATAAAATTTTAGTCGATTTTAGTATGATAAAAAATACGGGCGAGCAGATAAACGATCGAATGGCGAAGATAAAAACCATCAGAGAGCAAATCGTAAAAATGCCGCGTATGCTGGAGTTTAAAAGATGGGTCGTCGAGGAAAATAAAGGCCCTATAAACGTCATAAAGGCAAAGATCGAGGAGCTAAAAAGAACCAATAACACTCCGCCCGTGACATTTATAAAAAAGCTAAAAGAGTATCAGCAGCTGGTGCACGAATACAACGCGCTTTTGAAAGAATTTCGCGAGAAAAAAGCCGCGATCGCCGAGCTAAAAGGCGAGATAACGAACATCCAAGAAAGTATTTTTAACTCAAAAGTGATAAATCACAGCAGCTGGCGCGAATTTAACGAAATCAAATTTAGACTCATCGACCCGGCTCGCGACATCACGTATAACACCCGCGAAAACGAGATCGCCCGCGTCATAACGGTCGCTAAAATAGAAACCGAGGAAGGCGATATAGACTACGTGATCAAGAAAAATAACAACGTCAAAAAGGCTTAAATTTGCCTCTTTTTTTAAAATTTAAAAGCGAATTTTACGAGTGCAGGCAAAGCGGCGGTAAGCTCGCTATAAACCTAAAAAACGACTGGACCTACAAGCTGCCGGCTCAAATTTGGACCCAGACAGCCGCGCTTATCGGCTCAAGGAAATTTGACAAAATCGTTTTAAATTTTAAAGACGTAAAAGAGCTTGACTATGCAGCGGCGCTGTTTTTGAAAAACACCCTTTTAAATGCGCGCAAAAACTACGAGCTCGTAAATTTAACCCCGCACGCGCAAAGGATTTTCGCCTCGATAAACAGCGAAGTAAATCCTAAAATAAAGCAGATCATAAACGCCAAACCCCACGAAAATCCGCTCTCTCAAATCGGCAAAAATTTGGCTGCGTTTTTTGCGGGATTTTGCGCGTTTTTAAATTTCACGGGCGAGTTTTTGGTTAAATTTAGCAAGATATTCATGCTAAAAAATATCCGCGTGAAGGAAATTTTGGCTTATTTCGAGGATGCGGGCATAAAGTCCGTTTTTATCGTGTGCCTCACCTCTTTTCTCATCGGTATCGTGCTAGCATATCAGGGTTCAAATTTGCTCGAGCGTTTCGGCGCCACGATAATAATCGTCGAGATGATGGGGCTTTTGACTCTGCGCGAGATAGCGCCTCTCATCGCCGCTATCATCGTAGCCGGGCGTCTGGCGTCAAGCTTTACCGCGCAAATCGGCGTTATGAAAATCACCGAAGAGATCGACGCGATGAAGACGATGGGATTTGATCCGTTTAAATTTCTCGTCCTGCCCCGCGTGATAGCTCTCATCGTCGCTATGCCGCTTATCGTGTTTTTAGCCGACGTGGCGGGGATTTTCGGCGAGATGGTCGTGATGGAAAACTACCTAAATATCGGCTTTGATAGCTACCTGGCCAGATTTGAGCAAGAGGTGGAGATCAAGCATCTTTACGTAGGGCTTTTTAAGGCTCCGTTTTTTGGCGTCGTGATCGCGTTTATCGGCTGTATGAGAGGCTTTCAGATCAGCGGAAACACCCAAAGCGTGGGCACATATACGACCGTTAGCGTGGTAAATGCGATATTTGGCGTGATCATGGTGGATGCATTGTTTTCGGTCATTTTCACGCATCTAGGCATATAAATGATAATAAAGGCAACCGATTTAACGACGAAATTCGGCGACCGAGTGATCCACGACGGGCTAAATTTTCACGTAAACGAGGCTGAAATTTATGGGCTATTAGGCGGTAGCGGCACGGGTAAATCGACGCTGATGAAAACGATGATATATCTAAAAGAGCCAAGCGCCGGCAAGGTCGAGATGCTAGGGCGCGATCTGTGGTCACTAGACGAAGCGGCCAGGCGGGAGATAAAGCTCGCTTGCAGCGTGATGTTTCAGTTCGGCGCGCTTTATACCTCGATGAACGTGCTGGAAAATATCTATATCTTGCTAAAAGAATATAGCAGGATGAGCGAGCGCTCGATGCGCGAGATAGCAATGTTTTGGCTACAAAAAGTAGGCCTTAGCGAAAACGTCGCGCTACAATACCCAAGCGAGCTAAGCGGCGGTATGAAAAAGCGCGTGGCGATGGCTAGGGCTCTTGTGCTAAGTCCTAAAATTCTGTTTTTAGACGAGCCAAACTCCGGCCTTGACCCAAGTAGCGCTCGGGCGTTTGACGAGCTAGTGGTAGAGCTACGAGATACGCTTGGCGTCACGGTCGTGATGGTGACGCACGATATAGATAGTATTTGCATGATTTTAGATAGATTTTTGATACTTCAGGATAAAAAGATAGCCTTCGAGGGGACTTTTGAGCAGCTGATGCAAATGCCCGAAAATCCGCTCGAAGAGCTTTTAAAAACAAGGAAAAACGGTGGGAAATAAAATAAATTACACCCTGATAGGACTCTTTTTCGTGCTCGTCGTGAGCGCGCTAGGTATCGCGGCGTGGTGGCTGGGCGGATACGGGAAAAAGGCCGATGATTACAGGTCGTATTTCATCAAAACCACAAGCCTGCCAAGCGGCATCAAAAAGGACTCCACGGTCAAATTTATCGGCGTAGACGCGGGCAGCGTCAAGGACATCCGCTTTGCCGACGAAAAAGAAGCCCTCATCGAGCTTGAACTCTCCGTGAGAAAAGATATACCGATAAGAACCGACAGCACCGCGTCTGCGGAGATACAGGGCATCACGGGCATCGGTTACCTAAATATCTCGCGCGGCAGTATGGATAGCCCGCTCTTTGATAAAAACGAAAAGGCCTACATAGGGCTTGAGGCCGGTTTTTTCGACAAAATCGGCGACAGAGCCGAGTACATAACGCAAAATTTAGAGTCCACATTTAAAAATATCAATAAATTTTTAAGCGACGAAAACGCGGCTAAATTTTCGTCTATCTTAGTTTCGACCGATGAAGCAATGAAAAAGATAAACGCCGGAAATCTCGATATGAACGCGACTATCGCAAACGCAAACGAGGTTTTGGTAAATGCGAATTTGACGCTAAACGAGCTAAAAAAAGCGCTAAAAAACGCCTCGAGTACGCTTGAGTTTATAAATTCATTTACCACTAAGGCCGCAGATGCCGCACAGGAACTAAAAAATCTACAAACCGCGATCTCTGAAAAGATAAAAAGTGGCGAATACGACGTAAAAGACGCGCTAAATACGCTTAGCGACGAGACGGAGAGGACGCTGCTTAGCTTTCAAAAGCTGATTTCGGATTTTAGAAATACCCTTTTTAGACTCGAGGACGACCCGTACGAATTTTTCTTTAAAGACACGCAGAAAAAGGACGAAAAATGAAAATTTTAAGCACGGTTTTAGCCGCTACGGCGCTGTTTTTTAGCGGTTGCAGCGTTTTGGCAAAGCCCGCGCCTAGGACGAATTATTTTATGTTAGGCGGCGCGGAGGATAAATTTAAAGAGTGCGAAAACAAGCCCGAAAAAACGGTTTTTATCGAGGAGGTGCGGGTTTTTGGCGCGTACGAGAGCCGCGAAGTCCTAAAGATAGACGCAAACGGCGAGATCCGCCCGCTAAAAAACGTCAAATTTTTAGCGCTCCCAAGCGAGATGGCAAGACGAAATTTGATCATAGCCGCGAGCGATCAGTGCGTGTTTAAGCCCTCTTTTAAAAACGCAGACATCAGCGTAAAGTCAAATTTACTCACGCTTCAAATCAAAGATCAAAAAGCGCAAATTTCGATGATGTTTAGCTTTTTTAAAGACGGCAAGGAGCTAAAAAGCATCGTGCTAAGCTCGCAAAAAGACGCAGGCGAGGACGAGGGCGAAATCGCGATGAAGGCGCTAAACGCCGCCTTTAGCGAGGTTACGGATAAATTTTTGCAAGAATTAATCAAATTTTAGAGATAATCGCAAAATTTAAAGGAAAACGATGATAAAAGCGATCGAGGGCGTGATAACCAAAAAAGAGCCCGCAAATCTCATCTTAAAGACGGCCGGCGGCGTGAGCTACGGCGTGGCGATCTCGCTTTTTTGCTCGGCAAAGCTCGAACGAGGCCAGAGCGTGGAGCTAAACATCACGCAGATCATCCGCGAGGATGCGGACTTGCTTTACGGATTTTTAGATAGCAACGAGCAAAAGATGTTTGAGACGCTGATAAAACTAAGCGGTATCGGCGCGGCGACCGCGATGGCGGTGTGCTCGAGTCTAAATCCCAACGCATTTTTAAACGCGGTTAAAAGCGGAGATGCGGCGGCGCTGCAAACGGTGCCCGGCATCGGCGCAAAGACGGCTAGACGCATAATAGCCGAGCTTAGCGACGCAAAGATGACGATGGACGAAAACCTGCCTAGCTATCAGCACGAAGCGATCTTGGCGCTTGAGAGCCTCGGCTTTAAAAGAGAAAAGATAACCAAGGCGCTTAGCGAGTGCGACGCGCAAAATACGGGCGAACTCGTCAAACAAGCCCTAAAAAAACTAGCATAAAAAAAGGAAAAAATATGAAATTTGCTGTGATATTCGGCGCTAAAAGCTACGAACACGAGATCAGTGTCGTGAGCGCCATAGCCTTAAAAAAGGTGCTAAAAAATGAGCCTTTGTTTATATTTTGCGATAAATTTAGAGAATTTTACTTGATAAACGGCGCCGATATGAAGGCGAATTTCTTTAGCTCGGGCAAGTATAAAAACGCCAAAAAACTCACTCTTAAGCAGGGCGGATTTTTCGCGGGCGGGTTGCTCGGAGAGAAAAAGATCGAGGCGGACGCGTTTATAAATTTAGTCCACGGTATGGACGGCGAGGACGGTAAGATCGCGGCGCTGCTCGAGTTTTACGGCCTTAGCTACATCGGCCCTCGCGTGGAAGCTAGCGCGCTAAGCTACAACAAGGAGCTAACCAAACTACTCGCGCAAAAAGCGGGCGTAAATACCCTAAACTACGAGGTTGTAAGCAGAGCAAAGGCGCCTAGCCTGCCGCTACCCGTGATCCTAAAGCCGCTTCGCCTAGGAAGCTCGATAGGAGTTAGCGTGATAAAAGACGCTAGCGAGCTGGAATACGGCCTGGACGTGGCATACGAGTTTGACAAAGAGATCCTAGTAGAGCCATTTATCGAGGGCGTGAAGGAGTACAATCTAGCAGGTTGCAAGGCGGACGGCGAGATCAAATTTTCCATCATCGAGGAGCCTAAAAAGAAGGAATTTCTAGACTACGAGCAAAAATATATGAGCTTTTCAAACGAGAGCAGGGCGCGCGAGGCCGACATCGGCGCAGAGCTAGCCGCCAAGCTAAAACAAAGCTTTGAGCGCATCTACAACTGCGGCTTTGACGGGGCGCTGATACGCTGCGACTTTTTCGAGGTAAACGGCGAAGTCTATCTAAACGAGATTAACCCAAACCCGGGCAGTATGGCGAATTATCTATTTGACGATTTTGAGGGGACTCTGGAGCGACTCGCCGCAAGCTTGCCTAAGGAGCGCGAGATAAATATCGACTATAAATTTATCAACTCCATAACGTCGGCAAAGGGCAAACTGTAAAATTTTGCTTGCCTTTTGCTAAATTTGACGTTTAGTTGCCGCTTTAAACGTCTTGTTTTTGGCGTTTTTCAAAAATTTGGTTGTGATTTTTGCGCTTTGAGATATCGTTACTAAATTTGGTCGTCGGTTCTTAAATTTTGAAGTTTGGCAGACGACGAGTGAGAGCTGATTGCGGTCTTTTAGTTATCCAAATACTATTTCTCGGATAGGCGGCATTTGTTTGGCGCATAATTTTTTGGCCTGTAGCGTTAAATTTTACGGCTAAGAGCGTTAAAATGCTGGTTTTCGGGCCCAAATTTAGCTTAATTTACAAACCGATCGGCTTGGTTTTACGAAATTTGACAAAGCGATATTTCTTCGAATTTGCCGCGTTTGACTCGGTTGTAAATTTAAAATCTTTATTTTAAAGTCCTGTTTTTTAGGTAAATTTGCCCATTTTTTTACACTAAAGCCAAATTCTGCCCGCCTTTTACATACTCGCAAATTTCACGCTAAAAACATAAAACGCTCTAAAATAAATTTTAACGAACATAATGCGCCATTATATTTTAATTTGAATTTAAAGATAATATGCTATATTTTACGTAAAATTTTACGTAAAGAGCAAAAATGACTACTTTTAGCAAAGATGAAATTTACACGGCGACCGAAGTGGTGCGAAATTTCAGTGCCGTCTTGGGAAAGGTCGGCAAGGCGCAGATGAAGCGCGCCGTGATCGTCAAAAATAATAAATTTGAAGCCGTATTGCTAAATATGGGCGAGTACGAGCGTCTATGCGAGGCCGTCGAGGTACTGCAAAGCATTTATGAGGCTAAAAAACGAGCCGGAAGCGGCGAATAATGGCAGTCAAAGAGGTAAAATACGGCGGCAAAATTTACCGCATCAGCTACGAAACCGTAAATCCGGCGCACAAGGACGTCGCGCTATTTTTGCACGGTTGGGGCGCGAACAAAGAGATTATGAAAAAGGCTTTCGGCACGTATTTTAAAGACTTTCGGCACGTTTACGTTGATATGCCGGGCTTTGGCGCGAGCAGTATGTACGGCGCGCTAGCGACGAAAGACTACGCAAAAATCATAAAATCCTTTTTAGACGAGCTTGGCGCGAGCCCCAAAATCATCTTCGGGCATAGCTTCGGCGGCAAGGTCGCAACCCTGCTAAATCCCGAATATCTCGCGCTTTTAAGCTCGGCGGGCATCGTAGCTAAAAAGCCGCTTTGGGTGCGATTTAAGATCGCTTTGTTTAAGTTTTTAAAGCTGTTCGGGCTTGGGTTTTTATACAAATTTTTCGCCACAAAAGACGTAAAAGGCATGAGCAAAACGATGTACGAGACCCTAAAAAATGTCGTCGATGAGGATTTTAGCTCTAAATTTGCGGATTTTGGCGGCAGGGCGTTTATATTTTGGGGCGAGGAGGATAAAGCCACGCCTCTAAAAAGTGGCGAACGCGTAAGTCGTCTCATCAAAAACAGCGAATTTCACGCGCTAAAGGGCGATCATTTTTTCTTTTTGCTCCACGCGCGCTACATCGACGGCGTTGTAAATGCGGGGCTAAATTTGACGGACTTGGATGATGAAAGCGGGATAGAGAGCGTGAAAATTTTAAGCCCGAAAAACTATGAAAATTTGAGCGAGGAAGCCTGGGGTGCCGACAAAAACGGCGATCTAAAAAACCATACCGAGCAAAATTTGACGGAATCTATCAGCGCGGTTTCGGAGCAAGAGGTCGCCATAAGCACAAAAACCGTCTCCCAAAGCAGCCTTTTTGACGAACAGTCGC